>NZ_CP076448.1:945000-2156321 GCF_019203965.1 Elioraea tepida
CCTTGCGGGGCGCACGACTTGCATGTGTTAGGCCTGCCGCCAGCGTTCGCTCTGAGCCAGGATCAAACTCTCAGGTTCATCCGAACACCCCCGAGGGGGCGCACGATGAACGGGGTCCGAACTGTCTCGCACTTTGGCGTCTTGGCATCGTGGCGATGCGTTCGACAGGCGATCCAGCCGAACCCCCGGAGCGCCGACACACGGGACCAAGTCCCGTGGGCCCGCGCCGGAGCAGCCAGACGCCCCCAACGCATCCCTTCCTCTCCGATCTCAACCTATCAAAGAGCGCTGCGGGGGACCTCATCCCCTCGCACCACGGCCTCTCCGCCGCGGCCCGCCATCAGGTGTTCCCATCGGCGAGGCGCGGCTTATACGCACGGCGATGCGCAATGTCAAACAGGTTTCAGGCCCCGCCGCAAGCCTTCTCCGCACCCGCCCCGGCAGGCCTCAACCGATTGACGCCATTCGGCTTTTTCCCCCTAGCGGTGGGGTGGCCCCGGAACGATCCACGCCGCCAGGAGGCCCTCGGCGCCCGCGCGCGGTCGCATGCCCGCCATGCGCCGAGCGGTTGACACACCCTGCGCGGGCGGCCGAGTGTGCGAGCGTCCGCGACCAACCCCATGGATTCGCAGCGTGATGCCTCGTCTCCGGGCCGTATTGGCCAGACTTGTCGCCGCTCTGCTCCTCACCGCGCCGCAGCTTGCGGCAGCGCTCGAGCTTGAAGGCCCGTTCGTCGCCAGCGAGGCGACGAGCGCCGAGCCGAGCGACCAGGCCGCCCTCCTGCCCGGTGAGGCGCTCGAGCCCGTGCTCCTCGAGGTCAGGCGGGGCGACACGCTGCTTGCCCTGCTCGGCAGGGCCGGGCTCGCCCCTGCCAAGGCGCATGCCGCCGTCGCGGCGATCAGGCCGCATCTGCGGCCACGCGATCTGCGGCCGGGGCAAGAGCTCTATCTGTTCCGTAGCCTCGATCCCTCGCGCCCGCTCGCCGCGCTCGCGATCGAGCCCTCCCCCGACCGGCGCGTCACCCTCTTCGCCCGCGAGGATGGCGGCTTCACGGCCACGCTCGAGGAGGTCGAGCGGGTGCGCCATCTCGTGCGCGCCGAGGGCGCGATCACCGCGAGCTTCTACGAGGATCTCACCCGCGCCTCGGTGCCGCCCGCCCTCGTGATGGGGCTCATTCGCGCCTTCTCCAACAGCATCGACTTCCAGCGCGACCTTCAGGGCGGAGAGCGTTTCGCGGTGATGTTCGAACGCTGGCGCGACCCGGACGGCGCGCTGATGGACCACGGCGATGCCTTGTTCGCCGAGCTCGAGGCGGGCGGCAGGGTGCACCGGATCTGGCGCTTCGTGGCGCCTGACGGCAGCGTCGACTGGTTCGACGAGAACGGCGTCTCGGTGCGGCGGTCGCTGTTGCGCACGCCGCTCGATGCGGCGCGGATCTCCTCAGGCTTCGGCATGCGCCGCCACCCGATCCTCGGCTACAGCCGAATGCACCAGGGGGTGGATTTCGCCGCGCCCACGGGAACGCCCGTCTATGCCGCGGGCGACGGGCGAGTCGCCTTCGCCGGCACGCGCGGCGGCTATGGCACCACGGTCGTGATCAACCATGCGGGTGGGGTCTCGACGCTCTACGCCCACCTCTCCTCGATCCAGCAGGGCTTGCGGCCCGGGTCGCTGGTGCGGCAGGGGCAGGTGATCGGCCGCGTCGGCTCGACGGGTCTCTCGACCGGGCCGCATCTCCATTTCGAGGTGCACCGCAACCACCAGCCGGTCAACCCGGCGGTCGCGCAGGTCATGCCGCCCAAGCGCCTCACCGGCCTCGCGCTTGCGGCCTTCCAGCGCGCGCGCGCCCGGGCCGAGCGTCAGTTCGCCCTGCTCGCGCCGGGCCGGGAGCTTGCCGCCGCCGACTGAGCGGCCCGCCGCCGAACGACGGGTATCGCCCCGGACCCGAACGCCCGGCACGTCCGCCCGTGGCCTGGTCGCGGGCGGTTTGCCTCCGCTCAAGCGGTCAGCTTACCCCGGCTGATCGGCCAAGAGGTGCGCCCAAGGCGATCGGCGGCCTGGAGGCGGGTCGAGGTGCCATCCCCCGCCCCGCCGTCCTGGGCCGGAGGCTCTCGCACCGGCCCCCGCCGCGCTCGCCCGTGGTCGAGTCTCAGGCCGCCTCGGCGAGCCTGCCGTTGATCACAAGCCCGTCGCCGGCTGCCGAGACATGCACGGTCTCGCCCTCGGCGATCGCGCCCTCGAGCAGCATCATGGCAAGCGGGTTCTGCAGCGACCGCTGGATCACCCGCTTCAGCGGCCTTGCCCCGTAGACCGGGTCGTAGCCGGCCTCGGCGAGCCAGGCCTTCGCATCCTCGCCCACCTCGAGCTTCACCTTCCGCTCCGCGAGCAGGGCCTTCAGGCGCTCGAGCTGGATCTCGACGATCGCCGCCATCTCGCTCCGGCCGAGGCGGCGGAACAGGATGATCTCGTCGAGCCGGTTCAGGAACTCCGGGCGGAACCGGCTGCGCACCACCGCCATCACCTGGCCGCGCACGAGATCGACATCCTCGTCCTCACGCTGCGCGGCGAGGATCTCGGAGCCGAGGTTCGAGGTCAGCACGATGATGGTGTTGCGGAAATCCACCGTCCGGCCCTGGCCGTCGGTCAGCCGCCCGTCGTCGAGCACCTGCAGGAGCACGTTGAACACGTCCTCGTGCGCCTTCTCGACCTCGTCGAACAGGATCACCTGGTAGGGCCGGCGCCGCACCGCCTCGGTCAGAGCCCCGCCCTCCTCGTAGCCGACATAGCCGGGTGGTGCGCCGATCAGCCGGGCGACGGCGTGCTTCTCCATGTACTCGGACATGTCGATGCGCACCATCGCCCGCTCGTCGTCGAACAGGAACGCGGCGAGCGCCTTGCAGAGCTCGGTCTTGCCCACGCCCGTGGGGCCGAGGAACAGGAACGAGCCGATCGGCCGGTTCGGGTCCTGAAGGCCTGCGCGCGCGCGGCGGACGGCGTTCGCCACCGCCCTGAGCGCATCCTCCTGCCCGACCACGCGGCGGCGGAGATTGTCCTCCATCGCGAGCAGCTTCGCCCGCTCGCCCTCGAGCATCTTGTCGACGGGAATGCCGGTCCAGCGGCTCACGACCTGGGCGATCTCGGCCTCCGTCACCGCCTCGTTGACGAGGCGGCCCTCCGAGCCGGCGGCGGCGATCCGCTTCTCGAGCTCGGGGATCACGCCGTAGCGGAGCTCCGAAGCGCGGGCGAGATCGCCCTGCCGCTGCGCCATCTCGGCTTCGGCCCGGGCGCGGTCAAGCCGCTCCTTGAGCGCCTGGGTCTCGGCGACGCGCGCCTTCTCGGCCTGCCACTCGGCCGTCATTGCGTTCGATTTCTCCTCGAGCTCGGCGATCTCGCGCTCGAGTCGCTGAAGCCGCTCCTTCGAGGCGGCGTCCTCCTCCTTCCGCAGCGCCTCGCGCTCGATCTTGAGCTGGATCAGCCTCCGGTCGAGCTCGTCGAGCTCCTCGGGCTTGCTGTCCACCTGCATGCGCAGGCGCGAGGCGGCCTCGTCGACGAGGTCGATCGCCTTGTCGGGCAGGAACCGGTCGGTGATGTAGCGGTTCGAGAGCGTCGCGGCAGCGACGAGGGCCGAGTCGGAGATCCGCACGCCGTGGTGCGTCTCGTACTTGTCCTTGATGCCGCGCAGGATCGAGATCGTGTCCTCGACCGAGGGCTCGGACACGAACACAGGCTGGAAGCGCCGGGCAAGGGCGGCGTCCTTCTCGACGTGCTTGCGGTATTCGTCGAGGGTGGTGGCGCCGATGCAGTGGAGCTCGCCGCGGGCGAGCGCCGGCTTGAGCAGGTTCGAGGCGTCCATCGCGCCTTCCGACTTGCCCGCGCCGACGAGGGTGTGCATCTCGTCGATGAACAGGATCACCTCGCCGGCGGCGTTCTCGATCTCGGCGAGAACGGCCTTCAGGCGCTCCTCGAACTCGCCGCGGAATTTCGCGCCAGCCACGAGGGCGCCGAGGTCGAGAGCGAGCACCCGCTTGCCCTTCAGCGCCTCCGGAACGTCGCCGTTGACGATCCGGAGCGCGAGCCCCTCGACGATCGCCGTCTTGCCCACCCCCGGTTCGCCGATCAGCACCGGGTTGTTCTTGGTCCGCCGCGCGAGCACCTGGACGACGCGCCGGATCTCCTCGTCGCGCCCGATCACCGGGTCGAGCTTGCCCTCGCGGGCAGCAGCGGTGATGTCGCGGGCATATTTGGAGAGCGCGTCGAACGTCTCCTCCGCGCCCTGGCTTGTCACCTTGCGTCCCTTGCGGATGTCGGCGACCGCGCGTTCGAGCGCTTGCGGCGTGGCGCCGGCCCCGCGCAGCGCCGCCCCCGCCGCCCCGTCCGCGTTGGCAAGCGCGACCAGAAGCCGGTCCTGCGCCACGAACTCGTCGCCTGCCTTCTGCGCCGCCTGCTGCGCGGCGTCGAGCACCCGCACGAGCTCAGGCGAGAGCATCGGCTGGCCGGCGCCCGGGCCCGACACCTTCGGCAGCCGCGCCAACGCACTGTCGACCGCGGCACGCGCCTTGGCCGGGTCGCCCCCGGCGGCGCGGATCAGCCCGGCGGCGGCACCGTCCGGGTCGTCGAGCAGGGCCTTGAGCAAGTGCTCGGGCAGGATCCGCTGATGGTATTCGCGGATGGCGATGGTGGATGCGGCCTGCAGGAAGCCGCGGGAGCGTTCGGTGAACTTCTCGATGTCCATGTCTCTGTCCCTCTTCGAGGCGACGGGCACCGTGTGCCCCCGAAGGCTGCACCCGGCGGCAGCGCCCGGTGCTCCGAGCGTTGCTGAAGGGAGATGGGAACCGCTTTGATGGCGCTCAAGTGCAAGAGAGGGCTCGCAGCGTGCGCGTCGAACACATCTACCGCTACCCCGTGAAGGGGCTGTCCGCCGAGGCGCTCGCCGAGGTTCATCTCGACCCGGGCGAGACCCTGCCGGGCGACAGGAAATTCGCGCTCGCGCACGGGGATGCGCCGTTCGACGAGGCGTCGCCCGCCTGGCTGCAGAAGCAGCATTTCGCGACGCTGATGGAGAACGAGCGGCTTGCTGCGCTGCACGCGGCCTGGGACGACCGGCGCGAGGTGCTGGTGCTGCGCCCGCCCGACGGCAAGGCGCTGACCGCCTCGACCGCCACCGCAGAGGGACGCGCGGCGATCGCTGCCTTCCTCGCCGACCTCCTCGGTCACGAGGTGCGCGGGCGCCCGCGCTTCGTCACCTCCCCCGGCCACAGTTTCTCCGACCATCGCAACAAGGTGGTGTCGCTGATCAATCTCGCCTCGCTCGCCGCGCTCGAGCGGGCAATGGGGCGAAGCCTCGACCCGCTGCGCTTCCGCGCGAACGTGTATTTCAGCGGCCTGCCCGCGTGGGCGGAGTTCGACTGGGTGGGCCGGACGATCGAGCTCGGCGGCGCGACGCTGCGGATCACGAAGCGGATCCCCCGCTGCGCCGCGACCGAGGTGAACCCGCTCACCGCGCGGCGGGATTGCGACCCGGTGCAGGGCCTGTGGGACGGGTTCGGCCACCCCGATCTCGGCGTCTACGGCAGGGTCGAGGCAGGCGGGCGGGTGGCAGTCGGCGACGCGATCGTGGTGCACGACGCCACGCCGTGAGCCGACGTTGGAGGCCTCAGCGGGGGCTTCGGCTCCGCTCGAGGCCGCGAGCGTTACCGTGGCGTCGCTCGCGCACGGCGTTGCACTCCCTGACGCCTGGGCACGGACGCCCGCTGACGGCGGACATGTCGAAAAAGAGAGAGGCGGGCGGCGCCGACAGGGGCCGCTCCCGGCCGGCGCCGGGTCGGGCGCAGTGCCGCGAGGGCTCCCCGATCTCCGCCTCGGAGCGTCGTCGAACGCTCCGCTTGGGGCGGAGCCCGGGAGTAGCCGGCTCAGTCGAGCCCGGGCGGCTGGAGCTTCGGCTGCTCGCCCTCGCCGGGGGCGAGCGGCTGATCGGCGGCGTGGCCGTTCATCGCCTGCTCGACGGCAGCCTCGAGCGGGTCGACCGCCTCGCCCTCGTAGCCGCGGCGCTGCTGGTGCCCGTTCTGGCCCTGCCCGTGGGCGTGTCCCTGGGCCTGCTGCATGGCGTTGAGGATGCGGAAATAGTGTTCGGCGTGCTGGAAGTAGCTCTCGGCCATCACCCGGTCGCCGGCCGAGGTCGCGTCGCGCCCGAGCTGGAGATACTTCTCGAACAGCTGCTGCGAGGTGCCGCGAAGCCGGACGTCCGGCCCGTTGCTGTCGAACACATGGTTGCGGTTGAGCGGCATGCCGCGGTGCTGGTGCCGGGAGGCCTGGTGATGGCCGCGGCCACGCATACGCTTGAGGTTCATCTTCCCGTATCTGCCATCGTTGTCGCAGCGTCGCTTGCCGGCCGGAGCCGACGCCCGGGCGGCGGCGTGTCTCGCCGGCGCCCCGGGGCCCGCACCACCCCGCGCCGCAAGCGGCGCCAGCGCCGCGCAGGGCGAGATCGAGGCGGAGTCGGTCGGCCCCTGAGGCACCCTAGTGCGGCGGCAAGGCCACGCCAACCGGTTTTTTTCCCAGGGACTTCGATCAGCCCTGCACGACCGCGAACGCACGCGGAACGCCGCCAAGGTCCTGCCGTATTTCCACGCATCGCAGCCCCGCCGACTCGGCCAGCGCCCCGACCTCTCGCGCTTGGCCTGCGCCGAGTTCGAGCACCGCCACACCCGACGGAGCAAGCAGGCGCGGCAGGTCAGGGATGATCGCCCGGTAGCAGGCAAGCCCGTCGGCGCCGCCGTCCAGCGCGACGCGCGGCTCGGCACGCGCCACCTCCGGGGCGAGGGTCGCGATCGTGCCGGTGGCGATATAGGGCGGATTGGCGGCGACGATGTCGAATCGCCCGGCCAACGCCGCGGCCCAGTCGCCGCAGACGAAGGCGCAGCGGTGGGCGAGCCCGGAGGCAACGGCATTGCCGCGGGCGACCGCGAGCGCTGCCTCGCTCCGGTCGAGCCCAACCCCCCAGGCGTTCGGGCACTCGGAGAGCAGCGCAAGCAGGATCGCGCCCGAACCGGTTCCGAGGTCGAGCACGCGACGGACGGCGTCGCGGCAGCCGGCGTGGTCGACCGCCGCGGCGACCACCGTCTCTGTATCGGGCCGGGGGATCAGCACGTCGGGAGTCACGGCGAGATCGAGCGTCCAGAAGCCCTGCCTGCCGATGAGGTAGGCCGTCGGCTCGCGTGCGGCGCGTCGGCGGACCAGCGCGCGGAACCGCTCGGCGTCGGCCTCCGTCACCGGACGATGCGCCTCGAGCGGCAGGGCGAGCGGCTTGCGCCCGAGCACATGGCCGAGCAGGAGCCGCGCCTCGATGCGCGCCTCCTCCACACCTGCCGCGCGAAGCCGATCCCCGGCCTCGCACAGAAGCGCGCCGACCGTCGCGCCGCCCGCTCGGGCGCCGGTCACGCCTCCTGCGCAAGCAGCTCTGCCTGCGCCTCCGCTGTCAGAGCGTCAATGATCTCGTCAAGCTCGCCTGCGAGCACGCGGTCGATCTTGTGCAGGGTGAGGCCGATGCGATGGTCGGTCACCCTCCCCTGCGGCACGTTGTAGGTTCGGATCCGTTCCGAACGGTCGCCCGTGCCGACCTGCGACCGGCGCAGGTCGGAGCGCGCCGAGGCTCTCGCCGCGCGCTCGCGCTCGTAAAGCCTGGCACGGAGGATCTTCATCGCCCGCGCCCGGTTCTTGTGCTGGCTCTTCTCGTCCTGGCAGACGACGACGATCCCGGAGGGCAGATGGGTGATCCGCACCGCGCTCTCGGTCTTGTTGACGTGCTGGCCGCCGGCGCCGGAGGCGCGGAACACGTCGATCCGGAGGTCCTGCTCGTTGATGGCGACATCGACCTCCTCGGCCTCGGGCAGCACCGCGACGGTCGCGGTCGAGGTGTGGATCCGCCCCTGCGCCTCGGTCGCCGGCACGCGTTGGATCCGGTGCACGCCGCTCTCGAACTTCAGCCTCGCATACACGTCCTTGCCGGTGATGGAGGCGACCGCCTCGCGAAAGCCGCCGAGGTCGTTCTCGGAGAGCTCGAGCACCTCGAAGCGCCAGCCGCGCGCCTCGGCGTAGCGGCGATACATCTCGAACAGGTCGGCGGCGAAGAGCGCCGCCTCGTCGCCGCCCGCACCGGCGCGCACCTCGAGGATGACGTTCCGCTCGTCCGCCTCGTCCTTCGGCAGGAGCGCGAGCCGGATGCCGTGCTCGAGCTCGTCGATCCGCGCAGCGAGCGCGCGGGCCTCCTCCTCCGCGAGCGCGCGCATCTCCGGATCGGCCGCCGCGTCGTCCCGCAGGGCCTCGGCCTCGGCGAGCTCGCGCTCGGCGCGCCTGAGCGACGCGATCCCCTCAGCGAGGGGAGCGAGCTGCGCCTGCTCGCGCGTCGCCGCGACGTAAGCGGGGCCTTCGAGGCCTTGCGCGAGCATCGCCTCGAGCTCGCGCGCGCGCGCAAGCACGCGATCGAGCCGTGCGGCGAAGGCGGGGGAGAGGCGACGGCTCATCCGGCAAGCCATTGCGGCAACTGATCGAGCGGCACCGCCTCCTGCGCGCCCGAGCGAAGGTCCTTCACCTGGGCGACGCCGGAGGCGATCTCGGCCTCGCCGAGGATCACGGCCGCGCGCGCACCCGCCTTGTTCGCCCGCTCCAGGCGCCGCTTCAGCGTGCCGCGGAACGCCATCTCGGCGCGGATCCCGGCGCGTCGCAGCGCAGTGAGCGCCGCAACCGCCGCCCGCTCCGACTCCTCGCCGATCGGGATCACCGCCACTGGAGCGATGGGCGCAGGCGGCGCGGGCAGAAGCATGGCAAGACGCTCGACCCCAGCCGCCCAGCCGACAGACGGCGTCGGCGGCCCGCCCATCTCCTCGACAAGGCCGTCATAGCGGCCACCCGCCATCACCGTTCCTTGGGCGCCGAGACGATCGGTGACAAACTCGAAAGCGGTGTGGGAATAATAGTCGAGGCCGCGCACGATGCGCGGATTGACCCGATAGGGCACGCCGAAGGCGTCGAGCGCCGCGAGCACCGCCTCCCAGCGGGCGCGTGCGGCCTCGGTCAGGTGGTCGAAGATGTCGGGCGCGTCGGCGAGGATGGCGCGGTCGCGCTCGTCCTTGCTGTCGAGAACGCGCAAGGGGTTGCGCTCGAGCCGGATCCGGCTGTCCTCAGACAGCGCCTGCTGATGGCGCTTGAGGAACGACACGAGAGCGGCACGCCAGGCATGCCGGCTCTCCGAATCGCCGAGCGTGTTGATCTCAAGCACCGTGCCGTCGGCGACGCCGAGAGCGTTGAGGATCTCCCACCCGCAGGCGATGGCCTCAGCATCAGCGAGCGGCTCCGCCGCGCCGAGGGTCTCGATGCCGATCTGGTGGAACTGCCGGTAGCGCCCCTTCTGCGGCCGCTCGTAGCGGAACATCGGCCCGGCGTAGAACACCTTCTGCGGCAGGTCCTGCGTCAGCCCGTTCGAGACGAGCGCGCGGCACACACCTGCGGTGTTCTCGGGGCGGAGCGTCACTTGCTCGCCGCCGCGGTCCTCGAAACTGTACATCTCCTTCATCACCACGTCGGAGGTGTCACCGAGGCTTCGGGTGAAGACGCGCGTGTCCTCGAGCACGGGCGTTTCCCACTCCTCGAAGCCCCAGAGGAGGGCGATACGGCGGGCGGTGTCGATGACGTGGCGGTGGCGTCGGGCGTCCTCGCCGATGAGGTCGCGCATGCCGCGCACGGGCTTGAGCGGGGTCACGGTGTCTCCGGCCGGGGAGGTGTCACGGTCGACGGCTCAAACGCCGCCTGCGCGCCCGCCTGTCAAGCCCGGGCGCGGCCGCGGGCCTCGCTTCGCCCCGGCTCAGGCTGCCGCCTCTGGCAGGGCGGTTTTGTCCCGCATCGCCTCCGCCTTCGCCTCCACCAGCGCGACGATATGGTCGATCATCTCCTCGGTGCTGATCGTATGGTCGGCCCTGCCGGCGGCGTAGACCATGTGCCGCCCCGCGCCGCCGCCGGTGAGCCCGAGATCGGTCATCAGCGCCTCGCCCGGCCCGTTCACCACGCAGCCGATGATCGAGAGGGTGATCGGCACCTCTATGTGCTCGAGCCGACGCTCGAGCGTCTCGACGGTGCGGATCACATCGAAGCCCTGGCGGGCGCAGGAGGGGCAGGCGATGATCTTCACGCCGCGGTGGCGCAGGTGCAGCGCCTTGAGGATCTCCCACCCCACGCGCACCTCCTCCTCCGGCTCGTCGGCGAGCGAGACGCGGATCGTGTCGCCGATCCCGGCCCACAGAAGCGAGCCGATGCCGAGGGCGGACTTCACCGTGCCGGTGCGGCGCGCGCCGGCCTCGGTGATGCCGAGATGGAGGGGGTGGTCGCAGGCTTCGGCGAGGAGCTGATAGGCGGCGACGGCAAGGAACACGTCCGAGGCCTTCACGCTGATCTTGAACTCGTGGAAGTCGTGCTCCTGCAACAGGGCCGCGTGCCACAGAGCGCTCTCGACCATCGCCTCCGGGTTCGGCTCCCCGTATTTCTCGAGCAGGTGCTTCTCGAGCGAGCCCGCGTTCACGCCGATCCGGATCGAGCAGCCATGGTCGCGCGCGGCCCGGATCACCTCCTTCACTCGATCGGGCGAGCCGATGTTGCCTGGGTTGATGCGCAGGCAGGCGGCGCCGGCCTTGGCCGCCTCGATCGCGCGGCGGTAGTGGAAGTGGATGTCGGCGACGATCGGCACGCCCACCTCGGGCACGATCTTGGCCAGAGCGGCGGTGCTCTCCTCGTCCGGCACCGAGACACGCACGATGTCGGCGCCGGCAATCTCGGCGCGGCGTATCTGGGCGATCGTCGCCGCGACGTCGGTCGTCGGCGTGTTGGTCATGGTCTGGACCGAGATCGGCGCATCGCCGCCGACGGCGACGCGCCCGACATGGATTTTGCGGCTCTTGCGCCGGGTGATCCTCTGGTAGGGACGATAGGACATGGTCGGATGCTCTCCCGCTCGGGCGGGAGAATGGCGTGCCGCGCGGCGTTCCGCTACCGCTGCAGGCTCGCGACCGCCTGTTTCAGGAGCTCGGGCTCGAGTGGCAGGTCGCGCCGCACTACACCGTGCTGCCCGAGGGTTGGCAGGGCATCGCCGTCGAGCACAATCTCGAGCCCGCCGGCATTGCCTGTGGTGAGCAGCAGGCCGGGACGGAGCGGGACGCGGTAGGTCTCGCCCGGCCGGAGCACGCGGTTGAAGAGAACAGTGCCGCCGTTCCGCTCGCGCACCTGGATCCAACTGTCGGCGCGGGCGCGCAAAAGCACCCGGCTTTCGTCAGCCGTGCCGAAGCTCTGCGCTGGCGCCTCCGCCTGCGGCGGTGGAGGCGGAGGGGTGAGGGTCGAGGCGCTGGCGCTGGTCGGGCTCGCGGCCGGGCGCGGCGCGGCCAGGCTCTCAGGCGTGACGGCAGGGCCGGTGGGCCACGGCCCGGTGGCCGGCAGGGCGACGCGCGGCTCGGGTGCGGGGGGGACGGGACCGGTGAGAGCGGGCGCGCCTCCACCGCCCGGCGACGGCTGAGGCAAGACTGGAGGCGGAGACTGCTGCGGCTGTGTGGCTGGCGGGGGCAGGGCCGAAGCCAGAGGCGCGGCGGAGACGGGAGGCTGGTTGGGCGTCGCGGACGGCGCAAGGGAGGCCGTCGCGGCGGCCGGCGGGGACTGTGGTGTCACCTCGATACGAGCGTAACGTTCGGGCAGAGCAGGCACAAGGTCGGCCACCCTCTGCCCGGTGCCCGAGAGGTAGTACCAGCCCCCGTAGAGCCCGGCCGCCAGCACAAGGCCGACGACGATCAGAGCGCCCGCTGGGATTCCCCGCTCGGGAACGGGGGCGGGGAAGGAGAGCTCGGGCTTGCGCGCATGCGCCGCCCCCGTCTCGAGGCGCCAGCGCCGGGCGACCTCCTCGGCGTCGAGCCCGAGCGCGGCGGCGTAGGTCTTGACGAAGCCGATCGCGTAGGCCTGCGCGGGCAGGGCGGACAGCCGCCCTTCCTCGATCGCCTCGATGTAGGGCCGGCGGATCTTGAGTGCGAGCGCGACGTCCTCGACCGCGAGCCCATGCCGCTGCCGCGCGGCCCGCAACAGGCCGCCGACCGCCGACTGACCAGCTGCCGGGACGGACACCATGTCCTCGGTCGCCATCGTCTTTCCGTCTTGCAGCACCGCAGACCTTCCTCGCACCACGGCAGCCTTCCGGGACCATGCCGCCCCCCGCCCTGGTGCCCAGCGCCCCATCGTCTAGCGCGGGACCCCCCTCTCCTGCCAGTCCTAACGTGAACACGTTACGAAATTCGATTAAGGACCGTGGCACGCCCGCCCGTGGCGCTAGAACGAGAGGCCGTGGTCACGCGCCCACGCTGCGATCTCCGCCCTGAGCGACCGCCCTCCGTGGGCGGACCGGCGAAGCCCGGCGAGGAAGCGCGTGAAGGCCCCGAGATCAAGCCCGCGCACCATCGCCTTCACGGCGGGAACCGCACTCGCCGGCATCGAGACAGCCCGGATGCCGACGCCGAGCACGGCGAGCGCCTCGAGCGGCCGAGACGCCGCCTCGCCGCAGAGGCTTAAGGGAACGCTCGCCGCCGCGGCCGCGGCGGCGACCTCGGCGAGCAGGTCAAGCACAGGGGCGGAGAGGAAGTCGTAGCGTCCGGCGAGCCTCGGGTTGCCGCGATCGGCCGCGAACAGGAACTGGGTGAGGTCGTTCGAGCCGATCGAGAGGAAATCCGCCTCATCGAGCAAGGCGGGAAGCTGCCACACGAGCGCCGGCACCTCGAGCATCGCCCCAACAAGCACCTGTTCGGGCGCGCGCCCGGCGCGGCGGAGCTGGGCGGTCTCGGCGCGCAGGATCGCCTTGGCGGCACGGAACTCCTCCACCGTCGTGACCATCGGGAACATCACGCGCAGCGTCCGCCCGGCCGTGGCGCGGAGCAGCGCCCGAAGCTGGCGCCTCAGCATCGCCGGGCGGTCGAGCCCGATCCGCAGCGACCGCCAGCCGAGCGCGGGGTTCTCCTCCTCGCCGTGCGGGAAGCCCGGCAGAAGCTTGTCGCCGCCGAGGTCGATGGTGCGGAACAACACCGGCCGCGCACCGGCGGCCTCGACCACGCGGGCGTAGAACGCCTCCTCGGCGTCCGGATCGGGCAGGCCGCCCCGGGCAAGCCAGGCGATCTCGGTCCGGAACAGGCCGATCCCCTCGGCGCCGCAGGAGTCGAGCTGGGCGAGGTCGGCGGCGAGCCCGGCGTTCATCAGGACGCTCACGCGCACGCCGTCTGCGGTCATCGGCGGCAGCGTCGCGGTCTCCGCAAGAGCGGCGCGCCGGGCCGAGCGGGCGGCGAGCGCGGCCTCATAGCCCGAGACGATCTCGCTCTCGGGGCGCAGGATCAGCCGCCCCTCCTCGGCGTCGAGCAGCACCGTCTCGCCCTCCTCGGCGCTGTCGACCGCGCCGCGGCAGCCCGCAAGCAGCGGCACCTCGAGCGCGCGGGCGATGATGGTCGCGTGCGCGGTGGGGCTTCCCTCCTCGAGCAGCAGGCCCGCAAGCCCGCGGCCGTGATAGTCGAGCAACTCCGCTGGGCCGAGACGTCGCGCGAGCAGGATGAAGCCCTGAGGCAGGCCCTCGGCGCGCGAGCCGCCGGCGAGATGGTCGATGAGCCTCCCGGCGGCGTCCTCGAGGTCGGCGAGCCGCTCGCGCAGATAGGCATCGCGCACGCGGCGCATCCGCGCGCGCAGCTCCGCAAGCTCGCGCTCGACCGCCGCCTCGGCCGTCAGCCCGGCCGCGACCGCGTCGCGGATCCGCGCGAGCCACCCGGCGTCGGCGGCGATCAGGCGATAGGCCTCGAACACCTCGCGCGTCTCGGCCGAGCCCGAGACGAGCCCGGCGCTGCCGGCGAGCAGGGTGTCGAGCCCCGCATGCATGGCGGCGACGGCCGCCTCGAGCCGCTCGCGCTCGGCCGCCGGGTCGGTCGCGAGCACGGCGGCGAGCGGCGGGCGGGCGCCGTGCCGCACGGCGGGGCCGAGGGCGATTCCGGGGGTGAGACCGACCCCTTCGAACACGCGCGGCAGGGTGCCGGCCAGAGCGCGCGGCACCTCGTCTCGGTCCCGCGGCGGGGGACGGAGGCCGAGCACGAGCTCGGCGAGAAGCATCGCGACCGTCTCGAGCGCCTCGACCTCAGGCTCCGTGTAGAGCCTTGCCTCGCGTGTCTGCACCGCAAGAACGCCGAGCACCCTGCCGGCGCGGAGCAAGGGCACGGCGAGCATCGAGGCGAAGGGCTCCTCGCCGGTCTCGGGCCGATAGGCGAAGGCGGGATGGTTCTGCGCGTCGGGAAGGTTGAGGGGGCGCGCCTCGGCCGCGACCGTGCCGACGATCCCCTCCCCGACCCTCAGCCGGGTCCGGTGGACCGCGTCCTGCCGCAGCCCCTCCGTGGCGACGAGCTCGAGGATCTCGCCCGGGCGCATCACGTAGATGGAGCAGACCTCGGCAGCGAGCTCGTCGGCGACGAGGCGCACGAGCGCGGCGAGCCGCGCCGCCGGCGCCTCGGCCTCGGCCATCACCGCCCGCAATCGGCTGAGCAGTCGTCGCGGCGCTGCCTCGTCCCTCGGCGCGGCGGCCACGGAGGTCGTTCAGTCCGCGGCCGCCGTCGCGGCGGCCGAGCTCCGCGCCATCAGGGCGGCGAGCGCCTGGTCGACGAGCTCGGCGATGATCTCTGCGGTTGGCTGCTCGCGGGTGACGAGGCCGACACTCTGCCCGGCCATCAGCGAGCCGTTCTCGACATCGCCCTCGATCACCGCGCGGCGCAGCGCGCCCGCCCAGAAATGCTCGATGGCGAGCTGCGCCTCCTCGCGGGTCAGCTCGCCGGCATTGTAGCGCCGCACCACCTCGGCCTGATGCGCCATGAAGCGCTCGGTTCCCTGGTTGACGAGGGCGCGCACCGGGATCACCGGAAAGCGCGGATCGAGCTGCACCGTGGGCAGGGCGTCGCGCGCGCTCGCGCGGATGTAGGCCTGCTTCAAGCGCGGATGGGCGATCGATTCGGTGGCGCAAACGAACCGCGTGCCGAGCTGCACTCCCGCCGCGCCCATCTCGAGGAAGGAGAGGATCGCCTCGCCCCGGCCGATGCCCCCCGCGACGAACACCGGAACCTCTGTCAGATGCGGCAGCACTTCCTGGGCGAGCACGGTCAGGCTGACAGGCCCGATATGCCCCCCCGCCTCCGAGCCTTCGATCACGAGCGCATCGGCCCCGGAGCGGACGAGCTTGCGCCCGAGCGACAGGGCGGGCGTGAAGCAGATCAGCTTCGCCCCGCCGTCTTTGACGCGCCGGATCGCGCCGCCGGGCGGCAACCCGCCCGCGAGCACGATATGGCTCACGCCATGGGCGAGACAGACGCCGATCAGCTCGTCGAGCTCGGGGTGCATGGTGATGAGGTTCACGCCGAAGGGCTTCGCGGTGAGCGCGCGGGTGGCGGCGATCTCGTCATCGAGCTGGCGCGGCGTCATCGAGCCGCAGGCGATCACGCCGAAGCCGCCTGCGTTGGAGATGGCGGAGACGAGGTTGCGCTCGCTGACCCAGCTCATCGCCCCGCCCATGATCGCGACCTCAGAGCCGAGGAACGCGGTTCCCCGGCGCCAGAGCGCGTCAAGCCGTGCGCGTGCCTCCGCCCGCGTCATCCGGCGGCGTCGAGGCCGTAGGCCGCGTGCAGGGCGCGCACCGCGAGCTCGGTGGCGTCCTCGCGGATCAGCACCGAGATCTTGATCTCGGAGGTGGTGATCACCTCGATGTTGATGCCGCGCGCGGCGAGAGCCCGGAACATGGTGTTGGCGACCCCGGCATGGCTGCGCATGCCGATGCCGACGACCGAGATCTTGGCCACGCCCGAATCGGCCGAAACCTCCGCGTAGCCGATCTCGCCCGACCGCGCCCTGAGCGTGTCTAGGGTGCGGGCGAGATCGGCCTTGCCGACGGTGAAGGTGAGATCGGTCGTGCCGTCGGCAGAGACGTTCTGCACGATCATGTCGACATTGACGTTGGCCTCGGCGAGCGGGCCGAACACCGCGGCCGCGATGCCCGGCCGGTCCGGCACGCGGCGAAGCGTCACCTTGGCCTCGTCGCGCGAATAGGCGATGCCGCTGACCAGTTCCTTCTCCACGATCTCGTCCTCATCGACCACGAGCGTGCCCGGCTTGTCCTCGAAGGAGGATAGCACCTGGACGCGCACACGTTCCTTCATCGCAAGCTCGACCGAGCGCGTCTGCAACACCTTCGCGCCGAGCGAGGCCATCTCGAGCATCTCCTCGTAGGCGATCCGCTCGAGCTTGCGCGCCCGCGGCACGATCCGCGGGTCGGTCGTGTACACGCCGTCGACATCGGTGAAGATGTCGCAGCGGTCGGCCTCGAGGGCGGACGCGAGCGCGACCGCGGAGAGGTCGGAGCCGCCGCGGCCGAGGGTGGTGATGCGGTTGTCGGGGCCGAGCCCCTGGAAGCCGGCCACCACCGGCACCTGCCCGGCCTGCATGCGGCGGATCAGTTCCCCGCCCTCGATCCGTTGCACTCTCGCCTTGCCGTGCGCCCCGTCGGTCGCCACCGGGATCTGCCAGCCCTGCCAGGAGCGGGCATCGACCCCGATCGCCTGCAGCGCAATCGCCGTCAGCCCCGAGGTGACCTGCTCGCCGGTCGCGACCACCGCGTCGTATTCCCGCGCGTCGTGCAGCGGCGACAGCGCCTGGCACCAGGCGACGAGCTGGTTCGTCACCCCGGCCATGGCGGAGACCACGACGGCCACTTCGTGGCCGGCATCGACCTCGCGCTTGACGCGCGCGGCGACGGTGCGGATTCGGTCGAGATCGGCGACGGAGGTGCCGCCGAACTTCATCACGAGACGAGCCATCGGGGAACACCGGGAAGGCTTGGCGCGTTGCGGGCGCCGAATCGTGCGACACATAAAGGCCCGAGGGTATGGCGGCAATGGGGCGCGGCATGGCGCGTGGCGCGGGCGGCACGGTGGAGGCGGCGGAGGTGGCGCGGTTCGACGCGCTCGCCGCCCGCTGGTGGGACCCGGACGGGCCGATGCGGCCGCTGCACCGGATGAACCCGCTCAGGACGCGCTGGGTCATGGCACGGGCGGCGGAGGCCGGCATCGCCTGGCCGGGCGCGCGCGTGCTCGATGTCGGCTGCGGCGCTGGGCTCGCGGCCGAGGCCTTCGCCCGCGCCGGCGCCGAGGTGACCGGGATCGACGCCGCAGCGGAAGCGATCGCCGCCGCCCGCGCCCATGCCGCCGCGCAAGGTCTTGCCGTCACCTACCGGGTCGCGCCGCCTGAGACGCTGGTCGACGAGGGAGCGGTGTTCGACGTCGTCACCGCCCTCGAGGTGATCGAACACGTCGCCGACACCGGCGCCTTCCTCGCGGCGCTCGCCGCCCTCACCCGGCCCGGTGGTCTCGTCGCGCTCTCGACGATCAACCGAACCCTCCGCTCCTTCGCCCTCGCCAAGGTCGGGGCGGAGTATATCGCGCGGATCCTGCCGCGCGGCACGCATGACTGGCGGCGCTTCGTCACCCCGGCCGAACTCGGGCGCGAGCTTCGCGGGGCCGGGTTCCGCCCGGTGGCGACGGCGGGGATGACGCTCCGGCTTCCCTTCGCGGCCTGGGTCGAGACCCGCGACCTCTCGGTGAACTATCTGGCGGCGGCGATTCGGCTCTGAGGGGGCCGGGCGCTCGCGATTGCCTCTAGGCATATCATCCTACTATTGGGTATAGTGTCCTCGGGCCGCCGCAGCAGCGCGGCGCACGCGCCGCGACGGCCGGATCGCGGCCGCTCGGCCCCCACACCACGGCGCCCGCGAGGATCAGCACAGCATGGCCCCTTACCCCACCGAACGGAACAAAAAGGGAACAAGCCCTTTGGGCGGATACGTGCTTCTCGAGGACGTCTCCTCCTCGGCCCATCGGCTCGGCCAGCGCACCGTCGCGCTTCTCCTCGTCGCCACACTGGTGCCGATCCTGCTCGCAGGCGCGGCGATCGCCTATCTGCGCGACGCCGCGGTCGAGGACGCGAAGACGCGCCTTCTGACCGTGCTCGAAGTGGCCGCCCGGCACGCAGAGAGCGTGCTCGAGCTCAACGGCGAGATCGCGCGCCTGCTCGCCGAGGACCTCGCCGACCCGGGCAGCGGCCGGAGCGTCGCCGAACGCGCCACCGACCCGGGCCTCGCCGCCCGGCTCGCGGCGATCGCAGACCGCCACGACGCGGTCGCCTCGGTGATGGTGACGGATGCCGCAGGGCTGGTGCTGATGCACTCGGCCGGGCTGCCCGCCGGGCCCGTGCGCCTCGACGGCGCAGACGGGCTCGCGCGCGCCCTTGCCGGCGAGCCGGGGCCGCTGCTGGTCCGCCCCTATTCCTGCCCGATCACCGGCACGATGCAGTTGTCCGTGGCAGTGGCCATCCCGGGGCCGGCAGGGCCGGCCGGAGCGGTGCTCGTTGCGACGCCTGCCGATTATCTCTCGCGCTTCTACGCCTCGGTTCGGCCCTTCCGGGACTTCCTCGTTACCTGGGTCGACGTCGACGGCTGGCAGCTCGCGGGTCGGGAGGACGCGACGGCGGGACGGCGGGCGATGAGCGATCCCTCCTGGATCGCCCAGGCGATTGCGCCCAGCGCGGACGCCGCGACCAGCCTCGTCCAGGAGGGGCCAGGGTCGAGCGCACGGCTCGTTCTCGTGCAGCGGCTCGCCCGCTGGCCGATCGCGGTCGTGGTCTCGGCCGACCGCAAGGAAGTCGCGTCCGGCAATGACAGCCTCGCCCTTGTCATTCTCGGCGTGCTGCTCGTCGCCTCCGGTGCCGTCTGGTGGCTCGCCCGGTCGCTGCGCAAAGGGGCGCTGGCGCATGCCGCCCTGATTGAGAGCCTCGGCGAGGCCGATGCCGCCCGACGCCAGGCGGAGGACCGGCTGCACCACGCGCAAAAGCTCGAGAGTGTCGGCATGCTCACCGGCGGCGTGGCGCACGACTTCAACAACCTGCTCTCGGTGCTGCTCGGCTGCACAGAGGCGCTCGCGCTGCGCTTCCGCGATGACCCCCGCGCGCGCGAGACCACGGATCTGATGCTGCGCACGATTGAGCGCGGCTCCAACCTCACCGGCCAGCTCCTGTCCTTTGCCCGCAAGCAGATGCTGTTCCCCGTCGCCTGCGACGTCGGCCGGCAGGTGGAGCGCTGCCGAACCCTGCTCGCCAAGGCGGCAGGAGAGGCCAACGAGCTTGTCCTCGACCTCTCGCCGGCGGCCCTGCCGGTGCGGGTCGATCCGACCCATCTCGACGCGTGCCTGATCAACCTCGTCTCGAACGCCCGCGACGGGATGCAGCGCCAGGGGCGGATCGTGGTGCGCACGCGCGCGCGCGCCATCACGCCGGCCGATGCGACCGAGGACCTGCCGGCGGGCGAGTACGCGGTGATCGATGTCGAGGACAATGGCTGCGGCATGGGGCCGGAGGTGATGGCGCGCGCCTTCGAGCCCTTCTTCACCACCAAGGAGCCGGGGCGCGGAACGGGCCTCGGGCTCTCGATGGTCTACGGCTTCGCCACCCAGTCAGGTGGCACGGCGCGGATCGAGAGCCGGATGGGCCGCGGCACCCGCGTCTCGGTGTTCCTGCCGCTCTCGGCCGAGCAGGACCATGAACCGGCACCGATGCCGGAGGAGACGCCGGAGCACATCACCGCCCGGATCCTGCTCGTCGATGACGACGCCACCGTCCGGGGCGTTATGGCGGCAACCCTGCGCGACCTCGGCGCCCAGGTGGTGGAGTGCGGCGATGCTCGCTCGGCGCGCGACCATCTCGCCACCGGGGGCTTCGACATCATGGTCACCGACGTCGTCATGCCCGGCGACATGACCGGCCAGGAGCTCGCCCTCTGGGCCAAGCAGCAGCGGAGGAACCTGCCCGTGCTGATGATCTCTGGCTTCGTCGGCGGGGAGATGAACCCGGCTCTGACGCTGATGGAGGACATCGCCTTCCTGCCGAAGCCGATCACGCGGAGCGAGCTCGCCCGCTCGATCGCCGGGCTGCTCGCCGCCGCGCGACAGAAGGCACAGGGGTGAGCGCGCCGCGGCTCGGCGCGGCCGCAGCGGCGCGGGCTCAGCCGTCCGCCGGCTTCACCCAGGGGATGGTCTCGAAGCGTATCCCGTCTTCCCTGAGCGCCTCGGCCTCCTCCGGGGTCGCCTCACCGTAGATCCCGCGCGGTTCCGCCTCGCCCTCGTGAATACGCCGCGCTTCTTCGGCGAACCGGGGGCCGACATAGTCGCAGTTGCGCTCGATCTCGGCGCGAAGACGCTGCAACATCGCCACTATCTCGGCGGGCATCGGCCCGGCGGCCGCCTTCGCCGCCGCCGCTTGAGCCGGCTGGCCGCGCCCCGGATCGGCCTCCGTGCTGCCCCTGCCCTTCGCGCCGGAGCCGATCGCCGGCGTCATCAGCGCCCGCTCGACACGCCTCGAACCGCAGCTCGGGCACTCGACAAGCCCGCGCGCGGCCATCCTCTCGAAGGTGGCGCTGTCCTTGAACCAGCCGTCGAATGTGTGGCCTTCGTGGCAGCGAAGAGTGTAGTGGATCATCCGTTCCCTCGTGCGACGGCCGGGACCCGCCCTGCGCGCCGGCGATGACTGGATGATGGCATCCCTGGCACTCTGCGCAAGGGAGTGCCAACACACGGTGAAGATCAGCCGACGCCGAGGAGGGCGTCGAGCCGGCCGGCACGGTCGAGCGCGGCGAGGTCGTCATAGCCGCCGAGCGGCTTGCCATCGACGAAGACCTGCGGAACAGTCGTCCTGCCGCCCGAGCGTGTGATCGCCTCGGCGCGCGCCGCCGAACCGGACGGAGCGTCGATCTCGCGGAACGGCACCCCCTTCTTCGCGAGCAGGGCCTTCGCCGCAGCGCAATAGGGGCACCAGGCGGTGGTGTAGATCTCGATCTCAGCCATTGCCCGGGACGTCGCCCGCTGTGTCCGCCGCGTCAAGGGCCTCGTCAGGCTTGGGCGCCGGCGTGCGCGCCACGGTCAGCACGTCAACCGCCGAGGCACCGGCGGCGAGCAGCGCCTCCGAGCAGGCATTGGCCGTCGCGCCTGAGGTCAGAACGTCATCGATCAGAAGCACGCGGGCCCCGCCCAGCCTGCCGGCGAAGCGCGCCGACACGGCGATCGCCCCCGCAAGCGCCCGGCGTCGCGCTCCCGCCGAGAGATCGGCGAGCGGGGCGGTCCGCCGCGTGCGGCGAAGCAGCGCCGGCGCGACCGGCTTGCCCGTGATCGACCCGAGCGCATGGGCGAGCAGGGCGGCCTGGTTGTAGCGCCGGCTGATCAGCCGCAGCCGGTGCAGAGGCACGGGCGCGATCACGTCCGCCTCGGCGAGGAGGGCCGCTCCGGCCGACGCCATCGCTCGGGCGAAGGCGGGGGCGAGCTCGGTCCGGTCGCCATACTTGAACGCGAGCAGCAGCGGCTTCGACGCCTCGTCGTAGACCCAAGCCGCCCGCGCGCGCTCAAAGGACGGCGGATACTCGAGGCAGGAGGCGCACAGCCCCGCCTCAACGGCTTCGGCCGAATGGCCGAAAGGCAGGCCGCAGCAGCGGCAGTGCGGCGGGCCGATGCGGCGGAGCCGAGGAAAGCAGGACGGGCACAGGAGCCCCTGCTCGGCCACGGGCTCGCTGCAGGCGAAACAGGCGGGCGGCACGAGCACATCCGCCGCCCGGCGCAGAAGCCCCCCCGCGAGCCGGGCGAGCTGCGACCGCGGCTCAGCCGAAGCCGGCATCGCCATCGCGCGCGATCTCCTTCACAAGATCGATCTCCCAGGAGAGGTAGGCATGCATCGCCTCCTCCACACCCGTGTTCCGGTCATAGGGGCGGAGATAGGTGTCGATGCAGGCCTCGTCGGGCGGGTTCGTGCGGTCGGCTGCGAGCGGGAGACCGGCCGCCGCCCAGGCCGCGACACCCCCCTCGAGGACGCCGACGCGGGCCGCCGTCAGCTCCTCAAGCTCCTCGACCGCAAGCGCGGCAAGGCGATTGCCGTCGGGCGAAGTCACGGCGACAAGCCCCTGGTCGGGAAGCCGCCCCGCAAGCGCATCGAGCCGTGTGCGCACGCCCCAGAGAGCGCCCGGGATGTGGCTCTCTCGAAAGGCGATCGAACGGGCGAGATCGACCACCCTCCCCGCCCCGGCCTCGAGCGCCGCCTTGACCGAGCGAAGCGGCAGGGTCTCGACCTCGGGCAGGGCCACCTCCGGCTGCCAGGGCCCGCTCTCGAGCGGACCCTCGAGCCCTCCCTCGAGAACATGGATGTCGCGATGGCCCATCTGCGCGAGCCACTGTGCCGTCATCCGCGCCCGCACGCCGGTGTCGTCGATGAGAACGATCCGCGCGTTTCGCACCGCGATCCAGGAATCGGTCGCCTGCACGAGCTGGCCGCCCGGGGCGCTCCGGCTGCCCGGGAGGTGGCCCGCCTCGTACTCCCTCGGGTCGCGCACATCGAGAAGGTAGAGCGTGCGCGTGCCGTCCTGTTGCCAGGCGGCCAGCGTGTCGCGGTTGATAAGCCCGACGCCGTGCCGGCGCCGAAGCGCCTCGGCGCGGGCCAGAGCCTGCTCGAGCTCCGGCGGCGTTCCTTCGCGGTAGCGCGCTGTCGCGCCGCGGGCGCAGGCAAGCCCCGCGAGCTCCCAGCCCATTGTGCCGTTGCGCAGCGCCACCACACGGTTCGGGATGCCGAAGCGACGCAGGCTCTCGGCGCCGAGAATCGAGCGCGTGCGGCCGGCGCAGTTGACGACGACCAGCGTCTCGGGGTCGGGAGCGAGCGCGGCGATCCGGTAGGCGAGCTCGCCGCCCGGGACGTTGATCCCGCCGGGGATCGACATCCGGGTGAACTCCTCGAACGGGCGGCTGTCGAGGATCAGGAGCCGCTCGCCGCGGTCGATCAGCGCCTTGAGCTCAAGCGCGTCGATGCTCTCGGTGCCGTAGTGGTGCTCGACCCACTCGCCGAACGCCTTCGACGGCACGTTGACGCCCGAGAACAGCACATAGCCGGCCCGCTCCCAGGCCGGCGTTCCGCCCTCGAGCACCGAGACGTCGGCGAAGCCCATCGCTTCGAGCTCCGCGGCGGCACGCTCGGCGAGGCCGCGCCCGTCGTCGGTCACGACGATGCGCGCGCGCGGGTTCGGCACGAGAGCGCGCGCGATCAGCGGCAGGCGCGACAGCGGCAGAGGCGAGGCCCAGAAGAGATGGCCCGAGCCGAACTCTCCCTCCTCCCGCGCGTCGAGGATCGCGAGCTCGCGCCCGTCGCGGATCGCGGCCTTGAGCGCCGCCGGCGTGATCCGGCGCATCAGGCGGGCCGGTTCACCGTGGGCCTCATGAAGGTGGCGTTGTAGGGCGTCGCCTGCCCCGTGGCCGGGTCATAAGCCATGCGCTGATCGAGCCGCTCGAGCGCGAGCCCGTACATGTGCAGGTGGCGGGTCGGCACCGTGCCCGTTGTGTGGATCGAGTGGATGTCCTCGGGCATGAGCGCGATGCCCGTGCCCGGCCGGACCACGACCTCGCGCACCACCTCGAGGCCGCGCTCGGTCCGGGCGTAAACCTTGTTCAGCTCCTCGCCCTCGACCGCGACCACCACGGCCCAGGTGGTGTGGTCATGCGGCTTCGTCTCGTTGCCCGGGTTGAGAGCGTTGAGGTAGAGGGCGAAGCGCCCGTCCGGATCCTCGTGCAGGAGATAGCGCCGGCTTCCCTTCTCGCCCTCGGGCGGCGGCGGGAATTCGGTGGACGGAAACAGATGCGCCTCTGCGGCGAGCGCCTCGAGCTCCGCCATGATCGCGGCGAGCGACTCGCGCGTCACGCCGAGGCGCGCCTCGATGCCGCGCACGCGCTCCACCGTCGCCGCGACCGCGGCTGCGCGCGCGGCAAGGATCGTCGTGTCGTTCATTCCTCTTCTCTCCCCTAGCTCCGGTCATCGGGCATCCTGCCCCTGCTTGGCGTCGGCGGGCAACCGGCCCACATGCCGGGTATGAACACGGTGATGGAGGTGTTCGACCGGAAGCTGCACCGGAAGCGGCGCGAGCGCGCCGCCCGGCTCGTCGCGTCGGCCGAGCCGATCCTCGCCGAGACGGCCGCCCGGCTCGCCGACCGGCTCGACGACACCACCCGTCGCTTCACCCGGGCGCTCGATCTCGGCGGCCGGCACGGGCTGATGGCGCGCCTGCTCCGCGCCCGCGGCATCCCCTTCGTCGTCTCGGCCGATCCCGCCCCGGCAATGGCGCGGCGTGCCGCGGCCTCGTGTGGGCGTGCGGTCGCGGCCGACGAGGAGGCGCTGCCCTTCGCCCCGGGCTCGTTCGACCTCGTGGTGTCGAATCTCTCGCTTCACTGGGTGAACGACCTCCCCGGCGCGCTTCTGCAGATACGGCAGGCACTCGAACCCGATGGGCTGTTCCTCGCGACCCTGTGGGCTTTGGGCACGCTCGCTCCAGTGCGAGAGGCCTTCCTCGCGGCCGAAGCCGAGGTGACGGGCGGCGCCTCGCCCCGCGTCTCCCCCTTCGCCGACCTCCGCGATTGCGCCGCACTCCTGCAGCGTGCGGGCTTCGCCCTGCCGGTCGCCGACGTTGAGACGATCACGGTCGAGTATCGCGACCCGTTCGCCCTGTTCGCCGACCTGCGGGCTCTCGGCGAGACCAATGCCGTGGCCGCGCTGAACCGCACCTCGCTTCGGCGTGCCGTGCTCGGCCGCGCCGTTGCGCGTCTGGCGGAAGGCGCGCGCGGCGGCGTGATCGCCATCCCCTTCGTCGTCGCGACGCTCACCGGCTGGGCGCCACATGCGAGCCAGCCGAAGCCGCTCGCCCCGGGCAGCGCGCGGCTCCGGCTCGCCGACGCGCTCGGCACTGTCGAGCACGCTGCGGGGCAGGGTTCGGCTTGCGCCACCGCCGCCGCCGCGCTAGGCGATCGCCTTCAGGCGAAGAGGACATGAACCAGCTCGAGCGCGACGCGGGGGGTGGCACGGCCGAGGCACGCCGGATCGTGCTGCATGACCCCGAGGATTTCGAGGGGATGCGCCGCGCCGGCCGGCTCGCCGCCGCCACCCTCGACATGATCGCCCCGCATGTCCGCCCAGGGGTGAGCACGGCGGAGCTCGACCGGCTGTGCCATGACTTCATCACCGCCCATGGGGCAGTGCCCGCACCGCTCGGCTACCGGGGCTTCCCGAAGTCGATCTGCACCTCCGTCAACCATGTCGTCTGCCACGGCATCCCGGGCGAGCGCCGGCTCGAGGAGGGAGACATCATCAACATCGACGTCACCGTGATCCTCGATGGCTGGCATGGCGACACCTCGCGCATGTTCGCCGCCGGCGAGCCCTCGCGCGCAGCGAAGCGCTTGATGGACGTGACCTACGAGGCGATGTGGCGGGGCATACGCGCGATCCGCCCCGGGGCGAGGCTCGGCGACGTCGGCTTCGCGATCCAGAGCTATGTCGAGCGGCATCGCTTCTCCGTGGTGCGCGACTTCTGCGGCCACGGGCTCGGCCGGAACTTCCACGAGGCGCCGAACATCCTGCACTTCGGCCGCCCCGGCGAGGGGATCACGCTGCGCCAGGGGATGTTCTTCACCGTCGAGCCGATGGTCAACGCCGGCCGGCCGGAGGTGAAGATCCTTGACGACGGCTGGACCGCGGTGACGCGCGACCGGCGCCTCTCGGCGCAGTTCGAGCACTGCGTCGGCGTCACCGCCACAGGCGTCGAGGTGTTCACCCTCTCGGAGGCGGAACGGAAGGACCCGCGCTTCGCCCCGTTCGGGGCCTGAGGCCATGCCGCGGCGCAAGGGGGGCGTGGCGGGCGGCGACCTGTTCGAACCCGCGGCAGCGCCCCCACAGAAGGGGCGAAGCGAGCCCGGCCATCTCGACCACCGCCGGCGCATGCGCGAGCGGCTCTTCACCGCCGGCCCCGACGCTCTTGCCGACTACGAGCTGCTTGAAATGGTGCTCTATGCCGTGCCGCGGGTGGACACCAAGCCGCTCGCGAAGGCGCTGATCGCCCGGTTCGGCAGTTTCGCCGCCGCAATCGCCGCGCCGCGAAGCGAGCTTCTCGCCGTTGACGGCATGGGCGATGCGGCGGTGGCGGCGCTCAAGGTCGTCCAGGCGGCGAGCCTGCGCCTTCTGAAGGCCGAGCTCACGGAGCGGCCGGTCCTGTCCTCCTGGGACCGGCTGCTCGACTATCTCCACGCCTCACTTGCGCGCGAGCCGGTGGAGCAGGTTCGGGCGCTCTTCCTCGACAGCCGCAACCGGCTGATCGCCGACGAGCAGCAGGGGCGAGGGACGGTGAACCACACGCCGCTCTATCCGCGCGAGGTGCTCAAACGCGCGCTCGAGCTCAAGGCGGCGGCGCTGATCCTCGTGCACAACCACCCCTCCGGTGACCCCACGCCGAGCCGGGCCGACATCGAACTCACGCGCGAGCTGGCGTCGGCGGCGAAGGCGCTCGGCCTCGCACTGCATGACCATGTGATCGTCGGCATGGGGCGGTGGATGAGCTTCCGGCGCGAGGGGCTTCTCTAGCCGCTGTCGACCGGCACCTCGCGCCCGGGAGCCGCGGCCGCCCGGATCAGCCCCGGCGCACACCGTCGCCGGCCCCAGCTTTGCCGGGCACGGGCGATCCGATCGTCGGCCTGGTCCCGCGCCGCTTTCGCCGCTCAGGGCAGTGTCCGCCGCCGCAGGATCAGGAGATCGGCGAGCACGTAGAGCAGGATCGCGGCCCCCGCGACCGAGATCATCACCGTCGGGTCAGGCGAGAGCCCGACATGGCGGGCCACGCCCGGCCAGCCCTCCCACAGCATCTTCAGCGAGACATAGACGATCAGCGCCAGACCGAGCCAGCCGATCCAGCGGTGCCGATCGAGCATCCGCGCAATATAGGAGGCCGCCACCCCCATCAGCACCACCGAGAGAAGCAGGCCGAAGGCCATGATGTAGGGGTGCTCCTTGGAGGCCGCGGCCACGGCGAGAACGTTGTCGAGGCTCATCGAGACGTCGGCGATGACGATCTGGTACATCGCCTGGGCGAAGGTCTTCGGCTGCGCGTTGAAGCCTTCCGCGGCATGCTTGCTCTCCGCCTCGCGCGCGCCGCGAAGCTCCTGGTACATCTTCCAGCAGACCCAGACGAGCAGGAGCCCGCCGACGAAGACGAGCTCGGTGATCTCGAGCAGCTGCGTCGTCATCAGGGCGAACAGGATGCGCAAGAGCGCGGCAGCGCCGATGCCGAGGATGATCGCGCGCCGGCGCTGTTCCGGCGGCAGGCCGGCGGCCGCCATGCCGACGACGACGGCATTGTCTCCCGCAAGCGCGATGTCGATGCCGATGACGGCAACAAGCGCCCAGATTTGGGAACCGGAGATCGAGAGGTCCATCACGCGCTGCCGTGTGCGAGGGCGGAACAGCCCGTCATAGCGGGCGATGGGCGGCGGCTTGTCAACCCTCGCCGGGCGGCGCACACACGCCGCGCAAGCCACGAGGACAGACGATGATCCCACGCTACAGCCGCCCGGAGATGGCAGCGATCTGGGAGCCCCGGAACCGCTACCGGATCTGGTTCGAGATCGAGGCCCTGGTGGCCGAACGGCAGGGCGAGCTTGGCCAGATCCCCCGCGAGGCAGCGCGGGCGATCCGCGAGAAGGGCGGCCCGCGGGTCGCGTCGATGACGGAAGCCGACCTCGCCCGGATCGACGCGATCGAGGCGGAGGTGCGGCATGACGTGATCGCCTTCCTCACCTGGCTCGGCGAGGGGATCGGGCCGGAGGCGCGGTTCCTGCACCAGGGGCTCACCTCCTCCGACGTGCTCGATACGACGCTTGCCGTTCAGTTCACCCAGGCGCTCGACCTGATCGACCGGGGGCTGGCGCGGCTTCTCGACGCGCTCAAGGCGCGCGCGCTCGAACATCGCCATACCGTGACGATCGGCAGAAGCCACGGCATCCACGCCGAGCCGACCTCGTTCGGGCTGAAGCTCGCCGGCCACTGGGCCGAGTTCGCGCGCGGGCGCGAGCGGCTCGCCGCGGCGCGGCGCGAGATTGGCACCTGCGCCATCTCCGGCGCCGTCGGCACCTTCGCCCATGTCGATCCCTCGATCGAGGCCTTCGTCGCTGCCCGCCTCGGCCTCGCGGTCGAGCCGGTCTCGACCCAGGTGATCCCGCGTGACCGGCATGCGATGGTCTTCGCCGTGCTTGCGGTGATCGCCGCCGGCATCGAGCGGCTCGCGATCGAGATCCGGCACCTGCAGCGGTCGGAGGTGCGCGAGGCGGAGGAATACTTCCACCCGGGCCAGAAGGGCTCCTCGGCGATGCCGCACAAGCGCAACCCGGTGCTGTCGGAGAACCTCACGGGGCTCGCGCGGCTCGTGCGGGGAATGGTGGTGCCGGCGCTCGAGAACGTCGCTCTCTGGCACGAGCGTGACATCTCGCACTCCTCGGTCGAGCGCGTGATCGCGCCGGATGCGACGATCGCTCTCGACTTCGCCCTGCAGCGTCTTGCCGGGATGATCGAGACGCTCGTGATCTATCCGGAGCGGATGGCGGCCAATCTCGAGGCGCTCGGCGGCGTGGTGCATTCGGGCGAGGTGCTGCTCGCGCTCACCCAGGCCGGGATGAGCCGCGAGGCGGCCTACGCCGCGGTCCAGCGCAATGCGATGGCGACCTGGGCCGCGCTCGGCACGGAGGGGGCGCGCACGTTCCGCGACCACCTGCTCGCCGACCCGGAGGTGACGGCGTATCTCGACGCCGCGGCGATCGACCGGGCGATGGACCCGAGGCTGCATCTGCGCCATGTCGATACCGTGCTCGCCCGCGTGTTCGGCGACGACGAGGAGCGCCCGGGCGACGTCGATGGCGGCTGAGGGGCCGGGCGGCAGCGCGGGAGAGCCCGGGCGCCCCTCTCGGCTGCCCCGACGGCGAGGGTGCGATCGTGCGGCTCGATATCGCCGCGAGTGCAGTCAGTCGGCCGGGCAGACGTGACACCGGCCTCCGGTGCGGCGGGAAGCGGTGAGGGGGCCGCGGCGACCGCGCCGGGCCGGCGACCGTCTCCCGACCGGACGCAGAGCCGGGCCAGCCGAGTCAGGCCTTCGGACCTTCCGCCGCCACCTGCTGACGCGCGGTGGCGAGCGCCTCGTCATAGACGGCGCGCAGCTCGTCCATCGACGGCGCCTGACCGGCGGCGAGGAGGTCGGCCGCGACCTTCTCGAGAACGTCCTCGTGACCGGGCTTCTTCAAGTCGGCCGTCACGACGCTCCGCGCATACTCCTCGGCCTCCGCCCCGCTCTTGCCGAGCCGCTGTGCCGCCCACAGGCCGAACAGGCGGTTGCGCCGCGCCTGGGCGCGGAACTCCTGCTCCTGATCCAGCTTGAACTTCGCCTCGAAGCCCCTCTCGCGCTCGGCGAAAGCGTCCGTGCTCATCGCACCTCCCCCGCGGCATGCGCCTTCCATTCCGCGCCTCCTCTAGCAGAAGCCGGCGCGGTCTGCACCGTCGTCCTCAGGCGCTCCGATCGCGCCGCGGATGGCCGACTTGCGTAAGCGGCGGATCGGGGCGAGTGTTAGGGTATGATCGTGTCGTTCCGGCGGGCGCTTCTCGTTGCGCTGCTCTGCCCCTCGCTTGCCGAGGCGCAGCCGCCGCCCGGGCGCGGACAGGGCTACGGCCAGGCGATCCCGGGCCTGCCGCAGGGCCAGCCCTCGCCCCGGCCGGGCCAGGTGACGGTCGCCTTCACCGCGGCCGAGCAGGCGCGGATCAGCGCCTGGCTCGCCGCCAACGCCGGCTCGCTTCGCCCCCTCCCCCCAGGCATCGCCCGCAACGTCGCCCGCGGCAAGCCGCTGCCGCCGGGGATCGCCAAGCGCGCCGCTCCCGCCTCGCTGCTCGCCCAGCTCGTCGCCCGGCCGGGCTACGAGGTCCTGGTGGTGGGAACCACCGTGGTGCTCGCCCAGGCCGGCAGCCTGCTCGTGCACGACATCGTGCAGTCAACCCTGCGCTGAGCCCGCCCGGTCGAGCCGGCCGCGAGCGCCGTCTCCCGGCCGCGGCACCGCTGTGGCCGCAGGCGCGGGCGTGCTATATCGCGATGCGACAGAAGACCTCGCGCAGCGGGGAAGGGGTGTTTCCGACCATGGCGCGCCGCAGGCAGCTCTACGAAGGCAAGGCGAAGATCCTGTTCGAGGGGCCGGAACCGGGCACCCTCGTGCAGTATTTCAAGGACGATGCCACCGCCTTCAACGCCCAGAAAAAGGGGGTGATCACCGGCAAGGGCGTGCTGAACAACCGCATCAGCGAGTTCATCATGACCCGGCTTGCCGAGATCGGCGTGCCGACGCATTTCGTCCGGCGCCTGAACATGCGCGAGCAGCTGATCCGCGAAGTCGAGATCATCCCGCTCGAGGTGGTGGTTCGCAACGTCGCCGCAGGCAGCCTCTCCACCCGCCTCGGCATCCCCGAGGGCACGCCGCTGCCGCGCTCGATCGTCGAGTACTACTACAAGAACGACCAGCTCGGTGACCCGATGGTGGCCGAGGAGCATATCACCGCCTTCGGCTGGGCCTCGGTCCAGGACCTCGACGACATCATGGCGCTGTCGCTTCGGGTGAACGACTTCCTCACCGGCCTCTTCCTCGGCGTCGGCATCCGGCTCGTCGACTTCAAGCTCGAGTTCGGCCGGCTGTGGGAGAACGACGAGATGCGGATCGTGCTCGCCGACGAGATCTCCCCCGATTCGTGCCGGCTGTGGGACATCAAGACGAACGAGAAGCTCGACAAGGACCGGTTTCGCCGCGACCTCGGCAAGGTCGAGGAGGCTTACCAGGAGGTGGCGCGGCGGTTGGGGATCCTGCCCGAGGCGGGGATGCGCGACCTCAAGGGCCCGGAGACGATGCAGTGACGCGCCCCGCCCCTGGGAGTGCCTCGCGGTGACGAAGGCGCGCGTGACGGTCATGCCCAAATCGGGCGTTCTCGACCCAGAGGGGCGGGCGATTGCGCACGCCCTCGGAACGCTCGGCTTCACAGGGGTCGAGGAGGTTCGGGCGGGCAAGGTGATCGAGCTGACGCTCGCCGAGGCAGACCCGGCGAAGGCTCGGGCCACCGCCGAGGAGATGGCGCGGAAGCTGCTCGCCAACAGCGTCATTGAAAGCTTCCGCGTCGAGCTCGTCTGAAGGGCGGCGGTGGCCAAGGCCTCGATCCTCGTCTTCCTGGTGCTCACCGTCGTGATCGCGCTCGCGCTGCGCCGGCGCGAGGCGGAGAGGCTCCGCGCGGGGGGCTTCGTCGCCCGCAAGCGGGCGGCTATTCGCCTGTGGTTCGATGCGGCGGCGCTCGCCGTCGGCGCGACGCTCGTGACGCTCGCCGCGATGCACTGGCTGAGGCTCGGCACCTGGTGGTGAGCCCGCGAATCGGACGCTCCGAGGCGAGCCGCTCGCCGCTTGCGCCCGCTCCGGGCGCCGCGGAGGGGGGCGGCGCGTCATGAGCGCTCTCCGCGCCGGCATCGTCGTGTTCCCCGGAACGAACCGCGAGCGCGACATGGCGATCGCGCTCGAGCGCGCCACGGGCCGCCGCCCCGTGATGCTCTGGCACCGCGACGCCGCGCTTCCGCCCGGGCTTGACCTCGTGGTTCTGCCGGGCGGGTTCAGCTATGGCGACTATCTGCGCTGCGGCGCGATCGCCGCACGCTCCCCGATCATGCGCGCGGTGGCCGACCATGCCGCGCGCGGCGGCCTGATCTTGGGCGTCTGCAACGGCTTCCAGATCCTCTGCGAGGCCGGGCTGCTCCCCGGCGCGCTGCTGCGCAACGCCACGTTGCGCTTCCTCGCGATGGACTGCCTGATGCGGGTCGAGCGCACCGACACGCCCTTTACCGCCCGCTACGCCCCGGGCGCGATCATCCGCGCCCCGCTCGCCCATGGCGACGGCAACTACGTCGCCGATGAGCCGGTGCTCGACCGGCTCGAGGGGGAGGGTCTGGTCGCGTTCCGCTATGTCAACGAAGCCGGCGAGGCGTTGCCGGCGGCGGCGCCGAACGGGGCGGCGCGCAATATCGCCGGGATCTTCTCCGAGAACCGCCGCATCCTCGGGCTGATGCCGCATCCTGAGGATCTCGTCGATCCGCTGATGGGCGGGACCGACGGCTTGGCCCTGTTCGAGAGCCTCGCCGAGGCGGCGTGAGCCGATGGGCGGAGAGCGCCGCGACATCGCCGCCGACGTCCCGAGGCCGCGCCCGGGGCTTGCCCGCAGCGGCGCTTCCTGCTTGCGCGATCGGGCGGCGCCCTGGCCGACGTCTCGCGTGACGGAAGCGCCTCCGGTACAGCCTGATCTCGATCCCCTTCCGTTCCGATCAGCGTTGCCCCGCGCGCCGCGGCTCGGGCCCGCGCGAGGCTGAGATGCGACGGAAGCCCACGCTCCGGCGCCATCGACGCACCAAGATCGTCGCCACCCTCGGCCCCGCCTCCTCGACACCGGAGGTGATCGAGGCGCTGTTCCTCGCCGGCGCCGACGTGTTCCGGCTGAACTTCAGCCATGGCACGCATGAGGAGCATCTCGCGCGTCTCACTGCGATCCGCGCGATCGAGAAGCGTGCGGGGCGGCCGATTGGCGTGCTCGCCGACCTGCAGGGGCCGAAGCTCCGCGTCGGCACCTTCGGCGGCGGCCGCGTCCAGCTCCAGACCGGCCAGACCTTCCGCCTCGACCTCTCCCCCGTGCCGGGGGATCGCACCCGGGTTGCGCTGCCGCACCCAGAGATCATCGCCGCCGCGCGCATCGGTTCCACCCTCCTGATCGACGACGGCAAGGTGCGGCTGCGTGTGACGCGCGTGCGCCCCGATCATCTCGAGACCGAAGTGGTCGTCGGCGGCCAGGTGTCCGACCGCAAGGGCGTGAACGTGCCCGACATCGCCCTGCCGATCCCGGCGCTGACCGAGAAGGACCGGCGCGACCTCGCCTTCGCGCTCGAGCACGGCATCGAGTATGTCGGCCTCTCCTTCGTGCAGAAGCCGGAGGACGTCGCGCAGGCGAAACGGCTCGTCGACGGCCGCGCCTGGATCATGGCGAAGCTCGAGAAGCCCTCGGCGCTCGAGGCGCTCGACGAGATCGTCGCGCTCGCCGACTGCGTGATGGTCGCGCGCGGCGATCTCGGCGTCGAGCTGCCGCCCGAGGCGGTGCCGCTTGCCCAGAAGCGGATCGTCAAGGCCTGCCGTCGCGCGGGCAAGCCGGTGGTGGTGGCGACACAGATGCTCGAGAGCATGATCTCGGCGCCCACCCCGACGCGCGCCGAGGCCTCCGACGTCGCGACCGCCGTGTTCGACGGGGCGGATGCGGTGATGCTCTCGGCCGAGAGCGCCGCCGGCGCCTTCCCGCGCGAGGCGGTGGCGATGATGGACCGGATCGTCGCCCGCGTGGAGGCTGACCCGACCTGGCGCGAGATCGTCGAGGCGACGCGCAACCCGCCCGAGCGCTCGACGGCCGATGCGATCGCCGCTGCCGCACGCCAGGTCGCCGCGACGATCGGGGCGAAGGCGATTGCGACCTTCACGATGAGCGGTGCGACCGCCCTGCGCATGGGGCGCGAGCGGCCCGAGGCGCCGATCCTCGGGCTCACGCCGCGGATCGAGACGGCACGGCGGCTCACCGTCGTCTGGGGCGTGCACCCCGTGGTGACTGCGGATGTCCATTCCATGACCGAGACGGTCTCGAAGAGCCTCCGCATCGCCGGCCAGGAGGGGTTCCTGCGGCAGGGGGAGGAGCTCGTCGTGGTCGCGGGCGTGCCCTTCGGCGCCTCGGGAAGCACGAACGCCCTGCGCGTCGCCGTCATGCCCTGAGCGGTTGCTCCCCCACACCCGCGGCCGCCACCCGGAAAGGGCCGCCCGCCCCCGCCTCCGGCCCGTTCGCGTCTTCCAACGCTCTTGCCGCGGGGGCGCCTCTCCCACATGCTCTCGCCCGACACTGGCTTCCGCCGCCGGAAGCCAGAATTGCAACGCCGCCGCGCCAAGGCGGCGAAGGAGGGGGACGCCATGCGCACGCCATTCGCCCGACGCTCGATCCTGATCGCCGCCGCCGCCGCGCCGCTCGCCGCGCCTTGGGTGTCGCGCGCCCAATCGCTGAAGAGCGAGTACAAGCTCTCGGTCGTCGGCAACCGGCCGATCCCGCTCTCCGCCAGCGCCTTCGAGTGGGCCGAGCTCGTCACCCAGCGCACCGGCGGGCGGATCAACGTCAAGGTCTATCCGGGCAGCCAGCTCGTCGGCGGCGACCAGACGCGCGAGCTCGTGGCGATGCGCCAGGGCGTGATCGACTTCTGCGTCTCCTCCACCATCAACCTCTCGCCGCAGATCCGCGAGATGAACCTCTTTTCGCTGCCGTTTCTGATGCCCGGGCCTGCCGCCTTCGATGCGCTGATCAACGGCGAGGTCGGGAGGGACCTGTTCCGCGTGCTCGCCACCCGGGATGTTGTGCCGCTTGCGTGGGGCGAGAACGGCTTCCGCGAGCTCTCCAACAGCAAGCGGCCGATCCGTCGCCCGGCCGACCTGCGGGGGATGAAGATCCGTTTCGCGGCCGGAGCGATCTTCAGCGACATCTACACCCAACTCGGCGCCAACCCGGTGCAGATGTCCTTCGCCGACCTCCAGCCCGCGCTCTCGACCGGCGCGGTCGATGGGCAGGAGAACCCGATCAACCTGTTTCTCGCCTTCCGCATGGACACGCTCGCCCAGAAGCACCTGACGATCTGGAACTACGTCGCGGACGCGGGGATCTTCCACGTCGCGAAGCCCGTGTGGGACAGCTTCAGCCGGGCGGACCAGGAGATCGTCGCCGAGAGCGCCCGCGAGGCGGCAAAGCGTCAGATCGCCGCCGCGCGCAAGGGGCTCGGCTTCGACGGCGATCGTTCCTCGCTCGACGAGCTCGCCCGTCGGGGTGTCGAGGTCGTCGCACTGACGCTCGAGGAGAAGCGCGCCTTCGCCGAGGCGACGAAGCCCGTGTTCGACAAGTGGGCGGCGCAGGTGGGCGCCGAGCTCGCGCGCAAGGCGCAGGCCGCCGTCGCCGCGAGCGCGTGACCGCGCGCCGCCTCCCCCGCACGGCTCGCTCGGTGCGCCTCGGGTGGCGGTGAGCGAGCCCCCCGAGCGGCAGCCCGGGCTCAAGCTCGGCGAAGCCCCGCCGCGGCTGCCGGTCACGCTCGAAGGGGCGGCGGTGGCTCTCCTGATGGCGGTGCTCGCCGCCATCACCTTCGCCAACGTGCTCGTCCGCTACTTCACCGACCGCTCCTTCGCCTTCACCGAGGAATACTCGGTGGCGCTGATGGTGGTGCTCACCCTGCTCGGCGCCTCGGCCGCGTTCGCCGCCGACTGGCACATCCGCATGACCTATTTCGTCGAGAAGCTCCGGCCCGCCGTGCAGCGCCGACTCGAGCTCGTGGTGCTCGGCGCCTCGCTTCTGCTCTTTTCGCTCGTGACGTGGTACGGCGCGCGGCTTGCCTGGGACGAGTACCGCTTCGAGGTCCTCTCTCCCGGGCTCGGCGTGCCGCAGTGGCAGTATACGGTCACGCTGCCGGTGATCGCCGCGCTGATCTCTCTGCGAATCCTCGGGCGGCTCGTGCGGGTGGCACGGGCAAGGCGAAGCATCTGAGCCGGCCGACCCGGCATGGCCCTCGAAGGCTCGCTGATCCTGCTCGGCCTGTTCTTCGGGATGCTGCTCCTCGGCGTCCCGGTCGCCGTCTCGCTCGGGCTTTCGGGCACGGTCGTGCTGCTCGTCGAGGCTTTGGGCATCATGGCCCTGCCGACGAACATCTGGACCGGGATCGCGAAGTATCCCCTGCTCGCGCTCCCGATGTTCGTGCTCGCAGGCATGGTGTTCGAGAAGTCCGGCGTGGCCGAACGGCTCGTGCGCTTCGCTGCGGCGCTGATCGGCGCGCGGCATGGCGGGCTCGGCCTCGTCGCGATCCTCGTCTGCATGCTGCTCGGCGGGATCTCCGGCTCAGGTGCCGCTGATGCGGCCGCCGTCGCCTCCGTGATGCTGCCCTCGATGCTGAAGCAGGGTTACCCGCGCCCCTATTGCGCGAGCGTGATCGCGGCCGCGGGCTCCACCGCCGTGCTGATCCCGCCCTCCATCCCCTTCATCGTCTATTCCGTGTTCGTCCCGGGCGTGTCGGTGCCGGCGCTGTTCGTGGGCGGTCTCGTGCCTGGGCTCCTGTGCGGGCTCGCGCTGATGCTGCCCGCCATCGCGCTCGCCCGCGTGCACAGCTTCGGGGTGCCGGGCCCCGAGACGCAGCGCGAGGGCCTCGGCCAGGCCTTCCGCGACGCGGCCTGGGGCCTCGCCGCGCCGATCGTCATCCTCGGCGGGCTCCGCTCCGGCCTGTTCACCCCGACCGAGGCGGCCGTCGTCGCGGTCGCCTACGGGCTGTTCGTCGGCCTCGTCGTGTACCGAACCCTCACGCCCGCCTCGCTCTACGCGGTGTTCCGCGACGCCGGCGAGATCTCGGCCGTGGTTCTGATGATCGTCGCGGCTGCCTCGATCTTCGCCCATGCTGGGGCGACCGTCGGCGCCTTCGACTCGCTCGCCCGCGCCCTGATCAGCCTCGCGCCAGGGGAGGTCGGGATGCTGCTTGCGATCAACCTGCTCATCCTGGTCGCTGGCATGCTGATCGACGCGATCTCGATCTTTCTCGTCTTTTTGCCGATCCTTGTGCCGATCGCCCGCAGCTTCGGCTGGGACCTCACCTGGTTCGGCATCATGCTGACGATGAACATCGCGATCGGCGCCTTCACGCCGCCGATGGCGGTGAACCTGATGGTCACCTGCAAGGTGGCAGGCTGTTCGATTGAGAGTACGGTGCCGTGGGTGGTGTGGTTCGTCGCGGCGATGGCCGCGGCGCTCCTCCTCGTCGCCTTCGTGCCGGAGGTCGCGCTGTTCCTGCCGCGCCTGTTGGGCGATCTCTGACGCCCTCGCGGCACGCCCGGCCGGGTTGCGGCTGCTTGACCCGGAGGGCAGAGGAGGGTTTAGACAGGGCATGCAGCCGCCCCGGCGACAGGGCACACGTCTCGCCGCCCCGAGGATACACGGCGCATGCCTGCGGCGCGTTGCTTGGCCACGGCCCCGGCCTCGGGACCGTCGGCGATGAACGCTTCCGACGCGGGTGGGATGGCGCCCGCCCCCCGTGACGCAGAGCCCATGCTCGTGGTGCCGATCGAGGGCATGAGCTGCGCCTCCTGCATCGGCCGCGTCGAGCGCGCGATCGCCGCCGTTCCGGGGGTCAGGTCCGTCTCGGTCAACCTCGCGACGCAGCGTGCAGCCGTCCGCTTCGCGGGCCAGCCGAATGCCGCCGCCGTGGTCGAGGCGATCGTCCGCGCCGGCTATGCCGTTCCGACCACGGTGACCGATCTCGCGATCGAGGGGATGAGCTGCGCTTCCTGTGTGGGCCGTGTCGAGCGCGCGCTCAGGGCGGTGCCAGGAGTGAGCGAGGCCACGGTCAATCTCGCGACCGGCCGCGCCCGCGTGGCGCATCTTGCGAGCCTTCCGCCCGGGAGCCTCGAGGCAGCGGTCAGCGCCGCGGGGTACGGGGCGGTGCGGATCGGGGCCGACGCACCGGCAGCGCAGGCCGAGCGCGCTCGCAGCGCCGAGCGTGCCGAGGAGAGAGGCCTCAGACGCGATGCCATCATCGCCGCGGTGCTCGCCTTGCCGCTCGCCGTGCTCGAGATGGGCGCGCATCTCTCGTCGGCGGTCCACCATGTCATTGACGAAACGATCGGGATCGCCCTCTCCTGGAAGCTCCAGTTCCTGCTCGCCGCCGCCGTGATGGCCTGGCCCGGGCGGCGCATCCAGCAGGCGGGGTGGCGCGCGCTGTGGCGCGGTGCGCCGGACATGAACGCGCTCGTCGCCCTCGGCACCAGTGCGGCGTTCGCCTACTCGACGGTCGCGACCTTCGCGCCCTCGCTCCTTCCCGAAGGCGCCCAGCACGTGTACTTCGAGGCGGCTGCGGTGATCGTCGCCCTGATCCTGTTCGGCCGCTGGCTCGAGGCGCGCAGCCGGAGCAGGACCTCGGAGGCGATCCGTAAACTCGTCAGCCTGCAGCCGCCGACCGCGCGCGTGCTGCGCGACGGCGAGGAACGCGAGATCCCGGCTGAAGAGCTCGTCGCCGGTGACATCTTCCTCGTCCGCCCGGGCGAGCGCCTGCCTGCAGACGGCGAGGTGATCGAGGGCGCCTCGTTCGTCGACGAATCGATGATCACCGGCGAGCCCGTGCCGGTGCCGAAACACCCTGGCGTGCGCGTCAGCGGCGGCACCGTGAACGGAACCGGCAGCCTCAGGGTTCGTGCCACGGCCGTGGGCGCGGACACGGTGCTTGCGCGGATCGTCCGCATGGTCGAGGAGGCGCAGGCCGGCAAGCTGCCGATCCAGGCGCTGGTCGACCGGGTGACCGCCTGGTTCGTTCCCGCCGTTCTCGCCATCGCCGCGGTGACCTTCCTCGTCTGGCTTGTCGCCGGGCCCGAGCCCTCGCTCACCTTCGCCCTCGTCAACGCGGTCGCGGTTCTGATCATCGCCTGCCCCTGTGCGATGGGGCTTGCCACGCCGACCTCGATCATGGTCGCAACCGGCCGGGCCGGCGAGCTCGGCGTTCTGTTCCGCAGGGGCGAGGCGCTCCAGTCGCTCGCCTCCGTCGCGGTGATGGCGTTCGACAAGACCGGCACGCTGACCGAGGGCAGGCCGGAGGTGACCGATCTCGTCGTCGCGCCGGGCGAGGAGGAAGCCGCGGTGCTCGCGCTCGCCGCCGCCGTCGAGGCGCGGTCGGAACACCCGATCGCGCGCGCGATCGTCGCCGCCGCCTCGGCCCGCGGCCTTGCCGTTGCCGAAGCAGAGCGTTTCGAGTCCGTTCCAGGCTTCGGGGCCGTCGCCGAGGTCGCTGGGCGTCGCGTGGCCGTCGGCTCGGCGCGCCACCTCGAACGCCTGGGCATCGACCCGGGCCCGCTGGCCGAGGCCGCGCTTCTGCTCGCACGCAAGGGCAGGACGCCGCTCCTCGTCGCGGACGGCGATCGCTGCGTCGCCGCGATCGCGGTCGCCGATCCCGTGAAGCCCTCGGCGCCGGCGGCGCTCTCGGCGCTGCGCGGGATGGGCCTCCGAATCGCGATGGTGACGGGCGATAACCGCAAGGCGGCGGAGGCGATCGCGGAAAGCCTCGGGATCGTCGACGTCGTCGCCGAGGTACCGCCCGAGGGCAAGGTCGAGGCCATCGCGGCGCTCCGGTCGGGAGGGCGGACGGTGGCCTTCGTCGGCGACGGACTCAACGATGCCCCGGTCCTCGCCTCTGCCGATGTCGGGCTTGCGGTGGGCACGGGGACGGATGTCGCGATCGAGAGTGCCGAGGTTGTGCTGATGAGCGGAGACCTGCGGGCGGTCGTGACAGCGGTCGCGCTCAGCCGCGCGACGCTTCGCAACATAGGCCAGAATCTGGCTTGGGCCTTTGGCTACAACGCTGCCCTGATCCCGGTCGCCGCCGGGGTGCTGTGGCCGTTCGGCGGCCCGCTGCTCTCTCCCATCTTCGCGGCCGCGGCGATGGGGCTCTCCAGCGTGTTCGTCGTGACGAACGCCTTGCGTCTTCGGCGCTTCCGGCCGGCGCGTGCGACGATCGGGGAGGTAGCGCGCTGACGGTCAGGAAGGGAGCGGGGCGTTGCCTGACGCATCCCCTGGGCGATCGGGCGGACGATCGCGAGCGCCTCCGACTCTGCCGCGCGCCACGGCCGGGAGGAGCAGGCTCGGTCAGCGGCGATCGAGCCGGCAGGATCGGCGTCACGTCTCGCCAGCCGGCCTGGACGCCACGCGTCTGACCTCGGCAGAGCGCGGCCGGCGCGCGTGTCTCCCCCGCGGGGCCTACGCCTGCGCCGTCCCGACGCGGACCGCTCCGTCGTCAGACGAGCAGCGACGCCAGCGCGACGATGAGGAGACCGAGTGTCGCGGCGGCGACGCCGACGGCGCGCAGCGCGCCGTCCTCGAGGGAGAGGAGCGCCGCGAGCGCCCGGCGCACCTGTGCGGGGAAGGCCGCATAGAGCAGGCCCTCGGCCGCGATCACGAGGCCGAGGGCCGCAAGCAGCAGGGCGACGGACAAGGACCGCCGCGACCGGAGGAGTGCCTCAGCGCACCCCGGCGGCCCGGACGTCCTGCGGGATATCCTTGAAGAAGCGGAAGAACTCGCTGTCCGGCGTCAGCACGAGTCGGCCACCCTCGGAGCCTTCGCCGAACGCCTCGCGATAGGCCTGCATGCTCCGCCAGAAGGCGAAGAACTGGATGTCGCGCTGGAACGCCTCGGCGAGGATCCGGATGCTCTCCTGCTCGCCCTGGCCGCGCAGGATGTCGGCCTGCGCCTGGGCCTCGGCGAGGATTACGGTCCGCTCGCGCTCCGCACTCGCTCGGACGCGGGCCGCGACCTCGGCGCCTTCGGCTCGAGCCTCGCGGGCGACGCGCTCGCGCTCGGACTGCATCCGGTTCAGGATCGCCTGGGTGTTCTCCTCCGGCAGGTCGGCGCGGCGGATTCGCACATCCTCGATCTCGATGCCGAAGCGACGCGCCTCGTTGTTCACCTGGGTGCGGATGTCGGCCATGATTCGGCCGCGGTCGGCCGACAGGACGGCGAGCAGAGGCTCGTTGCCGAGCACGCGCCTCAGCGCCGAGGTGACGATCGACGACAGCCGCGCCCGGATGGCGTTATCGCCGACACCGACCGTCTGGTAGTACTGCAGCGGGTCGACGATGCGGAAGCGCGTGAAGGCATCGACGATCAGTCGACGCTGGTCGCCGAGGATCACCTCCTCGCCCGGCATGTCGTAATCGAGCAGGCGCTTGTCGAAGCTGAGCGTGTTCTGGACGATCGGCAACTTCGCGTTCAGCCCCGGTTCGGTGATCACGCGCACCGGCTTGCCGAACTGAAGCACCAGCACCTGCTGCGTCTGGTGCACCGTGAACAGGGTCGAGAACAGGACGACGCCGACGACCGCGAGGCCGATGACGCCGCCGATGATCGCCTTCTGGTTCATCGCGTCACTCCGCTGGCACGGGCGGCGGGGGTAGCAGGGGCGGCGGGGATCGGCATCGGCTTGTCACCGAGGCCGGCTGCCTGCCGCGCGGCGCCGCGATTGAGGTCGTTCAAGGGAAGGAACGGAACCACGTTCTGCACCTTGTCATCGACGACGATGGTCGGGCTCCGGCGGAGCACCTCCTCCATCGTCTCGAGATAGAGGCGCAGGCGGGTGACATCGCGCGCCTCGCTGTAGGCGGAGAGCACGGCGATGAAGCGCTGCGCCTCGCCGTTGGCGCGGGCGATCCGCGCCTCGCGCTCGCCCTGTGCCTCCTGAACGAGACGCTCGGCCTCGCCTCGGGCGCGCGGGATGATGTCGTTGCGGAACGCCTCGGCCTCGTTGCGCAGACGCTCACGGTCGGCGTTGGCGCGCTGCACGTCGCGGAAGGCGTCGATCACCGCCGCCGGCGGGTCAACCTTCTGGAGCTGGATCTGCGTCACCTCGATCCCGGCCCCGTACTGGTCCATGATCGCCTGGGTGCCGGTGCGCACCGCCTGCTCGATCTGGGCGCGCGCCTCGGTCAGCGCGCGTTGGATCGGTGTGCGGCCGATCACCTCGCGCATCACGCTCTCGGCGGCCGATTTGAGCGTCTGTTCGGGATTGCGGATGTTGAAGAGGAAATCGGGGGCGTTCGAGATGCGCCACAGCACCGAGAAGTCGATGTCGATGATGTTCTCGTCACCGGTGAGCATCAGGCTCTCCTCGATGACATCACGCAACGGCCCGACCCGCGCGACGCCGCCATCGACGCCGCTGCGGAAGCCGACCTCGATCCGATTGACGCGGGTCACCCGCGGGGTGAGCACGGTCTCGATCGGTGCGGGCAGGGCATAGTTCAACCCCGGCGCAGTGACGCGGTTGAACGCGCCGAAGCGGAGCACGATGCCCTGCTCGTCCGGCTGAACGCGATAGAAGCCCGAGAGAAGCCAGATGCCCACGAGCACGAGGCCGATGATGGCAAGCCCTTTGCCGCCGCCGAAGCCGTGCGGGAGGAAGCGGCGGACGAAGTCCTGCCCCTTGCGCAGCAGCTCGTCGAGATTGGGCGCCTGCGGAAGCTGCGGGCCACCGCCGCCCCACGGCCCTCCCTGCCGTCCGCCGCCGCCCCAGGGGCTGCCGCCCCCGCTGTTGTTCGTCCAGGGCATGTGCTGTGTCCCGGCCTTCTCGCTGTTGGAAGCCCCTCACCCGCGCCCCATATCGGACGGCGGCAGCGCGACCCACTGGTCGCGCCAAGGCGCCGTCGGGTGCCAACCCACCGGCCGCCCGGATATCGTCCAGTCCGGAGGGGTTTTCAAGAGATGACTGCAGTGACGCCCGAGACAGTGATGGCGGCGCTCGCCCGCCTGCGCGACCCCGAACGCGGCGCCGACATCGTCTCGCTCGGGATGGTGCAGGGCCTCACGATACGCGGCGGGCTCGTCTCCTTCGCTCTCGAGGTGCCGCGCGAGCGCGCCGCAGCGCTCGAACCGCTGCGCAAGGCGGCCGAGGCGGCGGTCTCCGCCCTGCCCGGCGTGCTCAACACGACCGTCGTGCTCACCGCCCACCGCGGCGACCCGACGCCACAGGGGCAGACCGCCGGCGCCCGGGCGGCGGACGCGGCGGCGGGGCGAGGCAAGGGCCCGCAGCTCCTCGGCACCTGCCGCGCCATCGTCGCCGTCGCCTCGGGCAAGGGCGGGGTGGGCAAGAGCACGACGGCAGCGAATCTCGCGATCGCGCTCGCCCAATCGGGCCTCGCCGTCGGCCTGCTCGATGCCGACATCTACGGGCCGTCGATGCCGCGCATGCTGGGCGTGCGGGGCCGGCCGCACGCGGCGGGTCAGATGATCGCGCCGATGGAGAAATGGGGCCTCAAGGTCATGTCGATCGGCTTCCTCGTCGAGGAGGAGACGCCGATGATCTGGCGCGGGCCGATGGTGATGGGCGCGCTCGAGCAGATGATGTCCCAGGTGCTCTGGGGGCCGCTCGACATCATGGTGGTGGACATGCCGCCCGGCACGGGCGACGCCCAGCTGACGATGGCCCAGCGCGTGCCGCTGACCGGCGCGGTGATCGTCTCCACGCCGCAGGATGTGGCGCTGATCGACGCACGCCGCGGCATCGCCATGTTCGCGCGCACCAACGTGCCGGTGCTCGGGCTGATCGAGAACATGAGCTATTTCTGCTGCCCGAACTGCGGCCACCGGAGCGAGATCTTCGGCCATGGCGGTGCACGCCGCGAGGCAGAACGGCTCGGCACCGAGTTCCTCGGCGAGATCCCGCTCAGGCTTGACATCCGCACCACCTCGGACGAGGGAGCGCCGATCACGGCCACCCAGCCCGACGGCGAGGAGGCGAGGATCTACCGCGCCATCGCCGCTCGGGTCTGGGCCAAGTGCGAGGCGGTGCTCGCCCGACGCGCCGCCTCCGCCCCGAGAATCGTCGTCGAATAGAGGCCCAGGGGCCGGTCGAGCGCCGCGACGACGACCGCAGAGGCGGCGCCCGCGAGCAGCGGCGGAGCCACCCAGGCAAGGGTCAGCGAGGCGATCAGCCCGGCCTCTGCCATCAGCGCCCAGGCGGAGAAGAGCCTGTGCGCGGCGGGTGCGTGGTGCGGCATCGGTCAGGGCAGCCCGGGGGTATTCTCGCCGCGGGCGAGCAGAGCCTCGGTCGCGGCGGCATCCGGAATGCTCCCCTGCGAGCCCGGCCGGGTGCAGGCGAGCGCCGCGGCGGCGGCGGCACGGCGCAGCGCCAAGGCGAGGTCCTGCCCGCGGTCGAGCGCGGCGGCGAGCACGCCTGAGAAGGTGTCGCCGGCGGCGGTGGTGTCTGACGCGGCGACGGCGAAGGCAGGCTGGTCGATCAGGCCGGCGGCGGTCGCCGCAACCGCCCCCTTCTCGCCACGCGTCAGGATCACGTCTGGGCCGCCGAGAGCGCGGCGCAGCGCCGCCGGCGCGGCGTCGGTGCCGAGGCGCAAGGCGAGCGCCGCCGCCTCTCCCTCGTTGACGATGAGGAGATCGACCGCGGCGACCGCCTCGCGCGGAAGCGGCAGGGGCGGGGCGAGGTTCAGAACGATCCGCGCGCCGCGGGCACGAGCGCGGGCGATCAGCAACGCCGTCTCCTCGGCGTCGACCTCCATCTGGAGGAGAAGCGTCGTCGCCGCGCCGAGATCGTCCTCGGCGATCTGCGACGCCCTTACGAGACGATTGGCGCCCGGAGCGACGGCGATCTGGTTGCGCCCGGCGGGATCGACGCAGATCATCGCCACCCCTGTCGGAGCGGGAACCGTCGCAAGCAGGGAGAGGTCGACGCCGGCCTCGCGGAGCGTCACGAGGGCGGATGCGGCGAAGGAGTCGTCCCCCACAGCGCCCGCGAAGCGAACCCGCGCCCCGTCGCGCGCGGCGGCGACCGCCTGGTTCGCCCCCTTGCCGCCCGGCTCGCTGCGCAAGCCCTCGCCGAGCACCGTCTCGCCAGGCGCGGGAAGGCTCGGCACCGGCACGATCAGGTCGAGATTGACCGAGCCGAAGACGAGGATCACCGCCTCAGGCCTCGCGCCCGAGAGCGGCCATGAACTCGCGCCACTCGCGCCGGCTCATCCCTGCGCTCTCGGCCGTCACCGTCTCGCCGGCGAGCATGCGCTTGAGCGCCGCGAGCATCTGCGCCGAGAAGGTCACCGCTCCGAGCCGGTAGTCGAGGAAGGCCTGGGCGGTGATCGGCACCCAGGCCTTGACGACCTCAAGCATCACCTCGGCATAGGCGCGGATCTCGTACTGGGCGTGCGGATCGGCGCGAAGCGACAGGAAGTGCAGAAGGTTGTGGAGGTCCGTCTTCCAATACCACTGGGTGTAGGTGTTGAGCGTGAGGTTCATGCGCGCGAGCTCGCGCGCGAGCCCACGCCGTGAGGGGTCGGCGCGGGCTCCATCCTCGCCCTCGTTGAGCATCCAGAGGTAGTGGTCGTGGCAGCGGGCGGCGTCCTCGCGCAGAAGACGCAGCACCTCTTCGGCCTCCTCCCCGTCGAGCAGCGCGCCGCGGCCCTGGCGGTTGTCGGCGCTCTGGGCGGCGAGCGCCTCGCGCGCGGGGATGTAGAACTCGCGGTCGAGCACCGAGTAGCGTGCCGAGATCTCGTTGACGTTGGCGGTTCGGTGGCGGATCCACTGCCGCGCGACGAAGATCGGCAGCTTCACATGCCACTTGATCTCGGCCATCTCGAAGGGGGTCGAGTGCCGATGGCGCATCAGGTAGCGGATCAGCCCCGCATCGTCCTGCACCCGCTTCGTGCCGCGGCCGTAGGAGACGCGCGCGGCCTGCACAATCGCAGCGTCATCGCCCATGTAGTCGACCACACGAAGGAAACCGTGGTCGAGCACCGGAAGCGGCGTGTAGAGCAGCGCTTCGAGAGCAGGAACCGTCGGGCGCAGGGTGCGCGCCTCGGCCGCGCGCGCTGCGCCGATCTCTGCCCCTTGCGCGTCCGTCAGCTCCATACGCTGCCCTCCCTTCTCGTCTGTCGGTTCCCCCGCCTCGGCGCCCGAGCCTCGCCCGTGCGTCCGTCGCCCCTTCCGCCGGGCCCGCCCGTTTCCTATAATCCGGGCTGCCGGGGCAACCCGGCTATGGCGATAAACGGTGCCTGGAATAAGCGTAGCGGACCCGGGGGCAGTGCCCGGCGCCTCCACCATCATCTCCCCCTGCGGCGGGGGCCTTAAGGGGGCGAAACAGGCTCGACGCGCGTGGTAAAGAGGTACCTTTCGCCCGGCACGGTTCCGCCGTCATCGGGCCAATCCACAAGTGCCAACGACAACAGCCGTATGGCGCTCGCTGCCTGATCTGATCGGGTAAGCGCGGTTCGGGGGGCACCGGGCAACAGAAGCCCCCCACTCCTCCCCATGTCGGTGACATTGCCGAGGCGTGACAGGGCGGTGCCGCGCGACGTAGGGTTTCCCTTGCGGACAGGGGTGCTTGGAGAGGTCGGGCACGGGATGGCGCAGGATGAACCCGGGCTGAAGGATAGCCTTCTTCCCTACGAGAGCTGGATCCAGGAGAGCCTGCGCGGCGTTATGCGATTCGCGCTCGCCCGCGTTGCCGCAGAGGGGCTGCCCGGGGATCACCATTTCTACATCACCTTCCGGACGGACTGCCCCGGCGTCGTCCTGCCCGAGCGTCTGCGCGCGCAGTATCCGCGCGAGATGACGATCGTCCTGCAGCACCAGTTCGACGATCTTGAGGCGACGGAGGCCGAGTTTTCGGTCACACTCTATTTCGGCGGCGTTCCGGCACGCCTTTCCATCCCCTGGTCGGCGGTCACCCAGTTCGCCGACCCCTCCGTCCGCTTCGGCCTGCGTTTCGAGACGCCCGACCCGGCCCCGAAGGTGAGCCTGCCCGCGCCGCGGCAGGCGGAGGCCGCGCCCATGGCGCCCGCAGCCGCGGCGGAGACGGGGCCGCAGGTGGTCAGCCTGGACGCCTTCCGCAAGCGCCCGCCCGGCAAGGGCTAGGCGGCGCGCGGGGCGGGCGGGATGTTGGCCGCCCGCTTCTGGCCGGGAACGGCCGGCCATGCGATAAGCGGAGCGAGCCAGGAATTGACACAGGGAGCCGCGCATGAACGCGCCCGCCGCGCGCGCCGCTGCAACCGGCGCCTTCCTCTACAGCCCGATGTTCCCGCTTGGAGAGACCGCGACACCGTGGCGGAAGCTTGCCCTCGACGGGGTCGCGACGATCGAGGCTGCGGGCCGCCGCGTTCTCACCATCGCGCCCGAGACACTCACCGAACTCGCCTTCCAGGCGTTCCGCGACGTCTCGCACCTGCTCCGCCCCCAGCACCTCGCCCAGCTCCGCGCCATCCTCGACGACCCGGAGGCCTCGGCGAACGATCGCTATGTCGCGCTCGAACTGTTGAAGAACGCCAACATCGCCGCGGGCGGCGTGCTGCCGATGTGCCAGGACACCGGCACCGCGCTCGTGTTCGGCAAGAAGGGGCAGCGCGTCTGGGTCGAAGGCAACGAGGAGGAGGCGCTCTCGCGCGGGGTGTGGCGCACCTTCACCGAGACGAACCTCCGCTACAGCCAGATGGCGCCGCTGTCGATGTTCGAGGAGGTGAACACGGCCAACAACCTCCCCGTCCAGTTCGACATCATGGCCGCACCAGGCGAGGAGCATGCCGAGGAATTCCACTTCCTGTTCGTGGCCAAGGGCGGGGGAAGCGCGAACAAGACCTTCCTGTTCCAGGAGACGCGGGCGCTGCTCAACGAGGCGCGGCTCTACGAGTTCCTCGAGGCGAAGCTGAAGACTCTCGGCACCTCCGCCTGCCCGCCCTACCACCTCGCGATCGTGATCGGCGGCACCTCGGCCGAGGCGACGCTGAAGACCGTCAAGCTCGCCTCGACGCGGTATCTCGACGCCCTGCCCACACAGGGCTCGATCGCCGGCCACGCCTTCCGCGATCTCGAGGCGGAGATGAAGGTGCTCGAGATCAGCCGCCGCCTCGGCATCGGCGCGCAGTTCGGCGGCAAGTATTTCTGCCATGACGTCCGCGTCATCCGCCTGCCCCGCCACGGCGCCTCTCTTCCCGTCGGCATCGGCGTCTCCTGCGCGGCCGACCGGCAGATCCTCGCCAAGATCACGCCGGAGGGCGTGTTCCTCGAACAGCTCGAGACCGACCCGGCGAAATACCTTCCCGAGACGACGGATGCCGAGCTCGGCGGCGAGTGCGTGCACGTCGACCTCACCCGGCCGATGAGCGAGATCCGCGCCGCGCTGTCGAAGCTCCCCGTCAAGACGCGGGTGATGCTCTCGGGCCCGATGGTGGTCGCGCGCGACATCGCCCATGCGCGGCTGAAGGAGCGGCTCGACCGCGGCCTGCCGCTGCCCGACTACATGAAGGATCACCCCGTCTATTACGCCGGCCCCGCCAAGACGCCGGCGGGCTACGTCACCGGCTCCTTCGGCCCGACCACGGCGGGGCGGATGGACAGCTACGTGCCCGAGTTCCAGAAGGCGGGCGGGTCGCTCGTGATGCTCGCGAAGGGCAACCGCTCGCGTGCCGTGCGCGAAAGCTGCGCCCGGTACGGCGGCTTCTATCTCGGCTCGGTCGGCGGCCCGGCGGCGCGGCTCGCCAAGGACTGCATCACCAAGGTGGAGGTGCTCGAGTTCCCCGAGCTCGGCATGGAGGCGGTGTGGCGGATCGAGGTGAAGGACTTCCCGGCCTTCATCGTCATCGACGACAAGGGCAACGACTTCTATGACGGGCTCGAGTGAGGGCGCAGCCCCGCCGCTGATGCCGCTGCCGGCTCCGCCGCGTTGCGCCATCCCCGGCTCACGGCGGGCGCCACGGGAGGCTTGGGCCGAGCGCGGCGCCGAGGCGCGTGTCGGCGACGGCCGCTCGAACCCGGCGCCGAACAGCTCGGCTGCGTGACGAAGAGGAAGGCGGCGATGCGCAAGTGGATCTCCTCAGGCTCCCGGTTCGAGGAGGAGGTGGGCTATTCTCGCGCCGTGGTGGACGGCGACTACGTCTGGGTCTCCGGCACCACAGGCTATGATTACACCACCATGACGATCGCCGACGATGTGGTGGCCCAGGCTGAGCAGTGCTTCGCCAACATCGCCCGCGCTCTGGCCGAGGCCGGGGCGAGCCTCGACGATGTGGTGCGCGTGCTCACGATCGTCCCGAACCCGGCCGACTGGCCGCCCTGCTGGCCCGTGTTCAAGCGCCATCTTGGCCGCGCCCGGCCGACCTCGACGCTGATCCATGCCGGCCTCGCCACGCCGGCGATGCGGATCGAGATCGAGGTGACGGCGAAGCTGCCGAAAGGAGCCTAAAGTCGATGCGCTTCGCGGTCGACCGGCTCGATCACCTCGTCATCACCTGCCAGGACATTGAGGTGATGGCGAGCTGGTACCAGCGCGTTCTCGGGATGGAGCGCGAGGCCTTCGGGCTCAAGAAGCGCACCGCGCTTCGTTTCGGGGGGCAGAAGATCAATCTCCGCCCCAAGGAGGAAACCCAGGCGAGCTGGTTCAGCGGCGCGGCGGCCGCCCCCGGCACGCAGGACCTCTGCTTCATCGTCACCGTGCCGGCCGCCGACATCGTCGCCCATCTGCACGGCTGCGGCGTGACGATCGAAGAGGGGCCGGTGACGAAGCACGGGGCGCTCGGTCCGATCACCTCGGTCTATTGCCGCGACCCCGACGGCAACCTGATCGAGCTCGCCACCTACCAGTTCTGACGGTGCTGCGCCCGCCGCCCGACCAGCTTCAGCCGGAACCGCAACGCGACGCGATGCGGGCCGAGGCGGCCGGTGCGGCGCGGGCGGAGACAGTGCGGCGCGGGACGGCCGCTGCGGCCATGCCCGCGGGCCGGCGGCCGGCAGCCGGCCGCGCCTGACCCGCTCTCCGACATGGCCGGACATCTCGAGAAACGCTCGCTCAGCCTCGCCGGGCACCGGACTTCGGTCGCGCTCGAGCCGGCGTTCTGGCGTGCGCTCGAGGAGGAGGCGGCGCGCGAGGGGATCAGTCTCGCCGCGCTCATCCGCACGATCGACGCGGAACGCCCCGACCCCTCTGTGCCGCTCGCCCGCGCGCTCAGGCTGCATGTGCTCGCCGCCCGGGGCGGTTGAGAGGCTCAGGGCCTGCGCGCGCGGGCGCGCTCGGCGAGGTGGCGTGCGACGGCGGCGGTCTCGACCACGCGCCGCGGCGCGGCGACCGGCCCAGACGCCCTGAGCCCGATCTCGGGCAGCGTCTCTCCTCCCCCGACCGGGGTGATGGCAAGCGCGAGCCCGATCGCCCCGGCGCGGAGGTCGATCTCGCCCGTTCCGGAGCCGTGACCGTACGGGGACCGGAAGGTCAGCCCGGTGATCGCCGCGATGCCGGCCTCGGCGCGCAGCACGAGCGTCGCCTGCTCGATCGCAGTGGCACCGCCCGCGAGGGCGCGGCGGATGCGCGCGAGCGCCTCCGCCTCCGGCAAGGGTGCGGCCAACGCCTCGGCCGCAGCAGCGAGGTCGAAGCCGACGAGCACGCCATCGGCGACGGTGATCCGCAGATCGCCGCGGAGCGAGGCGAACCAGCCGGCGGGCGATTGCCCCTGGCCGGAGAGGCTCGCGGCGAGGCTGACGCTGCCGCCGGCGAGGTCGAACGGAAGCTCGAGCTGAGGCCGGTCGATCACCACATCGGCGAGCACGACATCGACGGCGAGCTCCCCGGCGGCGGAAAGGCTTGCGGAGCCCGCGATCGTTCCGCCGCGCAGCCTGCCGGTCAGCGAAGCGAGCCTCAGCGTTCCACCGGCGAGCTCGCCCTCCGCCGCGACGGCGGCGAGCCCCGCCGTCGTGCCGACCGGCATCTCGGCCGCACGGATCGCAAAGGTTCCGCTCCAGCCGGCGAGCGGCGCGAGATCGATCGGCCGCCTCCCCTCCCACACGGGGGGTGGAAGCGGAAGCCGCTCCGCCTCCACGGCAAGCCGGAACCGCCCGCCGCCCGGCTCGAGGCCGAGCTCGCCGGAAAGCCCCGCACGCAGATCCCCCGCGACCACCTCGGCACGCCCGACCGTGACCGTCCGTTGCGCGGCCGTTCCCTCGGCCACGATCGCAAGCGACCCCTGGCCGAGCCACGCCTCGGTGCCGGCGATCCCGAGAGCGGCGAGAAGCCGCGGCGCCCCGGGATGGCGCAGCGCCACCCGACCGGTCACGCGCCCGAAATCAGTGTCGGCGAGGCCGGCCACCTCGAGCCGCGCGTCGAGCAGTTCGGCAAAGCCGGTGATCGCGACCTGCTCGCCGGCGGCGCGCGCCGCGGCACGGATGGTGAACCCCCCCTGCCAGACCGGCGCGGCGGCGGCGATGAGGTTGGAGGCCGGAACGAGCGACGCGAGCCGCGACGCATCGGTCCCGGAGAAGTCGAGCTCGAAATCGGAGATCCGGCTGCGCGCCCCGGCCTCGCCCGAGCCGGAGAGCGTCAGCACCCCGCCCGCGAGGTCACCGGCGGCGAGGCGCCGCACCGCCACCTGCCCGCGCGCGAGCGTGGCATCGAGCGTCACCTCGCGCGCCACCACCCCAAAGGCAGAGACCTCGTCCGCCTCGAGGCGAAGATTCGCGTCGATCGGCGGCAGTGCCGCGAGCGCCTCGCCGAGACCCTTCCCACCCAGAACCCGGTCGAGCTCGAGACGCGCGACGCGCAAGCCCGCGCCGATCTCGGCGACACTCCCGGCCGCGGCGGGAGGGCGGATCACCACGCCCCCCGAGATCGGCACGCCGTCGAGACGGGCCGTGGCCTGCTCGATCTGGAGCAGGCCCGGCTCGGCGGAGAGCCGCGAGGAGAGGGAGAGCGAGCGGAACCCTTCCACCCCGGCCCACACCCGATCGAGCGAGAGCCAGGCGAGCAGGCCGCGCAGGTCAGGCGCCTCGAGCTCGACGAGCCCCTCGAAGCGCGGGCCGCGTTCCGCGGCGATGACGGCGCCGGCGAGCGCCACCCCTGCCCCGCCCGGCAGCACCGCCGCCGCCTCGTTCACCGCGACCTGCCCGTCGGCGATGAGCAATGCGGCGCGGAGCGAGCGCAGCGTGCCGCCGCCGATCTCCGCCGCCTCGAGCGAGAGATCGAGCCCGATCGGGAAGGGTGTGGCGGCAAGCGCGCCGCTCGCGGGAGCCACCCACGGGTCGAGCGGGAAGCGCACGCCGGCAAGAGCGATGTCCACCCTCGGCTCGGGCCGGGTGGCGAAGCTTGCCGCGCCTGAGAGTCGCGAGGGGCCGAGCTGGAGCGTGAGCTGGTCGGCGCTGCCCGCCCCGCCTTCGACGGCGAGACGCGCCTCGGCGCGGAAGGGTAGAGCCGGAGCGGGCAGAAGCTGCGAGAGATCGGCCCCTTCCGCCTCCACCTTCCCGGAGAAGACGAACCCGCCGTGCAGCACCACGCCGGCGACGGCGACGCGCGCGCCGCGGCCGAAGAACGCCGCCTCCAGCGTCGCCGCCCCGTCAAGCCCCGCCCGGCCGAGCGTCAGCTGCGCCTCGACCGGCATCGACCCGAGAGAGTACCGCCCCACGAGCGTGTAGGGGCCGAATGGCCCCTGCGCCGAAAGCCGCCCCGACACATGGGCGAGACGGACCGTGCCGACGGTGATCTCGCCCCGCTCGAGCGAGACGCGCGTGCCGGCGAGAAACGGCGGGGGGCGGGACGACGCCGCCCAGAGCGGGATCGGCACATCGCGGATGGCGAGGCGCGGGGCGACGAGGGTCAGCTCGCTTACCGCCACCTCGCCGATCAAGAGCCGGCCGAGAGCGAGGGTGAGGCGAAGCTCCTCGGCCGTTCCGGTGACAGTGTCGCCCGCCTCGCCGATGGCGACACCCCGCGCGACGAGGCGCGGTTCGGGCAGAAGCGCCAGCGCGAAGGGGCCGTCGATCCGGAACTCCCGCCCGAGCTCGGCGGAGGCGATCCGCTCGAGCTCAGCGCGATAGGCCGACCAGTCGAGCCGCGGCGGCACGAGCCAGGCCGCGAGCACCGCAAGCGCGGCGAGGAACGCGGCGAACCACGCAAGGAGGCGGAGAAGGGCAGCCACGCGAGCGACTTGCCAGAGCGCGGGTGGGTTCACAAGCGCCGAGGCCCCCTCGGCACCTGTGCGTGCTCACGGAGAGCCGTAGCCGCCGCCGCCGGGAGTCTCGATCACCACCACGTCGCCGGGGAGGAGCTCGACCCGGTCGGTGCCGGAGAGCTCGACGACGGTGCCGTCGGCGCGCTCGACACGCTGCCGCCCCGGCGCTCCGTCCGCCCCGCCGGCGAGTCCGAAGGGCGGGACGGTGCGCCGGCTTGCGAGGATCACCGCCGTCATCGGCGCGAGGAACCGTATCCGACGCACCGCTCCGTCGCCGCCGCGCCAGCGCCCTGCCCCGCCCGAGCCGCGGCGGATCGAGAACTCCTCGAGCAGAACGGGGTAGCGGAGCTCGAGGATCTCCGGGTCGGTCATCCGCGTGTTGGTCATGTGCGTCTGCACGGCGGAGGTGCCGTCGAAGCCCGGGCCGGCGCCTGTGCCGCCGCAGATCGTCTCGTAGTACTGGAACGTGCCGTCGCCGAAGGTGAAGTTGTTCATCGTCGCCTGGCTGCAGGCGATCGCGCCGAGCGCGCCGAACAAGGCGTTCGTCACCGCCTGGCTGACCTCGACATTGCCGGCGACGACCGCCGCCGGAGGCCTTGGTGCGAGAAAGGAGCCCTCCGGCACGATGATGGTGATCGGCCTGAGGCAGCCGTCGTTCAGCGGGATGTCGGCGCCGACGAGGCAGCGGAAGCAGTAGAGCACGGCGGCGCGCGTGACCGCCGGTGGGGCGTTGAAATTGTCGGGTCGCTGCGGGCCCGTTCCGGTGAAGTCGATCACCGCGCTTCGCGAGTCGTGATCGACGCGCACCGCGACGCGAAGCAGGCTGCCGTCATCCATCTGGTAGTCGAAGGCGCCATCACGCAGGCGGTTGATCACCCGACGCACGCTCTCCTCGGCGTTGTCCCGCACATGCCGCATGTAGCGACGCACCGTCTCGAGCCCGAACTCGGCGACGATGCGCCTCAGTTCGCGCACGCCCTTCTCGTTCGCCGCAACCTGGGCCTTGATGTCGGCGACGTTCATGTCCGGATTGCGCGCGGGGTAGCGCGCCTGCGCGAGCAGGGCGCGGAACTCCGCCTCGCGGAAGCGGCCGCCGTCGACGAGCAGGAAGTTGTCGATCAGCACGCCCTCCTCCTCGAGGGTGCGCGACAAGGGCGGCATCGAGCCTGGGGTAACGCCCCCGACATCGGCATGATGGCCGCGCGAGCCGACGAAGAAGAGAAGCTCCCGCCCCGCCTCGTCGAACACGGGCGTGATCACCGTGATGTCGGGCAGGTGCGTGCCGCCATTGTAGGGGTTGTTGAGCGCCACCACGTCGCCGGGCTTGAGCGTGAAGCGGCGGGCGGCGAGCACCGTGCGCACGCTCTCGCCCATCGCGCCGAGATGGACCGGGATGTGCGGGGCGTTGGCGACGAGGTTTCCTTCGGCGTCGAAGACGGCGCAGGAGAAGTCGAGCCGCTCCTTGATGTTCACGCTCTGGGCGGTGTTCTGCAGGACGAGACCGGCCTGTTCCGCGATCGATATGAACAGGTTGTTGAAGAGTTCGAGCATCACCGGGTCTGCGCCCTCGCCCTGCTCCCCGGTGCCGATCGCGTCGCGCCCCGGCCGGGGGCTCGCGCGTCGCAGCACGAGGTGGTTCGACGCCGTCACCTCGGCACGCCAGCCGGGCTCGACCACCGTCGTCGCCGTCGCCTCGCGGATCAGGGCCGGGCCCGAGATCGTGTCGCCGGCGAGCAGGGAGGCGCGGTCGAACACCGGGGTGTCCCAGGCGCGACCGGCGGTGAACATCTCGACGCGGTCGATCGGGGCGAGCGGCTCCTCGCCGCGTGCCGGGAGGCGCTCCTCGTGCACCGTCTCGCCGGGACAGATGGCCTCGACCGCAGCCGCCTCGACGATCACCCGGCGTTCGGGTGTGGCGAAGCCGAAGCGGGCGCGATGCGCCTCGGTGAAGGCCGCGAGCGTGGCTTCGAGATCGCCGAACGGCACCGGCAGCGTCGTGTCGGTGCCCTCGTAGCGCAGGTGGAGGGTGCGGGTGATCCGGATCCGGCCGCGGTCGGCGCCCTGGGCTGCGAGCGCCTCCGCCGCTTCGGCCGCGAGCCGGTCGAGCACGGCGGCGACGGGGCCCATCTCCGCCGGCTCGAGCGGACGCTCCACCGCCGCCTCGCGCAGCGCCGCCTGGTCGGCGAGCCCCATGCCATAGGCCGAGAGCACGCCAGCGAAGGGGTGGATGAACACCGTCTCCATGCCGAGTTCGTCGGCGACGAGGCAGGCGTGCTGCCCGGCCGCCCCGCCGAAGCACTGGAGCGCAAATCGCGAGGGGTCATGCCCGCGGGCGATCGAGACCTGCTTGATCGCATTCGCCATGTTGGCGACCGCGATGCGGAGGAACCCTTCCGCCACCTCGCGCGGGTCGCGCAGCGGGGTCGCGGTGTCGCGCGCGATCCGGGCGGCGAGAGCGGTGAAGCACTCGCGCACGATCGCGGCATCGAGCGGCAGGTCTCCGCCGGGGCCGAAGATCGCGGGGAAGTGCGCGGGCTGGATCTTGCCCACACAGACATTCGCATCCGTCACGGTCAGCGGCCCGCCGCGGCGATAGCAGGCCGGCCCTGGGTTGGCACCGGCGCTGTCGGGCCCGACGCGGTAGCGCGCGCCGTCGAAGTGCAGGATCGAGCCGCCGCCCGCAGCGACCGTGTTGATCGCGAGCATCGGCGCGCGGATCCGCACACCCGCGACCAGCGTTTCGAAGCTGCGCTCGAAGGCGCCGTCGTAGAGGGCGACATCGGTCGAGGTGCCGCCCATGTCGAAGCTGATGATCCGGTCGAAGCCGGCCATGGCGGCGGTCCGCACGGCCCCGACGATCCCGCCCGCGGGGCCGGAGAGGATCGCATCCTTGCCCTGGAACGCGCCCGCCTTCGCGAGCCCGCCGTTCGACTGCATGAAGTAGAGCGGCGCGTCGCCGAGCTCCGCCTCCACCTGGGCGACGTAGCGTCGGAGGATCGGCGAGAGATAGGCATCAGCAACCGTCGTGTCGCCGCGGCCGACCCATTTGATGAGCGGGCTCACCGCGTGGCTCGCGCTCACCTGGGCGAAGCCGACCTCGCGCGCGACCGCCGCGACCGCCTGCTCATGCGCCGGGTTCTTCCAGGCATGCATCAGCACGATCGCGACAGCGCGCAGGCCGTCGGCATGCGCCTCCGCGAGCAGGGCGCGCGTGGCCTCGAGGTCGAGCGGCTCGCGCTCGGAGCCGTCCACCATCAGCCGGCCCGGGATCTCGACCACGCGCTCGTACAGCATCGAGGGGAGGGTGATCGCGAGGTCGAACAGGCGCGGACGCGTCTGCCAGCCGATCCGGAGCGTGTCGGCGAAGCCCCGGTTGACGACGAGAAGCGTCCGCTCGCCCTTGCGTTCGAGCAGGGCGTTGGTCGCGACCGTCGTACCCATCCTGACGGCGGCGATCAGCCCCGGCGGGATCGGGGCGTCGGCGTCGAGCCCGAGAACGGCCCGGATCCCGGCGACCGCCGCGTCGCGGTAGCGCCCGGGGTTCTCCGACAGCAGCTTGTGGGTCGAGAGCGTGCCGTCAGGGGCGCGGGCGACGATGTCGGTGAAGGTGCCGCCGCGGTCGATCCAGAACTGCCAGCCTGCCGTCTCCGCCGCCGCGCGCATGCGACCATCATCTCCTCGTGAGCGCGGCGAGATATCCGCCACGAAGCCGCCGTGGTAGCCTCGTGCCGCTCCGGCGGCAAGGCGCACGGGGCCTTCACGGACAAGGGGTTCGGCACCATTCCATGGGTGCGGTGAGCGGACGGGGATGAGCGTCTGGGGCAAGATCCTCGGCGGGATGGCGGGCTTCGCGATGGGCGGGCCCGTGGGGGCGTTGCTCGGCGCCGCGCTCGGGCACGCGGCCGACACGCGGGGGGGTCAGGGGCTCTCCGGGATGCGCCCGGCCGACTTGCTCGGCCGGCCCGACCCGCTCCGGATGACCGAGATCGCGGCGATGCTCGGCAGCCGCGACACCGTGTTCTCGATTGCCGTCGTCGTTCTTGCGGCCAAGCTCGCCAAGGTCGACGGGCCGGTGAAGCGATCTGAGATCGACGCGTTCAAGCGCCTGTTTCGCTTCGCGCCTGAGAACGCCAAGGACATCGCGCGTCTTTGGGACGGGGCGCGGGAGAGCGCAGACGGGTTCGAGCCCTTCGCCGAGAAGCTCGCCGAGGCATTCGCCGACAACCGCGCCGTGCTCGAGGAGGTGCTCGCCGCCCTGTTCGCGGTCGCGCGCGCGGACGGGCCGCTCAACCCGGCCGAGGAGCGGTTCCTCGCCGCGGTGCGCGCGCGCTTCGGCCTGTCCGAGCGGGCGTGGGAGCAGGCGCGCGCAGGCGCTGCGGGGCGCGTCGAGCCCGCCGGGCCCGACCCCTACGCTGTGCTCGGCGTCTCCCGCAACGCCTCGACTGAGGAGATCCGCGCCACCTGGCGCCGGCTGATGCGGGAGAACCACCCCGACACGCTCGCCGCACGCGGCGTGCCGCCGCACTTCATCGAGGCGGCAACGCGACGCGTCTCCGAGTTCAACGCGGCGTGGAACCGGATCAAACGGGAGCGTGGGCTCTGACCGTCAGCGTGATCGACGCGCCGAGCCCAAACCACGACGCGCGCCCCGACGGGGCGCCGATCGACACGCTGGTGCTCCACTACACGGGGATGCAGAGCGGCGAGGCGGCGCTCGCCCGGCTCCGCGACCCCGAGGCCAAGGTCTCGAGCCACTATCTCGTGGAGGAGGACGGGCGCGTCTTCGCGCTCGTGCCGGAAGCCCGCCGCGCCTGGCACGCCGGCCTCTCCTTCTGGCGCGGGCATGCGTCTCTGAACGACCGGTCGATCGGGATCGAGATCGTCAACCCTGGCCACGAGTGGGGCTATCGCGACTTCCCCCCTGCTCAGACCGCCACCGTGATCGCGCTCTGCCGCGACATCCTCAGGCGGCACCCGATCCCGCCCCGGAATGTCGTCGCGCACAGCGACATCGCGCCGGAACGGAAACAGGACCCGGGCGAGCGCTTTCCTTGGGCCGCGCTCGCCGCTGCCGGCATCGGGCTCTGGCCGGGCGAGGCGCCGGAGGAGGCGCGGGCGCTGCCGACGCTCGCGGTCGGCGACGAGGGTCCGGGCGTGGCGTCGCTTCGCCGCACGCTCGGGCGGATCGGCTACCGCGTCGCCGCGGAGGGCGCGTTCGACCGCTCCCTCGCCCTCGCCGTCACGGCGTTCCAGAGGCACTGGGCGCAGCACCGCACCGACGGCGTGGCGGATGGCGAGACCCGCTGGCGCATCGGCCGTGTGGCCGGCCTCGCCGAAGGGCGCGTGCGCTCGGCGCAGACCAGGCAGGCGGAAGCACGCGGCGCTTGACCGGGGCGATCATCCGGGAGCATGACGCGTGCGGGTCAGGCGGCCGGGCGGCCGCGCTCCGCACCCGCCCCGCGAGGGGCGGCAGGCTCCGAAAGGAGGCGGGGTGAGGAAAGTCCGGGCTCCACGGGAACACGGTGCCGGGTAACGCCCGGCGGGGGCGACCCCAGGGAAAGTGCCACAGAAAAGAGACCGCCTGCGCTCCGCACCGGGCTCCCGGGGCGGACCGAAGGCAAGGGTGAAACGGTGCGGCAAGAGCGCACCGCGCGCGCCGGCAACGGCCGCGGCACGGCAAACCCCACCGGGAGCAAGACCGAATAGGGGCGGACGGCCGCTGGTCCGACAGGGCCAGGCGGCAGGCGCGTTCCCGCGCTCTCCGCCCGGGTTGGTCGCGCGAGGCGCCCGGAGACGGGCGTCCTAGAGGAATGGCCGTCCAGGGGCCGAACGGCCCCGGACAGAACCCGGCTTACAGGCCGCCTGACCCCGCTTGCGCGCACCGGGACGCGCCGCGCGGGCAACGACCGTGAAGAACAAACCGTGAATACTTGCGCCGCCCCCGGGCTTGTCCCTCGGCGACCGGAGAAGGTCCCTCGACGCGCGCGGATCCGACGGATGACGGGCTGTTTCCATTTGTATCCCATACTGTCCCGTGTTATCCCATGTTTGACCATGGACGGGAGGCGCCATGAAGCGCCACCGGAAGAGGGCGCGGCTCCCGTCACGGCAGCGCAGGGTGGGGCCTCGCGGCCGCCGCGCGGGGCACCCCCGTCGACACCGGATGCGGAGGCAGTGTCGGAGCCTGGATGACCCAGTTCTACGACACCTATACGAACCGGCTTGACCGCAAGGGCCGCGTGTCGGTGCCGGCGCCGTTCCGGGCCGTGCTCGAACGCCTCGGCGCGACCGATCTCATCCTCTCGCCGAACCACAAATACCCCTGCATCGACGCCCGGCCCGACACGCTGTTCCGCCAGCTCGCCGCGCAGCTTGAAACGCTCGACGTGTTCTCCGACGAGCACGACGACCTCACCACCACGCTGTTCGCGCGCTCGACCTCAGCGATGCCGGATGCGGAAGGCAGGATCACGCTGCCCGAGCGCCTGATCGCGCATGCCAAGCTGACCGACCAGGTCACGTTCATGGGCGCCGGCGCCTCGTTCCAGCTCTGGGCGCCGGAGGCGGCCGAGGCGCGCCTCGCTGAGGCCGAGCGACGCACCCTCGAGCGGAGGCTCACCGTTCCGCGCCGCCGCAGCGCGGGGCCGGCATGACGGGCCGAGGCGTGATGGCCGAGGCCGGCCACACCCCGGTGATGCTCGCCGAGGTGCTCGGGCTGCTCGCGCCGCGGGACGGCCGAACCTATCTCGATGCCACCTTCGGCGGCGGCGGCTACACACGTGCCATCCTCGAGGCGGCGGCGTGCCGGGTGTTCGCCCTCGACCGCGACCCCGACGCGATCGCCCGCGGCGCTGCACTCGCGGCGCGCTTCCCCGGCCGGCTCTGCCTGATCGAGGGACGCTTCGGCGACATGGTGGCGCTGCTCGCCGAACGCGGGGTGGCCGCTCTCGATGGGGTGGTGTTCGACCTCGGCGTCTCCTCCTTCCAGCTCGACGATCCGCGCCGCGGCTTTTCCTTCCGCAATGACGGCCCGCTTGATATGCGCATGGGCCGGGCGGGGCCGACCGCGGCCGAGCTCGTCAACACCCTCTCCGAGCGCGCGCTCGCTGCGCTGCTTCTCGAGTTCGGCGAGGAGCGCTATGCCCGACGCGTCGCCCGCGCGATCGTCCGCGCCCGCGCCGAAGCCCCGATCGACACCACGGCCCGGCTCGCCGTCGTGGTGCGCGACGCGCTGCCCCCTTCGGCAGACGGGATCGACCCTGCGACGCGCAGCTTCCAGGCCCTGCGGATCGCTGTGAACGACGAGCTCGGCGAACTCGAGCGCGGGCTTGCGGCGGCAATCTCCCTGCTCGCGCCCTCAGGCCGCATCGTCGCCGTCTCGTTCCATTCGCTCGAGGACAGGCTGGTGAAGCGGCACCTCGCCGAGGCGTCGGGCCGCGCGGCGCGACCCTCGCGGCACGACCCGGCCGCCCTCGCCTCCGCCCCAGCGCCGCCTGCGCTCCGCCTGCTCACGCCGAAGCCGCTCCGCCCCTCCGCCGCCGAGGTGGCGACCAACCCGCGCGCGCGCTCGGCCCGGCTGCGTGCCGCCGAACGGCTTCCGGAGGCGGCCTGATGCTCCGCCCCGCCACGCTCCTGTGGTTTGCCGTCGCGATCGCCGTCGGTCTCGTCCTCTACAACGTCAAGCACGAGGTGCAGGGGCTCGAGCGTCGCCTCGTCGAGCTCAACCGCGCGATCGCCACCACCCGGGAGCGCATCCACGTGCTCGAGGCGGAATGGTCGCTTCTCAACGAGCCCGAGCGGCTGCGCGCTCTCGCAAGCCGCCATCTCGAGCTCGAACCGATGCGGCCAGCCCAGTTCGTCGACCAGGCCGTCATCGCGTCCCTCCCGGCTGCCCTGCCGCGCTCCGGGGAAGCCGAGGTCGCCGCCTCCCCCGGCAGCGGGCGCGCGGCGCAGGCTGCCGCCCCCGCCGCCACGCCCGTCCCGGCGCCGCGGCCTGCCGAGGCACGGCGCGAGGCGCAGCCGGGCACGCAGCCGCCGTCGCGGCTTGCGCCGCCGCGCGAGGAACCGCTGCCGCGGCCGCGCGAGGCGGCACCAGCCCCGCGGCGCGACCTCGAGGCGGGAGCGCCACGCCCCCTCCTGCCCGGCACCTCCCCTCCCCCGGCCGCGCGTCCGCCTACTCCCGTGATCCCTGTGGCCGCCCCTCCGACAGCGCCACCACCGCGGGCCTCCCACTCGGCGCTCGGCGCTCCCGCCCCGGCCCTGCCACCGCCGGTGCCGATCCGGCGCGGCGCGGACGCGAACTGAGGCGGCGATGATCCGCTCCGTCCCACCCGCTCCCGTCAGCATCGGCCCTGACCAGCCCGGCCGCGCCCCTCTCGCACTGGGGGCGCGGCCGTCGGGGCGGATCACCGCCGACGGCAGGCGGCGGCTTCTGCTCGAGCGCGCGCGCGTGAGGCTGATGATCGGCGCCGGACTGTTCGGCGTGCTCTATCTCGCCGTGGCCGCACGGCTTGCGGATGCGACCGTGTTCAGCCGGGCCACGCCGCGCGTCGCCGCGGCACCTCTCGCCGCGCTCGCTCCCGAGCCGCCGGTCGGACGCGCCTCGATCGTCGACCGCAACGGCGTGCTGCTCGCTGTCTCGCTGCCCACCGTCGCCCTCTACGCCAATCCGCGCCAGATCCCCGACGCGGCCGAGGCGGCGAGCGCGCTTGCCCGCGTCCTGCCGGGGCTCGATGTCGCGGCCCTCACCGAGCGCCTCTCCGCCGACCGCTCCTTCGTTTACATCCGCCGCCACCTTGCGCCGCGCGAGCAGGAGGCGGTGAACGGCCTCGGCATCCCGGGCCTCCATTTCGAGCGCGCCGAGCGTCGCGTCTATCCCCAAGGGAGGGCCGCCGTGCACGTCCTCGGCGGCACCGATATCGACGGCCATGGCATCGCCGGCGTGGAGCGGTTCTTCGAGCAGCGCCTGCGCGAGGAGCCGGGCGAGCCGCTCAGGCTGTCGATCGACGTCAGGGTGCAGCATGTTCTGCGCGAGGCGCTCGCGCGCGCGATCGAGCGGTTCGACGCGATCGGCGGCGCGGCAGTGGTGATGGACGTGCGCACGGGCGAGGTGCTCGGCATGGTCAGCTTGCCCGACTACCTCCCGGCGGAGGTCGGGACGGCGACCAACGACCAGCGCTTCAACCGGATCACCGTCGGCGTCTACGAGCCGGGAAGCACCTTCAAGCTGTTCACCACCGCCATGGCGCTCGAGCTCGGCACCGCGCGGATTTGGAGCGGCTACGACGCCTCCCGCCCAATCACCTACGGCCGCTTTACGATCAGCGACTTCAAGGGCAAGAACCGGTGGCTCACCGTGCCCGAGATCTTCACCTACTCCTCGAACATCGGCACTGCCCGGATGGCGCTCGAGGTCGGTGTGGCTCGGCACAAGGCCTTTCTCGAGCGGCTCGGGCTCACCGCCCGGCCCGGGATCGAGCTGCCGGAGGTCGCTGCCCCCCTCTACCCGCGCGGCAACGCCTGGCGCGAGCTCAACACGCTCACCATCAGCTACGGCCACGGGATCTCGGTCAGCCCGCTTGCGGTCGCGACCGCGACCGCGGCGATGGTCAATGGCGGCGTGCTGCATCGCCCGACCCTGCTCGCCCGCGAGCCGGGGACGGAGGCGCGCGGCACGCGCGTGATCCGCCCCGAGACCTCCGACACGCTCAGGCGTCTGATGCGCCTTGCCGTGACCGACGGCACCGGCAAGGGCGCGGACGTGCCCGGCTATCTCGTCGGCGGCAAGACCGGCACCGCGCAGAAGGTCGGCCCCCGCGGCGGCTACCTCCAGAATGCGCGGATCTCCTCCTTCACCGGCATCTTCCCGAGCCATGAGCCGCGCTACGTCGTCTACGTGATGGTCGACGAGCCGAAGCCGCGGCGTGACACCGCAGGCTACGCCACAGGCGGCTGGGTGGCCGCCCCAGCGGCACAGGAGGTGATCGGCCGGATCGGGCCGCTGCTTGGGCTCGCGCCGATCGCCGAGACGGAGGCCGTGCGCAGCGCGCTTGCGATGCCGCTGCAGCCGCCGCGCCCGCAGCGCCAGGCCGCCCCGCCGGTGCAGCGCACCGCCGCCGCCCCTGCGTCAAGGGCCGAACCCCGTGCCGCGTCTCATTGACCTGATGCGCGCGGCGGGCCTCATCTCTGGTTCCGGCGAGGCGGAGGCCGGCGTCGCCATCGCCGGCCTCGCGGCGGACAGCCGCGCGGTCCGCCCGGGCTTCCTGTTCGCCGCCCTGCCCGGGACACGCGCCGACGGCCGCGCCTTCATCGCCGAGGCCGTGGCGAACGGGGCGGCGGCCGTGCTCGCCCCCGAGGGCACCATGTGGCCTGAGAGCGTGCCGACGCGGCCGCTTCTCACCGACGCCGACCCGCGCCGCTGCCTCGCCCTGATGGCGGCCGCCTTTTACGGCGCTCAGCCGAAGACGATCGCCGCCATCACCGGAACGAACGGCAAGACCTCGACGGCCGATTTCCTGCGCCAGATCTGGGCCGGGCTGCACCAGGGCCGCGCCGCCTCGCTCGGCACGCTCGGCCTCGTCGCGCCGGGGCATGCAGCGGGCCCGAGCCTCACGACGCCCGACCCGGTCGCGCTCGCCGCCACCCTCGCCAGGCTCGCGCGCGAGGGGATCGACCACGCAGCGATCGAGGCCTCCTCGCACGGCCTCGACCAGCGCCGGCTCGACGGCGTTCGCCTCGCGGCGGCCGCCTTCACCACCTTCAGCCGCGACCATCTCGACTACCACGGCACGATGGAGGCCTATCTCGCGGCGAAGCTCAGGCTGTTCGACATCCTCCCCGAGGGTGCTCCCGCGGTCGCCCACACCGCTCTTCCCAATGAGGCGCGCGCGCGCCTTCACGCGATCGCCGCGTCGCGCAGGCTTCGCCTTCTCACCGTCGGGCCGGGAGGCGAGTCGATCGCCGTCGAACGCACCGAGCCGAGCGCGGAGGGGCAGACCCTTACCCTCACCCATGCGGGGCGGCGGCTGCGTCTTGGGCTGCCTCTGATCGGCTTCCAGGGGCAGAACGCTCTCGTCGCCGCGATGCTCGCGATCGCGACCGGGGCGGAGCCGGAGGCGGTGTTCGCTCTCCTGCCGCGCCTTGCCGGCGTGCGCGGGCGGATCGAGCGCGTCGCCGTGCTCGGCAATGGTGCCGCCGTCTATGTCGACTACGCCCACACGCCAGATGCAATCGCAACCGTGCTCGCAGCACTTCGCCCCCATGTCGCTGGGCGTCTTGCGATCGTGCTCGGCGCAGGGGGAGACCGCGACGCCGGCAAGCGCCCGCTGATGGGAGAGGCGGCGGCACGCGGCGCCGAGGTCGTGATCGTGACCGACGACAACCCGCGAAGCGAGGAGCCGGCGCTGATCCGGGCGGCCGTGCTTGCCGGGGCGCGCGCAGCCGGCGCCGAGCCGCTCGAGATCGGCGATCGGGCAGAGGCGATCGCCGCCGCGATCGGCTTGCTCGGCCCCGGCGACGTGCTCGTGATCGCGGGCAAGGGCCACGAGCAGGGGCAGGAGATCGCGGGCCGGATCATTCCCTTCGACGATGCCGCCGTGGCCCGTGCGGCGGCGGCGAGGCGCGCATGAAGGCCCCCCTCTGGACCTCGGCCGAGGCGGAAGCGGCGACGGGCGGCAGGGCGAGCCGCGACTTCGCCGCCTCGGGCGTGTCGATCGACAGCCGAAGCCTCGCAGGCGGCGACCTCTTCGTCGCGCTCAAGGCCAGGCGCGACGGCCACGCCTTCGTCGCCGATGCGTTCGCCAAAGGCGCCGCCGCGGCTTTGGTCTCCGACCCTCCGCCCGCTGTTGCCGCCGACGCCCCGCTTCTCACCGTCCCCGACACGCTCGAGGGCCTGCGCGGCCTCGGCCGCCACGGGCGCGCGCGCTCCGCCGCGACCGTGATCGGCATCACCGGCTCGGTGGGCAAAACGAGCACCAAGGAGGCGCTCGCCGCCGCGCTCGCGCCGCAAGGCGCGACCCATGCCTCCCCAGCCTCCTACAACAACCATCTCGGCGTGCCGCTCACCCTCGCCCGCCTGCCGCCCGAGGCGCGCTTCGCGGTGGTGGAGATCGGCATGAATCATCCGGGCGAGATCTCGCCGCTTGCGCGCCTTGCGCGCCTGCATGTCGCGGTGATCACCACCGTCGAGCCGGTGCACATCGCGTTCTTCCAGAACGAGGAGGCGATCGCCGAGGAGAAGGCCTCGATCATGGACGGCCTCGAGCCGGGCGGAGCGGTGGTTCTCAATCGCGACAACCGCCATTTCCCCCGCCTCGAGGCGGGAGCGCGGGCGCGCGGCATCGGCCGCGTGCTCACCTTCGGCGCGGACCCGCACGCCGATGTGCGGCTCCTCGCGTGGGAGCCCGAGGGCTGGAAGGCGCGGGTTCGGATCGGCCTGTTCGGACGTGCGCTCGAGGCCACCCTCGCCTCGCCCGGGCGGCATGCGGCGCTGAATGCCTGTTGCGTTCTCGCTGCCGTCACGGCTGCAGGGGCGGATGCGGACGCGGTGCTTCCGGTGCTCGCGTCGATCGCGCCGGCGGGCGGCCGCGGCCGTCGCCGCACGATCACGCTCCCGGGCGGCGAGGCCACACTTCTCGATGACAGCTACAACGCCTCGCCGCCCTCCGTTCGCGCAGCACTTGCCGTGCTCGCCGCCGTTCCGGCGGCGCGACGGATCGCCGTGCTCGGCGACATGCTCGAGCTCGGCGACCGTGCGGAGGCGGAGCACCGCGCGCTCGCGGGGCCTCTGGTCGAGGCGGGCGTCGATGCCGTGTTCACCTGCGGGGCGCTGATGCGCGCCCTGCACGAGGCTCTGCCCACCGAGATCGCCGCCGTGCATGCGCCCGACAGCGCAGCGCTCGCGCCGCTGGTTGCCGAGGCGATTCGGCCGGGCGATGTCGTGCTGGTGAAGGGATCGCTCGGCAGCCGGATGGGGCTGATCGTCGCCGCGCTTGCGGGCGAGGCGGGCGGGGGGATGCGCTGATGCTGTTCCTCGCCCTCGCCCCGCTCGCCGACGAGTTCATCCTGTTCAACCTGTTCCGCTACCTCACCTTCCGCTCCGGCGCGGCCTGCATGACGGCGCTTCTGATCGCCTTCGCCACCGGCCCGGCGATGATCCGCCGCCTCCGTGCGCTGCAGGCGGAAGGCCAGCCGATGCGCGAGGCCTACATGACCGAGGCCCATCTCCTCGGCAAGCGCGGCACGCCCACGATGGGGGGCGTGCTGATTCTGCTCGCGCTCACCTTCTCGACCCTGCTGTGGGCCGATCTGCGCAACGCCTTCGTCTGGGCCGTTCTGCTCGTCACCGGGGGCTATGGCCTGCTCGGCTTCGCCGACGATTTCCTGAAGGTGACGAAGCGCAACACACGCGGCGTGCGGGGCTGGGTCAAGCTCGCCGTCCAGGCAGGCGTGGGCCTGGGCGCTGCCGCCATCATCATGCTCGCGACGAGGCCGCCGCTTGCGACCGCCCTCGCCGTGCCGGTGTTCAAGGACGTCCTGATTCCGCTCGGGCTGTTCTTCCCGCTCTTCGCCGCCTTCGTGATGATGGGCGCCTCTAACGCCGTGAACCTGACGGATGGGCTCGACGGGCTTGCGATCGTTCCTGTGATGATCGCCGCCGGGTGCTTCGCGCTGATCGCCTATCTCGCCGGCAACGCCGTGTTCGCGAACTACCTCCAGATCAACTTCGTTCCCGGCGCGGGCGAGCTCGCCGTCGTCTGCTCGGCGCTGATCGGGGCGGGCATGGGGTTCCTGTGGTTCAACGCCCCGCCGGCGATGGTGTTCATGGGCGATACGGGCTCGCTCGCCCTCGGCGGCGCGCTGGGTGCGATCGCGGTCGCGACCAAACACGAGATCGTGCTTGCGATCGTCGGCGGGCTGTTCGTTCTCGAAACGGTCTCGGTGATCGTGCAGGTGGTCTCCTTCAAACTCACCGGCAAGCGGGTGTTCCGGATGGCGCCGCTGCACCACCATTTCGAGAAGAAGGGCTGGGCGGAGAGCACGATCGTCATCCGGTTCTGGATCATCGCCATGGTTCTGGCGCTGATCGGCCTCTCGACTCTGAAGATCCGATGAGCGTCGATCCGATGAGCGCCGTGCCCGACCCGCCCGTCTTCGCCGGCCGGCGCTTCGCCGTGATGGGGCTCGGCCGCGCCGGCCTCGCCGCGGCGCGGCGGCTCGCCGCCTGGAGTGCGGAGGTGACGGCCTGGGACGACAGCGCGGCCGCCCGCGACGCCGCGCGCGACGCAGGCGTCACGCTCGCCGATCTCGCCGCGCGCCCGCTCGCCGGCCTCGATGCGCTCGTCCTCTCCCCGGGCATCCCGCACCTTCTGCCCGAACCGCACCCTGTGGCGGCGAAGGCTCGGGCTGAAGGCGTGCCCATCCTCGCTGACGTCGAGCTCCTCTATCGGGCGGTGCGGGCGACGGGCTCGCGGGCGCGCTTCCTCGGCATCACCGGAACGAACGGCAAGAGCACGACGACGGCTCTTCTCGCGCACATCCTCCGCCGCGCCGGGCTTCCCGTCGAGGCTGGGGCCAATCTCGGGCCGCCCGCTCTCTCCCTCAAGATGTTGGGGTCGGATGGGGTGTATTGCCTCGAGATGTCGTCTTACATGTTGGAGCGACTCGCGACCGTCCGGTTCGATGCGGCGGCGATGCTGAACCTCAGCCCCGACCACCTCGACCGGCATGGCGACATGGCCGGCTACGCCGCCGCCAAGCGGCACATCTTCGACCGGCAGGACGAGTCCTGCACGGCCGTGGTCGGCGTCGACGACCGCTATGCCGCGGCGATGGCGGAGGCGCTCGCCCGAGGCCCTGCGCGTCTTGTGCGGATCTCCGGCCGCGGGGTGGTTCGGGGCGGGGTGTATGTCGCGCATGGCCGGGTGGTCGATGACCGCGGACCTTCGCCCGTTCGGCTTGCGAGCCTGATCGGCACGCTGACGCTTCCCGGCACGCACAACGCCCAGAACGCCGCCGCCGCCGCCGCGCTCGCCGTCTCGCTCGGTGTCGGCGCAAACGAGATCGCCGACGGCATCGCCTCCTTCCCCGGGCTGCCGCACCGGCAGGAGCTGGTCGCCGAGGTCGCGGGTGTGCGCTTCGTCAACGACAGCAAGGCCACCAATACCGATGCCGCCGCCCGCGCTCTCGGCTGCTACCCGCGTGTGTTCTGGATCGCGGGCGGTCGGGCGAAGGAGGGGGGAATCGCCTCGCTCGCGCCCCACTTCCCCGCGATCGCCCAGGCCTTCCTGATCGGCGAGGCGGCGGAAGCCTTCGCCACCACACTCGCTGCCGCGGGCGTTCCCCACACCATCTCGGGAACGCTCGATCGGGCGGTGGCCGAGGCCTTCGCCGCGGCCCGCGCCGAGGCGCCCTCGGTCGTGCTCCTTTCTCCGGCCTGCGCGAGCTTCGACCAGTTCCGCGACTACGAGGCGCGCGGCGCGGCCTTCGCCGCGCTTGCGCGCGCGCTTGCCGTGGAGGTGGGGCGATGACCGCGCTCGCGCCTGCCGACGGGTCGATGCTCGGCCGCTGGTGGTGGACGGTCGATCGCCTGACCCTCACCGCGCTTCTGCTTCTGATCGCCGTCGGCATGCTGATGACGGTCGCCGCCTCGCCGGCCGTCGCGGTGCGGATCGGCCTCGACCCTTACGCCTTCGTGCGGCGCCAGCTCCTGTTCCTGCCGGCGGCGTCGGCGCTGATGCTCGGGGTGAGCCTGCTCGGGCCGCGCGGGGTGCGCCGGCTCGCACTCGCGGGCTTCGCCGCCTCCTTCGCGCTCACCGCCGCCACCCTCGTCGTCGGCGCCGAGATCAAAGGGGCGCGGCGCTGGCTCGCGTTCCCTGGGCTGTCGCTCCAGCCCTCGGAGTTCCTCAAGCCCTGCTTCGCCGTGCTGACCGCCTGGCTGTTCGCTGAGGGCCAGCGTGCGGGGCGCTGGCTCGGTGCCGCCGGGGCGTGCCTTCTGCTCGCGCTCGTTCTCGCGGTGCTGAAGCTTCAGCCCGACATCGGCATGGCCGCCGTCGTGCTCGGCGTGTTCCTCGCGCAGTGGTTTGTCGCGGGCCTTCGGCTGTTCTGGGTCGGCGTGCTTGCGGCCCTTATGGTCGGCGTGGCGGTCGCCGCCTATAGCTTCTTCCCGCACGTGCAAAGCCGGGTGCACCGCTTCCTCGACCCGTCCTCTGGCGACACCTACCAGGTGGCGACGGCGCTTGCGGCCTTCGCCAATGGCGGGCTGACGGGCCGCGGGCCGGGTGAGGGCCGGGTGAAGGGCATCCTGCCCGACGCGCATGCGGATTTCGTCTTCGCCGTCGCGGGCGAGGAGTTCGGCATGCTCGTCTGCCTCGCCATCCTCGCCCTGTTCGCCGTCGTGGTGATCCGCGGCTTCTTGCGCCTGCTCGCCGAGATGGATGCGTTCGTGATCATCGCCGCGACCGGGCTGCTCACCCAGTTCGGCCTTCAGGCCTTCATCAACATGGCCTCGTCTCTGCACCTGATCCCCACCAAGGGCATGACGCTTCCCTTCGTCAGCTATGGCGGGTCGTCGGTGTTCGCGGTCGCGCTCGGGATGGGAATGCTGCTCGCGCTGACGCGACGCCGAAACCACGGAGAGGCGGGATGAGGGGGGCGATGCTTCGACCGGTCGCGATCGCCGCCGGCGGAACGGGCGGGCACCTCTTCCCGGCCGAGGCGCTCGCCGCGGCGCTTGCCGCGCGCGGGCAGCGCGTGGCTCTGTTCACTGATCGGCGCACCGCCCGACACCTCGGCCCCGGTTTCGCGACCGCGGAGACGCACGTGATCCCGGCCGCGGGGCTCGCAGGCCGCGGCCTTGTGCGCGCCCCCGGCGCGATCGTTTCGCTCGCTCGGGGAACCCTCGCCGCCCGCTCGGCTCTCGCGCGCATCGGCGCGGCCGCCGTCGTCGGCTTCGGCGGCTATCCCTCGGTGCCGCCGCTCGTCGCGGCGCGCACCCTGCCGCGCACCCGCCGCCCCGCGCTCGTGCTCCATGAGCAGAACGCCGTGCTCGGCCGCGCCAACCGCTTCCTCGCCCCGTTCGCCGACCTGATCGCCCTCTCCTTCGCCGCGACCGAACGTGTTCCGCCCGGGGCGAGGACGCTGCTCACCGGCACGCCGGTTCGCCCCGCGATCGCCGCTCTCGCGGGCGAGCGCTACACGCCGCCCGATCCGGCCGGGACGGTCCGGCTGCTCGTGCTCGGCGGAAGCCTCGGCGCGCGCGTCTTCGCACGCGTCGTTCCGGCCGCACTCGCCGCTCTTCCCGTGGCCCTGCGCGCGCGCCTCTCCGTCGCGATGCAGGCGCGGCCCGAGGACGTGGCGTCGGTCGAGCACGCCTTGGCGGAAGCGGGCGTTGAGGCGACCGTCTCGCCCTTCTTCACCGACGTGGCCGAACGCCTCGCCGCGGCGCATCTCGTTCTCGCCCGCGCTGGGGCTTCGACGGTCGCCGAGCTCGCCTGCCTCGGCCGCCCGGGCCTGCTCGTTCCGCTTCCTGGCGCGATCGACGACCACCAGGCGGCGAATGCGCGCGCGCTTGTCGAGGCGGGTGCTGCGCGGGCGATGCCAGAGCCTGCGTTCACGGCAGAGGCGCTCGCCGCCGCTCTCATCGAGCTCCTCGATGCGCCGTCGCGGCTTGAGGCGATGGCGCAGGCCGCCGCCCGGCTTGGCGCTGCCGATTCGGCCGAACGCCTCGCCGATGCCGTGCTCGCTCTTGCGCCGACGGAGATCACGCCATGAGGGCGCTGCCGCTCAGCATCGGAACGATCCACTTCGTCGGCATCGGCGGCATCGGCATGTCCGGCATCGCCGAGGTCCTGCACAATCTCGGCTACCGCGTCCAGGGCTCCGACATCGCCGAGAACGCCAACGTCAAGCGGCTGCGCGAGGCCGGCATCCCCGTCACGGTCGGGCATGCGGCGTCGAACCTCGGCGATGCGCAGGTGGTCGTCGTCTCCTCCGCCATCGGGCGGGACAACCCGGAGGTGGCGGCGGCACGGGCGCAGCTCATTCCGGTGGTGCGGCGTGCCGAGATGCTCGCCGAGCTGATGCGTCTGCGCTGGTCGATCGCGATCGGTGGCACGCACGGCAAGACGACGACGACGAGCCTGGTCGCCGCCGTGCTCGAGGCAGCCGATCTCGACCCGACCGTGATCAACGGCGGCATCGTCAACGCCTACGGCACGAACACGCGCCTCGGCGCGGGCGATTGGATGGTGGTCGAGGCCGACGAGAGCGACGGCTCCTTCCTCCGCCTCCCGGCGGTGATCGCGATCGTGACGAACATGGATCCCGAGCACCTCGACCACTGGGGAACGGTCGAGGCGATGAAGGAGGGTTACGCGCAGTTCGTCGGCAACATTCCGTTCTACGGCTTCGCCGTGCTCTGCCTCGACCATCCCGAGGTGCAGGCGATGATCCCCCGCCTCTCGGACCGGCGGATCGTCACCTACGGGTTCAGCCCGCAGGCCGATGTGCGGGCGGACCGGCTGGTGATGGACCGGCTCGGCGCCACCTTCGAGGTGGTGGTGGCGGACCGGCACAGCGGCCGGACGCGCCGGCTCGCTCCGTTCCGCCTGCCGATGCTCGGGGCGCATAATGTGCAGAACGCGCTCGCGGCGATCGCCGTTGGCATCGAGATGGAAATCGCCGAGGACGTGATCCGCAGCGCCCTCCTCGGCTTCAAGGGCGTGAAGCGCCGCTTCACCCGAACCGGCGAGGCGGGCGGCATCACCGTGATCGACGACTACGGCCACCATCCGGTCGAGATCGCCGCCGTCTTGAAGGCGGCACGCCAGGCCGGGGCGCGCGACGTGATCGCGGTGGTGCAGCCGCACCGCTACACGCGGCTTGCGACACTGTTCGAGGAGTTCTGCACCTGCATGAACGACGCCGGAACGGTGATCGTCGCCGACGTCTATCCGGCGGGCGAGCAGCCGATCGAGGGGGTTGACCGCGACGCCCTGGTCGAGGGCCTGCGGGCGCGCGGCCACCGCTCGGTCGTGCCGCTTCCGGGGCCCGAGCATCTCGCCGAGATGGTGCATGCGATCGCCCGTCCGGGGGACTACGTCGTGTGCCTCGGTGCCGGAACGATCACGTCTTGGGCACACGCCCTTCCCGGCGAGCTCAAGGCTCTGCAGGCGGCGATCCCCCGCCGCGCCAACGGGGGCGCGCCATGATGGCGGCGAAGCGTTTCCCACCACACCTGATCGACACGCTCCCCCGCGTGCGCGGGCGGCTCGTCGCCGATGCGCCGCTCGGCCCGCTCACCTGGTTCCGCGCCGGCGGGGCGGCCGAGGTGCTGTTCCGGCCGGCTGATGTTGAGGATCTCTCGGCCTTCCTCTCCGCTCTCGACCCTGCCGTTCCGGTGACGGTGATCGGTGCGGGCTCGAACCTGATCGTGCGCGACGGCGGGGTTGCCGGCGTCGTCATCCGCCTCCCTGCATCCTTCGCGCGCATCACGGTCGAGGCGGACGGGATCGTCGCCGGAGCGGCGGCGCTCGACCTCACGGTCGCCGAGACCGCCGCCGAGGCGGGGCGTAGGGGGCTTGCGTTCCTGTCCGGCATTCCCGGAACGATCGGCGGGGCGGTGGCGATGAACGCCGGCGCCTACGGTTCGGACACGGGCGCGGTGCTCGACTGGGCCGAGCTCGTGCTGCGCGACGGCGCCCGTCTCCGGTGCGCCGATCTCGCCACCTCCTACCGCCGCACCGACCTTCCTGAGGGCGCGATCGTCACCGCCGCGCGCCTGCGCGCCCCTCCCGGCGACCGTGCGGCGATTGCCGAGGAGATGGCCGGAATTCACACCGCACGCGAGGCGACGCAGCCGGTGCGGGCGCGCACAGGCGGCAGCACCTTCAAGAACCCCCCCCTCGGCCCGAAGGCCTGGGAGCTGATCGACCGCGCCGGCTGCCGCGGCCTTCGCCTCGGCGCGGCGCAGGTTTCGGAGAAGCACTGCAACTTCCTCATCAATCTCGGTGGCGCAACGGCCGCCGAGATCGAGGCCCTCGGCGAGGAGGTGCGGCGCCGCGTGGCGGAGGCGACCGGCGTCGTGCTCGAGTGGGAAATCCGCCGGATCGGCAGGCCGCTCGCTGCGGGAGGCGGCCCGTGACGCGCGTGGCGGTTCTGTTCGGCGGCCTCTCCGCCGAGCGCGAGGTGAGCCTCTCGACGGGGCGGCAGGTGATCGAGGCGCTTCGGGAAGCGGGCTTCGAGGTCGCGCCTGTTCTGGTCACACGCGATCTCAAGGCGCTGGTCTCGGCGCTGACGGAGCCTCGACCTGACGTCGTGTTCAACGCGCTGCACGGGCGCTACGGCGAGGACGGCTGCATCCAGGGAATCCTCGAGTGGCTCGAGCTCCCCTACACCCATTCGGGCGTGCGCGCCTCAGCGGTCGCGATGGACAAGGCGGCGGCGAAGGCTGCCTTCGCCGCCGCCGGGCTGCCGGTCGCGAAGGGCCGGGTGGTCCCGCTTGCCGAGCTCGAGGCCGAGGACCCGCTGCCGCGCCCCTATGTCGTCAAGCCGCTCGACGAGGGCTCCTCGGTCGGGGTGCATATCCTGCGCGAGGGCGCGAACGCGCGCGCCGAGATCGCCCGCTTCTGGCGCCACGGCAGGATGGCGCTCTGCGAGGAGTATGTTCCGGGGCGGGAACTGACGGTCGGCGTGCTCGGCGACACGCCGCTGGCGGTCACAGAGATCATCGCGCTCGCGGGCGGCGGCTTCTACGATTACGAGGCGAAATACGCCGCCGGAGGCTCCCGCCATGTCGTTCCGGCTGAGCTCCACCCAGAGGCCTATGCGCGCGCGCTCGAGGTGGCGCGCGCCGCGCACGCCGCGCTTGGCTGCCGCGGCGCCACGCGGGCGGATTTCCGCTACGACGACACCGCGGGCGAGCCGGGGCGGCTCGTCCTGCTCGAGGTGAACACCCAGCCTGGGCTGACGCCGACCTCGCTTCTGCCCGAGCAGGCGGCCTATCGCGGCATCGCCTTCCCCGACCTGTGCCGGTGGATGGTGGAGCAGGCGGCATGCGGCTTCTGAGCGCCCCGCGGAAGACGCAACGGCCGAGCCGGCTCAGGCTCTGGCTGCGGCGGAACCGCGCGCTCGCGCGGCCGGCGGCGCTCGGGCTCGCAGGCGTCGCCGTCCTCGCCGGCGCCGTCCTGCTCTGGCGCGCGGCGGAGCCTGGCCGCGCCCTCGCCGCGTGGCGTGACCATGCGCTCCGGCTCACCGCCGCTTGGGGGCTCGCGGTAGAGGAGATCACCGTCGAGGGGCGGCGCAACGCCTCCGGCCCGATGCTGCTCGAGGCAAGCGGGCTCGAACGCGGCATGCCGATCCTCGCGGTCTCGCCGGAGGCGGTGCGCGCGCGTCTCGAGGCGCTGCCGTGGGTCGAGCGGGCGACGGTGCAGCGGCGTTTCCCCGGGCGCGTCCATATCGTGCTCGCCGAGCGCGAGGCCTTCGCTCTCTGGCAGCGCCAGGGCCGGTTCGCCCTGATCGACCGCTCGGGCAAGGTGATCGTCGAGAACGACGTCGCCCCCTTCGCCGGCCTGCCGCTCGTGGTCGGTGCAGGGGCGGAACGGGCTGCGGCGTCGCTGCTCGACGAGATCGCCCGCTTCCCCGAGGTGAAGCTGCGCGTCACCGCGGCGATCCGGGTGGGCGAGCGGCGGTGGAACCTGCGGCTTGCCTCCGGAGCGGACGTGATGCTGCCCGAGGGAGCGGAGGCGGCGGCGATCGAGCGGCTCGCCGCCCTGCACCGCGACCAGGGGCTGCTCGACCGGTCGCTTGCCGCGATCGACATGCGCCTGCCGGACAGGCTCGTGCTCCGCCCCCAGCCGGCGCCGGAGCCGCCGGCCGGAGCGCGGCCGCCGCCGCGTCGGCCGACATGAGGCGGGAGGGGCGATGAACGAGCTGTCGCGAGCAGGGGTTGCCGAAGCCGGGGCGGAGGGACGCGCAGGCCTCTCCATCGGGCCGGCGGCGCGCGGCCGGTTCCGTCGCGCCTCCGGAACGCTCGCCGCGCTCGACATCGGCTCGACCAAGATCACCTGCCTGATCGGCCGGGTCGAGAGCGACGGGCAGCTGCGCGTCCTCTCGGTCGGGCAGCACCGGGCCCGCGGCATACGCGCGGGCTCGGTGGTCGATTTCGAGCAGGCGGAGGCCTCGATCCGCGCCGCCGTGGCGCAGGCCGAGGAGCTCGCCGACATGCAGGTGCGCGAGGTCGTCACCAACCTCTCCTGCGGGCGGCCGGCGAGCCACCGCCTCGACGTGCGCCTCACCCTCGGCGGCCACGCCGCCGACCAGAACGCGCTCCGCCGGATCGTGCTGGAGGGACGGGCGCGCGCCTATGCCGAGGGCCGCGAGATCATCCACGCGCTGCCGCTCGGCTATGCCGTGGACGGCACGGAGGGGGTGAAGGACCCGCGCGGCATGGTGTGCGAGACGCTTTCGGCGCGTCTGCACATCGTCGATGCCGAAGTGGGCACGCTTCGCAACCTCGCCTCCTGCCTCGCCCGCTGCGACCTCGACATCGAGGCCCTCGTCGCCGCGCCCTTCGCGGCGGGTCTCGCCGCCCTGGTGGAGGATGAGCGCGAGCTCGGCGTCACCGTCATCGACATGGGCGGCGGCACCACGAGTCTCGCCGTGTTCGCCGAAGGCCAGCTCCAGCACACCGACGTCATCCCCGTCGGCGGCCAGCACGTCACCAACGACATCGCGCGCGGGCTCTCCACCACCATCGCGCATGCGGAACGGATGAAGACGCTGCACGGCTCGACCCACGCCGTCCCCGAGGACGAGCGCGAGCTCCTGCCCGTGCCGCTCGTCGGCGAGGACGACCACGCGATCGCCAAGGTGCCGCGCTCGATGCTCGTCGGCATCATCCGCCCGCGGCTCGAGGAGACCTTCGAGCTCGTCCGCGAGCGGCTCGAGGACGCAGGCTTGGGCCGCGCGGCCGGACGGCGCGTGGTTCTCACGGGCGGCGCGAGCCAGCTGATCGGCGTGCGCGACCTCGCCGCCCAGATCCTCGACAAGCAGGTTCGGCACGGCCGTCCCCCGAGCCCCCGCGGCCTGCCCGACAGCGCCTCCGGCCCCGCCTTCGCCGTTCCCGTCGGCCTGCTCGTCTGGGCGGCGACGGAAGGACAGATCGCCCGCGACCTCGCCTCCACCGGCCACGAGGCCCCGCCCGGCCTCCTCGGCCGGCTCGCCACCTGGCTGCGCGAAAGGCTCTGAGCCGGATGCGCCGCCGCTCCGAAACCGCCTGACCGCCCCACCCAAGGAGACCACGCCATGGCCATCACGCTGACCCTGCCGCCCCAGGCGATGACCGATTTCCAGCCGCGGATCACCGTCATCGGCGTCGGTGGCGGCGGCTCGAATGCCGTCAACAACATGATCGCAGCCAAGCTCGAGGGGGTCGAGTTCATCGTCGCCAACACCGACGCCCAGAGCCTGATGGCGAGCCGCGCTGACCGGAAGATCCAGCTCGGGCCGCACCTGACCCAGGGGCTCGGCGCCGGCGGCCGGCCGGAAGTCGGCCGCGGCGCGGCGGAGGAGGCGGTGGAGGAGATCGCCTCCCACCTCGCCGGCAGCCACATGGTGTTCATCACCGCCGGCATGGGCGGTGGCACCGGCACGGGTGCGGCGCCGGTGGTGGCGCGGATCGCCCGCGAGCGGGGGATCCTCACCGTCGGTGTGGTGACCAAGCCGTTCGAGTTCGAGGGGCTGAAGCGGCGCCGCGCGGCGGAGGCAGGGATCGAGGAGCTGCAGTCGGTGGTCGACACGCTGATCGTCATTCCGAACCAGAATCTCTTCCGGATCGCAAATGACCGCACCACCTTCGCCGAGGCGTTCAAGATGGCCGACAACGTGCTCTACATGGGGGTGCGCGGCATCACCGACCTGATCGTCAACCCGGGCGTCGTCAACCTCGATTTCGCCGACATCCGCTCGGTGATGGCCGAGATGGGCAAGGCGATGATGGGCACCGGCGAGGCCGAGGGCGAGGACCGGGCGACCCGCGCCGCCGAAAGCGCGATCAGCAACCCGCTGCTCGAGGAGGCCTCGATGAAGGGCGCGAAGGCGGTGCTGATCAATATCACCGGCGGCACGGACATGACGCTGTTCGAGGTGGACGAGGCCGCAAACCGGATCCGCAAGGAGGTCGGCGACGAGGAGGCCAACATCATCTTCGGCTCCTCGATCTCTGAGGAGATGGACGGCAGGATCCGCGTCTCGGTGGTGGCCACGGGTATGGAAGCCAACACCGCCGCCAAGCCGCGCCCCACGCTCGTGAGTGTTGCCGGCGCCCCCGCGCCACGGCCCGCGGCTCAGCCCACCCCGCAGGCCTCCGGCCAGGCAGCGGCTGCGGTGGCGGCCGCTGCGATCGGCGGGACGGGCGCGTTGCCGCAGCGCGCCGCCGCCCAGCCGACGATGACCGCCGCCCCGGCCCCGTCGTTCCCGACCGCCGGCGCCACCGCTCTGGCCCCCGACCTCGAGCCGGGCATCGCGCCCGCGGACCCCGCACCGGCCCCACCAGCCGAGCCGCCACTGCCTGCGGCACCGTCCTTCGCCGCACGCGCCCCCGAGCCGCAGCCGGAGCCGCAGGCCCAAGTCTCCCAGGGTGGTGAGCGCCGGCCGAGCCTGTTCCGGCGCGTGACCAACCAGCTGATGCAGCGTGACCTGGAGCCGCCGCGGCAGGCGCCGACGCTCGGGGCGGCGGCCGCGCCGCTGCGCCAGCCGCCCGCTCCTCCCGCTGCTCCCACCGTGCGGGCCGAGCCGCCCACCCGCCCGGCCGCCCCGAGAACGCCCCCGATCGACGAGCTCGGCCTCGACATTCCCGCCTTCCTGCGCCGCCAGGCGAACTGACGCCACAGCGATCGCCCCTGCTTCGGCCCCCGCGAAACTGGCCTGCGGGGGCCGAGTCGGCGCATTTCCGAAGTATTCCCGAACTTGCCCAGAATTCGCCCGAAATGTGCAAGAATTGGGGCAGGGCTTTGAAATACGCGGTAACAAGCCTTGACTTGAGCCTCGGCCTCCCGCCGCCTAGGGTCGAATCGTGCCACGGTGCCTTTCCGCGCGTCGTGGCTCCGGAACGGCGCTGGAGGTCTACGCCCCACCCGGTCCGCTGCCTTCTGACGACTGAAGGGTCGCCCGGACCGTTTGGAAGATCGCCCGTGCCGATGACACCTGAGCGCGCTCCGCGCCGGAACCGAGTGGGCCCCTCGGGGGCACGACGCAAGGGGCCGAGATGAGAGCTGAAACAACCGCACGCGAGGACCGGGCCGCTTTCGGCAGGGGTGTGCGTGACCGGGCGGTGCTTGCGACCTTCGCCTCGCCGCAGCGCACGCTTCGGGCACCGATCGGCTGCACCGGCGTCGGCCTGCACTCGGGGGCGCGCGTCTCGCTCCGCCTTCTGCCGGGGGCTGCCGGACGGGGGATCGTGTTCCGGCGAACCGACCTTCCCGGCGGCCCGGTCGAGATCGCCGCCGCCCATGATCGCGTGGTCGACACGCGGCTCAACACCACGCTCGGCCTTCCCGGCCGTCCCGAGGCCGTGGTCGGCACGGTCGAGCACCTGATGGCCGCGCTCTCCGGCATGGGGATCGACAACGCCGTGGTCGAGCTCGACGGGCCGGAGGTTCCGGTGCTCGACGGTTCCGCCGCACCCTTCGTGTTCCTTCTCGAGTGCGCGGGTGTGGTGCCGCTCGAGGCGCCGCGGCTGATGATCGAGGTGCTGCGGCCGGTCAGGGTCGAGGACGGGGAGGGCTTCGTCGCCCTGCTTCCGGCCAAGGCACCCGGACTTGTGATCGAGGCGGAGATCGACTTCCCGGCCGCGGCGGTGCGTCGCCAGGCACGCGCGATCCGCCTCACGCCTCAGGCCTTCAAGGCCGATCTCGCTGCCGCGCGCACCTTCGGCTTCGTCGAGGAGGTGGAGGCGCTCCGGGCCGCCGGCCTCGCCCGCGGCGGATCATTGACCAACGCCGTCGTGGTCTCCGGCGCGCGTGTGCTCAACGAGGGCGGGCTTCGCTTCGCCGACGAATTCGTCCGCCACAAGATCCTCGACATGGTTGGGGACCTTGCCCTCGCCGGCCTGCCCCTCTCGGCGCATGTGATCGCGCGGCGGCCTGGCCACCGGCTGAACAACGCGGTGCTTCGCGCCCTGTTCGCCGACCCGGCGTCGTGCCGGATCGTGCCGGCAGGAGCCGGCGCGGGCGCCCAGGTCAGGGCCGGCGTGGGCGGCCTCTCCGCGGCGGCGGCCGCGCCGGCCTAAGTACCCGCCAACGCGGGGTGACCCGCGGCCGATCGGCACGGCGGGAACGACGCGCCTCTGGCGAGACGCGCACCGATGCTATAGTCCAGCACCCTCATGAGCAGGACGGCTGATCCGGCACGCGCGCGCGCCTCGCCCCGCCGGCCCGCGACACTCGTCGCGGCGCTCGCGGCAGCGCTCGCCCTCGCCGCCTGCCGCACCGACGACCCGGCCGACCCGCTGATCTCTCGCGAACGGCCCGTGGAGCAGATCTACAACGAGGCGGTGGACGAGCGAGAGGCGGGCAACTACGGCCGCGCCTCGGCCCTGTTCCAGGAGGTCGAGCGTCAGCACCCCTACTCGCCCTGGGCCACCACCGCCAAGCTCATGGCCGCCCATGCCGAGTACACGCGCGGCCGCTACACCGAGGCGATCGGTATGCTCGACCGCTTCATTCGCCTCCACCCGGCGCACCGCGACATCCCCTACGCCTACTATCTCCGGGCGATGTGCTACTATGAGCAGATCGCGGACGTGCAGCGCGACCAGAGGATGACGCAGCAAGCCTTGAGCGCGCTGCAGGACGTCGTCAACCGCTTCCCCGACACGGCCTATGCGCGCGATGCGCGGCTCAAGATCGATCTCGCCCGCGATCATCTCGCCGGCAAGGAGATGGTGATCGGCCGGTACTACCAGCAGCGGCGGCTCTTCGCCGCCGCGCTGAACCGCTTCCGGACGGTGGTGGACCAGTACGACACCACCAACCACGTGCCCGAGGCGCTGCACCGTCTCGTCGAGGTCTATCTCGCTCTCGGCCTGACCGAAGAGGCGCGCAAGACCGCTGCCGTGCTCGGCCACAACTATCCCGGCAGTTCCTGGTACCAGGACAGCTACGCCCTGCTCACCCCGGGCGCCCAGCCGTCTGAGGGCGAGCGGCCGGGCCTGCTCACGCGGCTGTGGAACTCGGTGTTCTGAGCCTCGGCGCGGCTCGGACCGCGCGCGCTCCCGGCCGAGCGTGAGCTGCGGCCATCGATGCTCGTCTCGCTCTCGATCCGCGACGTGGTGCTGATCGAGCGGCTCGATCTCCCGCTCGGGCCCGGCCTGACCGCGCTCACCGGCGAGACCGGGGCGGGCAAATCGATCCTGCTCGACAGCCTCGGGCTCGCGCTCGGCGAGCGCGCGGAGGCGGGGCTCGTTCGGCAAGGCGCGGCGCAGGCCTCCGTCACCGCCACTTTCGCGCCGCCCAAGGGGCACCCGGCCTTCGACCGTCTCGCGGAGCACGGCATCGCGGCCGAGGGCGAGATCGTGCTCCGCCGCGTGCTCGCCGCCGATGGCCGGTCGAAGGCCTTCGTCAATGACGAGGCGGTCGGCGTCGGCTTCCTGCGCCGTCTGGGTTCACTTCTCGTTGAGATCGAGGGGCAGTTCGCGCAAACCGGCCTTGCCGACGAGGCGACGCATGCGGGGCTGCTCGACGCCTTCGGCGGGCTCGCTCCGCTCCGCGCCACGGTGGCCGGCGCCCATGCCTCCTGGCGCGCCGCGCGTGCGGCGCTCACCGATGCCGAAGCCGCGGTGGCCGCGGCGCGGTCGGAGGAGGCGTTCCTGCGCCACGCGGTCGAGGAGCTGCGCGCGCTCGCTCCGGAGGAGGGAGAGGAGGAGCGGCTCGATGAGGAGCGGCGTCGGCTGCAGCAGAGCGAGCGCGCGGCGGAGTCCTATGCGGAGGCGCTGGCCGCGCTCACCCGCCAGCGCGGCGTGGCGTCGGCCCTGCGCGAGGCGGCGCGGGCGCTCGAGCGGCTGCCGCGCCCGAACGAGGGCACGGAGGCGCCGCTCGCCGCGATCGGCCGGGCGCAGGACGCGGTCGCCGAAGCCGAGACGCTGCTCGAGCGGCTTCTCGCCGAGAGCGGGCCCGACCCGGCGGCGCTCGACCGCACCGAGGAACGCCTGTTCGCTCTGCGGGCGATGGCGCGGAAGCATCACACGACGGTGGCGGACCTTCCGGCGCTCGCCCGGTCTCTCGCCGAGCGGCTTGCCGAGCTCGAAGCCGGCGAGGAACGGATCGCTGCCCTCGTAGCGGCGGTCGAGGTGGCGCGCACCAACTACCGCTCCGCCGCCGCCGCTCTCTCGGCCGCACGTGCCGAAGCGGCGCGGCGTCTCGACCGGGCGGTCGCCAAGGAGCTCGGGCCGCTCAGGCTCGAGAAGGCGCGGTTCCTCACCGAGCTCGCGCCTCTGCCCGAGGAGTCGCACGGGCCGGGCGGGGCGGAGACGGTCCGTTTCCTCGTCGCGATGAACCCGGGCCTTCCGCCCGCTCCGCTCGCGCGCACCGCTTCGGGGGGCGAGCTCGCGCGGCTGATGCTCGCGCTCAAGGTGGTGCTCGCCGCCGGCGCGCCCACGCCGACCCTCGTCTTCGACGAGGTCGACAGCGGCGTCGGCGGCGCCACCGCCGCGGCCGTCGGCGAGCGGCTCGCGCGGCTTGCCGCAACGCGCCAGGTGCTGGTCGTCACCCACTCGCCGCAGGTGGCGGCGAAGGCCGCCTGCCACTGGCGCGTTGAGAAGCGCGCCGGCCGTTCCGGAACCGTCACGCTCGTCACCCCGCTCGACGCGGCGGCGCGGCGCGAGGAGATCGCGCGCATGCTCGCGGGCGAGCGCGTCACCGACGCGGCCCGCGCCGCCGCCGAAAGCCTGCTCGCCGCCGGATGACAGGGGGGTTGCGCGCGCGCCCGCCGGAGGCGCTGACCGAGACGGAAGCGGCGGAGGAGCTTGCCGCGCTCGCCGCCGAGATCGCCCGGCACGATAGGCTCTACTTCCAGCGCGACCGGCCCGAGATCTCGGATGCCGAATATGACGCGCTGAAGCGACGGAACGACGCGATCGAGGCGCGGTTTCCCCATCTCGTCCGGCCCGACAGCCCCTCGCGCCGGGTCGGCGCCGCCCCGGTGCGCGGCTTCGCCAAGGCGCGGCATCGCCAGCCGATGCTCTCGCTCGACAACGCCTTCGATCGGGAGGATTTCGCCGCTTTCGTTTCGCGCATCCGCAATTTCCTCGGCCTCGACCCGGGCATCCGCCTCGCCTTCGTCGCCGAGCCGAAGATTGACGGCGCCTCGATCAACCTGACCTACGAGCGGGGCGTGTTCGTCCGCGGCGCCACGCGCGGCGACGGCACGGAAGGCGAGGACGTGACCGCCAACCTGCTCACCGTCGCTGACCTGCCGCGCCGGCTCTCGGGCGACGCCCCGGCGCTGATCGAGATTCGCGGCGAGGTCTACATGGAGAAGGCCGAGTTCCTCGCGCTCAACGCGCGGCTCGAGAGCGAGGGCGAGGAGCCGTTCATGAACCCGCGCAACGCCGCTGCCGGATCGTTGCGCCAGAAGGACCCGTCCGTCACCGCAACGCGGCCGCTGCGCCTGTTCGCCTATGCGATGGGCGAGGCCTCGGAGCGCGTCGCCGACACCCACCACGGCTTCCTCGAGCGCCTGCGCCTCTGGGGCATGCCGGTGAACCCGCTCTCCGCCCTGCTCGAGGACTGGCAGGAGGCGGAAGCGTTCCAGGAACGAATCGGCGCCCAGCGCTCCGCCCTGCCCTACGACATCGACGGTGTGGTCTACAAGCTCGATCGGCTTGATTGGCAGGAGCGGCTCGGCGTCGTCGGCCGCGCGCCGCGCTGGGCGATCGCGTGGAAGTTCCCGGCCGAGCGGGCAACGACCGTGCTGCGCGACATCGAGATCCAGGTCGGCCGCACCGGGGCGCTGACGCCGCGCGCGGTGATGGACCCGGTCACCGTCGGCGGCGTCGTCGTCCGCCACGCCACGCTGCACAACGAGGACGAGATCGCGCGCAAGGACATCCGAATCGGCGATACGGTGATCGTCCAGCGCGCCGGAGACGTGATCCCGCAGGTGGTCGGCGTGGTGCTGGAGAAGCGGCCGGCCGGCGCGGCTCCTTACGTGTTCCCCGACCGCTGCCCGGCCTGCGGCAGCCACGCGGTTCGCGCCGAGGGAGAGGCGGTGCGTCGTTGCACCGGCGGGCTGATCTGCCCCGCCCAGGTGGTGGAGCGGCTGCGCCATTTCGCCTCGCGCGGCGCGGTCGACATCGAAGGCCTCGGCGAGGAGAACATCATCCTGTTCCACGACGCGGGCCTGATCCGCGAACCGGCCGACATCTACCGCCTCCATCGCCACCGCGAGGTGATCCTCTCCTGGAAAGGCTGGAAGGAGCGCAAGCTCGACAACCTCCTCAGGGCGATCGAGGCGCGGCGGCGCATCCCGCTCGAGCGGCTGATCTTCGCCTTGGGGATACGCCGCGTCGGCGAGGCAACGGCGCGGCTGCTTGCCCGCCACTACGGAAGCTTCCGCGCCTGGCGCGAGGCGATGCTCGCGGCGCGTGTCGCCGGCTCCGAAGCCCGCCAGGAGCTCGGCACCATTGTCGGCATCGGCCCCGCGATCGCCGAGGAGCTCGTCGAGTTCTTCGCCGAACCGCGCAACCTCAAGGCGCTCGATGCGCTGATGGCGGAGGTGACGGCCGAGGACGCGACCGTGCCGGAGGCGGCAGCGAGCCCGCTCGCCGGCAAGACAGTGGTGTTCACCGGAACGCTCGAGACGATGACGCGCCAAGAGGCGAAGGCGCGCGCCGAGGCGCTCGGCGCGAAGGTGACCGACAGCGTCTCGAAAAAGACCGATCTCGTTGTGGTCGGCGCGGACGCCGGCTCGAAGGCGGAGAAGGCGGCGGCGCTCGGGGTGCGCACCCTCACCGAGGCGGAGTGGCGGGCGCTCATTGGGCTTTGAGGAGCTCGAGCGTGCGCGCGCAGCGCCTGCCCGCGCAGAAGCGGTCAAGCGCGCGCTCGAACACGCTGTCATCTTCGAGTGCTGCTTCGGCGAATAGGGTCATCGAGGAGCGGAACTTCAGATCATCGGGCGAGCCGAAGATCTCGGCGAGGCTCCGCCCGGCATGCGCGAGCACGGCCTCCGTGCAGACGCGCAGCCTGGGCCCGAGCACCGGATGGGCGAGATAGGCGCGCGCCTCGGCAAACGAGCTGATGCCGTAGCGCTGCGCCATCGGCGAGGTTCCGAGGCCACACAGCTGCGGGAAGACGAACCACATCCAGTGCGTGCGCTTGCGGCCCGCGCGGAGCTCGCCAAGAGCGGTCTCGATCACCGGAGCCTGGGCGGCGAGAAAACGGGCGAGGTTGTACGGGTCGTCCATCACGCCCGCCCGAGCGGCGCGCAGGCGCGCGCGAGCCAGTCGCCGACCTCCGGCTCGACGAGCGGGGCGATCTCGCGCTGCACGCGCGCGTGATAGGCGTCGATCCAGGCCCGTTCCGAGTCCGCGAGGAGCGCGGGCAGGATCAGGCTGCGGTCGAAGGGAACAAGCGTCAGCGTCTCGAAGCCGAGGAAGGGCCGCGCCGCCCCCTCGATCGCCTCCTCGCGCACGAGCACGAGGTTCTCGAGCCGGATGCCGAACCGGCCCGGAGCGTAGAAGCCGGGCTCGTTGGAGAGGATCATCCCAGGCGCGAGCGGGACCGGCCGCGCCGCGCGCGAGAGCGACACCGGCCCCTCGTGCACCGAGAGGAAGCTTCCCACGCCATGGCCCGTGCCATGATCGTAGTCGAGGCCCACGTCCCACAGCGCGCGGCGGGCGAAGGCATCGAGATGCGGCCCGGCGACACCTTTGGGGAAGCGGGCGGTTGCGATCGCGATATGGCCCTTAAGCACGCGAGTGAACCGGTCGGCGATCTCGTTGCGATCGGGCGGAGAGGGCCCGACGAGCACGGTGCGCGTCACGTCCGTCGTGCCGTCGCGATACTGGCCGCCGCTGTCGATCAGGAACAGCTCGCCGGGGCTGATCCTGCGGTCGGTCGCCGCGGTGGCGCGGTAGTGGATGATCGCGCCGTTCGGCCCCGACCCCGTGATCGCCGGGAAGCTTTCGCCGACGAAATGCTCGCCCGAGGCGCGGAAGCGCAGAAGCGCCTCTCCAGCCGCGCGCTCGGTGAGACCGCCGCCCTCTGCCGCGCGCTCGAACCAGGCGAGGAAGCGGGCAAGTGCTGCGCCGTCGCGTCTGTGCGCGGCGCGGGCGCCTTCCTGCTCGGTCTCGTTCTTGACCGCCTTGGGCAGGGCGACAGGGTCGTCGGCCGCGACCACGGTCGCGCCCGCGGCGCGCAGAGTGGCGGCGAACCAGGCGGGAACGGTGCGCGGGTCGACGAGCACCCGCGCCTTCGCCGCACCAAGGTCTGCAAGCGCTGGGCGGAGCCGCTCGACCGGCTCGACCGTGACGGCCTCGCCGAGCGCCGCCCGCACCTCCGCGCCCACACGGTCAGGCGCGAGGAACAGGGCGACACGTCCGTCGGCGTGCACGAGAGCATGGGCAAGAGCGACCGGGGTGTAGGGAAGGTCGCTTGCGCGGATGTTGAGGAGCCAGGCGATGCTCTCGGGCGAGGCGAGCACCGCCGCCGCCGCCCCCGCCTTGCCGATCGCCGCGCCGATCCGCTCCCGTTTCGCCGCCGCCTCCTCCCCGGCGAAGCGGACCGGGTGGAGCACCACCGGCGAGGCGGGCGGGGCGGGACGGTCGGTCCACACGCGATCGATGAGATTGTCCTCGACCGGCACGAGCACCGCCCCGGCCGACTCCGCTGCGGCCGCGAGCTTGGCTACCCCCTCCTCGCCGTGAAGCCAGGGGTCGTAGCCGAGCCGCATGCCGGCGCGCAGAACCTCGCGCAGCCAGTCCTCCACCGGCGCCTCGACGCTGTGGCGCAGCGTGAACAGGGACTGGTCGATCTCCGCTGCCGCCTGGAGCTGGTAGCGCCCGTCTGTGAAGAAGGCGGCACGGTCGGCGAGCACGACCGCGAGCCCGGCGGAGCCGGTGAAGCCGGTGAGCCACCGAAGCCGGTCGGCCGAGGGGGGGATGTATTCGCCGAGATGGGAATCGGCGCGGGGGACGACGAAGCCGTCGAGGCCGCGCCGGGAGAGCTCGGCCCGAAGCGCTGCCACGGGCGTGTTCACGAAAGGTTTCACGACGCTGTCATAGCTCCGCGAAATCCATGCGCTAGGCGCATAGCGGCCGAGGCATCATCTCGCATGTGCGAAATGCCGGCGACTCCCATCTTTCCGTCAGCGATCCGGGGGTGGCAGCCGGCGCCAGGGACGGCGACGGCCGAGAGCTGCCCCCCTCGCCGGAAAGGACCCTAGACCATGGACCCCCGCATCACCAAGGAGGAGACAGCCCTCCTCCTCAACCTGGCGCCGAGCCGCACCGCGCAGGAGGTGGAGGCGATCCGGCTTGCCGCCATCCGCGCGCGCGACGAGGCGATCGGCCGGGCGATCGCGCGCGGTGTCTCCGCCCTGTGGCGTGGCCTCCGCGCCGCCGTTCTGTTCCTGCTCGACTATCCGCGGCGCCGGGCCCTGTTCGAACAGCTCCAGGCGATGTCTGACCGCGAGCTCGCCGATATCGGGCTCACGCGCTCTGACCTCGCGCGCGTGTTCGACGAGGACTTCCCGATGAGCGTGGCGACGCGCGAGCGGGAGCGGCGCGAGGCCGCGGCAGAGGCCGCGCAGCCGAAGGCGGCGGCGGCGAACAGCAACCTCCCCGTCGGGGCGAAGACCGCCGCCTGAACCGCGCCGCGACGCCTTGGCGATACGGGGCGGGCTCCGGAGACGGGGCCCGCCCTTTTCGCGTGCCGTGGCTCAGCGCCTCTTGAGGATCAGCGTTGCCCAGTGGCCGAGCGCGATCCGTCCAGCGAGGGCGAAACCGACGCGGCGATAGGCGGCGAGCACCATCGGCGCCTGCTCGACCAAGAGGCCGGAGAGGACGGCGTGGCCGCCGCGCCTGAGGTTGCGCGCGACATCTACCGCCATCGCACAGAGCGGCCGGGCGAGGATGTTGGCGAGCACAAGCCCGTACGGCGCGTGCCGCCGCAGCGCGGGCGCGGCCAAGCCGTTCCCGTGCACGATCATCACCCGCCGATTCAGGCGGTTCATCCGGGCGTTCTCGGCCCCGACCCGAGCCGCCCAGGGCTCGATCTCGACCCCGACCGCCCGCACATGCCAGAGAGCGGCGGCGGCAAGGGCAAGTATCCCCGAGCCGGTGCCGACATCAGCCACCGGGCCGCGCGGCCGGGGCAGACGCTCGAGCGCCATCAGGCAGCCGCGCGTCGTCGCATGCTCGCCCGAGCCGAAGGCGAGGCCAGCGTCGATGGTAAGAGCGATCCGCCCCGGCATCGTCACGCCTGCGTCGTGCGTGCCGCGGATCAGGAAGCGACGGCCGATCGGCTGCGGCGGGAAGGCATCGCGGGTGCGGGCAAGCCACCCCTCCGCCTCGACACTGTCCTCGCGCACATCGGGCGGCGCGATTCCGGAGGCGGCGGCGGCGAGCGCAAGAGCACCCGCAAGCCTCGCCCGGGCAGCGGGATCGGTCAGCAACCCCTCGACGGTCCAGTCGGGGCCAGTGGGATGGCCCTGGTCATGGCTTCGGAAGAACGCGACCCCTTCGCAGGCGGTTTCGAAGGCGGCGGCGAAGGCGGGGACGGCGTGCTCCGGCACCGTGACGGCAAGACGCGGCAGAGGGGGAGCGCTCATGCCCGCTCCACGAACCGGTCAAGCAGGCGCTTGAGGCCAGTCGCGAACTCGACCTCGAGCTTGTCGTCCTCGACCGATCGCACTGTCCCGTAGCCGAACTTCTGGTGGAACACGCGTTCGCCGACGGCGAAAGGGTCGGGTCTCGCCGGCCGCTCCGCCACCTCCCACGCACCGGCCTCGATCACCCGGCCGCGTCGGGCACCGCCGAAGCCGATCGCGGGGAAGACGGAGGGGGCGTCCTGAGGCGGGCGGCCCGCAAGCCCGGGCGCGGCCACACGCTCGACCTCCGCCTCGGGCAGCTCGGCGAGGAAGCGTGAGGGGATCGCCGCCTGCCAGTTTGCATAGAGCCGCCGGTTCGCGGCCCAGGAGATGATCGCGCGTCGCCGGGCGCGGGTGAGCCCGACATAGGCGAGTCGGCGCTCCTCCTCGAGCGCCTTCTGCCCCCCGTCGTCGAGAGCACGCTGGTTCGGAAACAGCCCCTCCTCCCAGCCGGGCAGGAACACTGTGTCGAACTCGAGCCCCTTCGCGGCGTGCAGCGTCATCAGCGTCACCCGGTCACCGTCCGACGCCTCGTCGTTCTCCGTCACGAGAGCGACGTGCTCGAGAAACCCCTCGAGCGTCTCGAAATCGGCGATGGCGCGCAGAAGCTCGCGCAGGTTGTCGAGCCGCCCGGGCGCCTCCGGAGACGGGTCCTTGCGCCACATCTCGGTATAGCCGCTCTCGTCCAGCATCGCCGCGACGGTGGCGACATGCCCCTCGCGGTCGAGCATCGCCCGCCAGCGCGAGAGGTCGCGGAAGAACTCGGCGAGCGCCGGCCGCGCCCGTCCTTTGAGGAGATCGGTGCCGAGGAGCGCCTCGGCGGCGAGCGACAGCGGCAGCTTCTCGGCACGCGCATGCGACGTGATCGCGCGCAGGGCGCCGTCGCCGACGCCGCGGCGCGGGGTGTTGACGATCCGCTCGAAGGCGAGGTCGTCGGCAGGGCTCGCGAGCAGGCGCATGTAGGCGAGCGCGTCGCGGATCTCGGCGCGCTCGTAGAAGCGCGGGCCCCCGACCACGCGGTAGGGGATGCCGAGCAGGATCAGACGCTCCTCGAAGGCACGAGTCTGCGCGCCTGTGCGCACGAGAACGGCAATCTCGCCGGCCGCGTGGCCCTCGCGGCGAAGCGCCTCGATCCGCCCGGCCACCATGCGGGCCTCCTCCTCGCTGTCCCACAGCGCATGCACCTCGATCTTGTCGCCCTCGGCATCGTCGCGGCCGGGGCGAAGCGTCTTGCCGAGCCGGCCCTCGTTCTGCGCGATGAGCGCCGAGGCAGCGGCGAGGATCGGCCTGGTCGAGCGGTAGTTGCGCTCGAGCCGGACGATGCGGGCTCCAGGAAAGTCGCGCTCGAACCTGAGGATGTTCTCCACCTCCGCCCCGCGCCAGGAATAGATCGACTGGTCGTCGTCGCCGACACAGCAGATGTTGCGGTGCGCTTGGGCGAGCAGCCTGAGCCAGAGATACTGAACCGTGTTGGTGTCCTGGTACTCGTCGACCAGGAGATAGCGGAAGCGTCGCTGGCACTCGGCGAGCACCTCCGGCTGACGTTGCAGGAGCGTGACGGTGTGCAGAAGCAGGTCGCCGAAGTCGCAGGCGTTGAGCGAAAGAAGCCTCGCCTGGTAGTCGGCATAGAGCGAGCGGGCGCGGCCCGGGGCGAAGTCACTGTCCTCGGCGGGGGTGATGCCCTCGGGCGTGAGGCCGCGGTCCTTCCAGCGCTGGATCACCGCCATCAGCCCCTGCGGCGGCCAGCGCTTCTGGTCGATCCCGGCCGCCTCCATCACCTGCTTGAGGAGGCGGAGCTGGTCGTCGGTGTCGAGGATGGTGAAGCTTGAGCGCAGCCCCACACGCTCGGCATGGCGTCGCAGAAGCCGCACGCAGAGGGCGTGGAAGGTGCCGAGCCAGAGCCCCTCGACGGGGCGGCCGATCATCGCCGCCACACGCTCGCGCATCTCGCGCGCCGCCTTGTTGGTGAAGGTGACGGCGAGCACCTCGCCCGGCGCGGCGCGGCCGGTGAGCAGAATGTGGGCGAAGCGTGCGGTGAGCACGCGCGTCTTGCCCGTGCCGGCGCCGGCAAGGACAAGGAGCGGGCCCTCGAGCGTCTCGACGGCCTCGCGCTGTTCGGGGTTCAGCCGCGCGAGATAGGGATAGGCGTCCATGCCGCGAGCATGGTGCCCGTGCCCGCGGGCCGCAACCGGCGCGCCGACATCACGACCCTACTGGCAGACGCCGATCGAGCCCTCGGCGCAGACGCGCTCGCCGTCGAGCCAGCGCGCCCCGCCGAGCCGGGCGTTGTTGAGATCGACGCCGGCGAGATTGGCCCCGGTCAGATCCGCGCCGCGCAGGTCGGCGCCGAAGAAGCGCGCCTGGCGCAGATCGGTCTCCTTCAGCTTCGCCTCGCGCAGATCGGCACGGGTGAAATCGGCGGAACGGAAGTTCGACCCGGAGAGGTCGGCGCCGCGCATCGCTGCGGAAACGAAACGGGCATCCTGCCCTTCGACGCGGACGAGCTTGGTGCCGGTGAGGTTCGCCCGCTGCAGCGAGGCGTCACGCAGCACCGCTCCGGTGAGGTCGGCGCCTGCGAAGTCGCGCCGGTCGAGGAGGCAGCGGCGCCAATCCACGCCCGGTTCGGGAGCGGAGGTGCAGGCAGCGAGGGAGAGGCCGGCGCTGAAGGTGAGCAGCGCCGCGACCAGGACCGGTAGCGTGTGCATGGCCGCGCATATAGAACAGGCGGGCGGGCGCGCAAAGGGCCGATCCGCCGAAGCGACGCCTGGGCCGGGGACGGATGAGACGGGCGCTCGAATTCTGTGCACGCCAGGGCGCTGTCCTGCTCGCCGCCTCGATCTTCCTCGGTCTCCTTGTGCCGCCGCTTGCCCGCGCGATGCGGTTCATCATCACGCCGACGGTGGTCGGGCTGATGACGCTCGTTCTCCTGCGCGTCGATTTCGCGGCCGTCTTCGCCTATCTCCGCCGCCCCGTTCTCGTCGTGTGGCTGCTCGCCTGGCTGATGGTGGGCGCGCCGATCGCCGCCTTCGCCGCCGTCCGGCTCGCCGAGGTGGTGGGGGTGTCGGGGCCGCTCGGTGCCGCTTTCGTGATCGCCGCGACCGGCTGCGCGGCCACCTCCGCGCCGGCCTTCGCGCGGCTCGTCGGCCTCGATGCGCAGCTCTCGCTCGTTGGCTCGGTGCTCTCGACCCTGCTCGTGCCGTTCACGGCACCGCCGCTCGCGCTCGGGCTCCTCGGCGTCGTGCTGCCGATCACCGTCGGCGGGCTGATGGCGCGTCTCGCCCTCGTGGTCGGCCTGCCGCTGCTCGCGAGCCTGCTGATCCGGCGTGTCGTCGGGGATGAGCGGCTCAGCCCCTGGGGCGGGGCGATCGATGGGGCGGCGGTTCTGCTCGTCTGCCTCTACGGGATCGCGGTGATGGACGGGATCCTCGCCGCGGCGGTCTCGCGGTTCGGGCTCGTCGCCGCCGCGACCCTGCTCGCCTTCCTCGTCAACTACGGCATGAACGCGCTCACCACGCTTCTGTTCCTGCCCTTCGGGCGGGCGATCGCGCTCGCGACCGGGCTGATGTCGGGCAACCGCAACATGGCGCTCTACCTCGCCGTGATGCCGCGCGACAGCGACCCAGCACTCCTGATGTTCTTCGCGCTCTGCCAGTTCCCGCTGTTTCTGAGCCCGTTCCTGCTCAGGCCGATCTACCGCCGGCTGGTCAGGCCGCAGCCGTCGTGACGGCCTCCGACGCCTTCGGCCGGACGCCGAGGATGTGGGCGATCGCGTAGGTCAGGTCGGGGCGATTGAGGGTGTAGAAGTGGAACTCGTCGATCCCAGCCGCCTGGAGCAGGCGAACCAGCTCGGCCGCGGCGACGGCGGCGACCATGCGCCGCGTCTCCGGGTCATCGTCGAGGCCTTCGAACAGGTGGGCGAGCCAGGCCGGGACGGTCGCGCCGCACATCGCGCTGAACTTCAGCACCTGGGCGAAATTGGTCACCGGCAGGATGCCGGGAACGATCGGGACGGTGATGCCGGCGGCGACACAGCGGTCGAGGAAGCGGAGATAGACATCCGCCTCGAAGAAGTACTGGGTGATCGCCCTGGTCGCGCCGGCGTCGATCTTCCGCTTGAGGTTGTCGAGGTCGGCCTCCGGCGAAAGCGCGGCCGGATGACCCTCCGGATAGGCGGCGACCGAGATCTCGAACGGCGCGATGGCGCGAAGCCCGGCCACGAGATCGGCGGCGTAGGCGTAGCCTTCGGGGTGGGGCTCGTAGCGCGCCGTGCCGGCGGGCGGGTCGCCCCGGAGGGCGACGATGTGGCGCACGCCCGCGTCCCAATACGCTCGGGCCACCTGATCGACCTCGGCGCGCGAGGCCCCGACACAGGTCAGGTGCGCGGCCGGGGTGAGCGAGGTCTCGCGGGCGATCCGCGCCACCGTGGCGTGCGTGCGCTCCCGGGTCGAGCCGCCCGCGCCATAGGTGACGGACACGAAGCGCGGCCTGAGCGGCTCGAGCCGTCGGATGCAGGTCCAGAGCTGGGCCTCGAGCGCCTCGGTCTTCGGCGGGAAGAACTCGAACGAGAGTTTCGGCGGCGCAAGCCCGTCCGGCCGCGCCGGAGGGGCCGAAAAGCGCGGCCCCGCCGCCCAGCGGGCAAGCACCGACTCGGACGGGTTGGCCATGGGCGTGTGCAGCATCAGGCCCTTCCTCCAGATCTCCCGCGGCATGAATGGCGACGGAAGGCGTTGCACGCAAGCCTCACCGGGCGGGCGCGTGCCGGCGGTCACCCGTAAATCGCTTGCAAACCTGTCTAGGCGACAGTAGGTGCGCGACGCTACTGTGAGGCGCGTAAATCGTGGCGGCAGGGGCGCCTGCAGTACGCGACGGCGCGCGGCCATCCGCCGCGGTCGGAGCGACCCGGAGCAACAGAGTGTGGATGAGACCGTGACCAGTCGCCTGCCCCTGAGAGCCGCCGCAGCGCTCGGCATGCTCGCCCTGCTCGCCGCATGCACCACGCCTCCCCCCGCCTCGGACCCGGAGGCGCGAGCAGAGTATTTCGAGACGAACGACCCGTGGGAGCCGACCAACCGGGTTCTCTTCTTCGTCAACGACGGGATCGACACGTTGCTCCTCCGCCCGGCGGCCGAGGCCTACCGGATCTTCGTCCCCCCACCCATCCGCGCAGGGATCGGCAACGTGATCGACAACCTGTTGCTGCCGCGCAGCGCGCTGAACAGCCTGATGCAGGGCAACACGACGCTTGCCGGCCAGAACGCGGCCCGCTTCGTGATCAACAGCACGCTCGGTGTCGGCGGCATCATCGATCTCGCCTCCGACATGGGGATCGAGGGACGGTTCGAGGATTTCGGCCAGACCCTCGCCATCTGGGCCGGAACCACCAATGGCGGGCCCTATCTCGTTCTTCCCGTGCTCGGCCCGTCCAACCTGCGCGACACGTTCGGCCGGGCAATGGACATGGTCACCGACCCCTTCACCTACATCCTGAGCCCTGATGCGAGGCTCGTGCGCACGGGCGTGTCGGTCGTCGACACCCGCGAGCAGCTGATCGAGCCGCTCGATGCGCTGAGGGCCTCCAGCCTCGACTACTACGCCGCAACGCGCAGCGCCTACATTCAGCAGCGCGAGCGCGACATCCGCAACGAGGGGCGGGTGCAGCGGCGCTTCTTCAACTGGGAGGGGGAGATCCGGGTCGGCCCGCAGCGATGAGGCGTCGCCTGTTCTCCGCCTGCCTCGTCTCCCTGCCGTTCGCGGCCGCCGCACCGCTTGCGGCCGCGGCCGACCTTCCCTCCCGCGCGGCTGGGTTCATCGAGGCGCGCGGGGCGGAGGTGATCGCTGTGATCAACGGACCGGGCACCCTGGAGGAGAAACGCGAGCGGGTGGCTGCGATCCTGCGCGAGGCGGTCGATGTCCGCGGGGTCGCCCAGTTCGTGCTCGGCCGGCACTGGCGCACCGCGACGGCGCCGCAGCGTGACGCCTATCTCGCCCTGTTCGAGGAACTGCTCGTGCGCACCCTGTCCTCACGCTTCGGCGAGCTCAACGGCGCGAGCTTCACCGTGTCGCGCGCGCAGATGGTCTCCGAGGACGAGGCGGTTGTCTCGACCGTGGTGACGCGGCCGAACACCCCGGCGGTGACGCTCGATTGGCGCGTCGCGGATATCGGGGGCAAGCCGAAGATCGTCGACCTCGTTGCCGAAGGCACGAGCCTCAGGATCACCCAACGCTCCGAATATTCCGCCGTCGTGCAGCGCAGCGGCGGCGTGGACGGGCTGCTCAACGCCATGCGCCAACAGCTCGCCCAGCTCGAGCAGCAGGCCCTGCCCCGCTGAGACCGAGGCTCGGGCCGGCAGCTCGCGAAGGCAGGTCCTAAAGCGCAAGCGGGCAGCGCCCGGGCGGCGAGCCCGTAGCGTGAGCCTTGGCAGACTGTGGGGGTGGCCGCTCTGCCCTCCGACCGCCACTCAGGCCTTGACCACCTCGAGATAGGCGATCGCCTCGTTGACGCTCGAAAATGCGGTGCGGGAGGCGACCTCGCGAGGGTCGAGCGCTCCCGCTAGCCGAGACAGCATCGCCTCGTCGCGGAAATAAGGCTCGAGGCCGGCGACGACCGTCCAGAACGCCGAGTCCGGCGCGCCCGGCGCGCGGCAGGACAAGAGCAGACGTCCGCCCGGCTTAAGGCGCGCAAAGGCGGCGACCACGAGCGCCTCGGCGGCAGCGTCGGCCATCGTCTCGAGCGTCTTGCAGTAGACGACGTCGAACTGCCCGACGAGGTCGGGCCGGAGCAGGGTCGCGAGCACGTTGCCCCGGATCGGCACGACCCAGGGAAGCGGCATCGACCGGGCGATCTCCGCTGCGGCCTTGGTCTCGCCGACCAGCGCCACCCAGCGGCCTATCGCGCCCGCAGGGCCGGCGATCGAGGACTGCGCCTCGCGCATGTAGCCTGGGTCGATGGCGAGCACCTCGGCGCCGAACCGCCGCTCGGACGCCGCGTCCATGTACCGCGCGAGCAGCCGGCGGCGGTCGCGGACGGCGTCGCACAGAGCGAGCGACGAGGTCGCGGCATGGATGTTCCGGCCGACCGGCTCGGTCGCCTGGACGAGACGGTCTCCCTCGGGGTGGCGGAGCATCAGGTCGCCGATCGTCATCTCCGGCGCGGCGGTGCGCCTGCCCGCCCGGCGCATGTGGTGGATGAGCGGATCGCGGCCGAGCTCCCGCATCAAGGGATGGAGCGCGATGCCCTTGCGCAACAGCGCCCATTCCTGCGGATCGGCCGCGTCGGCGGCGGCGCCGAGGGCGGCGACAAATCGGCTCACCTCGCGATAGGCCGAAACGGGATCCTCGAGGGACCGCAGGCAGCGATCGGCGAGGCGAAAGAGCGCCTCACCGCTCGGCGCCTCCAGGAGGAACTGAACGCGATTGCGCATCGATTCCCTGCTTCTTCCCGTGATCTCTGCGCGTTGACCGTCGGCAGGATGGGTAGGCGGCGCCTCGATCGCATCACCCGAACGGGTGAGGCTGGTTGCATCACGCCCCGCGTCTGGCGATGCTTCGCTCATGCAGAATGATGCGGTCCTCGCGCTTGCCCTTGCCTTTTCGGAGGCCGGGCTCGATGGCGCGCCGCTGCGTGAGGCGCTCGGCCGTCTCGCCGCCGCGACCGGGGCGGAGGAGGCGCTGCTCTACCGGAGCGGGCCCGCGGGCGGGTGGGTGGACGTCCAGAGCATCAGGACCGGAGAGGATGTTCTCGCTGCCTATCAGCGTGAGTTTATCCCGCGCAATCCGCGCGAGCGCGTCTGGGCTGCGATGCCGGCGGGCGTGGCGGTGGACATCGACCGTCTGGTCGATCCAGACGAGGTCGCGGTGGGCCCGCTTGCCGCGTTCATGCGACGCTCGGGCTTCCCGGCGCGGCATGTGTGCGGGATACGGCTCGACCTCGGCCAAGGGGAGGTGGCGCGCCTGTCGCTTGGCCGAAACGGGTTGGGAGGCTTCGCTCCGCGCGCCCTTGACCTGCTTTCGGCACTCGGCCCGCATCTTGTCGGCATGCTGCGCGCGCGCGCCCTGCTCGATGCATCGCCCCCCGGCCGACGCCCGCAGGCCTTCGGTATCGACGAGATCGAGGTTCTGCCTCAGCCGCTTGCGATCATCTCCGGAACGCCCCCGCTTCTCGTGGCCAACGCGGCGCTGCGTCGGCTCGCGCGTCGGCGCGATGGCCTGACTTTCGGCCATGCCCGCCTCGCGGCGTCCGATCCGCGCGCCGATTCGGCGCTCGCCCGGGCGATCGAGGCGCTCGCGCACGGCGTGGGCCCCGGCGTCCCGCCGGTGCGCAGCGTCGCCGTGCCGCGCCGGGGCCATGCCCTGCCCTATGTCGTTCAGGTGATGGCGCTGAGGGGGGCGCCGCCGCGCGCCCATGCCGTGCTGCTTGCGGTGACCGACCCCGCCGCCGGCAAGCCCGATCCGAGGCTTTTGCGCGACGTGCTCGGGCTCACCCAGGCCGAAGCCGCGCTTGCGGCGGAGCTTGCGGCCGGAGCGACGCTCGCCGCCGCAGCCCGGGCGCGCGGCATCTCGCTCGAGACAGCACGCACCCAGCTCAAATCCGTGCTCGGCAAGACCGGCTGCGCCCGCCAGCAGGATCTCGCCCGACTGCTCGCGCGCCTCGCCCCGGAGCCTGGCGGATGAGCGGGGAGGAAGCAGCGGCGGCGGGACGCCTCGCCGAGATCGCCCTTGCCTTCTACGCCGCGGCGACCGGCACCGGCAGCTTCGAGCGGGCGCTCGCGCTGAGCCGGGCGGCGCTCGGCGCCGACACGTGCTTCTACTACGTCAGCCGGCTCGACGATGCGACGCGGCTCGACCTTCATGTCGCCGGCGCCGTCTCCGCCGACCGGATCGACGACTACACGCACCGCTGGGCGCCGCTCAATCTTCGCCAGCGCGCCTGGGTCGAGGTGCCGGACGGGCAAGTGATCGATTTCGACCGGGTCGTGCCTGCGTCCGAGTTCGTCCAGTCGGCAGCCTGGCGCGGCTTCATGCGCGCCCACGTGCCGATGCTGCACGCGCTCGGCCTTGCCGTGACCGTCGTGCCCGGCCTGCAGGCGCGGCTTGGGCTTGGGCGCCTGCCTGAGAACGGCCCCTTCCCCAACGAGGCGCGGGCGCGGCTTGCCGCTCTCGCACCGCATCTGCGCCGGGCGGCGCGGGCGCGGATGCGGCTCGTCGATGCCCAGGCTGCCTCACCCCTGTCGCAGGATGTCGCCGGGCTCGTGGAGCTCGCGGTCGCGCGGTATGACCGCGAGGGGAGATTCCTCGGGGCGAACGGGCCGATGCGCCGGCTCGCCGCGCGTCGGGATGGGCTCGCTCTCGGTCCGGCCGGGCTGATGCCGCAGCGGCCGGGCGATGCCGCAGCGCTTGCGGATGCGATCCGCGGCGCCGAGAGCGGCGTGCGTCTGCCGCTTGCGCGCGCGAGCGGGCCGGTGCCCTACCTCGCCGACGTGATCCCAATCCTGCCGCCCAAGCGTGAGGTGCTCGTGGTGGTGAGCGACCCTGCCGCTCCGGTGGCCGTGACCGAAGCAAGCCTCGCCGAGCTTTTCGGCCTGACGGAGGGGCAGGCGGCTCTCGCCCGCGCCATCGCCGAGGGTGTTCCGCTCAATGTGCACGCGGCCTGCGCCGGGATCCCGCTCGAGACCGCACGGTCTCGGCTCAAGGCCGTGCTCGCACGCACAGGCTGCCGTCGCCAGGCAGAGCTCGCCGCCCTGCTCGCCCGGCTCCCCGGCCTCCGGCCACTCACACCCTGACGAGCGGCTTGTACCTGATCCGGTGCGGGTCGGTCGCGTGCTCGCCGAGGCGTCGGCGCTTGTCCTCCTCGTAGGCCTGGAAATTGCCCTCGAACCACTCGACGTGGCTGTCGCCCTCGAAGGCGAGGATGTGGGTGCAGAGACGGTCGAGGAACCAGCGGTCGTGGCTGATCACCACCACGCAGCCGGCGAAATCGGCCAGGGCATCCTCGAGCGCGCGCAGCGTATCGACGTCGAGGTCGTTGGTCGGCTCGTCGAGCAGCAGAACGTTCGCCCCCGATTTCAGAATCTTGGCGAGGTGCACCCGGTTGCGCTCGCCGCCCGAGAGGATGCCCACCTTCTTCTGCTGGTCAGGGCCCTTGAAGTTGAACGCACCGACATAGGCGCGCGAGGGCACGGCGCGCTTGCCGAGCTGGATCACGTCCTGCCCGCCCGAGATCTCCTCCCAGACGGTCTTGTTCGGGTCGAGGCTGTCCCGGCTCTGGTCGACATAGCCGAGCTTCACCGTCTCGCCGATCCGCAAGTTTCCGGCATCGGGCGTCTCCTGGCCGGTGATCATGCGGAACAGGGTCGTCTTCCCTGCGCCGTTCGGCCCGATCACACCGACGATGCCGCCGGGCGGAAGCTTGAAGCTCAGATCCTCGATCAGGAGTCGGTCGCCATAGCCCTTGGTCAGACCCTCCGCCTCGATCACCGTGTCGCCGAGGCGAGGGCCCGGCGGGATGACGATCTCGGCCACCCCTTGGGCCTGCTGCTCGCTCTTGGCGAGCAGCTCCTCATAGCGCTGGATCCGCGCCTTGTTCTTGGCCTGCCGCGCCTTGGGGCTTGCCGCGATCCACTCCCGCTCGGCCGCGAGCGCCCGCATCCGGGCGGTCTCCTCCTTCTCCTCCTGGGCGAGGCGCTTCAGCTTCTGCTCGAGCCAGGAGGAATAGTTGCCTTCGAAGGGGATGCCCCGGCCGCGCTCGATCTCGAGGATCCAGCCGGTGACGTTGTCGAGGAAGTAGCGGTCATGGGTGACGACCATGACCGTGCCCGGATACTCGCGCAGCGTCCGCTCGAGCCAGGCCACGCTCTCGGCATCGAGGTGGTTGGTCGGCTCGTCGAGCAGGAGAAGGTCAGGCTTCTCGAGCAGCAGCCTGCAGAGAGCCACGCGCCGCTTCTCGCCGCCCGAGAGGTTGGTCACCGGACTGTCGGGAGGAGGGCAGCGCAGCGCATCGAGAGCGATCTCGATCTGGCGGTCGAGCTCCCAGCCGTTCGCCGCGTCGATCTTCTCCTGCAGCTCCGCCTGCTCGGCGAGCAGGGCGGTCATTTCATCTTCTGAGAGCTCCTCGGCGAAGCGGGCGGAGATGGCGTTGAACCGATCGAGCCAGCCGACGACCTCGCCGAGCGCCTCGCGCACGTTCTCGGCGACCGTCTTCGTCGGGTCGAGTTCCGGCTCCTGCGGCAGGTAGCCGACGCGAACCCCCTCCGCGGCCCAGGCCTCGCCGCCGAAATCGGTGTCGAGACCGGCCATGATCCTGAGCAGGGTCGACTTGCCGGCGCCGTTGACGCCGAGCACGCCGATCTTCGCTCCGGGCAGGAAGGAGAGGGTGATGCCCTTGAACACCTCGCGCCCGCCCGGGTAGGCCTTGGTGAGGTTCTTCATCACGTAGACGTACTGGTAGGCGGGCATGGTCTCTGCCTTCCGGCTTGGATGCGGCGGGGAGCGCCGGTTCTACCGATGCCCCCGGGCGGCCGCAACCGCGACGCGACGACGACGCCGCATCGCCGGCGCCACGGCATGAGCGGTGCTGTCGCCCCGGCTCGCGCGCGAGAGCGGCCAAGGCCGTTGGACCGCGGAAGCCCTGGTGGGCCGGGCAGGACTCGAACCTGCAACCAGGCCGTTATGAGCGGCCAGCTCTGACCATTGAGCTACCGGCCCACCCCCCGGCCGAGTGATGCGGGCAGGCGGAGCCGAGCGCAAGCCCCGCCTGCAGAGACCGCCGCCGGTGAACGGCGCCGCAGCCCCTCCGCACGACGGGCCTGCGGACGGGAGGGCGGAGCGCGGGGGGCCCCCACGCCCGAACCCGTGGCGCGCGCGAGCCGGTGCCGCTAGAAGCCGTGCACCCTGAGGCCTAGCCCCTCTGTCTCGACCGCGAGGAGACGCACGTGGACATCAGCCGGATCGCGATCGGCCGCAACCCGCCCCACGACATCAACGTGATCGTCGAGATCCCCCAGGGCGGCGTTCCGGTGAAGTACGAGCTCGACAAGGCCTCGGGCGCGCTCACGGTCGACCGGTTCCTGCACACGGCGATGTACTACCCAGGCAATTACGGGTTCATCCCGCACACCCTCGCCGAGGACGGGGACCCGATGGACGTGATGATCGTGACCCAGGCGGGGCTCGTTCCGGGCTGCATCGTGCGCTGCCGGCCCGTCGGCGTGCTGCAGATGCGCGACGAGGCGGGGCCTGACGAGAAGATCCTCGCCGTGCCGGTAGACAAGCTGCACCCGTTCTACACTGGGATCCGCAGCTACACCGACCTGCCCGCGATCCTGATCGACCAGATCGCGCATTTCTTCAAGCACTACAAGGATCTCGAGAAGGGCAAGGAGGTCAGCTTGGGCGAGTGGGCGGGCCCCGAGGTCGCCGAGCGGCTCATCCTCGAGAGCATCCGGCGCGAGGCGGAGGCGAAGGAGGCCCGGAGCCGCGAGGACTAGCCCCTCACCCGAGCAGGGCGTTCCACAGGGCGAAGGAGGGGGCGGCGGCGACCGTGCTCCAGAGGCAGAGGGCGGCGGCCGTGCGCGAATCCTGCCCCCCGGCGGCGGCGACGAGGAAGAAGCCGAGCGAGACCGGGCAGGCCGCCATCATCGCCCCCGCCACCACCGCCCCGCGCGGCAGATCAAGCAGCATCGCCGCCCCAACATAGGCCGCCGGCTGCAGGACGAGCTTCGCCGGCACGGCGGCAGCGACACCGGCAAGCGGGCGGAACGACAGCCCTGCGCCACCGGCGGCGAGCACCGCGCCGAGACTGACGAGAGCGCCCGGAACCGCGCCGCCCGAGAGCATCGCGGCAAGCCGCGCCGCCGGCTCAGGCAGCGCGAGCCCAAAGCCCCGCAGCCCAAGGCCCGCGAGCATCGCCCATGCGATCGGCGCGCGGACGAGAGCGCCGAGCCCCGCGCCGAGCCCGCCGCGCGCCATCAACACCATGCCGAGATTGAGCGTGCCGAGAACGTCGAGCACGAGCAGAGCGATCGCGGCGCCGACCGCCGCCGGGTCGGCCCCGAGCGGGGAGACGGCGATCGCGGGCAGGCCGATATAGCCGAGATTGGCGCTGATCGCGGCCATGAAGGCCATGCGCCGCAGGCCGCGGCGCGCGCCCATGGCCGAGGCCCCGCCCGCGACGGCGGAGGCGAGCACATAGGCGAGCGGAGCGAGCAGGGCCGCAGGCGGCGGCCGTTCCGCCTCGACGACGAACCGGAATACGAAGGCCGGCAGGGCCGCATAGAGAACGAAGGCGCGCAAGCCAGCCTGCGCCTGGGGTGCCGCGAGCGGCCCGCGCCCGAGCAGCCAGCCGAGCAGAATCAGGGCGAAGAACGGGAGAAGGATGGGGAGCGGGATCACGTGCCGGTCGCGGTCGCATCCTCCGTGCCTAATGCCGCCGCGAACGACCGCGACGACAGGTTCGATGCCGCCGAGCCCTCGCTCACGGTTCCCGGCCCTCGCGCTCCAGAACCTCTGCGCGCAACGCTCCGCGGCCGCGAGGCTCTGCCTCGGCGCAGCGAGCGGGCCTGACCCCGATACCGGCGGGGCTCAGAGCCCCGCCTGCTCGAGCCGGCAGATCGCGCGCGCAAGCGCCTGGGCGCGCGGCACCAAGCTCTCGACCTCGAGATATTCCTCCGGCGTGTGCGCCTTGCCCCCGACCGGCCCGACACCGCACAGCGTGGGCGCTCCCACCGCGGCCGTGAACCCGCTGTCGGCGCAGCCGCCCGAGAACTCGCCCTTGAGCTCGGGGTGTCCGGAGGCGTCACGGTAGAGGGCGAACAGGGCCTCGGAGGCTGCGCCCTGCGTGACGGGCAGGAACTCGCCGTTGATCCGCCAGGAGGACTTCGTGCCCGGAACGTTCGCCGTGCGCACGATCGCCTCGATTCGGGCGAGGATCTCCTCGCGCTGCGCCGGCTCGACATAGCGGAAATCGATGTCGAACTCGGCCCACGGCGCGACGGTGTTGACGCTCTGCCCGCCGCGCACGACGCCCACGTTCAGCGTGATCCCTCGCGCGAGGTCGGTCAGCGCATGCACCGCCTGAACCTTGCGCGCGAGCTCCTCGATCGCGCTGATGCCGGCTTCGAAATTGCCGCCCGAATGCGCCGCCCTGCCCTCGATCGAAACGGTCGAGAACACGCCCCCCTTGCGGCCGGTGACGACGTTGCCGGAGGGCCGCCCCGGCTCGCTGTTGAACACCGCCCGCGCCATCCTCCCTTCCGCCTCGATCAGCGGTCTGCCCTCGGGCGAGGCGATCTCCTCGTCGGCCGTGAACAGGCCGACGATCGGGGCGGGGTGGCCGCCGAACTTCCGGAAGGCGGCGATCACGAAACAGTTCATCACGAGGCCCGCCTTCATGTCCGCGACCCCGGGTCCGTAGGCGAGGCCGTTCTCGACACGGAACGGGCGGCGCGCGGCCTCGCCGCGTGGGAACACCGTGTCGCGATGGCCCAAGAGGACGATGTTGCGCCGCGCGTTCGCTCCGGCCGACGCCGCCCCGGGAGCATCGAGCACGGCGCGCAGCACATCGCCCTGCTGCGCGCCGGGCGTCACCTCAACGGGGATGCCATGCTCGGCGAAGAAGGCCTTGATCTGCTCGCCAACCGAATCGACCCCCGCCTTGTCGGCGCTGCCGCTGTCGGTGTTCACCATCCGCTCGAGCATCGCGAGCATCGCCTGCCTCTGGGTGGCGAGCCAGGCGGTGATGGCGGCTTCCGTCGGCGCTGCGGTCATGCGGGGCTCCCGGTCTGTCCCGCCGCAGGGTTGGCGGCACGGGCGCCCTGGTCAAGCCCCGGGGCGGAAGGGCGAACGGCGGTCAGGCGCACGCCGCGCCTCGGGAGCGCGCGCCAGACCCCGCCGTTTCGTCCATACTCGTCCGCCGCCCGAGGACCGGCGAGGACCATGAGCACCGGACTGATCGCGCTTCTCGACGACGTCGCCGCCATCGCCAAGGTCGCGGCCGCCTCGCTCGACGACGTGGCCGCCGCGGCCTCGAAGGCGGGCGCCAAGGCCGCCGGCGTGGTGATCGACGACGCCGCGGTCACGCCGCGCTATGTGGTCGGCCTCGCGGCCGCACGCGAACTGCCGATCATCCGCCGCATCGCGCTCGGCTCGCTCCGGAACAAGATCGTCATCCTCCTGCCCGCCGCACTTGCGCTCTCGGCGCTCGCACCGTGGGCGATCACACCGCTGCTCATGCTCGGCGGCGCCTGGCTCTGCTACGAGGGCACGGAGAAGGTGTCCGGCGCGCTGTTCCGCCACGCGACGGAGTCGCACGCGGAGGTGGCCGGCCCCGCAGGCGGCGACCCGCAGTCGGTTGAGGACGCGAAGGTGCGCGCCGCCATCTCCACCGATCTCATCCTGTCGGCCGAGATCATGGCGATCGCGCTCGCGACCCTCCCCGATATCGCGCTGCCCATGCAGGCGGCCATCCTCTCGGCCGTTGCCTTCGGCATCACTGTGGCGGTGTATGGCACGGTCGCGCTGATCGTGAAGGCAGATGATGATGCCGGCGTAGCGCTTGCCGCGAGCGGCAACCGCTTCGTCGCGGCTCTCGGGCGCGGGCTCGTGCGCGGCATGCCGCCCCTGCTTGCGGGCTTGAGCATCCTCGGCACGGCGGCGATGGTCTGGGTGGGCGGCGGGATCATCGTGCATGGGCTCGAGGCGTTCGGGCTGGGCGCGCTCGGCCATGCGATCGATCGCGCGGGCCATGTGGTCGGGGCGCTTGTTCCGGCTGCGGACGGTGCAATCTCCTGGGCTGTCGCGGCCGCAGGGGCAGGGGTCGTCGGCCTCGCCGTGGGGTTCGCGCTGGTCCCGCTCGTCGAGCGGATCGCCCGCCCGCTCGCTCGGCGGCTTCGCGCGCGCACACGCTGAAGGAGGAACGGCATGCCGGCCAATGCGCCCACCATCGCCGTGCTGCCGGGCGACGGCATCGGCGCGGAGGTGATCGCGGCGACGCTGCCGGTGCTCGACCGTCTCGCGCCACGGCATCGGGCTCCGCTTCGAGCACCTGCGCGCCGGGGCGTTCTGCTATCGCGACACCGGAACGGCGATGAGCGAGGAGACGTTCCGTCGCGCCGCTGCGGCGGATGCGATCCTGCTCGGCGCAATGGGCTGGCCGGGAATACGTGTCGAGGACGGAACGGAGCTCGCGCCCCAGCTCGAGCTTCGCGCCCGGCTCGACCTCTACGCCGGCGTCCGCCCCGTGCGCGCGATCCCGGGCGTGCCGGTGGCGCTCGCCGCCCCCCGCGCGCGGGGGATCGACCTCGTGATCGTCCGCGAGAGCACCGAGGGCTGTTCCATTCGCGCGGCTGCGGCAGGGTCACCGACATGGCCGAAGAGACGCTGCGGATCACCCGCGCGAGCACCGAGCGTCTGGCACGCTTCTCCTTCCGGCTCGCCGAGCACCGCGCGCGGGTGCGCGGCCGACGCGGCGAGGTCAGGCTCGTTGACAAGGCGAACGTGTTCCGCGCCTTCGCCTTCATGCGACGAGTGTTCGACGAGCAGGCGCGCGCGCACCCTGACGTCGCCTACGCGACCCACTACGTCGATGCGATGGCGCTCGACCTCGTCCGGCGCCGCTGGGACTTCGACGTGCTGCCGACCGAGACCATGTTCGGCGACATCCTCTCCGACCTTGCCGCCGGTCTCGTCGGAGGCATGGGCTTCGCGCCGTCGGCCGATATCGGCGACAGCCATGCCGTGTTCCAGCCGGCGCATGGCTCCGCTCCCGACATCGCCGGGCGCGGCCCTTGCCAACCCGACCGCCAGCTTGCTTTCGGCGGCGATGCTGCTCGAGTGGCTCGGCGCGCGCGGCGCCGGAGCGCGCTTCGCCGATGCGGCGGCGGAGCTAGCCGAGGCAGTGGATGGCGCCTTCGCCGACGGCCGCTCCACGCCCGACATCGGCGGAAGCGCCGGCACGGTCGCCGCGGCCGCGGCGGTGGCGGAGCGGCTCAGGCCGGCAGCTTCCGGCTGAACACGCTCCCCCAGCGCTCGGCGAGCGGCGCGGTGTCGTGCCCGAGCGTCCTCAGCACCCACCAAAGCGGCACCGTGGTCGTATCAAGCACGGGGATGCCGTGGCGACGCTCGGCCTCCGCCGCGAGAAGCCCGCCTGCGAAATTGGTGGAGACGGAGAGGATCGCCTCCGGCCGCGACGCCGCCACCGCGTCGAGCTGGGCGGCGATCTCGGCAAGCGGAACGGAGGCGTAGGAGAGATTGTCGGCAAGCCCCGCGTGGGTTTCGGCCACCGTCTCGCAGCCCCAGCGGGCGAACTCGGCGACAAGCCGCTGCTGGTAGGCGGACGTGAACGGTGTCGCGAGGCCGATCCGCCGCGCGCCGAGGCCGCGCAGCGCCACCGCGAGCGCGAGCATCGAGGTGGTGGCCGGGATGCCGGTCTCGGCGGTGATGGCGTCGGCAAGGGCGCGGTCATGCTGAAGCCCGATGGCCCCGCCCTTCGAGCCGTTCCAGAAGATCACGTCGGGCTTCGCGTCGGCGAGCAGGCGCGCGGCGGCGAGCATCCCGTCCATGTCGTAGCTGTCCGGGAACGGATCGACCGCGCCACGAACCGCGATCCGCGCATAGTGCGCTGACACGCCCGGCACGGCCGAAAGCAGTGCGGTCGTCACCCGCTCGACCACCACATTGCCCGAAGGCGTGATCACCCCGAGCCGGTGCGTGTAGCCCATCGCATCCACCATCGTAACTTCCCCTTCTTCAGAACCCGGCCGCCCGCGGCAGCCACAGCACAAGCCCGGGCACCAGCATGCAGGCGCCAAGAAGCCCGTACAGAAACGCAACGAACGGCCAGACATGCCGCGCGATCTCGCCCACCGGCATGCGCGCAAGCCCGCAGACGACGAACAGCACCACGCCGACAGGCGGCGTCAGCATGCCGATCACGAGGTTAAACACGAACAGGAACCCGAAATGCAGCGGATCCACACCGTAGTCGACCGCGATCGGGTGCAGGAGCGGCACGAGCATGATGTAGGCGGCATTGCTCTCGAGGAAGCAGCCGACGACCACAAGCACCACCGCGACGAGCGCCATGAAGGTGAGCGGGTCGGTGGTGATCCCCTTCAGCCAGGCGGCGAGCTTCTGCGGAAAGAGGTCGATCGTCAGCATGTAGGTGACGGCGGAGGCGAAGGCGATCATGGCGCCGACCACGGCGGTGGTGACCACCGTCGCGCCGATCGCTTCCGGAAGATCGGCCAGCCTCAGCCGGCGGGTGACGAGGAACCCGACCGCGAGCGCATAGACCACCGCGACGGCAGAGCCCTCGGTCGCGGTGAAGGCGCCGCCGACAGTGCCGCCGATCACCACCACCGGCATCATCAGCACGATGAAGGAGCGCCTGAGCTCGGAGAGCACGCGACGCGCGCTGAACGCCTCGCCGGTGAGCGGCAGGCCCCGGGCGTGGGCGATCACCGAGCACATCGTGAGCATGCCGAGGACGAGCAACAGGCCCGGGATGACACCCGAAAGGAACAGCCCGCCCACCGAGACCGTGGAGCCCGCCATGTAGGCATAGACGATCATCGCCCCAGAGGGCGGAATGATCGGGCCGAGATTGGCCGAAGCCGCGATCACCGCGGCGGAGAAGCCCCTGCCGTAGTGACGCTCGAGCGGGCGGAGCATGGTCGAGCCGAGGGCGGAGGCATCGGCCACCGCAGCGCCCGAGACGGTGGAGAGACCCATGCCCGCGAGCACCGTCACATGGCCGAGCCCGCCGCGCACGCGGCCGATCGCGGCGTTGGCGAGGTCGATCAGCCGCTCCATGATGCCGGCCTTCAGCATCAGCTCGCCTGCAAGCACGAAGAACGGGATCGACATCAGCGGGAAGGCGTTCACCGCGTTCATCATCCGCGTCGGCAGCATGTTCAGCGGGAAGCCGCTCTCGAGCACGCCAGCGACCGCACCGAGGCCGAGCGCGAACGCAAGCGGCATGCCGATCAGGGCGGCGCCGAGGAACACGAGCATCACGGAGAGGCTCATGCGCGCCCCCGCTCCCCGGCGACCGCCGCGGCGAGGTTGAGCGCCGAGACCGCCATGCCGACCACCACCGGGACGAGGAACCAGCCCGAGGAAAGCTCGACCGAGATCATCCGCTCGTCCCACTGCTCGGCGGCGATCAGGCCGGCCTGCCAGGCGACGATCGCGGCAAACGCCGCAGCGCCTGCGAGCACGAGGCGTCGAACCGCCCGCGCGACGGCGGCAGGCAGCATGGCGGCCGCGAGCTCGATGGCGATATGGGCACGCGCGCGCACCGCCACCGCGATGCCGAGGAACACGGTGGTGACGAAGGCGAGCCGCGCGATCTCGTCCGCCCAGCCGATCGAGGCGTTGAGGCCGTAGCGCGCCACGACTTGCGCGAACACCACGGCCACCATCACGGCGACGACGAGGACGAGGACGGCGCGGATGCCCCGGTCGATCAGGGAGAGCAGCCGGTCCACGGCACCGGTCAGGCGCCTGCGCGGGCGACCTCGGCCTGGACGCGATCGACCAGATCGGCGCCGATCCGCGCCTTGATCCCGTCCACCACGCCGGCGGTGAGGGCGCGCATCCGCGCAAGCTCCGAAGGCGGAAGCGGGTCATACTGAATGCCACGGGCCTGCAGGGCGGCGAGCGCCTCGCCGTCGGTGCGCGCCGCGAGCTCGCGCTGCGCCTTGATCGCGCTGCCCATCGCGGTGCGGATGATCCCCTGCTGCTCGGCCGACAGCGCGCCGAAGCCGCGGCGATTGGCGACGACCGAGATGAAGTCGAAGAAGTGGCCGGTGTTGGTCAGGTGCCGCTGCACCTCGAAATAGCGGCTCGCGAGGATGATGGCGTAGGGGTTCTCCTGGCCATCGACCACGCGCTGCTGCAGCGCCGAGTAGAGCTCGCGGATGTCCATCGCCACCGGGTTGGCGCCGAGCGCGCGGAAGGTGGCGAGATGGGTCTCGTTCGGCTGAAGCCTGATCTTGAGCCCGCGAAGATCATCGACGCTGCGGATCGGCTTGGCGGCCGTGGTCACATGGCGGAAGCCGAGCTCCATGAAGCCGAGCGAGATGAACCCCCTGTCGGCCATGCGCTGATCGAGCAGCTCGCCGACCGGGCCGTCCACGACCTTGAAGGCGGCCTCCCGGGAAGGGAACTGGAACGGCAGGCTGATCGCCTCAAGCTCCGGAACGGTCCGGGAAAGGAACGCCATGCCCACCCAGGTCATCAAAAGCGTGCCGGCGCGCACCTGGCTCACGTTCTCCTGCGCGCCGCCGAGCTGCATCGCGGGGAAGGTGTCCACCTCCATGCGCCCGCCGGAGAGCCGCGCCACCTCGGCCTTGAAGCCCTCGATGGCGATCGAGGAGGAGTGCTCGGTCGCGCAGTTGCCGGCGATCCTGATCCGTGTGGCCGGCTGGCCGAACACCGCCGGGGCGGCGAGAGCGGCCGGGGCGGCGGCGAGGGCGGCGAGGGCGCTGCGGCGCCGGAGGGTCATGGCGTGTCGGCTCCGATCAGGATCGCTCCGGCCGGGCGGCCGGAGCGCGTGGCGTGTGGATGCAGCCGCCGTGCCATGCGAGGGGGCGGCCTTCGGCGTGCGGCGTGAGGGGGCGATGCCGCATGCGGCGGCACCTGCCGCCTGTGTGTTCGGCATCGGCCAAGGTGATCGGGCCGCACGGGGGGCGTGCACCCGGCCGCGTTCATGCTACCGTCTGCCGGGGGACGCCGCCCCCCACGGCGCCAGAACCAGCAAACGATGCGAGGAAACCGATGCACGAGACCTCTCCCGTGAGCCTCTCCCGTCGCGCCGCGCTCGGCGCGCTCGGCGCCGCCGCGGCGCTGCCACTTTTCGGCCGCGCGGAGGCAGCGGCGCCGATCACCGGCATCCGCGCGCCAGACTGGTATCGCTTGCGGATCGGCGAGTTCGAGGCCACCGTCGTTCAGGACGGGCCGCTCGCGCTCGGCGAGCCCGCGGGCGGCTTCCCGCAGCACCCGCGCGACGACCTGACGTCCCTCCTGCGGTCGAACTTCCTGCCGACCAATGCGCTGACGCTCGACCAGAACTGCCTGTTCCTCAACACCGGTCGGCAGCTCATCCTGTTCGACAGCGGCGTCGGCGTCACCCGGCCGTTCGGCCTCGGCACCGGGCTCCTGCTCGCCAACATGCGGGCGGCCGGCCTGCAGCCCGAGCAGGTCGATGCGGTCGTGATCAGCCACGCGCACATCGACCATTGCTGGGGCATCATTGGCGCCGACGGCAAGCCGAACTTCCCGAACGCGCAGATCTTCATCTCGAAGGCCGATTTCGACTTCTGGACGGCGGAGGACCGGCAGAACGCTCAAGGCTGGCTGGGCGATTTCGTCAAGGGAGCGCGGCGCAACCTCCTGCCGGTGCGTGACCGGATCACCTTCGTCGAGGACGGCAAGGAGGTCGTCCCGGGCGTGATCGCGGTCTCCGCGCCGGGGCACACGGTGGGCCACACCGTCTATGCCATCCAGTCGGGCAAGTCGCGGGCGATGTTCATCGGCGACCTCGCGCACCACCAGGTGATCATGCTGCGCCGGCCGCAGATCGAGTTCGCCTTCGACACCGACCCGCGGCTCTCCGCCCAGTCTCGGCTTCGGGTCTTGCGGATGCTCGCGCAGGAGCGGATGGGCATCGTCGCCTACCACTTCCCCTTCCCGGGTGTCGGCCATGTTGCCGCCGAGGGCGAGGGCTTCGGGTGGTATCCGGCCCCCTGGGGCACCGACCTCTGAGCATCGACGCCTCCTGCGCCGCCGAGCTCACGCTCCGCGGCGCAGGAGCAGACGACCGTTCCGTCCGCGAGAGGGTTCGGCAGCGTCGGCTCCTCGCAGTGCGGGCAGAGAACCACCTCGCGACTCATCCCCTGCCCTCCTCCTCGCGGCCACGATCGGGAAGCGGCCTGAGCGCGGCGATGGCCTCCGCCAGCGCCTCGTTTTGTGCACCGCGGGCGAGGCGGGCGGCCGCGTCGCGCGCCGCCTCGAAGCCGGCGACATAGCCGGCATAGGTCGCGCGGTCGAGGCTCTTCGCCAGCGCCCGCGCCGCGGCCCGGGCCGAATCGCCTGCCGCGCTCATCCCGCCTTCGCCGGGCTCTGCGCCTTCAAGGCCAGGATCGCGCGGTCCAGCACCTCGGCGAGCGTCCGCACGAGCGCGATCGCCTCCTGGCCGCGGCCCTCGCGGGCGGCGGCCTCGATCTCGCCGGCACGCTCGGCGAGCTCGCGCAGGCCGTAGTTCGCAGCCCCGCCGCGCAGCGCATGCGCCTCGCGCTGCAGCATCACAAGATCGGCTGACGCCGCCGCGCTCTCGAGCGAGCGGGCGCGGCTCTTCACTTCGTCGATGCAGGCGCCGATCAGCATCGCGAGCGTGTCAGGGGAGAGGCCGCGGCGAAGCCGGGCGAAATGGTCCTCGTCGATGCCGCCTGGCATGGCGGAAGGCGGCGGCTCGGCCGGGCCGTGCGGCAACTGCCGCGCCAGCGCCTCGTTCAGCATCCGTGCCGTCAACGGCTTCGCGAGCACGCCGTTCATGCCGGAGGCGAGGAAACGCTCGCGGTCGCCCGCAAGAACGTTTGCCGTCAGCGCGATGATCGGCACCCGGCCCGCCGGCCCCGGCAGGGAGCGGATCTCGCGCGTCGCGGCGAGCCCGTCCATCTCCGGCATGAACATGTCCATGAAGACGACGTCGTAGGGGCGGGCGCGCACCGCCTCGACCGCCTCGATGCCGTTGCCGACCACGTCGACGTGGTGGCCGGCCTTGCGCAGGAGCGTTGCCGCGACGAGCTGGTTGGCGGGGCTGTCCTCCGCGAGCAGCACCCGGGCGCGGCGGACGGGAACGAGCGAGAGGGGCTCGGCCTGCGGCTCGGGCGCCCCCTCGGCCTCCGGCAGCTCGAGGATGAACCAGAAGACGCTGCCCCCTCCCGGACGCGCGTCGATGCCGATCGTGCCGCCGAGCAGTTCGACGAGGCGGCGGCAGATCGCAAGACCGAGCCCGGTTCCGCCGGTGCGCCGGGCATCCGGTCCCTCGAGCTGCGAGAACGGCTGGAACAGGAGCGCGCGCTGCTCCGGCGGGATGCCAGGGCCGCGGTCGGCGACGGCGAAGCGAAGGAGGTGCGTGCGCGACCCGTCCCTCCGCCCGCCAGCGACGGTGACAGAGACAGCGATCTGGCCTCTCCGGCTGAACTTCACCGCGTTCGAGATCAGGTTGAGGAGGATCTGCCGGATCCGGCCCGAATCGCCGCGCAGAGCGGCCGGCACGCCCGCGCCGATCTCGACCGCGATGTCGAGGTCGCGCTCGCGCGCCTGCGGCCGGAACAGCTCGACCGCGCCGGCAACGAGCGGCGCGAGCGCGAAATCCGACGGCTCGAGCACGAGCTTGCCCGCCTCGATCTTCGAGAGGTCGAGGATGTCGTTGATGATGGCGAGCAGGTGCTCGGCGCTCTCCCGCGCCGTCTCGACATAGCGCCGCTGTTCCGGGTCGAGCGGCGTGTCGACGAGCAGGCCCAGAGTGCCGATCACCGCGTTCATCGGCGTGCGGATCTCGTGGCTGACGACCGCGACGAAGCTGGACTTCGCAGCCGAGGCGGCCTCGGCGATCTCGCGGGCGCGGCGCATCTCCTCCTCGGCGCGGCGCCTCGGCGTGATGTCGGTATAGACGGTCACGAAGCCGCCGCCCGGCAGGCCGGTGCGCTTCGCTTCGATCACCCGCCCGTCCGGCCGGGTCCGCTCGTAGATGCCGAACGAGCCGGCGCGGACCATGTCGAGGCGCCGGCGCACCTCGGCCTCGATGTCGCCCGAGCCGAACTCGCCCTCAGCCGCCTGGGCACGGATGATGCTCTCGTAGCTCGCCCCCTCGAACAGAACCGAGGGCGGCAGGTTGAGGAGGTCCTCGAGCCGGTCGTTCCAGGTCACGAGGCGGTAACTCGCGTCGAAGACCGTCACGCCATCGGAAAGGTTGGCGAGCGTCGTCTCGAGCAGGGCCGACTTCTCGTCCGCAAGCCGCTTGGCGCGCGCCATCTCGCGGTTCGCCTCCTCGAGCACGACGCGCTCGCGCGCGAGCTCCGCCTCGCGCCGGGCGCGGCGGCCGACCTCGAGCAACAGCGCGCCGACGAGCGCGGCGAGGGCGAGCGTGATGCCACCCGCGGCGACCAGCGTGGCAAGCCAGCGCCGGGTGATGCCCGCGCTGATCACCCGCTCCGGGATCGCCACGACCGCGATCAGCGGCACCTCGGGAACGTGGCGGAAGGAGACGTGCAGCATTGCCTCCGCCTCCGCTGGTGCGGCCACGACGAGCGTGCCGCGGGGGGCGGCGCGCATCCCGAGGAACAGCGGCGAGGCGCCGATGTCCTGGCCCACCTCGCCGAGCAGCGGGCCGGAGGAGGCGCGCACCACACCGTCGGTGCCGACGAGGGCGAGCTCGAGTCCGGTCTCGCGCTCGGCGTCGATCACCGGTCGCAGCAGATCGACCGGGTCGAGCTCCGCGGCGATCACCCCAGCGAAGGCGCCGTCGGGCCGCGTCAGCCGGGCGGGAACGGCGATCGAGATCCGGCCGTTCAGCTGGCTGGCGAAGGGCCGGCTGACATAGGGCCGCTGTCCCTCGCCGGACGCGAGCGCGAGGAAGAAGTCGCGGTCGCCGGAGACGACGAGCCCACGCGGGGCGAGCGGGGCTGCACCGGCGACGACGCCGTCGGCCCCGACGAGCAGGACCTGCGCCACCGCCTCATCGATCTGGCGGAGCCGCCCGAACAGCGCATCGGCGGAGACGGCCGGGGGTTCGCCGGGTGCCTCGCGCAGAAGCTGGTCGCGCGCGGCCGCGAGCTGGGCGTGCACCATACCGAACACCCGACGCGCATGGGCATCGAGCGTGGCGGCGGTGGTGGCGGCAAGCCGGGCCGCCTCCTCGCGCTGCGCCTCGCTCGCGGCGGCGAGCTGGCCGATCACGCCGACCCACAGCACGGCGATCGCGAGCGCGCCTGCGGCGACAAGCCCAAGCGACGTCGGCCAGCGGCGCAGGAGCCGGGCGAGCGCCCGCGCCGAGGCCGGACGCGCCGCCTCCTCAACGGAGGGCGGCGTCGCCGCCGGCGCCGCCGCGGCCGCTCCTGTCTGACCCTGACCGGTCATCGGTCGCGCGTCATGCCTCGCTGCCTCAGCGCCTGCCACTCTGCCGGGCAGGCCGGCGTGGCGCAACAACCGGGGCAGGTGTGCGGGCCTGTGCCTTGCCCGGGGCGTGCCGCCTACCTATGGTGCCGCCGCGCCGGAGCCGGCGCCTCGAGCCAATGCGCGTTCCGGAGACGAGAGGCGATGTCGAAGATCAAGGTGAAGAACCCCGTCGTCGAGATGGACGGGGACGAGATGACGCGCATCATCTGGGGGTTCATCAAGCAGAAGTTGATCCTTCCCTATCTCGACATCGACCTGAAATATTTCGATCTCGGCATCGAGAATCGTGACAGGACGAACGACCAGGTCACCGTCGATGCCGCCAACGCCACCAAGCAATATGGCGTCGCGGTCAAATGTGCGACCATCACGCCCGACGAGGCGCGGGTGAAGGAGTTCGGGCTCAAGAAGATGTGGCGCAGCCCGAACGGAACCATCCGCAACATACTCGACGGCACGATCTTCCGCGAGCCGATCATCTGCCGCAACGTGCCGCGCCTCGTGCCGCACTGGGACAAGCCGATCGTGATCGGCCGCCATGCCTATGGCGACATCTACAAGGCGGCCGAGTTCAAGATCCCTGGCCCCGGCAGCGTCACGATCACCTGGACGCCGCACGACGGCACGCCCGGGCTCGCGATGGAGGTGATCGACATGAAGGGCCCGGGCGTGGCGCTCGGCATGCACAACACGGTCGCCTCGATCGAGGGCTTCGCGCGCGCCACCTTCAACTACGGCCTGATGCGCAACTTCCCGGTCTACCTCTCGACCAAGAACACGATCCTCAAGGCCTATGACGGCACCTTCAAGGACGTCTTCCAGGAGGTCTTCGAGCGCGAGTTCAAGGCCGAGTTCGACAAGCGCGGCCTGACCTACGAGCACCGCCTGATCGACGACATGGTGGCCTGCGCGCTCAAGTGGCGCGGCGGCTACATATGGGCGTGCAAGAACTACGACGGCGATGTCGAGAGCGACATCGTCGCCCAAGGGTTCGGCTCGCTCGGGCTGATGACCTCGGTTTTGCTCACCCCCGACGGCAAGACGGTGGAGAGCGAGGCGGCGCACGGCACGGTCACCCGCCACTATCGCGAGCACCAGGCCGGCCGCGAGACCTCGACCAACCCGATCGCCTCGATCTTCGCCTGGACGCGGGGGCTTGCCTATCGCGGCCGGTTCGACGGCACGCCCGAGGTCGAGCGGTTCGCGACCACGCTCGAGCGGGTGTGCATCGAGACGGTCGAGGCAGGGTTCATGACCAAGGACCTCGCGATGCTGATCGGGCCGACCCAGCCCTGGCTAAACACCCAGGCCTTCCTCGACAAGATCGACGCCAACCTCAAGGCGGCGATGGCCGCCTGGTAGGCTGACAGGCCCGGGCGGAGCAGGCGACGCCCTGGATGTACCCCTTCTACGTGAGGATCGTCGGCGCGCGTCAGGGCGCCTTCCCCGGCGAGGCGCCCTCGCCGCACGAGGGCAAGTTGGTCGGCCTTGCCTTCGAACTGTCGAGCAGCGTGCCGGACGGCTCACGCGGGCGCGCGGCGGCACGGGCTGTAGCTGGCCCGGTGCGCTTCACCCGTGCCTGGGGCGCGGCGAGCCCGTTCCTGCTCGCCGCGCTTGCCACCGGCGAGACGCTGACCGAGGTCACGTTCGAGTTCGTGCGCACGACCGAGGAGGGGATCGAGGCGATCCTTCAGCGGGTGCGGCTCCACGGCGCGCGTGTGGTCGGGCTGCGACGCGTTATCGGGCTTGATGCGCAACCGGCGAGCCTGCTGCCGCTGCCGCCGCTCGAGGAGGTGACGCTCTCCTGCTCCGGCCTCGACCTCGAGCACGTTCCGACCGCCACGACGGCGATGATCGGGACGGGGGCGGCAGCGCGGCGACCTGGGACGCGTCGAGGCGCCGCAGCGCCGGCCCGGCCCTTGCGGCGTCGCTGACCCCTCGCGCGGCGTCGATGCTCGGCCCGTTCTCGCCGCTCGATCTCGTGGCGCTTGCAGTGTTCGTCGCCTCTTGGGTCGGCTACGCCACGGTGGTCGACCGCGTGCCCGCGATCCGGGCGAGAAGCGTGATCGCGGCGATGGACGAGCACAGGCGCCGCTGGATGCGGGCGATGGTGACGCGCGACCCGCGCGTCGTCGATGCCATCATCATCGGCAACCTGATGTCGTCGGCGACCTTCCTCGCCACGACGGCGATCTTCATCCTGGGCGGCCTCGTCGCCATGCTCGGCGCCTCCGACCTCGGCTTGCGCGTCGTCGGCGCCCTGCCCTTCACATCGACCGGGACCGAGCTCCTGTGGGAGATCAAGGTCGGGCTGTTGATCCTCATCTTCATCCAGGCCTTCTTCGCGCTCACCTGGTCGATCCGCCAGTTCAACTACGCCCAGATCATCATGGGCGGGATCGGCGCGACGGCCGATGACGACGCCTTCGCCCGCGCCGAGATGGCGGCCAAGATCGCCAACCGTGCCGCGCGGCATTTCAACACGGGGCTTCGGGCTTACTATTTCGGGCTCGCCGCGCTCGCCTGGATCATCCACCCCGTCGCCCTGATCGCGGCAAGCCTCGCGGTGCTTGCGGAGCTGCACCGGAGGGAGTTCCGCTCGGTCGTGAACGAGGCGATGCGCTCGCGGCCTTGACCGCGGCGGCAGCGCGAGCCCATCTCCGCCGCGCATGCACGAGCTCGGCGCTGACATCACCTCGCTGATCCGCGAGAACGCGGGCCTTGCCGTGCCGCTGACCTTCCTGGTCGCCTTCTGCGAGTCGGTGGCTCTCGTCTCCTTCCTCGTCCCGGCGACGGTGATCCTGCTCGGGCTCGGCGCGATCGTTGGCGCCGGGGCGGTCGAGTTCCTGCCGGTCTGGGCGGCCGCGGCGGCCGGGGCGGTGGCCGGGGACGTGATCTCCTACTGGCTCGGCTGGCGGTTCAAGCGCCGCGTCGCCGGGCTCTGGCCGCTGTCGCGCGATCCCTCTCTCCTGCCGCGGGCGGAGGCGTTCTTCCGGCGCTGGGGCATCGCCGGGGTGTTCTTCGGCAAGTTCCTCGGCCCGATGCGGGCGACGGTTCCGCTCGCGGCCGGTCTGACGGCGATGTGTCCGGTGCGCTTCAAGCTCGCCACCGTCGCCTCGGCAGCCGTCTGGTCGGCCGCGATTCTGGCGCCGGGCGCCTTCGGGGTTTCGCTGCTCGCCTGATCGGGACTTGAACGCGCTCCCGAGCGCCGCGAGCATGGCGCGTGGCCGAAAGATCAGCCGCTGTTGCCGCCCAGCCGCGACAGGGTGCCGCGCCCGGCTTTCGCCTGTTCGTCCCGAAGCGTGTCACCGTTCTGCGGCAGGGCTACGGGCCGGCCGATTTCCAAGCCGACCTGCTGGCCGGCCTCACTGTTGCGATCGTCGCCCTGCTGCTTGCGATGGCGCTCGCCATCGCCTCCGGAACCACTCCCGATGTCGGCCTCGTCACCGCGGTGGTCGGCGGGTTCCTGGGCTCTGCGCTAAGCGGCGCTCGGTTCAACATCTCAGGCCCCACCGGCGCCTTGGTGGTCGTCGTGTTCGGAGTGATCGAGCGGCACGGCTATGACGGGCTCGTGGTCGCCACCATGATGGCGGCGATCATGCTCGTCGCGGCGGGCCTGCTTCGCTTCGGCACCTGGATCAAGTACGTGCCCGAGCCGGTCGTCGTCGGCTTCACCGCCGGCATCGCGGTGATCATCTTCTCCTCACAGGTGCGGGACCTGTTCGGCCTCTCGCTCGAGAAGCTGCCGGGGGTGTGGCCTCGCAGTGGCAGGCCTACTGGGCGGCGCGCGGGACGGTCTCGTTCGCGGCCACCCTGGTCTCTGCCGAAGCGCTTGGGCTGATCCTCGCGGTCAGACGCTTCGCCCCGCGCCTGCCCGGGTTCCTGATCGCCGTCGTCGCCGCCTCCGCGCTTGTCGCTGCGACGGGGCTGCCGGTGGAGACGATCGGCTCACGTTTCGGCGAGCTTCCCTCCGCGCTGCCGGCACCGCGCCTGCCCGAGGTCTCGCTCGAACGGATGGGGGAACTCGTCGAGCCTGCCTTCACCATCGCCTTCCTCGCCGGAATCGAGAGCCTGCTCTGCGCCGTGGTGGCCGACGGCATGACCGGGCGGCGGCACCGCTCGAACGCCGAGCTCGTGAGCCAGGGCATCGCCAACTTCGCCTCCGCCTGCTTCGGCGGCCTGCCGCTGACCGGGGCGATCGCCCGCACCGCCACCTCGATCCGCGCCGGCGCCAAGAGCCCCGTGGCGGGAATGCTGCACGCGGTGTTCCTGCTCGCGTTCATGATGGTGGCGGCGCCGCTCGCGGCCTACGTGCCGCTCGCCTCGCTCGCCGCGGTGCTCGTGATCGTCGCGTGGAACATGAGCGAGCACCACAAGGTGCGCCACATGCTGGCCACCGCCCCGACGGGCGAGCGCTTGGTTCTCGCCGTCACCTTCCTGCTCACCGTGCTGGTCGATCTCACGCTTGCCATCGAGGTGGGGGTCGTGCTCGCCGCGATCCTCTTTATGCACGGGATGGCAGAGGCGGTGTGCTTGATGCAGGACGGGCGGCGCGTCGTGATCGCCGACGAGGACGATTTCGACCGGCCGCGCGAGGACCGCTACACCCAGCGCGACGCGCTGCCCGAGGGGGTCGAGGTCTTCCAGCTCCGCGGCCCTCTCTTCTTCGGCGCGGCCGGCCGGCTCGCTGACGTGGTGGAGCTGCTACCGCGCTACCCGCGCTGGTTCATCCTGCGCATGCGCGAGGTGCCGTTCATCGACAGCACGGGGGTGGCCGCGCTTGCTGACGTCGTCCGCCGCTGCCGCGCCAACGGCACGCACGTGATCGTCACCGGCATCCAGCCGCAGCCGCGCGCGGTGATGGCGCGGATGGGGCTGACCGACGCCACCCCCGGCTTCACGATCGCCGAGGATTTCGCCGCCGCGCTCGCCATCACCAGCCGGCAGGCCCCGAGCTGATCGCACCCGCCTCGCATCGGCCCCAGCCGTCAAGACGCGCGCACCCACGGAGGGAGGCGACGACGCCGGTTGCCAGGGTGCTCTAGACTGCCGGAAGCCAGAGAACGTCCTCGATCCGCGCCGCCCCTGACGCGAGCATCGCGAGGCGGTCGATCCCGAGCGCGATGCCGGAACAGGGGGGAAGCCCGTGCTCCAGCGCGTCGAGGAAGTCCTCGTCCACGGCCCGGACTTCGCCCGTGAGCCGGCGCCGCTCCTCCGCCCAGGCCGCGAAGCGGGCGCGCTGCTCGGCCGCATCCGTCAGCTCCTCGTAGGCGTTGGCGAGCTCAAGCCCGGCGGCGAACAGCTCGAAGCGGAGTGCCACGCGCGGATCGGCGGGGTCGCGCCGCGCGAGCGCAGCCTCGGAGGCCGGCCAATGCGTCAGGAAGGTCGGCCGGTCGCGCCCGATCGCTGGCTCCACACGCTCGAGCAGCAGGCGGAAGAACAGGTCCTGCCAGGTCTCGCCCGCGCGGTGCCGGACGCCGATGCGCGACGCCGCCTCGGCGAGGAGGGAGACCTCGGGGGCGAGCGGGTCGGGGGCGGTGGCGAGGAGGTCGAGCCCGTCGCAGTGCCGCAGGAAGGCCTCGGCGACCGAGATCCGTTCGAAGGGCACGTCGGTCGGCACCGAGAGGTGCTTCGTGCGCAGGCCTTCGGGCACGACCGTTCGGATCAGCGCCTCGGTTTCGTCCATCAGCCCGGCAAGGGAAAGGCCGGGTCGATACCATTCGAGCAGGGTGAACTCCGGCTGGTGGTTCGGCCCCGCCTCGCCGTTTCGGAACACCCGCGCAAATTGGAAGATCGGGCCCGCCCCGCCGGCCAGCAGCTTCTTCATCGCGAATTCGGGGCTGAACTGGAGATAGAGCGTGCGCTGCTCGCAGCCGACTTTGGCCGAGTAGCGCGTCACGAACGGGTCGAGATTGGGCTCCATCCCTGGGCAGGCCTGGAGGATGGGCGTTTCCACCTCGGTGTAGCCACGCGCGGCGAGGACGGCGCGGATCTCAGCCACAAGCCGCGCGCGCCGGCGCAGAAACGGCAGGCGCGCGGCGAGACGCTCGGGAGCCCAGGGGGGGGACATGGGCCCGAGGAAGCGGGGCGAGGGGGCCGACGTCAACGCCCGATTAACCCCTCTCGGCCGAAACTTGGTCTCGCGACGAAAAGGGCGAGGCCATGCTGACCCGACGTTTCAGCCGAATCCTGCTCGGTGCCGGGCTGCTCGGCGCGGCCGGCTATGCGTTCGCACCCCACCTCACCAACCGGATCTCGACCGACGCCGTCGTCAACAGCGAGGTGGTGCGGATCGTCTCGCCGATCGACGGGCTCGCCGACGAGCGCCTGCCGGGGCCCGGCACGGTGCTTGCCGCCGGCGTGGCGACGCCGCTCGTCCGGCGCCTCGTCGCCGAGGATCGGGAGTTGCATCGTCTCGCGCATGACCTCGCTCTTGTCCGCGCCCAGGCGGAGGAGGCGCGGCGCGCGCTTGCCGAGCTCGAGGCGCAGGACCGGGCGCTCGCCGAGCGTGCCCGCGTCCACACCGAGGCGGCGCGCGCGCGTCTTGCCGCGGAACTCGCCGAGGCGCGGGCGGAGCACGCGGGCGCTCTCGCCGTCGTCAACCAGGCAAGCGCCGAGCTTGACTATGTGCGCACCCTCTACGCGCAACGTCACGTCGCTGCCGTGCGCGTCGAGGCCGCCGAGTCGGCGCTTCGCCGCGCAGACGCCGCGGCAGAGGCGCTCGCGGCGCGGATCGCGCGGCTCGAGGTCGAGCTCCGCGCGGCCGAAGCCGGGCTGCACCTGCGCGACGGCCAGAACGACGTTCCCTACACGGTGCAGCAGCGCGAGCGTCTTCTCTTCGAGCGGCGGCTCATTGCCGACCGTCTGGCCGAGGCTGTGGCGCGCGAGCCGGCGCTTGCTGCGGCGCTCGCCGCCGAGGAGGAGGCGCAGCGGACCCGCGCGCGCTACGACGTCTCTCCGCCCGCCGATCTCCTCGTGTGGGAGCGTCGCGCCACCCCCGGCGCCCCGGTCAAGCCGGGCGAGGCTTTGCTCGACCTCGTTCGCTGCGACCGGCTGTTCGTCGAGGTCTCCCTGCCCGATCTCGCCTACAGCGCGCTCCTGCCTGGGCAGGTCGCGCAGGTTCGGCTGCGCGGCGGCCCCGAGCTCGAGGGCACGATCCGCTCGATCCGTGGTGCGGGGGCGCGCAACCGCGCCGCCCTTCTCGCCGCCGACCGCCCGGTCGAGGACCGCGGCCAGCTCACCGTCGAGGTGGTGCTGCCCGCTGACGCCGCCGCCCGGATCGCGCGCGAGGCGGAGGGCGGGTTCTGCGGCATCGGCCGCCTCGCCGAGGTGAGCTTCCCAGCCGCCTCCGGCCCCGTCGCCGAACTGGCCGATCGGCTCGGCGCCCTGGCCCTGCGCCTGCGCAAGACGGCCGACTGGGCGGTCGACCTCCTCGCGCAGCGGCTCGCCGCCCGCGCCGCTCCCTGACCCGGGCCGGCCAGGCGGATGCTGCTCGACATCCCGAGCGAGGCGCTCTGGCCGCTGTTCGCGGTCGCGGGGCTCCTTCTGCTTCTGAGAGGCGCTGATGACGAGCGGCTCGCCCGCGCGATCGTGCCGACAATGGTCGCCGTGATCGTCGCCTACTACCTCTCCTGGCGCTTTGCGAGCACGCTCTCTGGGCCCGGCCTCGGCCCGGCCGACAGGGTGTTCATCCTCGCCTTCCTCGGCGTCGAGCTGCTCGCCTTCGCCGACGGCATGATCCTTATGCTTCTCCTGTCCCGGCGGCGCGACAACTCGGCCGAGGCCGACCGGCACGAGGCACGGCTCGCTTCGCTCGACCCCTCGGCGCTTCCGGCGGTCGATGTGTTCATCCCGACCTACAACGAGCCGATCGAGGTGCTCGAACGCACCATCGTCGCGGCGATGGCGCTCGATTGGCCCTGCTTGCGCGTCTGGGTGCTCGATGACGGCCGGCGCGACTGGCTGCGCGCCTGGTGCGCGGCGCGCGGTGTTGGCTACCTCACGCGGCCGGACAACAAGGGGGCGAAGGCGGGCAACATCAACGCCGCGCTCGCGCGCACCGATGCGCCCTTCGTGCTCGTGCTCGATGCCGATTTCGCGCCCCGCGCCAATTTCCTCCGCCGCACCATGGGGTTCTTCGACGACCCCCGGGTCGGCATCGTCCAGGCCCCGCATCGGTTCTTCAACCCCGACCCGATGCAGCAGAACCTCGCTCTGCAGCGCGTCCTGCCCGACGATCAGAGGCTCTTCTTCGACGTGATCATGCCGGCGCGCGACGCCTGGGACGTCGCGTTCTGCTGCGGCTCGAACGGGATCATCCGCCGCGCTGCTCTCGACGCGGTGGGCGGAAAACTCCCAACCGGCTCGATCACCGAGGACATGCTGCTTACCCTCGTGATGCTTCGGAAGGGCTACGTCACGCGCTACCTGAACGAGACCCTCGCGCTCGGCCTCGCCCCGGAATCGACCGATGCCTTCTTCGTGCAGCGCGCCCGCTGGGCCCGCGGCGCGATCCAGATCCTCTACCTGCGCGCAGGGCCGCTCGGCCCGGGGCTCACCCTTCTGCAGCGGCTGTTCTTTCTGCCCACGCACTGGCTCTCCGGGAGCCTCGTGCAGAGCTTCTCGCTGGTCGCGCCGGTGGTGTTCATGCTCACGGGCCTCGTGCCGATCGCCAATGTCGGCGTGCCCGAGGTGCTCGCCTACCAGATCCCTGTCGTGCTGGCCTACATGGGCGGGCTGCAGCTCCTCTCCCGAGGCGCCTACCACCCGCTCGCCGCGGTGGTGCTCTCGGCCTTCTCCGCGGTGCGGCTTCTGCCGGCCGTGCTCGTTACGCTGTTCCGGCCCTACGGGCACGCGTTCCGGGTCACGCCGAAGGGGCGTGACGCCGCTTCCCGCGTGGCGGACCGGCTGGTGGTCGGAACGGCCTTCGCCGTGATCGCCGCCACGCTCGCGGGCCTCGTGCTCAACACCGCGCTCGAGGTCAGGATCGTCGAGCGGATGGCCTTGATCCCCGTGGTGGCGGGATGGTCGATCGTCAACGCGGTGGTGCTTCTGCTCGTGATCGTGCTTGCGGTGCCGCGCCATTCGGGGCGCGCAGAGGAGCGCTTCGCGATGGGCGGCGAACCGGCCGCACTCATCGTGAACGGCGAGCGGCTCGAGGCGGCGCTGATCGACCTCTCCGTCACAGGCGCGCTCGTCGAGCCGAGGGCGTCGCTCCCGTTCCGGCGCGGGGACCGTGTGACGGTCGCCCTCTCCAAGGTGCCGACGCTCGAGGCGACGATCGTGGGCGTGCGCGGCGCGCGGCTCGGGCTGCGGTTCGAGGCGGTGTCGGATGCCGCGCGCGCGGCGCTGATCAGGCGGCTGTTTTCCGAGGCGCACGACCCGGTGCTCGCCCAGGCGCCCGCGCGCGGCACGCTGCCTGCGCTGCTCGCGCGGCTCCTGCTCGGGGCGCCGCCGCAGCCGGCCTGACGCTTGCCCGCTCTGGCGCGCCGGCCTAAACCCTCGCGCCATGCCCGACGGCACCGCCGCTCCCGCCGCGCCACCCAAGACGCTGAGGACCATGGCCGCGCTCGCCTCGGCCGGCCTCGTGCGCGTCGATGAGCTTCCCAAGCTCGAGGCGGTCGCGGAGCGCTACGCGATCGCCGTCACGCCGCATGTCGCGTCGCTGATCGACCGCGACGACCCGGCCGACCCGATCGCCGCGCAATACGTCCCGCATCCCGACGAAGCGGTGACGCGCCCAGACGAGCACCCTGACCCGATCGGCGACGACCGGCACAGCCCGGTTCGAGGGATCGTCCACCGCTACCCCGACAGGGTGCTTCTCAAGCCGCTGCTCGCCTGCCCCGTCTACTGCCGGTTCTGCTTTCGACGCGAGAGCGTCGGCCCCGATGGCGGGGTACTGGCGGACGCAGAGCTCGAGGCGGCCTACGCCTATGTCCGGGCGCGGCCTCAGATCCGCGAGGTGATCCTCACGGGCGGCGACCCGCTGATGCTGTCGCCACGACGGCTCGGGGCGATCCTGCAGGCTCTCGACGCGATCCCGCACCTCGAGACGCTTCGGATCCACACCCGCGTTCCGGTGGCCGAGCCCTCGCTCGTCACACCGGCCCTCGCCGCAGCGCTCGCGACCGAGAAGCCGCTGTGGCTGATGGTGCACGTCAACCACGCGCGCGAGCTCAGCCCCGCGGCGCTTGAGGCGCTCGGCAGGATCCGCGCCGCGGGCGTGCCGATCCTCTCCCAGAGCGTTCTTCTCCGGGGCGTCAACGACTGCGAGGCGGCGCTTGAGCAGCTCTTCCGCGCGCTGATCGCCGCCCGGGTCAAGCCCGCCTATCTGCACCACCTCGACCGCGCGCCCGGCACGGCGCGGTTCCGCGTTCCGCTCGCACGCGGCCGCGCGCTGATGCGGCGCCTGCGCGGGCGCATCCCCGGCCATGCCCTGCCGATCTATGTGGTCGACATCGCAGGCGGCCACGGCAAGGTGCCGGTGGGCGAGAGCCATGCCGAGCGGGATGGCGAGGGCTGGCTGCTCACCGCGCCAGACGGGTCGCGCCATCGCCTTGCCGATACCGGCGAAAGCGGCTAAAGCCCCGCGCGACCCCCGACAGAAGCGACGGAAACGGCTCTGCCATGAAGATGCAGGCGAACCAGATGCGCCCGGGCCACGTGATCGAGCACGAGGGCCGGCGCTGGACCATCCTCAAGAGCCACATCAACACCCCTGGCAAAGGCGCGGCGGTGATTCAGGTCGAAATGCGCGACCTCAAGACCGGTGCGAAGAAGGACGAGCGCTGGCGCACGGTCGACACGGTCGAGCGTCTGCAGACCGAGGAACGGGAGATGGACTTCCTGTTCGCCACCGGTGAGATGCTGACGCTGATGGACAAGGAGACCTTCGAGCAGATCGAGGTCTCCTCCGAACTTGCCGGCGAGGCGAAGCAGTTCCTGCAGGAGGGCATGACGCTCACGGTCGATTTCGTCGACGGCGACCCGGTGGCCGTTCACCTTCCGCAGACGGTGGTTCTCGAGGTCGTCGAGGCCGACCCGGTGGTGAAGGGGCAGACGGCCGCCTCCTCCTATAAGCCGGCGGTGCTCGCCAACGGGGTGCGGATCATGGTCCCGCCGTTCATCGAGAGCGGGGAGAAGGTGGTGGTGCGCACCGAGGACGCGACCTACGTGGAGCGGGCGCGCGGCTGAGCCCGGCCGCGCCCGCCGATGGTCGTCCCGCGCTTCTCGCCTGTCGTCAACGTGATGATCGCCGCCGCCCACAAGGCGGCGAAGCGCCTCTTGCGCGACTTCGGCGAGGTCGAGAACCTCCAGGTGTCGGTAAAGGGCCCCTCCGACTTCGTGAGCCAAGCCGATCTCCGCGCCGAGGAGACGCTGCGTGCCGAGCTCTCCAAGGGCCGCCCCGACCACGCGTTCCTGATGGAGGAGCGCGGCAGCTCGGGGCCGGAGGACTGGAAGTTCCGCTTCCTGGTCGATCCGCTCGACGGCACGACGAACTTCCTGCACGGGATTCCGCACTGGGCGATCTCGATCGGGCTCGAGCGTCGCCTCGGCAAGACCTCGGAGATCGTGGCGGGCGTGGTGCATTCCCCCGCCCAGGGCGAGCTGTTCGTGGCGGAGAAGGGGGTCGGCGCCTTCCTCAACGAGCGTCGCTTGCGCGTCTCGGCACGGCGGGAGATGCGGGAGGCGCTGTTCGCGACCGGAATCCCCTTCGGCTCGATGCCGTACAAGCGCGAATTCACGCATACTCTGACGGCGCTGATGCCCGAGGTCGCGGGCATACGCCGCGCCGGGGCGGCGGCGCTTGATCTCGCCTGGGTGGCGGCGGGCCGCTACGACGGCTACTGGGAACTCAATCTCAACCCGTGGGACATCGCGGCGGGGATCATCCTGGTGCGCGAGGCGGGCGGCTTCGTCACCGCCCCCGACGGGGGCGACCCGCTCGCCTCCGGCGATGTCGTGGCGGCGAACCCCGCACTTCACCCGAAGCTGCGCGAGGTGGTGGCGAGCGGGATCGCCGCGGTACGCCGATGAGACAGGCGGCGCGGGTTGGTGTGCCCGCGCGTCATCGCGTAAGGTCCCGCCACGGGATCGTTCACCTCTGACGCGCGGAGACGATGGCGCGGCTCGCTCGCCTCACTGGCCTCCTGCTCGGGCTCGGGCTTCCGCTCGCGCCGCTCGGCGCGGCGGCGCAGGACCCAGGCGTGCGGGTGGACCGCTCCGTGCTCGATGCGCTCGGGCCTGCGCCGCGCCAGCCTCTGGCCCCCGGGTTCGAGCCGCCCGCCGCGCAGGAGCCGAGGCGCAGTGTCCGGCGCACGCCGCCCCAACGCCCGGCAGCGGAGGAGACCAAGGACGGCGTGGTGCGCGTTCCGCCGCCTCCGCCGATCGCCGCCGCGCCGCCGCGTGAGGAGGAGGCGCCGCGCCCGCTCGCCCCCTCTCTCCTGCCGCCCACCCTGCGTGCTGCCCAAGCCCCACCGACCGCTCCGGCTCCCGGCGCGCCACCCCCGGCCTCTGCCCCGGCGGCGCCACAGGCTGCGGCACCGGCTCCGTCGGCGGCCGCTCCGGCCCGGCAGGCGCCACAACAGGCCCAGGCACCCGCGGCGGCACCTCCGGCCCGCCCCGCGGCGGCGACGCCCGTAGCGGCGGCGACCGCCGCAGCCCGCTCGCTCAGGCTCGAGTTCGCGGGCGGGGCGACGGAGCTCACCCCCTCGGCGCGCGAGCAGGTGCTCCGGTTCGCGAGCGGCATCGCGGAGGACGACCAGGTGCGGATCACCGTCAACGCCTATGCGGGGGGAGACCCGTCCGACCCCTCCCGCGCACGCCGCACCTCGCTCTCCCGCGCGCTCGCCGTGCGCGCGGCGCTGATGGAGGCCGGCATACGCTCGACACGGATCGATGTGCGCGCTCTTGGCCTCGGCTCCGGCGACGGCCCTGCCGACCGCGTCGACATTCTCGCCGGAGCGGGCCGATGATCACCCGGCCGCGACGCTTCGTCCTGCGCATGCTTCTCTTCGTCGCAGTTGTGCTCGCGGTCGCCGCGGTGCTGCACCGGACGCTGATCGAGGCCTTCCTCGCCACCCCGCTTCTCAACGGGCTGATCCTCGGCGTGCTGCTCGCGGGCGTGATCTACACCTTCCGGCAGGTGATCGCGCTCGAGCGCGAGGTCGAGTGGCTCGAGACCTTCCGGCGCAACCGGCCCGGCCTTGCCGGGCTCGGGCAGCCGAGGCTGCTCGCGCCGATGGCGGCGATGATCGCGGAGAAGCGCGATCGCCTCACCCTGTCAGCGCTCGCGATGCGCAGCCTGCTCGACGGCATCCGAAGCCGGCTCGACGAGACGCGCGAGATCAGCCGCTACACGGTGGGGCTTCTGATCTTCCTCGGCCTGCTCGGCACGTTCTGGGGCCTGATCCAGACGATCGGTGCGATCGCCGAGGTGATCGGCGGCATGACGGTCGGCTCGGGCGACCTGCCGACCCTGTTCAACCAGCTCAAATCGGGCCTCGAGGCGCCGCTTCGCGGCATGGGCACGGCGTTCTCCGCCTCTCTGTTCGGGCTTGCCTCCTCGCTCGTGCTCGGCTTCCTCGACCTCAACGCCGGCCAGGCGCAGAACCGCTTCTACATGGACCTCGAGGAGTGGCTCGCTCAGGCCACCCGGCTCTCCTCCGGGGCGATCGGCACCGAGGGCGAGGGCTCGGTTCCCGTCTATGTCCAGGCGCTGCTCGAGCAGACGGCGGAGAACCTCGAGGGGCTGCAGCGAATCCTCGCCCGCGGCGAGGAGGGAAGGATGGCGGCGAACCAGGCGGTGATCGGGCTGACCGAGCGACTCGGTCAGCTCACCGACCAGATGCGCGCCTCGCAGGCGATCCTGTTGCGCATGGCGGAAGGCCAGCAGGAGCTCCGCCCTGTGCTTGCGAGGCTTGCCGATGCGCAGGCGCATGGCGCTCTCGACGAGGCGACGCGCGCGCACATCCGCAACCTTGAGCTCTACATGGCGCGCCTGCTCGAGGAGTTAATCCAGGGGCGGAACCAGCTTTCCTCCGAGGTGAGGAGCGAGATCAAGCTGCTCGCACGCACCATCGCTGCGCTCGCGGAGAACGATCAGCGATGAGGCCGCAGCACGGGGGCGGCTGATGGCGGGTCGGGAGGGCGTCTGATGGCAGGGCTCGCGAGCGGTCGGCGACGCGGCGGCTACGAGCCCTGGCCGGGCTATGTCGACGCGCTCTCGACCCTCCTGATGGTGATCATCTTCGTTCTGCTCGTGTTCGTGCTCGCGCAAGGGTTCCTCTCGGTGGCCCTCTCGGGTCGCGACCAGGCGCTCGCGCGGCTGAACCGGCAGGTGGCGGAACTGTCAGACCTGCTCGCGCTCGAGCGCGGCACGACGGCGGAGCTGAGGCTCTCGGTCGCACGGCTGGCCTCAGACCTCGAGGCGATGGCGGCCGAGCGCGATGCGCTCTCCCGCGAGATTGCCTCTCTCTCTGCCCAGCGCGACCGTGCCGGGGCCGACCGCGCCGCCGCTCTCGCCGAGCGGGCGCGGCTGGCCACGGAGCTTGCCGAGGCGCGGGCGCGCGCCGACGCCGCCGCGGCGCGGGTGCAGCGTCTTGAGGCGGAGCTCGCCGAGGCGCTGACCCGGGCCGACCAGGTGCAAATGGTGGCCGACGCCCGCGCCCGCGACGCGCAGGATGCCGCGCGCGAGGCGGCCGAGCGCCAGCGCGCCGCGACGGAAGCAGCACGCGCCGCCGCGGAGGCGCAGCGGCAGCTCGCCGATGCCCGGGCCGAACTCGCCGAGACGCGCCGCACGCTCGAGGCGGAGCGGGCGCAGCTCGCCCGCATGCGCGAGGAGATCGCAGCGCTTGACCGCCAGGTGACGGCCGACCGCGCGACCATCGAGCTTCGCCTCTCGGAGATCGCTCGGCTCACCGGCCAGATCCGGGCGCTCACGGCGCTGCGCGACGAGCTCGAGCGCGAGGCGCGGGCGGCGGCGGCGCGTGCCACCACCGAGGAGCAGCAGAGGCGCGCCCTCGCCGCGCTGCTCGAGGAGGAGCGTCGGCTCGGCGAGACGGCGCGGGCGCAGGTGGCCCTCCTCAACCGCCAGATCGAGGAGCTTCGCGCCCAGATCGCGCGAATCGCCGCCGCTCTCGAAGCCGCCGAGGCGGAGGGGCGTGACAAGGACGCGCAGATCGCCGCCCTCGGCCAGCGGCTCAACCTCGCTCTTGCCGCGCGGGTGGAGGAGCTGCAGCGCTACCGCAGCGACTTCTTCGGCCGGCTGCGCGAGGTGCTCGGCAACCGCCCCGGGATCCAGATTGTTGGCGACCGGTTCGTGTTCCAATCGGAGGTGCTGTTCCCGGTCGGTTCGGCTGATCTCCAGCCCGAGGGGGTGGAGCAGATTCGCCAGATCGCCGCTGTGGTGCGCGAGATCGCGCGCGACATCCCCCCCGACATCCCGTGGATCCTGCGCGTCGATGGCCATGCTGACCGCACGCCGATCACCGGCACCGGCCGGTTCGCCTCGAACTGGGAGCTTTCGGCCGCGCGCGCCATCACGGTGGTTCGGCTGCTCGCGCTGCTCGGCGTTCCCGAGAACCGTCTCGCCGCCACCGGCTTCGGCGAGTTTCAGCCGCTCGACCTGGGCGACAGCCCCGCGGCTCTGGCGCGCAACCGCCGGATCGAGCTCAGGCTGACCGACCGCTGAGGAAAGGCAGGTTCCACCGACGCTCCTCGATCACCCGCTCGCGGCCGACTCGGTGGCGACACTCAGGCGCGCCGAGACCTCGCCGCCCGCTTTCCGTTCCGCTCTCTTCCGCGTGGCCCTTCTGCTCGCGGCCGAAGCGACACGGCATCTGCCGACGCGGACCGCTTCCGTCACGACACCGCTCGAGACCGCCTCAGTGCCGGTGCTCGCGGCGAAACCGCCCTGCCTCGTTCCGGTTCTGCGCGCGGGCCTCGCCCTCGTCGAGGGCTTCGCGACACTGCTGCCGGAGAGCCCTGTTGCGCATTTTGGCGCCTGGCGCGACCACGACACGCTCAAGCCGGTCGAGTACTACTTCAAGGCACCGGCCGACCTCGGAGAGCGTGGCGCGATCGTGCTCGACCCGATGCTTGCGACGGGCGGAACGGCGGTCGCCGCCGTCACGCGGCTGAAGGCGGCCGGAGCACGCGATGTCACCGTCTGCGCCGTGATCGCGGCGCCGGAAGGGGTGCCCGCTCTCGCCGCGGCCCACCCCGAGGCGCGGCTGATCATCGCCGCGCTCGACCGCTGCCTAGATCCCCGGGGCTACATTCTGCCCGGGCTCGGGGATGCGGGCGACCGTGCCTTCGGCACCGGGTGAGGGTCCTCGGTCGTGAACGGACAGGCGCGTGCCGGTTCGCTCGCGCACGGCCAGGCTGATCGTTGGTTCGCTGCTCCGGCGGGGCGGCGTCTTCGGTGCGCGCCCGCACTGCTGTCGCCGTGCCGGCAGCTCGGATGGCTCGGGGGTTGGGCCCGCAGTCCACGGCAACCGCTGCGGTCGGCTTCGCGACGCGAGGGTCCTACCGCCGCGTGAGAACCGCGATCATGTTGTCGTCCGTCGGGAGCGACAGAAGCAGCGAGACCTCGATGTCGAAGCCCGCCGCGTCCGCCATCCGTCGCAGGCTTGCCGGGGTGAAGTCGTTCACATGGTCCGGCAGGCGTATGCCGCACCACCGGCTGCCCATGACTCGGCGATTGAGGCTGCCGAAGTTCGGCACCTTCACCACCGCAACGCCGCCGGGGAGGAGGGCGCGGTGCAGGGCGCACAGCACCCGGGCGGGCTCCGCCTCGTGTTCGAGGTAGGACCGCAGGAGCGCGCCGGTGAAGACACCGCTGCCGAGTCGTTCCATGGCCGTGACAGCCGGCGCGGAGATCACCTCTCCCCCCAACGGCGCGAGGGCCGCGCGAGCGGCCTCGGCCAAGGCCTGCGAGACCTCGATGCCGACGGGGCGGAACCCTGATGGCAAGGCGAGCATGTGGCTGCCGTCGCCACAGCCGATGTCAAGCACCGCACCGGGCCGAGCGCGCCGTGCGAGGATGGAAACCGGTTCGATTCACGGCAGAAGGTGCAGCCGCCAGCGGCTGGCGGAGTCGAGCCAGGCGAGCAGGCCATCCTCCTTCTGGCGGCGCTCGGCTTCGCGAGCGAAGCTCTTCTCCCAGGCCAGCTGCTCAGCCAGCTCTTCCGGGTTCCGGCACCTCCGGCAGATACGCGAACCCGCAGGCGTGGCAGGAGATAATCCGCCATCCGTCGCGGGCGAACCACGGCCTCGCGTCCGACGACGACGACGCACCGCACAGCGGGCAGCTGCGGGTGCGGATGCGGAGTGGGCGTGTCACGTCGCTGTCGGCCATCGGTGCATGGTTCTCCATCTCGGAAGGTTTGGCTCGGGCCGCCAGGGCGTCAGCGCCTGGCTCACCCGGGGCTTGCGGCACCGGGCCGCCAGTCGCGGAAGAAGGCCGTGCCGACCGCACCCGCGATCGCGATCAGCATGCGCTGCACCCAGTCCAGGAACTCGTGCAGCCCGGCCTCGACGATCCGGTCGATGCTGCGCTCCTCGAGGCCGGCGCGGAGCTCCTCCGCGCGCTCGGCCGCCTCGCGGGTTCCGCGCAGACCATAGCGGGAGCGCAACTGCTCGAGCGCCCACTCCGCCTGGCGGACACAGAGCAGGACCGAGCGCGGGAAGGCACCGTCGAGAAGCAGGAAATCTGCCACAGCCCGGGGCGTCAGCTCGCGCGGATGCACCCGCCGGAAGGCGTGGTAGCCGGCGGCGGCGCGCAATAGCGCGTGCCACTGCGACAAATCGAGCGCCGAGCCGACATCGGCGAGCGAGGGCAGAAGGAGATGGTACTTGATGTCGAGCAGGCGCGTGGTCTGGTCCGCCCGCTCGATGACGCGGCCGAGCTGGAGAAAGTGCCAGCCCTGGTCGCGGTAGAATGTTCCCTCGGTGATTCCGGTGTTGAGCTGCACGCTCTCCTTCAGACGCGAACAGAGCCGCGACAGCCCGTCGCCTGCGATCTCCTCCTCGGTCAGCGCCGAGACCCAGCCGTGGAAGACGTTGAGCTGGGTCCACATCTCGGTGGAGATGAGCGGGCGCAGGATTCGGGCGTTCTGCCGCGCTGCGGCCACCGCGGCCGGGATCGAGGTCGGGTTGTCAGCATCGAGCAGGTAGAAGCGCCGCACCGCCTCGGGCGTGGCCTGGCCGTAGCGCCGGGCGAACTCCGCCTCGTCGGCGTTGATCCGCACCACGCTCTCCCACGCCTGGGCGGGGCGGCCGGAGGCCTCGAAGGTCTGGGTGACGTCGAGCACGCGGGCGAGGTTCTCGGCGCGCTCGAGATACCGCGCCATCCAGAACAGGCTCTCGGCGTAGCGGGCGAGTAGCGGCTGGGCGGGGGCACGAAGCGTATCGGTCATCTCATTCGTCCACCAGCACCCAGGTGTCCTTCGACCCCCCGCCCTGCGAAGAGTTGACGACGAGGCTTCCGGGCTTGAGCGCTACCCGGGTCAGCCCTCCGGGCAGCACCCAGGTGTCACGGCCGGTGATCGCGTAGGGGCGGAGGTCGAGATGCCGCGGCCGAAGCCCGTCCGGCGTCAAGGTCGGGGCGACGGAGAGGTTGATCATCGGCTGGCTGATCCAGTTCGCCGGGTTGGCGAGCAGCTTCTCGCGGCAGGCCTCGAGCTCGGCCCGGGTCGCGCGCGGGCCGATGGTGATGCCATAGCCACCGGATCCGCCGACCGGCTTGATGACGAGGTTGGGAAGCTCCGCCAGCGTGGCGGCAAGCCCCTCCGGCTCGCGGCAGATCCGCGTCTCGACGTTCTCGATCACCGGATCCTCGGCGAGGTAGTAGCGGATGATCCGCGGCATGTAGGCGTAGAGCGCCTTGTCGTCGGCCACCCCCGTGCCGACGGCGTTGGCGAGCGCGACATTGCCCTTGCGCCAGGCGGCGATGAGGCCGGGCACACCGAGCAGGCTGTCGGGGCGGAACACGGTCGGGTCGAGGAAAGTGTCGTCGATCCGGCGGTAGATGGTGTGCACGGGTGCGAGGCCCGCCGTGGTGCGCATGAACACGCGGTCGTTCTCGACCGTGAGGTCGGCGCCCTCGACCAAGGGCACGCCCATCTCGCGCGCGAGGAAGACGTGCTCGAAGAAGGCCGAGTTGTAGATCCCTGGGGAGAGCAGCACGACCTGCGGATCGGCCACCGCTGGCGGCGCGATCGCGCACATCGCCTCCTGCAGCCTGAGCCCGTAGCCATCGACCGGCCGGAGGCGTATGCCCTGCATCAGATCGGGGAAGGCGCGCAGCATCGCGTGCCGGTTCTCGATCACGTAGGAGACGCCCGAGGGCGTTCGGGCATTGTCCTCGAGCACGCGGAAACGCCCGTGCTCGTCGCGCACGATGTCGATGCCGCAGATGTGGACGTAGCTGCCGAACGGGACCGGGAAGCCCTGCATCTCCGGGCGGTAGTTCGGGTTTCCGTGCACGAGATCGGCGGGAACCACGCCGTCCTTGAGGATCTTCTGCCCGTTGTAGATGTCCTGCAGGAAAAGGTTCAGCGCCGCCACGCGCTGCTTCACGCCTGCCTCGAGCGTGCGCCACTCGCCCGCGGTCAGCACGCGGGGAACGATGTCGAACGGCAGGATCCGGTCGATCGCCGTCGCCTCCGAATACACGGTGAAGGTGATGCCGAGATTGAAGAGGTCACGCTCGGCCGATGCCGCGCGACGCCTCAGCTCCTCCACAGGAAGCGCGGCCAGGCGCCGAAGCACGGTTGCGAGCGCGCCTCCGTCGCCCGGTCGCTCGGTGGTGAGCTCGCAGAAGAAGCCGCCAGGATCGTAGCCGGGCAGCGGAAGCGGTCGTCCGTCTGCGTCGAAGACCTCGGTCGTGCGCGGCTTCGGCCCGCTCACCGCTTGCCCATCCCCTGCTTCGCCGCCCTCGCCGTGCCGAACTGCGCCGCGCGCACGCCGGCCGATCCGAAAATGCTAGCCCGCCCGGCCTGGGGCGGCCAAGCACCGCCCATCACCGGATCCCGGGCCGGCACGCGCGCGGATGCTTGATCATGGCTTCGGCTTCGCCGATATCAGGGTGGCAAGCGAAGGCGAGGCACCGCCCGAGTCGCAGGCTGTAGAGAGGGGAGCCCACCCGTGCGTCACGCACTCCTGGCAACAGCGACCATCGCCGCACTCGGCCTCGCGGGAACCGGAACGGCGATCGCCCAGGCCTGCGTCAATGCGCGTGAGCAGCAGGCATTTCATCTCCGCGCCCTGCAGACGCATCTGATGGTCGGCGCGCTCTCCTGCGGCATGCATGACCGCTACAACGCCTTCGTCACCCGCTGGCAGTCGGATCTTGCCGGTGCGCACCGCAACCTCACCGGCTACTTCAACCGGACCCAGGGGGGCCAGCGCGCGCTGAACGCCTACATCACTGCTCTCGCCAACGCGCACTCCCAGGAAGGGATACGACTTGGCGCAAATTTCTGTGGGCGCGTCGGCCCACTGTTCGAGCAGGTGGCGCTACTTCGGTCCTCGAACGACCTCGTCGCCGCCTCCGCCAGCGCCGGCCTTCCGCTCGCTTTCGATCTTCGGCCCTGCGAGGTGCGGGCGGCGGAGCAGACACCAGCGCGCTCCCAGCAAGCCCAGCAGCCGCGTCGCTGACCCCGCGCCGCGTCCTCGGCAAAGGGCGCGCCGGCGGCTTGGCGTAGGAGGCGCAGACGGCTCAGCGAGCGGGGTGAAGACCGGGGATGAGCGGTCGGGCGACCAAGCGTGGCATGCCGGTATGCTCTGGTCGACCAGCCCTTCGACCTTCCGGCATCGACCCGTCGTGACTGCCGCGGCCTTGGCCTTCGGCACGTCTCACCGGGGCCACCTGAGGGCGACATGGTTTCGCGCGTACCCGGGCGGCTTCCCGAAACGAGAGGGGCGCGCGAAGGCACTCTTCCGATCACCACGGTGACCGAGCTGTCCCAACGTCAGCGCAGCACGATCTCCACGCGGTTGTTCTGCGGCTCGCGGACGTTCGGCCCCGTGGGCACCAGCGGCTGGCTGAAGCCCACACCGCGGATGACCATCTGGCTGCGCGGAATGCCGCGCGCCTCGAGCTCTCGCGCCACGGCCTCGGCGCGACGAAGCGATAGGCCCTGGTTGTAGGCCGCGGACCCGACCGTGTCGGTGTGGCCGGTGACCTCGATCCGCGTCGTCTGCGCCCGCGGCGCATTCGCCGCCTCGGCGATGATCTGGCGGGCGCGGTCGGTCAGAGCCGCGCTGTCGAAGTCGAAGACGACGAGGTCGGTGCGGGTCGCCCCGTGAGCACCAGTAGACTGGGTGTTCGCGGCAGCGGGCGACAAAACCATGAACGAGGCGGCCAGCAACGCGCTCAGAAGCCTCATTATTCCTTCCCTCGGCTTGCACGTTCTCGGGGTGTGGGCGACGACGTTGCGGATAGCCGCGGCCCTCGAGAGCCGCCCCCACCACCCGGCTCAGTGCGGAACGATACCGGACCCCTCCGGGTGGTGCACCTCCCCCCCCCGTGGAGCACCGGCCCCTCACGCATGAATGCCGAAGCATGTTGCGGCCGCGCGACAGTTGTGACCGTTCTGCCTGACGGTCGGCACCGCGGCCCTCGCGCGCCGAACCATTCGCTGGTCGCCTTCCCTTTGGCCCGTGTGAGGGGGACAGTCGCCCATCGCCCCGTCGCGGCCGTAGCCGGAGCGTTCTCTCGCGCGGCGCGGCCGCTCATCTGTAAGGCGGATGCGATGTCGCCTCAACCGCAACCGGGCTTCCCGGGAAAGCAGGAAGGGCGCCCGAAGGCGCCCTTCCGCTCGCTTCGTCTGGATATCGCCGCGTCAGCGGAGCACGATCTCGACGCGCCGGTTCTGCGGCTCGCGGACATTCGGGCCCGTCGGCACCAGCGGCTGGCTGAAGCCCACACCGCGGATAACCATCTGGCTGCGCGGGATGCCGCGCGCCTCAAGCTCCCGTGCCACGGCTTCGGCGCGCCGGATCGAAAGAGCCTGGTTGTAGGCGGCCGAGCCGACCGTGTCAGTGTGGCCGGTGACTTCGATCCGCGTGGCCTGCACGCGCGGTGCGTTCGCCGCCGCCTCGGCGATGATCTGGCGGGCGCGGTCGGTCAGCGCGGCGCTGTCGAAGTCGAAGAACACGAGGTAGGTGCGGGTTGGCGCCGGGGCGGCCGCGGGCGCCGGCGGCGGCGGCGGCGGCGGTGGCGTCACCCCGAAGGCGTAGGTGAGGCCGATCAGGAAGGTGTGGTTCTGGGTGTCGACGTCGAAAGTGTTGCGACCCGGGTTGGCGGCACGAAACGCAGCCGTCGTGTTGTATCCCTCCTCGAGCAACGAGAAGTAGCGATACTCGGCGTTGATGGAGAGGCCGGGAACGGCGTCGATGCCGATCGCGAGGCCGATGATCCCCTGCCAGGCGAAGTGCCCCTCGGTGTCATCCACCACGGGCCTCCCACCCTGCCGCGCCTTGAGGCTGTTCCAGGCATAGCCCGCGCCGACGCCGAGATAAGGCGCGATGCCGCCAAAGTCATAGGAGACGAGAGCATTCACCATCAGGGCGAAGACGCTGTTCTCGCCACCGCTACCCACCGTCGCGTTGCCGATCCTGACGGTGTCGTTGTTGTTGTACCGGTAGGAGCCCTCGAGCTCGATCGCGAGCCCGAGATTGGCGTCGAGCTTGAACCCGTAGCCGATCCGGCCGATCGCAGCCCAGCCGCCGTCGAACGACACCTCGCTGCCCGGCGACGCCGTCGGCCGGAAGTCGAGACCGATGTCCTCGAGAATGTTGTAGCCGCCCATGGCGCCGATGTAGACGCCCTGCCAGCCGGCCGGGCCGCCGGCATACTGTGCGTTCGCGGCAGCTGCGGGCAGAACCCCGAGAGAGGCGGCCAGCAACGCGTTCCGGATCTTCATTCTCATCTCTCCTTGCACATCCGGGGCGAGAGAGCCGCGTCCAGTGCCGAGATTAGCGGCGCTGAGCATCCCCACCTCGCGACGGCCGGACAATAGCGGAGCCCTCAGCCACGCGCACCTCCCTGGCCCAGGGAAACGCCATCCAGGGACAACGAATTTCTCGTCCTGTTGCGTCCGCGCCACAGGTGTGGCCGTTGAGCCTAAGGCTTCCGGCTCTGCAGCCTCCAGACGAACCCAAGCCGTCGCGCCAGATCCCCTTCCCGGCGCGCGTGCGGAGCCACGACTCGCGGTCTCGACAGCACGGGCGCATCGCGCCACCATTCGCGTCGAGGGGAGGATCGCGATGACGCCTGCGGGCATGTCGGTGCTCGGTGACGGCTTCTACGACGTACCGCGCGGGCGAATCGCAATCGTCGTGACCCATCTCGAGATGACGGAGCGGCCGCCCCGCCAGGTGCCGCGCAAGCGTCCGGGATGGGCGCTGCGACATGAACCGGCGCTCGCCCCGTCCGACTATCGGGCGCTGTTCCGGCGGATCGGTGAGCCCTGGCTCTGGTTCAGCCGGCTCAGTCTTTCCGACGAGGCACTCGCCGCCCTGCTCGCTGACCCGGCGCGTGGCGTCTGGGTGCTCGAGTCGGAAGGCGAGGATGCGGGCCTCGTCGAGCTCGCCTTTGACCGCCCCGGCATCTGCGAGGTGGTGTTCTTCGGCGTCATCCCCGACCTGATCGGCAGCGGCGCCGGGCGGTTCATGATGTCGCATGTCCTGGTCGAGGCCTGGTCCCGCCCCGGCGTCGAGCGGCTCACTGTTCACACCTGCACCCTCGACCACCCGCGCGCGCTCGCCTTCTACATCCGCTCCGGCTTCCGCCCGGTGCGGCAGCAGGTCGAGATCGCGCCCGACCCTCGGCTCGCCGGAATCCTCCCCGAGGCGGCGGCCCCCCACGTTCCCTTGATCGTCGAAGCGGCGGGCTGAGAACGGCAGAGCCTGGGCTTCTCCGCCCCAGCCGCGCGTGCGAGCCTCCGCCGCATGCTCGTTCCCGTGCTCACCACCGCCCGCCTCACCCTGCGCGGCTTCTGCGAGAGCGACCTCGGGGACTATGCCGCGCTGCAGGCCGACCCGGAGGTGATGCGCCATCTCGGAGCGGGCGCCCGCGCCGGCAGGACGCGCACGCGCGACGAGAGCTGGACCGACATGGCGCTGATGCTCGGGCAATGGGCGCTGAAGGGCTATGGCAGTTTCGCGCTCGAGGAGACGGCGAGCGGGCGCTTCGTCGGCCGCGCCGGCATCCTGCACCTCCCCGGCTGGCCGGAGCCTGAACTCGCCTTCGCCCTCGTCCGCTCGGCCTGGGGCCAGGGGTTCGCTGAGGAGGCCTGCCGCGCCATCCTGCCCTGGGCCTTCAGCATCACGGGCGCGGAGCGCCTCGTCTCCTCCATCAAGCCCGGCAACCTGCGCTCGGCGCGGCTTCTCGCGCGTCTCGGCGCGGTTCGGGAGGGGATGGGCGAGCTCAAGGGGGAGCCCTGCGAGGTGTGGGTGCATGAGGGGCTGCCGCGGGCTGTCGCGTGAGCGCCCCGCCGCCGCGGCGCTACCCCTCGAGCGTCATCAGGAGGCCTGCGAGAAGCCGCGCCCGCGGCACGAGCGAGGAGACGAGCAGGTGCTCCTCGAGCGTGTGGATGCCGCCGCCGAGCACGCCGAGCCCGTCGAGCGTCGGCACCCCCATCGCTCCGGTGAAGTTCCCGTCCGAGCCGCCGCCGGCGGAACTCGCCGGCAGCGCGCCGATCCCGATCGCGCGCGCGATCGCCTCGGCCCGCGCGTGCAGGGCGCGCCCCTTCGCATCCGGCTCCCAGACCGGCCGGGTGAGCGTGGGCGTGATGGTGAACCGCACGTCCGGAGTCGAGGGCCGGAGCGCGCCGAGGCGGGCGACCAGGGCATCAAGATCCGCCTGGGTCTTGGCCATCGCAAGGCACTCGGCGCGGCAGTGGGTCGGCACACAGTTCACCCAGGCGCCGCCCTGGATGACGCCGACGCTCGTCGTCGCCTCCTCGCTGCTCATCGCCTCGATCGCGAGCACCTGCGTCGCCATCTCGCGGATCGCGCTTCGGCCCTCAGCGAGTCGGGCGCCGGCATGGCTCGGCCGGCCCACGGCCTCGAGAGCGAAGCGCGCGATCGCATAGCGCCCCCACACCACCCCGCCATCGCTCCGCGCCGGCTCGGGGATGAGCACCACCTTCTGCCGCGCCGCTTCGGCCTCGATCAGGGCGCGCGTCGAGGGGGAGCCGACCTCCTCGTCGGAGGTGAGGAGCACGGAGATCGGGAGCTTCGTCGACGCACCGGCGGCGAGGATCGCGCCGACGGCGGCGAGCGCGAGATAGGCGCCCCCCTTCATGTCGCAGATCCCTGGGCCGTAGGCGCGCTCGGCGGCGCCCGCCCCCTCGCGCCGGAAGGCGAGCGGGCCACCCGGCGCGCCGGTCCCGACGGGGTGGACCGTGTCGAGATGGCTGAGCAGCAAGATACCCGGCGCGTCCGCCCCGCCGCCGAGCGACGCCTGCGGGAAGCGCGCGCGCACGCAATCGCCGAACCCCATCCGGCCGGGGATACGCTCGATCCGCGCGCCGAGCACGGCAAGGTCGTGCGCAGCGAGGTCCATCATCCGGTTCACCGCCGCCGCGTCATAGGTCGGGCTCTCGGTCTCGACCCAGGAGCGGATCCCGGCGAGCAGCCTTTCGGTGTCGAACGGAAGGGTGTTGGGGTGGGTCATGCGTGGGCGTCCGCTGTCGAGGGCGGAACCCTCGCTGCCACGGCGTCGCTTGTCCAGAACCGGCCCGCCTCCTCTCGGCCGGGCGGCTCGGCCTTGCGCCGGCCCCGCCGCTGTGCTGCGCTGCGCGCAACGATCGGGGGGCTTTGATGCCGCGCGACGGAATCGAGCGCGAGTTCAAGGCGATGCTTGCCGACGCCGCCGAGCGCGACCGGCTGCTCGGGCTGATCGGCGGCCACGCGCGCGTGCTCGAACAGCGCAATCTCCTGTTCGACACGCCGACGCGCCGGCTCGCCGCCGCTGGGCTGTCGCTCCGGCTGCGGCAGGAGGGCGGGCGGTGGATCCTCACCGCCAAAGGAGACCCCGGAACGCGGCGGGGCGACCTCGCGCCGCTTCTGTTCGCCCGAGCCGAAGCCGAGCGCAGCCTTCGCCCCCCCGTCGCCCTCCATCTTGCCTCCGGAACGGTCGACCCCCTGCCGCTCCTCCGTCTCGCCGAGCCGGCGGCAATGGCGCTCGCTCTCGCCGAGGCGATCGAGGCGGCGGCGGCCGGAGCGCCGCTCGGCATCGTCGGCGAGTTCCGAAACGAACGAACGCTCTGCGAGGCCGCGCTCCCCTGCGGCACGCCGGTCTCGGTCGCGCTCGACCGTTCGGAGATGCCCGACGGCACAATCGAGCACGAGCTCGAGGTCGAGATCGCGCGCGGGTCGATCACCCCCGCCGCCGCCTGGCTCGAGGCGCTGATGCATCGTGCAGGAATCCCCCTCCGCCCGGCGGCAAGCAAGCGACAGCGCTTCGCCCGCGCTCTCGCCCGCCGCGCCCACCAGGACCTGGGCGGCTGAGCGCGGACGCGGCGGGATGCGCCTTCTGCTCGCCAACGCCAACACCACTGACGCGGTGACCGAGACCTGCGCCCGGGCCGCCCGCGCCGCGGCCGCCCCGGACACCGAGATCGTTGCGGTAACTCCACGGTTCGGCCCACGCGTCATCTCCTCGCGCGCCGAGAACGCGATCGCCGCGCACGGGCTGCTCGACTGTCTCGCCGAGCACCATCCCGGCTGCGACGCCGCGATCCTCGCCGTCTCCTACGACACCGCGCTCGCGGCGGCGCGCCAACTCCTGCCCATCCCGGTGATCGGCATGACCGAGGCCGCCTGCCTCGCCGCCTGCCTCGCGGGCGGCCGGTTCGGTCTTGTGACGTTCTCTTCGCCCGATCTCTACCGCGAGGTGATCGCGGGCCACGGGCTTGCCGGCCGGCTCTCCGGCATCGCTCTGATCGACGCCACCCCCTACGACGCCGCCTCCGACCCGGAGTCGGTCGCGGCGAAGGTCGCCGAAGCGGCGGCGGGGCTCGCGCGCGAGGGAGCGGACTCGGTGCTGCTCGGCGGCGCGGCGCTCGCGGGCATGGCCGGGCTGATCCAGGAGCGTGTGCCCGTGCCGCTGATCGACGGGATAGCCGCGGCGGTCGTCTTCGCTGAAGGGATTGTGCGCCTCCGCCTGCCTAAGCCGCGCCTCGGCGGCTATGCCGCGCCCGCGAACCGGCACGCGGTCGGGCTCGGCGAGGCGCTCTCGGCCTTGCTTCGTCGCGGCTGACGCCCCCTTCCGGGGCGGGGCCGCCGCCGCTAGCCTCGGCCTATGTCGCCGCCCGCGGCGTCGCGGCTCCCCTGGGAGGCCGTGGCCGCCCTCTCCGTCACGCAGATCGTCGCCTGGGGCGCGCAATACTACGCGATCGCGGTGCTCGCCCCCGCCATCGCCGCGGCCGAGGGCTGGAGCCGCGAGGCGATCTTCGGCGCCTACTCGCTCGGCCTGCTCGCGCAAGGGATCGCCTCTTTCCCCTCTGGCCGCCTGATCGACCGCTATGGCGGACGGATCGTGATGTCGGCGGGCTCGCTTCTCTCGGCTTTGGCGCTCGCGGCGCTCGCGCGCGCTCCCGACATCTGGAGCTTCGGTGCGGCCTGGATCGTCACCGGGGTGGCGATGGCAGCGACCCAATACGAACCCGCCTTCGCCACCCTCACCGCGGGCTTCGGCAGCGACGCGCGCCGCGCGATCACTTGGCTCACCTTCGCCGGCGGTCTCGCCTCCACCGTCGCCTGGCCGGTCACGGCGGCGGCCCTGCCTGTGCTCGGCTGGCGCGGCGCCTATCTGGGCTGGAGCGCGGTGACCGTCGGGCTCTGCCTTCCCCTGCATCTATGGCTTCTGCCGCGGGCGCGCGGCGGGGCGCAGGCGAGAACCGGCCGAGCGCTCGGGCCGGTGCTCCGCTCCCCGGCCTTCTGGCTGGTCGCGTTCGCGCTCACCGCGGGCAGCCTCCTGTTCTCGGTGATCGGCGTGCACGCGATCCCGATGCTCGAGGAGGCGGGGCTGTCGGCCGCGGAAGCCGTCGCTGTCGCCTCCTTCACCGGGCCGATGCAGGTGGCGGGGCGTGTGACCGAGTTCGTGGGGCTCGCCCGGCTTCGCCCCACCCGCGTCGCGATCCTGGCCTCGGCCGCGCAGCCGCTCTCCATCCTCGCCCTGATGGCCGTCTCCGCCTCGCCGCACGCGGCGGGGCTCTATGTGGTGCTCTATGGCATGTCTGCAGGCATCCTCACCATCGTGCGCGGCACCGTGCCCGCGGAACTGTTCGGCCGCGAGGGCTACGGGGCGGTGGCGGGAGCGATGGTCGCCCCAGGAATCATGGCGCGCGCGGCAGGCCCCTATCTCGCCGCCTGGATGTGGGAGAGCTTCGGCGGCTACCGCTCCGTCCAGGTGGTGATCCTGATCGCCGGCATCACCGCCTGCATGGCCTTCATCGGTGCGGCCGCGCTGGCGCCGAAGCGGCCGGCCTGAGGCCTGGGCCCGCCGCGCCGCGCCCGCGCGACGGCCGCCGCCTCGCACCGGTGCCCGCCGCGCCCGCCTGCCCTGATGCCGCCCCAGTGCGCTGCTAGTCTTCGTCCATGGGTTTCTTGCGCCTCTATCTCCGCGTGCTCGGGGAGCTCGCGCCTGAGCGGTGGCTCGCGATCGCGCTTGCTGCGGCGAACGTGCTGCTCGCTGGGCTCGTGTTCCTCGAGCCCGTGCTGTTCGGCCGCGTGGTGGACATGCTCGCGCGCAGCGAGGCGATGCCGGCCGAGGCCGTCTGGTCGGGCACGCTTGCCCTGCTCGCGGTCTGGGCCGCCGTCGGGATCGGCGGCATCGTCGCCAACATCCTCGTCGCGCGCGAGGCCGACCGGCTGGCCCACCGCAACCGGCTCGCGGCGATGGCGCGCTACTTCCAGCACGTGCTCGGGCTTCCGCTCTCCTTCCACGGCGACACGCACTCGGGGCGGCTGCTCAAGGTCATGCTCTCGGGAGCCGACAACATGTTCTGGGTGTGGCTCGGCTTCTTCCGCGACCATCTCTCCACCTTCGTGATCGCGCTCGTGCTCCTGCCGCTCACACTCCTGCTCAACTGGCGGCTTGCGCTTCTCCTGATCGTTCTCGCCCTCTCGTTCGCGATCGGCGCGGCTGTCGTGATCCGCCGCACCCACGAGGGACAGCGCAGCGTCGAGAGCCACCACGCCGCGCTCGCGGCCACCGCAGGCGATGCGCTCGCGAATGTGATGCTCGTCCAAAGCTTCGTGCGCCTCTCGGCAGAGGCGCGCCTGTTCCAGGACGGGATACGGCGCCTGCTCGAGGCGCAATTCCCGGTGCTTGACTGGTGGGCGCTTCTGACCGTGCTCACGCGCGCCGCCTCGACGCTCACGGTGATCGCGATCTTCCTCCTCGGCACCGCGCTGCACCTCCAGGGCCACGCAAGTGTCGGCGAGATTGTCACCTTCATGGGCTTCGCGACCCTCCTGATCGGCCGGCTCGAGCAGGCGATGGGGTTCGTGTCGACCATGTTCCTGCAGGCGCCCGCGATCGCCCTTTATTTCGAGGTGATGGACACGCAGTCCACGGTCGCCGACCCGCCCGGGCTTCCTGCGATGCCGCGGCCGCGCGGCGCGGTCGCCTTCGAGCATGTGAGCTTTGCCTATCCGGGCGGCCCACCGGTGCTCTCCGACGTCTCCTTCGAGGCAGCGCCTGGCCAGACGGTCGCTCTCGTCGGCGAGACCGGGGCAGGGAAGTCGACCACCATGGCGCTGCTGCAACGGTTGTGGGACCCGCAGTCGGGGCGGGTGACCATCGACGGGATCGACATACGCTCCGTCAGCCTCGACTCGTTGCGCTCGCATATCGGCGTGGTGTTCCAGGAGAACCTTCTGTTCAACCGCTCGTTCCGGGAAAACCTCCTGGTCGGCCGCGCGGATGCGACCGATGCCGAGCTCGAACAGGCCTGCCGCCTCGCCCAGGTGCACGACTTCATCCTCCGCCAGCCGCAGGGCTATGACACCCGCGTGGGCGAGCGCGGCGCCTCGCTTTCGGGCGGGCAGAGGCAGCGTCTTGCGATCGCGCGGGCGTTGATCAAGGACCCGCCGATCCTGATCCTCGACGAGGCGACGAGCGCGCTCGATGCCGCGACCGAGGCCAAGGTGCAACTCGCGCTCCGCGCTCTGATGGCGGGCCGCACGACCTTCGTGATCGCCCATCGGCTCTCGACGGTTCGCGAGGCCGACCTGATCCTCGTCTTCGCCGAAGGCAGGATCGTCGAGCGCGGCAGCTATGACGAGCTGGTCGCGCGGGGCGGCGCCTTCGCCCAGCTTGTTGCGACCCAGCTCGCCGCCGGGGCGCCTGTACGCGAGGCGGTCGACTGAGGGGAGCGGGACCGCCCGGGGTGTGGCGCGGCCGGCGATCTCCGGCGCGCGGCGTCACGTCGCGCGGTTCGGGCGTGCCGCGGGCCTCGGCGCGGTTGAGCCGTCAGCGTCGCGGCAGGGCGGCGAGCGCCTGGAACACACGCGCCCACGCCACGAGGCCGCGGTCGAAGCTCGCGGCACGGAAGAACTCGTTGGGCGCGTGGAAGTCCTCGTCCGCCGTCGAGAACGACATCGGCACCGTGTCGAGACCGAGACGTTCCTTGAAGAGTGCGCAGAGCGGCAGCGTGCCGCCGATCCGCGTGCGGACGCACGGCACGCCATAGACCCCCTCGAGCACGTCTTCGACCAGGGCGAGGGCGGGATGGTCGCGCGCAATCTCATAGGCTCTCGCACCTCCCCCGCCCGGGCGTATCTCGATCGTCGCCTCCGGCGGGCAGGCGGCGCGGAGGTGCGCCGCCACCGCCTCCACCACACGCTTCGGGTCCTGCCCCGGAACGAGGCGGCAGGTGATCTTCGCATGCGCCTCGCAGGGAAGGACGGTCTTCGAGCCGTCGCCCTGGTAGCCACCCCACAGCCCGTTGATCTCGAGGGTCGGGCGAAGCCAGATCTTCTCGAGCACCGACCGCGAAGGCTCGCCCCACGCCGCCTTGGCGCCGACGGCCGCAAGCCAGGCCGCCTCGTCGAACGGCACGGCGGCGAGCTCGGCGCGGTCCTCGTCTGTCGTCTCCCGCACGCCGTCATAGAAACCCGGCACCGCGACGCGGCCGTCGGGCTCGTGCAGCGAGGCGATGAGGCGCACGATCGCCACAAGCGGGTTGAGGATCGCCCCGCCGTAACTGCCGCTGTGCATGTCCTTCGATGCCGTGCGCAGCGTCACCTCGAGCTTGCAGATGCCGCGCGTGGAGACCGAGACGTCGGGACGGTCGGGGAACAACATGCCGCCATCGGCTGAGAGGCAGAGATCGGCGCGCAGCAGATCGCCGTGCCGGTCGAGGATGGCGCCGAGAGAGGGGCTTCCCGTCTCCTCCTCGCCCTCGAAGAACACCTTGACGTTGCAGGGCAAACGGCCGGTGGTGGCGAGCCAGGCCTCGATCGCGGCGAGGCTGATGCAGAGCGTGGCCTTGTCGTCCGAGGCGCCGCGGGCGTAGAGGCGGCCCTCCCGCAGGGTCGGCTCGAAGGGGGGCGTGGTCCAGAGCTCGAGCGGCTCGGGCGGCTGGACGTCGAAATGCGCGTAGACGAGGATCGTGGGCGCGTCCTCAGACCCGAGCCACTCGCCATAGACGGCCGGATGGCCGCCCTCCTGCAGAATGCGCACATTGCCAAGCCCGGCCCGGTTGCAGCGTGCGGCCACCCACTCCGCCGCGCGGCGCACCTCGGCGGCATGGTCGGGCTTGGCGCTGACCGAGGGGATACGCACGAGCTCGAGGAACTCGGCCCAGAGCCGGTCGCGTTCGTTGCGGAGCCACGCTTCGGGCAGGTCGGTCACACCGGCGTTCATCACTTCCCTCCGTCGACCGCAAGCGTCTGGCCGTTGATGTAGGCGGCGTAGTCGCTCGCAAGAAACAGCACGGCATGCACCATGTCCTCGGGCGTGCCAAGGCGTCGCAGGGCGATCCCCTCGAGCAGCGCGCGCTGCCCCGCTTCGCCATAGGCCTGCCATTGCCGCATGGTCGAGGGGTTGGAGAGGACGAAGCCCGGCGCGACGCTGTTGACGGTGATGCCGAAGGGCCCGAGCTCGTGCGCGAGCTGTCGCGTCAGCCCGATCTGCCCCGCCTTGGCCGCGGCATAGGCCTGGATGCCCGTCTTCGACACGCCGAGGCCGGCTCCTGAGGAGATGATCACGATCCGACCGCGGCGATGTGCCTTCATCGCGGGCGCCGCCGCCTGGGAGACGGCGAAGGCAGCGGTGAGGTTCACGCGCAGGATCGCGTCCCAGTCGGCGTCGCTCACCTCTTCGATCGGCCGCCCCGCCTGGCCGCAGACGCCGCCAGCGTTGTTCACGACCACGTCGACCGCGCCGCCCGCGGCCGCCTCGACGGAGGCGACCCAGGCCCGAACCGCTGCGCGGTCGGTCACATCGACCACGCTTGTCTCGATTCCGGGCGTTCGCGCCGTTACCGCGAGGTTGCCGGCATCGAGGTCGCAGGCGAACACCCGCGCGCCGCGGAGGGCAAAGCCGCGCGCGATCGCCCGGCCGATCCCGTGCCCGGCCCCGGTGACGAGAACCGCCTGACCGTCGAAGCGTATGTTCATGCCGCGACGAGGCCTGCAAGCTCGAGGAGGTTCGCGTCCGTCATCGGCCGCCGTCCGTCCTCGATCTCGTGGATCATCGCGACGAGATGGTCGATCAAGGGCGTGGCGAGACCGTGACGCCGGGCGATCACCGACACAGGTACGAGCTGCGCGTCCACCTCCGTCCGACGCTTGCGCACCGCAAGGTCGCGCCACACACCCGAGTGCGTCTTGGCGCTCGTTCGGTTGAAGGCGACCATCGCCGCGATCGAGGCCTTCGCTGCCGCCTCCGTTCCGCCGGGACGAAAGGCGTCCGGGTCGAAGCCGTTGAAGCCCTCAGCCCGCACGCCCTCGGCTGCGGCCACTGCCATCACCTCGCGGCCGAGGCCGAGCCAGAGCGGAAACAGAGACGGATTGGCGAGCGCGCCGGCGATGCTGTCCTGCCCCGTCGCCTGCGCGAAGAGCATCGCGCCATAGGCGAGCTTGCCCCAGAGATAGCCCCAGATGTTGTCGGTCATGACTGCCCGGTCGTCGACATCGAGCATGAGCCGGTGCAGGCTCACGAGCCTGCCGGTGATCCGCCCGTCAAGCTCGCCGAGCACGACCGCGCCGCGATTGCCGTAGAGAACCTCGCCCGGGCCCATCCAGTCGGCGCCGAAATTCACGAAAGCGCCCATCGTCCGCTCGCGCCCCACGATCGGCGCGATCACCGTCTCGCACAGACCGTTCTGCAGGCTGAGCACGTAGCCGTCCGAGGCGAGATGGGGCAGGAGCGCTGTCGTCGCGGCCTGCGTGTGGTGCGCCTTCACGCAGAGGAACACCTTGCGCCACACGCCGGTGAGCTCGGAAGGCAGGAAGGCCGGGGCGGTAACGGAGAACTCCGCCACCGGGCCCCTGATCGCGAGCCCACGTCCAGGCGCGGCGATCGCCCGCACATGCTCCTCAACGATGTCGACGAAGGTGACGTCATGCCCCGCGCGCACGAGGAAGGCGCCGACCGTGCCGCCGATCGCTCCCGCACCCCAAACCAGGATCGGATCACCGGGCATCGCTCTCCCCCTTCACCATCCGTTCTCCAGGAGCTCGCGGGTCTCGGCGACGGCGGTGCGCCAGATCGCGAGCATCTCCTCGTCCGGCCTCTGGTAGAGGCCGGCGAAGTTGCCGTCGCCGATCAGCGCGCGCACCTCCGAAGCCGGCCGGCCGGCGATCGCCGAGGTGTCGATCGGCTCCTTGCGGCCTTCGGGCAGCGCGACGCCAGCAAGCCGCGTCCAGGGGAAGTTCTCCATCCAGGAGCCGTGGCTCGCCACCGCGTCGGTCGCCTGCACCGCGGCCCAGGTGCGCGGCGCGTTCCACCAGTTGTGGAAGCGCACGCGGTGGCCGGGCCGCATCGACGCCCATTCGCGCACGAAGGCATCGACCGGGTTGTTCCCGCCATGGCCGTTGACGATCAGCACGCGCCGGAAGCCCTGGGCGGAGAGGCTGTCGAGCACATCGCCGACGACGGCGAGGAGCGTGCTCACCCGAAGCGACACGGTGCCGGGATAGGCCAGGAAATAGGGAGCAAGCCCGTAGGGCATCACGGGGAACACCGGCACGCCGAGCGGTTCGGCCGCTTCCGCGGCCACGCGCTCGGCAAGGATCGCATCGACCGCAAGCGAGAGATAGGCGTGCTGCTCAGTGGAGCCGAGCGGCAGGACGGCACGGTCGTCCCGCTCGAGCCAGTCCTCGACCGCCATCCAGTTCATGTCCGCGATCCGCACCGCCCTGCGCTTCCCCCACCTTCCGCTCCGTCGCCGGCGACGTTACGCTCCCCCGTCACTCAGGCAAGGGGAGAGGTGCGATGCGAGGATTCCGGTTCCTGGCTCGGCTCGGTCTGGTCGCCGCGGCGTTGTTCGCCGCTCCGCCCGGAGCGCTGGCGCAGGAGCTTCGCATCGGCGTGCGCGCAGGCCCCGAGGCGATCGACCCGCACTACATGGCGCTCGGCAACCACGCCGCCGCGCTCAAGAACATCTTCGACCCGCTCGTGTGGGTGGATGAGAACCTGCAGGTCCAGCCGGGCCTCGCCGTCTCCTGGAGGCCGGTGAACGACACGACCTGGGAGTTCAAGCTCCGCCCGAACGTGCGCTTCCACGACGGTTCGCCCTTCACGGCGGCGGACGTGAAGTTCTCGATCGAGCGCGTGCCCTCCGTCGCGGGGCCCGACGGCGGGCTCGTGATCTACACCCGCTCGATCGTCGGGGTGGACATCGTCGACGACCTGACGATCCGCATCCGCACCAATGTGCCGAACGCCGCTCTGCCGCAGGACATGACGCGGATGTTCATCGTCTCCTCGCGGATCGCCCCCGACAGCAAGGCGCCAGAGTTCAATTCTGGCCGTGCGGCGATCGGCACCGGCCCGTTCCGCTTCGTCTCCTGGACACCGCGCGGCGACCTCGTGATGGAGCGCTTCCCCGGCCACTGGCGCGGTGATGCGCCGTGGAGCCGCGTCACCCTGGTCGAGATCAGCAACGATGCGGCGCGCGTCGCGGGCCTGCTCTCGAACCGGGTGGACTTCGCCAACTACGTGCCCGTGAGCGACATCGCCCGCCTCAAGCGCGAGCGCAACATCGCCGTGTTCCAGGGCGAGAGCATCTACACGTTCATCCTTTACCCCGACCTGCGCGAGGACATGTCCGCCCCGGCGATGCGGATGATCACCGACAAGCAGGGCAACACGCTCTCGCGCAACCCGTTCCGTGATCGTCGCGTGCGCGAGGCGCTGTCGCTTGCGATCGACCGTGCCGGGATCGCGCAATCGGTGTTCGAGGGCACGGCGGTGGTGGCCGACCAGCTGATGCCGAACTACATGTTCGGCGCCAACCCGAACCCGCAACCGCTCCGCTACGACCCGGCCCGGGCGCGCGCCCTGCTCGCCGAGGCCGGCTATCCGAACGGGTTCCGCTTCCCGCTCTACTGCTCGTCCGACCGCCTGCCGGGTGACGGCGCGACCTGTGCCGCGCTCGGCCAACTCTTCGCCCGCGTCGGCCTCGACGTTCAGGTGAACGCCCAGCCGCGGACCGTGTTCTTCCCCGCCCGCACGCGCGGCGACTACCCGATCACCATGGCGGGGTGGGGCACGCTCACCGGCGAGGCGGGATATGCGCTGTCCTCCTTCGTGCACTGCAAGCGCGAGGGCGGCCGCTACGGCGCCTTCAATGTCAGCCATTACTGCAACGAGGAGCTCGACCGGATCATCGCCGAGGCGATGGGCACGCTCGATGACGCCAAGCGCCGCGAGCTGTTCCAGAAGGCGCAGGACATGGCGGTGGCCGATTACGGGCAGATCCCGATCGTCACCCTGCCAACGGTCTGGGCCGGCCGCGCCAACCTGACCTGGACGCCGCGCGCGGACGAGGACACGCTCGCCTTCTTCATCCGCCCGCGCTGAGGGAGGGAGGGCGGCGCGCGCCGGGGCCGGCCGGCGCGCGTGCCGATGCCCCAGGGAACGCGATCGCCGATCTTCGAGGCCGCGGCGCTGAGCTTCGCCGCCGCCGCTCTCTTCGTTGCCGAAACAGTCTTCGTCAAGCTGCTTGCGGGCATGGTTCCCGTCACCACCATCGTGCTTGTGCGGGCAGCGGCGCAGATCCTCTGGGTCCTGCCCGCGCTCGCCCGGGGTGGCTTCGCGGTCCTTCGCACGAGCCACCCTCTCCTGCACCTCATGCGCGGGCTGTTCAGCCTCGCGTGCTGGGTTCTCTACTACTGGTCGTTCCAGCACCTGGACCTGGCCACGGCCACGGTTCTCTCCTTCACGAGTGTGCTGTTCGTCACCGCGCTTGCCGGGCCGGTGCTCGGCGAGGTGGTGCGTTGGCGTCGCTGGAGCGCAACCCTCGTCGGCTTCGCCGGTGTGGTGGTGATCGCCCGGCCCGGCAGCTGCGGCCTCGATCCGGCCGTCGCCGTCGCTCTCGTCTCCGCCCTGTTCGGCGCCGGCATCGTGCTGACCACCAAGCAGCTCTCCCGAACCGAGCGAACCGATACGATCATGGTCCATATCGGGCTCGTGACCTTTGCAGGTGCGCTGCCGCTGGCGCTGCCCGCCCTCACCCTGCCCGAGCCGTGGCAGGCGGGGTGGCTCGCGTTGATGGCAGTCGCCGGGCCGGCCGGCATGCAGCTCTGGATCAGCGCCTTCCGCCTCGCCGACGCAAGCGTGCTCGCACCGCTGAGCTATGTGCGCCTCGTCTTCGCCGGAATCGCGGGCCTGATGCTGTTCGGCGAGCGGCCGGACGGGTGGACGGTTGCCGGCTCGGCGTTGATCGTCGGCAGCGCGCTCTACATCACCCGCCGCGAGGCGGCCCTCGCACGGCAGCGGGCGGCGATCCCCGATCGGCGCTAACGCAGCATTTACCAAGATCTGCGCACTCAACGGGCGAGGTTTTCGTTGAGGTGCCGACCATGCGCTTGACCATACGCCGCACCGCGATCGCCAGCCAGGTTATCCTCGCCCTGCTGATCGCCGGCTGTGCCTGGCTCGCGCTCCGCTCCGCACAGCAGGCGGAGGAGAGGGTAACAACCATCTTCGAGTATCACCTCTCGCCCCTGTTGCGCCTCAAGGCGCTCTCTGACGGCTATGCCGTGTTCGTCGTCGATGCGAGCCACAAGGTGAACAACGGCAACTGGAGCTGGGCGGAGGGGCGGGAGTCGCTCGCCAAAGCGTCCGCCGAGATCGAGAGCGCCTGGCGCGACCTGCGCGGCAGCATCACCTCCGGCGAGGGGCTTGCGCTTCTGAGCGCGGTCGAGGCGCGACGGGCGCAGGCCCAATCGCTGCTGCGAGACCTCGTCGCGGTGTTCGCCGCCGAGGACCGCGCCGCGCTCGATCGGATCGTCCGCGAGCGCCTCTACCAAACGATGGACCCGCTGACGGAGGCGCTCGACCGGCTCGCGGCCTACGAGGTCGCGTCGGGGGCAGCTGAGCGCGCGGCGATGGTCGAGGCGGCGGCGGCGCAGCGCCTCACCGCTCTCGTGCTCGGTGCCATCGCGCTTGCGATCGCCGCCGCGGTGGCGGTCGGGCTGCAGATCACCGTGCTCGGGCCGTTCGGGGCGATGACGGCGGCGATGCGGCGGATCGCCGCGGCGGAGTGGAGCACGCCCGTCCCCTGCACGGGCCGGCGCGACGAGCTCGGCGAGATGGCCGCCGCTCTCGCCACCCTGCGCGACGCCGGCAGCGAGGCGGAGCGGCTTCGCGCCGAGCAGGATCGCGAGCGGGAGAAGGCCGAAGCCGCGCGGAAGCGCTCGCTCGTCGAGATGGCCGAAGCGATCGAGGACGCAACCGGTGCAACGCTTGCCTCCGTCAGCGCAACGAGCGAGCGCGTCCGCGCCGAGGCCCGGGCGATGGCGGAGGGAACCGAGCGCGTCGGCGTCAACGCCCAGGCCGTGGCGGCGGCGGCGCAGCAGTCGCTCGCCTCAGCCGAGACGGTCGCCGCTGCGGCGGAGGAGCTCACGGCGAGCATCGGCGAGATCACCGACCGGGTGCGCGAGGCCGCGGCGACGGCGCAGCGCACGGCCGGTGAGGCGGAACGCACCGAGGCGGCGGTGGCCGCGCTTGCGGGCGCGGTGACGAATGTCGGCGAGGTGGTGCGCCTGATCAGCGAGATCGCTGGGCAGACGAACCTGCTTGCGCTGAACGCGACGATCGAAGCCGCCCGCGCGGGCGAAGCGGGCAAGGGCTTCGCCGTGGTCGCCTCCGAGGTGAAGAGTCTCGCCGGCCAGACCGCGAAGGCGACCGAGGACATCGCCGCTCGGATCGAGGGGATCCGCCGCGAGACGCAGGCCTCCGTCTCGGCCGTGCGCTCGATCATCGGCAGCGTCCGCGAGGTCGATCACCTGGCCGCGGCGATCTCCGACGCCGTGGGCCAGCAGCTCGCCGCGACCCAGGAGATCGCGCGGACGGTCGCCGAAGCCGCCTCCGCCTCGCGCGAGGTCACCAGGCGGATCTCGGAGGTCTCGCGCGAGGCGGTCGCGGCCGGGGAGCAGGCGCGCAGCGTTGGCACAGAGGTCGAAGAGCTCGCGGCTTCCGTCTCCACCCTGCGGCGTGAGCTCATTCGCGTGGTGCGCACCGCCGTTCCGGAGGTGGATCGTCGCCGCGAGCCGCGCGCACTGGCCGCGGGCATGGTGCGCTTCGCGCATGGCGGGGGCAGCGTCGAGCTCGCGCTTCTCGATGTCTCGTCGGAGGGCTTTGCCGGCCGCGCCGACCGCCCCGTTCCTGAAGGCGTGGAGGGGGTCGCGTCTGCGTTTGGCTTGAACGCGCGCTGCACCGTCGTCTCGGGCGGCGAGGGCAGGGTGGGCTTCCGCTTCGCCGATGCCGCGGCCGCCGCCCCCTTCGTCGCGGCGATCCGCGGCGAGATGCGGCGCGCCGCCTAAAGCACGCTCAGGCGAGATCGAAATGGCAGGCGACCATGCGGCCCGTGTCGATCTGGCGCGGCGTTGGCTTCTCCTCGCGGCAGCGGCGCACGGCATGCGGGCAGCGCGGGTGGAAGTGACAGCCCGAAGGCGGTGAGAGCGGCGAGGGGATCTCGCCACGCACCGGGTGGAAGCCGAAGCGCCGGCGTTCGAGCCGCGGCACCGCCTCGATGAGGCCGCGCGTGTAGGGGTGAGCCGGCGCGGCGAACACCGCCTCCGCAGGCCCGAACTCGACGATCCGGCCGAGATACATGATCGCCACACGGTCGGCGAGGTGGCCGACCACGCCGAGGTCATGGCTGATGAACAGCCAGGCGATGCCGCGACGGGCGCGCAGGTCCATGAAGGTATTCAGGACCTGCGCCTGGATCGAGACATCGAGCGCGGCCAGCGCCTCGTCCGCGACCACGACGCGCGGGTTCATCGCGAGCGCACGGGCGATGCCGATGCGCGCACGCTGCCCGCCGGAGAACTGGTGCGGGAAGCGTGCGGCGTAGGACGGATCGAGCCCGACATCGGCGAGCGTGGCCGCGACGCGCTCGGATCGTTCCGCTGCCGGCCAAAGCCCGTGGGCGAGCGGGCCTTCCGCGATCGCTTCCCCGACCTTCATGCGCGGGTTGAGGCTCGCGAATGGGTCCTGGAACACCATCTGCACCGCCGTGGTGCGCTTCTCGACCCGCCCGCTCCGCAACTCCGCGACCGGGCGGCCATCGAGCAGGGCGCTGCCGCCATCGGGCACGATCAGCCCCGCCGCAATCCGACCAAGCGTCGATTTTCCGCAGCCGCTCTCCCCGACGAGGCCGACCACCTCGCCCTCACCGATCGAGAGCGAGACCTGATCCACCGCATGCACGCTGCGCGGCGGCATCGGCCTGCCGAGCAGCGACAGCAGGCACTCCTCCACCGTCGCGCGACGGGTGAAGCGCTTCGATACGCTCTCGAGCGAGAGCAGAGCGGTCACCGCCTGAGCCTCGGGTTCAGAACGTCGCGCAGCCGGTCGCCCACCAGGTTGATCGAGACGATGACGATCAGAAGCGCGATCCCGGGATAGACGCTGATCCAGTAGCGACCCGAGAGCATGAACTGGAAGCCGTTCGCGATCAGCGTCCCCAGCGAGGGCTCGGTCACCGGCAGGCCGACGCCGAGGAAGGAGAGCGTGGCCTCGATCGCGATCGCATTCGCGACCTGAACGGTCGCCACGACGATCAGCGGCGGCAGGCAGTTCGGCAGGAGGTGGCGCAACAGGATCCGCGCCGGCCGGAGCGGGATCCCGGCGGCCGCCTCGATGTATTCCTTGCGTCGTTCGGCGAGCGCGGCGCCATGCACGGTGCGCGCGAAATAGGCGTATTGCGCGGCGATGAGGGCGGCGACCACCTGGGCGAGACCCTGGCCGAGCGAGGCGACGAGCACGAGCGCGAGCAAAATCGCCGGGAAGGAGAGCTGCAGATCGACGATCCGCATCAGGACGAGCTCGAGACGACCGCCGAAGAAGGCGGCCGCCAAGCCGAGCACGGTGCCAAGCGCAAGCGCCGCCGCCCCGGCAGCGACGCCGACGAACAGGCTGGTGCGCAGGCCCCAGAGGATGGCGGAGAACAGGTCCCGCCCCGCGGCATCGGTGCCGAGCCAGTGCACATAGCCGCCGCTGCCGACCGTGCCGGGAGGCAGCCGCGCGTCCATCAGCGACAGCGTCGCCTGGTCATAGGGGTTCTGCGGCGTGAGCCAGGGCGCGAAGATGGCGGCGAACACCGCGAGCAGGAACACCGAAAGCCCTGCAAGCGCCAGCCGGCTTTCGGCGAACTCGGCCCAGAACAGCGCCGCTGGCCGCTCTCCAGCCACCCGCACCTCGCTCATGCCCGCCCGCCCAGCCGAACGCGCGGATCAAGCGCCGCGTAGGCGATGTCAACGAGGAGGTTGATCAGCACGAACATCGCCACGACGAGCATGAGGTAGGCGACCATCACTGGGCGGTCGAGCGTGAGGATGCTGTCGATGAGCAGCTTGCCCATGCCCGGCCAGGAGAAGATCGTCTCCGTCACCACGGCGAAGGCGACCACCGAGCCGAACTCGAGCCCGAGCACGGTGACGATCGGGATCAGGATGTTGCGGAAGGCGTGCACGCCGACGACACGCGCGCGCGACAGCCCCTTGGCGCGGGCGAAACGGACATAGTCGGCAAGCATCGCCTCGCGCATCCCCGCGCGGGTGAGGCGGATGATCAGCGACAGCTTGAACAGGGCGAGGTTGAGGGCGGGCAGCAGGAGGTGCGAAAGCCCGTCGGCGGTCAGGAACGACCACTCGATTCCGAGGAGCGTCACCGTGTCGCCGCGGCCGCCCGAGGGCAACCAGCCGAGCTCGACCGAGAAGAGAAGGATCAGCATCAGCCCGACCCAGAAGGTTGGCAGCGAGAAGCCGAGGATGGAGCCCGCCATGATCGCCTTGCTCGCGGGCGCCTCGGGCTTGAGCCCGGCTGCCATGCCGAGTGGGATCCCGAACAGGATCGCGATCAGCATCGCTGCAAGCGCAAGCTCGAGTGTCGCCGGCAGTTTCGAGAGGATCAGCGGCAGGGCTGGCGTGTTGAACACGAAGGAGGTGCCGAAATCGCCCGAAAGAAGCGCCCGGGCGAAGCGGAGATACTGTTCCCAGAACGGCCGGTCGAGCCCGTAGCGGGCGATCGTCTCGGCGCGCATCACCTGGTCGGCGGCGGGGTTGATCAGGACGTCGATCGGGTTGCCGATGGCATAGACGCCGGCGAAGACGATCAGCGACATCGCCGCGAGCACGACGGCGGCAGAGGCGAGGCGCTGCAGGAGAAAGCCGAGCATCAGGGGGCGGCGCGAAGGGGCGTTGTGCCGATCCGTCATAGCCGCCGGCGCATCCGCTGTCATCGCGCCTTCCCGAGGCAAGCCAGCCGCGCTCGATCGGTGATAGGGAGGACTCAACCGGCCATGATCGCCGGGCGGAAGACGGCATCCGCCCCGACCGTCCCTGCCATGCCTTGGGGATGCTCTGGCCAAAAGCGATCCGCAACGCCGCGATCATCGCGACGCGGTTGAAGTGCTGGTGCTGACTGTGGCACGCTTCGAATTATTGGGGGGCGGTCCCGGGGGAAAGAGGGGCGGTCCGCAGCAGTGCTCACATGCTTAGGGGGAGTTCCATGAGAATTTTCGCGTCTTTGGTCTCGCGGGCCGCTGCCGCCGCGGTGATCCTCACGGCCGGGCTTGTGGCACTGCCAGGGGCAGTGCGCGCGGCGCCACTGTCGGTCGGCGACACGGTCTACCTGTCGGCTGCCACCCTCCCGAACGGCTCGGCCGGAGCCTGGGTCAGTTCGAATAGGGGCTACCTCGGTTTCGCCGGCGGCGGCTACACCCGGCTCACGCTCAACTTCGGCACTGTCTTCAACCCGGAGCAGACCTTCTTCCTCGATGCCTACTGCATCGACCCGCCGATTGCGGTGCGTTTCGGCGCCTACACGGTGGCGCCGCTCGACAACAATGGGCGAGGCTGGGAGCTTGCTCAGTATCAGCCGCTCTCCGACCTGCAGAAGGCGCAGCTTGGCTGGCTCGCCCACACCAGCCTTGCAGCCATGCCCGACCCTGCCGATCCGGCACGCGCCAATACCTCCATGGCGTACCAGATGGCGGTCTGGAAGACGCTCTATCCGTCCGCGACGTACTTTTATTTTGACAGCAATGTTGACTTGGAGAGCCAGTACAATGCGTTGATCAGCGCCGTGCCGACGTCGATCCTGCCGGAGGAGTTCCCGGCGCTGCAGCTCATCTGGCGCGACGAGGACGGGCGTAATTTCGGCCAACCCTGGCTGATCGCCGTGGCGCGGGCCGCACCGGTTCCCGAGCCAGCGTCGGCGACCCTCCTGGCCCTCGGGCTGCTTGGCTTTTTGTCCCTGGCGCGTCAGCGGGCCTGATTCGGGCTCCTGGCTTCGGTCAGGCGTGCCGGGCGAGGTTTCGCCTCGCCCGGCCTGCCGCGGCCAAGGGGGTGTGCAGCTGAGGCTTCTGTCCACCCTGGAGGAGCGCGCGAGAACCTCGGAATCCGCACAGGGTTCACGCCCCCCGTCCCCGCCCGATAGCGGTGCCGGTCTCTAGCGCCGAGCGGTCGACTGCTGGACGCGGCAGAGTCGGTGCCGCGTTTGCCTACGCGTTTCCCAGAAGTCATCCTTCCCCCTGCTACCCGAGCTCGTCTTCGCGTTTGCCAAGCACCTTGAAACCAACGTGGTTGAAGCCGCTTGCGCTCGCCGGCGGACAGGACGTGCCGCAGGCGTGTTCTACCGGACGCTGTGGCGGAGAGGGAGGACCGCCCATGTCGCGGCTCTAGTCCCTCGCTGGCCCAGCGCACCGGTACGGAGCGGCGCGTTGCCCTGGACCCGTCCCCTCGCCTATGGTCCGCGTCTCCGGCCGGGAGGGCTCCCGGCTTTGTCATCACGGGGAGGACAAACGCATGCGCACCACACGCCGCCTTCTGCTCGCGGGCCTCGCGGCCATCGCGCCCGCCGCCTTCACGCCGGCTGCGGGGCAGACGACCGTCACGCTCACCCACGCGCTGCCGCCCGCAAGCCACTACGGCGTCGGCGCGCTCGCCTTCAAGGAGACGGTGGAGCGCCTCTCGAATAGCCGCTTCCGCGTGACCATCCAGCGCAACGACAACGAGCGCGAGGCGATCGAGGCGACGCAGATCGGCACGCAGGAGTTCGTCATCACCTCGACCGGGCCGGTCGGCAATTTCGTTCCCGAAACACTTGTGCTCGACATCCCCTTCCTGTTCCGCGACTATGCCCATGCCCGCGGCGTGCTCGATGGCGAGATCGGGCGGGAGCTGCTCGCGCGGTTCCCCGCCCGCGGCCTCGTGGGCCTCGCCTGGATGGAGAACGGCTTCCGCAACCTCACGAACAACCGCCGCGAGGTGAGCTCGCCCGAGGACGTGCGGGGCCTCAAGGTGCGCACCATGGAGAACCAGGTGCACATGCGCGCCTTCCAGACCCTCGGCGCCCTGCCGACCCCGATGGCCTTCTCCGAGCTTGTGCCGGCGCTGCAGCAGGGAACGGTCGATGGGCAGGAGAACCCGATCCCGGTGATCGTCGCGAACAACCTCAACCAGGTGCAGCGCTTCCTCTCGCTCACCCGCCACGTCTATTCTCCCGCCGTTCTGATCGGCAACCCCGCCTTCCTCAACCGCTTGAGCCCGGCAGACCGGGCGATCTTCGACGAAGCCGCCAAAGCGGCCGTCGTGGCCAACCGGAACAAGGTGACGGAGGACGAGCAAAACGGCGTGGCCGAGCTCCGACGCCGCGGCATGACGGTGAGGGAGACGGTCGACACCGCGGCCTTCCAGGCCGCGCTCGCGCCGGCCTTCCAGGCCTATGCGCAGCAGTTTGGCGCGGCCACCATCGAGCGCATCCGCAACTGGCGGCCCGGCTCGTGACAGCCGGCCTTTCCCGGGCGCTTCTGGCGCTCGACCGCGTCACGACGCAGGCGGCCCTCGCGGCCGCCTGTTTCGCGCTCGCGGTCGCGGTCGGCGCCGGCGCCTGGCAGGTGTTCACCCGCTTCCTCGTGAGCCAGCCCTCGCCCTGGTCGGAGGCGCTGGTCCGTCAGGCTCTGGTGTGGATGGTGATGCTCGGGGTCGCCGGTGCGATCCGCGAGGGCGCGCTCGTTGCGATCGATGTCACGCGCTCGGCGCTGAAGGGCCGGGCGCGTCTTGTGCTCGAGGTCGTGATCTTCGCCGCGATCGTTCTCCTGTTCGCGGTGCTGTTCTGGTTCGGCTGGGAGATGGCGAACCGCGTGCGCCTGCAGACGATCGCGGGGCTCGAGGTCTCGATCGCCTGGGGCTATGCGGCGATCCCGGCAGGTTCTGTGTTCGCGATCATCGGCGCGCTCGCGGCCCTCCTCGACCGGCGCGGGACCGCCACCGAAGGCGCGGCGTCGGGCCAAGTGTAAGGCCGGGGCGGAGGGGGGTCGCACAATGGCCGGCACGATGCTCGCGGTGATGCTCGGGCTGTTCGCCCTGTCGGTGCCCGTGGCGGTCGCGATCGGGCTTGCCGCGGTGCTCGGCATCGTCGAGTTCACGCGCTTTCCGCTGATCGTCGCCGCGCAGCAGATCTATGTGGCGCTCGACCGTTTTCCCCTCGCTGCCATCCCGTTCTTCATCCTCGCCGGCAATCTGATGGAGGTGGGGGGGATCTCGCGCCGTCTTGTCGGCTTCGCGCGGGCGGTGGTCGGCGGAATCCAGGGCGGGCTTGCCGTCACCTGCGTGCTCACCTGCATGATCTTCGCCGCGATCAGCGGATCCTCCGTCGCGACCACCTTCGCGATCGGCGCGATCCTGGTGCCGGCGCTGCAGCGGCTCGGCTATCCGGCTGCCTTCGCCGGCTCGCTGCAGGCCACCGCCGCCGAGCTCGGCGTCGTCATTCCGCCCTCGATCCCGATGATCCTCTACGGTGTGGCGACGCAGACCTCGATCCCGGAGCTGTTCATCGCGGGCTTCGGGCCGGGCCTCCTGATCGGCGCCGCGCTGTCCGCCACCGTGCTCGTCTGGTGCCGGCTCACCGGTTGGGGCAAGCAGGATGGCGAGGGCCGCGACGGCCTTCTCCCCGCCACAAGGCATGCGTTCTGGGCGCTCCTGATGCCGGTGATCGTGCTCGGCGGAATCTACGGCGGCATCACCACGCCGACCGAGGCCTCGGTGATCGCCGTGATATACGCGCTCGTCGTCGGGCTTCTGATCCATCGCGAGCTCCGCCCCGCGGCCCTGTGGGGCGTGTTCCGGCGCTCGGTGATCACCTCCTCGGTGATCATGTTCATCATCGCCACGGCCGGGCTGTTCTCGTGGCTGCTCAACCGCCAGCGCGTGCCCGACATGATGGCGGAGTGGCTGGTCGCGACCTTCGGCTCGCCGGGCCTGTTCCTGCTCGGCGTCAACCTGTTCCTGTTCGTGGTCGGGATGTTCATTGAGACCTCGGCCTCGATCATCGTGCTCGGGCCGATTCTCGCCCCGGCGGCGGTGCGGTTCGGCATCGACCCGGTGCATTTCGGCACCGTGATGGTGGTGAACCTCGCGCTCGGAATGGTCACGCCGCCCTTCGGCGTCAACCTCTTCGCCGCGGCGCAGGTGGCGGAGACCGGCGTCGACAAAATGATGCGCTACCTTCCGGCTTTCATCGCGGTGATCGTCGCCTGCCTGATGGTGATCAGCTACGTTCCCGCGATTAGCCTGTTTCTCCGCGACGCGGTCTATCGCTGAGGGGTGACTGCCTCGGCTCAGCCGGAAAGGATCCGGCACGCCTCGGGGGGAAGCGACAGAAGCACCGCCCCTTCCCCCGGCACCGGCTCGGCCGCAGGCCGAACCGCGCGCAGCATCACGCCGCCGGCGAGCTCGGCGAGGAGTTCCCGCACCGGCCCGAAGAAGGTCGCGCGCACAAGGCGCCCGCGCACGACGTTCGGCCCAGGCTCGGAGGTGAGGGCGACCGCGTGCGGTCGGATCGCGACCAGAACGGATGCGCCCGCCTCGGCGGCGCCGCTCGCGCAGGCGAGCGAGAAGCCGCCGCAATCGACGACCCCCTCGCCGAGATGTCGGCCCGGGATCAGGTTCGCCCCGCCGATGAAGCGCGCGACGAAGGCGCTCGCAGGCAAGGCGTAAATCTCCTCCGGCGTGCCGAGCTGCACCACCCTGCCGCGATCCATCACCGCAACGAGATCCGCGGTCGCCATCGCCTCCGCCTGGTCGTGCGTCACGTAGAGCGTTGTCACACCATGCGCCTCGTGCAGGCGCCGCAGTTCGTGCCGCATCTCCTCGCGCAGATTGGCATCGAGGTTCGAGAGCGGCTCGTCCATGAGCAGCGTGCGCGGCTGCATCGCGAGCGCGCGCGCGATCGCCACCCGCTGCTGCTGCCCGCCCGAGAGCTCGGCCGGAAGACGTTCCGCAAACGCCTCGAGCCGGACCGCGCGCAGAACGGAGGCGACCTCGCGCGCGATCGCCTCCCGCCCGAGCCCGCGCAGCTTCAGCGCATAGGCGACATTGCCCGCGACGGTCATGTGCGGCCACAGCGCGTAGGACTGGAAGATCATTGCCATCCGCCGACGCTCGGGGGGAACCACGGCGCCGGGTGCGGAGAGAACCTCGCCGTCGCGCAGGATACGCCCCGCATCGGGGTCGACGAGGCCAGCGACGGCGCGCAGCGTCGTCGTCTTGCCGCAGCCCGAGGGGCCGAGCAGGCAGACCAGAGCGCCCGCGGGAACCGAGAGGTCGAGCGACTCCACGGCCGCGACGTCTCCGTAGCGGCAGGTGAGGCCCTCGAGGACGAGCCCGCTCACACCGCCCGCCCGAACGTGCGAAGGATCGCGGGGATGCGATCCTTGAGCTGGAAGAAACCGCGCGTGGCGTGCGGCCAGACGGCATCGTCCCAGGCGCGGCGAACTCTCAGGAGGCGGATGCCGCGCGCAGCGAGGGCCTGCTCCACGCGGTCGAGCGCCTCGGCCACCGGACCGACAGGGGCATAGGCCGTGACGAGGGTCCGGGCGCCGGACGCCGCCGCCCAATCGGCCACGGCGTCGAAACGTTCGAGCCGCTCGGCCGGCGCGCCGAACGCTGCCGCGGCGCGCGCGCACCCGTCCTCGACCGCGCCTTCGGCGAACCGTTCCGGGACCGACCCGACGGGAAGCGGGCTTCGCGCGGCCGTGCAGGTGACGGCGGCGACCGCGACGACGCGCGCGCGGCCAAGCAGCAGGGTCTCGGCGAGGCAGTCCTCCTCGGTGACGAGAAGCGCGACCTCCCCCTCCGGCGCAGGATCGGAGGGAGGGAGAGGCAGCGCCGGGCCCGGCGGCTCCTCCTCGAGCGGCGGCGCATGCTCGTCGAGCTCGCCCCTCGGGTCGAACCGACCGCCGGTGTATTCGGCGATGTTCGCCGCGCGCGCGAGATAGTGCTTGCCGCGCGTGTGCAGCCCGGCCACCCAGCGCCAGGAGAGCGTGTTCGAGGCCGGGTCGCCATCGGCGAAGTGGCGATAGGTGAAGTCGGCGCCGAGCACCCAGGGAAGCCTCAGCGTGAAGGTCCAGATCGAGGCGAACCACATGCGCGTGTGGTTGTGGAGGTATCCGGTCTCGACCAGCTCCCGCGCCCAGGAATCGAAGCAGGCAATTCCGGTTCGGCCGCTGACGGCATCCTCGTAGGCCCGACGCAGCCCCCCCTCCGTGCGGAGCCCGGCAACCGCCTCCGCCACGCGCGCCCGGTAGGCGGTCCACACCGAGGGCCGCTGCTCGAGCCAGCCCTTCCAGTAGCTGCGCCAGAACACCTCCTCGACGAACTTCGCGCACGCCGCCGGGGCGTGGCGCGCGAGCGCGGCCGCGACGAGCTCCTCCTCCGTCACGAGCCGGTGCCGGACATGCGGCGAGAGAAGCGAGACATTGCTGCGATCGCCTGGGCCACGGTCATGGTTCCGGGTCGCTGCGTAGGCGCGGCCCATCGCGGGAGCGAAAGCCTCGAGGCGCGCAAGCGCGGCAGCGCGGGTGGGTGCGGGGAGGGTCATGCACGCGATGTGGTCGCTCCCTGCCGGTCGGGAAGCGTCGTTCATCGGGGCGGCAGGGCCAGGAACGGGGTGACGGCCCGGAGGAAGGGCTCAGGCGCCTCGGCATGCACCCAATGCCCGGCGCCCGGAACGACCACGAAGGCGGCGGCCGGGAACCGAGTGAGAGCGGCGGCACGGCCGCGGGCGTCGATATAGCCGCTCCGCTCTCCCGAGACGAACAGCGCCTCGCCCGGCCACTGAACGCCGTCGGGAAAGGCGGGGAAACCGGAGATCGTCTCGAGGACGTCGGTGATCACGGAGAGGTTGCAGCGCCAGGCGGGAGCGCCGTCGGCAAGGCGCAGGTTCTGCAACAGGAAGGCGCGGACCGACGCGTCCGGCACGGCCGCGCGCAGCGCCGCATCGGCCTCCGAGCGGCGAAGCCCTGGGCGGAGCGGCACGGCGGCCATCGCCTCCGCATAGGGGCGGAAGGAGGGGGGATAGGCGACCGGCGCGATGTCGACGACGACGAGGCGCGAGACGAGCGTCGGCGCGGTGAGAGCGAGCACCATCGCCGCCTTGCCGCCCATGCTGTGGCCGAGCAACGCTATGGGCCCGCCTTCGGCCTCGATCAGCGCGGCGAGGTCCTCCGCCATCGCCTTGTAGTCCATCCGCGGATGGTGCGGGCTGTCGCCGTGGTTCCGCAGGTCCACAAGCAGCACCCGCTGTGTTCCGGCGAGCCGGCGCGCGATCGCCCCCCAGTTGCTTCCCGAGCCGAACAGGCCGTGGAGCACGAGAAGCGGCGGGCCCTCGCCGAGGGCGGTGACGTGCAGCGGAACGGGCATGGGCGCGTGTTAGCGCCTCGGCGCGAGCGAGGCGAGGCCCGCGAGGATGAGGGCACCGCCCGCGACGAGGGAGAGCGTCACGGGCTCGCCGAGGAGGGCGACCGAGAGCGCGGCGCTCACCACGGGAACGCCGAGGAACCCGAGCGAGGAGACGAGCACCGGCAGGGCACGCGAGACGCTGTTCGCCGCCCAGGTCGCGACCGGGCCGCCGAAAACACCGAGATAGGCGAGAGCGAAGCCGGAGCGTGCCCCGGGTCTGCCTCCCCCTTCCGGGTTCGAGAACCGCCGCCGCGGGCAGAAGGATCAGCGCGGCGAGGCCGAACTGCCAGGGCAGAAGGTCGGCGAGCGGCGAGGCGGTCGGGCGCGCGCGGAGGATGGCGATCGCTGTCGCCCAGGCAGCCGCGGCCGAGAGCAGAGGAGCCCGTGCGCCACGAGCTCGCGCGCGCTCGACCAGTCAACCTCCAACCGATCGGCGAGGATGAGCACGCCCGCAAGCCCGAGACCGACGCCGAGGAGGCGGCGGGGCTCGACGCTCTCTCCAAGCACGAAGGCGGAGATCGGCACGAGCCAAAGTGGGGTAATGTCGCAGAGCAGAACACCGCGCCCCACCGGCACGACGGCAAGCGCCGTGTGCAGGAAAATGAAGAAGAGGCCGATCTGGAATACGCCGACGCCGGCCACGGCGGGCCAGTCCCGCGGGCGTGGCCTCGCGAGCCTGCCGCGGCAGCCGACCAGCATGGCCGTCGTGAGGGCCGACAGCAGCGCACGCCAGAAGGCGAGCCAGGCGGGTGTCGCTTCGGCGAGGCCGAGCGCGATCACCGGCCCCGCACCGCCGAGACCGTGACGACGATGGCGAGCTGGATCAGCGCGGAACGTGGGATTGGCCCGGCCGTCGGCATGGACGGCAAGCAGCGCACGCCGTCGCCCGTGCCGCAAGCCGCACGCCGCGCTGGTCAGAGCAGGCGCGCGCTCTGCTCTCGCTGCCAGGGATCGGTGAAGCCGGGCGGAGCGGGCTCGGGCGGAAGAGACACCTCGTCCGCGTCGAGCACCCGGCCGGTCGCCGGTGGGGCGAACAGGAAGCCCTGGAACAGCGTCACGCCGAGCCGGGCGAGGCAGCGATACTCCCCCTCGTTCTCGACCCCCGTCGCGACAACGTCGACGTTCAGATCCGCGCAGGCCTCGAGAAGCCTCGAGAGGATCGGGCGCCGGGCAGGATGGAGATGGGCGTTCCGCGCGAGCCCCATGTCGAGCTTCACGAGGTCGGGGCGCACCGAGGCGAGCAGGCCGATGCCGCCATAGCCGGTGCCGAAAGCATCGAGAGCGGTGCGAAGCCCCTCCGACCGGAGCGCGGCGAAGGCGCTGACGAGGGCGTCGGCGTCCCCGATCCGCTCACCCTCCGCCACCTCGATCACGACGCGACCCGGTGGAATGTCCGAGGCGGCGACGACGCGCGCGAGCTCGGGCACCGTTCCCGGCCAGCGCAGGAGCACCTCCGGAGAGAGGTTGATGTGCAGCGACGCCGAGGGCGCGGTGCCGGCGAAGGCGTCGAGCACGGCCGCGATCGCTCCGATCTCGAAACGCTGTCGTTCCGGTTCAGGAACGCGGGCGAGCACCCCGCCGGCCGGCGTGCCGACGCTGCCGCGGAGCAGCGCCTCGTGCGCGAGGATGCGCCGGCGCGCGACGTCGACGATCGGCTGGAAGGCGATCGCGTAGCGCGGCAGCTGCGCCGCCCCCGCCGCCCGTCCCGCTTCGCCTGGCTCGGACATGTCCGCCGCCCCCGCCAATGCGTCACGCCCTGCGACGCAGGCTCACTGTCGCGCACGGACCATGAAGCATGCGTTAACCGCGTCACACCGCCCGCGGCGTCGGCCGGGTGCTCAGGAGTGGATGTAGAGCCCGCCGTTGACGTGGAGCGTCTCGCCGGTGACGAAGCCCGCGAGGTCGGAGGCAAGGAACAGCACCGCGCCGGCGACCTCCTCCGGCGTTCCCATGCGCCCAAGCGGCGTCTGCGCGACGAGGCCGGGCCCGCGCTCCTGCATCAGGCCGGCGATCATCGGCGTATCGATGAGTCCGGGGCTGACGGCGTTGGCGCGTATGCCGCGCGGGGCGAGCTCGGCGGCGAGGCTGCGGGTGAAGGCAAGGACGCCACCCTTGGCGGCCGCGTAGTGCGCGTGCCCGCGGGAGCCGCGATGGCCGGCGACGGAGGCGATGGTCACGATCGCCCCGCCGCGCCGCATGTGCGGCACAGCGGCGCGGCAGACGCGCATCGTCCCGTCCAGGTTCACGGCGAGGCACGAAGCCCAGGCGTCGTCCGTCATCTCCTCAAGCGTCGCGTCGGGGAAGATGCCCGCCGCCGGGACGACGATGTCGATCCGCCCGAAACGCGCCACGGCCTGTTCCGCGAGCGAGTCGGCCTCCCGGCTCGAGGTGACGTCGCAGGCGGTGGCGACCACATCGGTGCCGTCCGGGTCGAGAGAACGGGCAAGATCTTCGGGCGCCGCACGGTCGGACAGGACGAGGCGCGCCCCGGCGCGGCGGAACAGCCGCGCGATCGCGGCGCCGATTCCGCCCGCCGCGCCGGTGAGAACGAGCACGCGCCCCGAGAGATCGATCATCGTCTCACCGCACCTTCAGCATGATCTTGCCGATATGCGCGCTCGTCTCCATCAGCGCGTGCGCCGCCGCGGCTTCGGCGAGCGGGAAGGTCGCGTGGATGAGGGGGGCGCAGCGCCCCGCCTCGAGCAGAGGCCAGACTTTCTCGCGCAGCGCCGCCGCGATCGCTCCCTTCTCGGCGGTGGTGCGCGGGCGCATGGTCGAGCCGGTGAGGGTGAGACGGCGCGTCATCACCGGCAGCATGTCGAACTCGGCCACCTTCGAGCCCTGCAGGAAGGCGATTTGAACGAGGCGCCCCTCGAGCGCGAGGCAGCGTATGTTGCGCGGAATGTAGTCGCCCCCCACCATGTCGAGCACGACATCGACGCCGCGCCGTTCGGTCGCGCGGGCGACCGCCTCGACGAAATCCTCAGCCCGGTAGTTGATCGCGAGGTCGGCGCCGAGGCGGAGGCAGGCGGCGCATTTCTCCGCGCTGCCCGCGGTGGCGAAGACGCGCGCGCCGAAGGCCTTGGCGAGCTGGATCGCGGTTGTGCCGATGCCTGAGGAGCCGCCGTGGATCAGAGCGGTCTCGCCCGCGCGCAGCCGTCCGCGTTCGAACAGGTTGGCCCAGACGGTGAAGTAGGTCTCCGGCAGGGCGGCGGCGCGGAGATGGTCATAACTTGTTGGTGGTGGAAGACATTGTGCGGCCGGCACGGCGACATACTCCGCGTAGCCGCCGCCATTGGTCAGCGCGCAGACACGGTCGCCCGGGCTCCAGCCGGTGACGGCCTCGCCCACGCAAGCGACGATCCCCGCCACCTCGAGGCCGAGGATCGGTGAGGCGCCGGGAGGCGGGGGGTAGGCGCCGCGGCGCTGCTGGATGTCGGGGCGGTTGACGCCGGCAGCGTGCACCTCGATCAGGAGCTCGTCCGGCCCGGGCACAGGAAGGGGCGCCTCGGCGAGCTCCATCACCTCCGGGCCGCCGGCGCCGCGTGTCGCGATGTGTCGCATGCTCGCGGGCAGTGCCATCCGTCCTCCTCCCCCAACCCGGCGAAGGGTGTTGGCGTGGGCACGTGCCGTCAAGCGAAGCGGTCTTGCCGCTGTGGCGTGCGGCAGCCAGGATGCCGGGGAAACAGGGTCGCGCCCGCGGCGCAGGCCCGAGGGGGAGCGGGGGATGAGAAGAAGGCAGGTTCTGGCCGCCGCCGGGCTCGCATTGGCGCTCCGGCCCGCGAGCGCCCAGAACGGCGAGGTTCGCCTCGGCGCCCTCTATCCCTTGAGCGGGGCGCGGGCCCTGCTCGGCGACGAGGGGTTCCGCGGCCTCGAGCTCGCCTGCGAGGAGCGGAACGCGGGAGGCGGCGTCGCCGGCGCCAAGGTCCGCCTGGTCCGGGCAGATGCGACCGACCCGGCCTCGGCCGCCGCGGAAGCGCGGCGCCTGATCACCGTCGAGCGCGTCCGGGCGATCTTCGGCACGCACGCCTCCTCGCTCTCGCTCGCGGCCACACAGGCGGCCGAGCAGGCGGGCGTTCCCTATTTCGAGCTCGGAGCGATCGCCGACGCTATCACCGACCGCGGCTTCCGCTCCGTGTTCCGAAGCGCTCCGCCGGCGCGCGCCTGGGGCGAGGTGGCGATCGAGGCGCTGGCCGCAATCGCCCGCCGCACCGGACGCGACGAACGGCTGATCAGGGTCGCGGTGCTGCGCGAGGAGGGCGTGCTCGGCACCGCCGTGTCCTCGGCGCAGAAGGAGCGTGCCGCCGCCCGTGGCCTCATCCTGGTGGAGGACATTCCCTACAGCATGCGCACGGCCGACCTGACGGCGGCGGTGCTCAGGCTGCGCGACGCCCAGGCCGAGGTGGTGCTTCACAGCGGCTACCAGAACGACATCATCCTGTTCTACCGGGCGATGCGGGCGGCGCGCTGGAAGCCGCTCGCCGTCATTGGCTCGGGCGAGGGCTACGCTCTCGCCGAGACGCAGAAGGCGATCGGGCCCGACTTCCAGAACACGATGATCGTGGACGTTCCGCCGCTCGCCGTGAGCGAACGGATCGCCCCCGGGGCGAAGGCCTTCGCCGAGGCCTATGTGCGCCGCTACGGGCATGCGCCGCGCACGGGCTTGAGCCTCTCGAACTTCGTCGGCGCGCGGCTGTTCCTCGAGGCGCTCGCGCGTTCGGGAGGCGGCGACCGGGACAGGGTGCGCGCTGCCGTGCTCGCGCTCGACGTCCCCGAGCACAGCCTCGCGAATGGCTGGGGGGCCAAGTTCGACGAGGCCGGCCAGAACACGCGGGCGCGCCCGTTCCTTGCGCAGTGGCAGGGGGAGCAGGTGGTCACGGTTCTGCCTGAAAAGGCGGCGGTCGCCGAGCTTCGGCTCGGCCTCGGCGCGAGCTGAGGCGGAAGCGGGGGAAGCCAGGATGGGTGTGGAGAGAGGCACGACGGCGCTTGCCACCACGCCGCCGCCGGGGCTTCGCGTTCTCGTCACCGGAGCCGCGCGCGGCATCGGCCGCGCCATCGCCGAGGCCTTCGCCGCGCATGGCGCGCGCGTGCTGATTCAGGACAGCGAACCGGTCTCGGCGCCGCCCGAGGGGGCCCTCTGCCATCGGGGCGACGCCGCGCTCCCCGAGGATGTCGAGGCCGCCTTCGCTGTGGCCGACGCAGCCTGGGGCGGGGTCGATGTGGCGGTCGCCAATGCCGGGGTGGCGGCGAATCTCCCGGCGCTCGAGCTCGCCCCCGATCTCTGGCGTCGGATCGTCGCGCTCAACCTCGACGGCGTGTTCTTCGCCGCCCAGGCCGCCGGGCGGCGCATGGTGGCGCACGGGTCGGGGCTGATCCTCGCGCTCGGCAGCATCTATTCGCTCGCCGGTGCGGCGGAACGTGCGGCCTACTGCGCCACCAAGGCCGGGGTCGCCGGTCTGATGCGCGCTCTTGCCTGCGAATGGGCGCCGCACGGGGTGCGCGTGAACACGATTTCGCCGGGCTATATCGAGACCGATCTCGTGCGCGAGGTGGTGGCGCGCGGCGGGCTCGACAGGGGCGCGATCGTCGCGCGCAGCCCGCAAGCACGGCTCGGCAGGGCGGAGGAGGTGGCGGGGCTTGCCCTGTTCCTCGCCTCGCCGGCGGCGGCGCACATCACCGGGGCGACGCTTCCCGTGGATGGAGGCTGGCTCGCGAACGGGGCGCCGTAGTTCCAACGCGGCCTGCCCCGCGCCAACGAGCGCGGGGCCCTCACGCCGCCGGGCGCTGCCCGGTCAGTTCACCGTGATGTTGGCGCGGCGGATGATGTCGGTCCACTTCCGGTTCTCGGCGAGCAGGAAGGCGCGCGCGCTCTCGGGCGTGCTGTCGGCGATCGTCTCGGCGGTGAGCTCGGTCAGACGCTGCTTCACCTCGGGTAGCGCCATCACCTCATTCGTGACGCGGTTGATCCGGTCGACGATCGGCCGCGGCGTCCCGGCCGGCACGTGCATCATGTGCCATGTATAGGCTTCGTAGCCCGGCACGCCCGCCTCCTGGAAGGTCGGCAGATCGGGCGCGATCGGCGACCGCTTGGCCGAGGAGATCGCAAGCCCCTTCACCTGGTTCGACCGGACATAGGTGATCGCCGAAGCCGCGACATCGACCGTGAAGGCAAGCCGGCCGGCGAGCAGGTCCGGCATCAGCGCGGAGGATCCGCGATAGGGAACATGGTTCGCCTGCACCCCGGCGAGCGCGAGAAACAGTTCGCAGGCGAGATGAACGGCCCCACCATTGCCCGAGGAGCCGTAGTCGTACTTGCCGGGGTTGTTCTTGAGCAGGGTGATCAGCTCGCCGAGCGTGTTCACCGGGAGGTCCTTGTTCACGATCATGATCATCGGCACGACCGCGACCAGGGCGACCTGCGTGAAGTCCTCGAGCGCGTTGAACGAAAGGCGCGGGAAGAGGGGCGGCAGCACGGCATGGGCGATCGTCGAGTAGAGGATGGTCTGCCCATCCTTCGGCGCGCGGGCGACGAGCTCGGTGCCGACGACCACGCCAGCGCCGGTGCGGTTCTCCACCACAACGCGCTGCGGCAGGCGCTCACTCATCTTGTCGGCGATCAGCCGGGCGGGGATGTCGGTCGGGCCGCCGGCGGCGAAGGGAACGATCATCCGCACCGGGGCGGTCGGCCATTCCTGGGCACGGGCGGTGCGGGGCAGAAGCGCGGCGCCGGCCGAGGCCGCGAGCAGGGTGCGGCGATCGAGTTTCATGGGTTGACCCCTTCCGGAAGGTGAGCTTTGCCGGCGACATGAGCGAGCCGGGGCCGCGAGTCAACCGGCGCGGACCGACTCCGCGCTCCGGCCGACGAGGCGGGCATAGAGCTCTGGGTCGGTCGCGCCTTCGGTGCCGAAGAGGAGCACGCGGCTCGACTCGCCGAGGCGGAGGGAGGAGGCGGCATCCGCGTCGCTCCGGGCAAGCAGCAGGGCGGCGAGCCCAGCCACCGCGCTCTCGCCCGCGACCAGCTTCGGGTCGCCCCCGACGCCATCGGCAAGCAGGCGCATGCACGGGGCGACCACCTCGTCCGGCACGGCCATGAAGGCGTGCGCGCGCCACAGGAGCTCGTCGAAAGCGAGGAGCGACACCTCGCCGCAGGCGAGGCCGGCCATCACCGTGTCGAGCTCGCCCTCGACCGCCACCGGGCGGCCCGCCTCGGCGCTTCGGCGGAGGCAGTCGGCCCGGTCGGGCTCGACGACGACGAGCCTCGGCATCCCCCCCTCGCCGAAGGCGTGGGCGAGTTCGGCGGCGATGGCGGCGGCGACACCGCCCACCCCGCCCGGGGCGAACACATGCGTCGGCGGGGCGCCGGGAAAGGCCGCGCGCCACTGCCCGAGCGCCTCCGCGGCCATCACCCGGTAGCCGTCCATCACGTCGCAGGGGATCTCGGTGTAGCCCGGGTAGGACGTGTCGGAGACGACGGTCCAGTCCTCGCGGGCGGCGTCCTCGGCCGCACGGCGCACGGCATCGTCATAGGTGCCCGGGACGCGACGCACCTCCGCTCCGAAGCGCGCGATCGCCGCCGCGCGGCCTTCGCTGACGGTCTCGTGGATGTAGATCACCGCCCGGCAGCCGAAGCGCTGCGCGCCCCAGGCGACCGACCGGCCATGGTTGCCGTCGGTCGCGCAGGTGACGGTGATCGCGCGCGTCCGATCCGCGAAACGCCCGGACGCGAGATCGGCGGAGGTGGCCGCGATGCCGGAGCCGGCAAGGCGGCGCAGCAGATGCCGCGCCACGGCATAGGCGCCGCCGAGGGCCTTGAAGCTGCCCAGGCCGAACCGGCCGGCTTCGTCCTTGTAGCCAATCGCGGCGACGCCGATCCGAGAGGCGAGCCCCGGCAGGGGAACGAGCGGCGTCGGCGCGTAGTCGGGCCAGGAGCGTATCTCGGCAGATGCGGCCTCCCTGCCGGCCTGGTCCAGCACCGGCGCGCCGGCGCGGCCGCGCAGGACGTTGTGGTGCAGCCGGAACGGAGCGGGGGGAAGGAGCGGCTTGGGCACGATCCAGCGCAAGGACGGGGAGGTTGGCCATGAACACCATCCTTCCGATCACGACCGGAGGAAAGACGTGCGTCGGTTCGCCCTCCTTCTCGCCACCCTCGCCCTTTTGTTCGCGCCCACTGAGCCCGCTCTCGCAGCCGATGACGGCCAAGCGGCCGATGCCCGCGCCTGAGCCGAGTGCCATCGCAACGCCGCGCGCCTCGTCGCACGCTACAGCCAGATGTATCCCGAGGACCGGAGAACCGCGCTCGAGGACCTGCTCAAGACCCACCATGCCCCCGATCCGGCCGAGCGGGCGCGGATCATCGCCTGGCTCGAGACGCAGCTGCCGCGTCGCTGAGATCGCCACTACGTCCGATCCTGTCGTATCCGGCGCCTAGGGTCGCCCGTGCTGGGTGTGAGAGGCACGCAGGAGGCGGCGATGGACGCAGGGGAACAAAGGGTGATCATCCTCTATGCCCGGGCGGCACTCGCGAATCTCCCCCGGACGTCGCGACGCGCCTCCGCTCTCGCCGCCTGGGTCACGAGCTTCGAGGAGGCGCTCGGCCTCGCCGCACGGGCGGGCCGAAGCCGGGCGGCGCAGGCCGACCTGTTCGCCGGCGACCGGGCGGAGGCGAATGCCGCCCTGCTCAAGGGCATCGCCGCCCGCCTCGACCGACGCCTCGCCGCGCTTGCCCGCCACCCGCGTTCGGCGCTCGAGGCGCGGCTTGGGCTGCTCGCCGACGCCGCGGGGCTCGATGCGCACGAGGCGTCGATCCTCGGCCTCGTGCTTCGCTACCGTGTCCACCGTGCGGTCGAGCGACTGTTCGACCTGTTGTCGGACGCGATGGGCGGGGAGATGCGGCTGACGGCAGACGTGCCGCTGATCGCGCTCCTGCTTGGCCTTCCCCCCTCCGTGGTCGAGCGCCGGCTCGCCCCCGGCGCTCCGCTCCGCGCCGCCGGCCTCATCACGGTCGAGCCCGATGGTGGCCTGCGCGTGCTCGAACGCCTCCGCCGCCGCCTCGGCGACCCGCTGGACATCCCCCCCGCCTCGGCCGGGGGCGCCGCCGCCGGCCTCCTTGGCCCGGCCCTGCCGCCGAGCCTTGCGATGGAGGATTTCGCCTATCTCGGCGCCGCGGCGACACACGCGGCCGAGCTTCTCGCCGCCGCCGTCCGGCTCCGACGCCCTGGCACGCATGTGCTTCTCTACGGGCCGCCGGGGACGGGCAAAACCGAGTTCTGCCGCACTCTCGCCGCAACCATCGGCGTGCCGCTCTACGCCGTCGCCGAGGCAGACGCGGAGGGGAACGAGCCCGGGCGAAGCGAGCGTCTCGCCGAGCTGCGCTTCGCCCAGAGGCTTCTCGCCGGCGGCACGCCGGCCCTGCTCCTGTTCGACGAGGCGGAGGACCTGTTCGACGGCGGCTTCGGCGGCCTGTTCGGGGGGGAGCGGTCGCGCGCGCATCTGTTGCGCCTGCTCGAGACCACGCCCGTGCCGATGCTCTGGACCACCAACAGCGTCCAGGCGCTCGGGCCGGCGGTGGTGCGCCGGATGACCTTCGCTCTCGAGATGCGAATCCCCGACCAGAGCGTGCGCGCCGCCCTCTGGACGCGCGAACTCGCGCGGTCAGGCATCACGATGGAGAGCCGCGAGGTCGAGCGGCTTGCCCGCGAAGTGCCGGCAGCTCCGGCGATCGCCGCCTCGGCGGTCGCGGCGGCGGCGATGACGGGCGGCGGGGCGGAGGCGGTGCGGCTCGGCGCGCTGTCGGTCGCGCGCGCGATGGCGGGCGGCGCCCTGCCAGTCGCCGAGCTCGAGGGCGAACAGGGCTTCGACCCGGATCTCGCCGCCGCTGACCACGACCTCGCGGCGCTCGCCGAGCTTCTGGCCCGGCCGGGCGCGCCGCGCGCCGTCTCGCTCCTGCTCTCGGGCCCTCCTGGCACCGGCAAGAGCGCGTTCGCGCGCCACCTCGCCGCGCGGCTCGGGCTGCGGCCGATGGTGCGGCGCGCCTCCGATCTCCTCTCACGCTTCGTCGGCGGCAGCGAGCAGGCGATCGCTGCTTGCTTCGCCGAGGCGCGCGAGCGCGGCACCTTCCTGATCATCGACGAGGCGGACGGCCTCCTGGGCGACCGGCGCGCCGCCACCCAGGCCTGGGAAGTCACGCAGGTGAACGAGCTCCTGACCTGGATGGAGCACCACCCGCTCCCCTTCGCCTGCACCACCAACCTGCCCGATCGGCTCGACCCCGCCTGCCTGCGCCGGTTCCTCGTCAAAATACGCTTCGCGCCGCTCGATGCCGCGCGCGCCCGCGCGGCCTATCGCCGCTTCTTCGGCCGCGAGGCTCCCAAAGGGCTCGACACTCTGCCCCCGCTCGTGCCCGCCGATCTCGCCCTCGCCGCCCGCAAGGCGCGGCTCTTCGGAAGGGAGGATGACGACGACACGGTCCTCGCCCTTCTGCGCGACGAGGCCTTGGCGCGCGGCGGGCCGGCGGCGCCGATCGGCTTCCGTCTCGCCGGGTGAGGGTATTTCCGTAGCGTGACACCCTCCCCATATCCGGCCGCTGGTGAGAGGCAGGCGGGAATTCGACGCGCTATGCATTACCTGAAGCTCGAGAACATTCTCCGGCTTGCCCTCGCCTTCCAGGGCACACGCGAAGGCCTCTCGCTCGCGGACATCCAGCAGAGCTTCAACGTCGGCCGACGCACGGCGGAGCGGATGCGCGATGCGGTCGCGCGGGTGTTCCCCCAGTTCGAGCGGTGCGACAACGGCGAGCGCGTGCGGCGCTGGCGCCTGCCGCAGGGAACGCTCGGCGGCCTTGTCGCGCTGAGCGCCGAGGAGCTCGCCGCGATCGAGGCCGCGGCGGCGGAGTGGCGGGGGCGCGGGCTCGAGGAGCGGGCCGCCGCGCTCGACTCCGCGTCCGCCAAGCTTCGGGCCATGACCCGGCCGGATCATCTCCGGCGCGTCGAGCCCGATCTCGAGGTCCTGATGGAGGCGGAGGGCAGCGCGCTTCGCCCGGGGCCGAGGCCCACCCTGCCGGAGGGCATCCTCGCTCTCCTGCGCCGCGGCATCCTCGGCTGCCTGCCGCTCACCATGGACTATCGCTCCCGCGGCGCGCCTGAGGCCGCGCGGATCACCGTCCACCCCTACGGCCTTCTCTACGGCAGCCGGCCCTTGCTTGTCGCCGCACCCGAGCCCTGGACCGAACCGCGCCTCTATCGGCTCGACCGGATGTCGTCGCTCGAGCTCGGCAACATCCCCTTTGTCCGCCGCGCCGACTTCTCGCTCAAGGCCTTCGCGCAGCGTGCTTTCGCCACCTTCCAGGAGGCGCCGTTCGACGTGGTGCTCCGCTTCGATGCCGAAACGGCCGCGGAGGCCGCGCAGTGGCGCTTCCACCCGACCCAGACCACCGAGCGCGACGCCGAGGGGCGGCTGATCGTCCGCTTCCATGCGGGTGGGGCGCAGGAGATGTGTTGGCACATCTTCACCTGGGGCACGTCGGTGGAAATCCTGAGCCCCGAGGCCCTGCGCGAGCAGCTCTGCGCCCTGCTTCAGGCCGCGCTCGACCACCACACCGGGCTCAACGCCGGCTGAACACTTCGGCGAGGAAGCGTCCGAGATCGGCGTTCGAGCGCGCCCTCACCTCCGGGTCGCCGCGGATGAGATAGGGGCGGTTCTCCACGCAAAGGCCGAGGATGATGGCGCGGCTGATCCGCCCCGCCATCACGAGGCCGCTCGAGCGGTCACGCACCGAACCGTCGCGCGCGAGCTCGAGGTCGCAGCCGTTCAGAAGTCGCCCGATCCGAACCGGGCCCCAGGCCCCGTCCCACTGGTTCGCGGCGCCCTCATAGGCGATCACCTCCACCGTGCTGCCGCCCGAGCGGAAGGCCTCGGCCGCTGCCGCGCAGCGCGCGGGGTCGATCAGCTCGTCCTCGGTGCCGTAGAGCATCAGAAGCGGCGCGCCGGTGGTGCGCGGCTCCTCGAAGCGTGCGATGCAGGGGCCGTAGAACGCGACATGGGCGGCGAAGCGTTCGCCGCCCTGGCCGAAGGCGCGGGCGGCCGTCTCTGAAAGCCCGTACATCGACGCCATCGCACCATAGGAGAAGCCGATCAGCGCCACGCGGCGCGGGTCTGCCTCACCGGCCTCGACGAGGAACCGAAGCCCCGCCTAGGCATCGGCAAGCAGCATGCTCTCGGTGATGTTGAGGAGCCGGTCGACGAAGGAGGTGGCGCGGTCGCGCCGCGCGGCGAAGCTGTCGACCGCGAGAGCGGTGATGCCCATGGCGGCGAACTGCGCGCCATAGGTGCGCTCGCGCGGCCAGAGCAGACCACCCGAGCCGTGGAGCATGATCACCGCCGGAGGCGGCGGAGCACCTGGGACGCGCCGGGCCGGAAAGAGGATCCCCCGCGCCGTCGCCTGCTCCGCCACCCCCCAGAGCGCCTCCTGAGGCGTGAACGGGCTTGTGCTCGGCCACGTGACCTCCCGCCCCTCGACGAGGCTCTCGCCCTCCGGCCAGGGAGGGAGCAGGGCCGAGAGGTCCGCCGCCCGCATCTCCACCGTGGAGAGGAGGGCGACGAGAGCGGCGAGGAGGCGGAGCATCGAACCTTCCATGACCGTGGCGGGGCGGCTTGCGCGGGCAGACAGGGCACGCGATGAAGCCTCGGGCGAAGAAGAGCGGGGAAGGCGAAGGCGATGCGGGTGACGATCACGGGAGCGGCGGGATTCCTCGGCCGGAAGGTCGCTGGCAGGCTCGCTCTCGAGGGCAAGCTGGGCGCGCGCGAGATCACGGCGATGACGCTGTTCGACCTCGTGCCCCCGAAGGCGCCCGAGGGCGCCCGCTTCCCCGTCACCTGCCTTGCCGGCGACATCGCCGATCCGGCCCACACCGCCCGCCTCGCCGAACGCGACACGGGCGTGGTGTTTCACCTAGCCGCCGTCGTCTCCGCCCAGGCCGAGGCAGATTTCGACCTCGGCTGGCGCGTCAATCTCGACGGCACGCGCGCCGTGCTCGAGGCCTGCCGGCGCGCGGGATCACGCCCGCGGGTGGTGTTCACCTCCTCGGTCGCCTCCTTCTCGGGCGGGCAACAGGCGGTGGTCGGCGATACGACCCGCCCTGTGCCCGGAAACAGCTATGGCGCGCAGAAGGCGGCCGGCGAGCTTCTCGTGCACGACTACTCGCGCAAGGGCTTCATCGACGGTGTGTCGATGAGGCTGCCGACGGTCGTGGTGCGGCCGGGCCGTCCGAACCGCGCCGCCTCCTCCTTCGCAAGCTCGATCCTGCGCGAGCCCTTCCTCGGCGAGGAGGCCGCCCTGCCGGTGCCGGAGGACTTCGCGCTCTGGATTGCCTCGCCGCGGGCGGCGACGGACTGGCTGATCCACGCCGCCGCGATGGACACGCGCGCGCTCGGGCTCGACCGCGGCATCAACCCGCCGGGGCTGACCGTGACCGTTCGCGAAATGCTCGAGGTGCTTCGCTCGGTCGGCGGGCATGACGCGATGCGGCTCATCAGCCGGGTCGACGACCCGGAGGTGGCCGCGATCGTCGGCACCTGGCCCGCGCGGTTCGATCACGCCCGTGCTCTGGCCCTTGGGTTCCGGACGCACGAGGGGCTCGAGGCGGTGGTGCGGGCCTTCCTCGAGGACGACCTCGCCGAGACGCGCGCGATGCGAGGATGAGCTGGTCGGGGCCCGCTGCCGATCGGCCGGGGCGGGCGCGGGACGCCCGGGCGTGCCTCAGCCGAGGCGGCGGGGTAAGGCGAAGCTCACGTCGCGGTTGACATCCTTGTAGAGCAGATACTCCGCCACCTCGGAGCCGATGGCGTAGATCTGCTGCGGCAGGAAGGGGCCCATCCAGACGAAATCCCCGGCCCAGAGCTCGTGCCAGTCGCGGCCGAGGAGCTGCAGAGCCTGGCCCTGGAGCATGATGAGGCCGTGCTCCATAATGTGCGTCTCCACGCACCAGAAATGCGCGCCGGGCGCGTCGGCCATGATGGTCATCTCGAAGTCCATCGAGAGGTCGCCGGTGCCGAGCAGGAGCAGGCGCCAGCGTGTGCCATGGTCCTCGCGCTCGGCGGTGTCGCGATGGCCGGTGCGAAGGCCGGGGCGGGCGACGCCGGGGACAGGCTCGTAGGGCCGCTTCACCCAGATCGCGCGCGCCTCCGCCTCGGCGGTGGCGGCGAGCGCATAGGCCGTGCCGGCAGGGATGAAGGCGTAGCCTTCCGGCGTGAGGGTCATCCGTCGCCCCTCCGCCTCAAGGGTGAAACGACCCTGCGCGACGTAGAAGAAGTGCTCGAGCCCGTCATCGAGCGCGCCGGCGCTGCCGCGGCCTGGGGGGGCGATCAGCAACGCCTGGGCGAAGCGCGCTCCCATCGCAGGCGAGGTCTGGAACCGGATGATGCAGCCGGGCTAGCCGGGCAGGAGGCTGTCCATGATCCCCTCGGGCGGGAGGACGGCGTAGTGGGGCGTGAGCAGCGTTCGGTTGTGGCCGATGATGCCTGGCGGCGGATTAGCGGTTGGCGTGCGCATGGAATGTCCTCGGGGGCGGGACCTTGGACGAACCATGCCCCGCGGCGCGGGTCAATCGAGGGCGGAGCGGTCGGGCGGGGCGGCGCATGGCGCGACCTATGCTGGGTGCGTGCAGCGAAGGCGGACTCCGGTCGGACCCATGGTGCAGAGCGTTCCTGCGCCAGAGCGATGCGGCCCCCCTCGGACGATCGGAGCAGAGTGGGCGGAACCCGGCCGGGGTCCTGATCGGGTCAGCGCCGAGGCAGGTAGCGCTTGTTGCCCGACGGGGTGATGTACTAGACGCCGCCGCGCGGCCCGACACAGGGCGCCGTCGGCGTGCAGGCCTGGCCCGGCGCGGTGTTCGGCCCAGAGGGTCTTGCGGCCCTCTGAGAATGCAGTTGGTCATAGCAGCGGAGCCGCGCGGCAGGATCGATGATCGCGGCGCAATTCGTCTGCGCGGCCGAAACGGATGCCCAGCACAGCGCAATCAGCACGGTGACACCGAGTTTTCGCATGCCCAGCCACCAAGTTGGCGTGCCTGAGGCACCCCAGTCATACAGACAAGACGAGGTTCGGTGGCCGCCACCACGAACCAAGGGCAGGGCCAAGCATCATCGAGCCTCCCGGTATTGGCGCAGCGCAGGGCGGGCCGCGTCAATCCGGAGGGCGACCCTGGTCGCCCTCCGGCCGTGATCAATCCTCGAGGAAACTCCGGAGTTTCCGCGACCGGCTCGGGTGCTTGAGCTTGCGCAGGGCCTTCGCCTCGATCTGGCGGATGCGCTCGCGCGTTACGTTGAACTGTTGCCCGACCTCCTCGAGCGTATGGTCGGTGTTCATGCCGATGCCGAAACGCATCCGGAGCACGCGCTCCTCGCGCGGCGTCAGCGTGCTGAGCACACGCGTCGTCGCCTCGCGGAGGTTCGCCTGGATCGCGGCGTCGAGCGGAATCACCGCGTTCTTGTCCTCGATGAAGTCGCCGAGGTGGCTGTCCTCCTCGTCGCCGATCGGCGTCTCGAGCGAGATCGGCTCCTTGGCGATCTTCAGCACCTTGCGCACCTTCTCGAGCGGCATGCCGAGCTTCTCGGCGAGCTCCTCCGGTGTCGGCTCGCGGCCGATCTCGTGCAGCATCTGGCGCGAGGTGCGCACGAGCTTGTTGATCGTCTCGATCATGTGCACGGGGATTCGGATCGTGCGCGCCTGGTCGGCGATCGAGCGGGTGATCGCCTGGCGTATCCACCAGGTGGCGTAGGTCGAGAATTTGTAGCCGCGGCGATACTCGAACTTGTCCACCGCCTTCATCAGGCCGATGTTGCCCTCCTGGATCAGGTCGAGGAACTGAAGCCCGCGGTTGGTGTATTTCTTGGCGATCGAGATCACGAGGCGGAGATTGGCCTCGATCATCTCCTTCTTCGCCCGGGCGGCATCGCGCTCGCCCTTCTGCACCGTCTGAACCACGCGGCGGAACTCGCCCACGGGGAGCTGCACCTCGTTCGCGATCGCGGCGATCCGGGCGCGGATCTCGGCCACCTCGGCGCCGTGCTTGGTCGCGAAGGTCTTCCACCCCTTGCCGGGAAGCGCGGCGACGCGCTCGAGCCAGCCCGGGTCGAGCTCGTGGCCGCGATACTGGGCGAGGAAGTCCTCGCGCTTGATCTTCGCCTGGTCGGCAAGGCGCAACAGCTGGCCCTCCAGCGTGTTGAGCCGCTGGTTCAGCTCGCGCAGCTGCGCCACCAGCTGCTCGATCTTGGCGTTGTTGAGGTGCACCTTCTCGACGAGACGGGTGACCTCCTCCTTGGCCTTCTCGTACTTCGCCTCCGCCTGGCGCGAGGGCTGGCCGCCCTCGGAGAGGGTCTTGAGCCGCGCCTCCTGGAGCTTGGCGAGCTTCTTATAGCTCTGGGCGATCTCCTCGAAGGTCTTGAGAACCTCGGGCTTGAGCTTCTCCTCGAGCGCCGAGAGCGACAGCTGCGCCCCCTCGTCGTCATCGAACCCGTCCTCGCCGCCGGGCTCGTCCGCGGGCTCGTCGGCGGGCAGGGCGCCCGCCTCGCCCGGGGCGCCGCCCGCGTTGGTCGCCTCGAGGTCGATGATGTCGCGCAAGAGCATCTGCCCAGCCTGGAGCGCGTCATGCCAGGCGACGATGGCGCGGAAGGTGAGCGGGCTCTCGCACAGCCCGCCGATCATCATCTCGCGCCCCGCCTCGATGCGTTTGGCGATCGCGATCTCGCCCTCGCGCGAGAGAAGCTCCACCGACCCCATCTCGCGCAGATACATCCGCACCGGGTCGTCGGTGCGGCCCATCTCCGCCTCGTCGATATTGCCGCCGGAGCCTTCGTCGTCCTCCGACTCGGCCTTGGCCGCGGGCTGAGCCTCGAGGTCCTCGGCCTCCTCGCTCTCGACGACGTTGATGCCGCGCTCGGACAGCATCGCCATCGTGTCCTCGATCTGCTCGGAGGACACCTCGCCGGGCGGGAGGGCGGCGTTCACCTCGTCATAGGTGACGTAGCCGCGCTCGCTGCCGCGGGCGATCAGCTTCTTGACGGCGATCGACTGGACATCGAGCAGGGCGCCATCGGCGAGATCGTCTGCCGCCTGGTCGGTCGGGGCAACGGATGCGGGTTTCGCCATCGATTCCTCACGCGTTGGTTGGCGGGGACATGAACGCCCCCCTACCCTATGGGAGCGGCGAGCCGCCCTCCTCGAGCTCGCCGGCGCCGTTGGCCGCCGCCTGCGCCTGGACGAGCGCGATCAGCCGGCGCTCGTTGGCCTCGGTGAACTCCTCGGCGAGTCGCGCCCGCGCTTCGGCGATCTCGTCGGCAAGCCGCTCCGGCGCGAGCGCGGCGAGCGCCTGGAAGAACGCTGCCCTGGCCTCGCCCGGAGCGGCGCCGGGCAAGGTGCAGGCGGGAAGGGCGGAGAGGCGCGTTCCCAGCACGGCGTCGAGCGCATCGCGCAGGTCCATCCGCCGCAGGTGGTCGATCAGTCCTGCCGAGTCAAGGCCGAACGCCGCCTCCGCCTCGGCCACCAGGGCTGCCCTGAGCCGCTCGCAGGGCGCGCTCCGGAAGGCGAGGCCGGCCAGCGCCTCCTCCGCCTCCGGCAGAAGCGAGGGGTGGCTGAGCACGAGCGCGAGCACGTCCCGCTCGCGCGCCGCGCTCGCGCGCTCGGGCACGAGCTTCGGCCGAGGCAGCGGGCGGAGGGCGCGCGCGCGCTCCGTGACGCCGCGACGGCTCGCGGCGAACCAGCGGTCGCGGAAGTGGCGGCGGTACTCCTCGCGCAGCGTGGCGTCGCGGATCGTGCCGGCGAGGTCCTCGAGCCGTCGCCTCTGGGCGGCACGGCCCTCGGGCGTGGGCGCGGGCGTGCCGCACACCGCCACGAACAGGGCATCGGCCATCCCCCGCGCCGCGCCGAGAACCGCCTCGAGATGCGCCCGCCCGCGACGGACGAGGCTGTCTGGGTCCTCGCCCGGAGGAAGGGTCGCAAGCCGGAGCGTCCGGCCGGGCCCGATCCTCGGCAGGGCGAGTTCGCAGGCCTTCAGCGCGGCGCGCGCTCCGGCCGCGTCGCCGTCGAAGCAGAGGATCGGCGCCGAGGAGAGCCGCCAGAGCTCGGCGAGATGGTCCTCCGTCAGCGCCGTGCCGAGGGGAGCGACCGCGCCGCCGAACCCGGCCTGGTGCAGGGCGATCACGTCGAGATAGCCCTCGACCACGACGAGCTCCGCCCCGGCCGCGACCGCCGCCCGGGCGTGAGAGAGCCCGTAGAGCGTGCGGCGCTTCGAGAAGAGCGCGGTCTCCGGCCCGTTCAGATACTTGGGCTGGCCGTCGCCGAGCACGCGCCCGCCGAAGCCGATCACCCTCCCCCGCCGGTCATGGATCGGGAACATCACCCGATTGAAGAAGAGGTCGACGGCGGGCCGGGACGGATCGTCCCGCTTCATCAGCCCCACAGCGACGAGCTGGTCGACCGTCACCCCCTCGGCCTTGAGCGCCTGGGCGACCGCCCCCCTCCCCTGGCCCGACCAGCCGAGGCCGAAGGCGCGGATCGTCTCGTCGGCAAGGCCGCGGCCGCGGAGATAGGCGAGCGCCGCCTCTCCCTCGCGACGCCACAGACGCTCGGCGAAGTGTCGCGCCGCGGCCTCGGCCACCTCGAGAAGCCGCGCCTCGCGCGCTGCGGCGGCTGCCGCCTCGGGCGTGGGCTTCGGCATGGAGAGCCCGGCTTCGCGGGCAAGCCTCTCCACCGCCTCGAGGAAGCCGAGGTTCTCGGTGGTCATGACGAAGCGGATCACGTCGCCATGCGCGCCGCAGCCGAAGCAGTGGTAGAACCCCTTGTCCTCCCGCACGTGGAAGGAGGGGGTCTTCTCGGCGTGGAAGGGGCAGAGCCCCTTGAGGTCGCGCCCGACCCGGCGGAGCTGCACCCGCCGCCCGACCACGGCGGCGAGCGGCAGGCGCGCCCGAAGCTCGTCGAGGAAGCTCTCGGGGATCGCCACGGGCGAATGCCCCTGGATTCAGCCCGCGAGCGCCGCCTTCACGAGAGGCCCGGCCTTGGCGAGGTCAAGCGCGGCGCCATGGCGCGCCTTCAGCGCCCCCATCACCTTGCCCATGTCCTTCAGCCCCGCAGCACCGGTCTCGGCGATGGCGTCGGCGATCGCCGCGCGGATCCCCGCCTCGTCCAGCTCGGGCGGCAGGAAGCGCGCGATCACGGCGATCTCCGCCTCCTCCTTCGCCGCGAGGTCCTCGCGCCCGCCCTGGCGGTAGAGCGCAACACTCTCGCGCCGGCTCTTGATCATCCCGCGCAGCATCGCCTGGATCGACGCCTCGTCTGCCTCGCGCGGGGCGTCGGCCTGGGTGAGGTCGCGGCGTGCGATGTCGAGCTCCTTGAGCTTGGCAATGATCATGCGGATCGTCGAGGTCGTCGCGGTGTCCCCCGCCTTCATCGAGGCCTTCAACGCCTCGGTGAACTCTTCGCGCAGGCCCATGCGCACTCCTCCCGTGCAACAGTCTCCCACTATACGCTGGCGTGCGACTCGAGGGGAGGGTGGGAAGTGATTTCCCATCCCCCCCCTTTTCGCTTGCCTTGGGAAATCGGTTCCCATAAACGGGGCATGGGCGGAGGGGACATGGCGAGCGTCGACGAGATCATCGAGCGCCTTGGCGGGCCCGAGCGGGCGGCACAGCTCACCGCCGTGGGCACGGAAGCGATCCGAAAATGGCGCCAGGCGAAGGCGATCCCCGCCCGACACTGGCCCGTGATTCTGAAGGAGACGGGGCTCTCGCTCGCCGACATGCCCGGCGCCGCTGTGCCCGAGCCGGCCGAGGCGGAGGCGCGCCCCGCAGGTGCGACCGCCGCGCTGGTGCTCGCCGACGGGACGGTGCTCTGGGGCCGCGGTTTCGGCGCGCACGCCACCACCGTGGGTGAGGTGTGCTTCAACACCTCCATCACCGGCTACCAGGAGATCCTGACCGACCCTTCTTACGCCGGCCAGATCATCACCTTCACCTTCCCGCATATCGGCAATGTCGGCACCAATCCCGAGGACATCGAGACGACGACGCCGGCGGCGCGCGGCCTTGTGGTGCGCGACGACCCGACCGAGCCCTCGAACTGGCGCGCAACCCGCCCCCTTCCCGCCTGGCTTTCGAGCCATGGTCTTCCCGGGATCGCCGGGATCGACACGCGCTGGCTGACACGGCGAATCCGCGACGGCGGCGCGCCGACGGGCGTTCTCGCCCACCCGGCGGACGGCCGCTTCGACCTCCCGGCCCTGGTCGAGCAGGCGCGCGCTTGGCCTGGCCTTGAGGGGATGGACCTCGCGCGCGAGGTCACCACACGCCAGACCTACGCTTGGGACGAAACGACCTGGGCCTGGGGCGCTGGCTACGGCCGGCAGACAGCGCCGCGACACCACGTCGTCGCGGTGGACTATGGCGCCAAGCGCAACATCCTCCGCTGCCTCGCCGCTGCCGGCTGCCGCGTCACCGTGGTTCCCGCAACCGCCACCGCCGAGGAGATCCTCCGCCACCAGCCGGACGGCGTGTTCCTCTCGAACGGGCCGGGCGACCCGGCGGCGACCGGCGCGTATGCCGTTCCCGCGATCCGCGCCGTGCTCGACCGCCGCGTGCCCGTCTTCGGCATCTGCCTCGGCCACCAGCTTCTCGCGCTCGCGCTGGGTGCGAAAACGCGCAAGCTCGCGCGCGGCCATCGCGGCGCCAATCACCCGGTGAAGGACCTCACCACCGGCAAGGTCGAGATCACGAGCCAGAACCACGGCTTCGCCGTGATCCCGGAGACCCTCCCAGAGGGCGTGACCGTCACCCATGTGTCGCTGTTCGACGGCACCAACGAGGGCATCGCCGCGACCGACCGCCCGGCCTTCTCGGTGCAGTACCACCCCGAGGCGAGCCCGGGCCCGACCGACAGCCACTACCTGTTTCGACGCTTCGTCGAGATGATCGAGCGGGCCCGGGCGGGCTGAGGCGGGCGGCGCAGACATCGGACACGGAACGAACCGGCAGCGGGATCAGGGCAGGACGGCGATGACGGGAGCGGAGTTGGGACTTTTCGACCTCACCGGGCGCACCGCGCTCGTCACGGGCGGCAATGGCGGCATCGGGCTTGGCATGGCGAAGGGGCTCGCCGCGGCCGGAGCGAAGGTGATGATCTCGGGCCGGAACGAGGCGAAGAACGCCTCCGCCCTGGCCGCGCTCGGGCCACGCGCGGCTGCGATGGCGGCGGACGTGACCGTCCCGGCAGAGGTCGAGGCGATGGTGCAAGCCACGCTCGACCGTTTCGGCGGGCTCGACATCCTCGTCATCAATGCCGGGATCAACATCCGAAAAGCCGCCCACGAGGCCTCGTTCGAGGAGTGGCGCGCGGTGCTTGCGGCCAATCTCGACAGCGCCTTCCTCACCGCCAAGGCTGCCTATCCGGCGCTGAAGGCCTCCGGACGCGGCAAGGTGATCGCCACCGGCTCGATGACGACGCTGTTCGGCGCCCCCTTCGCGCCCGCCTACAGCGCCTCGAAGGGCGGCATCGTCCAGCTCGTCCGCTCGCTCGCCGCCGCGTGGGCCCCCGACAACATCCAGTGCAACGCCATCCTGCCCGGCTGGATCGACACCGATCTGACGCGCGCCGCCCGCGCCCAGGTTCCCGGCCTGAACGAGCGCGTGCTCGCCCGCACCCCGGCTGGCCGCTGGGGCGCGCCGGAGGACTTCGCCGGCATCGCCATCTTCCTCGCCTCCTCTGCCTCCGACTTCATCACCGGTGCGGCGATCCCGGTCGATGGCGGCTACTCCTCGACCATCTGAACCCCGCCCGCACCGATGCCGAAGCGAACCGACATCTCCTCGATCCTGATCATCGGCGCCGGCCCGATCGTGATCGGCCAGGCCTGCGAGTTCGACTACTCGGGCGCCCAGGCCTGCAAGGCGCTGAAGGCCGAGGGTTATCGCGTGATCCTCGTCAACTCCAACCCGGCGACGATCATGACCGACCCTGGGCTCGCGGATGCGACCTATGTCGAGCCGATCACGCCGGAGATGGTCGAGCGGATCATCGCCCGCGAGCGGCCCGACGCGCTCCTGCCCACCATGGGAGGCCAGACCGCGCTCAACACTGCGATTCGTCTCGCCGAGGCAGGCGTGCTCGACCGTTACGGGGTGGAGCTGATCGGGGCGCGGCGGGAGGCGATCGAGAAGGCGGAGGACCGCCAGAAGTTCCGCGACGCGATGGCAGCGATCGGAATCGCGAGCCCCCGAAGCGCGATCGCGCACTCGCTCGCCGAGGCGCGCGAGGCGCTCGCCCTCGTCGGGCTTCCCGCCGTCATCCGCCCCTCCTTCACCTTGGGCGGCACAGGCGGTGGCATCGCCTACAACCGCGAGGAGTTCGACGAGATCGTCTCGGCCGGGCTCCAGGCCTCCCCCACCAGCGAGGTGCTGGTCGAGGAGAGCGTGCTGGGGTGGAAGGAGTTCGAGATGGAGGTCGTGCGCGACCGCGCCGACAACTGCATCATCGTCTGCTCGATCGAGAACCTCGACCCGATGGGCGTCCACACCGGCGACAGCGTGACGGTCGCGCCGGCGCTGACGCTGACCGACAAGGAATACCAGCGGATGCGGGACGCGGCGATCGCCTGCCTGCGCGCGATCGGCGTCGACACGGGGGGATCGAACGTACAGTTCGCCATCAACCCGGCCGACGGGAGGATGGTGATCATCGAGATGAACCCGCGCGTCTCCCGCTCCTCGGCGCTCGCCTCGAAGGCGACCGGGTTCCCGATCGCCAAGGTCGCCGCCAAGCTCGCCGTCGGCTACACGCTCGACGAGCTCGCCAACGACATCACGAAAGTCACGCCCGCCTCCTTCGAACCGACGATCGACTACGTCGTCGTCAAGATGCCGCGCTTCACCTTCGAGAAGTTCCCCGGCACCCCGCCCGTTCTCACCACCTCGATGAAATCGGTCGGCGAGGCGATGGCGATCGGCCGAACCTTCGCCGAAGCGCTGCAGAAGGGCCTGCGCAGCCTCGAGACGGGGCTTTCGGGGCTCGACGAGGTCGAGGAGCTCGCGGGCGCCGGCAAGGGGGCCGTTCTCGCCGCCCTGTCGACACCGAAACCGGATCGGATCCTGGTCGCCGCCCAAGCCTTCCGCGAGGGGCTGACGGTGGAGGAGATCCACGAGGCCTGCCGGTTCGACCCGTGGTTCCTGCGCGAGATCGAGGCGATCGTCCAGGCCGAGGATATGGTTCGCGCCGCCGGCCTGCCGCGCGACGCGGCGGGGCTTGCGCGGCTCAAGGCGATGGGCTTCTCCGACCGGCGGCTTGCCACGCTCGCACGGATGCGGGAGGCGGAGGTCGCGTCCCTTCGGGCCCGGCTCGGCGTGCGGCCCGTCTACAAGCGGATCGACACCTGCGCGGCCGAGTTCGCCTCTCTCACGCCCTACATGTACTCGACCTACGAGGGCGGCGGCTTCGGCGCGGCGGAGTGCGAGGCCGCCCCGACCGACCGCCGGAAGGTGGTGATCCTCGGCGGCGGCCCGAACCGGATCGGCCAGGGGATCGAGTTCGACTACTGCTGCGTGCACGCGGCCTATGCGCTCAAGGAGGCGGGGTTCGAGACCATCATGGTCAATTGCAACCCCGAAACCGTCTCGACCGACTACGACACCGCCGACCGGCTCTATTTCGAGCCGCTGACGGCCGAGGACGTGATCGCGCTGATCCGCCGCGAACAGGAGTCGGGCGAGGTGGTGGGCGCGATCGTCCAGTACGGCGGGCAGACACCGCTGAGGCTCTCCCAGGCCCTCGCCGCGGCGGGGATTCCGCTCCTCGGCACCTCGGCGGATGCGATCGACATCGCCGAGGACCGCGAGCGGTTCCAGAACCTGCTCCGCCGCCTCGGCCTGCACCAGCCCGAGAACGGGACCGCGCGCTCGGCCGAAGAAGCGGAAGCCGTGGCTGACCGGATCGGCTATCCGGTCGTGATCCGCCCGTCTTACGTGCTCGGCGGCCGGGCGATGGAGATCGTGCACGACCGCGCGCAGCTGCACCGCTATATGCGCGAGGCGGTGCGCGTCTCCGGCGACAACCCGGTTCTGATCGACCGCTACCTCAACGACGCGATCGAGGTCGATGTCGACTGCATCGCCGACGGCGAGACCGTCTATGTCGCGGGCGTGATGGAGCACATCGAGGAGGCGGGCATCCATTCCGGGGACAGCGCCTGCTCGCTTCCCCCCTACTCGCTTGCCCCCGCACTTGTGGCCGAGCTTCGCGCTGAGACCGAGGCGCTCGCTAAGGCGCTGAAGGTGGTCGGGCTGATGAACGTGCAGTATGCGATCAAGGACGGAACGATCCATGTGCTCGAGGTCAATCCGCGCGCCTCGCGCACCGTTCCGTTCGTGGCCAAGGCGACGGGCGTGCCGGTGGCGAAGATCGGAGCCCGCGTGATGGCCGGGGCGCGCCTGTCCGAGTTCCGGCTCGATGACGAGGCGGTGAGCCGCCACGTGGCCGTGAAGGAGAGCGTGTTCCCCTTCGCGCGGTTCCCCAATGTCGATGTTCTGCTCGGCCCCGAAATGAAATCGACGGGCGAGGTGATGGGGATCGACGCCTCGTTCGAGCGCGCCTTCGCCAAAAGCCAGCTCGGCGCCGGCGTGCGCCTGCCGGTCGGGGGGACGGCCTTCATCAGCGTGCGCGACGGCGACAAGCCGGCGGCGGTGTCGCTCGCGCGCCGGCTCGCGGAGATGGGATTCGCGGTGACGGCCACGCGCGGCACGGCGGCGGCGATCCGCGAAGCCGGGCTGCCGGTGACGGTGGTGAACAAGGTGTTGGAGGGCCGGCCGCACTGCGTCGATGCGATCCGGTCGGGAGCGATCCAGCTCGTGATCAACACCTCTTCTGGCGGGCAGAGCATCGCCGACAGTTTCGACATCCGCCGCTCCGCTCTCACCCATAACATCCCGCACTACACCACGCTCGCCGGCGCACGCGCCGCGGTGCACGCGATCGCCGCGCTTAGGGCGGGAACCCTTGAAGTGGCCCCCCTCCAGTCGTATTTTCGGGGTTCGTTCTAGGGCGCGGCGCGCCGTCGCGGCAGCGCCGATGGAAGGGCACCGCCGGCGGGGGCGTCGCTCTGCGATCGGGCGCGCGAGGGTCGAGACGGCTCAAGGCGCGCCCGGGCGGAACCCCGCGCCGGGGCCGGTTTGGTTGATCGAGGAAGCGTGTCGTGCAGAAGTTTCCTATGACCGCAGAGGGCCTCGCGAGGCTTGAGGAGGAGCTTCGCCAGCTCAAGACCGTCGAGCGTCCTGCCATCATCCGTGCCATCGCCGAGGCGCGATCGCATGGCGACCTCTCCGAGAACGCCGAATATCACGCCGCGCGCGAGCGCCAGTCCTTCATCGAGGGGCGCGTGGCCGAGCTCGAGAGCATCATCGCCGCAGCCGAGGTGATCGACATCTCCAAGCTCTCGGGCAACCAGGTGGCCTTCGGCGCGAAGGTGACGCTGGTCGACGAGGACACCGAGGAGGAGCGCACCTACCAGATCGTCGGCGCGCACGAGGCCGACATCAAGAAAGGCCTGCTCTCGATTTCGAGCCCCGTTGCCCGCGCGATCCTCGGCAAGAAGAAGGGCGACGTGGTCGAGGTGCCCGCCCCGGGCGGCCCGAAGCAGTACGAGATCACCCAGGTCGCCTTCGGCTGAGATGGGGGTGACGGCCGCAGACATCGCGGCCGCCACCTCGCGACTCGCCGGCCGAATCGTTCGCACGCCGCTCGTCCCGGCCCTCGCCCTGTCGGCCCGCCTCGGCGCGGAGGTCCATCTCAAGCTCGAGACGCTGCACCGCACCGGCAGCTTCAAGGAACGCGGCGCTCTCAACCGCCTGCTTGCCCTCTCCGAGGAGGAGCGGGCGCGGGGCGTCGTCACCATGTCGGCCGGAAACCATGCCCAGGCGGTGGCCTATCACGCCGCACGCCTCGGCATCGCGGCGACGGTGGTGATGCCGCGCTTCACCCCGAACGCGAAAGTGGCGCGCACGGCAGCGCATGGCGCCACGGTTGTGCTCGAAGGCGAGACGCTCGGCGAGGCGGCAGCGCATGCCCTCGCCCTCGCCGCGCGCGAGGGGCGGACCGTGATCCACCCCTATGACGACGATCTCGTGATCGCCGGCCAGGGCACGACGGGGGCCGAGATGCTCGCGGACGAGCCCGCGCTCGAGATGCTCGCCATTCCCGTGGGCGGCGGGGGGCTGATCGCCGGCTGCGCGGTCGCGGCGCATGCGCAGAACCCCGCGGTCCAGGTGATCGGCGTCGAGGTCGAGGGCTGGACCGCGGCCGCGCAGCGTCTGCGCGGCGAGCCGGTTCAGACGGGCGGCGCGACAATCGCCGAGGGGATCGCGGTGAACGACGTCGGCGAGCGGCCCTTCGCGATCATCCGCGAGCACGTGGTGGAGGTTCTGGTCGTCCCGGAGGCGGCGATCGAGGCGGCGATCGTTCTGCTCGCTGAGGAGGCGAAGCTGGTGGCGGAGGGAGCGGGGGCGGCGGGGGTCGCGGCGCTGCTTGCCCATCCCGATCGTTTCGCCGGCCGGCGCGTCGGCACCATCCTCTGCGGCGGCAATGTCGATGTGCGCCTGCTCGCGAATGTGCTGCTGCGCGGGCTTGCGCGCGACGGGCGCATGCTGAGGCTCGCCCTCGACATCGCCGACCGGCCCGGGGTGCTCGCCGAGGTGGCGGGTCGGATCGCGGCGGCGGGAGGCAACATCATCGAGGTGACGCACCAGCGCCTGTTCGCTGCGCCGTCGGTCAAGGCGGCGGAAGTCGACCTCGTGGTCGAGGCGCGCGACCGCGCCCATGGCGAGGCGATCCTCGCGGCCCTCGAAGGTGCTGCGTTCCACGTCAAGCGCCTGCCCTCCGGAGTATAGCCCACCCCATACACAGGGCCTGACCCATGATCGGTCTTGACTGCGATTGCGACTCACTTGCATCCTCGTCCGCGCTGTATCCAGCCCGGCAGGTAAAACACATCGCAACCATCCAGGAGAGCACCGACATGATGGTCAACGTCAGGCCCAGGCTCGCAGGACTTTGTCTGCTAGCCGCCGGCGCAGTCCTCGCCGCGTCACCGGCGGCGGCAGCCCCCGTCCTGCTGCCGGGAGGCGCCACCGCCACGACCTTCTTCCTCGAATACAAGCTCGAGCTAGAGGCCAAGTCGGACACGCGCACCGAAGCCGAGGCCAAGGTGAAGTGGGAGCGGAAGGAGCCGAGCCCCAGTTTCAAGCGCGAGGCCAAGCGCAAGAACGAGAACGCTGCCGGGTCTGCGCTCGCAGGCCCCATCGACTTCCTCTTCCGGGCAACGCCCGCCAGCGGCGGCGTCACCTTCGGCTTCGATCCCATCCCCGCGCTTGGGTTCGCCGCATCCTCGATCTTCGTCCCCGACGCCGAGCTCCGCACGCTCACGCTGATGCAGATCGAGTTCAAGATCGAGGGCCGGAGTGAGACGACCCCTGCGACCGGAACGTTTAGCGGGCTTCTCTTCAACGACGCGCTGTTCGCAGGCCCCGTCACCCTGACCACGCCGCCTGGACAGGATGAGGCGAAGCTGAAGCAGTTCTACGCTCTGCCGGGCGGCGATGCGTTCAGCGTGCCGTTCACCATCGCCGGCTCCCTCGGTGGCGATGCAAACGCCAAAGAGATCGAGGTGAAGATCAAGTTCGGGACGGGGACGTTCGACGCGCCGCCGCGTGAGCCGCCGGTTGTCGGTGTTCCGGAACCGGCCGGGCTCGCGGTGCTGGCAAGCGGGCTGTTGGGGCTTGCCGGCGCCGCACGCCGGCGCTCTTGCACCGGCTGACCGATCGCGCCGTGACCATGGGAGGGGAGGCACGGCCTCCCCTTCCAGCGTCCTCTCTCACCCCGGCGTGATCGGCACCCCGGCCTCGTCCTTGCCGGTGCGGATCGTCTGCAGGGTCTGCACCCGCGTCACGTTCGGCGCCGCCGTGAGCCGGCGCGTCAGCTCGTTCTCGTGCGCTGTGTCGCGCGCCACCACCTTGAGGATGAAGTCGCCGCCGCCACGGATCATGTGGCATTCGCGCACTTCGGGCCAGGCGGAAACCATCGCCTCGAAGGCATCGAGCACGCTCTGGCGCTGGCTGTCGAGACCGACCAAGGCGAAGAACATCACCTCGTAGCCGAGACGGGAGGGCTCGGTCTCGGCATGGTAGCCGCGGATCACCCCCGCCTGCTCGAGCCGGCGGACGCGGCGCAGGCAGGGCGGGGCGGAGATGCCGACGCGACGGGCGAGTTCCACGTTGGTCATCCGCCCGTCGGCCTGCAGCTCCGCCAGGATCTTCCGGTCGATCGTGTCGAGCACCGGCGTCGCGCCGGCGGTTCTGCGCATGCGGGCAATCCCGGACCGTCCTGTGGCCGCCACGCGAAAGAATATTGCACGGCCCCGCACCCCGTGAAAAGCCGGGGCGATCACCGCCGAAGCATCTCGTCGCCCAAGCGTCTCGCCTCGGTCGGGCAATCCGCACCTTGCCCGCGGGCAAGCCGGCGCAATATCCTTTCCCGGCAGGGAAGGACAGGCTGACCATGCCAGCAGAGCTCACCACACCGGTGCTGATCATCGGCGCCGGGCCGGCTGGATACACGGCCGCGATCTACGCCGCGCGCGCCGCGCTCGACCCGGTCGTGGTGGCCGGGCTGCAGCCCGGAGGCCAGCTCACGATCACGACCGACGTCGAGAACTATCCTGGCTTCGCCGACGTGATCCAGGGCCCGTGGCTGATGGAGCAGATGCGCCTGCAGGCCGAGCATTGCGGCGCGCGGGTGATCGAGGATGTGATCGCTTCGGTCGATTTCTCGCGGCGGCCGTTCCGGGCGATCGGCGATTCCGGCACGGTCTATATCGGCGAGGCGGTGATCATCGCGACCGGAGCGCAGGCGCGCTGGCTCGGCCTCGAGAGCGAGCGTCGGCTCGCCGGCGCCGGCGTCTCGGCCTGCGCCACCTGCGACGGCTTCTTCTTCCGCGGCCGCGAGGTGGTGGTGGTGGGGGGTGGCAACACCGCGGTGGAGGAGGCGCTCTATCTCGCCAATCTCGCGGCCAAAGTCACGCTCGTGCACCGGCGCGACACGCTCCGGGCGGAGAAGATCTTGCAGCGTCGCCTGTTCGCCAACCCGAAGGTGACGGTGCTGTGGAACAAGGTGGTCGAGGAGATCATTGGCAGCGGCACGCCGCCCGCGGTCAGCGCCGTTCGGCTGCGCGACACGGTCACCGGCGCGGAGAGCACGCTCGCGACCGACGGCGTGTTCATCGCGATTGGCCACACGCCCACCACGGCCCTGTTCCGCGGCCAGATCGAGATGGACGCGGAGGGCTACATCGTCACGGCGCCGGACAGCACGCGCACCTCGGTGCCGGGCGTGTTCGCGGCCGGAGACGTGCAGGACAAGGTGTTCCGTCAGGCGGTGACGGCCGCCGGCACCGGCTGCATGGCGGCGCTCGAGGCGGAGAAGTTCCTCGCCGCCGCGCACGCCCCTCCGGCGCTGGCGGCCGAGTAGCGCGGGCGGAGAGGATCAGCGGGAGGCGCACGCCGCCACGCCGGAGAGGCCAGGAGGACGGAAAAGTGCCGCCTCGCCTTGGCAGGAGGTGCGGCTGTCCGGGACGGCCGGAGTGGGAGCGAGGGATGGACTGGGACAAGCTCAGAGTGTTTCACGCCGTGGCAGAGGCCGGCAGCTTCACCCATGCCGGCGAGACGCTGAACCTGTCGCAGTCGGCCGTGAGCCGGCAGATCTCGGCGCTCGAGGAGGCGCTTGCCGTGCCGCTGTTCCACCGGCACGCGCGCGGCCTGATCCTCACCGAGCAGGGCGAGACGCTGAACCGAACGGTGCGCGAGGTCTTCGCTAAGCTGGCGATGACCGAGGCGCTTCTGACTGAGAGCAAGGAGAAGCCCTCGGGCCGGCTGAAGGTGACGACCACGGTCGCCTTCGGCTCCACCTGGCTCGCGCCGCGGCTGAAGGACTTCCTCGACCTCTATCCGGAGATCACCCTCTCCGTGGTGCTCGACGACGCGGAGCTCGACCTCGCGATGCGCGAGGCGGATGTCGCGATCCGCATGCACCCGCCGCGCCAGCCCGATCTCGTGCAGCGTCATCTTCTCACGATCTCGTGGATCGTCTTCGCCTCGAAGGAGTATCTCGACGCCGCGGGCACACCCGAGAAGATCGAGGATCTCGCCAATCACAAGCTGATCATCTACGGCGACTATCGCCCGCCCGTTCCGGACATCAACTGGCTTTACGAGGCGGCGAAGCGCGCGGGCGTGACGCGCAAGCCGGTGCTCGAGATGAACTCGATCTTCGGCATGCTGCGCGCGGTGAGAAGCGGCCTCGGCATCGCCGCCCTGCCCGACTACATGGTGGAGGAGACGGAGGGGCTCGTCCGCGTGCTGCCCGACCTCAAGGCGCCAAAGGTCGATGCCTATTTCGTGTATCCGGAGGAACTGCGGAATTCGAAGCGCGTGGCCGTGTTCCGCGACTTCCTGCTCGCACGGCTCGCGCAGAAGCGGTGAAGCGGCGAACCGGCAGGGCTGTCCGCGGAGGGATCTCTCCCCCGCAAGGCCTTCCCGCCGGTCATCGCGATCGTCATGCGGCCTCCGCATGGCCGCGTTGGGGTTTTCGCGCTGCAGCAGCGCAAGGTCGAAGCCATATTTTGCTGAGAGACAAAAACAGTCGTTTCAGCTCTCGTCCTTTGCTTCCGCGATTTGTTTCTGTCTTGAGCGGTTTCGCGGCGCGTGCCGCACCGGTTCCGGCATCCAGCCGGAAAGCGGGGTCTTCGGACCCCATCGTCTCCCAGACGTGAAGCCTCCCTGTATCACTTGCCCCCGGTAGAGATACCGGGGGCTTTTTTTGGGGGCCGACGCCGGGCTCGGCGCCGCTGCTCTCGACACGGGCGCGGATGGGCGCGTTCCGAGCCGGCGCGGGGCCGTGCCCCGATGCTTCGCCCCGATGCTTCTCCGGCACGGCGGCCCCGCCTCCCACCGCTCGGCGGACGCGAGCCGCGCGAACCCCTGGCGCCTGCCCTGCCCGCGCACACCCCGGCACCGCCCTGCGCGCATCTGCGCCACGCTGGACGGTCAGGCCGGCACGCTGCCCGCGCCGGTCCCGGCGGCGCGGGCACGCGGTTCCGGCGCCGGGCCGGAGCCGGAGCGCTACTCCGGCTGAACCCCGGCAGCGCGCAGGATCGCCGTGTAGCGCTCCACCCCCTCGCGCACCAGCGCCATCACCTGCTCAGGCGTCTCATAGCCCGCCCGCGGCGTGACGCCGGCCATCTCGGTGAGCTTGGCGGCGTTCTGCTGAATCGCCGTGCGGAACGCCGCCCCGAGAGCGTCGAGCACGGGTGCGGGCGTGGCCGCCGGGGCGACGATCGGGAAGAACTCCTCGAACACGACCTCAGGAATGCCGGCCTCGACCGCGCTCGGCACGTCGGGAAGCGCACTCGAGCGCTGCTCGGCAAGCACGGCAAGGGCGCGCAGGCTGCCGCCGCGCACCTGGCCGATCGAGGAGGCCATGGTCGGGCAGCCGAGCTGCGACTCGTTCGCGACCAGGGCGGCAACGCTCGGGCCGCCGCCGCGGTAATGGATCACCTCGACATCAACCTTGGTGACGGCCCGGAACAGCTCGGCCGCGATATGGGCGCCGCTGCCGCGACCGGCGGTGGAGAGGTTGTATTTGCCCGGGTTGGCACGCAACAGAGCGATCAGCTCCTGCGCCGTGCGCACCGGAAGCTGCGGGTTGACGACGAGCACATGCGGCGAGAAGCCGGCCACCGCCACGCCGGCGAAGTCAGTGACGGTGTTGTAGGGAACCCGGGCGACGATCGCCGGCACGGCGGCATGCGCGCTGTTGATCAGGACCGTGTAGCCGTCAGGGGCGGAACGCGCGACGTGTTCCGCGCCGATCATGCTCCCGGCCCCGGCACGGTTCTCGACCACGATCGGCTGGCCGAGGATCTGCCCCACCGTGTCGGCGATGATCCGGCCAACGATGTCGTTCGACCCGCCCGGAGCGAACGGGACAACGAGGCGGACGGGGCGGGTCGCGCGCCAGCCCGGCCCGGTCTGGGCCCGGGCGGAAGCGGGCAGAAGCCCGGCGGCAAGGGCGAGGCGAAGGGCCTGGCGGCGATCGAGCATGCGTGACGTCTCCCTCGGCTCGGGCGCTGCTTCTGCCGCGGAGGGCCCACGCGCCCGTTGACGCATGACCAATGCGGCGTGCGCGCCGCGGGCGCAAGAGCGAAATGCGCCCGGCGCATGCGCCGGGATGCACCTCCCCTTCGAAAAAACAAAACGGGCGCGGCAAGTCCCGCCGCGCCCGCACCATCGAGGCGACCGCGCTCAGTCGCGCAGGTCGAACCGGTCGAGGTTCATCACCTTGGTCCAGGCCGCGACGAAGTCGCGCACGAATTTCGGCCCGGCATCGTCGCAGGCATAGACCTCCGCGATCGCGCGGAGCTCGGAGTTGGCCCCGAAGATCAGGTCAACCCGCGTGCCGGTCCACCTCACCGCACCGGTCGCGCGGTCACGCCCCTCGAACAGATCCTCGGCCTCCGAGGTTGGGGACCATTCCGTCCCCATGTCGAGCAGGTTGACGAAGAAGTCGTTCGTCAGCGTCCCGGGCCGCGTCGTGAACACGCCGTGCTTCGTCCGCCCGACATTGGCCTCGAGCACCCGCATGCCGCCGACGAGGACGGTCATCTCCGGAGCGGTGAGCGTCATCAGTTGCGCCCGGTCGATCAGGAACTCCTCCGCCGCCGCCGCATAGCCGCTCTTGAGGTAGTTGCGGAACCCGTCCGCGATCGGCTCGAGAACCGCGAAGCTCTCGACGTCGGTCTGCTCCTGCGAGGCGTCCATCCTGCCCGGCGTGAACGGCACCTCGACGTCATGGCCGGCCGCCTTGGCCGCCGCCTCGACCGCTGCCGAACCGCCGAGCACGATCAGGTCAGCGAGCGACACCTTCTTGCCGCCCGTGGCGGAGGCATTGAACTCGGCCTGGATTCGCTCGAGCACGCCGAGCACCTTGGCGAGCTGCTCGGGCTCGTTCGCCTCCCAGTCCCGCTGCGGCTTGAGGCGGATGCGCGCGCCGTTGGCCCCGCCGCGCTTGTCGGAGCCGCGGAAGGTCGCCGCCGAGGCCCAGGCCGTCATCACGAGCTCGCGGATCGAGAGGCCGGAGGCGAGGATCTTCGCCTTCAGCGCCCGGATGTCGTCGGCATCGATGAGCGGGTGATCAACGGGCGGGATCGGGTCCTGCCAGATCAGGTCCTCCGCCGGCACCTCGGGCCCGAGATAGCGCACCTTCGGCCCCATGTCGCGGTGCGTGAGCTTGAACCAGGCGCGCGCGAAGGCGTCGGCGAAGGCGGCCGGATCCTTGTGGAAGCGGCGCGAGATCGGCTCGTAGATCGGGTCCATTTTCAGCGCCATGTCCGCCGTCGTCATGATCGGCGGGTGGCGCTTCGTTGGGTCGTGCGCGTCCGGAACGAGGGTCGCCGCCGCAGGGTCAGTCGGGATCCACTGCCAGGCACCGGCGGGGCTCTTCGTCAGCTTCCAGTCGTAGCCGAACAGCATGTCGAAGTAGCTGTTGTCCCACTTGGTCGGTGTGGGGGTCCAGGCGCCCTCGATGCCGCTCGTGATGGTGTCTGCGCCCATGCCCGAACCATGCCGGCTCTTCCAGCCGAGGCCCTGCTGCCAGATCGGCGCCCCCTCGGGCTCGCGGCCGACCAGAGCAGCATCGCCGGCGCCGTGGCACTTGCCGAAGGTGTGGCCGCCGGCGGTGAGCGCCACCGTCTCCTCGTCGTTCATCGCCATGCGCGCGAAGGTCTCGCGGATATCGCGCGCCGCGGCGAGCGGGTCGGGGCGGCCGTTCGGCCCCTCGGGGTTGACGTAGATGAGGCCCATCTGCACAGCGGCGAGGGGGTTGGCGAGCTCGCGATCGCCGCTGTAGCGCCGGTCGCCGAGCCAGGTGTCCTCGGGGCCCCACCAGATGTCCTCCTCGGGCTCCCAGATGTCGACGCGGCCGCCGCCGAAGCCGAAGGTCTTGAAGCCCATCGACTCGAGCGCGACGTTGCCCGCGAGGATGAAGAGGTCGGCCCAGGAGATCTTGTCGCCGTACTTCTTCTTGATCGGCCACAACAGGCGCCGGGCCTTGTCGAGATTGGCGTTGTCGGGCCAGCTGTTCTCGGGGGCGAAGCGCTGCGCCCCGGTCGAGGCGCCGCCGCGGCCGTCACCGATCCGGTAGGTGCCGGCGGCGTGCCAGGCCATGCGGATCATCAGCGGGCCGTAGTGGCCCCAGTCGGCGGGCCACCAGGGCTGGGAGTCGGTCATCAGCGCCTCGAGGTCGCGCTTGAGCGCCCAGTAGTCGAGGCTCCGGAACGCCTTGCGGTAGTCGTAGTCGGCGTCCATCGGGTTCGAGAGCGACGAGTGCTGGCGCAGGATCCGCAGGTTGAGGTTGTTTGGCCACCAGTCGCGATTCGTCCGGCCAGCGAAGGTCGCGTTCGGGCGCACACCGTGCATCACCGGGCACTTGCCGGCGCTCTGCCCACCCAGTCCGTCCATGGCTCTCTCCTCTCTCCGCTCCGTTCGCCCGGCCGGGCCAGCGCGACGGGTCGACGCGCGCGGCCGGTCGGGCTCTTCAGCCGCGATGCCGACGTCAGGTTCGCCGCGTGCGCGCGAGGTGTCGGGTCGGCCGGTCTCGCGCCGCGGTCACCCCGCCGGCTTTCAGCCCGCGCACCCTAGCCGCGCTGGGATGATAAATGGAAGCACCTGATGCTGACGAATGCGATAGGCAGGATCTATGATTGCCTCGATCGCATCATGGTGGACCATCTCACCTTCCGCGACCTCCGCTACGTGCTCGCTGTTGCCGAGCACCGTCATGTCGGGCGGGCGGCCGCTGCCTGCGGCGTCAGCCAGCCGACGCTGTCGGTCCAGCTGCGTAAGCTCGAGGAGCAGCTTGGCCTTGTCCTGTTCGAACGCTCGAGCCGGTCGGTGGTTCCGACCCCGGCCTGCGACCGGCTGATCGGCCATGTGCGCGCCGCCGTGGCGGAAGCGGAGGCGATCCTCGAGATCGCCCGTAGCTTGCGCGACCCGCTCGCCGGCCGGCTCCGGCTCGGCATCATCCCCACCCTCGCGCCCTATCTCCTGCCGCTCGTCTTCGCTCCCCTGCGCGAGGCGCTGCCCGCGCTCGAGATCGAGCCGTGGGAGGACCAGACGGCGGCGCTGACCGAGCGGCTGCGCGCGCACGCGCTCGAGGCCGCGCTGCTCGCGACCGAGGTGGAGCACGCCGACCTCGAGAGCCGGGCGCTGTTCGACGAGCCGTTCCTCGCCGCCCTGCCGCCCGACCATCCGCTCGCGAGCCGCCCGGTGGTGGCCGAGTCCGAGCTCGCCCCTGACATCCTCGTTCTCTCCGACGGGCATTGCCTGCGCGACCAGGCTCTGGCCGCCTGCGGTCACGAGGGGGGGATCGGCGGGGCGCTGCGCGCGGCGAGCCTGCCCACGCTTCTCAACATGGTCGCTGCCGGCTACGGCACCACGCTCATCCCCGCCCTTGCCGCAGGGGCGGCACAGGATGCCGGGATCGTGCTCAGGCCGCTCGCACGACGCGCCGGCCGGACGGTTCGGCTCGTGTGGCGGGCGCGCTACCCCGGCCGTGCCGCGGTCGAGGCCGTCGGCAGGGTGATCGCCGGGCGTCTTGCGGGCTTCGCCGAACGCGCCGCCGCCGGGGCGGTGGTGTAGTCTCTCGCGCGCGCCGCGTTCCTCATGCGGCCGGAGGGGAGGGTCGCCATGAACGTCGCCAACGAAGCGCCGCCTGAGCTCCTGCGCGAGGACCGCCCCGGCGGCGTCACCCTGCTCGTGCTCAACCGGCCGGAGCGTCGCAACGGTCTTTCGCTCGCGCTTCTGCAGGCCTTGCGACGCACGCTCGCCGAGATCGCCCAAGAGAGGGGGGTGCGTGCCGTCGTTCTCGCCGCCTCAGGGCCCGCCTTCTGCGCCGGGCACGACCTTGCCGAGCTCCGCGCCCATCGCGCCGACGCCGACGGGGGCAGGGCCTTCTTCCGCACGGTGATGGACGAGTGCGCTTCCGTGATGCAGGCGATCGTCGCGCTGCCGCAGCCCGTGATCGCCGCGGTCCACGGGGTGGCCACCGCCGCGGGCTGCCAGCTCGTCGCCACCGCCGATCTCGCGGTCGCCGAGGAGGGGGCGCGCTTCTGCACGCCTGGCGTCGCGATCGGCCTCTTCTGCGCCACGCCGGCGGTGGCGCTGTCGCGCGCCGTGCCGCGCAAGGCGGCGATGGAGATGCTTCTGACCGGCGAGATGATCGACGCCGCGGAGGCACGCCGGATCGGACTCGTCAACCGGGTCGTCGCGCAGGGCGCAGCGCGAGAGGAGGCCATCGCGCTCGCGCAACGGATCGCCGCGCGCTCGGCGTTCGTCATCCGCCTCGGCAAGGCCGCCTTCCACCGCCAGCTCGGCCTCGACCTCGCGTCGGCCTATTCGGATGCGTCGTCGGTGATGGTGGAGAACCTGATGGCAGCCGACGCTGCGGAAGGGATCGACGCCTTCCTCGAGAAGCGCGCACCCGTCTGGCAGGATCGCTGAGCATGGGCGGCATCTACGACCAGGGCCTTAAGCGGCGCCCGGCCAATTTCGTTCCGCTGACGCCGCTTCCCTTCCTCGAGCGCGCGGCCCAGGTGTTCCCCGACCATCCGGCCGTCGTGCACGCGAACGAGGCGACGAACTGGCGCGCGCTCCGTGACCGTTGCGTTCGTCTCGCCTCGGCCCTTGCCGGTCGCGGAATCGGGCGCGGTGACAGCGTCGCCGCGCTTCTGCCCAACGGGCCGGCGATGCTCGAGTGCCATTTCGGCGTGCCGATGGCAGGGGCGGTCTTGAACGCGATCAACACCCGCCTCGATGCCGGAACGATCGGCTACATCCTTGACCATGGCGAGGCGCGGGCGGTGATCGCCGACCGCGAGTTCCTGCCGCTGTTGCGCGACGCGCTCGGCCGCTGCGAGACCCGGCCGCTGATCGTCGAGGTGGACGACCCGCTCTGCCCGGACGCGGCGCGCGGCGAGACGGCGGGCGGCGTGGCCTACACCGCGCTTCTCGCGGAGGGAGACCCGGCCTCCCCCTGGCGCATGCCCGAGGACGAGTGGGACGCGATCAGCCTCAATTACACGAGCGGCACGACCGGCCGGCCCAAAGGCGTGGTCTACCACCACCGCGGCGCGCACCTGCTCGCGCTCGGCAACATCACCGCCGCCGGGATCGGGCCCCATCCGGTGTATCTCTGGACCCTGCCGATGTTCCACTGCAACGGCTGGTGCTTCCCCTGGACGGTCACCGCCCTTGCCGGGACGCATGTGATCCTCCGCTCCGTGCGCGGCCCGGAGATGTGGCGGCTGATCGCCGAGCACGGCGTGACGCATCTCTGCGGCGCGCCGATCGTGATGGCGACCCTGCTCGCCGTGCCGCCCGCCGAGCGCCCGGCGCTCGCGCATCGGCCGCTCTTCATCACCGCCGCCGCACCGCCCCCCGAGAGCGTGCTCGCACAGATGGCGGAGGCGGGGTTCGAGGTCTGCCACGTCTACGGGCTGACGGAGGTGTACGGCCCGGCGGTGGTGAACACCTGGAAGCGCGCCTGGGACGCGCTGGCGCCGGCCGAGCGCGCCGCGAAGATGGCGCGCCAGGGCGTGCGCTATCTTGCTCTCGAGGAGCTTACCGTCGCCGACCCGGCCACGCTCGCGCCGGTGCCGGCCGACGGCGAGACGCTCGGCGAGGTCTTGATGCGCGGCAATGTGGTGATGAAGGGCTACCTCAAGGACCCAGCGGCGACCGAGGCCGCCTTCGCCGGCGGCTGGTTCCACACCGGCGATCTCGCCGTTCTGCACCCGGACGGCTACATCCAGCTCAAGGACAGGGCGAAGGACATCATCATCTCCGGCGGGGAGAACATCTCCTCGATCGAGGTCGAGGATGCGCTCTACGCCCACCCTGCGGTGGCGGCTGCCGCCGTCGTCGCCAAGCCCGATGAGCGCTGGGGCGAGACGCCGCTCGCCTTCGTCGAGCTCAAGGCGGGCGCGCAGGTGACGGAAGAGGAGCTAATCGCCTTCGTTCGTGGCCGGATCGCGCATTTCAAGGCGCCGCGCGAGGTGGTTTTCACCACGATCCCGCGCACCTCGACGGGCAAGGTCCAGAAGCACGTCTTACGCCGCCTCGCCCGCGGCGAAGCGGTCGAGGAGCCCGGCGGCGCAAGCGCTTAGCAGGTCGGGGCGCCGCCCCGCCCCGGCCCCGCTCACCGCGCGCGCGGGCGGTTCCACGGCGTCCGGCGGTCGGCCCGATGCTCCGCCCGAACGGTCGCGGACGCGTCGCTCAGCCTCCGGGATCGAGCCGCGCGAGGACCTCGCGCACCACTGCCTCCGGCGTGATGCCGAAATGGCGGTAGAGCTCCTCCTCCGCCCCCGAGGTGCCAAAGCCGCTCATGCCGACGAACCCGCCATCTGGGCCGATGTAGCGGTCCCAGCCGAAGCGCACCGCCGCCTCGACGGCGACGCGCACGCTCCCCTCGCCGAGCACCGCCTTCCGCCACGCCTCATCCTGGCGCTCGAACAGCTCCCAGCAGGGCATCGAGACCACTGCCGTCGGCACACCCTGGCGTTCGAGCTCGGCGCGCGCGGCAAGGGCGATCGCGACCTCGGTGCCGGTGGCGAGGATCGTCGCCCGGCGCTCTCCCCCTTCGGCCTCGGCGAGCACATAGGCGCCGCGCGCGGTGAGGTTCTCGCCCGCGCTCTCGCGGCTGCGCACGGGCCCGAGCATCTGGCGCGGGAAGACGAGGCAGGACGGGCCGTCGCGGTTGGCAAGGGCGAGCTCCCAGGCCTCCGCCGCCTCGACCCCGTCGGCCGGGCGGAAGACGAGCATGTTCGGGATCGCGCGCAGGCTTGCGAGGATCTCGACCGGCTGGTGCGTCGGGCCGTTGCGGCCGATGCCGATCGAGTCATGGCTGAACACGAACAGGGTCGGCAGGCCCATCATGGCGGCGAGCCGGAAGGTCGGGCGCTCATAGTCGGCGAAGACGAGGTAGGTGACGCCGACGGGAACCACCCCGCCATGCGCGACCATGCCGTTCAGCATCGCCCCCATCAGATGCTCGCGCACGCCCCAGTGGATGTAGCGGCCGCCGCGATCCTCAGCCGTGAAGGCCGAAAGCGAGCGCTTGTGCTTCGTCGCCGCCTCGAGGTCGGGGGCGCCGCTCAAGAGTTCCGGGATCACCCCGGCGAGCCGGTCGACGATCTCGCCCGAGAAGGCGATCCCGAACTCGCGCCGCCCGGCCGCCTCGCGCGCGAAGGTCCGCAGCGTGTCGCGCCAGCCCTCGGGAAGACGACCCTCGCGAAGACGATCGAGGAGGGCGCGACGCTCCGGCGGCAGGGCGGCGACGCGCGCGGCCCAGGCGGCGTGGGCGGCCTCGCCGCGCGCGCCGGCCATGCGCCAGGCGGAGAGGACGTCCTCGGGGATCTCGAACGGAGGGTGGGGCCAGCCGAGGCGCGCGCGCGCGGCATCGGTGTTCTCGCGGGTGAGCCGCCCGGCATGGGCGTAGCGCGTCCCCTCGAGCCCCGGCACGCCGCGGCCGATCGTGGTCCGGCAGGCGATCAGCGAGGGGCGGGGGTCGTGCTTCGCTGCCTCGATCGCGGCGGCGACGGCCTCGATGTCATGGCCGTCGACCCGCTGCACGTGCCAGTCCGCGGCGCGGAAACGCGCCTCGAGGTCTTCGCTGATCGACTGGCCGACCGCGCCGTCGTCCTGGATCTGGTTGTCGTCCCAGATCCAGGTGAGCTTGCCGAGGCGGAGATGCCCGGCAAGCGAGATCGCCTCGTGCGCGATCCCCTCCTGCAAACAGCCGTCGCCGACGAGAGCGTAGGTGCGGTGGTCGACGAGCTCGGGGCCGAGCAGGTGGTTCAGATAGGCCTCCGCAACCGCCATGCCGGTGGCGTTGGCGATCCCCTGGCCGAGCATGCCGGTGGTGATCTCGATCCCCGCCTCGGGCTCGCGCTCGGGATGCCCCTGGCAGACCGAGCCGATCTCCCGGAAGGTCCTGATCGCCTCGATCGGCACCCGGGCATAGCCCGTCAGATAGAGCAGGGCGTAGAGCAGCATCGAGCCGTGGCCGTTCGAGAGGACGAAACGGTCGCGGTCGAACCAGGTCGGGTCGGACGGGCAGAACCGGAGATGCCGGGTGAAGAGCGCAGTGGCGATCTCCGCCGCCCCGAGCGGGGTGCCCCAGTGTCCCTCGCCCACACGCTCGCAGGCATCGATGGTCAGGACGCGGATCGCGTCCGCCATCCGGCGCTGGTCGACGTTCGACATGTCTCTCCTCCCCGCTTCCGTCCATCCCTCGCGTGTGCCGAAGTCACCGGCAAGAGAGAAGTTTGCAGAGATCGGTGAAGCCGGTTCATCATTGGCCGCGATGCGGCCGCACCTCCCCCTCTCCGCTCTGCGCGCCTTCGAGTCAGCCGCGCGAACCGGCTCCTTCCGCCTCGCCGCCGCCGAACTCGGGCTCACCCCGAGCGCGGTCAGCCACGCGATCCGCGGCCTCGAGAGCCAGCTCGGCGCGGCGCTGTTCGCGCGCGAGGGGCGGAGCATACGCCTCACCCCTCAGGGCGAGACGTTGATCACGCATGTCGAGCGCGGCTTGGGCGAGCTTCGGCTCGGCATCAGCGCGGTCGCCGCGCGCGGGCCGGAGCGGCTTCGGCTGCATTGCGCGCCGAGCTTCGCCGCGAAGTGGCTCGTGCCGAGGCTGAAGCGCCTGCTTGCCGAGTGCCGCGGCCTCGAGGTGAGAATCGATGCGGGGGCCGACTACACCCGCTTCCGCGGCGACGAGTTCGATGCCGACATCGTCTATGGCGCGCCGCGGCCGGAATATTACGGCACCCAGGCGTTCCAGGCGCTCGTGGTGCTGCCGCTCGGCACCGAGACGGTGACACCGCTGTGCGCGCCGAGCCTCGCCGCAGCGATCCGCTCCCCGCAAGACCTCCTCGGCCAGACGCTGATCGAGAGCGCGGTGAAGAAGGTGCGCTGGACCGACTGGTTCACCGCCAACGGCCTGATCGCGCCGCGCAGCAACGGCCCGCGCTTCGACCGGAGCTTCCTCTCCCTCGCCGCGGCGGCGGAGGGCCTCGGTGTGGCGCTCGAATCCCTCCGCTTCGCCGAGCGCGAGCTCGCCGACGGCAGGCTCGTCCGGCCGCTCGCCGGCAGGGCGGAGGACGTGACCTATGTCGGGCACTGGCTCGTCTTCCCGCGCGCCCGACGCTACGCACCGGCGCTTCGGCTGTTCGTCGACTGGCTCGGGCGGGAGCTCGGGGTGCCGCTCGAACTCACGGCGCTCGACCCGCCGCGACGGCAAGGGTGAGCGGGGCTCATCGATCGGCAGGTTTTGCTCACTTGTCGATGAGGCGCTCTCCCGGGATAGTCGCGTCGAGACAAGGGGAGGAAACGGTGCTTCTCGCCAACAGGACGGCGGTCATCTCCGGTGCTGCGACCGCGCGCGGCATCGGGCGCGCGACCGCTGAGCTCTTCGCCGAGCATGGCGCGCGCGTCGCGATCCTCGACATCGACGGAGACGGCGCCGCTGCCGCGGCCGCCTCGCTTGGCCCCGGGCATCTGGGCATCTCCTGCGACGTGACGAACCCCGAAAGCTGCCGCGCTGCGGCCGCCGCGGTGCTCGACTCCTTCGGGCATCTCGACATCCTGATCAACAACGCCGGCATCACCGAGCCGTTGAAGATCATGGAGATCACGCCGGCGAATTGGCAGCGCGTGCTCGATGTCAACCTCGCCGGCGTTCTCCACCTCAGCCAGGCCTTCATCCCGCACATGCGGTCGCGCCGGCAGGGCTCGATCGCCTGCATGAGCTCCGTCTCCGCCCAGCGGGGGGGAGGAATCTTCGGCGGCCCGCACTACTCAGCCGCCAAGGCGGGCGTGCTCGGGCTCGCGAAGGCGATGGCGCGCGAACTCGGGCCCGATGGCATACGCGTCAACTGCGTCACGCCTGGCCTGATCCAGACCGACATCACCGGCGGCAGGCTCACCCCCGAGATGAAGGAGGAGATCCGCAAGGGCATCCCGCTCGGCCGCCTCGGCGAGGCGATCGATGTGGCTCGGATCTTCCTCTTCCTCGCCAGCGACCTTTCGTCCTACGTCACCGGGGCGGTGATCGACGTCAACGGCGGGATGCTGATCCACTGAGGCCGCCCCGAGGGGACGTCACGGCACAGCAACAACCACAGGGAAGGAACGAACCGATGAAGGAGACAGCAAAGGCGACACGGCGCGGCGTGCTTGTGGGCGCTGCCGGGCTTCTCGCGGCACCAGGGATCGCCCGCGGCCAGGGCCAGATCCGCCTCACCCTCGGCCATAACGCCGCGCGCGGCAACCCGCGCTGGGTCGCGGCCGACCATTTCGCAGAGCTCGTCAAGACGCGCTCGCAGGGGCGGATCGAGGTGCGCGTCGCGGGCGCGGCCCAGCTCGGAGACGATCTCGCGATGCTGACCGGCCTGCGCACCGGCACCCTCGACATTTCCGTCAACAGCCAGGGTCCTGCCTCGTCTCTCGTGCCGGAGATGGCCGCTCTCGGCCTGCCCTTCCTGTTCGCGACCAATGCCCAGGCCTATCGCCTCGTCGACGGCGCCGTCGGCCAGAACCTCGCCCGGCGCTTCGAGCCCTTGGGCCTGCTCCTGATCAGCTACTGGGACAACGGGATACGCCACATCACCAACAGCCGCCGGCCGATCGTCAACCCCGAGGACCTGCGCGGGCTCAAGATCCGCACCCCGGCCGACCCGGCGACGATCGACACCTTTCAGGCGCTCGGCGCGGCCACGCAGCAGATCAACTTCAGCGAGCTCTACGTGGCGCTTCAGCAGGGTGTGGTGGACGGGCAGGAGAACCCGCTCGCCAACATCCACTCCTCGAAGCTCTACGAGGTGAACCGCTTCATCTCCCTCTCGGCGCACAAATGGGAGTGCAGCCCGGTGCTCGTCAGCCGCATCGCCCGCGCGCGGCTCACCGACGCCGACTGGCGCCTTCTGCTCGACGCCATGAAGGAGGCGGAGGCGATGAACCGGCGGATCATGGTCGAGAGCGACACGAAGCTGCTCGCCGAGTTCAAGGCGAATCCGAACGTGGCGGTGAACGAGACGAACCAGCCGGCCTTCCGCGCCGCCACCGCGGGCGTGCTCGACGCCTGGGAGCGCAAGCCGTTCGGCGAGTTCGTGCGCGAGGTTCGCCGGGCGGCGACCGCCTGAGGCCAACGCGCCGGGGCGCGCGTGGGCCGCGTTGTGCTTGCCGGGGCGGCCGCGATCGACCGCGCCGTCGCCCTCCTCTGCCGGGCGATCGTTGTCGCCTCGGGTCTCGTCCTGCTCGGCGTGCTCGCTGCCAATGTGGTGGCGCGCTACGTGCTCGGACGCGGCGGCTTCGCCTGGGCGCAGGAGATCCCCGAACAGGTCTTCCCGTGGTTCATCGCCGCGGGCGTCGTGCTCGCCGCGCAAGCCGGTGGCCACATCGCCGTCGACATCCTGCCGCGCGCCCTGCCCGAGCGCGGCCGGCAGGTCCTGATCGTCGCCGTCAACGCCCTCGTCGCCTCGGCCTATCTCTGGCTCGCCCTCCTTGCGCTCGAGGTGGCAGAGATCGCGGCGCTGCAACAGAGCACGATCCTGAGGATTCCCGGCAGCTACGGCTACTGGGCGATGACGCTGCTTGCGGGGCTGACGGCGCTCTCGGCGGCGACGATGGCGCTTCGCGTGGCTCTTTGCGGAGCGGGCGCCGCGCCCGAGGCGGCGGCCGAGGACAGGGTGACGTGAGCGGGCCTCGGCGCTCGAGGGGGTCGCGATGAGCCTCGTGCTCACGCTCGTGTTCTTCCTTCTGCTCGCCCTCTCCGTTCCGGTGGCGCACACGCTGCTGATCGCCTCCGGTGCGGCGCTGTGGGCGGATGGGGCGCTGCCGCTCCTACTCGTCGTGCAGCAGATGTTCGCGCAGACGCAGTCCTTCCCGCTGCTCGCCCTGCCGTTCTTCATCCTTGCGGGGGAGCTGATGATGTCGGGGCGGCTCGGCCAGGGGCTGATCGCCTTCGCCTCGGCCACTGTCGGGCACGTCCGCGGCGGGCTTGCCGCGACCACCGTGGTCGGCTCGGTGGTGTTCGGCGGCGTCTCGGGTTCGGCCGTGTCCGACGCCTCAGCGCTCGGCTCGGTTCTGATCCCGTGGCAGACGCGCGAAGGCTATCCGGCGGGCTTCGCCGCCGCGAACAATGCCGCCGCGGCGACGATCGCGATCCTCATCCCGCCCTCGATCCCGATGATCCTCTACGCGCTCGTGAGCAATGTCTCGGTCGGGGCGCTGTTTCTCGCGGGCGTGCTGCCCGGGCTGATGCTCGCGGCCGGATTTCTCGCCGTGTGCAGCCTCTCCGCCCGCCTGCGCGGCTTTCCAGTCTCCGATCGAAGCGCCGCGCGCGAGGGGTTCGGCTCGCTCCTCCTCGCCGCCCTGCCGGCGATCGCCATGCCGGTGCTGATCCTCGCCTCGCTGCGGTTCGGCGTCGCGACCCCCACCGAGGTGTCGGTGATGGCGGTGCTGTACGCGCTCGCCGTCGCCACCCTCGTCTATCGCGACATGACGCTTCGGCGCTTCCTCAACGCGCTCGTCAATGCCGGCCGCGCCACCGGCGTGGTGATGCTCGTCATCATGGCCTCGGCCGCCGTCGGCTGGATCATGACCTTCGTCCAAGCCCCGCAGGCCTTCGCTGCCTGGGCGACCGGAACGCTCAGCAAGCCGTGGCTGATCGTGCTTGCGATGAACGGGATCATGCTCGTGGCCGGCATGTTCATCGACCTGCCGGCGGCGATCCTCCTGCTCGGGCCGATTTTCGTTCCGCTTGCGCAGTCGATTGGGCTCGATCTCGTGCAGCTCGGCGTGATGATGGTGCTCAATCTCGCGATCGGCCTCTACACGCCGCCCGTCGGCACGACGCTGTTCATCTCGACGACGATCGCGCGCGTGCCGATCCTCGCCACCTCGCTCGAACTGTTGCCGTTCTACGTGGTCGGGCTCACGGTGCTCCTCCTGTTCAGCTTCGTTCCCGCGCTCACGCTCAGGTTCTGAGGCGCCGACGCCGCAGCCCCGCGGCGGAAGTCTGAAGCCGGAACGCTCCCGACCAGCCTCCCGGCGGATCGGCACGGGTCGAGCAAGGTTCGTGCGCCCGATCCGACAGCGGGCGAGGCAGGCCCGCGCCGAGGAGAGCTCGCGCCGGGTTGCGAACGAACCCTGGGCTGCACTCTCCGCTTGCCCTCGCGCGGCCGGCGCTCTAGTGAGGCTTCGATACCGTTACATGTCAGATCCGCAATGGTCGCTGCCCGTCATGCGCCGCCGCACCGTCCCTCTGAGCGGCAGCGTTTCAATCTTCCGCTGGGCGGCGACGGGCGCGATGCCGACCAAGCTCGATCCGGTGCTTGCCGCGATGCTTGAGGACCCGGCTCTCGAGGCGGATCGGGAGCTGACAGTGATGATCGGCCTCGCCGCTGCGCCGACGGAACGGACGCTCGCCGAGCTCCGCGCCCTCGGCCTCTCCGTCCGCTCGGTGGTCGGGGATGTCCTGACCGGCAGCGCGCGGCTCGGCCGCATCGTGGAGATCTCCGCTCATCCCGCCATCGTCAGGATCGAGGCGGCGACCCCGCTCCACCCCGAAGACACCCCCCGCCAGGCGGTTTAGGTCACGCGCGCGCCGCCCGCGCCAACCGAGGAGGACGCCGATGACCAGCAAGCTCGACCCGCAACTCGCCTTCCTGAGCGAAAGCGGGGCGCAGTCCCTCGCCAACCGGACGGCGATGCTCCGCTTCGGCCTCGAGGTCACGGAAGGAGAGGCCGCGCCTGCCGCACGGCGCGGTAGGGCGCCGCAGCCGCCCGTGCAGGTGCTCGTCCAGTACGCCGGCGACACGGAACCGCTCGAGAAGGCGGGCCTCAGGATACGCTCCGTCAACGGCGACGTGATCAGCGGGGTGATCGCGGTCGAGAGGCTCGCCCCCCCGTTCGAGATCGCCGAAGTGGAACGGATGGAGGCGGCGCGGATCCTGCAGCCCGATCTCGACCTCAGCGTGGTCGAGTGTCGCGCCAATCTCGTCCATGTCGGCCCGCCCGGGCGGCGCGGCGCGGGCGTGATCGTCGGCATCGTCGATTCGGGAATCGACTTCACCCACCCGTCGTTCCGTCATCCGGACGGAACGAGCCGGATCCTGTTCCTCTGGGCGCAGGGGCTTGCGCCGCGCCCGGGCGAAGCGAGCCCGGCTCCGTTCGGCTACGGCGTCGAATACAGCAAGGCGCAGATCGATGGCGCACTCGCCTCCGCCACCCCCTGCAACACGGTGCGGCATCAGGACCCGCCGCCCTTCCATGGCACGCATGTGGCGGGAATCGCCGCCGGTGACGGCTCCGCCGCGGGCCAGGATAAGCCTGCCTTCAGCTTCGTCGGCGTCGCCCCGGAGGCCGATCTGATCGTCGTCGCGGTCGCCAACAACGGCTCGGAGGGCCTCGGCACCTCCTCGAACGCGCTCGATGCCGTGAACTACGTGTTCACCCGCGCCGGCACGCTCAACAAGCCGGCGGTGGTCAACATGAGCCTCGGCGACAATCTCGGGCCGCATGACGGCACGAGCCTGCTCGAGCGCGGCATCGACAACCTGCTCGGCGCGCCCGGCCGCGCCTTCGTCAAGTCGGCCGGCAATGCGGGGGCCGACGACATCCACGCCGAAGGAACGGTCGCGACCGGGGCGACGGTCGATGTGCTCCTCAACCAGCCGCCGGGCAACAACACGCCGGACCAGATCGACCTCTGGTATCGCGGCAGCGATACGTTCCGGATCTCGATCGTCGATCCGGCGGGAACTGTGCGCGGGCCGGTCAATGTCGGCGCGGTTGCCAACCTCGCCTTTCCGGGCGGGAACACCGTCCGCGTCGACCACCGGAACAACGATCCGTTCAACGGCGACAAGCGGATCTTCATCACGATGCAGCCGGGCTCGGCGGCGACCATCGCCGCGGGCAACTGGCGGCTGAGGCTGACCGGCGTGTCCTGCCCGGGCGGCGGCCGCTTCGATGCCTGGATCCAGCGCGGCCCGCCGATCCCCCGCTTCCTCGCCCCGCACGTCACCAGCGCGCGGACGATCTCGACCCCCGGCACGGCGCGAAAGGTGATTACGGCGGCGAACTACGTCACGCGCGGCGCCGGTGTGGGCAGCCTCGCCTCGACCTCGAGCCGCGGCCCGAGGCGTAACGGGCGGCAGGCGCCGACGCTCGCCGCCCCCGGCCAGAGCATCATCTCGGCACGGGGCCATTTCGGCTCGGCCGACCCCTATGTCGGGATGGGCGGCACCTCGATGGCCGCGCCGCACATCACGGGCACCATCGCCCTGATGTTCCGGAAGAACCGCAACCGCAGGCAGGAGCAGATACGCCAGTGCCTCGAGAGCACGGCGCGGTCGGATGCGCAGACCTGGCCGGTGCCGAACACTGCCTTGGGCGCGGGCAAGCTCGACAGCCACGCGGCGGTCAACTGCGTGCCGAGCCCGGGGCTGACGCCCTCATCCCCGGTCGTCTGCTCGCGATCCGTGATCGTCAGCTGCCAAAGCCGGGTCGCGGCCTGAAAGCCGTCGGTCGTCACCCGTTGCGTGACCGTAAGGCCGACCTGCCAGCCCTCGGCCGCCGTGATCTGCCAGCCCTCGGTGGTGATCGCGTGCGCACCCTCCGTGGCCTTGGCCTGCCCGACCGTTCCGGGCCAGGGCTGCGTCGCCTCCGCGGTCACCCAGTGCCCGACCTTCGCCGCCTGCCCCTCGGCGGTGGATGGCTGCCCGTCCACGCCGGGCGGCTGCCAGGTGAGCATCGCAGGCTGCGCGCCGACGGTGACGGTGATCACCCCGACCGTCGTCGTCACCCCGACGACGGGGCCGGTCGTTGCCCGCCCGACCGGCACGGTCACCGGCCCGGTCGTGTCGCCGACGCTTCCCGGCACCGTCGCGCGACCGGGCCCGATCACCCAAGACGAGGACGGGGAGGAGCAACAGGCGCCGAGGCCGGACCAGCCGCCGGAGGGGTATTTCGAGTACGACGAGAGCTGGTTCGACGAGTCGTGACGACGGCTCTCCGTGCTGCCTGAGGAGGTGATCCCGGCCCTGCTCCGGGCCGGGATCGTCACGGCCGAGGAGGCCGTCCGCAGAGGGGTTCTCGCCGAGCCGATCGGGCTGTCGCACCCGGTGTGGCGGGTCAGCGTCGGCGGCGTGCCGCGCGCGGTGGTCAAGTCCTTCGGCCCGAGCCGCGGCGGCACCGACGGCGAGGCGGCGCGCGAGGCGGCGGTGCTCGCGCTCGCCGCGCGCCGCGAGGCCGTCGCCGCTCTCGTTCCGAAACGACTGGACTGGACCGGCGACGGCGCGGTGATCGCAACCGAGGTCGCCCCGGGCGCCCCGGCGCTCAGGGACGGCCCGGCCGAGGAGCAGTGGCCCGGGCTTGTCGCCGCGCTTGCCGCGCCGCTCGCCGCCTTCCACCGCGCGACGCGCGACCTCGCCGCCCCCGCTGCCGCGCGGCACGACACGCTCGAGGTGCCGGTTCCTTGGGCGCTTCGCCTGTTCGACGGCGGCTCGCCGCGGGAGCTGTGGTCGACGCGGCCGCTTGCCGACATCCTGTCCGCCGCTGCCGCGCCCGGGACGGTCGCGTCGCTGCGTCGCGCCCGCGGCGCCTGGCGCCGGCTCTGCCTAATCCATGCCGACCTCAAGCAGGACAACATCCTGCTCGACGACGACGCCACGCCGCCGCGCGCGACGGTTGTGGACTGGGAAATGGCGCGGATCGGCGACCCGGCCTGCGACCTCGCGGGCCCGCTCTCGCGGCTCCTGCTCGCCGCCGGCGAGGTGCCCTGGACGGAGGCCACGGAGGTGGCGCTTCGCCTCTGGATCGCGGCTTACGCCGAGGCGGCGCGCCTGCCTGCCCCGGCGCTTGCGCAGCGCACGGTGCTCTACTCCGGGGCGTGGCTCCTGATGTCGGCTCTCACCCGGGCCTCGCTTCATCCGCCGGGAGGCGCCCTCGAGGCCGTGCGCCCGGTGCTCGTCGCAGCGGCTAACGCCTTCGCGCTCGCCGAAGCGGTGACGGCACGCGCCGTCGCCGCGCTCGCATGACGGACGGCGCCATTGCCGCGGCGCTCGAGGCGGCACGGGCGCTGCTCGCCGCGGCGCGGCCGTTCGCCCAGGCGGAGGACGGGACCGACCCGCTCGCGTCGCTCCTCTACGACCGCTGGTTCCACGAAACGACGGGGGAACGGCGACGCTATCCCGCTCCTTCCGCCTACCGGGCGATGGCGCTTGCCGCCCAGGCGTTCGAGCCCGGATGGACCATCGAGGGGCCCTGCCCCGGTGCTCCCGGTGCGGCGCGGCTTCGGCGCGGCGACACGCTGCGCGATGCCCCGCCGCTCGCCTGGGCACCGGTCGGAGCGCCGAGGGTCGCGCCGCGACCCGGCCAGGCGGCGCTCGCCGCGACGCTGCGCGACGGGCCGCAGGGCGGGTTCTGGCATCTCTGGTCGCCGGTGTGGCCGGATCGTTCCCCGCGCGGCTTGAGCCGCTGGTATCTGCAGGTCGCGTCGGGGTCGGAGCTCGCCGCCGCGGCGACGCTCGCCGCCCACGCCCCGGCCGAGCGCGCCTGGGCCGCCAAGCTTCTTGCCGGGGAGCACCGTGCAGGCAGGCGTGATGTGGCGGTGTTCTACGCGCCCGTCCGGAGCGCGTCGTGGCTCGCGGCGCTGTTCGAGGCGCTCGCGCCCCGGCTCGAGGACCGCGCCGGCCCGCCATTCACCGAGCCGCTCGCCCCCGGAATCGCCCGTGCCGACGACCCGGGAGGGGGGATGAGCTTCGGTCAGAGCCGCTGCGCCCTGCTCGCCGCGGCTGCATGGGCGCGGCCCGAGGCGCTCGGCGACGCTGCACTCTGGCGCGAGGCGGTCGCGCGCGCCTTCGCGGAGCAGGGCCTTGATCTCGCGACACCTTGGGCGGCGGTCGCCGATGGCTGAGAGCGTCGGCTCGGCGATCGACCGCAAGACGGGGCTTGCGATCGCGCGCGAGATCGCCCGGGGCGCGGTCTGGTGGGGGGATGTGCGCGTTTGTCGGCGCGGTGCCGGCGCCGAGGCTCGGCCTGCCGCCGCGCCAGGCCGTGCTCGGCGGGGACCTCTCCGAAGGCTCGGCCGGGATCGCCCGCTCCCTCGGCTACGCGGCGCGGATCTCAGGCGAGGATGGCCTGCGCGGCACGGCTCTTGGCGCGCTTCGACACGCCCTGGCGCGCGCGGAAGGATGGTCGCTCCATTCCGGGCGGCTCGGCCCCGGGCTGGTCGGTCTCGAGCTCGCCCAAGTGCTCGCGGAGCCGGCGCTCGTTCCGCCCTCGGTCGAGGCGATCGAGACGGCCTCGAGCGAGGCCCTCGCGGCCGCGGCCTCCGGCGCCGCCCCGGCGGATCTGCTCGGCGGGCTCGCGGGCGTCGTGCATGGCCTCGTCGAGGCGCTCCCGTACGACCTCGATGGCGGCTGGCTCGCCCGCGCCCTCTTGCTCGGCCGCTCTCTGCTTGCCGCCGCCGAAGCCGCCCCGACCGGCCTCGCCTGGCCGAGCGTGCCGGGCGGGCGGGAGCATCTCTGCGGCCTCGGGCATGGCGCCGCCGGTGTGGCGCTCGCGCGCTCTCGCCTCGCCGCGCTCGCAACCGGGGAGAGCGCCTGGGCGGAGGCGGCGCAGGCGGCACGCGGCTTCGAGCGCGGCTGGTTCTCGCCCGAGCACGGAAGCTGGGCCGACCTGCGCCACGACGCGATGGGGCCAGCTGGCCCCTTCTATCCGCATTTCTGGTGCCATGGCTCCGTCGGAATTGCGCAGGAGCGCCTGCGTGCAATCGCCGCCGGTCTCGACGACCCGCTCTGCCGGGCCGATGCGGCCGCCGCGCTCGCCGCCGTGGCCGAGGACGCGGAGCGCATCCTTTCCCTGCCCACCGGCCCGGGCGGCGGAGACCGCACCAACGCGAGCCTCTGCCAGGGGCTTTCGGGCGTGGTCGACCTGCTCGCCGAGGCCCATCGCCTCGCGCCGGACCCGGCGGCGCTCGCGCTTATGCGCCGGATCACCGCGTTCATCCGGAACGATGTCGGGCCGGAGCGGCGCTGGCGATCAGGCATTCCCGGCGGCGGCGCGATGACCCCTGGGCTGATGCTCGGCAGCGCCGGCATCGGGTGGGCGCATCTTCGCGCCGACGATCCGTCCTTGCTCCCCGCGGGCTGGACGCCCCGGATCGCTGCCTCCCTCCCTGGCGGGGATTGACAAACACGCGTGCGGTCTCGAAGCTCGTGCCAACAGTTGACAGAAAGGCGAGATGCTCCGCCCTCGCGCGGATGCACCTGACGGGGAAACGTTCGGAGGACGCATGGGTGACACTGCGCCCGGCTTCGGCTCGCCCGTTCGCGAGCCGCTCGCGCCTGTGACCGGCCTTGAGCACTGGACGAACAAGGGAGACGTGCGTCTCTTCCTCTGGGAGAAGTTCGTCGGTGAACCGACCGGCAAGCGCGGCACGATCCCCTTCGTGCACGGCTCGTCGATGGCCTCCACCCCGACCTTCGACCTTCAGGTGCCCGGCCGGCCGGACCTTTCGGTGATGGATGTGTTCGCTCGCGCGGGCTACGACTGCTGGTGCATCGACAACGAGGGCTACGGGCGGTCCTCGAAACACCGCGACATCACCTGCGACATCTCGACCGGAGCCGACGACCTCCTCGCCGCCGCAGACACATCGAGGCGACGCGACGGGCCGGGCCGCTGCTCGTCTACGGGATCTCGTCCGGGGCGCTGAAGGCGGCGCTGTTCGCCGAGCGCAACCCGGGCCGCGTCGCCCGCCTCGCGCTCGATGCCTTCGTCTGGACCGGGAAGGGAAGCCCAACCCTCGAACAGCGGCGCAAGAAGCTCCCCGAATACCTCGCCGGCGGCAAGCGCCGCCCGATCGACCGCGCCTTCGTGCACTCGATCTTCACGCGCGACCATCCGGGCACGGCCAAGGATGACGTGGTCGATGCCTTCGCCGACGCGATCCTCGCCCTCGACGACAGCGTGCCGATCGGCACCTATGTCGACATGTGCCTCAATCTGCCGGTGGTGGACCCGGAGAGGATCACCTGCCCCACGATCGTGATGCGCGGCGAGTATGACGGCATCGCCGCGATCGACGACCTGATCGAGTTCTTCCGCCGCCTGCCCAACCCGGACAAGCAGTTCGCCGTGATGCCCGGGATCGCGCATGCGAGCTCCAGCAGAAGAACTACCGCCTCGTGCAGCACATCCTCGCGTCCTTCTTTGCCCAGCCTGCCCCGGTCTACACCGGCACTCGGCCCTGAGCCGAGAGAAGGGAGGAACATAACGATGACGCATCCTCCTCTGATGCCCGGCCGCCGCGCTACGCTTGCCGGCCTCTCCGCCGCCGCGCTTGCCGCAGCCCTTCCGGGCTCGGGCGCCGCTCAAGGTGCGTTCCCCACTCGGAACTTTCGGGTCGTGATCCCGACCGGCCAGGGAGGCGGGGCGGAACGGCTCGCCCGCAGCTTCGACGACGCCTGGAGCAGGCTGCTCGGGCGGCAGTTCGAGTACGAGTTCTTCCCGGGCGCTGCCGGGTAGGTCGGCTACGAGCTTTACACCGGCCGGCGCGAGCCGGACGGCTACAACCTGCTGTTCGGCAACATGGGGCTGGAGATGATCATGTACGCGCTGCAGAAGCCGCGCTTCCGGTTCCCCGACGACCTGATCTACTTCTGCCGCATCGACGTCGACGATTCATGCGTGTTCGTGCGTAACGAGAGCCCGTTCCGACGCATCGAGGACGTCGTCGCCGAGGCGAAGCGTTGGCCGCTGAACACCGCGACGAGCCGGATCCCCCATCCGGCCTCGATCGGCATCCTCGCGCTCGGCGAGGCGACGGGCAGCCGGTTCAACCTCGTCCCTTACGCCGGCGGGAACCCGACGCTGGTCGCGGTGATGAGCGGCGAGGTCGACATCGGCGTGCTGCCGATCGCGGGTGTCGTAGCGCGAGCGGAACGGCTGCGCGTCCTCGGCGTGTTCAACCGCGAGAACATCGTCGCGGCGAAGACCAACAACGCCCCGCCGATCAACGCCGTGTTCGGAACGAACATCCCCGATCTCTACTCCTCGCGCTCCTGGGCGATCCACGCGCGCGCGGCCGACCGCTACCCGGACCGGTTCAAGCTGCTCGAGGAGACCGCCGCCAAGGCCCATGCCGACCCGGCCTTCTGCGAGGCCTATGTCAAGACCGGCGCGCCGATCGAGACGCTGAAGTATGGCGACCGGGCGGTGTGCACGGAGTACGCGCTCGCGATGATCGAGCTTGCCAACCGCTTCCAGGCGCAGTTGACGGCCCGGCGCGGCTGATCGGCGATGCGCAAGCGCGCCGCCGGAACCGAGCTGATCATCTCGGTGCTCGCAGTCGCGTTCACGGGCAACTATTTCTGGACGGTCACGGAGCTGAGCTGGGAAGCGAAGGCGAACGGAATCGTCGTTGGCGGCATCCTCCCCGTCCTCGTCACGCTTCTGCTCGTGCGAATCGGGGTGCAGCTCGCGCGCGGCGAGGCCTCGCTCGCGATCGACTTCGGCGGCTGGACAGAGGCCAACTGCAAGCGCCTCGCCTTGATCGCGATCATCCTCGCCTTCCTGCTCCTCCTCGAGCCGCTCGGCACATCGATCGCGCTCGCGCTGATGCTGTTCGCCGCGATGTGGGTGATGGGCGCGCGCCATTGGCCGAGCCTGATCAGCGTCTCGGTCGCGCTGCCGCTGATCGTGTGGGCGAGCCTGATGGTCTTCATCGGCACGCGGCTCCCGCAGGGGCCGTTCGAGCGGGCGCTGTTCGCACGAACGGGGCTCGGGCTCTCGGAATGACCCTCGCTCGTGCGGAGCGTTGCTAGATTGGCTGGGACGCGGGTTTGTTCCTCGACCTGTTCGCCCGCTCGTGGGGGCTGTGGTGGGCGATCTGGCCGGGGATCCTGCTCGGGCTGATCGTCGGCGTGCTGCCGGGATTCAGCCCGCAGAACACGCTGATCATCCTTCTGCCCGTGACGCTCGCGATGCGGATCGAGGCCGCGCTTGCCTTCATGGTCTCGCTCTACTGCGCGAACCACCTCTCGGGCGGCATCCCGGCGATCCTCGTCAACATCCCGGGCTCAAGCGGCGCGGCAGCGACGACGATCGACGGCTATCAGATGACGAAGAAGGGAAAGGGCCAGCAGGCGCTCGTGCTCTCCTTCGTCGCCTCAGTCGCGGGCGGGCTCATCACCTCCGTCGCCGTGCTCGCCTTCCTGCCGCTGCTTGCCGATCTCAGCTTGCGTCTGCGGTCGGTCGAGATGGTCGTGATCATCCTGTTCGGGCTGACGCTGATCGCGGTGATCGCGGCGCGCGACATGCTGAAAGGGCTGATCGGCGGCTGCTTCGGGCTGATGCTCGGCGCGATCGGAACGGACGCGGTCTATTCGACGCCGCGCGCCACCTTCGGCCTGCTCGAGCTCTATGACGGTCTGCCGCTCGTTCCGGTGCTGATCGGCCAGTTCGCGATCGGCGAGGCGCTCGCCATGGTCGAGGAGGAGACGATCGTCGCCGAAGGAGCGGCGCGCGAGAGCGCGGCCGGGGCGCGCTGGGCCGACACGATCGAGGGGCTCTGGATGAGCCTCAGGAACTGGTGGCACATCACCTGGACGGCCTTCATCGGCCTCGTGATCGGGATCCTGCCCGGTGCGGGCGCCTACATCGCCGCCTTCGTCGCCTATCAGCAGTCGCGGCTGTTCTCGAAGACGCCCGAGAAGTACGGCACCGGCCATCCCCAGGGCGTGATCGCTCCGGAGGCGGCGAACAACGGCGTCACCTCCGGAACGCTCGTACCGATGATGACGATCGGCGTTCCCGGCGGCTCCACCGCGGCGGTGATGATGATCGTTCTGCAGTATCAGGGGATCGTCGTCGGGCCGCGCCTGTTCACGGAGTCGCCCGAGGTCGCCTACGGCGTCTTCGTCACCATGACCGTCGCCTACATCATGATGATGCCGCTCGTGCTGCCGCTCGCACGCTATGCCGCGAAGGTGGTGCTCGTGCCGACGCGCTATCTCGTGCCGATCATCCTCGGGCTGACCACGATCGGTGCCTTCGCCGACCGCGAATACGCCTTCGACATGGGGGTCGCGCTCGTCTTCGGGCTGATCGGCTACATCGCGACGAAGACGAAGTATCACGTCACCTCGATCCTGATCGGCGTCCTGCTCGGGCCAGTGTTCGAGCGCTATCTGTTGCGCGCGCTGCGCATCGGGCAAAGGGACCCGCTCGTGCTGTTCTCGAGCACGGTCGGCAACGTGCTCTGGGCGCTGCTCGTCGTCTCCGTGGTTCTGCCGATCTGGCGCGACCGGCAGCTCGCGCGGCGCGAGGCGGCGGCGAAGGAAGCAAGGCCATGACGCTTCCGCAGACGGTGGACAGCCGGAACATCCGCGCGATCGCCTGGCTCGACATCCCGGGCGGCGGCCAGGTGCGCGTCGAGGGGCGCTACGCCTATGTCAGCCACATGAAGCCGCCGCACGGGACGACCATCATCGACGTCTCGGATGCGCGCGACCCGCGCGTCGTCTCGACCATCGATCTCGAGGGCGATCACTCGCACACCCACAAGGTGCGCGTCGCGGGCGACATCATGGTCACCAATGTCGAGCAGAACGACCGGCATGCGCTCAGGCGCGCGCGCCGGATCCCCGAGGTCGAGGCGCGGCTCCGCGCGACGCTGGGATGGGAACCGACCGAGGCCGAGATCGCCGCCGAGCTGCCGGTGAAGCCCGAGCTGATGCCGAAGCTGCGCGCCTCGCTCACCGCTCTGCCCTATCCCGAGGGCGGGTTCCGGGTATGGGACATCTCCGACCGCACGCGGCCGAGGCTGGTCGTGCACCACAAGACCGGCGGCGTCGGCGTGCACCGCTTCGATCTCGATGACCGTTACGCCTACATCTCGACGGAGATGGAGGGGTTCGTCGGCAACATCCTCGTCATCTACGACATGGCGGACCCGGCGCACCCGCGCGAGGTGTCGCGCTGGTGGATGCCCGGGCAGAACGTCGCCGCCGGCGAGACGCCGACCTGGCCGGGCCAGCAGTACCGCCTGCACCACGCGCTCAAGGATGGCGACATCCTCTACGCCGCCGTCTGGTACGCCGGGGTGCGGACGATCGACGTCTCCGACATCACCCGACCTGTGACCTTGGGCGAATACCGCTACCATCCGCCCTTTCCCGAGCCGACGCACACCTTCATGCGCATCCCCGGCCTGCTCAAGGGCCGGGCGGTGGCCGCGGCGTGGACGAGGAGCACGAGCACACGCCGGGCCAGCTGCACGGCGGGCTGTGGCTGTTCGACGTGACCGACCCGTCGACCATCAAGCCGATCTCGGTGTGGCACCTCACGGAGCGGGCGAGCCCCTATGTGACGACGGGGGATCGCTTCGGCGCGCACCAGTTCCAGGAGCGTATGCGTGACTTCTGCCTCTACACCGCCTGGTTCGGCGGCGGGCTGCGCGTGATCGACATCGCCGATCCGGAGCGCCCGACCGAGGTCGCCTGGTGGCTTCCTGAGCCGCCGCCGGGGCAGCGGAGCCCGCAGGCGAACGACGTCGACCTCGACGGCAACGGCCTGATCTACGTGATCGACCGCAACCGCGGCCTCTCCATCCTCGAACGCACGGCATGACCGGCGGTGTGTTCCTCGCGGCCGGAGCGGTGAAGACAGCGGTGGAGTCGCTGCTTGCCTCCGGCGCCTGGATCGGCGAGCGCCCCCGTGTCTCGTTCGGCACGGTCGGCGCGCTGCGCGACCGGATCCTCGCGGGCGAAGAGTTCGACGCCATCGTGCTCTCGGCCAAGGCGATCGAACAGGTCGCCGAGCGCGGCTTTGTCGACCGGGCGAGCATTCGCCCGCTCGGCACGACGGGGATGGGCCTTGCAGTGCGCGAGGGGCTCGCGCTTCCCGCGATCGAGACCGAAGCGGGCCTCCTCGAGGCGCTCGCGCGCGCCGCGCCGGCGTATCCGATCGCGTTCGGCGACCGCTGGGACAGCCCGGGCGGCGGCGTGCCGGGCGACGGCGCGATCATGATCGAGACGCTGCTTCGCCACCCGGACGTTCCGGCCGCCGTCGGCGTCCTGTGGGACCCGATCGCGGTCTCGATCTGCCGCGCCGCAGGGCCCGGATCGGAGGTGTGGCTCCGGATCGGCGGCAAGGCGACGCCCGTCTCCGGCACGCCGGTCGATGTGCACGCAACCGTGAGCGCGGTGACGGACGATCTCGTCATCCCCTTCGAGCAGAGCCGCGTTTCCTTCGGGCCGGCAGCGTCGGTCTCGATCGGCAGCCTTGACATCGTGCTTGGCAGCAAGCGGGTGCAAACCTTCAGCCCGCCCGCCTTCACTTTCCCTCGGCATCGATCTCGCGCGGAAGAAGATGGTGGTCGTCAAGTCCTCGAATCATTTCGCCGCCGCCTTCTCGAAGGTCGCGGCGGAGATCCACTACCTCGACAGTTTCGGCCCCTTCCCGCACGACCCGACGACGGTGACGTACAGGCGGCTGCGCCGGCCGATCGCCCCGCTCGACCCCGACCCTTGGGCCTGAGGCGGCGCGGCGGCCGCAGGGAGAAACCGCATGACCGTTCTCCGCATCGGCCTGATCCACATCTCGCAGGAGACGAACGACTTCAATCCGCAGCCGACCACGCTCGAAGATTACGCTGCTTTCGGCCTGTACGAAGGCGCGGAGGTGCTCGCCCGTGCCGGCTCGACCGGGCAGATCGCCGGCCATCTCGCCGCCGTCGCCGAGAGCGGCATGGCAGTCGAGACGGTGCCGATCATCCGCGCCCATGCCGTCGCCGGAGGCCGGATCGACCGCTCCGCGCACGCCTTCTTCCTCGACCGGATACGCTCTGGCCTCGCCGCCGCCGGCAGGCTCGACGGGCTTGCGCTGCAGCTTCACGGGGCCTGCGCCGCGGAGGGGGAAGACGATGTCGAGGGCGTCCAGGCCGCGCTGTGCCGCGAGCTCCTCGGGCGCTCGGTGCCGATCGTGCTCGCGCTCGACCACCACGCCAACGTGACGCGACGGATGGTCGACTCGGTCGATGCGATCGTCGGCCACAGGACGCAGCCGCATGACCAGTTCGACACGGGCCTGATCGGCACGCGGCTTCTGCTTCGGATCCTGAGCGAGCGGCTCGCGCCCCGCATGGCGATGCGCAAGATCCCGCTCGTGACGCACCAGGAGCAGTTCCTCACCGCGCGTGGCCCGATGAAGACGTGGTTCGACCGTGCCCGAACGCTGGAGGCGGACCCGCGCGTGCTTCAGACCGTTCCGTTTCCGATGCAGCCCCGGCTCGACGTCGAGGAGGGAGGCTGGACGGCCGTGGTCGTGACGGATGGCGACCAGGCGCTCGCCGAACGCCTCGCCGACGAGCTCGCCGATCTCGCCTGGTGCTTGCGCGACAACTTCCTCGTGCGCGAGGCGGTTGCCGTGGACGAGGCCGTGCGGATGGCGGACGCCGAGGCAGACGGGCTCGTCGTGCTGAGCGATACCGGCGACACCGTGTTCGGCGGCGCGGCCGGCGACAGCAACGTCATCCTCGAGGCGATGCTCCGCCTCCGCAGTCGCGGCCCTGCGCTCGTGCCGATGATCGCGCCCAAGGTCGTGGCGCGGCTGTTCGACGCGGGCGAGGGCGCAATCGTGACGCTGCCGGTCGGCGCCGAGACGGCGACGGCGTTCTTCGCGCCGATCGAGGTCACCGGCCGGGTCAGGCGCCTCGCCCACGGCAGGGTCGCCGTCTCCGGCTACCAGGATGGCGAGATCGACATGGGCCGGACGGCGGTGTTCGAGATCGGCCCGGTCACGCTGCTTGCGAGCGAGCTTCGCGGCGTGGGGGGCAACCTGCCGGACGTCTACCGCGCCTTCGGCATCGAGCCGGCCGAGGCGAAGATGGCGGTGCTCAAGACCGCGTCGAACTTCCAATATTTCGCTCCGATCACCCGCCGCGTGATCCGCGTCGACACGCGGGGGCCAGGGCAGTCGGACGTCTTCACGCTTCCCTGGAAACGGCTGCCGCGCCCGATCTACCCTCTCGAACGAATGTCCCGCCGTGACGAGCCGCGCACGCCGCCGGGCCTGCGCGGCGCCGCCTGAGCGGGCGCGGGGAGGCAACCGTCACGACAACGAACGGATGGAGGCAAGCATGTCGCATCTTCTGATCGATCGCCGGGGGCTGATGGGGCTGCGGCGCTGGCGATACCGGCGCTCGTGACCTCACGCGGGGTCGCGCAGACAGCGCAGCCCCGGGGTGCTGCGCGTCGCACTCCTCGCCGACATCGCCAACTACGACCCGCACCAGTTCTCCTTCATCAATGCGAGCCTGATCAAGAACCTCTACGACAGCCTGCTCGAGTACACGCCCGACGGCCGCGCCATCCCCTCCCTCGCCGAGGCCCGGGCGATCGCGCCCAACAGCCGGTCGGTGACGCTCACGCTGCGCAACGACGTTCGACTCCACAGCGGCAACAAGCTGGACGCGGCGGCGGTGGCCGCGAACCTCCGGAAGGCGGCCGATCCGCGGCTCGGCAAGAACGTCTATCCGACCATGTCGATCGTCGCGGACTGGACGGTGGTCGACCCGCGCACGATCCGGCTCGACTTCAAGCACCCGGTGCCCGACCGGCAGGTGACCGACCTCCTGCAGTTCATTTCGATCATCGACCCGGCCGGCATCGAGACGGTGGAGCAGACGCCGGCTGGCAGCGGACCGTACCGGCTTGCCGAGCGCGTCGTCGGCCAGCGCATCCGCCTCGTCGCCAACCCGGACGACTGGCGCCGCGGCGAGCCCGTGATGCGCGAGGTGGTGTTCAGGATCTTCTCGCAGGACGCGGCAGCGACCGCCGCGCTCGAATCTGGCGGCGTCGATGTGATCTACGGCGGCTCGTCGCGTTCCGCCGCGCGGCTCAAGCAGGCCGGCGATCCGGTGATCGACGGCCCGGGCCCCCTCGTGCAGGTGTTCCGGATCAACACGACGCGCGGCCCGTTCCGCAATGACACCTTCCGCCAGGCCTTCAACTACCTGATTGACCGCGAAGGGATCCTGCGCGTCTGCTACGCGGGGATGGGAACGGTGGTGGCGCTGCCCTGGGCGCCGTCGAGCCCCGCGCACGACCCCTCCTACGCCCAAACCTACGCCTTCTCGATCGAGACGGGGCGCGAGCTTCTGCAGCGCTCGGGGCTGAGCCAAGCCGAGATGAGCAACTGGAAGCTCGTGGTCAACGCCGGCAGCCAGCCCGATGTGGCGATCAGCCAGCTGGTGCAGGCGACGCTGCGGCGCGTCGGCATCACTATCGAGCTCGAGATGAAGGAGGGCGCCGAGCTGACCGAGGCGATGCTGCGCGGCCGGTTCGACGCGATCTTCGGCGGCATCGGCAATGTGCAGAAGTTCCTCTCGCGCGTGACGACGAACAGCATCTACCGCACCTCCAACAACCCGATCCTCGGCGAGCCGCACCCCTTCCCGGCCTATGTCGCCGCGATCGAGCGCGTGAACACCACCCTCGGCTCGGGGCCGGAGGTGAAGGCGGCCTATGACCACCTGAACAAGGTGCTCGTCGCGTGTGCCTTCGGCATTCCGACCAACACCTACAACCCCGGCCTGATCGTCACCGCGAAGAACGTCTCCGGCTTCACGCTCGACATCGACAACATGCTGGTGCTGCGGACGACGGTGCGGCGCTGAGGCCTGGCGCGGCGACAGGGCGGGGGACGGCAGCGGGACGTCGATGACGCCGCCCGTCCTGTCGATCCGTTCCCTGACCGTCACCTTCTTCGGCTCCGGCCAGCCGGTTCCTGCCGTGCGTGGCGTCGACCTCGACGTCGGCGAGGGCGAGGTGCTCGGCATCGTGGGCGAGTCCGGTTCGGGCAAGAGCGTGACCGCGCTCGCCGCTGCCGGCCTGTTGCCGGCGACGGCGCGGATCGCCGGATCGATCCTGCTCGCCGGAGAGGACGTCGTCGGCGCGGATGCATCGACGCTCAGGCGGCTGCGCGGGCGGGACATCGGCGTGGTGTTCCAGGACCCCTCGACCACGCTGAACCCGCTGCTCCCGGTCGGGCGCCAGATCACCGAGGGAGAGGTCGCGCACGGGCGTATCCGGCCGAGCGAGGCGGGTGTGCGTGCCGTGTCGCTCCTGCGCGCCGTTGACATGGCCGATCCGGAGAATCGGGCGCGCCAGTATCCGCACCAGTTCTCGGGCGGGATGCGGCAGCGGGCGGTGATCGCGATGGCGATGGCGGGCAGGCCGAAGCTGATCATCGCCGACGAGCCGACGACGGCGCTCGACGTGACCGTGCAGGCCCAGGTGCTCGATCTGATTGCGCGGCGGCAGCGCGAGACCGGCGCGGCCGTGGTGCTGATCACGCATGATCTCGGCGTCGTCGCCGAGGTCGCGCATCGCGTCGCCGTGATGTACGCCGGCCGGATCGTCGAGACGGGGCCGGTGCGCGAGATCTTCGCCCGGCCCCTCCACCCCTACACCGCCGCCCTTTTGCGCAGCGCGCCGCGGATCGACGCAGGCGAGGGTCGGCTCGACCCGATCCCGGGCCAGCCGCCGACGCCATCCGAGCTCCCGCCCGGCTGCAGCTTCCGCCCCCGCTTCGCGATCGGCAGCGGGCGCGACCGCTGCGCCATGGAGGACCCGCCCCTGCGTGCCGTCGCCGTCGGGCACTGGTCGGCCTGCCATTTCGCCGACGAGGTGAGGCGGCCGGCAGCGCCCGCGCGCGCCTCAACAGATGTGATTGCCGTAGAGAACCGAGGGGATGCGCCGCCGCTGCTCGCCGTCGACGACCTCGCGGTGCACTTCCCGATCCGTGCCGGGCTGTTCCGCCGCGTCGTGCGCACGGTCCGGGCGGTCGATGGCGTGTCGCTGCGCATCGCTCCGGGCGAGACGCTCGGGCTCGTCGGCGAATCAGGCTGCGGCAAGACCACGACCGGCCGCGCCATCATGGGCCTCGTCCGTGCGACCGGAGGCGCGATCAGCTTCGACGGACAGCGGATCGACGGGCTCGCACGCGGCGCGTTGCGCGCAGTGCGGCGGCAGATGCAGTACGTGTTCCAGGATCCCTTCTCCTCGCTCAACCCGATGCTGACGGTCGGCGAGGCGGTGGCAGAGCCGCTCAGGATCCACGGCCTCTACGACGCGATGGGCGGGGAGCGCTGGATCGCGACGCTGTTCGACATGGTCGGGCTGTCGATCAAGGTTGCGAACCGGCTGCCGCGCGAGTTCTCGGGCGGCCAGAAGCAGCGCATCGGCATCGCGCGTGCGCTCGCGCTCAGGCCGAAGCTCTTGATCCTCGACGAGCCGGTGGCCTCGCTCGACGTCTCCATGCAGGCGCAGATCGTCACCCTGCTCGAGGATCTCCAGCGCGAGCTCGGCCTCGCCTACCTGTTCATCGCGCACGACCTTTCGGTGGTGCGGCACGTGTCGCACCGCGTGGCCGTGATGTATCTTGGCCGGATCGTCGAGGAGGGGCCGAAGAATCAGCTCTACCGCACGCCCGTCCATCCCTACACCCAGGCGCTTCTGTCGGCCGTGCCGGCGGCCGACCCGGAGGCGGCGCAGATTCGGCGGCGGATCATCCTCGAGGGGGAGATCCCGAACCCTGCCGCGCCGCCTGCGGGCTGCCATTTCCATCCGCGCTGCTTCCGCGCCACCGACCGCTGCGCGACCGAGGCGCCGCGGCTCGAACCGCATCCGGGGCTTGCGAGCCGGCGCGCCTGCCACCACGCCGGCCCGCTTGCCGCCGACGCTGCCGTGCCACGCCGGCAGGCGACTGTGTGATGTCCGAAGCGCTCCGATCCGGCCTCCGCCTCGTCCGCCGCGCCCTGTCGCGGCCGGCGCCGGCGGTGTCGGTCGCCTATCTCATGGTGCTCGCGTCAGCCGCGCTGCTCGCGCGCCCGCTCGGGCTCGATCCGCTCGAGGAGGATGTCGCCCGCATGCTCGAGGGGCCCTCCTGGGAGCACCCCTTCGGCACCGACGAGCTCGGCCGAGACATCCTCGCCCGCGCCATCTTCGGCGCCCGCACGTCGCTCACCACCGCCGCCGGAGCGGTGTTGCTTGCTGCCGCGATCGGCGTGCCGATGGGCCTTGTCGCCGGGTTCTTCGGCGGCTGGCGGGATGCGGTGCTGATGCGCCTCGTCGATCTGTTGCTCGCGCTTCCCGGGATCATGCTCGCGCTCGCCCTGATCGCCGTGCTCGGGAGAAGCCAGGCGGCGGCGCTGGTCGCCGTTGGGCTCACGGGCGTGCCGACCTTCGCGCGCGTGGCCCGGGCCCAGGTCCTGTCGCTGCGCCGGCGCGAGGTCGTGCTCGCCGTCAAGGCGTTCGGCGCCTCTCCGGGCTACACGCTCGTGCGCACGGTGTTGCCGAACGCGTGGAGCCCGATCCTTGCGCAGATGATCGTGCTCTCCTCCGTCGCGATCCTGCTCGAGGCGGCGCTCGCCTTCCTCGGTGTCGGCATCCCGCCACCCACGCCGAGCTGGGGCGAGATGTTGCGCACGGGCAAGGAATATCTCTACGACTCGCCCACCTATGCCGTTCTGCCCGGGCTTGTGCTCACGCTCACCATCCTCGCCTTCGACACGATCGGCCGCGCCCTCTCCGCCGTGCTCGAGGGGCGCGATGCGCCGGCGGGCAGGCCCGCGGGAGCGGCGCTATGGTCGGCTTCGTCGTCCGCCGCCTGCTGCAGCTGCTCCCCGTCCTCCTCGGCGCCTCGGCGCTGATCTTCGCAATGATCTATGCTGTACCGGGAGGGCCGGTCGCCGTGCTTGTCAGGGAGAACGCGACCGAGGAGCAGATCGCTCTCGTGACGCCGAAGTTCGGGCTCGACCGCCCCGTGGTCGTGCAGTACCGCGATTGGCTCCTGCGCGCACTCGGCGGCGATCTCGGCCAATCGCTGCACAGCCGCGAGCCCGTTCTCAAGCTGATCGCCGAGCGCCTGCCGGCAACCCTGCAGCTCGCCGTCGCTGCCACGGCGATCGGCATCGCGCTTGGCATTCCGGTCGCGGTCGCAAGCGCGCTCGCACAGGGAACGTGGCTTGATCGGCTCCTGAGCGGCTGGAGCGCGCTTGCCCTCGGGGTGCCGACCTTCTGGGTCGGCATCCTCCTGATCCTGCTGTTCGCGGTCGAGCTCGGGCTTCTGCCTGCCGCCTCCGCCTACGTGCCGTTCTGGGAAGACACGTGGCAGGCTCTCCGCCACACGATCCTGCCGGCGCTCACCCTCGGCCTCTACGTCTCCGGCATCTCCGCGCGCTTCCTGCGCGGGTCGCTCGTGAGCGAGCTCGCGTCCGACTATGTGCGCACGGCGCGGTCGAAGGGCCTCACCGAGCGCGTGATCGTGCAGCGGCACGTGCTCCGCAACGCGATGCTGCCCTTCATCACCGTGGTCGGGATCGCGCTCGCGGGCTGCATCGGCGGCGCCGTCGTCACCGAGTCGGTGTTCACCTATCCCGGCCTCGGCCGCCTCGTGGTGCAGGCGATCGGCACCCGCGACTATCCGCTCGTGCAGGGCGCCATCCTCGTCATCCTGATCATCTATGTGCTGATCAACCTCGTCGTCGACCTCCTCTACGTCTACATCGACCCGCGGATCGAGTATGGCTGAGGCGCGATGGCGAGCCCGCTCGATCTCGCGCCCGCACGGCTGTTCGATCTCTCCGGCCAGGTCGCGCTCGTGACCGGCTCGTCACGCGGCCTCGGCTGGGCGATGGCTCAGGCGCTCGCCGCGGCCGGCGCGCGCGTCGTTGTGAACGGGCGCGACGCGGATGCGCTCGAGGCAGCGCGCCGTCGCCTCGAGTGGGCCTCGCTCGCGGCGGAGGCCGTCGCCTGCGACGTGACCGACGGGGCGGCGGCGCGCGCGATGATCGCCGGCATCGCCGCGCGGCACGGGCGGCTCGACATTCTCGTCGCCAATGCCGCAACGACCGTCCGAAAGCCCGCGCTCGAGCTCGCGGACGAGGACTGGGCGCGGGTGGTTGAGGCGGATCTCTCCGTCCCCTTCCGGATGGCGCGCGAGGCAGGGCGGCTGATGGCCGAAGCGGGCCACGGGCGGATCGTCTTCACCGCCTCGATCAACGGCTTCGTGGTGCGTCCAGGAATGGCGGCCTATGCAGCGGCGAAGACCGGCCTGTTCGGGCTCGTGCGCGCGCTTGCCGTCGAGCTCGCCGCGAGCGGCGTGACGGTGAACGCGATCGCCCCCGGATACTTCCTGACCGACGGCAACGCCGCGCTGCGCGCGGCCGATCCAGGCTTCGAGGCACGCATTGCCGCGCGCACGCCGCTCGGCTGCTGGGGCAAGCCCGAGGAACTCGCCGCCGCGATTCTGTTCCTCGCCTCCCGTGCGGCGAGCTACACGACAGGGAGCATCGTCACGGTCGATGGCGGACTTGCAGTCGCGATTTGAGGAGACTGAGAGCGGGGTCGTGATCGATGCGGCCCGGCTCGACGGCGCGGTGGCGGCGATGTTCCGCGCCGTGGGGTCGGCGCCCGCCGAAGCCGCGCTGATCGCGCGCCATCTCGTCGGCGCCGATCTTTGCGGACATCACTCGCACGGCGTCGGCCTCGTTGCCGGCTACATCGCCGCGGTCGCGCGCGGCGATCTCGTCCTGAACCGCCAGATCGAAACCGTCCGCGACCACGGAACGCTGCTCGTCTTCGACGGCGGCCGTGGCGCGGGCGCGGCGATGGGCCGCGCGGCGATGGAACGCGGCATCGCGCGGGCGAAGGCAGAGGGGCACGCTCTCGTCGCGCTGCGCGACAGCCACCATCTCGGCCGCATCGGCGCCTGGGCCGAGCAGTGCGCCGCGGCGGGCCTCGTGTCGATCCACTTCGTCAACGTTCCGTCGCATGCGGCGGTCGCCGCCTTTGGCGGTATGGCGGCGCGGCTGGGCACCAACCCCTTCACTGCCGGGTTCCCGAGGGAAGGGGCGGCGCCGCTAATCGTCGATTTCGCCACAAGCCGCTGGGCGGTCGGCAAGGTTCAGGTCGCCCGCCGGAAGGGCGAGCGACTGCCGCCCGGAATCCTGCTCGACGCCGCCGGACGCGAGACCGACGACCCGACCGCTCTGTACGGCCCTCCGCCCGGGGCGCTTCTGCCGTTCGGCGAGCATAAGGGCTTCGGCCTCGCGCTCGCCGTCGAGCTGCTCGCCGGCGCGATGACCGGCGGGCTGACGCAGGACGGCACGCCCTCCTCCGCCATCACCAACTCGATGTTCTCCATCATCATCGCGCCGGAGGCGCTCGGCACGGGCTATCACCGCTGGGTCGAGGCGGCGTTGGCATGGGTGGCGTCGGAGCGCGGCGTTCGGCTTCCGGGGGAGCCGGAGGAGGAGGTGCGCGCGCGGCGGCTTCGCGAGGGCATCCCGCTTGATCGCATGACCTGGCAGGAGCTCGAGGCGGCGGCCTCCAGCCTCGGCCTCGCCGGTCCCTGGGCCGCTGTCGGCTGACCGGGAGCGGCGGCCGGGGAGGGCAAGCACCACGTCTTGGCGCTCCGCGCGTCCGCCAGGCGAGCAGGAGCAAGAGCGCGCGCCGCGCGGGGAGGGCGAGCAGGACGTCGCCCTCGGCAGCCTGCTCCAGCTGATAGCGCGCGTTCGGGCGTTCCCTCCGCTCCTCGCCCCTCTAGCCTTGCCGTGCATGTTGACGCTCGAGGCTCTCCAGGAGGCGGCGGGGATCGTCCACGCCGCCATGCCGCCCACGCCGCAATACGCCAGGCCCCTGCTCGCGCGGCGGCTCGACGCAGAGGTGTGGGTGAAGCACGAGAACCACACTCCGACGGGTGCCTACAAGGTGCGCGTCGGGCTTGTCTACATGGCACGGCTCGCGGCGTCGCGGCGCGGCATCCCGGGCGTGGTGACCGCCACGCGCGGCAACCACGGCCAGAGCCTCGCCTATGCCGGGCGGAGGCACGGCATTGCGGTCACCATCGTCGTGCCGCCTGGCACAGCCGCGAGAAGAATGCCGCGGTGCAGGGCTTCGGGGCACGCCTCGTCGAGCACAGAGCGGACTTCGACGAAGCGCGCGCGCACGCCGCCGCGCTTGCCGAGGAGGAGGGGTTCGTCTTCGCGCCCTCCTTCGCTCCCGATCTCGTCGCCGGGGTTGCCTCTTACGCGCTCGAATTGTTCCGCGGCGCGCCTCCGCTCGACGCCGTGTATGTCCCGATCGGCCTTGGGTCTGGCATCTGCGGGCTGATCGCCGCGCGCGATGCGCTCGGCCTCGGCACCGAGATCGTCGGCGTGCAAAACACGGGCGCGAATGCCTATGCCCTCTCCTTCGCCGCGGAGCAGGTGGTGACGACGCCGCGTGCCGACACCCGCGCCGATGGCATGGCCTCGCGCCTGCCCGACCCGAATGCGTTCGCCATCATCCGCCGCGGCGCGGCCAGGATCGTCGAGGTGACGGATGAGCAGGTGGCCGAGGCGATCCGCGCCTACTGGACCGATACGCACAGCCTTGCGGAAGGAGCGGGGGCGGCGCCGCTCGCGGCGGCAATGGCCGAGCGCGAGCGGATCGCGGGACGGCGGATCGGCCTAATCCTCTGCGGCGGCAACATCGACCTCACCCTGTTCCGTTCCTGGGTGCTCGGGGAGCGGGCATGATGCGGCCACAGCGGCGGTCCGGCTGCCTGCCCGGATCGGGGGCTGTAGGGCCGGCCGATGGCGGAGGGCGGGCAGGGCGGCTCCGGACCTGGCCCGGGGTTGCCCGGGACAGACGATGTTGCTTATGTGCCGGCGCGCGGAGGGATGGCCGAGTGGTCTAAGGCGCTCGCCTGGAGAGCGGGTACACCGGAAACGGTGTCGTGGGTTCGAATCCCACTCCCTCCGCCAGACCATGCCCACAAGCCGTTGATATCGCTAGGGGTTACGGCAGGGATGCAAACCCTACCCCTGTTTCTACCCCCGGCCGCCGCTGCGCTTGGATGCGACGCCTTGAGCCGGTGCGGCCCCCCGTGCACCACGTCAGCCCGGCGCAGGGCGGCGCAGGGCGGCTTGGAGCGGGCGGCAGGTGGCCCCACCTCCGCCCGGCCTGCCGCTTCTCGCGCTTCTCACCGCAGGAGCGTCGCCCTTCGCCGCCCTGCCGAGGAAAGGTTCGCTTCCTTTCGCGCCGTCTCGGGCGTCCAAGGCGCGCCGTGCCGACCGATCGCTACGCTGCCGGCGCAGTCTCGCCGAGCCGCGCCCGCACCCGCCCAAACGCTGCGGCAAGGTCAGTCGCGCCGTAGCTGTATCGCGTCATGTGCGGCTCGTCCTCGCCACACCATTCCGCGACGCAATCGAGGCCCCAGCCGGCGATTGCCTCCGCGGAAAGCTCGGCGTCGGTCGCCTCGTCGAAGTACCGCTGCGTCTCGGCCGGGGAGGCATGGCCCCGGGCCGTCACCCACGTTTCGGCGATCGCGTCGAGCATGTCGTTCCGCGTACGAAAGAGCGAGCCGACCCATTCGTAATCGGTATTCATCGTTGCCTCCTGTCGCTTGCCGCGGCGCCTTGCCGCGCCCCCGAGCGTAGCGCAGGCGCGGACGGTCAGGCGAACCAGCCCCGCCGCCGAACACGTCAGAAACTGACATGCCCCTACGCGGCCCTAGGAAGCCCGTAGAGCCGCCTTAGGCGCTCGCCGCTATGGTGGGTAGCGGGCGGCCCCGCAGGACGCACCCAGGTGCCGCCAGAGGGCGCGCGGCGAGCCAGTGCGGCAGATCGCCGAGCGCGAAGGGGTGTCAGTTAGCACTGTGGTGTATGTTCGAAAACGAAAGCCTTTCCATTTCGAACGCACCCCGTCCGCTCCCGCCGCCGACCGTGATGCCAAGCTTCGCGCAGTCGCAGCGCATCTCGACCGCCCAGCGCTCAAGACCTGGAGCGCAGCGCACGACGCTATCGTTGCGGCCAGAGGGCGCGCGGGCCGCTTGGTCAGTCCCTGCCGGTCGGCTCGGCCGTCTCCGCCTGCGACTCGCGTGCAATCTCTCCCACGACCAACGACTCGCCGGACGGGGAGAAGATCGCGTCCCAAGCGACCGTTGCGCGCCAGGCTTCCGGGGTCGGCAACGCAACCTCCGGCCCTCCGGCTCGCTCGATCGCAACCGCCGTCAGCAGCATGGCAAGATCGGCGAGCCGCTCGGCCGTCGCGCGGCATAGGCCAAGCTCGGCGGCGGCGACCACGATGCTCGGAGCGACTTCGGCAAGCGCGCTCTCCGCGCCCTGCCGGAGCAGGTCGCCGATTAGGCGGTCCTCCTGGGCTTCCGTCAGAATGGCGAGGGAAAGCGCGTCATCCGCCCATGCCTCGGCCTCTCGCTCACGGTGCTTCCGCCAGCGCGCTTCGGCCAGGCGGCGGCCTTCCTCAGAGGTTCGGATCGTCGGCATGGGACGGCTCCCTCTTACGCAACATTATTACCCTGCAAATCGCGTCTACGCATCTTCCTTGCGTGTGCGCATGATGCGTGCATGCATTGTCGCAGAAACGCACGGAAATGGCCGCATCTGGCGCATTCACGCATGATTTTCGCCCTGACGCTAGCGAAGTCGCGCGCGCCTGCCCCCCGCATATGCTGCGCGCCCAGAAAGGACCCAAGAGGCGACGGCGCTGCAAAGGCTAAAGTCTTTCCATTTTGCACAACCCCGGGCGGGCAGAGCGGCCCGGCAGCAGCATGGGGTGTGCCAAAAACGAAGGCTTCGTTTTTATCATCGCTCGCGGCCCGAGGCGGCGGAGGAGTGCCAAAACGAAAGACTTTCCTTTTGGCATCAGGGGCGTCGTGTTCAATTTCAGAACAATTCCGTTTCTGAACGGGCGTCGTGCTCATTTTCGAAAGCCTTTCTTTCCTGAACATTCGCAGGGCGGTTTCGCGCCTTGCCCGTGGCGGGCTTGTGGTGGGCGTAGAACGCGGTCGGCGGGTCGGCGGTAGGGGGGTGGGTAGCGGCCGGGGCGGCGGAGGCCATCCAGCGCCCCCACAGGCCGATTGCGGGGCATGTCACGCCGCATCGCCCCGGGCAGCGGCTCGTGCCGGTCATGGCGGCAGTCCCTCGGCCAACGGCAGCGCGGCTTGTCGCGGGTTCGGCCCGGCCCGGCAGCGGCGCGGCTTCGGCCTCGCGCTGGCCAGCAGGCGGCGATGGCGCGCCAGTTCGGCCCCAACATGGCGTAGCAGCGCCTCGAGGCGGCGGGCGCGCTCGCGCAGCGCGTGGGCCTCGCAACGGTCGCAGCGGTCGGCGGTGGCGGCTGCGCGGATGGCGGCGAGCGCCTCGGATCGGCGCGCGTAGAACGCCTCCGCGTCGCGCCAGTCGGGGCGCAGCGAGCGCACCAGCGCAGCGGCACGCGCGAGAGGCGCTTCCTCGGCGAGCGTCATAGTGCGTGCGCCCGCTTGAAGGCGGCGACAAGCGGCGCGAGGCGGGCGGTAGCGGGGCGCATCAGAACGTCCTCCGGGTCGCGTTGGTAACTTCGTTCGGCGCCGGCGGCCGGGCTTGGTGGGTTAGAGTCCCATCTGACCGCCCGGGTTCGCGTCCTCGATGGCCGCGCGTATCTCCCCATCGAGCGCGTCAATCTCATCCGCCGAGAGACGGCGGGAGACAGGCTTCGGCAGGAACAGGACCGAGACGGTCCAGCCTGGGAACCACCAGGACGGTTCCGGTGGCGTGGTGGCGACGAGCGGCACGCCACGCTGCGCGAAGGCTTCCGTCAGCCGCGCGGCGAGCCCCGCGTCAGCGTAGGGCTGCGTCAGGATGCCGGCGGGCCGGCCGCGCCCCCAGACGAAATGCGCCGTGTGATCGAGGCCGCAGACACGCAGTCTTGGATGGCGGCGCACGAACCACGGTGAGCGGTGGCCGGCGGCAAGCTCGGCGAGTGAGAAGGTCGTGCGGGCCAGCTTCCATCCTCGCTTCGCGGCGAAGCGGGCGCAGTGTGCGGGGTGTTCGAGATAGGCGGCGCGACGGTCAGCGGACATGATCGGTCTCCGTTGCAGGGGTGGGGTCGTCAGGAAGCGGGGCGGCCAGGCCATAGGCCAGCCGCGCGCGGTCGTCCTCGGCCGGGTTCGGCGGCTCGACACACTCAACACACCGCCAGCCTGTATCCGGCAGGCACCACCACAGCGAGGCCGTGCCGGCGCGGGCGGGCCGCAGACGGCGCAGAAGTCGCGGCCTTCGATCAGCGGCGTCGGGCGGGCGCCGTAGGGCGGCCGGGCTTCGGGGCGCAGGGCGCAGCGGCGGCGCAGAGGCCCGGTCGAGCGCCTGCCGGAACGGGTTTGGGTCGGCGATCATGGCGCCGTCACCACGCCGGAGGCGGAGAGATGAATGGGCGGTCGGCACGACGCGCATCGCCACCCGCGAGGCGCCTCACGCTCACGCCAGAACCGCCCGCCACGGCAGACAAGGCACCACGCGCCCTGCGGCGGGGGGTCGAGCGATGCCCAGGACGGTGGCCGCGCTAGGTGCTCAGTCGCGATGGCAACCCGCTCGGCGAGGTCGCCCCGCAGACCGTCGTCAAGCGTCGCGGCTCCCTCAGCCGTGATCGTAAGCGTGCGACCGCCTGGGAGCGTCAGCCGGTAGCCGCCGCCCAGCGCCTCGACCGCCGCGCCCTTGTCCAGCCAGCGCCGCACCTCGCCCCCAAGCGCGCGCGCTGGCCGCTCGGCCACCATCCGCGCCCCGGGCCAGGTCGCGAGGATCGCCTCGGCGAGAGACTGTCCCACGGCGGGCTTCGTTTCGCAGCCGAGCGGGACACCTGAAACTCGCGGTTTTCCGCCGCTTTCGGCCAAGTGTCCCGCTGTCCCAGCCCTAGGGGGTGGGACAGTGGGACAGTGCAGGGACGCAACGGAATGCTGCGCCCGCGAAGGCGAGGCGGTAGGCGCGGGTCCAGAGCCTTCGGCGGCTTCCGGGACTGTCCCAGGGGTGTCCCGCTGGGACACTTCGTGGGACACCCCGTGGGACACCCTAAGCCATTGATCTAGCTGCGAAATACGGCAAGTGTCCCGCTGTCCCACGCTATAGGGGTGGGACAGTGGGACACCCGGGGACGCGGTGTCCCGCTGGGACAGGACGGCGGCGGCCAGCGCGGCCCAGTCAGGCGCGGCCATGCGCGGCTCCCTGCGCTTGCTTAAGGCGATGGACGGCGGAGCGGGACAGTCCCGTTTCCTCGGCCACGTCGCGTATGCTCATGCCGGCGGCGAGCAGCTCGGCGGCACGGGCGCGTTGCTCGTCGGCAAGGTCGCGCCATGCCCATGTGAGCCCGCTGTCGGGGGTCTCGACCAGCTCGGCGGCGAAGGGCGCGGCATCCGCCCCCGTCACGCCGCGCGCCTTTTCGAGATGCACCTCGAAAGCGGCGCCGCGCGTCGGGACGTAATCTGCCGGACGGCGCAGCGCGATCACGGTATCAAGCGCATCTTCGCGGCGGGAGGTGCCGCGTTGTTGGCCCCCCTTAGCTGCGTGATGGATGAGGATCACGCCTTTACCGAGACGGCGCAGCCGCAGGAGCCAAGCTTGCAGGTCGCCCCAATCGTCTGCTTCGTTTTCCCGCAGGCCGGCGGCCAGCGTCGAGATATTATCAAGAATGACGACTTCGGCCCCCGTGGCGGTCATCTCGGCCTCAAGAGCTCGCTGCGTCTCGGGCCGCGCGATGCTCGGCAGCCCCTCCGGCGCGAGGTCGGCCGCGAGGAAGCGGAGAAAGTCGGCCCCGGGGGGGTGTGTGGATGCGCCGCGGATCAGCCGCGCCAGGCGCTCTTGCAACTGCGCCGCGGGCATCTCTCCGTCCACGTAAAGCACGCGCTTCGGCGCGGGCGCGCGCCATTTCAGCGCGGCACCGCCCGACGCGACAGCGAGCGCGATGCTCAGCGCGGTGAATGTTTTTCCAAGGCCGCGTTTGGCGTAGATCATTACCAGCCCGGGACAAGGTAGCACCGGTTCCAGCGCGTATTCGCGTGGTGGCAGGTTCATCATGAGCAGCTCGGCCGCCGTCACGGAACGTAGGCGTGGAGGCTCGGGCGCGTCCGCGGCCGGGACTTCAATGAAACCAGGAGGAAGCCCGGTGTCAGGCATCACGCGACCTCCAGCATGTCAGCGGCGTCGGCACGCTCGCGGAACGGCATGATGATGCGCACCTGAAGCCCCTGCTGGCGTAGTCGGCGGGCGACTTCCTGCGCGGCGCGGAGGCCGGCATCGTCGTGATCGGCGCAGATGATCGCCTCGCGCGCCCATGCCGGCGGCGTGATCTTCGGCAGGTTCGAAGCGCCGAGGCTCGCCCACGTCGGAATGCCGAGCAGCATCGCGGCGGCTAACGCGGTCTCGACACCTTCGGCGAGCGCCCATCTCCCGACCGGATCAGGATGCCAGGCGAAGCGCGCGGCGCGTCCGGCGATGGGGCCGAGTGCGAGTTTCAGTTTCGATCCATCCGGCCGGCGTCTCGGGCTGCCGTCAGGCGCGATAAGGATGCGCTGGCAAGCGCGGATCAGGCCGGTTTCGGCGTCATTCACGCCGACAATCAACGCGTCGGTCTCGGCGTGCCACCGCATGGTAGGCGGCCATCCGACAAGCCCGGCATGCGGCGGCAGGCGAGCTGGGTCGATGCCCCGGCCGCGCAGGTAAACTTCGGCCGGCGTGTTGCAGATGCTCGGGCGCGCCTCGTGCCATAGGCGCAACGCTGCGGCCTCGCGCTCGGAATCGTCCGGCGCAGGCGGCGGCTTGGCGGGGCGAGGCTCGCGGCTCGGCGGCAGCTCGCCGAAGAAGGCGCGCGCAAACTGCACCGCCTCCGCGAAGTCGCAGCGGCGCGAGCGCTGAATCAGGTCGAACAGGTCGCCGCCCTCGCCGCGCTCGTGGTCGTGCCAGAGGCCAGCGCGCTCGCCGGCAACGGCCAGCGAGAGCGAGCCGCGCCGGCCCCATCGCAGCTCGCTGCGACTGCGGAACGTCGGCGTGCCGAGCAGCGCTTCGGCAACCTCGGCGGCGCGGGCGCGGAGGGCGGCGCGGAGGGTTTCGGTATCGTCACGCATTGTGAGCATCCTTTGACTGGATGCCCGGCGCGGGACTTGCGGCGATATGGTCGGGAGGCTATATCCGGCACGCGACACCCAGCGCATGCCGTTACCCCGCCCGGCCGCAGTCCTGCGCCGGGCGGTTTCTATTCAGCGGCGCGCTCGGTCGCAGAGGCGCGGGCGGCGGGGATGCGCTCGGCCTCGGCGGTCGGCGCGGCGGCGGGCAACGCATCGCGCAGACGCCATCGCGGGCGCTTCGGTGCCAGGTAGATCGGCTTCGGCAGGCGGCCAGCGGCAACGTCGCGCCAGATCGTTGCAATAGAGCAACGGCGCAGCGCGGCGGCCTCACGTGCGGTGATGAGCGCGTCACTTCCAGCCCATGCCGGCAGAGGCTCGCGGCGGGGCCGAGCGGCGGCGCGGGCGGCTCGGCGGGGGGGTTCGATTTCCAGGATCATGTCGGCACCTCCGATTCGGTGCCGATCCAACTAGATCACAGGGCAACTGGTGCACCAGGCCTTGCACTAGTGCAGAGGGGTTTGCACCAGTTTGTAACAGAATGTAACAGAGCCTCAAGTCTACAGAAGCATAGGCGCGCGATACGCGCGCAAACGGGCCAGCATCTCGGCCGGCAGGCGCGGCAGGGACGGTCGGCGTGGCGCGGTGGCGACGGGAAGAAGCGCCCGCCCGGCAAACACGGCGCGCTGCGCGCCGGCGGGGACGAATTCCCGCCCCCAATCGGCGAGCCAAGCCGCAGCGCCCGCCACGCGCTCCCGGCCGGCGGCGGTCTCGATCAGCGCCGCGACGGCATCTTCCGCCAGCGACGATGGGCCAAGCGTCACGGCGCCCGCGCCCTCGAGGACAAGCGCAGCCCAGAGATGCGGGGCCTTGGCGCGCGACCAGGAGTCCTTCAAGGACCGCAGCGACTGGCCTGGGCCTTCCATTGCAAATAGGACGCGGTTGACGCTGACGCTTGGCAGCTCGGCGGCGTGATGCTCGGCGGCGCAGACGAGCAGCGCCAACGCGATTCCCGCAAGCGCCTCCGGTCCCGTGCCCGCGCGGCGAAGATCGGCCGTAATCGCTCCCAGGCCGCGTGCCAATGCGAGGGCGATCCACCCTCCGGCCGGATCGATCACGACGCGGCGGGCTTCGGCCTCGGCCTCCCCGCGCGCGGCCGCGAAGGCGCCCTCGCCCCGCTCTATCTCGGCGCGCAGGGCAGCGAAGCGCGGCAGCGCGGCAAGCTCGGCGACGGTCAGGCCAACGGCCTCGGCGAGCCGCGCCAGCACGGCATCAAAACCCGCCAATACCATGTCACGCTGGATCGTTTCGGCGAGCGCGCCGAGCATCGCGGCGCCCCATGTCACGACGGCTTCACGCTGCGCCCGCTCGTTGCCTGGCCAGCCGAGCAGCGCAGCGAAGCGCGCAGTCTCGGCGAAGTCGGACCAGAACGAGGCCTCCGAAGGCGCGAGGGTGCTCACGGCGCCTTCCTCCGCAGCGGCACGACGGCGCCCTCCTGCCCGGCACAGAACCGCCCCCAAGCCTCCATCATCGGTCGGCGCTGGTCGAGAAGATCATCCCGCGCGTAAGCCGCGCGCACCTTGTCGCGATCGACATGAGCGAGCGCCAGTTCTGACAAGGTGTCGGGCCAGCCCGCCGCGAGCGACCAGCCCTTGAACGCGCTCCGGAAGCCATGCACCACGACCGCGCGGCCCTCGGCATCGCGCCATCGCGGTGGCGCGCCCTCTGGCAGTCCGTCGCAGGCCATGCCGCGCACCAGCATGCTCAACGCCATGTCGGACAACGGCCGGCCAGCCCGTCCGCCCGGGAACACAAGCGACTCCGGGCCGCGCGCGTGCGGCCGCATCGCGGTCAGGATCGCCATGGCAGCGTCAGAGAGCGGCACGCGGTGCAACCGCCCCGCTTTCATGTTCGCAGGTGGAACAATCCAGACGCGCGCTTCCATGTCCACCTCGTTCCAGCGCATCAGCCGCACCGCGCCCGAGCGGCTCGCGGTCAGGATCGTGAACGCCACCGCCCGTGCGGCGATGCCCTCGCGCTCGGCGAGCGCGGCCATGAACGCGGGCACGTCCTGCCACGGCAGCGCGGGATGATGCCGCACCGGTCGCACGCGCTTCGGCTGCGGCAGGGTCGCGGCAAGATGGCCGCGCCAGCGCGCTGGATTCGCGACGCCAGCGGGACGCCAGCCGCGCACGGCGGCGTCGTCTAGAACGGCCTCGATACGCTGCCGCAAGCGGGATGCCGTCTCGGGAGTGCGGGTCCAGATGGGGCGCAGCACGCGCAGCACGTCATCCGTGTCGATATCGGCGACGGGCCTGTGGCCGATCAGCGGGAAGGCGTGCCGTTCCAGCGTCGCGAGCCATTGCTTGGCATGCTTGGCGTTGCGCCACCCTGCGGCCTTGGAGGCGACGAGCGCGCGCGCTGCGGCCTCGAATGTCGCGGGGGGCGGAGCGGCGGCGGCGCGGCGGGCGCGCTCGCGTTCCTCGATCGGATCACGTCCGGCCGCGACATGCCGGCGCGCCTCGGCGGCGAGGGCGCGGGCCTCGGCAAGGCTCACGTGCTCGGCCGAGCCAAGCCCCATCCATCGCTCGCGACCGGCGATGGTGAAGCGGAACAACCAGGACTTCGCGTCGCCCGGCGCGACTTGCAGATACAGCCCCCCGCCATCGCCGAGGCGGATGGGCTTCGCGCCCTTGGCGGGGTCGTGGCGGACGTTCCGGATCATGACGGCCGTAAGTTTCGGCATCCCTACCCCCAGGGGCTGATTCCTTCCGCCGAACCGTTCCTACCCCCGTTTCTACCCCCGTCGGAGGGTGCGATAGGATGCGTCAGGTTGCGACGTGTTTAGACGGTCACCCCGAGGAAGGTCAAGGAATCTGCGGGTTTGCTGCGATGACCTGAAACGGGCTGAAACGCTGGTTTGGCGGACACTCCCTCCGCCAGGCTCAGGGAGAGGCTGGCGTATTCGGGACGGCTGGTCCGCCGGTTCGGCGGCGGGGGCGCGAAGCTGGTGCGGCGTCGGAGGCGGGGCCAGCAGGCCGGCAGCGATCGCGACGCAGAGGAGGGGCGTGCGGCGAAGAGGCCCGATGACACGGTTCGGCGTGTGTGGCGTTTGCGTGCTCTTCCCCTAGGCGTCGGGCGCGACGTCGCGTGACAGGCTCGTGGCCTCTATGCCGCGGCGTTGTCGTCGCTGCCGCGCGAGCGTGGGGTGCCCGACCGGCATGCTGCGCACGCGCTTTGAACCAGCTCCGAGACCGCACGAGACCGTCTGCCGAGGGGCGCGATGACCATGGTGCGAGTGCGATGGGGAACAGCCGGCGCCGTGATCGGGCCGGGGACGACGCTAGGGTGACGGACCTCGACCTTGTTGCGCTCGTCGCCTCGTTCGATCCGGGCGTCGGCCGGTCGCGCGTCGTGGGGCCAATCGCCCCCTCGTGCTTTCGCGACTTGCGAGAAGGAGCAGGAGAAGACGAGCGAAGCGCCCACGGGGGCCATGCCTTTGGCGGCCCACGGGCAGCGACGAGGGCTTAGAGTAGTCGGTGCGCAGCGATCTGTCGGGCGCGGACTACCCCACGCGGATCGGCTCGCGCACGCCAAGCGGCGGCAGGCATCCTGTTACAGTTGGGGTCCCAAACATCTCAGGATTGGTGGTTGTGATCTCACGTGGGATCTCGGCGGCTTCGAACCGTGGCGGACTGGCGGAGGCGCTTGCACCCCTACGCGCCAAGCTCGGTCCGCCGATCCGCGAGCGGGAGGTGCTCCGCGTAGCGGCCGCCATCGAGGGGGAAGACCAAGATGCGGCTGGAGAGGCCGCGCGCCGAGCCATTCTTTCTTGGGCACAGGAGCACTGTGGCGGAAGATCTCCCCGAACGCGCGTGGCAGGGAGAAACCTGTGATTACATCGCTCCCGGACGGACCACGCTCGGCGTGCGACTTGCGACCAAGGCAGCGGAGCTGTGGGCTCTGCGCGGCGACGATCCGGACAAGAGGGTCCCCAGGAGGGTTTGGACGACCGAGGTGACAATCGGCCGGAAAGAGGGGTAGCGACCGCACCTGAGCCTTCGCCTCCTGGTGGCCTCGCCGGAGGAGAAGCCCGAGTTAGACCCCGCGGTGCCTGCTCTCCTGCGGCAGATCGCACGTAATCCTGGTCTTTCCGCTGACGGCGTTCCCCTTTGTGACGCGCCTTGGCAAATCGGTTCCGAGGACGAGCTTTCGCAGCTGATCGGTCTTCTCGAGGCCCCGGCGCGTCGCCTTCCAGTCTTCGTCGCCTCGGGAGACGAGAGGGCCGACGATCCTGACCGACCGTTGATCGACGTCGAGATGCTGGCGCGCACGACCATCGGCCTTGCACACGTCTTCGTCGTGCCGGCGCGTTTCACTTACGGCCTGTCGGACGCGTTTGGGAAGCTGCGCTCTTGCTATCACGGAGCTGTCCGCGCCTACCTGCCGGGTTTCGACTCGGCAGCCGATCCCTACGACCATCCTCTTCGGCTCGGGGATCTTGTGCAGCGCGACCCGGCCGCGATTGTGGCCGAGCTGCGTCGCTTCGCAGCGAAGGAAAGCCTCCGGCGTCTGCATCTTGGGCGACATGTCCTGGCGTTCGCTTCCCTGCGCAGCGCCTCCATCAAGCTCGAACAGGAGGCCAAGGCCTCCACCCGGACGAGCGAGGCCGAACAGCTTGAGAGCGCCCGTCGCCAGATCGAGGCGTTGCGAGCGGAAGTCGAGGAAAAGCAGGCGGAAGCCGAGCAGCATTTCAAGCTTGCCCAAGAGGAAGAGGAGCGGGCGAAGGTCGCCGAAACCCAGCTTCACCATGCACGGGAGAGAATTCGGCAACTTGAGGCGCAGCTCGCCAGGAGAGGCCAGAAACCGGACGAAGATGTGCAACCTCCTGCTGCCTGGAGCGAGCTCGCGGACTGGTGTGACCGCACCCTCATCGGCCGGCTGGTGCTCGCGCCGGCGGCGCGTCGCGGCATCAAGAAGGCCGAGTTCGAGGCCGTTTCTCTCGCGGCACGCTGCCTCCTTTGGCGTGCGAACGAATGCCGCAACCGCCGGCTCAATGGCGGCGGATCTCTCGCGAACGTTCCGATCGCGCGCGGCATCGAGAATGCGCCATGCGGCGAGGACACCTTCAAGTTCGAGTTCCAGGGCCGGCGCCTCGAGGCGGACCGGCACATAAAGAACCGCGGGAACACGAGGGATCCGCTGCGCTGCCTGCGGATCGACTACGCCTGGGACGAGCTGACGCATCAGATTGTGGTCGCAGACATGCCGGGCCATCGCCGGACGGGAGCAAGCTGAGCGCCCAAAGCTCGCAGCTTGTTGCCCTGATGCGGTTTGCCGAGTGCTTCCGCGAGCGCGACCGGAGCTTCAGCTGACCGATCGCATGTCCGGCAGGCGACGCGACGAGGTGGATCGCCGCCTGAGCTCCCCTTCTGCGCGCGTCACGCGCGCCGGCTCGTGCGCTCGCGCCAAGGGCCAACGGTTCGGAGCGCCGCGCGACCGATGCATTCTCGTCTGATCGAGCGCACGGTCATTAGGTCGCCAGCCCTCACCGTCAGTACACGACGTCCATGTAACAGCGATTCCTGAGTGACTGGTCAGAACGCAGGGCTCACTTCGCAGGCAGAAACGTCCGACCCCGCCCCCGCAAGCGCGCCCACGCCACGCCGCCGCGGCCGCGACGATCCGCATCACGTGAACAGAAGCGTCGCCCCGCCCGCCTCGGACGCAGGCACAAGAAAGCCAGACGCGACACGCCTTCCCCTCGCCCCGGCGATCGCGGCGATCGCCTGGGCGCCGTCGTCGGTGCCGATCACCACGCCCGCGATGAAGGGAAGGCACGGCAAGGCAAGGCCCTCCAAGCGTCGCCTCGCCCCCTCCACCCTGTGGATGGCAAGACGCCCCGACCCGACCGCGAGCACGAACCCGTCCTCCACCGGAACAGGGTCCTGGCCGACGAGACGCCCGAGCCGCCCGGCCGCCTCGGCAGGGTCGGAGACGGCAAGGATCACCTCGTCGAGCGAGACGGCCCGGTTCGGATGCTCGAGAAGATGCGGCTGCCACAGAAGCTCCGGCGTGAGGTGGCGGATCAGCTGCATCCGCCCCTCCGGCGCCTCCGGGCTCGGCAGGCGTGCGAAGCGCGCGGTGCGCACGCCCTCGCGCGTCTCCACCGGTCGCTCGAGCCAGGCGATGCCGCCGATCGCCGCCCCGCCCGCGCGGAGCCGGGCGAGCTCGGCCTCCGCGTCGTCGATGCCGAAGGCGACGATGTGGATCCCCTCGTAGCGGGCGAGGAAGCGATCGAGCGTGTTCGAGGGCAGGGCCGGGTCGATGACGGCGATCAGCTCGAGATAGCCGCGGCGAAGCATCGCGCACCGATTGCCGGTGCCGATCGGGCGGACCACGCCGTCAGGCCCCGGCGCCTGGTGCTGGGCACGCGGCGTGAGCCGGAAGCCGAGCGACTCGTAGGCAGAGGCGAGACGGCCGAGGTCACGCCCGGCGATCCCGACATGGTCGAGCGAGGTCGCGGCCATCGTCACGCCTCCCCGGGCAGGGTTTCGTACTTCGCCTCGCGCCAGGTCTCGGCCGCTGCCTCCGCGTACCACCGCGCCACCAAGGGGTGCGCGCGCACGGCCTCGACATAGGCGCGCGAGCCCTCCGACAGCGGCGGCGACCAGGTCAGGAACCGGGTCACCACAGGCGCGTACATTGCATCCGCAAGGGTAAAGGAGGCGCCGAACAGGAACGGCCCGCCCTCGCCGAACCGAGCGCGGGCGTCGGCCCAGAGCGCCTCGACCCGGGCGATGTCGGCGAGGCACTCGGGCGTGCGGTTCCGCCCGGCGGCACGGGCGGCGAAGTCCTCGCCGAGGTTCATCCACATCGCCTGGCGGAGCGCGCGGAACCCGGCATGCATCTCGGCGCTGATCGCCCGCGCATGCGCCCGCGCCCGCCGCTCCGCCGGCCAGAGCCAGGGGGCGAGTTCGGCGCAGTATTCGGCGATGGCAAGGCTCTCCCACACCACCGCCCCCTTGTGATGCAGACACGGCACAAGCCCGCTCGGCGAGACCGAGCGGATGCGCGCCGACGTCTCCGGCTGCCCGAGCCGGATCACCTCCTCGGTGACGTCGAGCCCGGCGAGCCGCACCGCGAGCCAGCCGCGCAGGCTCCAGGACGAGTAGCGCTTCGAGCCGATGTAGAGCGTGCCCTCCGCCATCCGCTTCCTCCTCGAACGAGCCGACGCGGGCAGCCTGCCATGTGCTGCCCGGAGTGCCCATCCCGCCGTTGCGCCCTCCGTCCTGCGGTGCCACGGTGGCGGCGCGTGCTGAAGGAGGCGACGCCATGAACATCACCCTCCGCCCAAACAACCTCGATGCGTTCTGGATGCCCTACACGGCGAACCGGAGCTTCAAGGCGTCGCCGCGCCTGCTCGCCCGGGCCGAGGGGGTGTTCTACTACACGCCCGAGGGCCGCGAGGTGCTCGACGGCACCGCCGGCCTCTGGTGCGTCAATGCCGGCCACGGGCGGCGCGAGATCGCCGAGGCCATCAAGGCCCAGGCCGACGTGATGGACTTCGCGCCGACCTTCCAAATGGGCCACCCGATCGCCTTCGAGGCTGCGGCGCGGCTCGCCGAGTTCACGCCCGACGGGCTCGACCGGATCTTCTTCACCAATTCCGGCTCCGAGAGCGCCGACACCGCTCTCAAGATCGCGCTCGCCTATCACCGCGCCCGCGGCGAGGGCCAGCGGGTTCGTCTCGTCGGCCGAGAGCGCGGCTATCACGGCTGCGGCTTCGGCGGCATGAGCGTGGGCGGGATCGTCGCCAATCGCCGGCAGTTCGGGGCGCAGCTCCCCTTCGTCGATCACCTGCCGCATACCCATCTGCCGGAGAAGAACCGGTTCGCGCGCGGCGAGCCGGAGCATGGCGCCCACCTCGCCGATGCGCTCGAGGACCTCGTGAAGCTGCACGGCGACACGATCGCCGCCGTGATCGTCGAGCCCGTCGCCGGCTCGACCGGCGTGCTCGTCCCGCCCAAGGGCTATCTCAGGCGCCTGCGCGAGCTCTGCACCCGCCACGGCATCCTCCTCATCTTCGACGAGGTGATCACCGGCTTCTCGCGCCTTGGGGCGGGCTTCGCGGCCGAGCATTTCGGCGTGCTGCCCGACATCATCACGATGGCGAAGGGCCTGACCAACGCCGCCGTGCCGATGGGCGCGGTGGCGGTGACGCGAGAGGTGTACGAGACGGTGCTCGAGGGCTCCCCGGGCGGAATCGAGTTCTTCCACGGCTACACCTATTCGGGCCATCCGCTCGCCGCCGCGGCGGCGATCGCCTCGATCCGGATTCACCAGGAGGAGGACCTCGCCGGGCGCGTGCGCGACCTCGCGCCCTACTGGCAGGAGGCGGCGCACAGCCTGCGTGGTGCCCCGTTCGTGACCGACATCCGCGACTGCGGCCTGATCGCCGGGGTGGAGCTCGAACCGGTGAAGGACCGGCCGACGGAGCGCGGCATGCGCGTGCTGCAGCGCTGCTTCGACGACGGGCTGCTCGTGCGGGTGACCGGCGACATCGTCGCTCTGTCGCCGCCGCTGACGATCGAGCGTCGCCACGTCGATCGGATCTTCGACACGCTCGACCGGGCGTTGCGAAAGGAAGCGGCCTGAGGAGCAACGGCCGCGCGAGCGTGGCGGGAGGGGACGATGCGGCCCTCGAGCAGGCTGATCCTCGCCGGCCTCGCGCTCGGCGTGGTCGCTGCGGGGGCCGGCACGGTGTGGTCGCATCTCGCATCGCAGCGTGCGCTCGCGATGCTGTCGCGCCAAGCCGCGGAGCCGGGCCGCTTCGATGCCGCTGGCCTCGCGCTCGACCAGGCGCGCCTCTACGCGGCGGCGCTCGAGACCCTCGCCGGCGGCCCGCCAATCCTGCTTCGCCAACGCTACGAATCCTTCGTCGCCGCCGTCGCCCGGATGCGCAGCGACGCCGCCCGGGCGTCGTTCGGCGCGCTGCCGCGGTTCGGGGAGACGCTCGCGCAGCTCGACGCCCTGGTCGCGCGGATCGATGACCTGCTCGAAGCCTCTGCCGACGCCCCGGGCGCGGCGCTGCCGCAGGCGGCGGTGATCGAGCTAACGCGACTGCTGCCGCCGCTTCGCGAGCCGCTCGCCGAACTTGCGCTGGCCTACGATGCCGCGGCCACCGTGCAGCTGCGCGACGCCGTGCGCCGGCTCGAGCGGATACGCCAGGCCGAGGCGGTGGCGACCGGCGCCTTCCTCGTCGCCATCCTCGGCCTTGCCACGGCGGGGCTCGTCGCGGTCCGCGGCCTGCCCAAGGGCGAGGACGACGTCTTCCCCGAAACGGTACCCGCGCCCCCCGTGGTCGCCGGCGCGCCGATGCTCGCCGCGACCGCGCGCGACCTTGCCGGGCCGCTGCACCGGATCGCCGGCACGTTCGGGATGGTGCTCGACGCGCCCGGGCTGACCGCGGAGGCAGCGCGCGCCGCACGCGCCGCTCTCGACGCCGCGGAGGATCTGCTCGACCTCTCCGACGCTCTCTCGGACGCGGCCGCTCTCGCAGCCGGCCGGGCGGATCCACACCGCACTGCCTTCGACCCGGTGGAGACGGCTGCCGACGTGCTGCGGGCGCTCGAAAGCCGGATCGTCGCCTTGGGCGGCCGCGCCGCCCTCGTCCGGACCGAGCGGCCGGGCGAGGCGGCGGCGGCCGCGCGCGGCGCCGAGGCGCAGATGTCTCCGCCCGGTCTCGTGCTCGGCGACGCGCCGCGCTTTGCGCGCCTCGTCAAGTCCCTGATCGTGCGCATGCTGCCGCTCGCCCCCGGGGCCACGCTCGGGGTCGCAGTCCGGGTCGAGGGCGGGACAGTCGGCCTCCTGGTCGGCGATGCCGGCTGCGCGAGCCTGCCGGAGACGGCATTCGAGCCGGTCGAGCTCAGGGAAGCCTGGCCGGGAGAGGACTTGGCGGACGGGCTCTCGCCCGCGATCGCGCTCACGGAGGCGCTCGGCGGCACGCTCGCGCGGGCACGCGCCGGCGGCGGCCGGTCGGAGACGGTGCGCGCGATCCTCCCCTTCCCCCCCGTGCCCCAGGGCGCGGCGCAGGGCGGAGGATCGGAGGCGCGCCGGCGCCTCTCCCTGCTCGCGGTCGATGACGTGCCGACGAACCGCCGCCTGCTCGCCGCCATGCTCGAGCGCCACGGCCACCTTTGCGACCTCGCCGCCGACGCTACGGAAGCGTTGCGCCTGTTGCGCGACCGGCCCTACGACGCGGTGCTGATGGATGTGCAGATGCCGGGGATCGACGGTCTCGCCGCGACGCGGCTGATCCGCGCCCTTCCGCCCCCCGTCGGCCAGATCCCGGTGATCGCCGTGACCGCGCACGACCTCCCGGGCCAGCGCGAGGCGATCCGCGCGGCGGGGATGAACGGGCTGATCGCCAAGCCCGTCTCGACCGTGGCGCTGCTCGACGCGCTCGATCGGCTCGTGCTGCCGCGGCAGGCGGGCGGCTTTGCGCGCACGACCGAGACGGCGGCTCTGCTTGACGAGGAGACGCTCACGCTGATCCGCTCCACGCTGACGCCGCCCGATTTCGCACGCTTCGTCGAACGGCAGACGGCCGAGGGAGCGGCCGCCCTCGCCGAAGCCGAGGCCGCCCTGCGCCGCGGCGACCCGGAGGGCTTCGCCGCGTCCGTTCGCTCTGTCGCCGCCGCCTACGAGGCGGTGGGGGCGCCGCGCGTCGCCGCCGCCGCTGCCGCCGCCGAAGCCGAGCGCACCGTCGAGGCGCTCGCGAGGCTCCGCGAGGTGGCCACACTGACTGAGGCGGCGCTCAGGAACCGCGCGAGCAGCGCGCGCGACCCCCGCTGGTCAGTGCAGCGGGCGGAAACCACATAACCGGCTTCCCACACACTCGGACGGACCACTCGAGCCATGCCAGACACGCAAACCCCGCCCGGCACCGCGCACGCGACCACCCCGGGCACCGTGCCCGTCACGGTGCTCACGGGCTATCTCGGTGCGGGCAAGACCACGCTTCTCAACCGCATCCTCTCGGAGCAGCACGGCAGGCGGATCGCCGTCGTGATCAACGAGTTCGGCGAGCTCGGCGTGGACAACGACCTCGTCATCGGTGCCGACGAGGAGGTGTTCGAGATGAACAACGGCTGCATCTGCTGCACCGTCCGCGGCGACCTGATCCGCATCCTCGGCGGGCTGATGAAGCGCCGGGACCGGTTCGACGCCATCCTCGTCGAGACGACCGGGCTTGCCGACCCTGCCCCGGTCGCGCAGACCTTCTTCGTCGACGAGGACGTTCGGGCGCGCACGCGGCTCGATGCGATCGTGACGGTGGTGGACGCCAAACACCTGCCGCAGCGCCTCTCCGACTCGCGCGAGGCGGCGCGGCAGATCGCCTTCGCCGACGTCGTCGTGGTGAACAAGACCGACCTCGTGACGGAGGCCGAGCTCGCCGAGGTCGAGGCGCGGATCCGGGCGATCAACCCGTTCGCCGAGCTGCACCGCGCGCAGCGGAGCAACGTGCCGATCAAGGCCGTCCTGGGCCGCGAGGCGTTCTCGCTCGAGCGCGTGCTCGCCCACACCCCGGCCTTCCTCGAGGACAGCGACCACGGCCACGACGAGGAGGTGCGCTCGGTGTCGTTCTCCATTCCCGGCGCGGTCGACCCGGCGAAGTTCAACGCCTGGATCTCCGGCCTGCTCGCCGAGAAGGGGCCGGACCTGCTCCGGACCAAGGGCGTGCTCGCCTATCCGGGCGAGGACCGGCGCTTCGCCTTCCAGGCCGTGCACATGATCGCGGATGGCGATTTTGTCGGGCCCTGGCCGGAGGGGGCGGAGCGCACGAGCCGGATCGTGTTCATCGGGCGCAACCTCAACCGGCCCCAGCTCCGCCGCGGCTTCGAGGCCTGCGCGGCATGACGAGAGCCCGATGAGGAGCGTTGCATGACCGAGCCGCGCAGCAAGCCGTGAGCGAGACGTCCTCCGCCGTCGATTTCGTTCTCGAGACGCGCGGGGCGAGCCACGCGCTTGAGGCGCACGTGGTCGCGGCCGCCATCGAGGCTGGCTCGCGCGCCGCCGCCTTCGCTCTCGGCGACGGCACAGTGGCGCTCGTCTCGCTCGGCGACCCGAAGCGACTCGCCGCACGGCCCGCGGTGCATGACGGCGCCGTGCTCGCGCTCGCGCCCGATTCGCAGCCCGGGGCGTTCCTGACGGGGGGAGACGATGGCCGCTTCGCCCGGCTCGACGCCGCGGGAGAGGCGGCCACGCTCGCCTCCTGGCCGGGGCGCTGGGTGGAGCACGTTCTCGCCCATCCCGGCAAGGGGTCGGGCGGGGCAGGCTCCTGGCGCGCCGCCTCGGCCGGCAAGACCGTTCACCTGTTCGCGGGAGGGAACGGTGCCGAGCCGCTCAAGGCGCTCTCCCACCCCTCGACGGTGACTGGTCTCGCGACGGAGGCAAAAGGCAAGTGGCTCGCCGCGAGCCACTACAACGGCGCGAGCCTCTGGTTCGTTACCGCGAAGGAGGACAGGCCCCGCGCTCTCGACTGGAAGGGAAGCCACACGGCGATCGCGATGAGCCCCGACGGCCGCTACATCGTCACCGCGATGCAGGAGAACTCACTCCACGGCTGGCGGCTCGCGGACGGGGCGCACATGCGGATGAGCGGCTACCAGGCCAAGACCAAGTCCCTCTCCTTCACCGCGCACTCCCGCTGGCTTGCGACCTCCGGGGCGGAGTCGGTCGTCTGCTGGCCCTTCTCCGGCGACGGGCCGACGGGGAGGGCGCCGCGCGAGCTCGCGGGCGGTGACGCCGTGCTCGTCACCCGCGTCGCCTGTCACCCCGAGCACGAGGTGGTCGCGGCCGGCTTCGCCGACGGCCTCGTCGTGCTCGTCGAGATCGAGAGCGGGCGCGTCCTGCCGGTGGCGGACCAGGGCCGCGGCCCCGTCTCGGCGCTCGCCTGGAGCCCTGACGGCCGCTGGCTCGCCTTCGGCACAGAGACCGGCTTCGCCGCGGTGGTGGACTTCGCAGGGCCTCGCGCGTGAGGGAGCGGAGATGAGGCGCGCGCTCGCGCATGCCGCGGGGCTCGTCCGGTCGGTCGCGATCTATCATCGCGGCGGCAGGGCGCGTCGCGCCGCGCTCGACGCCTGGTATCGGCGCTTCCTCGCACCGGGCGAGCTCGCCTTCGACATCGGCGCGCATGTGGGAGACCGCGTCGCTGCGTTCCGACGCCTCGGCGCCCGCGTGGTGGCGGTCGAGCCCCAGCCGGGGCCGATGCGCGTTCTGCGCCTGATGTTTGGGCGCGACCGCGGCGTCACGCTCGTCGCCGCCGCCGTCGCCGCCAGGCCGGGGACGGTGACGCTTCACCTCAACCCGGCGAACCCGACCGTCTCGACCGCCTCGACGGCGTTCGTGAAGGCGGCCAAGGGCGCCGTCGGCTGGGAGGGGCAGAGCTGGTCGGAGGCGGTCGAGGTTCCCGCCGTGACGCTCGATGCTCTCATCGCCGAGCATGGGCTTCCGGCCTTCGCCAAGATCGACGTCGAGGGTTTCGAGGCGGAGGCGCTCGCGGGGCTCGGCACCGCCCCGCGCTCGGTCTCGGTCGAGTTCACGACGATCCAGCGCGATGTCGCGACGGCCTGTCTCGACCGTCTCGCCGCGCTCGGCTATCGCGCCTTCAACGCCTCGCTCGGCGAGAGCCTCGCCTTTGCTCACCCAGGGCCGATCGAGGCCGCGGCAATGGCGGCGTGGCTCGAAGGCCTGCCGGCCGAGGCGAACAGCGGCGACATCTACGCAAGCCTCGAGCCCGCGCGGCTTCGCTAGAGCCAGCGACGCACGCGGCGGAGATAGGCCTCGTAGGCCGATCCGAACCGGGCGGCGAGATAGTGCTCCTCGCGGGCGATCACGAGCCGGTCCATCACCACGAGGACGGGAGCGAGCAGCAGAAGCGCCCAGATCGAGGCGAGCGCAAGCGCAAGCCCCGCGTACGCCGCGGTGATGCCGAGATACATCGGGTTTCGGCTGAACGCGTAGGGGCCGCTGTCGACGAACCGCGTCGCGGCCTGCCAGGTGGGGATCCCTGTGCCCGCGCGGTGGAACAGCCACGCGGCCCAGCCAGCAAGGCCCAGGCCGAGGACGATCAGGAGGCTCGCCGCCCCGTGCCGGAGCAGGTCAGGCACGGCGGCATCGATCGGCACCAGCCGGTCGAGACCGATGCCGAGGAGGAACGCACCGCCATAGAGAACAGGCGGGTGGACCGCGACCGGAGGCGGCGTCGCATCAGGAACGCTCACGTCGCTGAGGCCTCCGCCTCCGCCATCCAGTGTGGGCGCTCGGGCACGAGCACGGCTTCGCCGCAGCGGAGCCGCTCGCGGAGCGCCTCGGTGCGCAGCATCGCGAGTGCCCGCCCGTCGCGCCCGGAGCGGATGGTTCCGACCTCCGCCTCGCCGGCCATCACCGGCGTCCCCGGCGGCGGCAGGGGGCCCTCGACGCGCACCGGAAACAGCCGGCGACGGACGAGGCCGCGATAGCGCGTCCGGGCCGTCAGCTCCTGACCCATGTAGCACCCCTTGGTCCAGGAAATGCCCCCCAGCGCATCGAACCAGGCCTCGAGCAGGAGGGTGCGGTCAGGCTCGAGGTCGCGCGATCCGTCCGGCAGGCCCAGGGCGAGGCGGTGCGCGTCCCACGCCGTCCACTCGGCGTTCGGCTCTGGCGCAGCATCGGCGGGGAACACGCCGCGCCAGCCCGCCTCGGGCAGGCGCGGATCGGCCGCGGCGAGTCCCGCCGGAACGGCAGCGCCGTCCCAGCCTGCGGCGACGACGATCCCGGGCGAGATGTCCTCCACCGACACCTTGGCGCGAAGCCGGAAGCGGGCGAGGCGCTGGGCGAGGTCACTCGCCCGGTCGCGCTCGCACTCGAGCACCAGCCGGTCGCCGCCATCGAAGACGAAGAACTCGTGCAGCCACTTGCCCTGCGGGGTCAGGAGGGCCGACCAGAGCGCCCGGCCGGGGGCCGCTTCGCGCATGTCGGCCGAGACGAGGCCTTGGAGGAACACCAGCCTGTCCTCGCCCGTTACCGCCACGGCGCCGCGGTGCGGAAGCTGCGCGATCTTACCCATGGCCTGCGAGATGGGCCCGCGCGCGGAGGCGGACAAGCCGCCGCTCCTGACACGCGCCCACACCTCGGCTAAAAGGGCGCTCGATGCGGATCCTGTTCATGACCGCGACCCGGATCGGGGATGCGGTTCTCTCCACCGGCCTGCTCGACCACCTGCTCCGACGTCACCCGGGCGCCTCCGTCACCGTCGCTTGCGGCCCCGCGGCCGTGGGCCTGTTCGAAGCCATGCCGCGGCTTGAGCGGGTGATCGCGGTCGAGAAGCGTCGCCTCAGGCTGCATTGGCTCGCGCTCTGGCGCGAGGTTGCGGCGACGCGGTGGGATGTCGTCGTGGACCTGCGCGGCTCGTTTCTCTCTGCCTTCCTGCGCGCCCGCACCCGGCACATCCTGCGCGGCCGGCGCGGGGGCGACCATCGCGTCGCCGCGCTCGGCGCCCTTTTCGGCCTCGACCCTCCGCCTTTGCCGGTGGTGTGGACATCGGAGGCGCACCGCGCCAAGGCGGCGCACCTCATCCCCCCTGGCCCGCCCGTCATCGGGCTCGGCCCGACCGCGAACTGGCCGGGCAAGGTGTGGGAGCCCCGGCGTTTCGTTGCGCTGTTCGATCGTCTCGCCGCTGCCGACGGCCCGCTTCCCGGCGCCCGCGCCGCGGTTTTCGCAGGCCCCGGCCCGGCCGAGCGGGCGATGGCGGAACCCGTGCTCGCGGCGCTGCCGCGCGGCCGCACGATCGATCTCGCGGGAAAGCTCTCCCTGGCCGAGGCCGCGGCCGCGCTCTCCCGCTGCGCGCTCTTCGTCGGCAACGATTCAGGGCTGATGCACCTCGCTGCCGCTGCGGGTGCGCCGACGCTCGGCCTGTTCGGCCCCTCGCCTCCGGAGCAGTACGCCCCGCTCGGCCCGCGCTCGGCCTTCGTGTGCACGCCGGAAACGGTCGAGGAGCTTACCGGACGGCCGGGCTACGATCACCGCACCACGGGCAGCCTGATGGGAACGCTGAGCGTCGAGTCGGTCTACACGGCGGCGTCGGGGCTGCTCGCCCGCCTCCCCGCGCCGCTTGCGGCGCAATGAGCGCCGCGGTGGCGGACGCGGCAAAGGAGAGGCCGAGGCTTTCCGCCCTCGTCGTCGCGCGTAACGAGGAGGCGCGGCTTGCGGGCTGTCTGGCAACGCTCCGGTTTGCGGACGAGATCGTCGTGGTGCTCGACCGCACCACCGACGCCTCCGCCAGGATCGCCGCCGAAGCCGGCGCACGCGTGATCGAGGGCGCCTGGCCGGTCGAGGGGGACCGGCGCAACGCGGGGCTTGCCGCCTGTACCGGTGACTGGATCCTCGAGGTCGATGCCGACGAGCGCGTTCCGGAGGCGCTGGCGGCGGAAATCCGCTCGGTCATTGCAACGAGTCGCTTCGCCTGGCACGAGATCCCGATCGAGAACTACATCGGCGACCATCTGGTCCGCCACGGCTGGGGCGGCAGCTTCGGCACCTCCGCGGTGCCACGGCTCTCCCGCCGCGGCGCCAAGCGCTGGGGGCGGGAGCGCGTGCATCCCTCGCTTGCCTGGACCGGGGAGAAGGGGCCGCGACTTGCGAACGCCCTTCTGCACCACGTCGATCGTGACATTAGCGACATGATCCGCCGTCTCGACCGCTACTCGAGCGCACGCGCAGCCGACCTGATCGCGCGCGGCGAGATCGGCACGCTCGCGGGCAATCTGCGCCGCTTCGTCTCGCGCTTCTGGAAGTGTTTCGTCGCGCGGCGCGGATACCGCGAGGGGGCGTGGGGGTTCCTGATCGCGCTCTGCGCCGGCCTCTACCCACTTCTGGCGCACCTCAAGGCGCGGCTCGAGCCTGAGCGCCACCGCCGCGGTGGCGAGGCGCAGTGACGCGGGTCGCGATGGTGATGGCGGGCGGGCGCCATGGCGGGGCTGAGACGTTCTTCGTTCGCCTCTCGGCAGCGCTCGCCGCCGCAGGCGAGGAGCTGCTCGCCCTGATCCGCCATGATGAGGCGCGCGAGGCCGCGCTTGCCGCCGCCAATGTCGCCGTGCGCGGCTTCTCCTTCGGCGGGCCGCTCGACCTTCTCACCCGCCCGCGCCTCGGCGCCGCGCTGCGCCGCTTCGGCCCGCGCGTCGTCGTCGCCTGGATGAACCGCGCCGCGGCGAAGACCCCCTCCGGCCCCTGGGTCCAGGTCGGCCGCCTCGGGGGCTACTACGACCTTCGCTACTACCGGCGCTGCCACCATCTCGTCGGCAACACCGAAGGCATCGTCCGCTGGATCATCGCTGAGGGCTGGCCGGCCGAGCGGGTGCACCATCTGCCCAACTTCACGCCCGACCTTTCCGGCGCCGAACCGGTTTCGCGCGCCTCCCTCGGCGTGCCCGAAGGCGTTCCGCTGCTGCTCGCAATGGGCCGCCTGCACCGCAACAAGGGGTTCGACACGCTGATCGAGGCGCTGCCCGCGGTCGCGGAGGCGCATCTCGTCATCGCCGGCGAGGGGCCAGAACGCGCAGCACTGGCCGCCCACGCCGCCCGGTTGGGCATCGCCGCGCGCACGCACCTGGTCGGCTGGCGCGACGACCAGGCCGCGCTTCTCGCTGCCGCCGATCTGTTCGTCTGCCCCTCGCGGCACGAGCCGCTCGGCAATGTCGTGCTCGAGGCGTGGTCGGCGGCACGGCCGGTCGTCGCCGCCGCCGCGCAGGGGCCGTCGGAGCTGATCGAGCACGGCAGGACCGGGGTGCTCGTGCCGCCCGACGACCCGGCCGCGCTCGCCGCGGCGATCTCCGGCCTGCTGGCCGAGCCGGCGCGCGCCGCCGCCCTTGCCGCTTCCGGGCGTGTGACGTGGGCGGAACGATACGCAGCGGGGCCGGTCGTCGCGCGCTGGCGCGATTTCCTCGGCTCCGTCAACGCCTGATGTGCGGCATCGCCGGAATCGCGCTCAAGCCCGGCGCGACCCTGCCCGAGGCGACCGAGCGCGCCCTCGACGCGGCCCTCGCCCATCGCGGCCCTGACGGGTCAGGCCGGCATGCCGCCCCGGGCGCGGTGCTCCTTCAGCGACGCCTTGCGATCATCGACCTCGCGACCGGAGACCAGCCTCTGTTCGAGCCGGGCGGGGCGGCGCTCGTCGCCAATGGCGAGATCTACAACTACCTCGAGCTGAAGCGGGATGCGCTCGCCGGCGTGACGTTCGCGACCGCGAGCGACTGCGAGCCGCCGCTCCATCTCTACCGCTGCGAGGGCCTCGGTTTCGCGCGTCACCTGCGCGGCATGTACGCGATCGCGATCCACGACCGTACCGGGCGACGCGTGGTGCTCGCGCGCGACCCGTTCGGCATCAAGCCGCTCTATCTCGCCGACACCCCGCGAGGGATCGCCTTCGCCTCGGAGCCGGCCGCACTGCTCGATGCCGGGCTCGTGCCGCGCGGGCTTGATCCGCGCAAGCGCGACGAGCTTCTCGAGCTGCAGTTCACCACCGGCGCGGAGACTCCCTTTCCCGGCATCCGCCGCCTGATGCCGGGCGAGACGGTGGCGATCGAGGAGGGGCGGATCGTCGCGCGCGAACGCCTCGCAGCGCTGCCCGAAGGCGGGCCCGAGGAGATCGCGGAAGGGGAGGCGCTCGCTCGGCTCGACCGCGCGCTCGCCGACAGCGTCTCGGTGCACCAGCGCTCCGATGTGCCCTACGGCCTGTTCCTGTCGGGCGGGATCGACAGCGCGGCCGTGCTTGCGGCGATGCGTCGGCTCGATACGCGGCCGGTGCTCGCCTTCACCGCCAGCTTCGACGCGCCGGGTGCGGCCGACGAGCGCGCGGCGGCGCGCGCCGCCGCGGCCGCGGCCGGGGCGCACCATGTCGAGATCACGGTCACGGAGGCCGAGTTCTGGGCCCATCTGCCCGCGATCGCCGCGGCGATGGACGACCCGGCGGCCGATTACGCGATCGTCCCGACCTGGGTGCTCGCCCGCCGCGCGCGCGAGCACGTCAAGGTCGTCCTCTCCGGAGAGGGGGGGGACGAGATGTTCGGCGGCTACGGCCGCTACCGCTCGGCGATGCGGCCCTGGTGGCTGGGCGGGCGGGTGATGCGAGCGCGCGGCATCTGCGAACGACTGCGGATACGCCGCGACCTCGCGCCAGGCTGGCGCGACGGCATGGAGGCGGCGGCGGCAGCGGCGGCGGCGCCCGGCCGCACCCGGCTGATGGCGGCGCAGGCGACCGACATGGTCGACTGGCTCCCCAATGACCTGCTCGCGAAGCTCGACCGCTGCCTGATGGCGCACGGGGTGGAGGGACGAACCCCGCTGCTTGACCCGGTGGTGGCCGCGGCTGCGTTCCGCCTGCCCGACTCGCTGAAGGTGCGCAACGGCATGGGCAAGTGGCTGTTGCGCGCCTGGCTCGCCGAAGCGCTTCCCGAGGCGCGCCCCTTCGCGCGCAAGCAGGGCTTCACGGTGCCGATCGCCGCCTGGATCGGCGCGAAGTCGGAACGGCTCAGCGCCCTGCTCGCCGCCGACGAGGCGGTGGCGGAGGTGGTGCGGCCAGGCGCCGTCGCCGCGCTTCTCCGCCCGCCGCTCGGCAAGCACGCGGCGTTTGCCGCCTGGACGCTGCTGTTCTACGCGCTGTGGCACCGCCGCCACGTGCGCGGCCTGCGGGCGGAGGGCGACGTGTTCGAGACGCTCGCGCAACGCTGAACCACGGGGAAGAATCGATGGCCGAGCACTACGACCTGATCATCCGCGGCGGCAGGGCCGTCCTGCCCTGGGGCGAGGCGGAGGCCGACCTCGGCGCCCGCAACGGGCGGATCGTCTCTCTTTCCGTCCCCGCCGGGGCGACGGCCGAGACGGTGCTCGACGCGCGCGGGCTTGCCGTCCTCCCTGGGCTGATTGATGCGCATGTGCACTTCCGCGAGCCGGGGAACGATTCGGTGGAGACGATCGCCACCGGAACGAAGGCCGCCGCACTCGGCGGGCTCGCCGCCGTCTTCGACATGCCGAACACGAGCCCCCCGATCGTCGACAGCGACACGCTCGCCTGGAAGCGCCGGCATATCGAGGGGCGGGCCTTCGTCGACATCGGCCTCTACGTGGGCGCAACGAAGGCCAATATCGAGTCGCTCGCGTTGCTCGAAGTCGAGCCCGGCGTGTGCGCCATCAAGGTGTTCGCGGGCTCCTCGACCGGCGACCTCCTCGTCGAGGACGATGCGAGCCTCGAACGGGTGATGCGCTCAGGATTCCGGCGCGTCGCCTACCACAGCGAGGACGAGTACCGGCTTCGGGAGCGCGCACCGCTCTTCAAGCTGGGGGACCCGCATCTCCGCCACGCCGAATGGCGCGATGTCGAGACGGCCTTCCTCGGCACGCGCCGACTGATGGCGCTCGCCCGACGCACCGGCCGGCGCGCCCATATCCTGCATGTCTCGACGGCGGAGGAGCTCGCCTACCTGCGCGACCTCCGCGACATCGCGACCGTCGAGGTGCTGGTGAACCACCTGACCCAAGTGGCGCCGGAGGTCTACGAGACGCTCGGCGGCTTCGGGGTGATGAACCCGCCGATCCGCGACCGTCGCCACTACGAGGCCGCCTGGGCGGCGGTCGCCGACGGGACGGTGGACGTGGTCGCCTCCGACCATGCGCCGCATCCGAAGGAGGCGAAGCTCAAGCTCTGGCCGCAGTGCCCGGCGGGGCTGACGGGGGTGCAGACGATCGTTCCCGTGATGCTCGACCATGTGAATGCTGGCCGCCTGACGCTCCCGCGTCTGGCCGACCTGATGTGCGCCGGCCCCGCGCGCGTCTACGGCGTGGTCGGCAAGGGGCGGATCGCGGCGGGCTATGACGCCGACTTCACGCTCGTCGACATGAAGGCGGAACGGACCATCACGAATGACTGGATCGTCTCGCCCTGCGGCTGGACGCCGTTCGACGGGGTGCGGGTGCGCGGCTGGCCGGTCGCGACCGTGGTGCGGGGGAAGGTGGTGATGCGCGAGGGGGAGCTCATCGGCGAGCCCTCGGGAAGGCTCGTCAGGTTCGGCGACACGCTTCGGCGCGCGGCGGAGGCGGCCTGAGGCTCGGGCGCGTCCCGCCCCCACCCCTCTCCCCCTGCGGCGGCTCGACGGATCGTCTCGCCTGCCCTCGTTCCGCGCCCTGGCGCGCCGCTGCGCGCGCGGCGTCAGACCTCGAGCAGCAGGCGCTCCGGCGCCTCGATCGCCTCCTTGATGCGCACGAGCGTGCTCACCGCCTCGCGGCCGTCAATGATGCGGTGGTCGTAGGAGAGGGCGACATACATCATCGGCCGGATCTCGACCTTTCCGGCCACCGCCACCGGCCGGTCCTCGATCTTGTGCATGCCGAGGATGGCCGACTGCGGAGGGTTGAGGATCGGGGTGGAGAGGAGCGAGCCGAACACCCCGCCGTTGGTGATCGAGAACGTTCCGCCCGCCATGTCCTCGAGCGTGAGCGTGCCGTCGCGCGCCCTTCGGCCGAACTCGGCGATCGCCCGCTCGATCTCGGCGATCGAGAGCGTCTCGGCGTTGCGCAGCACCGGCACGACGAGGCCCGAAGGCGCGGAGACGGCGATGCCGATGTCGATGTAGTCGTGGAAGACGATCTCCTCGCCCTCGATCGCGGCGTTGACGGCCGGGAACTCGCGTAAGGCCGCCACGCAGGCCTTGACGAAGAAGCCCATCAGCCCGAGGCGCACGCCGTGCCGCTTCTCGAACGGCTCGCGGTAGCGCGCCCGAAGCGCTATCACCGCCGACATGTCGATCTCGTTGAAGGTGGTGAGGATGGCGGCGGTGTTTTGCGCCTCCTTCAGCCGCCGCGCGATGGTCTGCCGAAGCCGGGTCATCCTCTGCCGGCGCACCGTGCGCGCCCCGGGCGCGGCAGGAGCGGGGGCGGGAGCGGGGGTGGGGGTGGGGGCAGGCGCGAGAGCGGGCGCGGGTTTCGGCGCCGGCACGGGCGCGGCGACGGGAGAGGGGCGCGGCGTCGCCCCACCCTCGATCACCTTCAGCACGTCCGCCTTGGTGACCTGCCCCGCCTTGCCGGTTCCGGTGACGGAGCCCGAGGCGAGGCCAGCCTCCGCCATGAGCTTCGCCGCGGCAGGAAGCGGCGGGCGGGCCTCGGCAGCGGCCGGAGCGGGCGCGGCAGCAACCGCCGCGGAAGGCGACGCAGGCTTCGCCGCCACCGACGCCGCGCCGGCGGCGATTGTGCCCAGCACGGCGCCGACCTCGACCTCGGCTCCTTCGGCAGCGACCACGCTCTCGACCACCCCGGCGGCCGGGCTCGGCACCTCCACCGTCACCTTGTCCGTCTCGAGCTCGACCACGGGCTCGTCCGCCGCCACCGCCTCGCCCGGCTTCTTCATCCAGCGCGCGACGGTTGCGGAGGCGACACTCTCACCGAGAGCGGGAACCTTGATCTCGACCGACATCGCCTCTCCCCCTTTGGTTCGGACCGCCGCAATAGAGGCGTGGCGAGCTGCGGAAGGCAATCGTGCATCTCGCTGGTCCCGCGTGCCCGCCGGGCCGGGATCAGCGCAAGCCGGCTGGCGGAGAGGGCGTCAGGACGGTGGCGAAGAAGTCGCGCACCCGTCGCACCGAATCCCGTGCTGCCTCTTCGTTCCGCACGACCCGAACAGGCCCGCCACGGCCGCCCGCTGCCGCCGGATCGAAAAACGTCACCTCACCCTGCCGCAGCCGGTCCCAGGCGTGGGTGACCCCGTCATAGACGTGCAGGAGAACCAGTGCACCCGATTGCGGACTCGTGCGGCCGCCGAAGGCATCGCGACAGTCCTGTCCGTCGGGTCGCGTGTCGTAATCCTCGATCCCGGCGGCAAGAACGAGAATGGGCATGAGCGGCCAGCGTCCCGTGACGACGCGATGGGAGGCCGTACCAGGAACCGCGAAGGCCCAGCACACGGGATAGAGAGACGCGACCCCCTTGAACCAGACGTCCGGCTTCGGGAAAGCCGAACGCACCTCAGGCGAGGCCAGGAGCAGTCCCATCACGGCGCCCCAGGACTGACCCATCACGCCGATCCGATCGCGGTCGATCATCGGGTGCGCGGCGAGGAACTCCAAGGCGCCAACCGCGTCGGCGATGGTGTGGAAGGTGGAACGTGGTCTCGCCCTGGACAGGTCGACACCCGGAAGCACACCCCTTGGTCCCCACATGTCGATTTGCAGCGCTGCGATCCCGGCCTCACGCAGGGCCTGAACGTAAGGCGTCGCCCTGCCGTCTATGCCGGCGGTCGAATGCAGCACGACGACAGCCGGGAACGGGCCCGCGCCCGGCGGCAGTGTCAAGGCCCCGCCGATGACACGCGGCGCTTCGGGGATTCGTCCATCCGGTTGGACTGGCGATCTGAGGCTCTGGCGTGGGTTGATGGTCAGGATCTCGACAAGCGTGCTCTCGGCAGGCAGGCGCTCAGGGGATAGCCAGGGCGACCGAAGCGGCTCGACCTGCCCCGGGCCACCCTCCTGGCCAGGACCAGTGCACGCCGTGAAGGCGAGCAAAGCTGAGAGAACCCACCGCCTCATGTCCGTGGTTCAATGTTTTGACGACCGCGAAAACCGTGCGAGGTCTTGCACGATCCTCTCCGGCAACGAAAGACGTCAGTCGCGGTGAGCTGGGGCACCGGCGTAGGGTGACGCCACGCCTCAGGCGGCAAGCGCCTCGGCCACCAGCGCCTCCTGTTCGGCGACGTGCACCTTGTAGAAGCCCGTCGCCGGGCTCGCCGCCTCCCGACGCCCAACATAGCGCGGCCGTGCCCCGGCACGACCGGCATCCGCCAGCGAAGACTCGAGGCGACGGTCCATGAAGCACCACGCCCCCATGTTCGCGGGCTCCTCCTGGCACCACACCACCTCCGCCTTCGGATACTGCGCGAGCACACGCGCGATCGTCTTGCGCGGATAGGGATAGAGCTGCTCGACGCGGACGAGCGCGATGTCGTCGATCCCCCGCTCGCGGCGCGCCTCGAGCAAGTCGTAGTAGACCTTGCCCGAGCAGAGGACGACGCGGCGGACCGCCTCGCCCGCGCGCAGCTTGTCGATCTCCGGGATCACGTGCCGGAAGCCCGAGCCGGGGCCGAACTCGGCAAGCGTCGAGACCGCGAGCCGGTGGCGGAGGAGCGATTTCGGCGTCATCACGATCAGCGGCTTGCGCCAGTTGCGCTTGAGCTGCCGCCTCAGCGCGTGGAAGTAGTTCGCGGGCGTCGTCAGGTTGCACACCTGCATGTTGCGCTCAGCGCAGAGCTGGAGATAGCGCTCGAGCCGGGCGGAGGAGTGCTCCGGCCCCTGCCCCTCGAAGCCGTGCGGGAGCAGCATCACGAGACCCGACATGCGCAGCCACTTCGTCTCGCCTGAGGCGACGAACTGGTCGATGATCACCTGCGCACCGTTGGCGAAATCGCCGAACTGCGCCTCCCACAGCACGAGCGCCTTCGGGTCGGCGAGCGAGTAGCCGTATTCGAAGCCGAGCACGCCGGCCTCGGAGAGCAGCGAGTTGAACACTTCGATAGTCGCCTGCCCGCCCGGCTGATTGGCAGGCCGAATGTGGTTCAGCGGCGTGTACTCGGCCTGCGTCTCCTGGTCGATCAGCACAGCGTGGCGTTGGCTGAAGGTGCCGCGCTGGCAATCCTCCCCCGAGAGCCTGACGGAATGGCCTTCGAGCAGGAGCGTGCCGAAGGCGAGCGCCTCGCCGGTGGCCCAGTCGATCCCCTCGCCGGTCTCGATCATCGCCCGCTTGGCCTCGAGCTGGCGGGCGATCTTCGGGTGGACGGCGAAGCCCTCCGGCACACGGGAGATCGCCTGCCCGACCTCGCGCAGGGTCTCGAGCGGCACGGAGGTGTCGGCGTCGCGGGTCTCGTCGTCGTCCGAGCCGGGCACGAGGCCGGTCCAGCGGCCCTCGAGCCAGTCCGCCTTGTTCGGCTTGTAGGTCTTGCCGGCCTCGTAGGCCTCCTCGAGCGCGGCGGCGAACCGCTCCTGAAGCGCGGCCGCCTCGGCGGCGCTGACCGCCCCTTCCGCGGCGAGGCGTTCGGCATAGAGCGTGCGCGTGGTCTTGCGGGAGCGGATCGCCTTGTACATCAGCGGCTGGGTGAAGGCCGGCTCGTCGCTCTCATTGTGGCCGTGGCGCCGGTAGCAGACGAGGTCGAGCACGGCATCGACGCCGAACTGGAGGCGGAACTCCGTCAAAAGCTTGGCGCAGAACACCACCGCCTCCGGATCATCGCCGTTGACGTGTAGGATCGGCGCCTGGATCGACTTCGCGATGTCGGTGCAGTAGAGGCCCGAGTAGGCGTGCAGCGGAACGGTGGTGAACCCGATCTGGTTGTTGACCACGAGATGCAACGTTCCGCCCGTGCGGTAGCCGATCAGCTGGCTCATCGCGAGCGTCTCGGCCACCAGCCCCTGGCCAGCGAAGGCGGCATCGCCGTGCATCAGGATCGCCATCGCCGTCCGGCGGCCGCGGCGGTCACCGGCCATGTCCTGCTTGGCGCGGATCTTGCCCACCACCACAGGGTCGACCGCCTCGAGGTGCGAGGGGTTCGGCTGAAGCGAGAGGTGAACCATCCGGCCGCCGATCTCGACATCCGTCGAGGTGCCGAGGTGGTATTTCACGTCGCCTGAGCCTTGCACGTCGTCCGGGTTCGAGGGCGTGCCCTGGAACTCGCTGAACACCGCCGCGAAGGGCTTCCTCATGACGTTGACGAGGGTGTTCAGCCGGCCGCGATGCGGCATCCCGATCGCGATCTCCACCACCCCGCCGGCAGCCGCCGTCTCGATCGCCGTCCGAAGCGCTGGGATCAGGCTTTCCCCGCCCTCGAGCCCGAAGCGCTTGGTGCCGACGAACTTCCTCTGGCAGAACACCTCGAACCCTTCCGCCTCGGTGAGGTGGGAGAGGATCTGCCGCTTGGCGGCGGCGTCGAAGGCGGTCTTCCACGGCGCCCCCTCGATCCGACGCTGGATCCAGGATTTCTGGTCGGGGTCCTGGATGTGCATGAACTCGACGCCGATCGGCCCGCAATAGGTCTCGCGCAGGATCGCGACGATCTCGCGCAAGGTGGCGGTCTCGCGCCCCAGCACGTGGTCGATGAAGATCGGCCGGTCCATGTCGGCCGGGCCGAAACCGTAGGTCGCCGGATCAAGCTCCGGGTGCGCCTTGGGCACGCGCAGGCCCAAGGGGTCGAGCTGCGCCTCGAGATGGCCGCGTACCCGGTAGGCGCGGATCAGCATCAGCGCGCGGATGCTGTCGAGGGTCGCGGCGCGGGCCTCGGCGAGCGGCGGCGCGGCGGCGGGCCGGGAGAGGGCGGAGTTGGGGAGCGCGCCGGAGGAGAGGGCGGCGAAGAGCGACGCCCAGCCCGGTTCGACGCTCGCCGGGTCCTCCGCCCAGCGGTCGTAGAGGCCGGCGATGTAAACACCGTCCCCTGACTTCAGACCGTCGAGGAAGCTGTCGATGGTGAGGCCAGAGATCGCGTCCATCCCGTTCGACTTCCGGCCGTCGCAGGGCCGGCCCCTTGCCTGATGACGTTCCACCCCACGGGGCTCTCGCGCGCGCGGAGACTACACCGCTCCCACGCCGCCGTCTCGCGGAAGCCTCGCCGCCGCGGTGGCTAGATACCCTATCCGGCCAGGGCGTCGGCATGCGCGGCGCGGCGCGCGTGTCATGCGCCCTGCACATGGATGGGCCGACCGCCCTGCCGGGCGGACAACGCCGGGCGGGCGTGACAGGCATCGCCGGCGCGTCACACTGCGTGTGCTGCGCGACGGGAGGGGAGCGGGATGACGACACGACTCGCGACGATCGAGGCGAACGGGCCAAGCCTGGTGGCTCTGGTGCGCGACGACGGCTCAGCGCTCGACGGGCTGGCCGCCGCCCGCGCCGCGGGCCTCGACCCTGCGCCGCTTTCCGACATGGTCGAGACCATCCGCGCCTGGGCATCGGTGGGCCCGGGCTTGCGCGCCGCGGCGGCCGACCCGCCCCCCGGCGCGGTGCTGCCGCGCGGCAGCTTCCGCCTGCTCGCGCCGATCCCGCGCCCGCGCAAGAACGTCTTCTGCGTCGGGCGGAACGACATCGAGCACGTGGCGGAAGGAGACCGAGTCGCCGGCCGCGAGACCGAGGTGCCGAAGTACCCGCAGTTCTTCACCAAGCCCCCGACCGCCGTGATCGGGCCGGACGAGACCGTCCCCTCCTACGCCGCGATCACCCGGCTGCTCGACGACGAGGTCGAGCTTGCCCTCGTGATCGGCCTCAGCGCCCGCGACATTCCGCCCGAGCGGGCGTTCGCCCACGTGTTCGGCGACACCATCGTCAATGACATCGCCGCCCGCGACCTGCAGCGCCGGCACGGGCAGTGGTTCAAGGGCAAGGGGCTCGACCGTTCCTGCCCGATGGGACCGTGGATCGTTCCGGCGGACGAGATCCCCTCTCCGCCAGACCTTGCGATCTCGCTCACCGTCAACGGCGAGACGCGGCAGTCGAGCCGTACGAGCCAGCTGATCTTCGACATCCCGACCATCATCTCGCTCCTATCGCAGGGCCTGACCCTCGAGACAGGGGATGTGATCGCCACCGGAACGCCCTCCGGGGTGGGCTATGCGATGACGCCGCCGCGCGCGCTCGGCCCGGGCGACGTGGTGGAGGCAGCCGTGGAGGGAGCCGGCACGCTGCGCACCACCATCGTCGCCTGAGCGCGGAAAAACGGGGGCCTCAGCGGCAGGCGAGCACGCGCAGGTCGTAGACCGGGTGTTCGAGCATGTTGAGCCCGGGGGAGGCTGCGAACATCCAGCCCCGGAACGGCACCTCCGGCGCGCCGGGACGGGTGTCGCGCACCTCGAGCCAGGCGGCCGCGTCTGGAGGGTCGTCGGGCGGGCGCCGGTGGCAGGCGCCGACGCGGATCAGGAGCGTGCCGAAGCGCACCGGCTGATCGAGGGGCACCTCCAGCACGACGATCCGCGCCGTCACCTTGTCGAGCGCTTGGAGCTCCGCTGTCCGGCCGGGGATCCAGGCGGCGGCCGACTGCGCCAATGCAGGCCGGGCGGCGAGGCAGAGGCAGAGCAGGGCGGACAGCGCGACCCGTCGGATCATCGGCGCAGCGGCGCGGCGCTCAGCCCTCGCCAGGGCCCCTTAGGCCGGCGACGAGATCGGCCAGCATCCGCCGCAGCGCGGCTGGGTCCACCCCCATCAGCACCGCATCCTCGAAGGTGTCGCGCAGCACGGCCTCCGCCTCGGCCCAGTTCTCCTCGAGGACCTTGAGCTTCTCCCGGCAGGAGACGGGTGTCCCGTCCGGCTGCAGCCAGCGACGCACGCCGACCTTGGTGCCTTCACCTGCCATGCTCAGCCGCCGGGCCGGGCCTGACCCTGCCCTTCGCCCCCCTGGCCCGCTCCTCCCAGTGTGCCCTGGCCCTGCTTCTGCAGCGCGGAGACGAGGTCCGTCACCGAGAAGATGAACCGCCCAAGCAGCGCCTCGAGGCTGATCGCCGCCTGGGTGGCCTCGATCGTGCCGCCGTCGCGAATCATCCGCTCCGACCCGCCCGGAACGAGAGCGATGTAGCGTCCGCCGAGCAGGCCTTCGGAGGTGATCTCGGCCGAGGTGTCGACGGGCAGCCTGATCTTCGGATCGATCCGCATCGTCACCACCGCGAGATAGGTCTCGGGGTCGATCCGCTGATCGACCACCTGGCCGATCTTGACGCCGGAGAGACGCACATCCGCCCCGGCGGCAAGGCCGTCGATACGGTCGAACTTGGCAACGACCGTGTAACCCTGGGTGACGCTGCGGCCCGAATGGCTGACGGCGTAAAAGAGGAAAACGGCGGCCACGCCGAGCACGATTGCGCCCGCGATGATCTCGGCGATGCTCCTGCTTTTCATGGCCCGGTCCCTTCACCGCCGCGGCGACGCACCCTCCGCTTCCGGCCCAGCCTCGGCCTCGGGTGTCCAGGCCTCGTAGTCGCCGGTCGCACGCTGACGCCGTCCGCCTTCGAGGTCATGGCCCGGTGGCCGGTAGGCCAACGGCGTGCCGGTGAGGTTCGGCTGATGCTCCTTCTGCCAGGGATAGAGCTTGACCTCGGGCAGGGGGGCGTCGGTCGTATAGTGCAGCCAGGCATGCCATTCGGGCGGAACCTCTGAGGCATCGACGTTGCGCGCGTAGATCACCCAGCGGCGCCGGCGCATCCCGGGCCTCGGGCGACGCTCCTCGTAGTAGACATTGCCGAAGCGGTCGCGGCCAACCTCGCGGCCGCGCAGCCTCGTGAACAGGCGTGTGCCGATGGTCATCCCTCCGCCTTTGGGATTTGGCGCGGCGGACCATCGCACGCGCCCCGCCGCCCAGTCCAGCCACGCTCGGCCCCGCCCGCCTTGCCCCACCGCATCTGGTGGGAGCCTTAAGCGCAGCCCCCAAGATATGCTTTCCGTGACGCAGATGCCACGTTAGGATCATGGCCTCTCGGACGGAGGGGAAGCGATGGCGCGGCCCGGCGGGCCATCCGGACGGCAGAGCGGTCACCACGCCGAGCTCTGGGCGGGTTTCGCCTGGACACGGCATGAGGTCGCGGTCGAGGACGCGGCCGAGGACGGGGCGCAGCGCACCATGTTCCCGCGCATCGTGTCCCTTCCCGCAGCTTATGGGCATGCCGGAGCCGAGGCCTTCGTGTCGCTCGCTCCCGGCGCGGCCACGCTTGCTGACGCGGTCGAGCCGCTGTTGCGCTCCTGGCGCCGGGCGGGGCTCGCGCGCGGCGTCCTGCCGGGGCCGGAGGAGGCGGAAGGTCTCTTGGACGCGCTCAGGCTCCAGCTCGCGACTGCCCGCGGCGCCCCGGACGCGGCTCTCTGGCACGGCGTGCGGGGGGCCGAGCCGCGCTGGGTGATCGACCTCGCCGCCTTCGTCGAGCCCTCCCAGGATGTCGCCACCGCCGCGCTCGCCCGCGCTGTGGCTCAGGCGATGACGGCGCTCGAGCTCGCCGGACCGCACGGGCCGGCCCGGGCGGTCGCCGTGGTGCCCGTGAACCTCGCCGCTGCCCTGATGGCCGCCGGCCTCCCCTATGCCGAACCGGAAGGCCGTGCGACCGCCGCCGCCATCCTCGGCCTAGTCCTTGGAACCGCCGTCGAGGCCTCCGCTTCGCTCGCCCGGCGCCTCTCCCCCTGCCCCGCCTGGGTCGAGCGTCGCGGCTCGGTTCTCGCCGCGCTCGAGTCCCTGTTCGACCGGATCCCCCCGGGCGCCCCGGCACCCCTCGCAGCCGAAGCCGCGGCCGCGCTCGACCGCGGCCTCGCGGCCGCCCGGCGGCACGGCTTGAGACAGCTTGGCCTCGTCGCGCTCGGGGGGCCGGGGCCGGTCGAGCGCCTGCTCGGCGCCGACAGCGTCGGGGCCGAGCCCGTGCCGTCCCTCGTCCGCCACGAGGAAGGGGAGGCGCGGCGGCTGATCCGCAGCCTGATCCGCCCTGCCCAGCGGGCGATCGCCGCGCTCGGCCTGCCGCCCGGGGAGGAACGTGCGGCGGTGGCCGCCATCGCCGGCCACGGAACGCTCGCAGGTGCCCCGCAGCAGGCTCTCGAGGCCCTCGTCGCGGCGGGGATCGACCCGGTCGCGCTCGACCGCCATCTCGCCGGGTCCGTCTCGCTCGCCCACGCCGTCGCTCTCGCCGATCCCGATTCCCCCTTTCCCGAGGGACCGATCTTTGACGCGCTCGAGCGTCATGCGATCGGCACCGGCTTGGCGGAGGACGCACCGCACCTTCCCGACGCCGTCCGCAAGGCCCTCGCCACGGGCGCCTCGCCGGCGGCGCGGGCGGCGATGGCCCAGGCGGTCGCCCCCTTCCTCGGCCTCGGCCTCGCCGACAGCACACGCACCGCGCGCCGCCGCCCCGCCCGGGCCCCCGCTCCGCAGAAGCTCGCCGCCGCGAGCTAGCCGGGAGCTCGAGGTCGCGGCTGCCGGCATCGGCCCGCGCTCGCCCTGCGTTCGCCCCTCTCTGCCTCGCCCTGGCGGGCCGCCCGTCGCGGCGGCCGGATTCCCGCCTACGTCGATCTGCTTTAGCGTCTCGGCGGCACAGAACGCGGAGGAGATCGGGCGATGGCCGGACGGATCGAGGCGAGACTTGCGGAACTCGGGTTGACGCTTCCGCCGGCGGCAAAGCCGATCGCGACCTACGTTCCCTTCGCCGTCACGGGGAAGCTCGTCGTCGTCTCCGGGCAGCTGCCGCTCAAGGACGGGGTGCTCGCCGTCACCGGCAAGCTCGGCGAGACCGTCTCGGTCGATCAGGGGCAGGAGAGCACGCGGCTCTGCTTCCTCAACGTTCTTGCGCAGCTTCGCGAGGCGGCGGGCGGCGATCTCGACCGGGTGAAGCAGGTGCTTCGCCTCGGCGGGTTCATCGCCTCCGCCCCGGGCTTCACCCAGCAGGCGCTGGTGATGAACGGCGCCTCAGACCTCTCTGTCGCGGTGTTCGGCGAGGCGGGGCGGCATGCGCGCACGACGATCGGCGTGCCGGTGCTTCCCGCCGATGCGGCCACCGAGGTGGAGGCGCTCGTCGAGCTCTACTGACCGCTTGGCGGGCGGCAGCGCCGGGCCACATCGGCGGCATGGCAGGCACGCTCGCCCTCACCCTCCACCCCTCGATCGCCGAGCTCGGCGCCGCCGAGTGGGACGCCTGCGCGGGCTCAGCCAACCCCTTCGTCAGCCACGCCTTCCTCTCGGCGGTGGAGGAGAGCGGCTCGGCCGGGCCGCGCACCGGCTGGATGCCGCTCCATGCCGCCCTGCGCGACGGAACGGGACGGCTTCTCGCCTGCACGCCGATGTATGTGAAGGCGCACAGCTGGGGCGAATACGTGTTCGACCAGGGTTGGGCGGACGCTTACGAACGCGCGGGCGGGCGCTACTACCCGAAGCTCCAGGTGGCGGTTCCGTTCAGCCCCGTGCCGGGGCCGCGGCTTCTCGTGCGCCCGGATGTGCCAGACGCCGCCGCCCTGCGCTCGGCGCTCGCGGGGGCGATCGCTCGCGTGTGCGAAGAGCGCGGCTTTTCCTCCGCGCACGTGACGTTCTGCACGGAAGCCGAATGGCACGCGCTCAAGGCCGAGGGCTGGCTCGGGCGGATGAACCTGCAGTTCCACTGGCGCAACGAGGGCTACAGGACGTTCGATGATTTCCTCGCCGCCCTCTCCTCCCGGAAACGCAAGCAGATCCGCAAGGAACGCGCCCGTGCCGCCGAGGGCCTCTGCTTGCGCACGCTGCGCGGGGCCGAGATCACGCCCGCACACTGGGACGCGTTCTTCCGCTTTTATCGTGCGACGGTCGACCGGAAGTGGGGCCAGGCCTATCTGACGCGGCGTTTCTTCCCCCTTCTCGGCGAGCGGCTCGGCGAGAAGGTGGTGCTGATGTGGGCCGAACAGGAGGGCCGCCCGGTCGCCGGCGCGCTCAATCTTCTCGGGGCCGACACGCTCTATGGCCGAAACTGGGGTGCCCTGATCGACCAGCCCTTCCTGCATTTTGAGCTCTGCTACTACCGGGCGGTGGAGTTCGCGATCGCGCATGGGCTTGCTCGCGTCGAGGCGGGGGCGCAAGGAGCGCACAAGGTGAGCCGCGGCTATCTGCCTGTGCCCACCTTCAGCGCGCACTGGATCGTCCACCCAGGGCTGAGGCGCGCGGTCGCGGAGTTCCTCGGCCGCGAGGTTCCGGCGGTCGAACGCGAGATCGCAGCGATCGCGGCGGAAGCCTCGCCCTTCCGGGAAGACCGCGAGGGCTGAGGCACCGATGCTCGGGGCCTACGCGATGCTCGCGGCCTCGATGATGCTCGTCGGCGCCAATGTTCCGGTTGCGAAGCTTCTCGCCGAGGACCTGCCGATCCCGCTGATCGCCTCGCTCCGCTGCCTGATCGCCTGCCTCGTTCTGTGGCCGCTGATGCGCGCGATCGAGCCGCGCACCCGCCCCGCGCGCGAGGTGATGCGAAACCTCTTCTGGCAGGCCGCCTTCGGCACGGCGCTGTACAATGCCGGGCTGCTCGCGGGCTTGCGGCTCACCACCGCGCTGGAGGCAGGGCTCGTGCTCGCGACGCTGCCGGCGGTGGTGGCGATCGGCTCCGCCGTGTGGCTCGGCGAGCGTCTTTCCGCGCGCGCCTGGGCGGCGGCAGCACTCGCCGCGGCCGCGATGGCGGCGATCAACGCCGTGCGGGCCGAAGTGGGCGGCGAGGGGAGCCTCTTCGGCAACGCGCTCGTGTTCGCGGGCGTGATCGGGGAGGCGGCGTACGTGCTGCTCGCGAAACGGACGGCGGGGCGCGTCGGCGTCATCACCGCGGCGTTCTGGATGCAACTCTTCTCCGCCGCGCAGCTCGCGCCCTTCGCCGCCCTCTCCCTGCCCTGGCTCGCCCCCGGCGCGGCGAACGCGGCCAATGCCGCGCTGCTCCTGTTCCATGCGTTGACCGCCTCCGTCCTCTGCCTGGTGCTCTGGTATGGCGGCATGCGTCGCGCACCCGCGAACGTCGCCGGTGTGTACTCGGCCTTCCTGCCGGCGACCGCCGCGGTGCTCGGCGTTCTCGTGCTCGGCGAGCGGTTTACTGAGGTGCACGCCGTGGGGCTTCTCGTGATGGTCGCCTCCATCCTGCTCGCGACCTGGCCGGCTCGGCCGCGATGAGGGCGTCGCTTGCCTGCACCGGCGCCGAGCTGCTCGCGCGCACCGCGGGCGACATCGTCGGCCGCCTCGCCGCAGCGCAGGCCGAGCGGGGGCTCGCGGCGACCGCAGCGCAGATCGGCGCCTGGGAGGCGAGCCTCGCGCGGCTTCGCGAGGCGGTGGCGGCAAACGGCGGAGCGGGCTGGACGATCGCCTTCGAGTACGACCTGATCCGACTCGGCAAGCGGATCGACGCGGTTGTGCTGACCGACCGCGCCATCTCCTCGAGTTCAAGACACGCGACGCCTCTCCTGCCGCTCTAGCCGACGCCGAGGATTATGCGCTCGACCTCTTCGACGTCCACGCGGGCTCGCGCGAGCATGTGATTTTTCCGATCCTGGTCACGGAACATGCAACCGTCGGGTTTCCGCGTCAGCCGCCGCTTCTGTGGCATGGCGTGGTCTCGCCCATCGCCTGTGACGGTGCGGGGCTCGCGCGGCTCATCGGCTGGATCGGGAGCCAGGTTCCGCCGCCGCGCACGCCGCTCGATGGGGCTGCGTGGCTTGCCGCGCCCTATCGTCCGGTTCCGGGAATCGTCGAGGCGGCGACGATGCTGTATGCGCGCAATGGCGTGGCGGAGATCGCGGCCGCCCGGGCGGACGCGGCGAACCTCACACGCACGACGGCAGCCATCGCACGCACCATCGAGCGCGCGAAGGCGGCCGGATCACGCGTCGTCGTGGTCGTGACCGGCATTCCAGGCGCGGGGAAGACCCTGTGCGGCCTCAACGCCGTGTTCGGCCCTGCGCGACAGGAGGGCGCTGCGTTCCTGACCGGCAATGCCCCGCTCGTGACCGTGCTTCGCGCCGCTCTGGCCGAGGATGCCGTCGCACGTGGCGAATGCAGCCGCGTGGAGGCGAACCGGCGCGTGGCCCAGGCGATCCAGAACGTCCACCGCTTCCTCGAACACTATGTGCTCGCACCGCAGGAGGTCCCGCACGAGCGGCTGATCGTCTTCAACGAGGCCCAGAGGGCGTGGGACGAAGCGAAAGCGCGAGCAGGGACGCAGAACCGGCGCTCGCACCTCGCGATGAGCGAGCCCGCGCACACGCTCGAGATCATGGGCCGCCATGATGGCTGGGCCGTGATCGTCGCGCTGGTCGGCCAGGGCCGGGAGATCAACACCGTCGAGGCAGGTCTTGCCGAGTGGCACCGCGTCATCGAGGCCCCCGGCAGCTGGCGCGCTGCCGCGGCCGAAACGCTCGCGGAAGGACCGGATCCGCCCTGGCTCTCGCGCGATCCGCACCTGCACCTCGCCGTCTCGATGCGCAGCGTCCGCGACGTCGCCGCCGCCGACTGGATAGAGGCGGTGATCGCCGGCGACGCGGACCGCGCCCGCGCGATCGCCGAAGAGACGGGCGGCGTGCCGTTCCATCTGATGCGCAACCCCGAGGCGCTGCGCACCGCACTCAGGCGGCTTCCGCGCGGTCGGCGGCGGGCCGGGATCGTGCGCTCTTCCGGTGCAAAACGGCTTCGCGCCGAGGGCTTCGGGCCAGAGGTGCAGGGGGAGGACATCGCCCACTGGTTGCTCAGGCGTTGGCCGGACGTGCGGGCCTCGGACGCGCTCGAGGTCTGCGCCATCGAGTATGCTTGTCAGGGGCTCGAGCTCGACATCGTCGGTCTCGCCTGGGGCGGCGATTTCATCCGCCACCGGGCGGGGTGGGAGGCGCGGCGCTTCGTCGGCACGGCCTGGCAGCGCGAGCGGGCGGAGGCGCACTTCGTCGCCAACACCTACCGCGTGCTTCTGACGCGCGCCTGCTATGAGACGGTCATCTACGTCCCGCGCGGCGCCTTGGACGAACCGACGCGCGACCCTGCCGAGTTCGAGGCGTTGGCCGCGTTCCTCTCCCGGTGCGGGGCGACGGCGTGGGCGGAGCCTGTTCGCTCCTCTCTCCCGGAGGCCGGGCTGCTCTGAACCGCCCCACGCCTGCCCTGCCGCGCGAGCGGCACGGCGGCGAGGCCGCCCGCCTCGCGACGCGATCCCTCCGCAAGGAGGCTGTGCTCACCTGGCCGCTCCCCGCCGCTCTGGCCGCTCCGCCCAGGCCCCGCTAGCCTCGCCGGATGCGCCGGCGACTTACCCTCATCGTCCTCTTCGCTCTGCTCCTGCCGGGCGCGGCCGGAGGAAGCGATCTCGTCATCGCCACCTGGAACATCGCCTGGCTCACCACCAAGCCGCCCGGCCACCCCGCCCTGCCGCACCACCACCTCCCCCGCCGGGAGGAAGACTTCGCGGCCCTGCGCGGCTACGCCGAGGCGCTCGCGGCCGACGTGGTTGCCGTGCAGGAGATCGACGGCCCGCTCGCGCTCGCCCGCGTGTTCGACCAGAGGGCCTACGCCTTCCACCTCACGAGCGAGGCGGACATCCAGCGTCCCGGCTTCGCGATCCGACGCACGCTCCGCTTCCGCGCCAACCCCGATCTCGTCGCGCTCGATCTCGCCCCTGAGGCGCGCAACTCGCTCCGCCGCGGCGCCGACATCACGGTCGAGACCGCGGCAGGGCCGCTGAGGCTGCTCTCGGTCCACCTCAAGGCGGGGTGCGCACGCGACCGGCTCACCGAGCCACAGCGCTTCGACTGCGTTCAGCTCGCCCGCCAAGTGCCGGTGCTCGCAGGCTGGATCCGCGCCCGCGAGAGCGAGGGAATCGCCTACGCGATCCTCGGCGACTTCAACCGGGAGCTCGGGCCGCGTGACGACATGTGGCGGGCGCTCTCGGAAGCCGGAACGATCACCCACGCCAATCGCGGCCGCGCGAGCCCCTGCTGGGGCGGGACGGCGTTCGTCGACCATATCGTTCTCGGCGGCCCGGCGCGACGCTGGCTCGTTCCGAGCTCGCTTCGGGTCCTCGTCTATCGCGAGACCGATCGCGAGGCGAGAGAACGGCTCTCCGACCACTGCCCCGTCCGCGTGACGCTGAGGCCGGGCGGCTGACGCCGCCCGCCCCCCTTTTCTCCCGCGCTGCGCGCCTCAGATCGCCGAGGTCCAGGGCACCGGGATCAGGTCGTAGCCGGTGCCGGAGCGGCGGACATAGCCGAGCGCCGGGAACGGCCAGTGATAGCCGATGATCATCGTCCGGTCGGCGGCGGCGCGGTCGAAGAGCGCGCGTCGCGTCGCCTCCGCCGCCTGGGGGGCCATGTCGAAGACGATGTGCCAGCCCGGGTTCTTGACGTTGATCGTCGGGTGGTTGGTGACGTCGCCGAGCACAAGCAGGCTCGCCCCGCCATTGGCGATCACGTAGGACGTATGTCCGGGCGTGTGGCCATGCGTCGGTAGGCCCGTGATTCCGGTGACGATCTCGGCGTTGGAGGCGATGCGCCTGATCCGCTCGGCCGGATAGGCGCCGAAGCGGCTCTTTACCATGCCGGCCGGCTGCTGCGGCGCGCGCTCGCTCATCCAGAAGGTCCATTCCGCCTCGGGCACGATCAGCTCGGCGTTCGGAAACCGCGCCTGGCCCTCGCGGCTGACGAGGCCGGAGACATGGTCGCCGTGGAAATGGGTGAAGAGGATCTTGCTCACCCGTGCGGGGTCGATCCCGGCGGCGGCCATGTTGTCCCACATCGTGCCGGCGGTCGGCGCAAGCAGCCCGCCCGTGCCAGTGTCAAACAGGATCAGATCCGTCCCCGTGTTGACGACGGTGATGTTGAAGGTGATGTCGAGATGATCGGTCGGCAGCATGTCGGCCGCAAGCGCGGCGCGGACGGCGGCCGCGTCGGCGTTGCGCACGAAGCCCTCGGCCGGGTTGGGACGGCGATTGTAGCCGTCATTCACCACCGTCACCTCGAAGGCGCCGACCTTGAGGCGATAGAAGCCTGGCGCCTGGCGCAGGGCCGGAGCGGCCTGCCCTTGGGCGAGCGCCGGCGCGGCAGCGAGCAGGGCGGGAGCGGCGAGGGCAGTGCCAAGGGCGCGGCGGCGGGATATCGGCATGGCGTCCTCCGAGACGCTGATGATCCGGCGATCGTGAGGTAGTCACGCAGCACCCGAGACGCCATCTGGGAGGTCATGCACGGAACCGTGAACGGAGACGGAGGCGAGGATGCCGAGGGATGGTGACCTGCCGCGGCGCGGAGGGGGAGGGGCGCGAAACGTGCTCGGCGGCCCGCTCGCGCCCTGCTCGTTTCAACCGCTGACCGGTTGGTTCCGCGACGGATGCTGCAACACCGAACCGGGCGACGTCGGGCTGCACACCGTCTGCGCGGTGATGACCGAGCGGTTCCTCGCCTTCTCCAAGGCGCGCGGCAACGATCTCTCCACACCGCGGCCCGAGTTCGGCTTTCCCGGCCTAAAGCCGGGTGACCGCTGGTGCCTCTGCGCCGCGCGCTGGCAGGAGGCGCTCGAGGCGGGCGAGGCGCCGCGCGTGGTGCTCGCCGCGACCCACGCCGCGAGCCTCTCCGTCTGCTCGCTCGAGGACCTCAAGGCGTACGCGATCGACCTCGCCTGACGCCGCCCCTCGCCGCGGGCCGCCCGACGCAACGGAATGCCGCTCGCGCTTGCCGCGTCGTGGCCATCGGCCGATCCTTGCGCCACCGAGAGCGGGGAACGGGGCATGGGCGAGGACACGACGAAGGGGCTGCGGAAGAGGGCGCTTCGCCTTCTCGATCGCTACCGGGTGACGGAGGGCAAGGGGTTCCGGCTCAAGCGCATCGACCCTGCCGACACGGCGGGGCTTGATTTCGACAAGGCCGAGGCGCGCAGCCTGCTTGCCGAAGGAACGGAGCGACTCGCCGCGCTCCAGGAGCGTCTCTACGCCGATGACCGCTATGCCATCCTGCTGATCTTCCAGGCGATGGACGCCGCCGGAAAGGACAGCACCATCAAGCACGTGATGTCGGGTGTGAACCCGCAGGGCTGCCAGGTGACGAGCTTCAAGCATCCCTCGGCCGAGGCGCTCGACCACGACTTCCTGCACCGCCACCAGGCCGCCCTGCCCGAGCGCGGACGGATCGGCATCCACAACCGCTCCTGGTACGAGGAGGTTCTGGTGGTGCGCGTCCACCCCGAAATCCTCGCCGCGCAGAAGCTCCCCGCCCCGCTCGTGACGAAGCGGATCTGGACGGAGCGTCTTGCCGACATCGCCGCCTACGAGCGCTATCTCGCGCGCCAGGGCACGGTGATCCTGAAGTTCTTCCTGCACGTCTCGAAGGAGGAGCAGAAGCGCCGCTTCCTCGAGCGGATCGACCGCCCCGAGAAGAACTGGAAGTTCTCCATGGGCGACATCCGCGAGCGCGGCTTTTGGGACGACTATCAGGCGGCCTATGAGGAGGCGATCCGCGCCACCGCCGCCCCCCACGCGCCGTGGTTCGTCGTGCCGGCCGACAACAAGTGGTTCACGCGCCTCGTCGTCTGCGCCGCCGTGGTGACGGCGCTCGAGGATCTCGACCTGCGCTTCCCCGAGGTGACGGAGGCGATGAAGGCCGAGCTCGAAGCGGCGCGCACCGCGCTGCTTGCGGAGTGAGGGGCTCGGTGAGGCTTGACCTTATGACCCGGCTCAGCGAACGGACCGGCGCATGATCGGCTTTCTCCTCATCGGGCTCATCGCCGGCTGGCTCGCGGGGCGGATGATGCGTGGCCAGGGGTTCGGCCTCCTTGGCAACCTCGTGCTCGGCGTGGTCGGCGCCTTCGTCGGCGGCTTCGCGCTGCGCATGATCGGTTTCCACGCGGCTGGCCTGATCGCCGAGCTCATCACCGCGACGATCGGCGCGGTGATGCTGCTCGTGCTCGGGCGTGTGCTGAAGCAGGCGTGAGCGTGCCCCTCCGCACCGCCGCCGTGGTCGGCGCAGGACTTGCCGGGCTCGCCTGCGCCCGCGCTCTGGCCGAGGCCGGCGTTGCGGTGACGCTGTTCGACAAGGGCCGCGCGGCAGGCGGGCGGCTTGCGACGCGCCGCGTCGAGACGGGAGGCAGACGCCTCGGCTTCGACCACGGAGCGCAATACCTCACCGCGCGTGGCCCAAGCTTCGCCACGGTGCTCGAGACGCACGCGGTGCGCTGGCCGGCGGTCGCGGACCGTGAGGCGCATGTCGGCACGCCCGGGATGTCGGCCCTGCCCCGCGCCCTTGCCGCCGGGCTCGACCTCCGCCCCTCGCGCAGCGTCGTCGGGCTCGCCCGTCGCGAGAGGGGATGGATCCTCCGCCACCACGAGGGCGATCTCGCGCGCGGCCCCGCTCCCGACCGGCCGCCCGAGGAGGCCGGGCCGTTCGACGCAGTCGCCGTCGCTGTGCCGCACGCCCAGGCCGCGCCGCTTCTGCCCCCGGCGCTGGCGGCTTCTCTCGCGCCGGTGCGCGTCGCCCCGTGCTGGGCGCTTCTTGTCGCGTTTGACGCGCCGGTCCCGCTGCCTGACGCCGTTCGGCCTGACAGCGGCCCGCTCGCATGGGCAGCGCGGGATTCCGCCAAGCCCGGCAGAACAGCGGAGGCCGAGTGCTGGGTGGTCCATGCCGGGCCGGACTGGAGCCGCACCACTCTCGAGCGCCGCGCCGAGGAGGTGGCGCCCGAGCTGCTCGCGGCCTTCGCCGAGCTTGCCGGCGCGCTCCCGCCCGCGCTCCACCTCGCCGCGCACCGATGGCGCTATGCCCTTGTCGAGTCCCCGCTCGGAGCGCCCTGCCTCGTCGACCCCTCGCTCCGGATCGGCGCCGCAGGGGACTGGTGCCTCGGCCCGCGCGCCGAGCACGCCTGGGACAGCGGCACCGCCCTCGCCGCCGCCCTGCTCGGGAGCTGAGGGCCGCGCTCAGCCGCGGCGGGCGAGCAGCGGGCCGAGCACGTCGGTCACGCCGGCGATGGTGATCTGGACGCCGACCGCGAGCAGAAGGAAGGCCGAGAGCCTCGTCAGCGTGCGGCTGCCTGACCGGCCGAGGCGCACCGCGATCCGCCCCGCATCGAGATACCCGATCCAGATCGAGACGGACATCGCGACGATCGCCGCGGTCGCGCCGAGCACGTAGGCGGCAAGCGCCTCCGAAGCGGCGGGGCGGGAGGAGCCGAGCGCGATCGCAACCGCGATCGTCCCCGGCCCCGTCGTGAAGGGAAGCGTCAGCGGAAAGAAGGCGACGTCGTCTCCTTCGGCCGCCGGGGCGGCCTCGTCGCGCTTGCGCCCCTCGCGCGCCTCCGGGGCGGAGAGGATCGACCAGGCCCAGAGCGACACCACGAGCCCGCCCGCGATCCGCAGCGCGGCGATCGAGATGCCGAACAGGTTGAGCACAACCGACCCGCCCCACATTGCGACCAGCATCACGATCAGGCTGTTGATGGCCACCTTGCGGGCGAGCACGGCCTGGTCGGCCGCCGGCCGCACCTTGGTCACCTCGTGGAACAGGAAGGCGCCGGCGATCGGGTTGACGATCGAGAACAACGCCGGGAACACCAGAAGGAAGGTCGAGACGGCGGCCTCGGGCAGCATCGGGCGGGACCATGGCACAGCGACGGTCCGGGCGGCACCCATGCCGGCGCATGGCATCGCACACACTCGTCGCGACAGCGCAACCCTCCGTTAACGTTTCTCTGAAAGGCTTCTTAAGCGCCCACTGCGTGTGCATGGTCCTTGCGAAAACAATCGGCGGTAGTATCATGCCAGCAGATGCTACCTAAGGTAGCGGGCCCCGTGAGGCAGGTCGCTGGAGGGGATGATGCGTATCCTGTTGGTTGAAGACGAGCTGGTCGTTGCCCGTTCGGTCGCCGCTCTGCTCAGTGGCCACCGCATCACCACCGACATCGTCGGCTCCGGCGAGGAGGGGCTCGACCATCTTCGCATTTACACCTACGACGCCGTGGTGCTCGACCGGATCCTGCCGGACATGGACGGGCTCGAGTTCGTCCGCCGCGTACGGACCGCGCGCATCACCACACCGATCCTGATGCTGTCGGGCCACGGCGACACCGCCACGCGTGTGAAGGGCATCACGCTCGGGGCGGACGATTTCCTGACCAAGCCGTTCGAGCCGCAAGAGCTGGTCGCCCGCCTGCTCGCGATCGTCAGACGCGCCTCCGGCTTCGCCGACCAGACGCTCCGCGCCGGCCCGATCGAGATGGACCTCAAGTCGCAGGACTGCCGCGTGAATGGCCGCCCCGTGCACCTGACCGGCAAGGAGCAGGCGATCCTGCAACTGATGATGACGCGCAAGGGCATGGTGCTGTCGAAGGAGGCGATCCTGACCCACCTCTACGGCGGCATGGACGAGCCGGAGATCAAGATCGTCGACGTGTTCGTCTGCAAGTTGCGCAAGAAGCTCGCCAACGCCGGAAGCCCGAACCTGATCGGAACGGTCTGGGGTCGCGGCTACATCCTGCGCGAGCCGAGCCCAAGCGAGTCCAGCGTCGCCGCCGCCTGAGGCTCGAGCAGGCGCCAGCGCCCCTCGCCGCTCCGCCGGCAGCCGGCTCGTTCAGGGACGGGCCACCTGCCGGGGCTCGCCCACCGGGCGGGGTCGGGGACTGCCCATCCGGTCGCGGCAAGGCCGGGCGGCGAGGATCGCACCGCCCGGCCTGCCGTGGCCGTCGTGTCGTCCCGTCAGGCGCGGCGCCCACGCGCCACGCCGAGCATCAGGAGATCGACCGCGAACAGGGCGAGCGTGCCGGGCTCGGGCACCGACAGACGGGCGAGATACACGCCGGCCCAACCGGTCTCCTCGCTCGCCATCGAGACGCTGATGGCAAGCTAGCCCTTGCGGAAGCCGTCACGCTCGATCGCGATGGCCGAGATCGGCAGCGGGTTGCCGAGCTCGCCCACGGCAAGGGGGGTCGACGAGCGTTCCCGCCATGCCCTCGCCCAGCACCTCGAAGGGGTTGACGCCTTCGCCGAGATCGAGGAACAGGCCGAACGCTGCCGCCGCTGCTTCGTCTTCTGGTTTTCTGTTTGACGCCTTCGCCGAGATCGAGGAACAGGCCGAACAGCGAGGCCCCGTCATCCCCGTCCGGCGTCTTCAGCGCCTTGAACGCGACGCGACCGGCGTCCTGCGCGATGAAGGCGGAGGCGCGCCACCGCGGCGGCTCGCCCTCGTCCTCTTCTTCGCCCCCGTCCGTTCCCGGCGGCCGGCCGGAGAAGGTCCAGAACAGGAAGTCCTGGTACGCATCGCCGGTTTCGGCGACCAGCGTGAGCTCGCCCGTCACCACGTCCTTGACGAAGATCCCTTGGTGCAGCGGCACCTCGCGCGTCGTCGTGCCCGACCCGCCATCCGACTGGGCGATGCAGGCGGCGATGACAGCCGCGTTGCCCTCGCTTCCGCAGGTGAGGGTGACGGTGCGGGTCTCGGTTCCCCACGCCCCCCAGAAGGCGACGCGCCGGCCGTCGAACGACAAGGCCTCGCCGATCCGGTTCAGAGTCGTGCCGCTCGGTGTGGTCACGCCCGGCACGGTCTCGCCGATGCCGACGAGGGTGGTGATCCCGGGTTGGCCGACACGGGCGAGGTAGATGCCGCCTTCGGTCGGCGCCTCCTCGTTGTCGAGGCCGGTGAAGACGATCTGCCCGGCGGCGGCCGAGGGCGGAGCGGTCGAGCCGAACACGGCCCCCGGCGCATTCGGGATCGCCTGCCCCGACCAGGCCACCGCGACCGGGGCTCCCGTGCCAGTGACGTCCCGGTAGGACACGCCCGTCTGCCCGGCACCGTCCACCGTAGAGTTGCCCTTGAAGGCGATCAGGCCACCATCGAACGCGGCAGGCGACCTCGGAAACTGGTCAAACCGCACGCCCGCCGCGCCGCCGGCCGCCTCGGAAGGAACCAGGAACTGCGGAAAGCCGGCGATCACGGGCAGGTTCGACATGCCCGTCACAGCCGCGCCGCCGCCTGGCGTGGCATAGATCCCGGCGGTTCCGACCCGCGTCACGGTCTCCCCAGTGGTCGGGTCGATCACCTGCCACACCGGCTGGGATTGGCCGCGCGTGGCCGCGAGAAGCGACGAGCGGTCGATCCTCGCGAAGGCGGGGAACTCGTTGAAGGTCGCGCCCGTGTTGTTCGGCTGCGGCACGAGCTGGTTCCGCTCGACGATGACGCCGACCGGACCCAGCGTCGCCATGTCGCGCGAGAACACGAAGGTGATCGGCTCGCCCGCCTGCTGGCCGCCGCGCGTGCGGGCGCGGAAGACGACGACGGCGTCGTCGTTCACCGAGGGCGGGCTGTAGCTGTTGAACAGCCGCGTGCTCTCGGGACTGGCGAAGCCGTTGTTGACAACCGTTTCCCAGGTCAGCGGTGACGCCGCCGCCGGCAGCGCGCCGGCTGCGAGGCCGATCGCGAGAGCGCCTGCCACAGGGCGTCTCGCGGAACGGTGCCACACGTCTCGGGAATTCGCGGTGCGAACGATCATACCCCTCTCTTCCCTTCTTAGGGAAGTTTAACATCTGAAGGTTACGATGGGGTGGAGGCCTTCTCACGCTCCACCCCGACGTCCTCTTATCTCCGCCCCGCACCGCTGCGCGGCGCAAACCCGGGCCCTGGGCCAGCGCCAGGACCGGGGCCAGCGCCGGGAGCGGGACCGATGCTGGACCGCGGGCCCGGGCCAGTTCCGGGCCCCGGGCCGAGGCCGCGGCCAGCCCCCGCCCGCAGGACCGGGCCAACGTTGCGCCCCTTCACGCTGCGTGAGCGCCTCGCCGCGCTGCTGCGGCCCCGCCTGGCGTGGCGGCACACCCTGGGCGAAGGCAGAAGCGGGAAGGGCAGGGAACCTCAGGGCGAGCAGCGTGCGTCGTTTCGCGCCGTTCGTCCTCTGTCTTGCAAGCGTCTGCGGCGGGTTCGATCTCGCGCCGAGAAGCTTCGCTTGTTCCGACCGTCAAAGGCGATGACCCAGATCAGAACATAGCGGTCAAACGGACGGCCAGGCGCGATCAGGTGCCGCAACATCCAGCGCCGTTCAGGGCCGCCAGGGCCGGTGATAGGGGTGGCCGCGGGCGAGCGCGTCAGCGCGATACAGGGCCTCGGCGAGCATCGCGCGCACGAGCAGGTGCGGCCAGGTGTGCGGCCCCAGGCTCATCACATGCGCCGCGCGGTCGAGCACGGAGCGGTCGAGCCCCTCCGCCCCGCCGATCACGAAAGCGACCGTCCGCCCCGCCTCGCGCCAGCGCGCAAGCCGCCGCGCGAACGCCTCCGTTCCCTCCGCCACGCCGCTCTGATCGAGCGCGACCAGAACCGCCCTCTCCGGCACGGCGGCGAGGATGGCGGTGGCCTCGCGTCGGCGCACCTCGGCGGCATCGCCCTTTCCCTCGGCGATCTCGATCAGCTGAAGCGACGGTCGCAGCCGGGCGGCATAGCGCGCGAAGAGTGCCGCCTCGGGCGAGGCAGGGGAAGCGCGGCCGACGGCGATGACGGCAAGGCGTGCGGGCATCGACGCGAGTGTTGCCTTCTCGCCCCCGCCGGTCGAGAACCGACGCGATGGAACGGTTGATCTACACCCTTGTGCGCGCCGCCGAGTGGCAGGAAGCGGAACGGCTCGGCCGTTACGACGGCAGCGCGGATGACCGGCGCGACGGGTTCCTGCACTTCTCCACCGCCGCCCAGGTGCGCGCCTCGGCCGCCAAGCACCGCGCCGGCGTGGCGGACCTGTTGCTTGTCGCGGCGGATGCCTCGGCGCTCGGCGAGGCGCTCCGGTTCGAGCCCGCCGCGGGCGGCAAGCGGCCGGGCCTGTTTCCGCATCTCTACGGCCCGCTGCCGCTGTCTGCCGTCCGCTCCGTCACGCCGCTGCCGCTCGGCGAGGACGGTCTGCACGTGTTTCCCACCGAGATCCCGTGAGCGCGCCGCCGCGCCATCTGCGGCAAGACACCGTTCCGCTCGCTCCGGGTGACGCGACGCGCTTGACTTTCGCAGCCGCACGCCGTTTCTCCCCCCCAGGGTGCGCGCGCGGGCCGAAGCCCGTAGCGCGCCGAGGCGTTGGTATCGTCCGACGCCGCGGGCCGCGACCCGGCCCGATTGAGGCAACCGGCCCCGGGGCACACCCCGGGGCAAGCCGTGTCCGTCGCAGCCGCAGCCGAAGGGCGCGGCGCACGGGGGCGCAAGCCCCGCCAGAGGGCCCGACAACGGTCGGGCTGGCGGGTTCGAAGGAAGACCAACAGAACATGGCCCAAACTGCACCCGCTCCCTCGACGGAGGATTTCGCGTCCCTGCTCGAGGCGACGCTCGGCAAGGACAGCGGCTTCGACGGGAGCGTGATCACGGGACGGGTGGTCCGGATCGACGGCGACGTCGCTGTCGTCGATGTCGGCCTCAAGTCCGAGGGCCGCATCCCGCTGAAGGAGTTTGCTCCGCCCGGCCAGAAGCCAGAAGTGAAGCCCGGCGATCTCGTCGAGGTCTATGTCGATCGCTACGAGGACCGCGACGGCACGATCATCCTCTCGCGCGAGAAGGCACGACGCGAGGAGGCCTGGACCAATCTCGAGAAGGCCTATGCCGCCCAGGCGCGCGTCACCGGCGTCATCTTCGGGCGCGTCAAGGGCGGCTTCACCGTCGATCTCGGCGGCGCGGTCGCCTTCCTTCCCGGCAGCCAGGTCGACATCCGCCCGGTGCGCGATGTCGGGCCGCTGATGGGAACGCCGCAGCCCTTCCTGATCCTCAAGATGGACCGCGCCCGCGGCAACATCGTCGTCTCCCGCCGCGCCGTGCTTGAGGAGACGCGCGCCGAACAGCGCGCCGAGCTCGTCCAGGGGCTCAAGGAAGGGATGATCCTCGACGGCGTGGTGAAGAACATCACCGACTATGGCGCCTTCGTCGATCTCGGCGGCGTCGACGGCCTGTTGCATGTCACCGACATCGCCTGGCGGCGGATCAACCATCCCTCCGAGGCGCTCCAGGTTGGCCAGACGGTGAAGGTGCAGGTGATCCGCTTCAACCAGGACACGCAGCGGATCAGCCTCGGCATGAAGCAGCTCCAGGCCGATCCATGGGAGGGTGTCGCCGCGAAATATCCCGTGGGCGCCAAGTATGTCGGCCGCGTCACCAACATCACCGACTATGGCGCCTTCGTCGAGCTCGAGCCCGGGGTCGAGGGCCTCGTGCATGTGAGCGAGATGTCCTGGACCAAGAAGAACGTCCACCCGGGCAAGATCGTCTCGACCTCGCAAGAAGTCGAGGTGATGGTGCTCGACGTCGACCCGGTGAAGCGCCGGATCTCGCTCGGCCTCAAGCAGTGCCTGCGCAACCCGTGGGAGGCGTTCCTCGACGAGCACCCGATCGGCTCGACCGTGTCAGGCGAGGTGCGCAACATCACCGAGTTTGGGCTGTTCATCGGCCTGCCCGGCGACATCGATGGCATGGTCCACCTCTCCGACCTCTCATGGGACGAGCCGGGCGAGCAGGCGATCCAGAAGTACAAGAAGGGCGACGTTGTCGAGGCGAAAGTGCTCGACGTCGATGTCGAGAAGGAACGGATCTCGCTCGGCATCAAGCAGCTCACGGCTGACCCTGCCGCCGGCGTGATGGACCGGATGATCAAGGGCTCGATCGTCACCTGCGTGGTCACGGCGGTGCAGCCGAACGGCATCGAGGTGAAGGTGGACGACGCGGTCACCGGCTTCATCCGCAAGTCCGAGCTGTCGCGCGACCGGCAGGACCAGCGGCCCGACCGGTTCGGCGTCGGCGACCGGGTGGATGCCAAGATCATGTCGGTCGACCGCCAGACGCGGCGGCTGACGCTCTCGATCAAGGCGCGCGAGGTGGAGGAGGAGAAGACGGCGATGGCCGAGTTCGGCTCCTCCGACAGCGGCGCCTCGCTCGGCGACATCCTCGGCGCCGCGATCCGCCGGCGCAACCAAATGGCCGCCGAAGGCAAGGAGTGAGCGGCCCTCCCCGGCCGGGCGCGGAGCGGACGCAGGCACGGGCAGACGGGCGCGGACACAGGGGCGGCGCGGCGGATGCGGAGACGGGCGGCGGCCTGAAGCGGGCGCCGCCCGCCTTGCGCCGCCGAACCGCACGTGACGCCGCGCCTGCTCTCGTGCATATCGTGCGCCGATGGCGCTCGAAACCGACCTCCTGATCGACCGGCGACGGCTCAAACGCAGCCTCGCCGTCTGGCGCGTTGTCGCCCTCCTCGCAGTGCTCGCGGCCATCGGCCTTGTCGCGTCCGAGACGAGGGAGGCGCGGTCTCTGCTCGGCGGCTCGGTGGCGCGGCTGACCGTCACCGGCCTCATCGCCGAGGATCGGGAGCGTGACGAGGCGCTGCTCCGGGTGGCGGAGGACGGCTCGGTCCGGGCGCTGATCGTCGCGATCGACAGCCCGGGCGGAACGGTCTCGGGCGGCGAGGCGCTGCATCGCGCTCTCGCCAAGGTGGCGGAGCGCAAGCCGGTGGTCGCCGTCCTCAGGGGCACCGCTGCCTCGGCCGGCTACATGGTGGCTCTGCCGGCGGCCAGGATCTTCGCCCGCGAGGCCACCGTGACGGGCTCGATCGGCGTGATCCTGCAGACGGTCGAGTTCGCCGGCCTGCTCGAACGCCTCGGCATACGCGCCGAGGCGCTCACCTCCGGCGCGCTGAAGGATCAGCCCTCGCCCTTCCGCCCGCTCACGCCGGAAGGCCGCGCCGCGCTCGAGGCGGTGGTGCAGGACCTCTACGCCCAGTTCGTCGCCATGGTCGCCGCGGGGCGGCGGATGGAGCCTGAGCGGGTGCGCGCGCTCGCCGACGGGCGCGTGTTCACCGGCCGCCAGGCGCTCGCCGAGGGGCTCGTCGATGCGATCGGCGGCGAGGCGGAGGCGCGCGCGTGGCTTGCCGCCGAGAAGGGCGTTCCCGCGAGCCTGCCCATTCGCGAGATCGCCCCCGACGAGGCTGGCCGGCTGCTTCCGCGCCTCGTGCGGGAGACAAGAAAAGCCCTTGTTTCAGAACGGCTTAGCCTTGACGGCCTGATGGCCGTCTGGCACCCTTCCCTGATCGGGGCGGCACGGGGGGGCGGCGAATGACGCGATCGGAACTGATTGCCGAACTGGCGCGGCGCAACCCGCACCTGATGCAGCGCGACGTCGAAGCGATCATCACGACCGTGTTCGACGAGATCGTCGCCGCGCTCGCTGCCGGAAACCGCGTCGAGCTGCGCGGCTTCGGCGCCTTCTCGGTGAAGAAGCGCGATGCCCGGACGGGGCGCAACCCGCGCACGGGCGAGGCCGTCGCGGTCGCCGAGAAGCTCGTGCCGTTCTTCAAGGCGGGCAAGGAGCTCCGCGAGCGGCTGAACCGCGGCACGGGCGGGGGCGGGCGAAGCGCCCGCGCCCAGGCGACGGGCTGAGGGGGCGCGAGATGCGGGCGTCCTGGCTCGTCACCATCCCCCTCGCGGCGCTGCTCGTTCTGTTTGCCGTCTCCAACACCGAGGTGGTGCGGCTGAAGCTCTGGCCGTTCGACCACACGGCCGATCTACCGCTGTCGGTGGCCGTGCTCGGCGTCTCGGCGGTGGCCTTCCTGTTCGGCGCAACCGTCGCCTGGATGGCCGGATTGCCCGCGCGGATGCGCGCGCGGCGGCTCGAGAACACGGCGAACGCTCTCCGCGCCGAGGTCGAAGAGCTGAAGAAGGCGCTCGCGCGCGCGCCCACACCTGCGGAGAAACCGGCCGGGGCTCTCGCCCGGCGCTGACCGCCCCGTTGGGCGCCCCCACCTGCCGTCACGCGCAATCGCGTCGAAGGGACTGATGGAGGCGATCCTTCGCACCGCTCGGCCCGTCGACGAGCGGTTTGTCAGGGCGGGATCGCCGGTGGCCGCAGAACGGGCACTTGGCGCCGCCTGCCGCGGGTGCTAGAGCTGCCGCTGTACGGCTCACATCAGCCCCGCATGGGTGGAGCGGTTCGAAGCGACGGAAGCGACCGCCTTTCACCCCCGCGCAGCCCGCTTGAGCGACGGTGCATGCCCGCACGGCCAAGCTCCCCCGCCGCACGCCTGATCGTCGCCCTCGACACGGCCGATCTCGCCCGCGCCACGGCCTTGGCACGTGCTCTCGCCGGCGAGGTCGGCCTCGTGAAGGTGGGCCTCGAGCTCTTCGTCGCCGAGGGCCCGCGCGCGGTGGCGGAGATCGCCGCCCTCGGCGCTCCGGTCTTCCTCGACCTCAAGCTGCACGACATCCCCAACACCGTCGCCGGCGCCGTCCGGTCGGCCAATGCGCTCGGCGCGGCGATGCTCACCGTGCACGCCGCGGGCGGGGCGGAGATGATCAGCGCCGCACGCTCTGCCGCCGAAGCCGCCGGCGCCGCCCGGCCGATGATCCTCGCCGTGACAGTGCTCACGAGCCTCGGCGCCGCCGACCTCGCGGCAACCGGCGTCGCGGGCGGCCCGGTCCAGCAGGTGCTTCGCCTCGCCCGCCTCGCCGTCGAGTCAGGGGCGGACGGGATCGTCTGTTCACCCCGCGAGGTCGCTCCGTTGCGCGATGCCCTGGGCCCGGGCGTTCCGCTGATCGTTCCCGGAATCCGCCCTGCCGGAGCCGACGCCGGGGACCAGAAGCGGGTGATGACTCCCGCCGAAGCCCTGGCCGCCGGGGCCGACTGGCTCGTGATCGGCCGCCCCATCACCGGCGCAGCCGACCCGGCGGCGGCGGCACGCGCGATCGCCGCAAGCCTCGGATGAGCGTCACGGTCAAGATCTGCGGCCTCACCGACGCCCCCGGTTTCGACGCGGCCGTGGCGGCGGGGGCCGACATGGTGGGCTTCGTCTTCTACCCGCCGAGCCCGCGCGCCATCACGGCGGACGCGGCCGCCGCCCTCTCTGCCCGGCACGCGGGCGGGCCGCTCCGCGTCGGACTGTTCGTCGACGCGGACGACGACACGATCGCAGCGACGCTCGCGGCCGTGCCGCTCGATCTGCTCCAGCTACACGGCGCGGAGCCGCCCGACCGCGTCGCAGCGATCAGGCGTCGCTTCGGCGTGCCGGTGATGAAGGCGGTCGGCGTCGCCACGCGGGCGGAGGTGGCGCGCGCGATCGCGGACTACGGCGCGGTCGCCGACCGGATGCTGTTCGACGCCAAGCCCCCGCCCGCCGGCACGCCTGGCGCCCTTCCCGGCGGCAACGCCGCGGTCTTCGACTGGTCGGTGATGCACGGCATGTCCGTCCCCGTCCCGTGGCTGCTCGCAGGCGGGCTCACGCCGGACAACGTCGCCCGGGCGATCGCCACCGTCTCGGCACCCGGTGTCGATGTGTCGAGCGGCGTCGAGCGCGCGCGCGGGGTGAAGGACCCCGCCCTGATCCGGGCCTTCGTCGCGGCGGCGAAAGCGGCGTCAAGGGAGGGCAGCGCCTAAGCGCGCGCGGCCACAGCGCCCCGGGCTCTAGGCCGGGGGCGGGATTTGCGCTACCACCCCGGCTTCCGCACGGGAGGCGAGACGTGACCAAGCCCCTTTCCTCGGCGCTTCCGAACAGCCTGCGCACGGGCCCGGACGAGCGCGGGCATTTCGGACGTTTCGGCGGCCGCTACGTGGCCGAGACCCTGATGCCGCTGATCCTCGAGGTCGAGCGCGCCTATACGGCCGCGAAGGCTGACCCCTCCTTCCAGGCGGAGCTTGACCGCTATCTCGCCGACTATGTGGGCAGGCCGAGCCCGCTGTGGTTCGCCGAGCGGCTGACACAAGCGCTTGGCGGGGCGCAGGTCTGGTTTAAGCGCGACGAGCTCAACCACACCGGCGCACACAAGATCAATAACTGCATGGGCCAGATCCTGCTCGCGCGGCGTATGGGCAAGAGGCGCATCATCGCCGAGACGGGAGCGGGCCAGCACGGTGTCGCGACCGCAACGGTCTGCGCCCTGTTCGGCCTTCCCTGCACCATCTACATGGGCGCGACCGACGTCGCGCGCCAGTCTCCCAACGTGTTCCGCATGAAGCTGCTCGGCGCGGAGGTGAGGCCAGTCACCTCCGGCGCGGCGACGCTGAAGGACGCGATGAACGAGGCGCTGCGCGACTGGGTCGCCAATGTCGCCGATACCTATTACTTGATCGGAACGGTCGCCGGCCCCCACCCCTACCCGGCGATGGTGCGCGACTTCCAGTCGGTGATCGGGACGGAGGCGAAGGCCCAGCTCCTGAAGGCCACGGGGCGCCTGCCCGACGTCGCGGTCGCTGCGATCGGCGGCGGCTCGAACGCGATGGGCCTCTTCTTCCCCTTCCTCGATGACGCCTCGGTGCGGCTCATCGGCGTCGAGGCGGCCGGGCACGGGCTCGACAGCGGCCAGCACGCCGCCTCGCTCTCGCGCGGCCGCCCAGGCGTGCTGCACGGCAACCGCACCTATCTCCTCCAGGACGAGTTCGGCCAGATCCTCGAGGCGCACTCGATCTCGGCCGGCCTCGACTATCCGGGGGTGGGCCCCGAGCACTCGTGGCTGCATGAGATCGGCCGCGTCGAGTATGTCGCGGTGACGGACGAGGAGGCGCTCGAGGCGTTCAAGCTCTGCACGCGGACGGAAGGCATCATCCCCGCGCTTGAGCCTGCGCACGCGCTCGCGCACGTGGCGAAGATCGCGCCCAAGATGCCGAAGGACGCGATCATCCTGATGAACCTCTGCGGCCGCGGCGACAAGGACATCTTCACCGTCGCCGAGGCGCTCGGGGTGAAGCTGTGAGCTCGTACCGCACGCCCGCAGGCGCGCCGAACCGGATCACCGCGCGCTTCGCCGCGCTCCGCGCCGAGGGGCGCGGGGCTTTGATCACCTTCATTGAGGCCTTCGATCCGGACCGCGCCACCTCCGAGGCGCTGCTCCAAGGCCTGCCCGGAGCGGGGGCGGACCTCGTCGAGCTCGGCGTTCCCTTCACCGACCCGATGGCGGACGGGCCGACCATCCAGCGCGCCGGCCAGCGCGCGCTCAAGGCAGGCGCGACCCTTCCCGGCACGCTCGAGCTGGTGCGGGGTTTCCGTGCCAAGGACGGAACGACGCCGGTGGTGCTCATGGGCTACTACAACCCGATCCTCGCCCATGGTCCGGAACGTTTCTGCTCCGACGCGGCTGAGGCAGGCGTCGATGGCCTGATCGTGGTCGACCTGCCTCCCGAGGAGGCCGACGAGCTCACCGCCCACACCGTTCCGAACCGGCTTGAGCTGATACGCCTCGTCGCGCCGACCACGGACGAGACGCGTCTTCCCTTCGTGCTCGCGGGCTCGGGCGGCTTCATTTACTACGTCTCGATCACCGGGATCACCGGAACGCGCTCGACGACGGAAGCGCAGCTCGCCGAGGCGATCCCGCGCATCCGGCGCGCCACCGACCTGCCGATCGCCGTCGGCTTCGGCGTGCGCACGCCCGAGCAGGCGGCCATGGCGGTGCGGATCGCCGATGCCGCCGTCGTCGGCTCCGCCCTGCTCGACACGCTCGCGGCCGATCTCGACGAGTCGGGCCGGGCGCGGCCGGGAACGGTCGAGAAGGTTCTCGACCAGGTGCGCGCGCTCGCCGCCGGCGTGCGCGGCGCCCGCCGCGAGGCGGCCTGAGCGGAGCCGACGCGGCAGCGATGAACTGGCTCACGAACTACGTCCGGCCGAAGATACGCACCCTGCTCGGGCGCAAGGACGTGCCGGAAAACCTCTGGCACAAATGCCCCGCCTGCGAGCAGATGATCTTCCATCGCGAGCTCGAGAAGACCCTTCGCGTCTGCCCGAGCTGCGGCCACCACATGCGGCTTCCCGCCAAGGCGCGGATCGCGATGCTGATGGATGAGGGCTACGCCACCATCGAGCTTCCGGCGGTGCCGCAGGACCCCCTGCACTTCCGCGATCAGAAGCGCTACGTTGACCGTCTCAAGGCCGCCCGCGCCGAGACCGAGCTCGAGGACGCGATCATCGTCGCGCACGGAACGATCGGCGCCTACCGCGCCGTGGTCGCCGTCTTCGCCTTCGAGTTCATGGGCGGCTCGATGGGCACGGCGGTGGGCGAAGCCCTGGTCGCCGCCGCGCGGCTTGCGGTTCTGCAGCAGGCGGCGCTCGTCGTCGTCACCGCCTCGGGCGGGGCGCGCATGCAGGAGGGCGTGCTCAGCCTGATGCAAATGCCGCGCACCATCATCGCGGTTCAGCACGTGAAGGACGCGGGCCTTCCCTACCTCGTGGTGCTGACCGACCCGACGACGGGCGGGGTGACGGCCTCCTTCGCGATGCTCGGCGACGTCCACATCGCCGAACCGGGCGCTCTCATCGGCTTCGCCGGAGCGCGGGTGATCGAGCAGACGGTGCGCGAGAAGCTCCCCGAAGGCTTCCAGCGGGCGGAGTATCTGCACGCGCACGGCATGGTCGACCTCGTGGTGAAGCGCGCCGAGCTCAAGCAGACGCTGGCGCGGCTGATCGGGCTCCTGACCGAACCGGCGGCGCGGCGCGCCGCCCGCCCAGGTGCAGAGGTGATCGCGCTGCCTGCGCCGCAGGCGGATTGAGGAGCGCCATGGCGGGCATCGTCGCGGCGCCATCGGAGGCGGTGATCGCGCGGCTTGCGCGCCTGCATCCGAAACTGATCGACCTCTCGCTCGGGCGGATCGAGCGGCTGCTCGCCCGGCTCGGCCACCCGGAGCGGCGCCTGCCCCCCGTCCTCCACGTCGCCGGAACGAACGGCAAGGGCTCGACCTGCGCCTTCGCCCGCGCGATCGCCGAGGCCGCTGGGCTTCGCGTGCACGTCTACACGAGCCCGCATCTGGTGACGTTCCATGAGCGAATCCGGCTCGCCGGCACGCTCGTCACCGAGGAGGCGCTGTCCGCCGCGCTTGAGGAGGCCGAGGCCGCGAACGGCGAGGACCCGATCACCGTGTTCGAGATCACCACAGCGGCGGCGCTCGTTCTGTTCTCGCGCGTCCCGGCCGATCTCCTGGTGCTCGAGGTCGGGCTCGGCGGCAGGCTCGATGCGACGAATGTCGTCGAACGCCCGGCCGCGACCGCGATCACCCACATCGCGATGGACCACATGGAGTTCCTTGGCGACACGCTCGCGTCGATCGCCTTCGAGAAGGCCGGGATCCTCAAACCCTCCGTCCCCTGCGCCACCGGCCGCCAGGAGGAGGAGGCGATCGAGGTGATCCGCGCGCGCGCCCGTGACGTCGGCGCACCGTTGCGCGCACGCGACGAGGCCTGGACGATCGGTCCCCACGGCTCGGGCCTGCGCTACGCCGACGCCGAGGGCACGCTCGACCTGCCGATGCCTGCCCTGCCGGGCGTGCACCAGCACGACAATGCGGGGATCGCCATCGCCGCGCTCCGGGCGATGCGCGGGCTTGCCTTCCCGGCCGAGGCCTTCGCCGAGGGGCTCGCGCGCGCGCGCTGGCCCGCGCGGATGCAGCGGCTTGGGCGCGGTCCGCTGCTCGACCTTCTGCCCGAGGGCTGGGAGCTCTGGCTCGATGGCGGCCACAATGCCGATGCCGGGCGCGCTCTCGGCGCCCATCTCGCCGCCAACCCCTCGCCGCCGTGGCACGTCGTCGTCGGCATGAAGTCGGGCAAGCAGACGGCCGAGTTCCTTCGCCCCATCATCCCGCACGCCGCGAGCCTCTGGGCGGTGGCGGAGCCCGACCAGCACCTCGCCCAAGCACCGGAGGCGATCGTCGCCGCCTCGGGCGGCGTGGCGCGGATCGGGCCGCGCGTGGCCGATGCGGTGGCCGCGATCGCGCGTGAGGCGCGGGCGCCCGCGCGCATCCTCGTCTGCGGCAGCCTCTATCTCGCGGGCGTGATCCTCCGCGACCACACCTGAGCGCGTCAGGCAGGATCGAGACGCCAGATCGCGCCGTCGCGGCTGTCGGTGACGACGAGCACGCGCCCGTCAGGCAGAACGCGCACGTCGCGGATCCGCTCGCCGAACATCGGGATACGCTCCTCAGCGACGATCCGCTCCCCCTCGCGCGTGAGGCGGAACAGGGCACGGGCACGCAGCGCCCCCACGAGAAGATCGCCACGCCAGCCGGGGAAGGCCGCCCCGGTGACGACGGCGAAGCCCGAGGGCGCGATCGAGGTCGGCCCCCAGACCTTGAGGGGGTCCTCCATCCCCGGCAGGGACCGATGCTCGGTGATCACCGAGCCGTCGTAGTTCACGCCGTGCGTGGCGCGCGGCCAGCCGTAGTTCGCGCCGCGCCGGATCAGGTTCACCTCGTCCCCGCCCTGCGGCCCGTGCTCGTGCGACCAGAGCGCCCCGGTCTCGGGATCGACCAGGAGCCCCTGGATGTTGCGATGGCCGTATGACCAGATCTCCGGCCGCGCCCCCGCCCGGCCGACGAAGGGGTTGTCGCGCGGGATCGAGCCGTCGTCGGCGAGGCGTATGATCTTGCCGTTGAGGTCGGCGAGGTCCTGCGCACGCTCCATCTGGAACCGGTCGCCGAAGCCGGCATAGAGCATCCCATCGAGGCCGAAGGCCATGCGGCAGCCGAAATGAAACCCGTTGCGGACCCGCGGCGTGACAGAGAAGATCGCCTCCGGCGCGGTGAAGCGCTCGCCCTCGAGCCGAAGCCGGGTGATGGTCGAAGAGGTTCCGCCCTCGCCTTCGGTGACGTGGCAGAGATAGACGAGGCCGTTCTCGGCGAAGCGCGGGTGCAGGACGACGTCGAGCATGCCGCCCTGGCGGTTCGCGACCGTTGCCGGCGTGCCGGGAAGCGGCGGGGAGAGCCGGCCGTCGGCGCCGACGAGGCGCACGCGGCCGGGGCGTTCCGTCACGATCAGCCTCCCGTCCGGCAGCGGAGCGACGGCCCAGGGATGCTCGAGCCCCTGGGCGAGCACGGTGACGCGGAACGCGGCGCGCTCGGTGCGCACGACCTCGGCGCCAGCGGGATACGCCGCAAGCGACGCGGCAACGGCGAGCACTGCGCCTCGGATCATCTCCCCCTCCCAGCCGCCGTGTCGCCGCGACGATGGGGCGTTCGCCGCGGACCGGAATCCGCCGCCGGAGCGCCCGGCCGCGGCGCGCGGGTCACAGGTTCGCGTCCACCCAAGCCGTGAGGTTGCTCTTGCTGTCGGCGCCCATCTTTGTGGCGACGGGCTGGCCGCCCTTGAACAGGATCAGCGTCGGGATGCCGCGCACGGCGAAGCGGTTCGGCGTGACCGGGTTCTCGTCCACGTTCACCTTCGCCACGGTCAGCCTGCCGGCGTAGGCCGCGGCGATCTCCTCCAGCGCCGGGGCGATCGCGCGGCATGGCCCGCACCACTCGGCCCAGAAATCGACGAGGACGGGGTGGTCGGCCTTCAGCACATCGGTCTCGAAACTCGCATCCGACACGACCTTGGTGCGCGCGCTCATGCCTCTCTCCGTGGTGTCATGGCCCGTCGGGTATCGTGTTGCCGGGCCCGTGGTCCGGCCCAGGTTCTAGCACGGCCCCCGCCCGCGGCACCAAGCGACCCCGGGGCCGCCTCTGGCTAAATGGTGGCGGGAGCGTGAGCGTCCAACAGCGAGTCAGGAAGCTCCATCAGGCGTGCGGCATAGGTCCAGACGAGGGCGCAGCGCACCTCCCGGCCCGGAAAGGCGCCGCGCAGAACCGCGCGATAGGCGGCCATCTGCCTGAGATAGGCCGGCGGCACGTCCTCGAGACGGTCGGGCGGGGGGCGGTTCGTCTTGAAGTCGGCCACGAGAACCTCGGTGTCGGTGATGGCGAGACGATCGACCTGGCCTGAGACGACTCGCGAGCCGATCCGGCCCGTCACGGCCGCTTCGGCGAGCGCTCCGGGAGCGAAGAGCGGGGCGAAACGCGGGTCATCGAGGACAGCGAGCGTCTCGGCGACGAGCTCCGCCACGGTATCCGCGGCAAGGCCGAGCCCGGGCGCGGAGAGGAACGCCTCAGCCGCGCTCCGGCGCCGCTCGGGCGGCAGGTGCGGCAGGTGCTGGAGCAGGGCGTGCACAAGCCTGCCGCGCTGGAACCGCCTCGCTCCTGGCTCCGCCCCGGCGAGCGGCGAGGCGGCGGCTGGCTCGTCGTCCTCCTCCGCCGAGGGGGCGAGCGGGCGCGGCGGCGTCTCCTCGGCAGGTGGCGGTCGACGCGCCCAGGTTGGAACCGGGGGAAGGCGCACGGGCGCGGCGCTTTCCGGCTCGCGTCGCAGCGCCGCGTCGGGCGCCTGGGCGGTGGCGAGCCGCATGCCCCCCACCGGCCAGCCTGTTTCGCCGAGCAAGGCACCCGGGTCGAAGGCCGCCGCCTCGGCACCGGCAAGACGGCGGAACCCAGCCGCGACGAGATCATACCAGCAGCTCTTGTCCTTTCCCTCCCCTCTGCGGCTGAGGGCGCCGGTCACCAGAAGCCGATCCTCCGCGCGGGTGAGCGCGACATAGAGAAGGCGGCGATACTCCTCGAGATCCTCCTCCCGTCTCCGGGCACGCGCCTGCTCGACCGGCTCGGGGCAAAGCTCGGCGCGCGGTGCCCAGAGCGGCACCTGCGCATGCGTTGCCTTATCTTCCAGCCAGTAGAGGTCGTCGACGGGGTCGGTGACGGAGGTGGTGTCGGCGAGGATCACGACCGGGCTCTCGAGCCCCTTCGCGCCGTGGACGGTCATCACCCGCACCGCGTCCGCACCCGGCTCCTGCTCGCGCTTGATCTCGGCCCCGCCGCCGCGAAGCCAGGCGAGGAAGCCCTGGAGCGATGGCGGGTGCGACCGCTCATGCGCGAGCGCGGCGCTGAGCAGCTCATCGAGCGGGTCGGCGGCGTCCGGCCCGAGCCTCGCAAGCAGCCGCGCCCGCCCGCCGAGCGGCCCGAGCAGCCGGGCGATCAGGGCATGCGGCGTGTCGAAATCCGCCCGCGCGGCGAGCGCGGCGAGCGTGGCCTCGGCGTCCTGCCAGTCGGGCCGTTCGGCTGCGCGCCGGCGAAGTTCGGTGCGCAGGCTGCGCCGCCCGCGCGCGGTCGCGAGCTCCATCAGCGACGGGTCGGAAAGGCTGAACAGCGGCGAGCGAAGCGCCGCGGCAAGGGTCAGATCGTCCTCGGGCAATAAGAGCGACTCGAGGGTGGCGAGCACGTCCTTCACCGCGAGTTCTTCGACGAGCACCATGCGATCGACGCCGCTGACCGGAACGTTCCGCTGCTTGAGCGCGCGGATCAGCCAGCTGACGAAGGCGCGGCGACGACGCACTAGGACCAAGACGTCGCCGGGGCGGATGGCGCGGCCGCGGGCGGGCAGACGCTCGCCGTCCTCGATCCAGCGCTGGATCTGCGCCGCGATCGCGAGCGCGAGCTTCTCCTCCCCGTTGCGCGCACGCGCGCTCGGCTCGGGGTTCCACGCGTCGGCCTCGGGCAGCTCGTCCGGCGGGATGAGTGGCCACAGTTCGACCGAGCCCGCCTCGCCCGCGCGCACCGGCCGGTGCAGGATCGGCTCGCCGTCGAGCGCCACGCCCTTCGCCGCGTCCGGATCGGCGAACACGGCATCGACGAGCGCAAGCACCGGAGCGGTGGAGCGGAAGGAGACGGCAAGCCGCTCGGAGCGGAAGTGCGAAGCGCCGAAGCAGGCCGTCACGCGCTTTCGCGCCCGCTCGCGCGCGCGGCCGAACTCTTCCGGCGCCGCCCCCTGGAAGCGGTAGATGCTCTGCTTGACATCGCCCACCGCGAACAGCGTGCGCACGACGCCCGCCCGCGCTCCTTCGCCCGCGAAGAAGTCCTCCGTGAGAAGCTCGACCACGTGCCATTGCGCGGCCGCACTGTCCTGCGCCTCGTCGATGAGCACGTGGTCGAGCCCGCCATCGAGCTTGTACTGCACCCAGGCCGTGTCGGTCGCGGCGAGCAGGCGCCGGGTGCGCTCGATCAGGTCGTCGTAGTCGAGCCCGGCGCGGACGCGCTTGCGCCGTTCGTAGCCCTCGATCACAGGGGCGACGAGACGCACCACCGCCTCGGAGGCGAGGGCAGCGCGGATGCGGCGGCGACGGTCTTCGACCGTGAGGACGGCATCCGCCTCGCCCTCGAGCACGGCGAGGATGTCCGCCATCGCGGCGACAGCCCGCTGTGTGGCAAGGCGCGTTCGGATCGTTCCCTTCTCCGTGAGGTACAGGTCTCGCCAGTCCTCCCATCGTGCGGCCCTCTCCTCGGGCGTGAGCGCGAGCCACCGTTTCATCGCCTCGCCGCGCGCCATGTCCGTCGGCGAGCCGCGGCGGAGCGCGTCGGCCGCGGCCACAAGCCGCGTCAGATCGCGCCCGCAGGCCTCGGCAAGCAACGCGTCCTCAGTCTCCTCGACGTCGAGGCCAAGGATGCGCCGCTGCATCGCCGCCACGCCGTCAGGTGCGTTGGCTGCCGCGAAGGCCCGCTCGAGCCGTCCACGTGCGGCGAGCACGCCGCGCACGAGATCGGAGAAGCCGTCCTGCTCAGTGAGCGGCGCAAGCGTTGCGAGGGCCCGCTCCATCCCTGCTGTCGGCCGGGCGAGCGCCTCGTCACGCGCGGCCGCCAGGGCCTCGGCTGAGTCGCGTTCCTCGAGCAGGGTGAAATGCGGCGCGATCTCTGCCTCGAGCGGGAAGCGGCGGAGCAGGCTCTGGCAGAAGGCGTGGATGGTGGCGATCCTGAGCCCGCCCGGGTGGTCAAGCACGCGGGCGAACAGGCCGCGGGCGCGCGCCAACGCCTCCTCCGTCACCGCCACGCCGAGCCGCGACAGCTCCTCCCCGAGCGCGCTGTCCTCCATCGCCGCCCACGCGCCGAGACGCGAGGCGATCCGTGTCGCCATCTCCGCTGCTGCGGCGCGGGTGAAGGTGAGGCAGAGGATCCGGCCCGGATCGGTTCCGCCGAGGAGAAGCCGAAGCACACGCGCGGTCAGAAGCGTGGTCTTGCCAGAGCCTGCGGAGGCGCCCACCCAGGCCGAGACGGACGGGTCGGACGCGCGGCGCTGCGCGGCTTCGGCGTCCGCGCGCGCGTCGCCAAGGGCCCACTCAGTCATCACCGCCGCCCCACTCCTCGACGCGGGCAAGATGCAGATAGTCGGAGAACTGCGGCGCGCGGTGCGGATGCGGCCGCGGCCAATAGGCGGCGGAGGGGTCGTCGAAGCGCGCCCGCAATGCCTCGAACCGCTCCCAGGCGGCGGCGGCGAGCGCCGCGGCGTCGCCCTTGACGGGCGTCTTGGCCCCCGGCTTGAAGCCGCCGCCGAGCTTCCAGTAGGCGAGGTGCGACGCGATCCCTCGCCCGACCTCGGCGAAGGCGCCGCGCTCTGCCATCGCCGCCTCGAGGGGGAGCTGGATCGCATAGGCCTCCTCGATCTCCTTCTGGGGCGGGATCGTTCCCGTCTTGTAGTCGATCAGCCTGAGCGTGCCGTCCGCGAGGCGGTCGATCCGGTCGGCTCGGCCGTGCAGCACGAACCCGCCCGGAAGGGCAAGTTCCCCCTTCACCTCGGCGAAGCTCTCGACCGGGCCTTCCTCGGCGAGGCGCCTCTCTTCCGCCTCCGCTACCCATTTGGCGATTCGGGCAAGCCGCGGCCGCCAGAACGCCTCCCGCGCCGGCGCGGCCAGCGCCTCGAGGCTTCGGGCGCCCTGCTCCTCGATCCAGTGCCGGAACGTCGCCACCCCGGGCCACCCCTCCTTCCGCATCCGCCGCAGCGCCGAGGCGATCGCCGCGTGCACAACCGTTCCCCAGTCGGACCGATCGATCGGTTCATCAAGCTCGGGAAGCCTGCGGAGACCGAGGATATGCTTGGCGTAGATCTCGAACGGGTCGCGCAGGAGCCGCTCCACCTCAGTCACGGACAGACGCTTCGGCCGAAGAGCAAGCGGCGGGCGCGGCTCAGCCCTCGGCTCGGGCGTCACACAGTCCGGAGCGTCGAGGGCGCGGGCGATGCCGAGCCAGTCTGCCGGCGGCCTGAGATGGTCGCCGGGGCCGAGCTGGCTCTCGAGGAAGGCGTCGAGGCGGACGAGCCAGCGGCTCGGGACGGTCGGTGCGCCATCGACACGGCGCGCCCGCGTCAGCAGCATCTCGGGCGCGGAGGAGAGGGCGAGCGCGACGTCGTGCGCCGCCTCGCCGATCGCGGCTTCGGGCGAGGCGAGGCCGAAGCGCGTGCGCATCGGCCGCGACATCCACGGGCCTGGGTCGACGGCGGCGGGCCAGGTGCCCTCGTTCAGCCCGCCGAGGATCACGAGCTCGGCCGATTGCAGGCGGGCCTCGAGCACGCCCCAGATGAAGAGGCGCGGATGCGGCGCCCCCTCGCCCGCACTGCCGATGCGGCGAAGGCGCACCTCGACGCCCGCGAACAACGCCTCGAACAGCCCGGGCCAGGACTCGGGCGGGATTGGGCCCATGTGCTCGAGCGCCTCGAGCGCCTCGGCCATGCGCGCTGCCGCTGCCTCGCCAGCCTCCTGCGCCCAGAGCTGCCGCGCTCCGGGCGCCGTATCGGTCGCGGCAAGCGCCTCAGCCGCGGCAAGCGTCGCGGCGAGCAGGCGCGCGGGCGGCGCCTCGGACACCTCGAGAGCGGCAAGCAGTGGCCCGAGCGAGCGCTTGAGCGCCTCGATCACGCGGGCGGCGGCGGCAAGACCGCGCGGGCGATGCTCGCGCGCAAGGCGCGCGGCGTGGGCGTACGCCGCCTCGAGCCCGGCGATCCCTGGTGCCGGGCGCTGCCCGCGCAGAAGCGCGAGCTCGAACAGCCGAACCGCGGCGCGGAAGCGGCCCGGGCGCATGCCGCCCGAGGCGAGAGGATGTTTCAGAAGCGCAAGGAGTGGCACAGGCGCGAGGCGCTCGGCGCACGCCGTGACGAGCAGGCGCAGATAGACGCCGGGCGGTGTCGCCCCGAGCGGGCGGCCGGCGCTGTCGTCGGCGCGGATGCCGAAGCGCGCGAGAGCTGCGGACACGCGGGCGGCAAGGGCGCGATCGGGCGTGACGAGTGCGGCGCGCCGGCCGGGCGTCTCGAGCGCCGCGCGCATCGCAAGCGCGATGACGAGCGCCTCCTCGTTCTGGTCGGCCGCGTCGATCCGGCCGAGGCCGGCGATCCCGGCGCGCACCGCCTCGCGCTCCACCCTGCGCCAGTCGCCCATGCCCTCGGCGGGAAGCATCATTCGCGACACCACACGCGCCCGCGCCGCGAAGGCCCCCGACGCGCCCGCGCCCGGCCAGGGGCGGACCTCCTCGCGGGCCACGCCAAGCCGACCGAGAAGCCGCTTCAGCCCAGCCTGCGGGTGGCTCTCGCCGATCGCCTCCCAGGCGGCAGCGTCCATGTCGAGGTCGAGGCCGGGCAGAACGACCGCTCCGGCGGGAAGGCGCGCGACCGTTGCAAGCAGACGGCCGACCGCAGGGATGCCGCCCGTGGAGCCGGCGGCGATCACCGGCGACTCGGGCGGCGACCTCTCCCAGTGCCGGCGCCGCGACTCGAGCAGCGCCACAAGCCGGGCGGCAGGGTCGGCAAGCCCGTTGTCGGCAAGCCAGCGTGGCCAGTGACTGGTGACGATCTCGAGGAAGGCGATCGTCTTCAGCCAGTGCTCGGCATGCGCCGCCTCGGCCGCGTCGGCAAGGCGCGCCGGGTCGGCCTCCTCGCGCGCCATCTCGTCGAGCAGCGTGGCGAGCTCGCCCGCAAGCCGGAAGGCGTGGTCTGCCGAGGCGACGCCGGCGGCGCGCTCCTTGGCGAGAACGAGCCGCGCAAGCGCCGCCTGGCGACGCAGCGCCCCGACCGCCGGCGGCGGAGCCTCGAGACCAGCGAGGATCACGCCCTCGTCCGCCGCTTCGGCGAGAGCGATCGTGCGCGGCAAAAGAAGCGGCCGCCCCTCGGTCAGGCGAAGGAAGGCCTCGGCGAGGCCGCGCGCCGCGCGTCGCGTCGGCAGAACCACCGTCATGCGGGCGAGCGCTGCCTGATCCTCCTTCGCATCGCGCCACAGCCCGGCCGCGAGCGAGTCGAGGAAGGGGGCCTCGGGCGGGATGGTGAAGACGGCCGGGTCGCGTCGGCGATCGGCGCCCATCGCGTTCAGCGAGCCATGGCGAGGGTGGAGGTGCGGCCGCTCAAGAGGCGCTCCGCCTCGGCCAGATCTTCCGGCGTCGAGAGGTGCAGCCAAATCCCGTCATGCACCACCGCGGTGAGCCTTCCCGCTTCGATCGCACGGTCCCACAAGAGGTTGGTGCTGAACGGGCCTTCCGGCGCGCCAGCGAACAGGGATGGTGCCGCAAGCTGCACCCCGGCGAAGAGATAGGGAACGATCTCGCGCTCGCGCGGCCGGCGCACACGCCCGAGCGGGTCGACGGCGAAGTCACCCCTCCCCGTATAGGCCGGAACCTGCGCGGCGCGGTGGACGAGCAGCACGGCATCGCACGCCTCCGGGTCGAAGGCGGCGGCGAGGCGGGCGAGAGCGGGCGTCACGCCGTCGAGCCAGAACGCATCTCCGTTGACGACGTAGAACGGCTCGGGTCCGAGATGAGGCAGGGCGCGCACGACCGCCCCGCCGGTCTCGAGAAGCGTCTCCTCGTGGCTCTCGATGATGGCCGGGCGGATGCGGGCGGCAAGAGCGGCGCGCACGCGCTCGGCCTGCCAGTGGGTGTTGACGACGACCGTCTCGACGCCGGCGGCGTCGAGATGGTCGAGAGCGCGGTCGAGCAGGCTCCTTCCGGCGACCTCGAGCAGCGGCTTGGCGGTCGCATCCGTCAGCGGGCGCATCCGGGTTCCGAGCCCTGCGGCCAGGACCATGCCGCGCCTCGGCATCGCGATCATGCCGCCCTCGCCTCCGGTGCACGGCGGAGTGCCGGCGGGATGTACGCGTCGAACCAGGCGGCGAGCGGGGCGCAAGCCGGATGGGCGAGAGCGGCCGCGAGCAGCGCCCAGGTGCGCGGCGCGTGGGCGAGATAGCGGCTCTTGCCGTCGCGACGCTCGAGCCGGGTCCAGAGGGCGGCCACGCGGGTGTGGCGGACGGCAGCGTGGGCGGCGAAGGCGGCATCGAAACGATCGATGTCGCCGAGGCCGGTCGCGGCGGCGTAGCGGGCGCGCATCGACGCGCGCAGCGACGGCGCGAGGTCCCGCCGCGCATCCTCGAGCAGGCTCGCAAGATCGTAGGCCGGGTGGCCGGCGGCGGCGTCCTGGAAATCGAGGAGGCCGCACGCCGCCTCCCCGCGCCGCCCCTCGAGGCGGAGCAGATTGTCGACATGGAAGTCACGCAAGGCGAGAACGGGCGGGTCGGACGCGAAGGGCGCGAGCGTGGCAACGACGGCCTGCCGGAAAGAGTCGTGAACAGATCGATCCGGCACCGTTCCGAACATCGCGGGCCACCACCACGCGAGCAGCGTCGCGGACGCGGCCTCCGCCATCGCCGGCGCATCCCACGCAGGTGCCCAAGCGGGGGGCGGGACGCGATGCAGAACCGCGAGCGCATCGACCGCAAGCGCGTAAAGCGCCGCCTCGTCCTCTCCGGCGGCGAGCAGGCGGCTGAAGGTGTCCTCGCCGAGGTCCTCCACGAGCGCAAGGCCCGACACCGGATCGGCGGCGTAGACCTCGGGCGCGGACAGCCCGAGCGCGCGCAGGTGGCGGGACACCCGCACGAAGGGGGCGATCGAGTCCGCGTCCTGCGGGCAGACCATGAGCAGAGCCGGACGCGGCCCGCCCGAGAGCCGCTCGTAGCGCCGGGCGGAGGCATCGCCCGGCAGGGGGGTGCGTCGTGCGTCGGCGTAGCCATGCGCGGCGAGGAACGCCCCGATGCTCATTCGCACAGCCCCAAAAGCCGGTCACCCCAGCCCGAGAGCGTGACCTCGCGCGCCCCGGGGGCACCGCGGACGGGAGAGAGCCGGATCGCGAGTGCGTCCTCCGGCGTGCGCGTGCCGAGACGCTCGGGCCACTCCACAAGCACGATCCCTCCTCGCGCCTCGTCCCAGCCGAGCTCGGCAAGCTCCGCCTCTGCGCCGAGGCGCCAAAGGTCGTAGTGCCAGGCGGTGGCGCCGCCGGGGAGCGGATAGGTCTGCACGAGCGTGAACGAAGGGCTCGGGACGACAAGCGAGGGATCGCCGGTCGCGGCACGGAGGAAGGCGCGCGCGAGCGCCGTCTTGCCTGCGCCATAGGGGCCGGCGAGCAGGATCGCATCTCCCGGCCGCGCCCGCGCGGCGAGGAAGGCGCCAAGACGCTCCGTCTCCCTCTCGTCGGCGAGGGTGAGCGTCACCGTGCCGTGCTTCGCCATCAGGCTGGTCGTCATGCCGCTTCTCCGCGCGCCGCAGTGTGCCATGCGGCGTCGGCTTGCGCGACCGGGGGGGGTGCGTATCTATGCCGCGGCCGCTTCAGGAGACGGCGATGTCCGGGACGATCGAGACCGACGTGTGCATCATCGGCGCGGGCCCTGTGGGCCTGTTCGCCGTGTTCGAGTGCGGGATGCTGAAGATGCGCTCGGTCGTGGTCGACGCCCTCGATGCGATCGGCGGCCAGTGCATCGCCCTCTATCCCGAGAAGCCGATCTACGACATTCCCGCGCACCCCGCCATCTCGGCGGCGTCGCTGATCGAGCGGCTGATCGCCCAGGCCGCCCCGTTCCGGCCCGACTATCGCCTCGGCCGGCGCGTCGAGACGCTCGCGCGCGAGGCCGACGGCAGGCTTCGGCTCGGCACGAGCGCGGGCGACGTGATCCTCGCGCGCGCGGTGATCATCGCCGCCGGCGCCGGGGCCTTCGGGCCCAATCGCCCGCCGCTTGCGGGAATCGAGGCCTTCGAGGGACGAAGCGTGTTCTACGCCGTGCAGCGGCGCGAGGATTTCCGCGGCAAGCGCGTGGTGATCGCAGGGGGGGGCGACTCGGCGGTCGACTGGGCGGTGAGCCTTGCCGAGGTCGCGGCCTCAGTCGCCGTGGTGCACAGGCGGCCGAAATTCCGTGCCGCCCCCGAGACGGTCTCGCGGATGGAGGCGCTCGCCCAAGCCGGCAGGATCGAGATCGTCGTGCCCTATCAGCTCGCGGCGCTGCACGGAGAGGGCGGCGTGCTAGAGGCGGTTGAGGTCGCAACACTCAAGGGCGAGACGCGTCGTCTTCCGGCCGATGTGCTCCTGCCCTTCTTCGGCCTGTCGATGGAGCTCGGGCCGATCGCGACATGGGGCCTCGGCATCGACCGCAACCACATCGTGGTCGAGCCCTCGACCTGCGCGACCGGCGTGCCGGGCGTGTTCGCGATCGGCGACGTCGCGACCTACCCGGGCAAGCTCAAGCTGATCCTCCAGGGCTTCTCCGAAGCGGCAATGGCGGCGCACGCGATCTACCCGATCGTCCACCCCGACGTGGCGCTGCACTTTGAGTATTCGACGACGAAGGGGATCCCGGCAGCGGCCTGACGGGGCGCGGGGACGCGCGTCTGTCTCCCGGGCGTGCTCGGGCCGCGCGACCCGAGGTGGCGCGGGTACAACAGGGCGGCGCCCGGGCCGCTCGCGTCAGGCCTCTTCGCGTCCGCCGTCGCGGCGGCGCCTCAGAGCAGGGCGGCGAAACAGGGCGTTGTGGGGCGGGGCGCGTCCTCCTTCAGCACCGCCACCGCATCCCCGAACCAGGCGACGAAGCGATCCGCATGCCTGCCGGTGCCGATCGGGTACTGGCGGAGCTTCCACGGGTTCGCCTCCCCCGCCTGCGGGTAGAGGCCGCCTGCGTTGTAGGCGCAGGCGACGAGCGGCGGGTCGAAATTCGTCAGCCGCGCTTGGCGTCGAAGATAGACGGTTCCGGCGCGAAGCGAGGTCTCGGGGTCAAGCAGCGCGGCGCGATCGAGCCCGGGCTCGGCGAGGGTCTCGCGCGCGGTGCTGATCAGCGTCTGCATCAGCCCGGCGGAGACACGGTGCGGCGTGGCGGAGTCGGACACGAAGCCCGGTTCCTCGCGCACCGCGCGCGGGTCGCCGCCGCTTTCGGTGGCGATCGTGGCGAGGATCAGCTCGGCCGGAACGCCGTAGGCGGCGGCGCATTTCTCGATCGGGGCCCGGAACGTCCGCCAGATCCGGCGAATGGTCTCCGGCTCGCCGCGCGTGCGCCGCGGCGCCTGCTCGCCGCCGACGACGACTCCCCCCTGCGCGAGCCTCCAGCTCTGCCCTCCCGTCGCCTGCTGCGGGGCGCCATGCGGCACGGACAGCCGCGCGACATAGGGGCGGATCAGCGCCCGCCAGTCGCCGCCCTCGGCGCGCGCGGGCGGCGGCACGGCGAGGCCGGGTGCTGGCTCGGCCGAGGCGGCAGTGGGGAAGAGGGCGCTCCAGGTGTCACGCCCAACGATCCCGTCCACCGCGATCGCCGGATTGCGGGCGCGCAAACGCCTCTGGAACGCGACGACGGCATCATGCGTTGCGGGGCCGAAGATGCCATCCGCCGTTCCGGAGAGAGCCCCGTCGCGGATCAGCGCCCGCTGCACCGCGCGCACGTCCTCGCCGCGCATCAGCGGGAAGCGCCAGGCGAGCTCGCGCGAGAGCGCAGCGGTCACGGCGTGCAGCCCGGGATGGTGGCGCGCCGCGCCGCCGCATCGGCCGCAAGGCGGAGGAGAAGCGCGCGCTCCTCGACCTCGGGGTTGGCGGCAAGGCCGGCTGCGGCGAGCCGGGCGGCCTCGCGCGCGCGCTCGCACCGCACCGAATCCGCCCCCGCTCCGGGCCGAGCCAGGTAGAGCGCGGCGGAGCCGCCGATCGCGGCGCGGCGCGCGGGCGGCAGGCCGGCCGAGAGGGAGAGCGACTCGCGCGCAAGCGGCACTCCGGCCATGACCGTCTCAAGCTCGGCGCGGCAATAGGCGGCCTGGGCGCGGCCTTGTCGCAAAGCGAGCACCTGGGCCTCGGTGAACCGCCCGGCTGGCGAGCCCATGGCGGCGGCGAACGCGGCGTGCGCGCAGGCGAGCTCGGCGCGCGCCTCCGCCGTCGCGGCCGGGCAGGCGGCGCCGGGCGCGCGCCGTGCCATCGCGAGCGCGAGGCAGGACTCGGCGCGGATCGCCATGAGCCTCGCACAGGCCTCGGTCCCGGCGTGCTGGCACGTCTCAACGACCTCTTCATCGGCGATCGCGCGCAGATCCCCGCGCGCGCGCGCCTGTTGGAACCGCTCGAGCTGCGCAACGTCGGGGTCGAGCAGGCGGCCCACCTGCTGGCAGGCGGCAAGCAGAACCGCAAGAAGCGCGAGGAGGGTGAGAACGGGCCGGGTCATGCGAGCGTTCCTTTCGCCTGAACGTTTCCGAGATCGGCGACCAGCCGGGCGGGATCGACATGCTTCTCGCGCAGATGCCCGACCATCAGAACGAGCGCCTCGAGAGCCGCCCTCTCGTCCTCGGCCGCGCCCTCGCGCACGGCCTGGTCGAGCGCCGCGTTCACCTCGTCCTCGGTCGGGGGGGGCGCGCCGATCGTTCCGGCCACGGCGGCAATCGTCTCCGGCTTGATATCGTTTGCCGCCTGCTCGGCGAGGAGGGCACGGCGGAACTCGTCGAGACCCGCCTCGAGCTCCTCGCGGCTTGCGAACAGCGACGCCTCGCCGCCGTAGAGCGACCAGAGCCGCTCCGTCGCATCGTCGCGGGCCACCGCGTCGACGAGGGTCGCGAAGAAGCCTCCCTCGCGCTTGCGGGCGGCGAAGACGCGGGAGAAGATCGCGCAGCGTTCCATGCGGATTTCGGCCGAGGTCGGCGTGACGACGCCGAAATCGATGAGCTGCGGCTCGTAGGGAGCGGCGAGGATACGGGCACGCCAGCGCCGGTACTCGGCCGAGCCGAGCTGCCAGCCGAGGCCGAGCACGAGGGCGACGCTGGCAACCGGGCCGAGCCCGCCGATCGCGGGCAGGGCGCCGGCCGCCTTGCCGAGGAGCCCCCCGAGCGGGGAGCCGACGACCAGCGCCCGGCCGGCCTCGAGAACCGAGGCGACGGCGCGCTCGGTGACCTCGCCACGGGCAAGCGCCCGCGCCCCTTCCGCGGCGCTGCGGGCACGGCGGATCACCTCCTCAGAGCCGGGCGGAATCAGGCCCGGCGGCAGGGCCGGCCCGAGCACCTTGACGAGCACCTCGGCAGCGGCGAGGTGGCGATCGATCAGGCCGAGCCCCTCCGCCAGACGGCTCTCGCGTGTCGCCGCCTCGGCGGCGCCGCCGGCGCTCCGTTCCGCCTCGGCCGCACGCTCCTCCGCCGCTCGAAGCTCCTCGCGCGCGGAGGCGAGCGTTCCGGCCAGCTGGCGCGCCGCCTGGCCCTCCGCCCCGCCGGCGCGCGTGCCGAAATAGAAGGCGAAGACGCTCATCACGATGCCGTTGATGTAGCCGGCGATCGCCGCATCGAGCTTGAGCGCGTTGGCGAACAGGAGGATCGGCAGGCCGACCAGCCCCACGATGAGAGCGAGCAGGGCGCGGATCGTGCCCTCGGGAAGCGCCATCGGCAGCTCGCGCAGGCTCGCGATCCGCTCCGGCGGGATCCCTGGATCGCGCAGGAGCGCGAAGAACCGGTTGGCGAGCCACCACAGGAATACCCCGATCGCGGCACCGACGAGGAACACGAGCAGGGCGGCGAGATTGGCGCCCCCTTCGCCTCGGTCGAGCAGGGCGGCAAGGGCGGCAAGCCCAGGCAGATCGAGGAGCTGCGCCCCCTTGACCACGAGGATGACGGACGCGCCGACGAGGAGGATCTGGGCGGGGAGCCTGAGCGAGGCGGCGAGTGCGGTCACGCGAGGACCCGGACGGCATGTTGTCGTGGACGGGACCCCTCCCCTGCGCAGGACTATAGTCCTATAGACTGCCTGGCGCAAGGCAGACCCGGTTGGCAGGCGCGTGCGTCGGCGCCAAGGTGCGCGCCCGGGGAGGAGAAGGCGATGAGCGACGCGACCGCACCGGCCGATACGTCAACTGCTGCGTGGAAGGACGCTGTGTTCGCCGCCCTCAAGGGCACCGGCGTGACAATAGTGAATTACGTGCCCGATGCCGGGCACGCGCGGCTGATCAGCCTCGCCGAGGCCGACCCCGAGATCACCACGGTGGTGCTGACCACCGAGGAGGAGGGAGTGGCGGCCTCTGCCGGTGCGTGGCTCGGCGGGGCGCGCGCCGTGCTCCTGATGCAGTCCTCGGGCGTCGGCAACTGCATCAACATGCTCTCGCTGGTCGAGGCCTGCCGCTTCCCGATGCTGATGCTCGTGACGATGCGCGGCGAGTGGGCCGAGTTCAACCCGTGGCAGGTGCCGATGAGCCGCGCAACCGAGACGGTGCTCGCCGCGATGGGGGTTCGCGTGGTTCGCGTCGAGCGGGCGGAGGAGGCGGCGGAGGTCGTCTCGGCTGCGGCCGACCTCGCCTATGGCTCGGAGCAGGCGGTGGCGGTGCTCTTTGCGCAAAGGTTGATCGGACGGAAGGTGTGGAAATGAGCGCGACCGTGATGCAGCGCCGCCCGGCCGTGCGCGCCCTGCTCGCCGACCGGCCGGCGGATCTCCTCGTGATCGCCGGCCTCGGCACGCCTGCCTATGACCTGTTCGATGCCGGCGACCATGACGGCAATTTCTACCTCTGGGGGGCGATGGGCGGGGCGGCGATGGTCGGGCTCGGGCTCGCGCTCGCGCGCCCCGCGAACCCCGTGCTCGTTCTCACGGGCGACGGCGAGGCGCTGATGGGCCTTGGCGCTCTCGCCACGATCGGGGCGCGGAAGCCGTCGAACCTCTCCATCGCCGTGCTCGACAACGGCCATTTCGGGGAGACGGGCATGCAGAGGAGCCACACAAGCCTCGGCACCGACCTCACCGCGGTCGCCGCTGCCTGCGGCTTCGCCTGGACCGCGACGGCGGCGACAGTCGAGGAGGCCCGCGCGCTTGCGCCGCGGCTCGCCGACCGTTCCGGCCCCGCGCTGATACGCCTCGTCGTCGGCGCCGAGCCCCTGCCGAAGACGCTTCCCCCCCGCGACGGGGCCTATCTGAAGACGCGCTTCCGCGCCAACTTGGGCCTCGCGCCGGCCTGAAGCCGACACCCTCATCCACTCACCAACCGGGAGACCCCGCATGCCGCAGGATCCGTTCTTCAACCAGACGCTATTCGACAAGGGCCTCGAGGTCCGCAAGGAGGTGCTCGGCAAGGACTATGTCGAGAGCTCGCTCGCCAAGGCGGACGATTTCATGCAGGCGTTCCAGGAGTTCACCACCCAGTATTGCTGGGGGATCATCTGGAACCGCCCGGGGCTGGATCGGCGCACGCGCAGCTTCCTCAACCTCGCGATGCTGATCGCGCTCAACCGCCCGAACGAGCTTAAGCTGCACATCGGCGGCGCGCTGAACAACGGCATCACCAAGGAGGAGATCAAGGAGGTGTGCCTGCAGGCCTTCATCTATTGCGGCGTGCCGGCGAGCCTCGACGCATTCAAGGTGGCGCAACAGGTCTTCGCCGAGCGCGGCATCTGACGGCGATGGCGCCGCGGATCGCCCCGCCCGCCGCGGTGGCATTCGTCGGCCTCGGCACGATGGGGGCGCCGATGGCGGGCCACCTTGCCACGAAGGGATATGCCGTCCGCGGCTGGGACATTTCGGAGGCGGCACGCGCCGCCTCCCCCGTCCCCGTCGCGACGTCGGCGGGTGCGGCCCTCTCGGGTGCTGAAGCGATCATCACCATGCTGCCGCACGGGAACGCCGTGCGCGAAGCACTTCTCGAGGGCGATGCGCTGGCGGACGCCGCCCCCGGGGCGCTCGTCATCGACATGTCGTCCTCCGATCCGCTCGGAACCCGCGCGCTCGGTGAGGCGCTCGCGTCCCGCGGCCTCGCTGTCATCGATGCCCCCGTCTCGGGCGGCGTGCGGAAGGCGCGCGAGGCGAGCCTCGCGATCATGGCCGGCGGGGAACCGGGGGAGATCGACCGGGCGATGCCGCTCCTCGAGGCGATGGGGGCATCGGTGTTCCGCTGCGGCGCGCTCGGCGCGGGGCATGCCATGAAGGCGCTGAACAACTACGTCTCCGCAGCAGGCCTCGTCGCCGCCGTCGAGGCGCTCGCGATCGGCCGACGCTTCGGCCTCGACCCCGAAACGATGGTCGACGTGCTCAACGCCTCGACGGGCCGGAACAACTCGACCGAGAACAAGCTCAAGCAGCAGGTGATCCCGCGCAGCTTCGCGGCCGGCTTCGCGATCGGGCTGATGGCTAAGGACGTCGCCGCGGCCGCGCGCCTCGCCGACGGCCTCGGTGTCGAGGCGCCGCTCGCACAGGCGATGGCCGAGCGCTGGGCGGAGGCGGCGCACAGGCTCGGCCCCGGGGCCGACCACACAGCGATCGCGCGCCTCGTCGACCCCTAGAGCGGTTTCCAGATGAGTGGAAACCGCTCTGGCCTTGTCTTGCGAGCATCTTCACGCATACGGCTGTTTCCAGCCGTATGCGATCTGCTCTAGGCCGCCCGGGGCAGCGCGCGCCCCGTTGCGGGGTCGAACAGATGGAGCCGCGCCGGATCGAACGCCACCGCCGCCGGCGTGTCGATCGCGGCCCTGACCTCGGCCCTGACCTCCGCCGTGATGCGGAGCTTCGGCGCCACCTCCACCTCGACGAGGCGCTCGCTGCCGATCAGCTCCACCATCCACACTGTTCCCGGCACGGCGTCGGCGTCGTCGGGCGCGGCGAGACGGACATCCTGCGTGCGGATGCCGAGCACGAGCCGCCGCCCCTCGTCTGCCCGCGCGAGGCGGAAGGCCGGCGGCGCAGGGATCGCGCGGCCAGCGAGCATCAGCACGGGCGTGCCGTCCCGCCCGGCCAGCGTCACCTCGCAGAAGTTCATCGGCGGCGAGCCGATGAAGCCCGCGACGAACAGGTTCGCCGGGCGGTGGTAGACCTCCTACGGTCTGGCGAACTGCTGCACGACGCCCTCGTTCATGACCGCGACGAGGTCGGACATCGTCATCGCCTCGAGCTGGTCATGCGTGATGTAGATCGAGGTCGTCTCGAGATCGAGATGGAAGCGCTTGAGCTCGCCGCGCATCGTGGCGCGGAGCTTGGCGTCGAGGTTCGAGAGCGGCTCGTCCATCAGGAAGATGTCGGGCTTGCGCACCATCGCGCGGCCGAGCGCGACGCGCTGGCGCTGCCCTCCCGACAGGGCGCGCGGCTTCCGCGCGAGCAGATGGGCGATCTCGAGCACCTTCGCAGCAAGGCCGACCCTCTCCGCCCGCTCCCGCTTCGGAACGCCGCGAACCTTGAGGCCGTAGCCGATGTTCGCCGCCACATCCATCGTCGGATAGAGGGCGTAGGACTGGAACACCATCGCAATGTTGCGCTCGCCCGGGGGGAGATGGTCGACCCGCTCGCCGCCGAACAGGATCGCCCCGCCGCTCGCCCGCTCGAGCCCGGCGATCAGGCGCAGAAGCGTCGTCTTGCCGCAGCCCGAGGGGCCGAGCAGCGTCACGAACTTCCGCTCCGGGAAGGTGAGGTCGAGCGCCTTCAGCACCACGTTGGCGCAGAAGGACTTCGAGAGCCTCTCGAGCCTGACTTCCACCGACCTCAGCCCTTTACCGCGCCGGCGCCGAAGCCGGCGACGAGGTGACGCTGTAGGAGGGCGAACAGGATCGCCATCGGAACCGTCATCAGCACCGAGGAGGCCATCATCAGGCCCAAGTCGACATGCGTTCCGTCGAAGAAGTGCATCACCCCGACCGTCAGCGGAAGGTTCTCCATCGAGTTCATGAACCCCCGCCCGAACAGGTAGTCGTTCCACGATACGATCAGGGAGAAGATCGCCGCCGCGACGATTCCCGGCCAAGCCGTCGGCAGCACGATCTCGAAGAACACGCGCAGCCGCGAGGCGCCATCGACCAGCGCCGCCTCCTCGATCTCGACCGGAACCCCGCGGAAGAAGGCCCACATCAGCCACATGCAGAAGGGAAGGGTGATGCAGACATAGCCGAGCACGAGCGACAGGAGCGTGTCGGTTAGCCGGAGCTCCACCATCACAAGGAACATCGGGAAGACGAAGATGATCGAGGGCACCATGTAGCCGACGAGCGCGAGATAGGGCACCGCCCTCTGGCCGGGGAAGCGGAAGCGCGTGAGCGAGTAGGCGGCGAGGGTCGAGACCACCGTGCTAATCGCGGTGGTGCCGAGCGCGACCACCACCGAGTTGAGGAACCAGTCGAGGAAGAAGGCGGAGGGCGGCATAGCCGTCGCGGTCGCGCCGCCGGCCTGGAAATAGGCGTCCTTGCCGGCGAACAGGGCGCGGTCGTTCTCGAGGGTCCAGGCCTCGGGCAGGAGTGTGGGCGGCCAGGCGAAGATCTCGTCCTTCGGCTTCACCGAGGTGAAGAACGCCCACAAGAGCGGGAAGCAGACGACGAAGGTGACGGCGAGGAGCAGACCGTAGAGCAGGGCCCGGCCGAGGAGGGCGCGCGTCGTCACGCGGGCTTCTCCTCCGCCCCGAAGCCCGAGACGCGCACGTCGACGATGCTTCCCGCGAGCAGGAGCACGATCATCCCGACGCCGGTCGCTGCGGCCACGCCGAGGCGGAGGTTCGCCATGCCCTGCTCGAAGGCGTAGACGGCGAGGTTGACCGTGCTCGTCCCGGGCCCGCCGCGGGTCAGCAGGTAGATCTCCTCGAACGTGTTGAAGGTCCAGATCGTTCGGAACACGACGACGACGACGAGCACCTCTTGAGCAGCGGCAGTGTGATGTCGAGGAACCGCCGCAGCGCCCTCGCGCCATCCACCTTCGCCGCATCGTCGAGCTCGGTCGGGATCGTCTGCAGCCGCGCGAGCACGCAGATGATGACGAACGGCGTGTACGTCCACACGTTGAGGAGGATCGCCGAGGCCATCGCCATCGCCGGCGTCGAGAGCCAGGCGATGTTCTCCTCGATCACCCCGGCCTGCAGCAGCACGTGGTTGATGATCCCGATCTCGCGGTTGAAGATCCAACGCCAGTTCAGTGCGATCACCACCGTCGGCACGATGTAGGGGAACAGCAGGAGCCCGCGGAACACGGCGATCGCCGGGAGTTGCGTGTGCAAGAGAAGCGCGAGGCCGACGCCGAAGCCGGTCTGCAGGACGATCGACCAGCCGGTCCAGATCAGGGCCTGGGAGAAGCTCTCCCAGAACAGCGGGTCGGCGAAGATGGCCTCGAAGTTGCGCAGGCCAGCGAAGCGCACGTCGTCCGGCCGCAGCGGGTTATAGGCGAGGAAGGCCATCCGTATGGCCTCCACCACCGGCCAGATCATGAAGGCGCCGGCGGTGAGGATGAACGGCAGCATGAAGAGCAGGCCGACCTTCGTGTCGGAGAGGCGCAGGCCGGCGGCACGGCGGGCGCGGCGCGGGCTGCCGCGTGCGGTCGCGGCCCGCGCCGCCATCTCAGCCGACGAGCAGGCGCGCGTTGTCGGAGCGGATCGCCTCGAACTGGCGCTGCCCCCACTCCGCCGCCTGGCGCGGCGTCGCGTTGTTCAGAAGCATCCGCTGCACGGCCTGCGCCCAGACGCTTCTCCCGTGCGCGATGCCGGCGAGTGGGTTGACGCCCTTCTTGAGCTCGTAGCCCGTGTTGCACTGGTGCGGCACGCTGTCAACGAAGATCACGTCGAGGGACCGCTTCTTCGACTGGTAGAACGGATGCGCGAGCATCGCCGGCGCGGTCGCGACGTCCTTGAACACGGGGCCGACATTCGGCATCAGGCTCTGGCTGTAGCGGACCATCCACTCGGTGCTGTTGCAGACCTAGGCGACCGCCTCCTTCGTCTCGCGGATGTAGGGGTTGTCGCGGCGCGGGATGGTCCAGCCGTTGATGTCGGTCCAGCTCCGGCGCATCCCGGTGCGCGGATGCGCCGGGTTCAGGTAGTACTCCATCCTGTCGAAAATCGGCTTCGCTTCCTCCGCGGCGCGGCCCATCGTGCGCCCCCAGTAGGCGGACATGCCGGTGCGGCCGGTGACGTGCTGGTCGACCACCTGGAGGAAACTGAACTCGACCGCGCTGCGCGGCATGTAGGAGAACATCCGGCGAATGAAGTCGAACGCTTCGACGGTCGCGTCGGAGGCGAACACAGTGCGGAAATTGGCAGACGGGTCCCACGTCATGCCGCCGGCCTGCCAGATCAGCTGGGTGATGTGGTAGTCGGCGCAGAGATTGCGCCCGAGCGCCATCGTGTAGCCCGCCATCCCGGGTTTCCGCTCCGAGATCGCCCGCGCTGCGTTCGCGAGCCCGTCCCAGGTCCACTGCGCCGGGTTGCCGAGGGCGAGCTCGTCGATAATGTCCTGCTGCACCACGAGCAGGCAGGCCTGGTGGTGCAGAGGCACCGCGAACTGGGTTCCCTTTCCTGCCCCGAATGATGCGAGCGTGAAACCGTCAACCAGCCGCCCCTCGGCATTGATGGCGCGGCAGACGTCATCGACCGGCTCGAGCAGCCCCTCGGCGGCGAGCTGGTAGGCGATCGGGCTTTCGACCGAGATCAGGGCGGGTGGGCGGCGGGCGGCGAGGTTGGTCGTCAGCTTCACCGTCACGCCGTCCTACGGGATCTGCTCGATCTCGATACGGATATTGGCGTTGTTGCGCTGCGCCCACTCGTTCATGCCCTGGACGAACACGCCGCCATAGGGGCCCGGCTCGCCCCACACGCGCGCGACGCGCGGCGCGCCCTGGGCGATCGCGGGCGCGGCGAGCGCGGTTGCCGCGGCGCCGGCGAGCAGGGCGCGGCGGCGAACACCTCGGCGGTTCGCGTGCGTCATCGGACTGTTCTCCCTTGGCTGTTGAACCGGCCCTGTCGTTGCGGGCCGTTACGCAAGGAAGCCTAAGGAAGCGGGATCGTCGCGTGTCAACTCGCAGCCGGACGCGACCAGGCGCCGATGCCTGCGCGCCGCGCCCGCGCGGCGACCCAGAACGCATAGGCCACGAGCACCGCGAGCACGACGGCGTAGAGCGCGAGCTTGCGCGGCGGCGACAGCGCGACGAAGCGGAACGCAACGACTCCCATCGCCGCTGTGAAGCCCCAATGAAGCAGCGTCACGCCCGCGCGCGGGAAGCCCGTGCGGTCCAGCACCTGGTAGAGGTGGCCGCGATGCGCCTCCGTCAGACGCTCGCCGGCGATGGCACGGCGCACGAGCGTGAAGGCGACGTCGAACAGCGGCAGCGCGAGCAGAAGCGGAACGATGAAGAAGCTCACCTGTGTGGCCTCGAACCCCGCGGCGGCGATCGCGAGCACCGCGAGCATGTAGCCGATGAACTGGCTACCGACATCGCCGAGGAAGATCCGCGCCGCGGGAAAGTTGAACGGCAGGAAGCCGAGGCAGCCCGAGCAGAGGAACAGCGAGGCGGCATAGACGAAGGCGCCGCCCTCGATGAGAGCGATCGCGGCAAGGAAGCCGGAGGCGATCGCCGCCATCCCCGCACAGAGGCCGTCGAGACCGTCGATGAAGTTCATCGCGTTCGTCACGAACACGATCCAGAGGAGTGTCAGCGGCACCGCGAGGGGCCCGAGCGGGACCGGGCCGACGAAGGGCAGGAACAGACGCTCGAGCCGAAGCCCGAAGGCGATCGGAAGGGCAGCGGCCGCCACCTGGGCGGCGAGCTTCCAGCCGAAGGGGAAGTCGAGCGCGTCGTCGGCGAGAGACACGGAGGCGATCGCTGCCGCACCCGCGATCACGGCGAGGAAGTAGGGGTCGGCGATCCGGGCGACGCGCCCCTCGAGATAGAGCACGACGAGGCCCGCAAGCGTGGCCACGACGACGCCCAAACCGCCGCCACGCGGTGTCGGCACCGCGTGGGCGGAACGATCGTTCGGCACGTCCATCAGCTTGAGCGCGATCACGAGCCGGACGACGAGAGCTGAGAGAAGCGCGAGCCCGAGCGCGAAAGCGAGATGGCCGGCGAGCGCAGCGGGCGTGATCGGTGGCATGGCCTGGGCTCTCTGCCTCAGGCGAGGGGGTGGGGCAAGGCCGGGGCCCGCTCAGCCGGCGCGCAGGAACAGGACCTGCGCCGCGCCCCAGCGTCGCATGTCAAGCAGGGTCAAGCCGGCAAGATCGGGCAGGGCCTCCCCGCAGCCGAGTTCGGCGACCACGAGCGCTCTAGGAGCGATCCAGCCGGCATCGGCCAGAGCGGCAAGCGCCGGCGAGACAAGCTCCCGCCCATAGGGCGGGTCAAGGAACAGGAGTGTCGCCGGGCGGGCGGCGTGAGGCGGGCGGAGCGCGTCAGCCGCGAGCACCGTCGCGCGCCCTTCTGCGCGGCAGGCCGCGATGTTGGCGCGGAGAGCCGCGAGCGCCGCACGGTCGCGCTCGATGAAGTGTGCCTCCGCCGCACCGCGCGAGAGCGCCTCGAGCCCCATCGCGCCGGTGCCGGCAAAGGCGTCGAGAACGCGCGCCTGCTCCAGCGCTGCGCGTCCGGCGAAGGGGGCGTGGGCGATCACGTCGAAGATCGCCTGGCGGGCACGGTCGGCCGTCGGGCGCGTCGCATCGCCGGGCGGTGCGACAAGGCGTCGGCCGCGCCAGGCGCCGGCGATGATCCGCATCCCGGCTCAGGGCCGCCGCCGCGTCGGCGCCGCTGCGCCGAGCTGCTCGCGGAGCACCCTCGCCGGCACCTCCTCGACGGCACCGCGCGGCAGGAGGCCAAGCTGGAACGGGCCATAGGCGACGCGGATCAGCCGCAGCACCGGCAGCCCGAGATGCTCGAGCACGCGTCGTATCTCGCGGTTCTTGCCCTCGCGCAGCGACACGGTGAGCCAGGACACCTCGTTCTTCACCGCATCGAGCCCGGCCTCGATCGGCCCGTAGCGTATGCCGTCGATCGTGATCCCGTTCGCAAGCGAGGCGAGCACCCCCGGGTCTGGCCGGCCGTGAACACGCACACGGTAGCGACGCACCCAGCCGTTCTTCGGGTGCTCGAGCTGCCGCGCGAGCCCGCCATCGGTGGTGAGCAGGAGGAGCCCCTCCGAGCCCATGTCGAGCCGGCCGACCGAGACCACACGCGGCATCGAGGCCGGCAGCTTCTCGAACACGGTCGGCCGTCCTTGCGGGTCGCGCGCGGTGACGAGAAGGCCGCGCGGCTTGTGGTAGCGCCAAAGCCGGGCACGACCGGGAGGGTCGACCGGGACGCGATCGACCGTGACCGTGTCACCCGGCTCGACCAGCACCGCCGGGTCGGCGAGCCTGCGCCCGTTCACCGCGACGCGCCCCTCGGCGATCAGCCGCTCGGCCTCCCTCCGGCTCGCCACCCCGGCGCGGGAGAGCCACTTGGCAATCCTCTCGCCGCCCGCCCCCTCGCCGACCGTGCCTGCGCGCCGCATCGATTGCCTTTCCTCGCTTGCAATGTGATGTAGCGCGGATGGCGAAAGGCGGCGAGACGAGCCCGATGCGTCGTGCGCTGCTCGAGGCGCAGGCGGCGGCGGCGCGGGGCGAGGTTCCGGTCGGCGCGGTCGTGCTTGGCCCGGACGGGTCGGTGCTCGCCGCCGCCGGGAACCGTGTGCAGGAGCTTGCCGACCCGACGGCGCATGCGGAGATTCTCGCTTTGCGCGCCGCGGCGGCGGCGCGTGGCCAGCCGCGCCTGCCCGATTGCGACCTCGTGGTGACGCTCGAGCCCTGCCCGATGTGCGCCGCGGCGATCTCCCTGTTCCGGATCAGGCGGCTCGTGTTCGGCGCCTATGACCCGAAGGGAGGCGGGGTGGAGCATGGGCCAAGGATCTTCTCCCAGCCGAGCTGCATGCACAGGCCCGAGGTGATCGGCGGCGTTGCGGAGGCAGACGCCGCCGCCCTGCTGCGGTCCTTCTTCGCCGCACGCCGCTGAGAAGCCGCCGACTGAGGCGGCGTTCGGCGCCACGCCCCGCCCGAGAACGCAGCGGCGGCCGATCCTTTGCGGGGCGGTGCGGGCAGGACGCTGCCGCTACAGCCTCAGGCCCAAACGCTGCACCATCGTCTTCTCGTTCTCCGTCAGCTGCGCGGCGAAGGCGGCATACTCGGCGCTCGAGAGATACCAGGGCTGCATGTCGAACCGCTCGAGAATCGAGAGGTGCCCGGGGTCGTCGATCGCGCGGCGGAACGCCTCATCCAGCGTGCGCACCACCGGAGGGTCCATTCCCTTCGGGCCGCCGAAGCCGTACGGAGAGGCAGAGACGATGTCGTAGCCGAGCTCCTTCAGCGTCGGCACGTCGGGGAAGCTCTTCGCCCGCTCCGCCCCCCAGGTAACGAGAAGCCTGAGCTTGCCGTCGCGCACGAGCTGCGCCCAGCCGGAGCTGTCGGCAGAGGCCATCACCGTTCCCGCGAGCAGGGCCGTCTGGTTTTCGGCCACGCCGCGGAAGGGAACGTGCAGGAACTCCACCCCCGCCTTCAGCGCGATCTGCTCCATCGTGATGTGCAGCGTGGAGCCGACGCCGGGCGTGCCGTAGGTCAGCTTGCCGGGATTCGCCTTCGCCCAGGCGATCAGGTCGGGGAAGGTGCGGAAGGGGCTGTCGGCGCGGACGACGACGCCGAACAGATAGCCCGTGATGTGGCTGATGAAGGTGAAGTCGGTCAGCGGGTTCCACTGCGGGGTCGCCTGCATGAACGGGTAGCGGAACACCGTGATCGGCAGTTGCGCGAGCGTGTAGCCGTCAGGCCGCGCCTGGAGCAGGGCGACGGCGCCGAGTGTGCCGCCAGCCCCCGGGCGGTTCTCGACCACCATTGGCTGGCCGAGGATCTTCCCGGCCGCTTCGGCGATCGCGCGCATCTGCAGGTCGGTCGAGCCCCCCGCCGTCCAGGGGCAGATCAGGCGTATCGGCCGGTCGGGGAAGGTCGCGGCGCGGGCGATGGCAGGCGCGCTGAGCGCCGCCGCGGCGGCGAGAAGCGACCGGCGCGAGAGCTGCGCTGTCGGACGATCGGTCATCCCTGTTCCCTCCCAGAGAGCCGCACTTGGCGCGCGGCGTTTCGCGGGAGTGTGGCGACAGGCCGCGCGCGCGCGCAAGCCTCAGCGGAGGGCGCGGCCGCCTGGTCCCGGGGGGGCGGTGTTCGGCGTGAAGCCGCCGACATGCGGCCCGGCCGAGGCGAGCGCACCGGCCCGTTCGGCAGCGCCGAGCGAGCGGAAGAAGCTGTAGCTGATCGTGATCACGCGCAGGTCGCGCGTGGCAGGGTCGTCGAACAGCTTCGGGTCGACCCAGAAGGCGAGCGGCATCTCCACCTCCTGGCCTGGCGCGAGCGTCTGTTCCGTGAAGCAGAAGCAGGCGATCTTGTTGAAGTAGCGCGCGGCCTTCTCGGGCGTGACGTTGTAGGTGCTGATGCCGGTCACCGGCTCGGCGGCGTCGTTCCGCGCCCGATAGAAGGCGAGCCCCTCCTCCGCCCCGCGCAGCGTCACCGACCGCTGGGCGGGCCGGAACGTCCAGGGCATGCCCGCCTGGACATTGGCGACGAACTCGACGCGGATCGTCCGCGGGTCCTCGACGGCGGGGCGGTCGGCGTTCATCATGGGCGTGCCGCCGAAACCGGTGACACGGCAGAACAGGTCGTAGAGCGGCACCGCCGCGAAGCTGAGCCCGACCATGCCGGCGACGAGGCCGGCGAGGCTCAGCGCGAGGGTGCGGTTCGAACGGGAGCGAGCCCGCCCGGGCGTGACCATTCGCGCGGATCCCCGATCTGCGACATGCGGCTTAACGTGATGGCGAAGAAGAGCGCGACAAGCCCGAGCAGGACGACGAGCATCACCCGGTTCCGCGCCTTCTGACGCGCGCGGAGCTCGCGCGTCTGCTCCGGCGTGAGGTCGGGCCCGCGCGTCACCGCTTGCGGGTCATGTGGCGCAGGGCGGGACTGGACACGGTTGCCCATGCGTCCGTCCGCCACCGTCATGGCACGAGGAGCCCAGCGTTCGCGACCAGACGGTCGGCCGCCAGTGCGCCGAACAGAAGGAACAGGTAGGTGATCGAGAAGCGGAAGCAGGCCTTGGCGGCGGCATCCTTCACGAGACTCGCTCCGGCCTCATCCTGCGGTTCGCGCAGCACAGCAAGCGCGTGGCGCAGGAAGTTTGCGCCGAGCAGGGCCGCAGTGGCGCCATAGAGCCAGCCGGCGAAGCCCAGGACGACAGGCAGGAGCGTGAGCGGCACAAGCAGCGCGGTGTAGAGCAGGATCTGCCGGCGCGTCTCGCGCGCGCCCGCGACCACGGGAAGCATCGGCACGCCGGCGCGGGCGTAATCGGCGTGGGCGAACAAAGACAGCGCCCAGAAATGCGGCGGGGTCCAGAAGAAGATGATCGCGAAGAGGACAAGCGGCGCCAGCTCAACCGACCCGGTCACCGCCGCCCAGCCGATCACAGGCGGGAAGGCGCCCGCAGCGCCGCCGATGACAATGTTCTGTGGCGTGCGGCGCTTCAGCCAGATCGTGTAGACGACCACGTAAAAGCCGATCGAGAGCGCGAGGATCGCCGCCGCCGTCCAGTTCGCGGCGAGCCCCATCAGAAGCACGGCGAACACCGCGAGCGCGACCCCGTAGCCGAGCGCCGCCTCGGGCGCGATCCGCCCAGAGGGGATCGGGCGCGAGGCCGTGCGCCGCATCAGCGCATCGATGTCGCGGTCATACCACATGTTGATCGCGCCCGACGCCCCGGCGCCGATCGTGACGGCGAGGATCGCCGCAAGGCCGAGCACCGGGTGGATCGGCTCGGGCGCGACGATCAGCCCAACGAGGGCGGTGAAGACCACGAGCGTCATCACCCGCGGCTTCAAAAGAGCGATCCAGTCGGCGGGAACCGACCCGAGCAAAGCGTCGGGCGCCTCCCCGCTGTCGGGGAAGCGCCCCGGCGTGCCGGCCGTCGCCTCCGAGCTTCCGCGCATCAGCCCGTGAACCGCTCCGCGCCGCCCCGCCTCAGCGGATCCGCGGCAGCTCCTCGAAGGCGTGGAAGGGCGGCGGGGAGGAGAGGGTCCACTCGAGCGTCGTCGCCCCCTCGCCCCAGTAGTTCGGCGCCACCCGCTCCTGCGAGCGGAAGGTGAGCCAGAGCACGTAGAGGAACACGAGAGCCGAGGCGAAGCTGATGTAGCTCCCGATCGAGGCGAGCATGTTCCAGCCCCAGAATGCGTCCGGGTAGTCCGGGTAGCGCCGGGGCATGCCCTGCAGCCCGAGGAAATGCATCGGGAAGAAGGTGAGGTTCACCCCGACGAAGGTGGTCCAGAAGTGCACCTTGCCCCAGAACTCCGGGTACTGGCGGCCCGACATCTTGCCGATCCAGAAGTAGAACCCGGCGAAGATGGCGAACACGGCGCCGAGCGAAAGGACGTAGTGGAAGTGCGCCACCACGTAGTAGGTGTTGTGCAACACCGTATCGACACCGGCGTTGGCGAGCACCACGCCCGTCACGCCACCGATGGTGAACAGGAAGATGAAGCCGACGGCCCACATCATCGGCAGCTTCATCTCGATCGACCCGCCCCACATCGTGGCGATCCAGGAGAAGATCTTCACGCCCGTCGGCACGGCGATCACCATCGTCGCGGCCATGAAGTAGGCGCGGGTGTCGACATCCATTCCGGACGTGTACATGTGGTGCGCCCACACCACGAAGCCGACGACGCCGATCGCAACCATCGCATAGGCCATACCGAGATAGCCGAACACCGGCTTGCGGCTGAAGGTCGAGACGATGTGCGAGATGATGCCGAAGGCCGGCAGGATCATGATGTAGACTTCGGGGTGGCCGAAGAACCAGAACAGGTGCTGGTACAGCACCGGGTCACCGCCGCCGGCGGCATCGAAGAAGGCGGTGCCGAAATTGCGGTCGGTCAGCAGCATGGTGATCGCGCCGCCGAGCACCGGCACGGCGAGCAGCAAGAGGAACGCCGTGACCAGCATCGACCAGACGAACAGCGGCATCCGGTGCAGCGTCATGCCGGGAGCGCGCATGTTGAGGATGGTGGTGATGAAGTTGATCGCGCCAAGGATCGAGGAGGCGCCGGCGAGGTGGAGCGAGAAGATCGCCATGTCCACCGCAGGCCCGGACTGGAAGGTCGAGTGCGACAACGGCGGATAGACCGTCCAGCCCACTCCTGCGCCCTGGCCGACGAAGGCCGAGCCCAAGAGGAGAGCGAAGGAGGGAACGAGCAGCCAGAAGGAGATGTTGTTGAGGCGGGGGAACGCCATGTCGGGGGCACCGATCATGATCGGCACGAACCAGTTGCCGAAGCCCCCGATGAGCGCGGGCATGACGAAGAAGAACACCATGATCAGGCCGTGCGCCGTGACGATGACGTTCCACATCTGCCCGTCGGCGAAGACCTGCATCCCCGGGTTCTGAAGCTCGATCCGCATCAGGACGGACATGAAGGCGCCGATAAACGCGGCAACGCCTGCGAAGATCAGGTAGAGCGTGCCGATGTCCTTGTGGTTGGTGCTGAACAGCCACCGCGCCACGAAGCCTGGCTTGTGGTCGTGATGGTCGTGCGCGTGCGCGTGAGCCTCAGCCATGTCCGCTCCATCCGTCCGGCAGGGGAGGCCCCCGCCGTTCCATCCTCACTGAGAGGTGCTTCCGCGGCGTGCTTCCGCAAGCCGCAGCCCCACCTCGCCCGCTTCCCCGTCGCCGGCCGCGACAAGCGGCAGCGGGCGGGTGTTGTCGTTCGCGAACCGGCGCTTCGCCTCCTTAACCCACGCGGTGAACTCGGCTTCCGGCACCGCGCGGATCACGACCGGCATGAAGGCGTGGTTCACACCGCAGATCTGGTTGCACTGGCCATAGTAGACGCCCGGCCGGTCCGCCCGGAACCAGGTTTCGAGGGTCCGGCCCGGAATGCCGTATTTCTGCACCCCGAGTGCCGGCACGAACAGAGAGTGGATCACGTCGCGGGAGGTGACCAGGACGCGGATGTCCTTCCCCGCAGGCACGACGACCTCGTTGTCGACGTCGAGCAGGCGGAGCTGGCCGGGGCGGAGCTCCTCCGTCGGGATCATGTAGCTCTCGAACTTGATCCCGTCATGGTCGGGATACTCGTACTCCCAAGCCCACTGGAACGCCGTCACCTTCAGCGTCATGTCGGGCTCCTTCGCCCGGTCCATGAAGTAGAGCAGGCGGAAGGACGGCACACCGATCGCGACCAGGATGAGAACCGGCACCACTGTCCAGATCACCTCGAGGGTGGTGTTGTGGGCGGTGCGCGAGGGAACCGGGTTCCGCTGCGCCCGGAACCGCACGACCACGTAGGTCAGGAGCGCGAGCACGAAGATCGTGATCAGGGTGATGATCACGAGCAGGAAGTTATGCAGGCTGTGGATCCGGTCCTTCACCGGGCTCGCAGAGGCCTGCATGCCCATGCCCCAGGGCACGGGCGCGCCCACCTCCGTCGTGGACGCGTCCGCCGCCCCGACCGCCAACACCATCGCGGCGAGGCCGGCCAGCGCCGCCACCCCCAAAACACCCCGCACCGTCTGGCGGCAGCGCCCTTGAGCCCGCATCATTCGACCCGTCCCGACCGGTTTCACCCGCCGCGCGGCCCGTGCTGCACCGCGACGCGTGGACGGAGAGTTGGCGCGAACGCGCCCCCGGGTCAAGTATTCGATCTCGCGCAGGAACGGTCGCCGCCCGTCCGGCCTGCAAACCGGCCGCTCAGCCCTGCTCCTCGGGGCGTCGCTTCCGTCCCGAGAGCGGCACCCACCCCTGCCAGGCATGTCGGGCGCGGGCCATCGGGCCCTCCTCGGCTGTCTTGATCAGGCTCAGGAAGATCGAGCCGCCGATCAGCGTCGCGGTGATGGCGAGCGCCACCTCCACGGGGAGGAATTTCTCGCCCCAGCCATTCACCTTCCAGACGTAGTTGCCGATCATCTTGATGCCGACGACAATCAGCACGATCGACAACCCATATTTCAGGTAGTGGAACCGGTGGATGATGCCGGCGAGAGCGAAATACATCGCGCGCAAGCCCAGGATCGCGAACACGTTCGCCGTGTAGACGATGAACGGGTCGGAGGTGATGGCGAAGATCGCGGGAATGCTGTCGAGCGCGAAGACGAGGTCGGTGGTCTCGATCAGCACGAGGACGAGGGCCAGGGGGGTGAAATAGAGAACGCCATCCCGGCGGACATAGAAATGGTCCTTCACATAGGTCTCGGTCACTCTGTACCGCGACTTCATCCACAGCAAGATGCGGTTGTTGTCGAGGTCGGGCTCCTCGTCCACCGCCTTCAGCATCTTCCACCCGCTCCAGATCAGGAACAGGCCGAACCCGATCATGATCCACTGGAAGTGCTGGATCAGCGTCGTGCCGAGCAGGATCAGCGTGCCGCGCATCACGAGCGCGCCGATGATGCCCCAGAACAACACCCGGTGCTGCACCGCCGCGGGCACCTGGAAATGGCTGAAGATCAGGACGAAGACGAAGATGTTGTCGACCGAGAGCGACCACTCGATCAAATAGCCGGTGAGGAACTCGAAGCCTTTCTGGCTGCGTTCCTCGGGCGTCTCGCCGTAGAGGGCGAACAAACCGGCGCAGAAGATCATCGCGAGCGTGAAGAACGCGCCTGACCGGAGCAGCGCCTCCTTCACCGGGATCGGCCGGTCGCGCCGCGTCAGCACGCCGAGATCGAGCAGAAGCAGGAACAGGATGAACGCGTTGAACGCGACCCAGAACCACCACGGTGCCGACACGAGGCTCCACTCCACGCGCGCCGCGACGAATGACCAGTGAGGCGGGTGCCCGCCGGATGGTCCGACATCGCGGTTTCCGGGCGCGGCCTGGGCGCAGCGGCCGCGCCGAACCCTCCCGCCAGAGGGGCCCGGACCCAGCCTCGCGAAGTGGTGAAGCGCTTCCCACGTTGCAACCTCTGCCCGCAAACGCCAACCGGACGCGCGGCTGCACTCTCGCCCTTTGCCGGGGGGTTCCTTTCCGCTACTGTCCCCACCACATCAGCGGCCGGGTTCGGCAGGGGCCGGCCCGGGCGAACCACCAGAACGCAAACGGCGCAGGACGGACGCACGCAGGATGGGGACTTTCAGCATCTGGCACTGGCTTGTCGTGCTCCTGGTCATCCTGCTGCTGTTCGGCAGCGGCAAGATCAGCAGCCTGATGGGTGACCTCGCGAAGGGCATCAAGTCCTTCAAGCAGAACATCAAGGAAGACGAGAAGCCGGCCGATACGGCGGCTGACCAGAAGCCCGCCGGAAGCCTCGCCGGGCCGGAGGCTCAGGCCACCGCCCGCACGACCGAGACCTCCTCCGCCCCTCGCGGGTAAGGCAGCGGCTGGAGCGCCGCCCCCGCCCGGGCGGGGCAACGCACCTCCCCCCGCTGAAGGAGGATCTCATGGAGGCGCCGCCCGCGCGCGGGGAGAGCGACGGCCCGATCGACCTCCGAACGGCGTGCTGTTGCGCGTTGCGCAGCCCGCGCACCCCCATCTAGTGTGACCTCGTGGCAGAAGAGCCCGCGTCGCGCCGGCGCTGACCTTCGCGCCCAGGGGCAGCGGGCCGTCGCGTGAGGGGGGGGCGGATGAGGAGTGGGGCGTCCACGCGCGCGGGCGAAGCGCCGCCAGGGACCGGAGAGCGCGAGGCGGTCGCCGCCTCCGAGACGAGGCGCATCGAGGACATGGAGTCCGCCTCGAGCCGACGCGTGCTTCGCGGGCCGGTCGGCCTCGCGCTGCGGTGGGCGGGGATCGCCTTCGTCGCCTTCCATCTCTGGGTGCTGCTTGTCTCCCCGATCGACCCGCTGACGGCGCGCGCGCTGCACGTGTTCTGCGGCGCGGCGATCGGGCTTGCCACCTTCGCCGCCTCCCCGCGGTCACGGCTCGACCGGATCGCCTGGTACGACTGGCTTCTCATGGCCGCGTCGATCGGGGTGGTGTTCCACTTCATGCTGGACGCCGACGGGATCGAGCTGCGGTCCTTCATCGGGCCGAACCTGCGCGACACCGTCGTCGGCCTCGCCGCGCTCGCGATCCTGCTCGAGTTCACCCGGCGCACGGCGGGGCTTGCGATGCCGATCATCGCCGCCGTGTTCCTCGCCTACATCTTCGCGGGACCTCTGCTTCCCGGGGCGCTCTACCATCGAGGCGTGCCGTGGCGCGAGGCGGTGAACTTCATCGCCGGCACCGAGGGGATCTTCGGCATCACCACCTCGGTCTCGGCCACCTTCATCATCATGTTCGTCACCTTCGCCGCCTTCCTTCAGGCCTCGAAGGCGGGCGACTACTTCAACGATCTCGCGATGTCGCTGGTCGGCTGGGCGAGGGGTGGCCCTGCCAAGGTGGCGGTGATCTCATCCTTCATGTTCGGCACCGTCTCCGGCTCATCGGTCGCGAACGTGGTCGCCTCCGGCACCTTCACCATTCCGATGATGAAGCGCGCGGGCTACGACCCCGACACTGCCGGCGCCGTGGAGGCGACCGCCTCGACGGGCGGGCAGATCGCGCCCCCCGTGATGGGCGCGGGCGCCTTCATCATGGCCGAAGTGCTCGGCCGCCCCTATCAGGAGATTTTGGTCGCCGGGCTGATCCCGGCCGTCCTCTACTACATCGCCTGCTTCACCCACGCCGACCTGCACGCTCTGAAGGCGAAGCTGCGCGGCCTGCCGCGCGAGGAGCTGCCGCCGCTTTTGCCGCTCCTCAAGAAGCTCTACCTCTTCTCGCCGCTCGTGATCCTGATCGTCGTGCTCTTTTCGGGGTTCTCGCCCTTCCGCGCGGCCGGGCTCGGGATCGCCGCGACGATCGTGATCATGGCCGTGACCTTTCTCGCGCACCGGCTCGTGCTGCAGCGGCAGAGCCCGATCGCCGCCGTCGCGGGCGCAGGTGGCGAGCTCTTCCGCGCGATCGCCGAGGCGCTCGCCAGCGGGTCGCGAGAGGCGCTGCAGCTGATCGCCGTCTGTGCCACGGCGGGAATCGTCGCGGGCGTGATCGGGCTCACCGGCATCGGCGGCCGCTTCGCCTCGATCCTGCTCGCCCTCGGCGGCGACGTGCCAATCCTCGCGATCAGCTTCGCCGCCGTGGTGGCGCTGATCCTGGGCATGGGTGTGCCGACCACGGCGGCCTATGCGCTCGCCGCGGCGGTGGTGGCGCCTGGGCTGATCCGCATGGGCGTGCCGCCGCTCGTCACCCACATGTTCATCTTCTATTACGCGGTTCTGTCGGCCATCACCCCGCCGGTCGCACTCGCCTCCTTCGCCGCCGCCGGTCTCGCCCGCGGCAGCCTTTGGGGCACCAGCCTCAAGGCGGTCAAGTTCGGCATGGCGACCTTCCTCGTGCCCTACATGTTCTACATGAATCCCGTTCTGCTCGCGCAAGGAGCCGCCGCCGACGTGCTTCAGGCCTTCCTCACCGCGATGGCGGGGGTCGTGCTGCTCGCCTTCGCGACGGAAGGCTACATGCTGGGCCCCCTCGCCGCGCCGCTCAGGCTCGTCGTCGGTGCGGCGGCGCTGATGTGCATCGTCCCCGAGGCGAAGACCGACCTCGCCGGCATCGCCCTCGGTGGGGCCGTGTTGCTCTGGCAGTGGCGTGCCGGCCGGCGCGGTGATGCCCCCGCCTGAGGCGGGAGAGCATCCGGCCCAGGCCAAGGCGGAGCCGCGTCGGCGCGCCTCTGAGCTCCTGCTCGATCTCGCCCGCGCCTGGCCTGCGGAGCGGATCAGCGTCGGCGAGCTCCTCGCCGCTCTCGGCGACCGCGGCTACGGCCTCGTGATGCTCGCCCTTGCCCTGCCGAACCTGATTCCGGTGCCGATCCCTGGCCTCTCCGGCGTCCTCGGCACACCGATCATCCTCCTCGCGCTGATGATGCTCGCGGGCTATCCCGAGCCGGTGCTGCCGAGGTTCATACGCGACCGCTCCTTCCCGCGCGCCGGGTTCGAGGCGGTGATGCTGCGGGCAGAGCCGTGGCTTCAGTGGCTCGAGCGTTTCACGCGCCCCGGCACGCTGAGGCTGCCGAACCGCGCCGTCGAGATCCCGGCCGCGCTCCTGATCGCCGTCAACGCGGTGCTGCTCGCGCTGCCGATCCCGTTCGGCAACCCCGCCCCGGCTCTCGCCATCGTGCTCACCTCGGTCGCGCTCATCGAGGCCGACCGGCGCCTGTTCCTCGCCTCGATCCTCGTGATGCTCGCCGCGATCGCGATCGACCTCGCGATCGTCCTTGCGATCATCGGCCTCGGCAGGGCGGTGGCCGAGCTCTTGTGACCGCCGAAGCGCGGTCGGCGTCTGCGCTTGACCCGCCGCGTCCAGCCCGGCGAGAACCAAGCGCCCCCGGGCTGCCGGCCCGGGCGGCAGGGGACGAGCGTGATGATCACCACCTATAGGGTCGAGGCCGGGCAGATGCGCGTGGGCGACCTGCTGCCGGTCCCGCCGGGGCCGGGAGAGGCCGCCGCGACTCCGTCCGCCCTGCCGATCTGGATCGACCTGATGCAGCCCACGCTCCAGGAGGAGCGGCTCGTCGAGCAGCTGATCGGTGTCGAGCTGCCGACGCGCGAGGAGATGCAGGAGATCGAGGCCTCCTCCCGGCTTTACCGCGAGGGCGACGTTCTGTTCATGACGGCGAACTTCCTCCATGGCGCCGACACCGGCGAGGTCGGCTCCACGCCGATCACCTTCGTGCTGACCACCCACTGCCTTGTCACGATCCGCCACGCCACGCCCAAGGCCTTCGGCGTGTTCGCCGCGCGCGCGGCCAAGAACCCCTCCCTCGCGAGCACGGCGGACGGGGTGATGCTCGGCCTGTTCGAACAGGTGGTCGACCGGCTCGCCGACATCCTCGAGCGCATCGGCGCCGACATGGACCGCACGAGCCAGGCCGCGTTCCGCGCCGCCCGGAGCAAGGAGGTCGCGTCGAAGAAGGAACAGGCGCTGAAGGAGGCGCTGATCGCCCTAGGCACGGTGGGTGAGATCACCGCCCGCACCTCCGACACGCTGCTTGGCCTCTCCCGAATCCTCGCCTTCATCGCTGCCGAGAGCGACAGCTGCATACGCCGCGAGAACAAGGGCAGGATCAAGACGCTCGCGCGCGACGTGCGCAGCCTGATGGACCACGGCAAGTTCCTCAACGACAAGGCCACCTTCCTGCTCGATGCCGTGCTCGGCATCATCAATATCGAGCAGTCGGCGATCATCAAGACCTTCTCGGTCGTCGCGGTGGTGTTCCTGCCGCCGACGCTTGTCGCCTCGATCTACGGCATGAACTTCGAGGTCATGCCGGAGCTGCAATGGACGCTCGGCTACCCCCTGGCACTCGGGCTGATGGTGTTCTCCGCCGTCGCCCCGCTCTGGTACTTCCGCCGCAAGGGCTGGCTCTGAATCGCCGCGAAGAGGGGCGCGTTCCGCTCAGAGCGCAGCGACGCGCTCGGCAAGCGCCACAAGCGTGGCCGGAGCCGCCTCGAGTTCGGCGAGCGCGATGCCCTCGCCAGGGCGATGCGCCTCCGAAACGTCGCCCGGGCCGAGCACGATGCAGGGGGCGATCGCCTGAAGCTCCACAGCATCGGTGCCGTAAGGCGCGGTGGTGGCGGGATGGCCGGTCACCGCCACCGCGGCGGCGACGAGCGGATGGTCCTCCGCGAGTTCGGGTGGTGTGCCTTCCCAGGCCTCCTCGAGCGTGATGCCGTGGCGCGAGGCCGCCTCGCGCACCGCTGCGACGATCGGCATCGGATCCACACGCCGGGAGTAGCGGAACTTGATGTGGGCGGTGGCGCGCGCCACCGTGACGTTCGCCGCCGTGCCGTGGTTGTCGATGACGATGTTGAAGTCGCTGAAGGGCGGCGAATAGGCCGGGTCCTGCCAGGCAGGGTCGGTGCGCAGCCGGTCATGCACCGGCAGGATGGCGTGCAGGAAGCGGATCAGCGCGAGATTGGCGTTCACACCCTCGCCGGTGGAGGAGTGCGCCTGCACGCCCAAGGCGGTCGCGGTGAACTGCACGTGCACGCGGTGCCCGCGCACGCAGCGCATCCCCGACGGCTCGACCACGACAATCCCCTTCGGCGCGGCACGTCGCGCGAGCGCGCTCTGCTCGGCGATCAGCCGCGCGCCCGCCTTCGTCGTCTCCTCGTCGAAGGTGAAGAGAAGTGTCACCGGCAGCCCCTCCGGAGCGGCTTTGGCGGCGGCGATGCTCGCCGCGAGCGGCCCCTTCATGTCGCAGGCGCCAAGGCCCTCGAGCCGCCCGTCGCGGATCGAGGGGGACCACGGGTCGGTCGTCCAGCCGGTGGCGGGAACCGTGTCCATGTGGGCGCTGAACGCCACCCCGGGCCGCATCGGCCCGCGATGCGCGACGAGGGCGCGCTTCGCCACCCCTGCCGGGTCGGTGAAGTCGAGCCGCTCAATCTCGAAGCCCCCAAGCTCGGCCTCGATCCGGTCGGCGACAGCCCGGTTCGACTGGCTCGAGCGGCTGTCAAGCGCAACGAGATCGCGCGCGAGTGCGACGACGTCCGTCATGGTTCGATCCCCTCACCTCGCCCGAGCCTTGCAAGCGGCGGCCGCTTGGGCAAGCCTTCGCCGCCCATGCCCGCCCCGACCTCGATCTCCCCGCGCTACCTCGATCCAAGATCCGGGCGGACCTGGCCGGTCGACCCGCCGCGCTGGCGCGCCGATGACGGGGCGCCGCTGATGCTCACCCCGATGCCCGGGATCACGCGGCGCGAGATCGCAAGCGGCACGCGAAGCCTCTGGCGCTATCGCCGCGCCCTGCCGGTTGCGGACGATGTCGAACCGGTCAGCCTCGGCGAGGGCTGCACGCCGCTGATCGTGCGCGAGGTCGCCGGCGCGCGCGCGCATCTCAAGCTCGAGTGGTTCGCCCCCACCGGCAGCTTCAAGGACCGCGGCGCCTCGGTGATGCTCACGGCGCTGCGCGCGCAAGGGGTCACCGCCGTGCTCGAGGACAGCTCCGGCAATGGCGGTGCGGCGATCGCGGCGTACGCGGCGGCGGCTGGAATGGCGGCGACGATCCTCGTCCCCGCCTCGACGTCGCCCGCGAAGATCGTGCAGATGAAGGCCGCCGGCGCGACGATCGAGCTCGTCCCCGGCACGCGGCAGGACTGTGCCGAGGCCGCCCTCGCCCGCGCCGAAACGATCTTCTACGCGAGCCACAACTGGCACCCGTTCTTCCTGCAGGGAACGAAGACGCTCGCCTACGAGCTGTGGGAAGACCTCGGCTTCCGCGCGCCCGACAACGTGATCATCCCCTGCGGCGCAGGCTCGAACGTGCTCGGCTGCGACCTCGGCTTCGGCGAACTGCTGCGTGCAGGCGAGATCGACCGCCTGCCGCGCCTGTTCGCCGTGCAGCCGGCGAATGTCGCGCCGATCGCGGCCGCCTTCGCCGCCGGCTCGGATGCGCCGGTTCCCTGCACGATCGCATCCACCATCGCCGAGGGAACCGCGATCGCACATCCGATACGCCTCGCCGAGGTGCTCGGGGCGATCCGGCGCTCGGGCGGCGCGGCGGTCACGGTGACGGAAGCCGAGATCGAGGCCGCCCTGTTCGCTCTTGCCCGCAGCGGCCTCTATGTCGAGCCGACCTGCGCGACCACCGCCGCTGCCTTCGCCAACCTGCTCCTTGACGGAACGATCGGCCCTGAGGAGACCACGGTTCTCGTGCTCACCGGCACGGGGCTCAAGGCGACGCAGCGGATCGCGGCGCTGATGGGGATGGAGGTCTGAGAGCATGGCCAAGGGGCCGCCGCCGCGCATCGCCGTGCTCGGCTTCTCGATCGAGTGCAACGCCTTCGCCCCGCCGGCCACACGGGCGGATTTCGAGGCCTCTGTGTGGCTCGAACGCGACGCGATCACGGCGGATGCGCGCTCCGCCACACCGGTGGCACTGCCCGAGACGGCGGGTTTCTACGCCGCGATGGACGCGACCGGCCCCTGGCAGCCTGTGCCGATCCTGCTTGCGATGGCCGAGCCGAACGGGCCGGTCGAGGAGCCGCTGTTCGCTGAAATGATGGCGATCTGGCGCAAGGGGCTCGAGGCGGCGAGGCCGCTCGACGGCGTCTACCTCTGCCTGCATGGAGCGGGGCTGACCACCGCCCGCGAGGACCCGGACGGGGATCTCTGCGCGATGGTGCGCTCGGTCGTCGGCCCGGACGTGCCGATCGTCGCGACCCTCGACCTGCACGCCAACGTCTCCGAGGCGATGGTCGCGAACCCCGATGTCTTGGTCGGCTACCGCACCAATCCGCACATCGACATGCGCGAGCGCGGCGAGGAGGCAGCGGTTCACCTGCGCGCGCTCTTGCGCGGCACGCGCACCGTCCGGCGCTTCATCCGCCTGCCGATCGTTCCGCCGACGACGACGATGCTCACCGGCCCCGACGCGACCGACCGTCCTTTCGGCGAGATGATCGATCTCGGCCAGAGGCGTGCCGCCGAGAGCGATTGTGCCGGGCGGATCATGAACGTCTCTGTGATGGGCGGTTTCGCCTACTCCGACACGTCGAAGAACGGGCTTGCCGTCGTCGTCACCGCGCGCGAGGGAGACGCAGAGGAGGCAGAGGCGCTCGCCGTCGAGATCGCCGAGCTCGGCTGGACGAACCGCGAGCGCTTCCGCCCGCGGCTCACAAGCCTCGAGGACGCAACCGCGCTCGCCCTTGCGACCGGCGCCGATCCGGGGAAGCCCGCCCAGTGCTTCGCCGATGTCGCCGACAATCCGGGCGGGGGCGGACGCGGCAACACGATGTGGGTCATCGAGGCCTTCCTCAAGGCGGGCGTTCAGGACGCGCTCGTCGGCCTCATCAACGACGCCCCGCTCGCGGCCGAGGCGCACCGGCTCGGCCTCGGCGCGCGCTTCACCGCCCGGTTCAACACCGCGGAGACCAACACGTTCTCGAAGCCGCTCGAGGCGGAGGCCGAGGTGGTCGCGCTCGGAGACGGTCACGTGGTCGGACGGCGCGGCATCTTCGCCGGCCGCGAGATGCGGCTCGGGCCTTCGGCAGCGCTTCGTGTGGCGGGGCTCACCATCGTCGTCGTCTCCAACCGCACGCAGTGCGCCGACCCTGCCTTCTTCGAGATGCTCGGCCTCGACATCCGCGCGGCGCGGTCGGTGGTGGTGAAGTCGCGCGGGCATTTCCGCGCCGGCTTCGACGAGTTCTTCGGCAATGACCGGATCACCGAGGTGGACGCGCCGGGCCTCACCTCGCCGATCCTCTCCCGCTTCACCTGGAAGCGCCTGCCGCGGCCGGTGATCCCGCTCGACGAGAACGTCACCTGGTCGCCGGCCGACCTGCGCCTCTGAGCCGTGCCGCGCCACGCTCGAACGCGCCGGCAAACCAGAACCGGAACGATCTGACGATGCCCCACCTCGCGCTCCCCCCCACCCGCGAGCTCTGCCGGCCCTGATGCGGATCGCGGACCTCCCCACGCCGTCGCTTCTGCTCGATCTGCCGAAGCTCCGGCGCAACCTCGCGGCCATGGCCACGGCTGCGGCGCGGCACGGCGTGTCGCTCCGCCCCCATCTCAAGACGGCGAAGTCGGTCGAGGTCGCGCGCCTTGCGACCGAGGGCCAAGCGGGCGGCATCACCGTCAGCACGCTCGCCGAAGCCCGCGCCTTCGCCGAGGCCGGGTTCCGCGACCAGATCTACGCCGTCGGCATCACGCCGCAGAAGCTCGACGCGGTCGCCTCACTGAACGCCCGCGGGGCCGACGTGAAGGTGATCACCGATGACCTCGACGTCGCCGAGGCGATCGCCGCGCACCCGGGCCGCCTGGGCGCGCTGATCGAGGTGGATGCCGGCGAGCACCGCGGCGGGATTGCGCCGGATGACGCGCGCCTTGTCGCCATCGCGCAACGGCTTGGGACGCGCTTCGCCGGGCTCCTCGCCCACGCTGGCCATTCCTGTGCGGGGCGGAGCGTGGCCGAGCTCGCGGCGATCGCGGAGGCCGAGCGCGCGGGGCTGGTCGCGGCGGCCGCGCGCGTGCGCGCCGCGGGGCTTGAGGTGCCGATCGTCTCGATGGGCTCCTCGCCCACAGCGCTGCATGCGGAACGACTTGAGGGCATCACCGAGCTCCGCGCCGGCGTCTACATGTTCGGCGATCTGCTGCAGTGCCAGATCCACACCAGCGCGCTCGAGCACATCGCCGTCTCGGTACTCGCCTCGGTGATCGGGCGTCGCCCGGAACAGAACCGCCTCCTTCTCGATGCCGGCGCGCTCGCCCTCTCGAAGGACCGCAGCACCGAAGCCGCACCGGAAGACTACGGCTTCGGCCTCGTGGTCGATCTCGAGGGCCGGCCGAGCCTCGGCAGGGCGATCATCCGCCGCACCTGGCAGGAGCATGCCGTGGTCGAAAGCGACCGGCCGCTGCCCTTCGAGCGCCTGCCCGTCGGGGCGAAGCTGCGCGTCCTGCCGAACCATGCCTGCCTGACCGCTGCTGCCTATCCGGCCTATCATGTGCTCGATGGTGGCGACGAGGTGGTCGCCGTCTGGCAGCGGGTGAACTACTGGTAGTCAGCGTGCTGGTGCGGCGGCGTCGCGCGCGGCCTGCGCCGTTCCGGCCGCGAGCACGGCCCCGGCAAGGCAGAGGGCGGAGGCGACGAGGCTCAGCCCGGGCAGGCCGAGATCGATGAGCGCGCCGAGCGGGGCGGGGACGATCGCCTGGCCGAGCGGCAGCCCGGCCGAGACGAAGCCGAACACCTGGCCCGCAGTTCCCGGGGGGGCGGCCTTGCGCACCAGCATGTCGCGCGCGGGCATCAGCACGCCGAGCATCACGCCGGCGATCGCCGCAGTGGCAACCAGCCCGAGCGCCCCCATCGGCAGGAGGCCGAGCGAGGCGACGAGCGCCGCACAGCCGACGAGCATCACCCCGACCGTCGCGGCGTGGCGGCTCGTGCGGTCGGCGAGCCAGCCGCCCGCGAGCGTTCCTGCGGTGCTGCCCAGAAGCCAGGCGGTCAGCGCCGTCGCAGCGGCCGGCACGCTCACCCCGTGCACGAGCGGCAGGACCGTGACGAGGAAGGTCTGCACGCCGGAGCCGCCCATGGCGAGAAGCGTCATGAAGGCGAACAGGAGCAGGATCGGCCGTGCCGTGAGCACGGTGACGGGGCTGCTTGCCGCGCCCTCCCGGCGCGCCCTCTCGCTCCTGAGGGCCGGCGCGAACCATAGAAGCGCCGCCGCCACGGGCAGGCAAAGCAGCCCGACCACGATCAGCGCCCCACGCCAGCCGACCAGCGCCTCGAGGCCGATCGCAACCGCAGGCGCTGCCGCGAACCCGGCATAGCCCGAAGCCGTGTGCAGCGAGAAGGCCCGCCCCATGCGGTTCTGGCTCACGGAGCCCGAGAGGATCGCGTAGTCGGCCGGGTGGATGGTCGCATTGCCGAGCCCGGAGACGAGGGCGGCGGCGATGAAGATCCACCAGCCCGGCGCCAGGCCCATGGCGATGCTCGCAAGCCCCATCAGCGCGGTGCCGCCGGCGAGCCACGGCGCCGCGCCGGTTCGGTCGATCCAGACGCCGATCGGCGTCTGCCCGAGAGCGGTGACGGCGGAGAGCAGCGCGACCGCGCCGCCAAGCGTCGCATAGGAGACGCCGAGGTCCTCCCGGATCATCGGGAAGAGCGGCGGGATCGCGAGAATGGTGAAGTGGCTGATGAAGTGCGCCGCGCCGATCAGCGCGATCACCACGGCATCGGCCGAGGCTGGCTTCGGCGGCTCGTCGGTCGCGGCGCGCATCCCCCGAGCCTAAGGCAGATCGCCGCGGCCGGAAATCAGCCGACGGCGTGAGAACGATCACGCAGACCGGCCGGAGCAGGACCGAGGCGTGGAGCCCACCCCCCGGCCGGGGTGCGCGCGGAGGAAGCTTTCCCCCGCCGCCGCCCTCCCGTCAGAGAAGCTCGTCCTCGTCGAACACGGCACTGTCGAAGCCCGAGGGCTCCGGCAGTTCGGTGGGCGGCTCCGCCGCCTGGGCGGCCCCGCCGAGCCCGAGCATCGAGGCAAGAGCGCTGCCGAGCAGGATTCCACCCATCACGCCTATGGCGGTGCTCGCGGCCGTGCCGAGGAAGCCGGGGCGGCCCTGGTCGAACAGCCCAGGCCGGTAGCCCGGAGCATGCACAGGCGCCGGCGGCACGCTCTGGCCGGCGCCGAACAGGCCGCCGAACAGCCCCTTCGGCTGGTTCGCCTGGTGCTCGAGCTCGGCGATCCGGTTCCGCGCCTCGGCAAGCGCGTGCTCCTGGAAGAAGGCAAGCTGCGTGATCCGGTAACGCGCCTCCGGGTGCTTCTCGAACAGCTCCTTGAGCAGCGCATCGGCTTCGGGGTCGATGGTCTCGCCGCCGGCCTGCACCGTGCGGGTGACGAAGTTCGTGATCAGATCGCGTTCCTCGTTCGTCATGCCTGCTCTCCCTGCATGTGCGCCCGAGGTGGCCCGTGCCGTGGCACCGTTCAAGCGGCCTTGGGCGTTCGTCACACACGCGTCATCGGAGCGGGCCGAGGACGCCGAGGCGTGGCCCTTCGATCGCTGGGCAGCGGTCCATCACCACGTCGAGGCCGGCTGAGCGGGCGCGGGCGGCGGCGGCAGGATCGACCACGCCGAGCTGCATCCACACCGCGCGTGCGCCGCGCGCGATCGCCTCGTCCACAACCGCCCCTGCCTCCTCGCTGCGTCGGAAGATGTCGACGAGGTCGATCCGCCCCAGCACGTCGGCGAGCGAGGGGAAGACGGTGTGGCCTGCGATCGCCTCGCCCGCGAGAAGGGGATTGACGGGAACGACCTCCCAGCCGCGGGCAAGCAGCCAGAGCATGACCCGGTGCGAGGGGCGGTCGGGCTTCGCCGAGGCGCCGACGAGCGCGATCCGCCGCGCGGTCGAGAGGATGCGGCGGATGGTGGCGTCGTCGTTGCCGTCGTGCATGGTCGGCCTGTAGCCGATCGCGCCCTGGAGCGGAACTCGCCTTGTCGTCCGGCGCCGCGTCGGCATCTATGCCGCCATGGCAGGGCTCTCTCTTCCCGGGCTTCTCACCCGCTCGCCCGTCGTCGGCGTGATCCGGCTTGCCGGGCTGATCTCCCCGCCGGGGGGCTTACGCACCGGCGCGCTCTCGCTCGAAACCATGGCCGAGCCGATCGCGCGCGCCTTCGAGGTGCGGCGGCTCGCCGAGGTGGCGCTTGCGATCAACAGCCCTGGCGGCTCGCCCGTGCAGTCGAGCCTGATCGCCCAGCGGATCCGCGCGCTCGCCGAAGAGAAGAAGGTGCGTGTGACAAGCTTCGTGCAGGACGTCGGCGCCTCGGGGGGCTATTGGCTCGCCTGCGCGGGCGACGAGATCCTCTGCGACGAGAGCTCGATCCTCGGCTCGATCGGCGTCGTCTCGGCCGGGTTCGGCTTCGCCCGCGCGCTTGCCCGGATCGGCGTCGAGCGGCGCGTCTACACGGCCGGGGCGCGCAAGATGCTGCTCGACCCCTTCGGCCCGGAGCGGGAGGAGGAGGTCGCACGGCTGCGCGCGGTCCAGGCCGACATCCACGAGAGCTTCAAGGCCTGGGTGCGCTCCCGCCGGGGCGACCGTCTCAGGGCATCGGAGGAGGAGCTGTTCTCGGGCGAGTTCTGGACCGGCCGTCGCGCCGTCGCCCTCGGGCTTGCCGACGGCATCGGCGAGCTGCGGGCGACGATGCGGGAGCGTCACGGGGAGAAGGTGCGGTTCGCGGTGTTCGGCGCGCCGCGCCGTCCGTTCTGGACACGTTTGTTTCCAGGGTCGGACAGTCTTGCCCAGGCCGCCGCCGACATCATCGCCGAGCGCGCCGCCTTCGCCCGCTACGGGCTCTGAAGGGAAGCGGCCGCGCCAGCGCCTCCGCCCTGGCGCGCCTCGGCTTCCGCCACGGCTTGGGCGGCGGCGACGAAACCGTCTGGGTTGAGCGAGATCGAGTCGATCCCGCAGTCGACGAGGAAGGCGGCGAAGTCCGGGTGGTTCGAGGGCGCCTCGCCGCAGAGGCCGACCTTCACGCCGGCCTTGTGGGCGCGCCGGATCACATCCGCGATCATTGCCTTCACCGCCGGGTCGCGCTCGTCGAACAGCCCGCGCAGCTCCGCCGAGTCGCGATCCACGCCGAGCACGAGCTGGGTGAGGTCGTTCGAGCCGATCGAGAACCCGTCGAAGCGCTTGGCGAACTCCTCGGCGAGGATCACGTTCGAGGGGATCTCGCACATCATGTAGATCTGAAGCCCCCCCTCGCCGCGCCTCAGCCCCTCCTCTGCCATCAGCGCGAGCACGCGGTCCGCCTCGGCCGGGGTGCGGCAGAAGGGGACCATCAGGATGATGTTGTCGAGGCCGATCTCCTCGCGCGCCATCCGCATCGCGCGGCACTCGAGCGCGAAGCCCTCGCGGTAGCGGGCGGAGTAGTAGCGTGCCGCACCGCGCAGCCCGAGCATCGGGTTCTCCTCCTCGGGCTCGAAGGCCGCCCCGCCGACAAGATGGGCGTATTCGTTGCTCTTGAAATCGGAGAGGCGGACGATCACGGGCTTCGGGTGGAACGGGGCGGCGATGCGCGCGACTCCGCGCGCGAGTGTCGAGACGAAATACGCGGCCTTGTCCGGCCAGCCGCGCGCGAGCCTCGCGATCTCGGCCTTGGCGGAACGATCCGTTAGCGTGTCGAAATGGAGAAGCGCCATCGGGTGGGCGCGCACTACGGCGGAGATGATGAACTCCATCCGCGCGAGCCCCACCCCCTTCGCGGGCAGCCTCCAGGCGCGCAGGGCCGAGGCGGGGGTTGCGATGTTCAGCATCAGCGCCGTGCGCGTGCGGGGGATCGCGCCGAGGTCGAGCTCCGTCGCCTCGAAGGGGATCGCCCCCTGATAGACCCGCCCCTCGTCGCCTTCGGCGCAGGAGACGGTGACGATCTCGCCGTCCGCGAGCGTCGTCGTCGCCGCCCCGGTGCCGACCACCGCCGGCAGGCCGAGCTCGCGGCTGACGATCGCGGCATGGCTTGTCGCCCCGCCCTGGTCGGTCACGATCGCGGCGGCCTTCTTCATCAGCGGCACCCAGTCCGGGTCGGTCGCCTCCGCGACCAGAACCGCGCCTTCAGGGAAGTCCTCGCTCGCCGCCGGGTCGCGCACGAGCCGCGCGGGGCCGGAGGCGATCGCCTCTCCGACCGCGGCGCCGCGCAGGAGCACCCGCCCCTTGCCCTTCAGACGCCAGGTCTTCAGCGTCGCGCCGCTGCGCGCCGAGTGGACCGTCTCCGGCCGCGCCTGGACGATCGCGAGCGCTCCCGTCACCCCGTCCTTCGCCCACTCGATGTCCATCGGCCGCCCGTAGTGCCGCTCGATCGCCACCCCCCAGCGGGCGAGGGTGAGGATCTCGGCATCGTCGAGAACGAAGCGGTTGCGCTCGCGTGCGGTGGTCTCGACCGTCGCGGTTCGGGCCGAGCCGCCCTCGGCAAGCACCATCTTCACCCGCTTCTCGCCGCAGCGCTTATCGAGGATGGGGGTCTTCGCCGGGTCGGCGAGCGGCGGCTTGAAGACGAGATAGCGGTCAGGGTTCACCGCCCCCTGAACGATCGGCTCGCCGAGGCCCCAGTTGGCGGAGATCACGACGACGCCCGGGAAGCCGCTCTCCGTGTCGAGGGTGAACATGATCCCTGCGGCCCCGCGATCGGCCCGGACCATCACCTGCACGCCGACCGAGAGCGCCACCTTCTCGTGCGCGAAGCCCTGAAGCTCGCGGTAGCTGATGGCGCGATCGGTGTAGAGAGAGGCGAAGCAGTGCCGGCAGGCCTCGAGCAGGGCGCGGGCGCCGACGACGTTGAGGAAGGTCTCCTGCTGGCCGGCGAAGGAAGCGGTGGGCAGGTCCTCTGCGGTGGCGGAGGAGCGGACGGCGACGGCGGGCTCGGGCGTGCCCACCCGTTCGCCGAGCCGGCGATAGGCGTCGGCGATCGCGCGAGCGGTGGCCTCGGGGAACTGGCCGTCAAGGAACAGACGGCGTATCGCCGCGCCGGTCTCGGCAAGGCTCGCCCGGCCCGCGTGGAAGGCCTCGAGCCGTTCGGCAAGGCGTGGCCCGATTCCGTTGGCGGCGACATAGTCGCGGAACGCCGCAGCGGTGGTGGCGAAGCCAGGCGGCACCGCTACCCCGGCGGCGGAGAGGGACCGAATCATCTCGCCAAGCGAGGCGTTCTTACCGCCGACGCGAGCGACGTCGGCAGCACCGACCTCATCGAACCAGAGCACGGGGTGATCAGGCAGCGTATTGGGCATCGGACGGTCCTCCTCAAGCATCAGAGCATGCCGCCCGCCCGGCCGGCCTTGATCTGGCGCATGGGGTGGCGCTTGCGGCGGTGCAGCGTCGCGCCTAGACAGGCGCGGCAACCTGAGGAGACGCCGTGATCCGAATCCTCCTGCTCGGCCTCGTGCTCGCCGGTGTCTGGTATCTTTACCGGATGGTGACGCAGCAGGGCGCCAAGGCCGGCACGCCGGCGACTCCCGCGACGGAGGACGGCACGGCGAGCCCGGCTTCCGGAGATGGGGAGGCGCAGCCGGAGGCCGAGGCAGCGTCGTCTCCCGAGCCCGCGGCGCCCGAGCAGCCGGCTGAGGCGCAAGAGATGCTCGAGTGCCCGCTCTGCCACGCCTATGTGCCGGAGGGCGCGCGTGACGGCTGCGGCCGGCCCGACTGCCCGATCCCCCTCATCGCGGCGGACCGCCCTGGCCCCGGGGGGACGTGAGCGATGCCCGCAGAACCTGCGTCAGACCGTTCCGCTGCCGAGGCGGCCCGGGTGATGCCAGCCGGAGCGTCTCCCGTGCGCGAGCCGCCGGCGAGCTTCCAGGAGGTGATCCTCCGCCTCTCCGAGTTCTGGGCGCGGCAGGGCTGCGTGATCCTGCAACCCTATGACATGGAAATGGGTGCGGGCACCTTCCACCCGGCGACGACTCTGCGCGCGCTCGGGCCCCGGCCCTGGCGCGCGGCCTATGTCCAGCCCTCGCGCCGGCCCTCGGATGGGCGCTACGGCGAGAACCCCAACCGTCTGCAGCACTACTACCAGTTCCAGGTGATCCTGAAGCCGTCGCCCGAGGACACCCAGGGCCTCTATCTCCGCAGCCTCGCCGAGCTCGGCATCGACCCGCTCCTGCACGACATACGCTTCGTCGAGGACGACTGGGAGAGCCCGACCCTCGGCGCCTGGGGCCTTGGGTGGGAGGTCTGGTGCGACGGCATGGAGGTGACGCAGTTCACCTATTTCCAGCAGGTGGGCGGCATCGCCTGCGAGGTGCCCTCGGCCGAGCTCACCTACGGGCTCGAGCGCCTTGCGATGTACATCCTCGGCGTCGAGAACGTGTTCGAGCTGCCGTTCAACCGCCCCGATGCCGCCACGCCGCTGACATATGGCGACGTTTTCCTGCGCGCCGAACGCGAGTTCAGCGCCCACAACTTCGAGCATGCCGACACGGATGTGCTCTTGCGCCACTTCGAGGACGCCGAGCGGGAATGCGCGCGGCTCCTTGCTGCGGGGCTCGCGCTTCCGGCCTACGACCAATGCATCAAGGCGTCGCACCGGTTCAACCTGCTCGATGCGCGTGGGGTGATCTCGGTGGCAGAACGGGCGGCCTACATCGCCCGGGTGCGGGCGCTCGCGAAGGCCTGCTGCGAGGCTTGGCTCGCCGGGGAGCGTGCGGCATGACCGGCTGCATCGCTTCTACCATTGAAGGGTGGTATTCTACCGACGCGATGGCACGGCAGCTCAACATCAAGTCCGAGGAGGCCTATCGCCTCGCTTCGGAGCTCGCTGCGCTGAAGGGGGAGAGCCTGACGCAGGCAGTGACGGCGGCGCTGCGCGAGCGGCTTGCGCGGGAGAGACAGAGGGCGACACGCGAAGAGCGGCTCGCGCGGATCCTCGAGCACGCAGCGGTGGTGCGGGCGAATGTCGCTCCGGGGACGAGCTCCGAGAGCGACAAGGACCTCTACAACGAGGACGGGCTTCCGACGTGATCGTCGACACCTCCGCCCTGCTCGCCATCCTTCTGGGCGAGGAGGAGGCCGCGCGCTTCGCCTCCGCCATCCTCGACGCCCCGAGCGCCGGAATCTCGGTCGCGAACGTCCTCGAGACGGCGATCGTTCTGGAGCGGCGCGGCAACGCGCTGGCGCGCAGCCGGCTCGATCCGCTGGTTGCCGATCTCGGCCTCGCCTTCCTGCCCGTCACCGTCGCCCAGATGCACCGCGCCCGCGCCGCCTTCACTCGGTTCGGCAAGGGCCGCCATCCCGCCGGCCTCAACTTCGGCGACTGCTTCGCCTATGCGCTCGCCGAGGAGACGGGCGAGCCGCTCCTGTTCAAGGGCGAGGACTTCGCGCGGACGGACATCGCCCGCGCGCTCTAGCCCATGCCCGACCTCCTGCTCGAACTCTTCTCCGAGGAGATCCCGGCGCGGATGCAGGCAGAGGCCGCGGCGTCGCTCGCGAAGGGTGTCGCCGAGGCGCTCGCGCCGCTCAACGCCCGCAACCTACGCCCGTTCTGGGGCCCCCGCCGGATCGGGCTCGCGGCCACCCTCGACGCTGCGACCGAAGCACGCCGGGTGACGGAGCGTGGCCCGCGCGTCACCGCCCCCGAGGCCGCGCTCGCCGGTTTCCTGCGCAAGCACGGTGCGACGCGCGAGGCGCTGCGCGAGGAGGGAGGCTACTGGGTGCTTGAGACGGCGACGGAGGCGGTCCCCGCCGAGGTCCTCGTCGCGGACGCGCTGCCGGGCGTGATCCGTCGCCTCCCTTGGCCGAAGTCGATGCGCTGGGGCAACGGCAGCATGTTCGCCTGGGTGCGGCCGCTCAGGCGCATCCTCTGCACGCTCGACGGCGCCCCGTGCCCCTTCGCGCTCGCCCAAACCGGCGACGACGCGCACGGCCTCGTCGCCTCCACCCTGACCGAGGGCCATCGCTTCCACGCGCCCGGGCCTGTCAGCGTCGGCGGGGTCGACGACTATGTCGCGCAACTCCGCGCCCATCGCGTGATCGTCGATGCCGCGGAACGGCGTTCGGTGATCGCCCAAGGGATCGCGGCTCTCGCGGCGTCGGTCGGCTGCACCGTCGCCGACGACCCCGCCCTGCTCGACGAGGTGACGGGCCTCGTCGAGTGGCCGGTGCCGCTGCTCGGCCGGATCGATCAGGCGTTCATGGACCTTCCCGCCCGCGTGCGCCAGGTGACCATGCGGGCGAACCAGAGATATTTCACCCTGCTCGAGGCCGACGGCTCGGCCGCCCCCTGGTTCGTCGTGGTCGCCAACATCGAGGCAGCCGATGGCGGGGCGGCGATCGTCGCCGGCAACGAGCGCGTGCTTCGGGCGCGGCTTGCTGATGCGCGCTTCTTCTGGGACCAGGACCGCAAGCAGAGGCTCGACAGCCGGCTGCCGAAGCTCGAGGCGGTGACGTTCCACGCCCGCCTCGGCACGCAAGGCGCGCGGGTGCTCAGGCTCATGCGGCTTGCGGGCGTGGTCGCGCCGCTCGTAGGGGCGGAGGTCGCCACCGCCGAGCGGGCAGCGCTTCTCGCCAAGGCCGATCTCGTCACCGGAATGGTCGGCGAGTTCCCCGAGCTCCAGGGCTACATGGGCGCGCGCTACGCCGCCCATGACGGCGAGGACGAGGCGGTCGCGCGCGCGATCGAGGAGCATTACGCGCCGCTCGGGCAGGGGGATTCGGTTCCCACCCACCCCGTCAGCGTCACCGTCGCGCTTGCGGATCGTCTCGACACGCTCGCCGGCTTCTTCGCGATCGGCGAGAAGCCGACCGGCTCGGGCGACCCGTTCGCGCTGCGCCGCGCCGCTCTCGGCCTCATCCGGCTTGTGCGGGAAAACGGGCTCAGGCTCGATCTGCGCGCTCTGGTCGCGGAAGCTGTGCGGGGTGTTGCAGGCGCGCTCGGCCTCGGGGCGGCTGATCAGGCCCGGGTCGTGGAAGAAGTCTTTGCCTTCCTCGTCGAGCGGCTGCGGGTGCAGCTCCGCGCCGAGGGGAGACGGCACGATGTGGTGGCGGCGACTCTCGCCCAGGCCGCCGCGGAAGGCGATCTCGTGCGCCTGCTCGCACGCGCCGACGCGCTCGCCGCCCTGCTCGGCACGGAGGACGGCCAGAACCTGCTCACCGCCTACAAGCGCGCGAGCAATATCCTTCGGATCGAGGAGCGGAAGGACGGCCGGAGCCATGCCGGGCCGCCCGACCCCGCCCTTCTGCGCGCGCCTCAGGAAATCGCTCTCGCCGAAGCGCTCGATGCCGCCGAGCCGGAGATCGAGGCGCGCCTTGCGGCCGAGGACTTCGCCGGGGCGATGGCGTCGATGGGGCGGCTGCGCGCGCCCGTTGATGCCTTCTTCGACGCGGTGACCGTCAACGCGACGGAAACCGATCTCCGTGCTAATCGGTTGCGGCTGCTCGCGCGCATCCGGTCGGTCACCGCCCGGGTCGCCGACTTCTCGCTGCTCGAAGGGTGAGGGCCATGAACGTCACCACAGCGACCAAGTGGGTCTATGCGTTCGGCGCCGGTCGCAACGAGGGCGGGGCGGGGATGCGCGACCTGCTCGGCGGCAAGGGAGCGAACCTCGCCGAGATGGCCGCGATCGGGCTGCCCGTGCCGCCCGGTTTCACGATCACCACCGAGGTCTGCACCGCGTTCTACGCCAACGGCCGGTCCTATCCGGCGGGGCTCGAGGGGCAGGTCCGCGAGGCGCTCGCCGGCCTCGAGGCGGCAACGGGGTTCCGTTTCGGCGACCCGGCGAATCCGCTGCTCGTCTCCGTCCGCTCCGGCGCCCGCGTCTCGATGCCCGGGATGATGGACACGGTGCTCAATCTCGGCCTCAACGACGCGACCGTCGCCGGGCTTGCCGCCAAGTCGGGCGATGCGCGCTTCGCTTGGGACAGCTACCGCCGGTTCATCCAGATGTTCGGCAGCGTGGTGCTCGATGTCGACCATCACCGCTTCGAGGAGATCATCGACGAGGTCAAGCGCGAGCGCCTGGTGACGGAGGACACCGCGCTCACCGCCCAAGACTGGATGCGCGTGGTGGAGGGGTACAAGCGCGTGGTCGAGGAGGCGACCGGCAGGCCCTTCCCGCAGGACCCGTGGGAGCAGCTCTGGGCCGCGGTCGGCGCGGTGTTCGGCTCGTGGATGAACCAGCGTGCCATCACCTACCGGCGCCTGCACGACATCCCCTCGGAGTGGGGCACGGCGGTGAACGTGCAGGCCATGGTGTTCGGCAACATGGGCGATGACTGCGCGACCGGCGTGTGCTTCACGCGCGACCCCTCGACGGGAGCGAACATCCTCTACGGCGAGTTTCTGGTGAACGCCCAAGGCGAGGACGTGGTGGCCGGCATACGCACGCCGCAGCCGCTCTCGAAGGCGGCGGCCAAGCCCGGCGAGGTGTCGATGGAGGAGGCGATGCCGGAGGTGTTCGCCGAGCTCCTCCGCGTGCGCAAGGTGCTCGAGGAGCACTACCGCGACATGCAGGACATCGAGTTCACCGTGCAGCAGGGCCGCCTCTACATGTTGCAGACACGCAACGGCAAGCGCACGGCGGCGGCGGCGCTGCGAATCGCGGTCGACATGGCCGAGGAGGGGCTGATCACGCGCGAGGAGGCGATCCGGCGCGTCAACCCCGCCTCGCTCGACCAGCTCCTGCACCCGACACTCGATCCGTCCGCGAAACGAACCTTTCTCGGCAAGGGCCTGCCCGCAAGCCCGGGCGCCGCCTCGGGCGTGGTCGTCTTCTCCGCCGAGGAGGCAGAGGCGCGCGCGCAGAAAGGCGAGAGCGTGATCCTCGTCCGCATCGAAACAAGCCCCGAGGACATCGCGGGCATGCACGCCGCCCGCGGCATCCTCACCACCCGCGGCGGCATGACGAGCCACGCCGCCGTGGTGGCGCGCGGCATGGGCCGCCCCTGCGTGGTCGGAGCAGGGGGGATCGCGGTCGACTACGCCGCGCAGACCCTCGCGGCGTCGGGCCACGTGGTGCGCGCGGGCGAGACGATCACCATCGATGGGGCGACGGGAGAGGTCTTCCTCGGCTCGGTGCCGATGATCGAGCCGAAGCTCTCGGGCGAGTTCGCCACCCTGATGGCCTGGGCGGACTCGATCCGCACGCTCAGGGTGCGCACCAACGCAGAGACGCCGCTCGATGCCGAGACGGCGCGGAAATTCGGCGCCGAGGGGATCGGCCTCTGCCGCACCGAGCACATGTTCTTCGAGGCCGAGCGGATCCTCGCCGTGCGGGAGATGATCATGGCGTCCGACGAGGCGGGGCGTCGGCGGGCGATCGCCAAGCTCCTGCCCTACCAGCGCCGGGACTTCGTCGATCTCTTCCGCATCATGGCGGGCCTGCCGGTGACCATACGCCTGCTCGACCCGCCCTTGCACGAGTTCCTGCCCCACGCGCCGGAGGAGATCGCCGAGGTCGCCGCCGCGATCGGCACCGATGCGGAGGCGATGAGCCGACGCGTGGCCGACCTTTCGGAGGCGAACCCGATGCTCGGCCATCGCGGCTGCCGGCTCGGCATCTCCTATCCCGAGATCTACGAAATGCAGGCGCGCGCCATCTTCGAGGCCGCGCTCGAGATCGCGGCCGAAGCCGGAGCGGCGCCGATCCCCGAGATCATGATCCCGCTTGTCGGCATGCGGAAGGAGCTCGAGATCACCCGCGCCCTGGTCGAGCGCACGGCGGAGGCCGTGTTCGCCGAGAAGGGGGCGCGCGTCGACTACTCGGTCGGCACAATGATCGAGCTGCCGCGCGCCGCGCTCACCGCCGACCGGATCGCCGAGGTCGCGGATTTCTTCTCCTTCGGAACGAACGACCTGACCCAGACCGTGTTCGGCCTCTCGCGCGACGACGCGGGCAAGTTCCTGCCCACCTATCTCGAGCAGGGGATCCTCGCGAAGGACCCGTTCGTCTCGCTTGATCGGGAAGGGGTGGGCGAGATGGTGCGGATCGCGGTCGAGAAGGGGCGGCGTGCCAAGCGCACGCTCAAGCTCGGCATCTGCGGCGAGCACGGGGGCGACCCGGCCTCGATCGCCTTCTGCCAGGAGGCGGGGCTCGACTACGTCTCCTGCTCGCCCTACCGCGTGCCGGTGGCGCGGCTTGCCGCCGCCCAGGCGGCGCTCGGCGCTGCGTCGGTCGACCGAACGGCCTGAACACTGGGGGAGAGCTCCCGCCGCGTCTGTAGGATCGGCAGGTCGCGCCGCTCGTCGCGCCTCGCCCGGCCGGTTCCGGCAATCCAGACCGGCAGCCGCAGCCTGAGGCTCACTCCGCCGCAAGCGGTCGGCGCTCCGCCTCCCGGAAGGGCTGGGTCAGCATCCGGTCGAGGCGGAGCTCGGCAGGGTCGCGGAACGTCTCGAGCCCAATCGTGAACCCCTCCTGCCCGGCCGCCGGCTCGGCCCGGTAGGTGCCGAACAGGCGGTCCCACACCGAGAGGCAGAAGCCGAAATTGCTGTCGGTCTCCTCCTTCAGCGCGCTGTGGTGAACGCGGTGCATGTCGGGTGTGACGATCACCCGCCGCAGTGCCGCATCGACAGGCGCGGGCAGGCGCACATTGCCGTGGCTGAACATCGCGGCCGCGTTGAGCAGAACCTCGAACAGCAGCACCCCGAGCGCCGGCGCCCCGAGCGCCACCACGACCGCGATCTTGATCAGCATCGAGAGCAGGATCTCGATCGGGTGGAAGCGCAGGCCCGTCGTGACGTCGAACTCCGTGTCGGCATGGTGCACCCGGTGCAGGCGCCACAGCGCGGGCACGGCGTGGAACAGTCGGTGCTGGGCCCAAATCGCGAGGTCGAGCACAAGGATTCCGAGCGGCACGGCAACCGGGGCCGGAACGTCGGCGAGATGGAACAGCCCGACCCCGCGCGCCTCGGCCCAGAGCGCGGCGCCGACCGCCCCTGCCGGGAACAGCACCCGAACGACCAGGCTGTCGAGCACGACAAGGCCGAGATTGTGCGGCCAGCGCTCGCCACGGCCGCGCGCCTGGGCGCGGAACGGGCGGCGGAGCTCCCAGGCCGCCATCGCGATCAGAACGGCGACGAAGGCGCCGAGCCGCAACAGCGGCTCCGGAAGGCCGAAGGCGGTGATCATCCGGGGCGGGGCGGCTCGTCCCGTCGCGCCTCTGCCTCGGCGAGCGCCCGCGCCATCTGAGACAGCGCGAGCTGGTGCCGCTCGTTGCTGATCTGGGCGAAGTTCCGCGCGACCTCGAGCCACAGACGCTGCCGCTGCGTCAGCGGCGCCGGCTCCTGGTCGGAATCGAGTCCGTCAAAGAACCAGCTGATCGGCACGCCGAGTGCGTGGGCGATCTCGTAGAGCCTGCCGGCGGCGATCCGGTTCAGACCGCGTTCGTATTTGTGCGCCTGCTGGTAGGTGACGCCGATCGCCTCCGCGAGCTCCTGCTGCGACAGGCCGAGCATCAGGCGGCGTTCGCGTATCCGCGCGCCGACATGCCGGTCAATCGCGCCGGGCTTGGGCGTGTGGCGACGGCCTTCCTGCGGGACGCGACCGGGCTCTCTTCGAGACACCCTACGCATGGCCCCCTCCGAGGGTCGTGGTGGGGACGGGGTGACCCCGCCCCGTTGGCTCCACATAAGACCCCAAACCGTGCCGGAATGCGCGCCGCGCGAGAGAACAATCGCGTGAGCGCGCCTGCCGCGTTCACCGCTGCCGAGCGAAGTCGTGATCAGTCAATCGCTTGACCGGTGTTCGCGGCTGCAGCGCACGCGCCTTGCGGAGCCGTCAGGAACGCAGCCCGAGGGCGAGATAGAGGCGCTCGCTCGGCGGCCAGGCGGCGATCACCGCCTCGCGATAGGCATAGGCGCCCCAACCTGCCACCGCGAGCAGAACAACCGTGGCGACCCAGCCGATGAGGGCGGCCGCGGCAAGCGACCGGGGGCGCGGCGCCCGGTCGTCCTCACCTGCCGCCCGCGCCTCCTCTGCCGGCGGCGCGGATGGGCGTTCGGCGCGGCCCGGATCCGGACGCGGCGAGTGTGGCGAAGGCGGAGGACCGCCGAGGTCGGTGGCTCCGGGGCGGACCGGCGGCTCCGGCCACGGCACCGGCGTCTCGGGGGCGATGACCGCAGCGCTTCGGGCGAGCCAGACCGTGCCGCACCGTGCGCAGCGGACGTTCTTCCCGGAGGGGCCGATCACCCCCTCGGCGACCTCGTAGCGCGCAGCGCAGTTCGGGCAGACGATCAGCATCCGGTCCGGCTCCTCAAGCTGCGACTCGGTTCGGTACAGGCGCTCCCCTGCCGCACCATTCCCGTCCGGGCCCAAGCGCGCAAGGGCGCTGCCGCGGCGTCGTCGCGCGCGCTTTGACAACCCCGTTCGGGGCGGCATGCTGAGCACCCGCGATCGCAGCTCGCCAGGAAAACAGACAGAGGACACGCCGAGGATGACCGCACGCCTAAGCCGCGCCGCAGCCGCACTTCTCCTCGCGCTTTCCGCCGCCCTGCCGGCGGCGGCGCAGGAGCCGCTTCGCCTGATCGTCTGCGCTCCCGCCGGCTCGACGGTGGACATCACCGCCCGCCTCTGGGCCGAGGCGCTGAAGGACCGGCTCGGCCAGCCTGTGGTGGTCGAGCCGCGCGCGGGAGCAGGCGGCATGGTGGGGGTCGAGGCCGTCGCCCGGGCCCGGCCTGACGGGCTGACGGCGCTCGTCTGCTTCCCGGGAAGCTTCACCATGCGGCCGCATCTCGGCCAGCCGATGCCGGTCGATCCGAACACGGCGCTCACGCCGGTCGCTCTGCTCGCGACAGCCCCCTTCGTGTTCGCCGCCGATGCGCGGCTCGGCCGGACGCTGCCCGAGTTCATTGCGCGCGCGAAGGCCCCGGGGGCCGACCTCTCCTATGCCTCGGTCGGCAACGGCAGCCTCGCCCATCTAGGCATGGAACTCTTTAAGGCCCGAACCGGGGTGGCGATGGTGCACGTGCCCTATCGCGGCAGCCCCGAGGCGGTCGCCGACATGCTCGCCGGACGGATCGCCGCCTTCATCACCCCGCTCTCCGCCGTCGCCGGCCACATCGAGGCGGGGCGGATCGCTGCCCTGTTCACCACCGGCCCCGCGCGCCTGCCGCAGCTCCCGGCGGTGCCGACAGCGCGCGAGGCGGGGTTGCCGGACCTCACGGTGGTGACCTGGCACGGGCTGTTCCTTCCCGCCGCCACGCCGGAGGCGGCTGTGGCGCGGCTGTCGCAGGCCGTGCTCGCCGCCGCGCGGGAGGACCAGGCGCTCCGCGACGGCCTCGCCCGCGCCGGCTCCGACCTTCCCGTCACGACGCCAGCGGAGGCCAAGGCGCATATCGCCGCGGAGAGTGCCATCTGGGCGCGCGTGATCGCCGAAGCGGGGATCAAGGCGGACTGAGCTTGCCCGCCGCAGAGCCGGCTGCTCCGGCTCCGGGGTGCGGCATCTGAGGCGCGACCGAAGGCGATCGGCACGTGCGAACCGGGAGGTTCGTTCGGGAGGAGCCGAATACCTCTCGATGAAACGCCAAAGGAGCCGCCCGTCTCTCGCGCCCAGCCTCGGATCGTCGCCCAATCGGTGCTCCGCCCGTGATCCGGTCGGATCGCGGCGAGCAAGGCCGCGCCCCCTTGCCCTCGCGTGCGTGATCGGCTGGCATCGCGCCGCACACAAGGGGGCCGAGGCATGGACCTTCACCTGCGCGGGCGGACCGCGCTGATCTCCGGCGGATCGAAAGGGATCGGCCGCGCCGCCGCCGAGAGCCTGGCAGCGGAGGGGTGCGACCTCGTGCTGGTCTCGCGCACCCTCGCCACGCTCGAGGAGACGGCGGTGGCGATCCGCGCCCGCCACCAGGTGTCCGTGCGCGTCCGTGCCGCTGACCTCTCCGTCCAAGGCGCGGCGGAGGACCTCTCCGCGCAGTTCCCCGATGTCGACATCCTGGTCAACAACGCCGGCGCCATCCCCGGCGGGTCGCTCGCCCAGGTGGACGGCACCACCTGGCGGCAGGCCTGGCAGCTGAAGGTGTTCAGCTACATCGACCTGTGCCGGGCCTTCTACCCGCTTCTCAAGGCGCGCTCCTCGCCCGCCTTACATTCCCTGCATCGTCAACGTGATCGGCAACGCGGCCGAGACGCTCGACCACGCCTATATCTGCGGCGTGACGGGCAACGCCGCTCTCTACGCCTTCACCCGCTCGCTCGGGGGGGCCGCGCCGAACGACGGCCTGCGTGTGGTCGGCCTCTCGCCGGGGCCGGTCGCGACCGACCGGTTGGTTAGCCTGATGCGCCGCAAGGCTGCCGATCGGAGGGGTGATCCCGAGCGGTGGCAGGAGCTGTTCGCGTCCATGCCCTTCGGCCGCGCCGCGACGCCGCAGGAGATCGGCGACATGATCGCCTTCCTCGCAAGCCCCCGATCCAGCTTCACGAGCGGCACGATCGTGACGATCGACGGCGGCATGGCCGCACGCTCGCGCGCCTTCTGAGGACAAAGCGATGACGCAGCGGACCATCACGACGACCGACGGCGTGCGCCTCGCCGTCGAGGACACGGGCTCGGGCACGGCGATCCTGTTCGTGCACGAGTTCGCGGGCGACATGCGCAGTTTCGAGCCGCAGGTGCGGTTCTTTTCGCGGATGTACCGCTGCGTGACGTTCAACGCGCGCGGCTATCCGCCCTCCGACGTTCCGCCGGAGCCGGAGCGCTATAGCCAGGAGCGCGCACGCGACGACATCCGCGACGTGATGGACGGGCTCGGCATCCAGGGGGCGCACATCGTCGGCGTCTCGATGGGCGGGTTCGCGGCGCTGCATTTCGGCCTCGCCTATCCCTACCGGGCGCGGTCGCTCGTGCTCGGCGGTGTCGGCTACGGGGCGCCGGCGGAGAAGCGGGCGCAATTCGCCGAGGAGTGCGAGGCGGCGGCGCGGCGCTTCGAGACGCTGCCGATCGCGGAGGCGGCCGCGAGCTACGGCCGCGGGCCGACGCGCGTCCAGTTCGAGAACAAGGACCCGCGCGGCTATGCCGAGTTCCTGAGCGCTCTCGCCGAGCATGACCCGACGGGTTTGGCGAACACGCTGCGCGGCGTGCAAAAGCGGCGGCCGAGCATCTTCGACCTCGCTGAGGAGCTGCGTGCCCTCGCCGTGCCGAGCCTGATCATCACCGGCGATGAGGACGACCCCTGCCTCGAGACGAGCCTGTTCATGAAGCGGCAGATCCCCTCCTCCGGCCTCGTCGTCCTGCCCTGCACCGGGCACACGCTCAACCTCGAGGAGCCGGCCGCCTTCAACGACGCGCTCGCACGGTTCTTCGCTGCCGTCGAGCTCGGACGCTGGCCGCGGCGCGACCCGCGCTCGACGACGGGAGCGATCCTCGGCGCGCGCTGAGGCAGTCGCCTCGCGGCGTACACGGGCGCAAGCGTCGCGCGCGGCCGCGTTGACACGGGGGCACGCCGCGCCAACCTAGCCGCCATGCGGCCCTTCTTCGCCCTTCTCCTCGCCTCGGCCACGCTCACCGGCGTGCCCGCGCTCGCGGGCGAGGACAGGCGAGCGGATGCGCCCGACCGAAGCGGCACAGCGGCGATCGATGCTGCGATGGCGACGCTCGCCCAGATGCGTGCCCAGGCCTCAGCGGAGGCAAGCGAGCTCGTCGCCGCCATCCAGAGGCGGCTCGCGGCTCTCGGCTATGACCCCGGCCCGCCCGACGGCGTGATCGGGGCGCGCACCCAGTCGGCGCTCGCCGCGTTCCAGAGCGACCGCGGCCTTCCGCCGACCGGCCTGATCGACGGGCCAACCATCGCCGCCCTGCGTTCCGCCGCGCCGGCGGGCAGCGTCGAGGGCCCTGACGGCAAGCCGCCGCCGATCGCAGCGGCGCCGCGGCAGGGCGCGGCCGTCGTGCCGGGCAAACCACCGCCGCCAACCGGCCCGGACAGGCCGGAGCCGATCCGCGGCACCGGGGCAGCGACACCGCCGCAGGGGCAACGCCCATCCCCCGTTCCGCAGGACCCGTTCGCCCAGCGCCCGATGCAGCGGGCGAGCACCGGCACCGGGTTCGTCGTGGCGGAGGTGCGGCTGCTGACCAACCAGCATGTCGTGGCGAACTGCCGGGCGGTGATCGGCGTCTTCCCCGAGAACCGACGCCACCCCCTGACCGTTCTCGCCGCCGACGCCCAGCGCGACCTCGCCCTTCTCTCGGCCCCGCGCGACGCCGGCCCTGCGCTTGCCTTCCGCGACGGCCCGCCGCGCCGTGGCGACGAGGTCGTCACCTACGGCTTCCCGCTCACCGGGATCCTCGGCAGCGGGCCGACGCTCACCACCGGCGATGTCAGCGCGCTCACCGGGCTGCGCGACGACCCCAATACCTTCATCATCTCCGCGCCCGTGCAGAGCGGCAACTCGGGCGGGCCGCTGCTCGACCGTTCCGGCAATGTCATCGGCGTCGTCGTCGCCAAGCTGAATGCCCAGCGCGTGGCGGAGCGGATCGGCGACCTGCCGCAGAACGTCAACATCGCGATCCATGGCCGGGTGGCGATGGACTTCCTCCGTCGCCACGGCATCACGCCGCGCACCGCGCCCTTCACGGGAACGCGCCCGGCGGCGGAGGTGGGCGAGATCGCACATCCCTCGACCGTCCTGATCGAGTGCATGCGCTGACCGGCGCAGCCGGGCCAATCCGCGACGCGGGATCGTGCCGAAAGGCGACGCATTTACGCGCGCCGCGCCGGGCGTGAGATTGACATGGTGCGCGCGCAAGCAGTGTGCGAGGATGTTTCGCCTGCAGCACTTCTCGGGGTGCGTCCATGCCGACCCGGATCGCCGCCTTCAACGTCGAGAACCTGTTCGCTCGCGCAAAGGCGCTGAACGCCGACCGTCCGGACGCGCACACTGACATCCTCGAGGCGCACGCTGCGTTGAACCGGCTGATCGACCGCGTGACCTACACCGATCCGGTCAAGGCCGAGATGCTCCGCCACCTCGGCACGCTTGGCCTGCTTTGGAGCGACACGGCCGAGTTCGCGCGGCTGCGCCGGATCAGGTGGAAACTGATCCATCGCCCCCGCAACAGCAGTACCCCCGAGATCGTCGCCTCCGGCCGCGCCGACTGGATCGGCTGGTGCGAGCTCGTCGTCGAGCCGGTGAATGCGCTCGCGATGCAGCACACCGCGCTTGTCATCAAGGAGGTCGCCGCCGACATCCTCGCCATCGTCGAGGCGGAGAGCCGGCCGGTCCTGACCGCTTTCCAGGAGCAGATGCTCGGCGCCGTCGGCGTCACGCGGGAGGAGGCCTACCGGCGCGTGATGCTGATCGACGGCAATGACCGGCGGGGGATCGATGTCGGCCTCGCCACGCGCTCCGGCTATCCGATCAGCGCGATCCGAAGCCATGTCGATGATCGCGGGCCGAACGGAGAGCCCATCTTCAGCCGCGATTGCCCGGAATACACCGTGTCGACGCCTTCGGGCGAGACGCTTGTTGTGTTGCCGAATCATTTCAAGAGCAAGTTCAGCGGCAATAGCTGCGCGAGCCGCGACAAGCGCAGGCTCCAGGCGAGAACAGCGGCCGGGATCTACCGGAGGCTCTGCAGCGAGGGGCACGAGAACGTGGTCGTGCTCGGCGACCTCAACGACACAGCCGACAGCGAGGAGCTCGCCCCGCTCTTCTGCGACACCGACCTCGTCGACGCCGCCCTCCATCCGGCCTTCACCGAGGTCGAGTTCCGGGGAAGGAGCGGCCGCGGCCTCGGCACGTTCGGGCTCGGCAACGACAGCGACAGGATCGACTACATCCTGCTGTCGCCGGCCCTGTCCCGCCGCATGGTCAGGGGAGGGATCTGCCGCAAGGGCGCTTGGCCCGGCGCAAGACCCAAGCGCTGGACGGTGTTCCCGACACTGACCGAGACCGTGCACGCCGCCTCGGACCATCATGCGATCTGGGTCGATCTCGATCTCTGACGCGAAGCCGACATCCCCACGGGCGCCCGACACCGGTCGAGTGTGGCACGCTCGAGGGCGCATGCGCTCGCCGCGTCACGTCGTGTGATCTGCCCCGATGCCCTACGCGACGAACGAGGACCTTCCGCCCGCCGTGCGTCACGCCCTGCCGGAACACGCCCAGGACATCTGGCGGGCGGCTTTCAACAACGCCTGGTCACGGCTCCGGCCGGGCGAGGACGAGGCAACGTGCCACCGGATCGCCTGGGCTGCGGTGAAGCGTGTCTATGTGAAGGAGGGAGATGTCTGGGTCCAGCGTGGATAGCCACGCGCAGCCTGTGCGTGGAGATGTGGCGGTCCTGGAACGGCAGGATCGGGCCAGGCGTCGGGACCGCCCCCACCTCTACGTCCGGAACGGGGACCAGGAGCCGCGGCCCAGAATCTATCGTCAAACCTCAAGCAGTTCAACGCCTACACGCCAACCGGCCGGGCGGTGTCGACGCGTCATTTGACGCTTCGTGCCGTCGCAGCGAGGCGCAAGGGCCCGATTACACCGCCCGGTGATGCCGTGATCAACCCGGCGACCCACGTGCGTCTTTCAGGGACTGTCGGAGGACGGCGCTGCAGGCTGGAGCGGGTAGCGGGAATCGAACCCGCGCATTCAGCTTGGGAAGCTGACAGGCTACCATTACATCATACCCGCCCGTTGGCGCCCGAAGTGGAATATAGGGTGGCCGGGCTTGACCCTGCAAGTCGCTGCCCCTATCCGACGCGTCGGTGCGTCGGCACCCCTCGCGATTTGTCCGGCCAGCTTGCGGCGAGGTGAAACAAGCGCGCTAAAAGGCCGCGTGCCCCCCGAGCCGGGGGTCGCGACCCCGTGGCCGGGCCCGGAGCGGAGAAGGGTCCGAGAACCATGACCGCACGCAGCTATCGCCCCGCCACCCTCGCTGTCCATGCCGGGCAGACGCGCAGCCAGCATGGCGAGACGGCGGAGGCGCTCTTCCTCACCTCAGGCTTCGTCTACGACAGCGCCGCCCAGGCCGAGGCCACCTTTCTCGGCACGGAGCAGCACTACCAGTATTCCCGCTTTGGCAACCCCACCGTCGCGATGTTCGAGGAACGCCTCGCCGCGCTCGAAGGCGCCGAGGCCTGCCGCGCCACGGCCACCGGGATGGCAGCCGTCGCCTCCGCCATGCTCGCGCATCTGAAGGCAGGCGATCGCGTCGTCGCCTCGCGGGCTCTGTTCGGCTCCTGCCACTGGATCGTCTCGACGCTCTTGCCCAAGTTCGGCATCGAGACCGAGTTCGTCGACGGCAGCGACCTCTCGGCATGGCGCAGCGCCCTCTCACGCCCGGCGCATGCCGTACTCCTCGAGACACCCTCGAACCCTTGCCTCGAAATTGTCGATCTCCGCGCCGTCTGCGACCTCGCCCATGCCGCCGGGGCGACGGTGATGGTCGACAACGTGTTCGCCACCCCGCTTCTGCAGCGGCCGCTGGCCTTCGGCGCCGACGTGGTGCTCTACTCGGCAACGAAGCACATCGACGGCCAGGGCCGCTGTCTCGGCGGGGCCGTGCTCTCCTCGAAGGCCTGGATCGAGGGGACGCTTCAGGCCTTCCTCCGCAACACCGGCCCGGCGATCAGCCCGTTCAATGCCTGGGTGATGCTGAAGGGACTTGAGACGCTGTCGCTGCGGGTGGCGGCGATGTGCCGCTCCGCCGCGCAGATCGCCGATTTCCTTGCGGGGCAGCCCGGTATCACGCGGGTGCTCTATCCCGGGCGGGCTGACCATCCGCAGCACGCACTCGCGATGTCCCAGATGTCGGCCGGCGGAACGATCGTCTCTTTCGAGCTCGCGGGCGGGAAGGCGGCGGCGTTCCGCCTGATCGATTCGCTACGGCTGATCCGGATAAGCAACAATCTCGGCGACGCGAAGTCGATCATCACCCACCCGGCGACGACGACGCACCTCAAGATCGGCGCGGAGGAGCGGGCGCGCCTCGGCATCTCGGACGGGCTCGTGCGCCTCTCCGTCGGCCTCGAGGACCCGGCCGACCTCGAGGAGGATCTCGCCCAGGCTCTCGCCTCGGCCGCGGTCGCGCGGGCGGCTGAGTGAGTCGGCGGAAAGGGGGCGCGCGATGGCGTCACGTCCCTCTTGCCTTCGCGCGCGACTCGGCCGATACCGCCGTCGCGTCGCAGCCGCTGCGTCAGCCAGCGGTGGCGACCCTGACCCGGGGGAGCCGATGAGTGAGGGCGGCTACAGTGCGACCACACGCGGAATTCGCGTCTCGGTCGAGCCCTTCTTCCTCGAGGAGCAGTCCTCGCCCGAGGACGGCCGCTACGTCTGGGCCTATCGGGTGGAGATCGTCAACGAGGGCAGCGAGACCGTGCAGCTGACCCACCGCACCTGGTCGATCACCGATGCGCGCGGGCGGGTGCAGAAGGTTCACGGCCCCGGCGTGGTGGGCGAACAGCCTGTGCTCGCTCCCGGCGAGAGGTTCGAATACACCTCCGGCGCTCCCTTGAGCACGCCGTCGGGCTTCATGCAGGGCGCCTACCACATGGTCGTGCGCGACACGGGCGAGACCTTCGATGCCGTGATCCCGGCCTTCTCGCTTGACAGCCCGCATGCGGAGATGCGGCGCCACTAGCGCGGCAGGCGGGCGGATGAGCGCCGAGCCGTCGGTGCCGCTGCCGTCCGCAGGCAGGAGCCGGGGGCGAACGGCTCGGGGCAGCCCACCGAAGGCGCCTCACGCGTGCGTGAGCGGGCTCTATCTGTCGTGAACGCTTGACGACGCGCTGGGCGGGAGCACCTTTGGCATGGTTGAGGAACCGGGGTGTCGGGCGCTTCGCCCGCTCCCTCGCGTATAACCCCGACGGAAGACGCGGGGCGAAAAGAACGGTCATCCCGCCACCCGAACCGTCCGGAAGGACACCAGGCACATGAACATCCACGCACCCGCAGCCCTCTCCGCCGCCTCTGTCAGCCGCCCGCGCCCGACGCGCGAGGAGGCAGAAGCCGCCGTCCGCACCCTGCTGCTCTGGGCAGGCGACGACCCCGATCGCGAGGGCCTCGTCGACACGCCCGCGCGCGTGGTCCGCGCCTACGAGGAGTTCTTCGCGGGCTACGAGATCGACCCGGTCGAGCTCCTCGCCCGGACCTTCGAGGAGACCGACGGCTACGACGAGATGGTTCTCCTGCGCGACATCCGGCTCGAGAGCCATTGCGAGCACCACATGGTGCCGATCATCGGCCGAGCGCATGTCGCCTACCTGCCGCACAAGCGCGTCGTCGGCATTTCGAAGCTCGCCCGCGTCGTTGAGGCCTATGCGAAGCGGCTGCAGATCCAGGAGAAGCTGACGGCGCAGATCGCCAACACGATCAATGACGTGCTGCAGCCGAAGGGGGTTGCCGTGGTGATCGAGGCCGCACACCAGTGCATGACGACGCGCGGCATCCACAAGCCGGGCGTGTCGATGGTGACAAGCCGCATGCTCGGGGCTTTCCGTGACGACCCGGCCACGCGGCGCGAGTTCTTGGCGATGATCTCGATGGGCGGAACCTCCGCACGCACCGCCTCGGAGGCCTGAGGCCCAGGGCGCTCGCCACCTGGCCGCAGCAAACGAAGGGGGCCATCAGGCCCCCTGTTCACATGTATCCCGTTCCCGAGCTGGCCCAGCTGACTTCGGGCAGGGCTGCGCGACCGAACACTCAGCGCGTGGCGCCCTCACCTGGTAGCGCGTGGAACGCACCCCCGCGCTGTTGCGCGACAGCGGCGGCGTGGGACGCGTGAAGCAGCGTCAGGAACGCATCGCCCGCGTGACTGCGACGCTCGGTGACGGCGCCGGCACCGAGCACCACCGCGGCTCCGATCATGGCCGCGACGAGGGGTATGATCAGGCGACCCATCTCCGTCCCACCTGGCGCCCTTGTCCGGCCGGCGTGTTGCCGAAGCGTTGACGAGGTCGCTCCGGCCACCGAACACCTCCGCATGGCGGCCATGCGCCAGCCGCCGCCGCGCCGTGCCGCAGCATGCACCGGGCCGCGGCCGCCCCGAGGTGCGGCTGGTCACACGGCGTCGACCGGAATGGCGGCGGCTGCGGGGTCCGGGTGTCTATGGGGGCGCGGAAGACCGGGCGGGGGCGGTCGGGACGTCGTCCCCGCTCCCCGCGCCCCTTAGCCGACCGCGATGACCTCGACCTCGATCGCGCAGCGCGGATCGGCGAGGCCAGAGACGATCACCTGCGTGCTCGCCGGCGGCGTGCCCGGGAACAGGGCGTCACGCCTCTCCTGCCAGGGCCCGCGCGCCGCCCGCGTCGTGAGATAGGTGGTGAGCTTCACCACATTGCCCCAGCCGAGCCCGTGATGGGCGAGCGCGGCCGTGATGTGCGCGATCACAAGATCGGCCTGGGCGCCGTAGTCCTCCGGCACCGACCCGTCCTGCGCCACGGGCAACTGGCCGCTGACGAGCACCCAGCGCGACGCGCCCGTGACCTCTGCCGTCATGCTGTAGCGCGCAGCAGGTGCGGGCATGCCGGTAGGGTTGGCGAAGGTGACGATCGGCATGGTCGTACTCCCCGAGGTGACGGCAGGGGGTGCGCGGCGGCAGCGGTCCGGTCAAAAGGCAGGTGAACGGTAACGTTGCCGTTCCCGCCCGGCGGGCCGCGCCCCTGGCCACGGCTCACCCCTCGCGCTCACCGCCCGCGATCCGGAGGCGGATCACGCCGCGGATGCCAGCATTCGGGTCCTGCGTCTTCCCCTTGCGGAGGATCTCGACCCGCCCCGCTCGGGCGAGCCGGAGCGCCTCCTCGCGCACGGGATGCATCAGGAGGCGCCAGACCTTCTCGTCGTCGCCGGCCAGCGCACGCGCCACCTCGGAGGGGCAGATGCTCCGCTCCGGCCCCCGTGCGGCGCAGAGAGCTAGGATCGTCCGCTCAATCGCGGTGCGGTCAGCCGTCATTCTCCGAGCGGCAGCGGGGCTTGCGCCCCCGCCTTCCGGCGTGCCCCGACCTGCTTCAGGCCGGACCGGCGGCTGCCATGGCGGCGCTGGATCGCATCCGCAGCGTCGCGATAGGCGCTGCCGCGTCGCACGGCCCAAAGCCTCTCGCGTGCTGCGCGCGCGAGCGCCTCGTGATCACCAAGCGGTGCCGGATAGGTTTCGACGCCCCCGAAACGCCACGGCATGTGCACGGACCCGCCCGGCAGGCCGCGCAACTCCGGGACCCAGCGTCGGACGAACACGCCGTCCGGGTCCTGGTCGAGCCCCTGCTTCACCGGGTTGTAGATCCGGATCGTGTTCACCCCTGTCACCCCGGACTGCATCTGCACCTGGCTCCAGTGGATCCCGGGCTCGTAGTCGGTGAACAGGCGGGCGAGATGGAGGCCGACCGCACGCCAGTCGAGCCCGAGATGCATGGACGCGACCGAGACGAGCATCGCCCGAGCGCGGAAATTGAGCCAGCCCGTCTCGGCAAGACAACGCATGCAGGCATCGAGGAAGGGCCAGCCGGTCCGGCCCTCCGCCCAGGCCCGGAACCGTGGGTCGTCCTCCCCCGCTCCGGCGAGCCCGCGATAGGCAGGGTGAAGGGCGCGGCGCTCGATCGCGGGCTCGGTCTCGATCTTCTGTATGAAATGGCAGTGCCAGGCAAGGCGCGTGAGGAAGCTGTCGATCCCCTTGCGCAACGGTCCCGCGGCGTTGGCGCGCGCCGACCGCGCGGCTTGGGCCGCCTCGCGCACCGAGAGCGTTCCGGCTGCGAGATGGGGTGAGAGACGCGAACACGCCTCCCACCCGGCGAGCGGCGAGGACATCGCGCGGCGGTAGGTGAGCGCGCGACCGGAGAGGAAGGACGCAAGCAGCGCCTCCGCCGCCGCCCGCCCACCGCGCTGCCGTCCCGGGCAGGGGTCGGGCGCGAGGCCAAGCGCCTCGGGAGAAGGGATCGTTCCGGGGTCGATGGCAACGGGGGCAAGCGCCTCGGGCGTCGGCACGAGCGGGGCGCGGGTGAAACGTTCCCACCGCGCCGCCCAGCCGTCGCGCGAGCCGAGAGCGCGGATCGCCCCGTTCTGCCGATGCTCGCGGAAAGGGATGCCGGCCGCTCGCGCCCAGGCCCGGACCGCGCGGTCGCGCGCGTAGTCGCGCTCGCCGGTGCTCTCCTGGTGTGCCTCGATCGCGCCGATGGTGACCGACGCGGCGAGCGCGCGGAACACTTCCACAGGCTCGCCGACACGAACGACCAGAGGCTGGCCAAGCGCGGCAAGGTCGGCCGAGAGCTCCGCCGCCGATTCCGCTTGGAACAGGTACTGCCGCGCGGACGCTTCGGGGGCGCGCCACTGGCCTGGCTCGACGATCCAGAGTGGCAGCACGGGGCCGGACGCCGCCGCGGCGACAAGCGGGGCGTGATCGGCGATCCTGAGGTCGCGCTTGAACCAGACGATGCTGACGGGGCGGCGCATGGAGGGGAGATGGGGGCCGCGCGCAGGCGCGCCAGCGGGGCGGCCGGTCAGGCGAGCTCGCTGTAGGGCAGGAACGCCACCGTGTCTCCCGGGGCGACCGTGCGCACCTCCTCGCCGAGCTCGACCAGCCCGTCGCTCTCGACCAGAGAGGAGAGAAGCCCGGCCCCCTCGCGCGGGAACTTTCGCGCCTCCGTCGCGCCGTCTTCCCCCAGGGCGAGGGTGACGCGCACATACTCCCGCCGCCCCGGCTTCTTGCGATAGGCGAACGCCGCGCGCACCGCGAACCGCGCGGGCGGCGTGACCGTCGCGCCCATCAGCCGCAGCGCGACGGGGCGGACGACATGGGCGAAGGTGACCATCACCGCGACCGGGTTTCCGGGAAGCCCGATGAAGGCCGTGCCGCCGACCTGGCCCATCGCCACCGGCCGGCCGGGCTTGATCGCAAGCCGCCACAGGAACAGAGACCCCGCCGCCTCGACGGCGGCCTTCACATGGTCCTCCTCCCCGGTCGAGACGCCGCCCGAGGTCAGGAGGAGGTCGTGCGCCGGCGCGGCGTCCCGGAGAGCCGAGGCCACAGCGTCGCGCCGGTCGGGCAGGATTCCGAGATCGGTAACGGCACAGCCGAGGCCGCGCAGAGCCGCGCCCAGCGTGAACCGGTTGCTGTCATAGAGCCGGCCTGGACCGAGCGGCGTGCCAGGCTCGGCGATCTCGTTTCCGGTCGAGAACACGGCGACACGGAGCGGGCGACGCACCTCGAGCGATGTGACCCCGATCGACGCGGCGAGGCCGACGTCCTGCGGACGGAGGCGACGTCCCGCGCGCAGGATCACACTCCCCGCAGCGACATCCTCGCCGGCCGCGCGCGCGTTCGCGCCACGCGCCAGACCAGGCGGAAGGCGCACCCTGCCGTCGGGCAAGGCTTCGGCATCCTCCTGCATGAAGACCGTATCCGCCCCCTCAGGCATCGGCGCGCCGGTGAAGATCCGGATCGCCTCGCCGGGGCGGATCGGCCTCCCCAGCGACCCACCCGCCGCCACCCTGCCGCCGACGGGAAGGAGCGTCTCGCCCTCCGGCGCGAGATCGGCGTGGCGGACGGCGTAGCCGTCGACGGCGCTGTTGGCGAAGGGAGGAACGTCGAGCGGCGAGCAGAGATCGGCCGCAAGCACGCGTCCAGCCGCCTCCGCAAGCCCGACGCGCTCCGTGCCGCTCACCGGCGGAAGACGCTCGGCGACCAGGGCGAGCGCTTCCTCCACACGCATGAGCGCGCCGCCGAAGGCAAAACAATCGTCGCTCAACTGGGCCACGCCGAGGATCCTTCAGGATTGGCGGCAGCGCAGCACCGCCTGCTCGATCACGAAGGCGGCGATCGCCTCGACATCGTCGAGGTCGAACACCGGCACGGTGCAGCCGGGCACGGCGCCGTCGGAGGCGACTGCCACCACGCTCGGATCGTCAGGCCAAAGCGGCGGCTTGCCGACGGCGGCGCGCCAGACCTCAAGCTTGCGGTGGCGGGACCGCTTGAACCCCTCGACCAGCACGAGATCGACCGGCGAAAGCCGAGCGGCCAGTTCCTCGAGCGTCAGCTCCGGCGCGCCGCGCAGCTCGTGGATGAGCGCGTATCGCGCGGCCGAGCTGACCAGAACCTCGGTCGCCCCCGCACGCCGATGCGTGTGGCTGTCCTTGCCAGGCGTGTCGAGGTCAAAGCCGTGATGGGCGTGCTTGATGGTCGAGACGGTGAGCCCGCGCGCGACCAGCGCCGGGATGAGCTTCGCAAGCAGCGTCGTCTTGCCGGAGCCGGACCAGCCGGCGATCCCGAACAGCGTCATGGAAAGAGAATGGGGGCTGGCGGAGGCCCTCCGCCAGCCCCGAGGCACATTGAGGTGGCCTGTCTCAGTCGGCGCCGGCCTTGCTGGCGCCGCGCGGAACAGAAGCGCCCCGTCCGCCGGACATCACCTCCTCGACCCACAGGCTGTGATGCTCCTTGGCCCAGTTCAGGTCGACCTTGCCGCTGCCCATCGCGGCGAAGGCTCCCTCCATGCCGACCGAGCCGATGTAGATGTGGGCGAGGATGATCGCGATCATCAGGAGAGCGATCACACCGTGAAGCTGGGTCGCGAGCTGCATTCCCTCCATCGTGGTCACGAACTGGAAGGGGAACATCATGATGAACCCGGTTACCGCGATCGCGCCGCCGCCGAGCACGACCAACCAGAAGATCACCTTCTGCCCGCCATTGAACTTCCGCGCGGGCGGATGTCCATGCCCGATCAGCCCGCCGCCGGCGGCGAACCACTTCACGTCGTCGCCGTTCGGGATGTTGTCCTTGATCCAGATGACGAGCATCAGGAGCACGCCGAGCGTGAAGGGGAAGGACAGGTAGTTGTGCGCGATCTTCCCCCACTGCGACCAGGCGGCGAACGCCTCCGGCCCCATCAGCGGCAGAAGCAGCTCCCGCCCGAAGCTGATGTTCAGCCCGGTGATGCCGAGGATGATGAAGGTCGAGGCGGTGAGCCAGTGCGCGAAGCGCTCGAGCCCGTTGAAGCGTTCGATCGTGCGCCCCGACAGCCCCGCCTCGACGCGAACCTTGCCGCGGATGAGGTAGAACAGCACGAGGACGGCGAGCATGCCGCCGATCGCGACACCGCCGATCCATTTCAGCGTGGTGCGCCAGAAATGCTGGAAGTCTCGCCCCCGGGGCTGGATCAGCAGCGCCGACTTCTGGTCGGGGATCGTCACGCGACCCTGAACGCTGCCCTGAAGATAGTTGAAGAGCATCTGCTCGTTCGCCGCCGAGGGCGACGCTGGCGCCTGGGCGGCCGCGGGGGGGAGCGAGGCCGGCAGGCTTGCCGCGGCAAGCCCGAGGCCAAGCAAGAGAGCGGCGACAACGCCGCGAAGCCGCTTGAGAAGTGGTCTCATCGGAAGCTCCTGCCGCTGTGCTTTGCTCTGGTGGCGGAGGCCGTTCGCCGGCACTCCGGCCACCACGCTGTCCTCCGCAACCGGTTCAGCCGGTCGTCATCTCCTTGTAGGCGGTGCGCCAGCCCCACGCCCCGGAGCCGTAGCCACGGCGTGTCACACGCTCGGCATAGATCTGCGCGATAATGTCGCCGTCACCGGCCAGCAGCGCCTTGGTCGAGCACATCTCGGCGCAGATCGGGAGCTTGCCCTCGGCGAGCCGGTTCGCGCCATACTTCGCGAACTCCGCCTGCGTGTTGTCGGCCTCCGGGCCGCCGGCGCAGAAGGTGCACTTGTCCATCTTGCCGCGGGTGCCGAAGTTGCCGAGCCGCGGGTATTGCGGCGCCCCGAACGGGCAAGCATAGAAGCAATAGCCGCAGCCGATGCACAGGTCCTTCGAGTGCAGCACCACGCCGTCGGCGGTAGTGTAGAAGCAATCCACCGGGCACACCGCGGCGCAGGGCGCGTCGGTGCAGTGCATGCAGGCCATCGAGATCGAGCGCTCGCCCGGCTTGCCGTCATTGATGGTGACGACGCGCCGGCGGTTGATGCCCCAGGGCACCTCGTTCTCGTTCTTGCAGGCCGTCACGCAGGCATTGCACTCGATGCAGCGGTCGCTGTCGCAGAGGAACTTCATGCGGGCCATGGTCGTGTCTCCCCTCTCCTACCCGCTCACGCTGCGCGAATTTGGCACAGCGTGCACTTGGTCTCCTGCATCGAGGTGACCGGATCGAAGCCGTAGGTCGTGACCGTGTTCACGCTCTCGCCGAGCACGATCGGGTCGGTGCCGGCGGGATACTTGCGCCTCTGGTCCTCCTGCATGAACCAGCCGGCGAAGTGGAACGGCATGAACGCCACGCCGCGCCCGACCCGGTCGGTGACGAGCGCCTTGACGCGGATGAACTTGCCCTGTGGCATCTCCGGGCCGTTCACGAGCACCCACTGGCCATCGCGGATGTTCCGCTCCGCCGCATCCTGGGTGTTGATCTCGATGAACATGTCCTGCTGCAGCTCGGCGAGCCACTTGTTCGAGCGCGTCTCCTCGCCGCCGCCCTCGTATTCGACGAGGCGCCCCGACGTCAGGACGATCGGGAAGTTGCGCGCGACGTTGTTCGCTACCGCACGCTCCTGGATCGTCTTGCCGATGTTCCGCACCCGATGCGCCATGAAGTTGTCGCGGGTCGGGTACTGCGCCACGAGGTCGGGGCGGGGGCTGTAGATCGGCTCGCGGTGCACCGGGATCGGGTCGGGCAGGTTCCAGGCGTTCGCCCGCGCCTTCGCGTTGCCGAACGGCGAACAGCCGTGCTTCAGCGCCACGCGGATGATGCCGCCCGAGAGGTCGGTCGCCCAGCTCACGCGATCGGCGTTCGCGCCGCCGATCCGCTCGATGGTCGCCCGCTCCGCCTCCGTCAGGTCCTTGTCCCAGCCGAGACGCTTGAGCACGGCGTAGGTGAACTCGGGGTAGCCGTCGGTCAGCTCAGAGCCCTTGGAATAGCTGCCCTCGGCGAGCAGCGACACGCCGTTGCGCTCGACGCCGAAGCGCGCACGGAACGTTCCGCCGCCGTCCATCACGTGCTCGTTCGTATTGTAGAGGATGTGCGTTCCGGGGTGGCGAAGCTCCGGCGTGCCCCAGCATGGCCAGGGCAGGCCGTAGTAGTCCCCCCTCACCTCGGGAGGCGCGTCGGGCTTGGCGCGCAGCGTGACGATGTCGAAGGCGCCCTGATTGGCCATGTGCGCCTTCAGACGCTCGGGGCTCTGGCCGGTGTAGCCGGTCGACCACGCGCCGCGGTTGATCTCCCGCAGCACGCTCTCGGGTTCCGGAACCTTGGCCTTGACCGTGATGTTCTTGAACATCTCGTTGGCGAAACCGAGCTTCTCGGCAAGACGGTAGATCACCTCGTAGTCGGTCTTGCTCTCGAAGATCGGCTCGACGATCTTCTGGCCCCACTGAACCGAGCGGTTGGAGGCGGTGCGGCTGCCGTCGCACTCGAACTGGGTGCAGATCGGCAGGAGGTAGGTGTTGTCGCGCCGGTTCGCGAGCACCGCGAAGGTGGTCGGGTGCGGGTCGGCCACCACGAGGAGGTCGAGCTTCTCGAGCCCCTTTGCCGCCTCGGGCATCCGGGTGACAGTGTTGCCGCCATGACCGAACACCAGCATGGCGCGGAAGTTCGGCTGCCCGGCCACAAGGTTCGCGGTGTCGCCCGACCCGGGCTCGAGGAGGATCGCGTCGAAGTAGCGCGTGGTGGTGATGCCGGGCATCTCCATCATGCGCTTGCGCGCCGCGTCATCCGCGTTGGGCGGGCCGAACCGGCCGCGAAGATACTCATAGGAGACATCCCACACCCGGCCCCAGTGACGCCACGCGCCCTCGTCGAGCCCGTAATAGGCTGGGAGCGTGGTCACATCGAGACCGAGGTCGGTCGCCCCCTGAACGTTGCAGTGGCCGCGGAAGATATTCGCGCCCGTGCCGGGGGAACCGACATTGCCGGTGGCAAGCAGGAGGATGCAGGCCGCGCGCACGTTCGCCGTGCCCACGGTCTTCTGCGTCATCCCCATGCACCAGACGAGGGTGGCGGGCTTTTGCTTCGCGAACATCTCCGCCACCTTGCGAAGCTGCGCGCCGGGAACGCCGCTGACGCGCTCGACCTCGGCCGGCGTCCACTTCGCCACTTCCTTCCGCACGTCCTCCATCCCGTAGACGCGCTGGCGGATGAACTCCTTGTCCTCCCAGCCGTTCTCGAAGATGTGCCAGAGGATGCCCCACAGCACGGGGATGTCCGTGCCGGGGCGGAACCGGACATACTCTGTGGCGTGCGCCGCGGTGCGCGTGAAGCGCGGATCGGCGACGATCAGGTTGGCGCGGTTGATCTCCTTGCCCTGGAGAACGTGCTGCAGCGACACCGGGTGCGCCTCGGCCGGGTTGCCACCCATGATCAGGATGGTCTTGGCGTTGCGGATGTCGTTGTAGCTGTTGGTCTGCGCCCCGTAGCCCCAGGTATTGGCAACCCCCGCGACCGTCGTCGAGTGGCAGATGCGGGCCTGATGGTCGACGTTGTTGGTGCCCCAGAACGCGGCGAACTTGCGGTAAAGATAGGCGCCTTCGTTCGAGAACTTGGCCGAGCCGAGCAGGAACACCGCGTCGGGGCCGGCCTTGGCGCGGATATCGAGAAGCTTGTCGCCGATCTCGTTGATAGCCTGGTCCCAGCTCAGCCGGGTCCACTGGCCGTTCACAAGCTTCATCGGGTACTTCAGGCGCCGGTCACCGTGCACGAGCTCGCGCACCGCGGCGCCCTTGGCGCAGTGCGTCCCGCGGTTGATCGGGCTCTCCCAGGCCGGCTCCTGGCCGACCCACACCCCGTTCTGCACCTCGGCGATCACGGTGCAGCCGACCGAGCAGTGGGTGCAGATGTTCTTCCTCTTCACCACCGCCACGCCGGGCTGCATCGGCCCGGCGTCCGCCTTCTTCACCGTGCCAGCACCGAGCGCGCCGAGCGCGCCGAGACCAGAGGCGACGATCCCCGACTTGCGGAGGAAGCCGCGACGGTCCATCGCCCCGCCGGAAAGGCCGGCGAAGGCCGAGGCGAGACCCGTGCGCGAGACCTTGCCCTCGCTGCGCTTGATCAGCATCGACGCCTCCCTCACTGCTCGTAGCGGTTGGTGCGGTAGAAGGCCTGGATGTGCGGGCTGTTCGGCTGGTAGCGCCGCTTGCGCGCTTCCTGGGCGCTCTCGCGTGCGGCAGCCGGCGTCGCCAGCAGCGGCGCCGAGACAGCGGCCGCTCCGGCGGACAGCCCGAGCGACTTGAGGAACCCACGCCGCGCCGGCGCGGCGTCAGCCTTCTCTGTCTTCATCATCCCTCACTCCGTACCGATCCGTTCCTCATCACCGGGAAGCCTTGGCCCCGACCTCAGGGGTTTCCCCTCAGGCAGGAAGCGTGGCCGCCTCAGCTTCGATCTCGACGAACACGCGCCCGAGCCGGCCGACCGCCCGGTAGAACCGGGCGTGCTCGGCCGTCTCGAGATCCCGAAAGAAGGTCCCCGCCCAGGGAGCGATATGGCGCGCGAAGAACCGCGGCGCCTCCTCGGCCCCCGCCTCGAACGCGCCGGAGAGGAGCCCCGCCATGATCTCGGCAAGTGTTGCGATATGGTCCTCCGGTTCGCCCACCCCGTCGGCGCGGGCAAGCCCGAGCCGCTCCATGTCCGCCCGAACTTTGGCGAGCGGCTTCTCGTGCAGGAAGCCCGTGAGATAGTAGCTCGCATAGGGCAGAAGCTCGCCGCGCCCGAGCCCGATGAAGAGATCGTGGAACTCGCGCGCAAGCGCGGCTTCGTTCGCCTCGCGGGCGGAAGCGGCCAGCATGCCGCGCGCCGCGCCAAGCGGCGTCTCGTCCGCCTCGAGCGACGAAAGCTGTTCAAGAAGCTCCTGTCCAGGTGGGCGGAACAGAAGCGTGGAGAGCAGGGACCAGTGCCGCGCCCGCATCACATCCACGGGGTCGACCGCCGCGTCGCGGCTGCTCTCCGCACCAGGGCCAAGCCGTGCCACGGCAAGCTGTTCGGCCATCAGAACCAGCCCCTCAGCGACCCAAAGCCTCGCCGCGCTGGAGGCCAGCACAAGCCCTGACTTGCACCGTTGTTCGGCGCTTCCGCCGCTTGCATCCGTGTCGGCACCAAGGCCAGCACGTCCCCGTTCCTCCCTACCTCGATGTGTGAGAGGCTATGCCCCAGCCGGCATGTCGGTCAATAGGCCGTGACCTGGGTTGCGGTGGCCGTGTCGGCCCGAGCGGAGCGCCTCCGCAAGGGCTCATCGTCTCGGAACGATGCGGGGACAGCCGTTTTTCCGACCTGCACGCTCAGGTAGGGGTCGCGCCGCCGTGACGCGGCCGCCGCGCCCCGCCCCTGCTCGCCTGACCATCGGCCGGCGCCTCGAGGCTCGCGGGAACCGCGGGAGCCGTTGCCGGGGGGATGGCGTCGGGCGCGGTGACCACCCGGCCCGCCGACTCGGAGAGGCGAATTGCTGCCTGGGGCGGCGAACCGGCTCCCTCCGCCCCGCCCGCGTCGGGCGCTTCCCCTGCCATGCCGTCGCTCGGGCTTCCGGGCTTGTCCTCGGCACGCTCGCGGCGAACGAGGCCAAGGATCCGGTCCGCCAAAGCCTCCACGTCCGGCCCGGTTGCGATCTCGGCCACGTAACCCGGCGCCCCCCCCGGCACGTTCCAGTCCCACGCATAGTCGGCCGGGCCGATGAAGTCGCGGATGGTGGGATCGAGGCTCCAGACCCGCCGAAGCGCGGCATTCCGAAGCGCTGCCGGAACCCCCTTGCGGAGGAAGACGCTGATGTCGCTCTCGGCCGTGAGCGTCTCGATCGGCGGCAGGGAGGAGAGGTCGAGCTCGGGCTCGGGCTCGGGCTCGCCGACGGCTTCGGCCCGCGCCGCGACGGGGGGCGGCGGGACTGGCTCGGTGGCGGGCGCGACCCCCGACGGCGCGCCCGGGGTGACGGTCGGAGGCGGCTCCTGGCGGGATCGCTCCCCGCCCGAGCGCTTGAGCCGCGACCAGCGGGCGAGGAAGCCTTCGCCGGAGCGCTCCTCCTCAGACATCGCGCGCGACCCGTCGGCGCACCCCGAGGCTCTCGGGGTCAGCACGATCACGCTTGCGCTTGTGGAAGCCGCGCTCGACGTGATGCGCGGCGACGAACGCCTCGAGCGCCTCGCGGATCTGCCCCGGCATCGGCACGGTCTCGATCACGTCCGACCCGGCGGTGGTCATCGCCTCCGCTTCGCCAGGATCGGCGAGCACGGCCACAAGCTCCATCCCTGGCGGAGTGCTCGAGGGCCTGAGCACCACCCAAAGCACCGGCGCCCCGCTCTCGAGGTTCGACTTGTAGTTCGGCGTCTCGGAGGAAAAGAAGCTCACCGTGGTGCTGCCGGCGATGTAGGCGGTGAGCCCTTTCTCTTTGCGCAGGACCGTCCACGGCGCCGCCGCGGTCTCGCCCGGCAGCACCGCGACCGGCACCCAGAGATCCTCGGCCCAGGGCGTCGACCCGGCACGACGTTCCACCACGACGGCGACGGGGTGATGCTCCTCGGCCAGCATCGCTTCCGCCTCAGGCGGCCTGCGCCTGCCGAAGCGGCAGGCCGGCGAGCAGGTTCTGCGGCTTCATCCGCACCGTTCGCGCCGGCGTCATGGCAAGAGCGAGATAGACCGGGCGGCCGGCAACGCGGGGCAGCATCTCGGCAGGATCCTCGAACTCGAGGCGGAACAGGGCGAGGATCCGGCCCAAGTCCTCCGCCCCCACACGCTCGCCGTGCCAGAGCCGGGTGCAGATCGCCGTCGCCTCCTGATCGAGGCCGACATACCAAGCCCAGGCCTCGTCATGGATCGTCTGCAGCGGCTGGACCGAGACGCGCACGCCGACGAGATGACGCACCCAGGCCTCGATCACGCGCGCGAGCGCGTCCTGGCCGTCGCGCCCGAAGGTCAGGTCGAGCACGGTATCGAACCGGTCCGACCGGTCCCAGTAGATCGCGGCATTGTCGCGCGACAGAACGTCGAGCTCCACCGAGCGAAGCTTCGCCCCGGCTTCGGCGATCATCTGCCCCAGCACGCCGAGGCCGGCGTGGCGCTCCCGCGCCTCTCCGGCCGCCGCCTGGACCGTCTCCTCGTCGGCGAGCAGGAGGTTGCCGCCCTCGGTCGAGACACGCTGCGGGCGGAAGAACAGCTCCGCCGCGCGCAGCCGGATCGGGTCGTCGGTCTCGTCGAGGATGTTGCGCAGGATCAGCTGCGCGAGCTGGGCGAGGAACAGCGGCGGGGTGCCGCGAAGGTCGCCGCGGAACAGCGCCGTGTAGGCCGACTCGACCGTCGGGTGGGCGAGCAGGTGGTCGCGGAACGCGAGCCAAGCCTGCCAGTTCTCCCGCGCATCGGCATCGGCGATCGCCTCGACCTCGACGGCAGCGACGCCGCGGCGCGGATTGGCGAGCAGGGAGGCGTGCAGAGCGCGCTCCGCCGCGCAGGCCTCTGCAGGCGGCACGAGCTCCGGCCGGGCGAGCCAGGCAGCAATGAGGGCGTCCGTCACCGCAAGCCCCCCCGCCTCGGTTCGCTCCACGAGGTGATGGCCGCACGAGAGCCAGAAATCGGGCCGCACGCCGCTCCTCCTCAGCCGTTCGCCCGACGCACGAGTGCGACGAGATCGACCCGCTCCGCGCGCTCCTCCGCCGCGTCGTCGCTGCGCACGAGGCCGATCACGGGCAGAGCCTGCGGGGACCCCCTGCGCCTGAGGGTGCGGAACCGCTCCCGAACCCCCTCCGCTTCGACGCTGCGGCTGAGCGCGATCACCGTTCCCGGCTCATGCCCGGAGGCGAGCTCCTCAGAGAAGGCGAGCTCCTCCTCGGCGACGGCGAGCGCCGACGCATCGTCGGGAGCGCCGAACTGGTCGCGCAGACGTGCGGCGAGAGAGGCGGCCGCAGCCGCACGCTCCTCCTCCGTGACCGAGCCCACACTGACGAGGGTCGAGAACCCGAAGGAGCCGAGGCCGAGGAAGCCCGAGCGGAAGGCTTGGCGCGCCCGGCCCGTGAGCGCGGCGGGGTCCACGTCCCAGAACATGAAACTGCCGACCACCGCGATCTCGCCCGGCTCGGCGGCGCGATCGAACACCACCGTGTCGGAGGGGTCGAGCCTAAGGGTGCGCAGGATCCGCCGTGTCATGCGACGAGATCGAGCCATTGGGGGGCGGCGAGCGCCTCGGCAAGCGGCCGTCGCGTCTCCACCCCTGCCTCGTCCACCAGCACAAGGTCGCCCGAGGGGTCGATCCCACGCCGCGCCGCCTTCGGCTCCTCGAGGCGCAAGAGATACTGCTCCGCCACCGGGGCGAGGCCCTCGTCCTGCCAGGTGTAGAGCCCGACCATGAGATGCCGCGCGAAGCGCTCGGCGAGCCGGGCCCCGTCCTGGTCCTCGAAGCCCTGCTGCTCGAGCGAGGTGCGGTCGGGGAAATGCCCGGTCTCGATTCCGGGCGGTTCGGCGAGCCTGAGCGCGGCGTGCAGGACCATCCAGGCGGGGGCCTGGAGCTCGCCCGCGACGGGGGCCCAGGCGAGCCGCATGCCGCCGAGCCGGGCGCCGTCGACGCGGATGAGATCGGGCCAGACGAAGCCGATCGGGTGCTCGGGCGGAGCGGCGACGGCAAGAGCATCGGCGAGCGCAGCCATGCCGACATAGAGGGCGAGCCGCGCGCGGGCGAGCGGCATCGCGGGTTCGAGCACCACCGCGCAGTCGAAGGTAAGGCCGCCACGGGCGAGCACCAGCGTCCCCGCCCCCGCCTCAGGCGCGATCGCGCAGGCGTGGCGGAAGGCGTCCCCGCCTTCGCGCAGAGTCACGCCCCTGAAAAGGGGGGGAAGGTCGAGTCGTCGGTCAAGCTCGGCGGCGCGCATGGCGTCGTGGGCTGCCCCCGCTGGCGGTCGTGGTCGCGCCGTCATATATGCGCGGGGCGGTCGGTTTCCCAGGCGGGCGCCGGCAGGCTCCGGGGGAGGCGCATGGCAGAGTCAGAGCGGCGCGTGTTCGTATGCTCCTGCGAGGAGACGATGCCGCTCGACCTCGGCGGCATCGCCCGCGTCTGCGCCCGCGCGCTTCCCGGCGCAAAGGTCGAGGAGGCGCGCCAGCTGTGCCGGGCGGAGCTCGCGCGTTTCGAGGCGGCTCTCGGCGGGTCGGACGTGCTTGTGGCCTGCACCCAGGAGGCGCCGCTCTTCGCCGAGCGGGCGGAGGAGGCGGGGCACCGGGGCCGGCTCGATACCGTCAACATCCGCGAACAGGCGGGCTGGAGCGACGAGGCGAAGGCGGCGACACCGAAGATCGCCGCGCTGATCGCCGCCGCCGCCGTGCCGATGCCCGAGACCGCGATCGTCACCTACACCTCGGAGGGGGTGACGCTCGTCTACGGCCGAGACGAGACAGCGATCGAGGCGGCGCGCCAGCTCGAGAACCGGCTGAACCTCACCGTTCTTCTCACGCGGCCGAAGGACGTGCTGCCGCCGCGCACAACCACCTTCCCCGTCCTCAAGGGGACCATACGCTCGGCGCGCGGGCATCTCGGCGCCTTCGAGCTCGTGGTCGATGACTACGCCGCCCCCGCCCCGTCCTCCCGCGCCGCGCTCGTCTTCGGCCCGCCCCGCGACGGGGCGAAGAGCCGCTGCGACGTGATCCTCGACCTCTCGGGCGGGGCGCCCCTGTTCCCGGCCCATCATAAGCGTCCGGGCTATCTGCGCGCCGACCCAGGCGACAGGGCGGCGGTGCAGAGAGCGATCTTCCAGGCGGCGGAGCTCGTCGGCACCTTCGACAAGCCGCGCTTCGTGACCTTCACCGCGAGCCTCTGCGCGCATTCCCGCAACAAGCGCACCGGCTGCACCCGCTGCCTTGACCTCTGCCCGGTCGGCGCGATCGCTCCTGCGGGTGATCATGTCGCGATCGACACGAACATCTGCGCCGGCTGCGGCTCCTGCAGCGCCGTGTGCCCAACAGGGGCGGCCTCCTACGCGCTCCCGCCGGCGGATGCGCTTCTGCGCCGGCTGCGCGCGCTCCTGCTCACCTATCTCGAGGCGGGGGGGAAGCGGCCAGTTCTGCTCCTGCACGAGGACGAGCATGGCGCGCCGCTGATCGAGGCGCTCGCGCGCCATGGCCCCGGCTTGCCGGCGCGCGTGCTTCCCTTCAACGTGAACGAGGTGACAGCGTTGGGTCTCGAGCTCATCGCTGCCGCCTTCGCCTACGGCGCGGCAGAGCTCCGCGTTCTGATGGGCGCGCGCCCGCGCGACGACACCGCCGCACTCGACCGGACGCTGACGCTCGCCGATGCGGTGCTACGTGGCCTCGGCTTCGGTGAGGAGCGGGTCGGGGTGATCGCTGCGGATGACCCGGACGCGCTCGCCGCGGCGCTGCGCACGCTGACGCGTCGTGACGGTGTGGCGGAGCCGAGGCGCTTCCTCGCGATGGGCGACAAGCGCGGCGTGCTGCAGACGGCACTGAAGGAGCTCGGCAAGGCAGCGCCCGCCCCTGCGGCGATCATTCCGCTTCCCGAGCGCGCTCCCTTCGGCACGCTTCGGGTCGACACCGCGGGCTGCACGCTCTGCCTCTCCTGCGTCTCCGTCTGCCCGACCGGGGCGCTGCGCGACAACCCCGACCGCCCGATGCTCACCTTCACCGAGGACGCCTGCGTGCAATGCGGCCTTTGCGCCGCGACCTGCCCGGAGAAGGTGATCGTACTCGAGCCGCGGCTGAATCTCACGCCGGAGGCCGCAGAGCCGCGGCTCATCAAGGAGGAGGAACCGTTCGCCTGCATACGCTGCGGCACCCCGTTCGGCACGAAGAGCACGATCGAGCGGATCGCGGCGAAGCTCTCGGCCTCGCACTGGATGTACAAGGGCTCGGCGGCGAATCTCGATCTCATCCGCATGTGCGCCGATTGCCGCGCCATCACGGTGACGGAGACGGGCGGGCTCGACCCCTATGCGGCCGGGGAACGACCGCGGATCGTCACGACCGACGACTACCTCGCCGCGCGCGGCGAAGGCGCCCCCGACGACCCGAAGAAGCTGAACTGAGGCGGCAGGGGCCCGCGCGCCGGCGCATCGCCCGTCCGACGGCCGGCGGCGGCGTTCCGAGATCTGGGAACGGGTCGGCTGAGGCGGCCTGCCCGCCCCGCGCCGACCTATGGCGAGCCTCGGCGGCCCTAGGCGCCCCCGTCAGCCGCGGCGGCGGAGTGCGAGGCCGAGGCCGACCAGCGCGGTGCCGAATAGGGCGAGCGCCCCTGTCACGGGCACGGCCGTCGTGAAGCTGTAGGTGATGTCGTTGATGCCACTGTCGTCCGGCCCGAACAGGATGAAGCCGGTCGAGGAGGTGGCGTTGATGGTCACCACGAGCCCCGTCCCGCCGGGGACAATCGAGGTTTGTTGGGCGACGGTGCTGTCGTCCGTGAGGTCCCTTACGCGCCAAAGGACGCTACGGTCCTGTGATTCAGCCAGGCGCCCAGGAAGAAGCTCTTGAGCGTCACCGTGCTGCCTGGGGCCACGGTCAGGTCGAGCCGACAGTCGGCCACCGCCGTGCACGACGCCGCCTGCCGGCGGGAGTAGTCCAGACCGTTCCAGTTCAACAGGCGCTGGAATGGGGACACGGCTGCGCCCCAGTCCAGTGTCACCGGGCCGGCGCTGCCGAAGCCGGGACGCGCAGTCTGGACCAAGTTGCTGTCGGTGGTGAACTCCATGTCCTCGACTTTGACCACAATGGGCGCCGCCGCGGCGAGGCCGGACGCGAACACCCCCGCGACAACGGCCGATGTCAGGAAACCCAGTCGCATCACCTTCTCCCTCGGTTCTTCTCGTCCTCCCTCGGTTCTTCTCGTCCTGCACGAGCCGATCAGCGCTGGGCCCGTGGATGAAGAAGGTCCGAAAAACAGATGCCAGAATGGAGGTCCTTGAAAAGCCATGGCTTTCAAAGCCCCTTTCATCGAAGTGTAAAATCCGCCGAGATCGCCTTTCAGGCGATCGTCGAGGAAGCGCGCTAGCGGCGCGTCTCGATCTCGAGGAAGTCGAGCAGGGCGTCGAGGTCCTCGCGGTTGCCCACCGTCTGTTCGGGCATGCGCGTGCCCGGCGTGTAGGCCGCGGGGCCGAGGGTGAACAGCGCCGCCAGCGTCTCGCGCGTCCAGACGATGTCCATGCGCCGCAGCGCCTCCGAGTAGGGATAGTCGGGCACGGAGGCGATCCGACGGCCGAACAGACCGGCAAGCGTCGGGCCGGCACGGTTGGCGCTGTCGCCGGTGAGCGTGTGGCAGGCGGCGCAGGCGCGGAACACGCGCGCGCCCGGGTGGTCAGAGGCGGTGGCGGGCTCTTCCTCCTCGGGCGTCACGGGGCCGAGATGCGCCCCCGTCGCCGCGTCCCAGCGGCGGACGCGACGGTCGGTGCCGCCGGTGAACAGCGTCCCGTCGGGGGCGAAGGCGGCCGCCCACACGGGCACGCCCGGCCCCGTCAGCGTGCGCAGAAGGCGCCCCTCGGGAAGCGACCAGATCGCCACCGAGCCTCGGATCCCGCCGGCCGCGAGCAGCGTGCCGCCGGCGTTCACGGCAAGGGCGATGATCGGAGCGGCCCCGCCCGCGAGCTCCCGCACCGCTCCCTCACCGAGCGGCACGAGCCGCACGGTGCCGTCCGCCCCGGCGACGGCAACGCCAGCGCCGCCCGGTAGCACGGCGAGAGCATTCTGCGGCAGGCCGAACTCGGCGAGCACCCGCGGCGCGCCGCCCTCGACCGGCCAGAGGCGAACCGTTCCGTCATACCCGGCGGAGACGATGGCCGAACCGTCAGCGAGCACGCCGACAGCGTTCACCGCATTCTCCGTATGGCCCTCGAACACCCGCGGGGCGGAGCCGTCGAGCGGCCAGAGCCGGACCGTCCGGTCCCACGCCGCGGAGACGAGGAAACGTCCAGAGGGGTCGGCCGCAAGCGAGGCGATCTTCGCGCCATGGCCCTCGAACACGCGCTCGGGGCGAGACGCGCCGGGCTGCCAGAGGGCGATCCGCCCCTCCTCGCCGGCGGTCGCGAACCGGCCATCGGGCAGGAAGGCGACGGCGTTCACCGCACCATCATGCGCGCGCAGCACCACTTCCGCCGCCCCGCGCCCGGGCGACCAGAGGATCGCGGATTGGTCGAAGCTGCCCGAGAGCACCCGCCCGCCGTCGGGCGAGACGGCGATCGCCTTCACCGGGCCGCCATGGCCGCGGAATTCCGCCCGCGCCGGAAGGGCGGCGACCAGAACGAGCAGAAGGACAAGACCCCTCATGGTGCGAACCCGAGTTCGTTGAGCATCGCGCGCGTCTCCTTCCGGGCAAGAAGCGCCTCGAAGCGTCGCACCGGCTCGCGCCCGCGTCGCGCCTCGGGCACCGCGAAATCATAGTGTTCGTCGGCGAGCGGGATGAAGCCGAGGCCGTAGTCGCGCGCGACCGTCGCGATCGCCAACCCCCAGTCCGCGCGGCCCCGAGCCACCGCCGCCGCCACGGCGTTGTGGCTCTTCGGCTGGTTCAACGCGCCCGGCGGGCGCGCGCCCTTGAGCAGCCCGTCGATCAGCACGCGCGTGCCGGAGCCCTGGTTTCGGCTCACCATGATGCAGGAGGGGTCGGCGAGAGCGGCGGCGACCGCTGCCTCGGCATCGCGCCCCTCGAAGCGCGCATCGCCCGGGCGGAACACGATGCCCTGCAGCCGCCGCCAGCCGGGGATGAGGGCGACGCCGGGGGGAAGGAACGGGGCGTTGTAGCGGCCGGTGGCAGGGTCAAGCAGGTGCATCGGCGCGAGGTCGCACTCGCCTCGGCGTGCGGCCGCGAGCCCGCCCATCGAGCCGATGGCGAGCGCCTTGACCGTGACGCCGCTCTCGGCGAGGTGCCCGAGCACACGGTCGAGCCCGACACAGTGGCTGCCCATCACCACGAGGTCGGCCGGCCGAAAGGCGCGCCCGATCAGCGTCACCCGAACCGGCGCCCCGGCCTCGATTCCGTCGGAGAGCGCATCGATCGCGATGAACCCGTCCGCCTGCGAGAAGGCCGTCACAGCGCCCGAGCCTTTCGCCAGCGGATAGGCGGCGAGCCCCTCCCCGGTCTCGACGAGGGAGACCATCGCATACTCGGTTCGGCCGAGCTCCGACGGCGTGCGCACCGCAAGCCGCGCCTCGACCGTCTCGGCCTCGGCCTCGCGACGCCCCGCCATGGCGCGGATGAGCGGCGCGACGAAGCCGTGGAAGGTGAACACGGCTGAGGTGGGGAACCCGGGCAGGACGGCGACGGGGGTTGCGCCCACGAGGCCAAGGCAGAGCGGCTTGCCCGGCTTGAGCGCCACCCCGTGCACGACCACCCGCCCGAGCGAGGAGAGAACGCGGTGCGAGAGGTCACCCGCCCCCTTCGAGGTGCCGCCCGAGAGCACGACGAGATCGGCCTCTTGGGCAGCGCGGCGGAGCGCGTCGGAGAGCGACACCTCGTCGTCGGCGATGATGCCGAAGGGAACTGCCTCGCCGCCCGACTCAGCGACGGCGGCGGCGATGATCGCGCCATTGCTGTCGAACACGCCGCCAGGCCGTGGCTCGCCACCGGGGGGGATGAGCTCGTCGCCGGTGGAGAGAACCGCGACGCGCGGGCGGCGGACCACCGGCACGCAGGCCCGACCGACGGCGGCAAGCAGGCCGATCTCCCGGCTCGACAGCACGGTGCCGCGGCGCAGCAGCGTCTCGCCGCGCGCGATGTCGCTGCCTGCGCCCGCGATCATCGCCCCCGGCACGACAGCGCGGCGCAGCACAATGACCGGCCCGTCTGCCCCCTCCTCGGCCTCGGTGTGCTCGACCATCACCACCGAGTCAGCGCCGCGCGGGACCATCCCGCCTGTCGCGATCACCGTCGCGGTACCGGGCTCGACCGCAAGGCTCGGCGCCCGGCCGCAGGCGAGAACCTCCGGGTTGAGGCGGAGCCGCACCGGCGCATCCTCCCGCGCCCCGAGCGTGTCGGCGGCACGCACGGCGAACCCGTCCACACTGCTTCGGTCGAAGCCCGGAACGTCAACCTCGCTTACCAGGTCCTCGGCAAGCACGCGCCCAAGAGCGGCCTCGAGCGGAACCTCTTCCGCCGGGCAACGCCTCGGGGTGAAGGCGGCGGCGAAGCGGGTGCGCGCCTCCTCCTCCGTCACCACCTCGAGGAACTGCTCCTGCCTCGCCGCGGCCCGCACCGCCGCCATCGCATCGAAGGGAGGCATGGTCAGGCGAGCACGGCGGGGGGAAGCAAAGTGACAGTCACGGACGCACCCTCCGGCCAGCCCTCGCTCGCCGGCGGGACCTCGACCCAGCCCGCGGCCAGGGTGAAGGCGGAGAGGGAGGGCGAGTCGGCCGCCGCCAGCGGTGTCGCCACCCCCTCGGCGAGGCGGACGAGAACGAGGTCGGTGAGGCCGGCGGCGGAGGCAAGCTTGCGGGCAAGACGCGCCGGCACGCTCTCGCCCGGCGGCGGAACGAGAGCGAGCCAGGCGAGCAGCCGCGCGGCCGGGTCGGCGGGCAAGGAGAGGGCGGGGCGACCGTCAGGGCCATGGCCGAGAACCGTCTCCTCGATCGGCCGCGCGCCGAGGCCGGCGATGGCCGGGGCGGAGACCGGCCCGAGGGCGAGGCCGGGCGGGGTGAGGGATGCGAGAAGCGGGAGCATCGCCTCCGCCTCGCCGGCGGCGAGCAGGCGCGCAAGCGGCGACGCGACGGACCCGGCGCGGGCGAGCACCTGGCCTACGGCGAGATGGCCCGAGGCCGGCACCACGCCTTCGCCCGGAGCGACCGAGGCCGTCACCTCCACCCAGGGGCCTGCCTCCGTCCCCGCCTCGGGCGGCAGAACCGCGTCGGTTCCCGGCGGAAGGGGCTCGCCGGCGGCGACGAGGCGGAGCCCCGGCAACGGAACCGGTCCATACGGGCTCGCCCCGAGCGTGGCCTCGGCCGGAACGGCCCAGCCCGAGCGACGCGCCGTCAGCACCGCGGGGAGGGGGCGTTCGACCACGAGATCGGCGTCGAGAGCCGGAGCCGCGGGCGCTGGGGCAGCGGCACCAAGGCCAAGAGCGGCAAGCCAGGCGCGCGCCTCTTCGAGGCCGCGCAGCCGGGAACGTCGCGGGAAGGCAGTCATCGGGCCGCAACATGGGGAGTGCCAGGGGATGGGAAAAGCCCGTCCCGGTCCGACCGTGGCGCGCCTCAGGCCGCGCCGGCGGGCGCCTCGGCGAGGTGGCAGGCCACGCGGTGCCCGGGAGCGAGCGGGCGAAGCGCCGGCACCTCCTCGGCGCAGCGGGCAACGGCGATCGGGCAGCGGGTTCGGAAGCGGCAGCCGGAGGGAGGGTCATCGGGGCGCGGGATCTCGCCCCGAAGCACGATCCGCTCCCGCCTTTGGGCGCCGGGGTCAGGCACCGCCGAGAGCAGCGCCCGAGTGTAGGGGCGGAGCGGGGCGGAAAACAGCGCCTCGCGCGGGGCCTCCTCAACGATCGTGCCGAGATACATCACCGCCACGCGCTCGGCCATGTGGCGCACCACGGCGAGGTTGTGGCTGATGAACAGGAAGGCGAGGCCGCGCGCGGCCTGAAGGTCCTTCATCAGGGTGAGGATCTGCGCCTGGACCGAGACATCCAGCGCCGAGACCGGCTCGTCGGCGACGATCAGCGACGGCTCGAGCGCGAGAGCCCGCGCGATCCCGATCCTCTGCCTCTGGCCGCCTGAGAATTCGTGCGGGTAACGCCCGGCGTGGTGCGCGGCGAGCCCCACGGAATCGAGCAGGCGTCGCACCGCGCGCGCCCGGTCCGCCGCGCTGCCGATGCCATGCACCACGAAGGGCTCGGCGAGGATCTCGGCCACCGTCATGCGCGGGTTGAGCGAGGAGAACGGGTCCTGGAACACGATCTGCATCCGACGCCTCAGCGCGCGAAGCCGGGCGGGAGGGGCGGCGCGCAGGTCCTCGCCCTCGAAGCGGATCGTCCCCGAATCCGCCTCGATCAGCCGCAGAACGAGCCGCCCCGTCGTCGACTTGCCACAGCCTGATTCGCCGACAAGGCCGAGCGTGCCGCCCGCGGGGAGGCCGAGATCGATGCCATCGACCGCGCGGACGGGACAGCCCGACCGGCCGAACAGGCGCGCGCGCGGGCGGAAGTGCTTGACGAGGCCGCGCACCGAGAGAAGCGGCTCGCTCACGCCGCCACCATGTAGCCCGCATGGCGAATGCACGCGGCCGCCCGCCCCTCGCCGACAGGCAGAAGAGGCGGGGCAGCGGCGGCGCAGGGGGCCTTGGCGTGGGCGCAGCGCGGCGCGAAGCGGCAGCCGGGCGGCATGGCGAAGGGCGGCGGCACCTGGCCAGGGATCGCGACGAGGCGCTCGACCGTCTCGGAAAGCCGCGGCAGCGAGGCGAGCAGCCCCTCCGTGTAGGGGTGGGCGGGCGCGGCGAACAGCGCCTCGGCCGGCGCCGTCTCGACGATCCGCGCGGCATACATCACCGCCACCCGGTCAGCGAAGTCGGACACCACGCCGAGATCGTGCGTGATCAGGATCACTGCCATGCCGAGCTCGGCGCGCAGCCTGCGAAGCAGATCGAGGAGCTGCGCCTGCACGGTCGCGTCGAGAGCGGTCGTCGGCTCGTCGGCGATCAGGAGGCGCGGGCTGCAAGCAAGCGCCATCGCGATCATCACGCGCTGGCGCATGCCGCCCGAGAGCTCGTGCGGATACTGCGAAACGCGCGCGGCCGCGTTCGGGATCTCGACGAGGGAGAGAAGCCGCACGGCTTCCGCCCGCGCCGCCCGCGCCGAGAGGCCACGGTGCCAGGAGAGTGCTTCGGCGATCTGCCGGCCGACGGTGAACACCGGGTTGAGGCTCGTCATCGGTTCCTGGAACACCATCGCCATTGCACCGCCCCGGATGGCGCGCATCCGCCGTTCCGGAAGCGTCAGGAGGTCGGTTCCCTCGAACAGCACCCGCCCCGAGACCACTCCGGGCGGCGGCACAAGCCGCATGAGCGCGAGCGCCGTCATGCTTTTCCCCGAGCCGCTCTCGCCGACGAGCGCGAGCACTTCGCCCGGGGCGACCGAGAAGGCAACGTCCTCGACCACCGCGAAGCGGCCGAACCGCACGGTAAGCGACTCGACGGTGAGCAGCGCCGTCACGGCGTGTCGATCCTCACCGCGGCTCGACCTTCATGCGCGGGTCGAGCACGTCGCGCAGCCCATCGCCGAGCAGGTTGAGCCCGAACACGGTGACGGCGATGGCAAGCCCCGGGAAGAGGCTGATCCAGGGTGCCTCGAGCATGTAGTCACGCCCGTCCGCGATCACGCCGCCGAGCGAGGGCGTGGGCGGAGGCGGCCCGACGCCGATGAAGGAGAGCACAGCCTCGGCGAGGATCGCGAGAGCGAAGATGTAGGTCGACTGCACCACGAGCGGGGTGAGCGCGTTCGGCAGGACGTGGCGGAACAGGATGTGCGCGTCCCCCGCGCCGAGCGCGCGCGCCGCCTCCACATAGTCGAGCTCGCGCACGACAAGCACCGAGGCGCGCACGACCCGCGCTGTGCGCGGCGTGTAGGCGACGGTGAGAGCGATCGCGGCATTGATCTCGGAGGGGCCGAGGGCGGCGGCGAGCGAGATCGCGAGCAGGATCGCCGGGAACGCCATCAGCCCGTCCATCAGACGCATCAGCGGCCCGTCCAGCGAGCGAAAGTAGCCCGCCACTGCACCGATCAGGGCGCCGAAGACGCCGGTCGCCGCCACCACCATCAGGCCGATGCGCAAGGACACGCGCGTGCCGTGGATGATCCGGCTCAGGATGTCGCGGCCGAACCGGTCGGTCCCAAGCCAGAACACCTCGTTCGGCACACCGAGCCGGTAGCGAAAATTGTTCCGCACCGGGTCGTGCGGCGCGATCCAGTCGGCCAAGAGAGCGACGAGCACCACCGCGCTGAACAGCACAAGCCCGATCAGCACGCCGCGATGGCCGAGCGCCCGGGAGAGCGCCGAGGGGCGCCGCGGCAGCGCCTCCGCGAGCGCCGCCTCACCGGCCATAGCGCACGCGCGGGTCGACCGCGGCGTAGAGCAGGTCGACCACGAGATTGACGAGCACGAAGATCGTCGCAGTGAGCAGGAGCCCTCCCTGGATCACCGGATAGTCGCGGCGCTGGATCGCGCCGATGATCAGACGCCCCACGCCGGGCAGGCTGAACACCTGCTCGATCACAACCGCTCCGCCGAGCAGGATTCCGACCGAGACGCCCGCGACGGTGATCACCGGCACGAGCACATTCGCCCACGCATGGCGGCCGACGACGACCCAGCCGGGAAGCCCCTTGGCGCGGGCGGTGCGCACATAGTCCTGCCGTAGCACCTCGAGCATCGAGGCGCGCGTCATCCGCGCAAGCAACCCCATCTGCGTGAGCGCGAGCGCGCCCGCGGGCATCGCCATCGCGCGAAGCCACCCCAGCGGGTCCTCCGTGAAGGGAACGTAGCCGCCGGTGGGCAGCCAGCCGAGCTCGATCGCGAATAGCCAGATGAAGACGAGACCGAGCCAGAAATCGGGCAGGCTAAGCCCGACGAGAGCGAGCGCCATCACGCCCTGGTCGGTCCAGGTGTTGGGGCGCACCGCAGCGACCATGCCCGCGAGCACGCCGAGCACGATCGCGACGGCGAGCGCAAGGACGGTCAGCCCGAGCGTGACCGGGAGACGCTCGAGGATCGCCTCCGTGACGGAGCGTCGCAACAGCACGCTCTGGCCGAGATCGCCGCGCAACAGCGCGCCGTACCACTCAACCATCCGCTCGAGGATCGGCTTGTCGAGGCCGAGCTCGGCCCGCAGCCGCGCGAGCTCCTCGGCGGTGGCGGAGGGCCCTGCCATCTCGCTCGCGATATCGCCCGGAACGAGGGCGATGATGGCAAACGAGACGAGCGAGACGACGAACAGGACAGGGATGGCGGCAAGGAGCCGCCTGGCCGTGTAGCGCAGCACCGCCGCGCGCCGCCCTCCCCGCCGGTCAGCGCCTCAGGCGAACCAGCAATCCCACATGCGGGGAATGCGGTAGGGCTTGTAGTTGACGATGTTGGCGCGCGTGGCCTGGACGATGCCGACATCGCCGCACTTGATCGCGATCGCCTGGTCGTACATCCGGCGCTGGAAGTCCGCCACGGCCTGCTTGCGGTCGGCCTCGGCGAGGCTCGTGTTGAGGCGGCGGTTCGCGTCCTCGATCACCGGGTCGGGGACATGCTGGATCGGCCTCTCGCCGGAGAAGAAGCCGACCACGTTGAACGGCCCCTCGTAGGGCTCGATGCCGAACATCAGAACCCACATGTGCCAGCCCTCGCGCCGGGTTCGCTGGTTGAAGGCGGTCGGCCAGTCGACGACGTTCAGCCGGACGTTGATTCCGACGGCCTTGAGTTGCTCGGCCGCCACCTCGCCGGCTGCCTTGTGGTTCGAGAACGAGCTGTCGGTGAGGATGATGAACTCCTCGTTTCGGTAGTTCGTCTCGCGCAACAGGGCACGCGCCCGGTTCGCGTCCTTGAGGTTGTAGAGCTCCTTGCCGACATCGCCGGCGAAATAGGTCGTGCCCGGATGCTGCCAGCCATGGGTGAGGCGGAATAGACCGTCGGTGGAGATCGCCATGATCTCCTCCATGTCGAGCGCAGCCTGGAGCGCACGGCGGAAGGCGAGGTTGGCCGTCGGCCCCTGAGCGTGGTTCAGCATAAGTGTCTGGAACGCCCAGGGCATCATCTCGTAGATGCGGATGTTCCGGTCCTCGCGCAGCCGCCGCGCCGCTGGAACGGCGAGCGCCTCGAGAACGTGGAGCTCGCCCGTCTGCAGCCCGGCGGTCCGGGCGCCGGCCTCCGGCACGAAGCGGATCGTCACGGTGTCGAAATACGCGGTCTTCCTTCCGCCGAACCCGTCGCGCGCTTGGAAGTTGGTGTTCTGGGTATAGTCGTCGAAGCGTGCGAGCCGCACATGGCTGTCGGGCCGGTACTCGACGAAGCGGAACGGCCCGGTGCCGATAATCTCGATCTGGCCGGCCGGCTTGGCCGCCTCCTCGGCGGGGATGATGGCGCAGGGAGCGCGCGGGCTCGAGATCCCGGCGATGAAGCCTGGCGAGGGTTCCTTGAGCTCACCACCACCGTGTTCGCGTCCGGCGTCTCAATGGCAGCGACCGGGCGCATGATCGCAGCCGAGGCGCCGACGCGGCCGTAGCGCTCGAGCGAGGCCTTCACATCGGCCGAGGTCATCACCTTGCCGTTGTGGAACTTCACCCCGCGCCGGAGCGGGAAGGTGTAGGTGAGCCCGTCCGAAGAAATGTTCACGCCCTCGGCGAGGTCGGGCATCGGGTTGCCGGCCTCGTCGCGGGCAAAGAGCGTCTCGAAGATGTGCAGCGTGATGTTGCGCGAGGATTGGGCTGACGAGGTGGCGGCATCGAGCGAGGGCGGCTGCGCCTGCTGCGCGATCACGACCTCGCCGCCACGACGCTGCGCGAGCGCCGGGGCGGCGAGCGTGCCCGCTCCGAGGGCCGTGGCGGCAAGACCCCCCACCCCCCTCGCCAGATCCCTCCTGCCCAGTCCCTTTCGCCCGCTCATCGATCCCGTCTCCCTGGTTTTTCGCGGCAACGATGGCGCGGGCCAATAGGCTCGGCAAACACTTCCGGAAGCGTTAAAGTTTTGGAAGCCGAACGAGGCAGGCGATGGAGCAGCACCCGGCGGAGGCCTCCCCCGTCTGCGCCGAGATCGATCTCTGGGCCCAGGGAGAGACGGCGGGGCATCTCCGGGTTCCCCACTCCCGGAACGATAGCGGCTGGGGAACGATCGCCATCCCGATCGTCGTCATCGCCAATGGCGAGGGCCCGACGCTGCTTCTGACCGCCGGCAACCACGGCGACGAGTACGAGGGACAGGTCGCGCTCCTGCGTCTCGCGAGAGAGCTCGACCCGGCAGCGCTCTCGGGCCGCGTGATCCTCCTTCCCGCGATGCACGATCCGGCTGCGCTGGCCGGCACGCGCAAGAGCCCAATCGACGGCCGAGACTTCAACCGCTGCTTCCCGGGCAACCCGCACGGCAGCGTCGCCGAGGTGCTCGCCCACTACATCGATACGCATCTGTTGCCGCTCTGCGATGCGCAGATGGATCTGCACTCCGGCGGCACGGGGATAGACATCCTCCCCTCGGCCTGCGGCCACATCCTTGACGACGAGGCCTACATGGAGAGGAGCCTCGCCATGGCCGATGCCTTCGGCGCCCCGATCACGCTGCTGCTCAAGGAGGTGAACGCCGGGCCGACGCTTCTGTCCGCCGCCGAGCGTCGCGGCGTCGTCGCTCTCTCCTCCGAACTCGGGGGCGCGGGGCGGCTCAACCCGCACGGGCTTGCCGTGACCGAACGTGGCGTGCGCAACGTGCTGAAGCACTATGGCATGCTCGACGGCGTGCCGGAGGGGGAGCGGAGCCGGCGCATGGTGGTGCCGGACCTGGCGCACTACGTGTTCGCGCCGCATGACGGGATCTGGGAGACGGCCGATCGGCTTGGCGCCGAGGTGCGCAAAGGCGAGCGCGCGGGCTTCTTGCACCGGATCGAGGAGCCGCTTGCACCGCCGACGGCGCTCGCCTACGGCGCGGGCGGGCTTCTGTGGTGCACGCGCGGCCCAGGCAGAGCCCGGGCCGGCGACCCGGTGGCGGTGGTCGCACGCGATCTCTGAGAACGGAGGAGGACGGGATGACGCCAGTGGTGAAGGCGCTCTCGAGCACGAAGGCCGAGGAGGCCGAATGGGCGCTCCGCTGCGACATGGCGGCGGTGTTCCGGATCAGCGCGCGGCTCGGCTGGAACGAGCAGATCGGCAACCACAACAGCGCAATGTTGCCGGGCGAGACGCCGCTGTTCCTGATCAACCCGCGCGGCTATCTGTTCCAGGAACTCCGCGCCTCGGACCTGATCGTGTGCGATCTCGAGGGACGCGTGCTCCGCGGCAGCGGCGAGCTACGGAAGGTCGCGTTCCACATCCATGCGCGGATTCACCTCGCCAATCCGAAGGCGGTGGTGGTGATGCATGTGCACCCGCAATACCTCACGGCGCTCTCGATGCTCGAGGGCGGCACGCTCAGGCTCGCGCACCACAACAATCTCCTTCTGAACGACCGCATCGTCTACGACACGGAAGGCTACGAGCCGGTGGACGACAACGAGGAGGGGGACAGGATCGCGCGCATGCTCGGCGACAAATCGATCCTGCTGATGGGCGGCCATGGCGCGACCGTCATCGGCGCGACCGTGGCCGAGGCCTTCGACGAGCTCTACTGCGCCGAACGGACGGCGATGTACCAGATGACGGCGATGTCGACCGGCCTTCCGTTGCGGGAGCTGCCCCAGAAGTACCGCCGCAACTACACCGGGCCCTGGGGCGAGAAGGTGGACGCGCGGATGCATCTCGACGCTTGGCGCCGAATCCTCGACCGCGAGGAGCCCGACTACGCGACCTGACCGCCTGGGGCGACCGCACGGGCGAGGCGCGACGGACCGGCCCCGAAAACGCTGGAACGGAAGGCCGTTCTGCCGCCAGGCGTGATGGAACACGCGTTCCTGCCGCCGAACCCTCGGCACGCGGCAACGCGCCCCTTCACAGCACGGCGCGGGGGAGCGCGGTGATGATCCCGGGGAAGACCATCATCAGCGCGAGGCCGAGGGCCTGCATCGCCACGAACGGGATCACGCCGCGATAGATGTCGGCCATGCTGACCGAAGGGGGCGCCACGCCGCGCATGTAGAACAGGTTGAAGCCGAAGGGCGGCGTGAGATAGGCCATCTCCATGTTCACCACGAACAGCACGCCGAACCACACCGGGTCGAAGCCGAGCGAGCGGGCGAGCGGGAAGAACAGCGGCACGGTGATGATCATGATGCCGATCGGGTCGAGCAGGCAGCCGAGCAGGAACCAGATCGCCTGCATGCCGATGATCACGCCCCAGCGCCCGCCGGGAAGGGCCGTCAGCGCGTTCCGCACCATCGCCTGCGCCCCCACGGCCGTGTAGAGCGCGGTGAAGATCGAGGCGGCGAACACGATCCAGATCACCATGCAGGAGAGGCGGAGCGTGATGCGCGCGCTCTCGGTCACCGCCGTCACCGTCAGCCGCCTCTGCACCGCGGCGCAGACCATGGCGCCGAACGCGCCCACGCCTGCGGCTTCCGTCGGCGTCGCCGCGCCCGACACGATCGAGCCGATTACGAGCACAATGAGCGCGATCGGCAGGACGACGGCCTTGAGCGCGACGAGCCGCTCGCGCCACGCCGCGCGCTCGCCCCGCGGCAGCGCCGGGGCGAGCTCCGGGCGAAGCGTCGCCGCCACGGTGATATAGGCGATGAAGAGAACCATCAGCAGCACGCCCGCGGGAATGCCGCCCAGGAACAGCGCCCCGATCGAGACGTTCGCGTAGAGGCCGAGCACGATCATCAGCACCGACGGCGGGATCAGCACGCCGAGCGCCCCGCCGGCGGCGATGCAGCCGACGGAGAGCCGGCGGTCATAGCCGCGCGCGAGCATCGACGGCAGGGCCACGAGGCCCATCGTCACGGTCGAGGCGCCGGAGACGCCGACCATGGCGGCAAAGATGCCGCAGATCAGCACCGTTCCGGCGGCGAGACCGCCGCGGACGCCGCCCATCCACTTATACATCATGTCGTAGAGATCCGTCGCGATGCCGGATCGTTCGAGCATGCAGCCCATGAAGATGAACAAGGGCACGGCGATCAGAACGAAGCTGTTTGCAGCGGAGAAGGTGCGCAGGCCAACCATCGCGAGCGCCTGCGGGCCCCACAGGAAATAGGTGCCGATGATCGCGACCGAGCCGAGCGCGAAGACGAGCGGCAGGCCGAGCGCGATCAGCAGGATGAACCCGCCGAACAGGAACAGCGAGGCGAGTTCCGGGCTCACGGTGCGAGCACCCGCCCGGTGAGCGCGAGGTGGAGGTCCCGCACGAGCTTGGCGAGCGCCTGCAGGAACAGCAGCGCCGCGCCGACCGGCAGCGACAGCATCACCGGGAAGAGCGGCGGGTTCCAGTCCGTCCCAGTGGTCCGTCCGGTCGCGAGCGCCTCAAGCGCGACCGACGCCGTGTAGTGGAACAGCACGCCGCAATAGAGCAGTGCGAAACCGGCGGTGAGGCAGTCGGCGATCGCCCGCCCGCGCGGCGAGAGGCGGCCGTGCAGGATGTCGACGTTCACGTGGTCGCGGAGGAGCAGCGTGTAGCCGCCGCCGAGCATGATCATGCCGGCGAACAGGAAGGTGATCAGCTCGGTGCCCCAGACCGTCGGGGCTGCGAACACATAGCGCAGCACCACCTCCATCACGACGAGGCCGACGAGGACGAGGACGAGCAGGGCGACGAGCCGGCCGAACCGCTCGTTGACCCAGTCGACGGCGCGCACGAAGCCTCGCAAGGCGGACATCACGGCCCCCGATGCTGATCGCCTGAGAGGGGAGCCGGGCGAGGCGGCCGCCCCGCCCGGCGGATGTGTCGCTCCGGCCTCAGATGCCGGGCGGCCGCTGCGCGAACGCGGCCTGGGTGTCGCGGATGATCTTCAGCGCCTGCTGCGTGCCGCGGTCGTTGCCGGCGAGCTTGTCGGTGAACTCAACCGTCAGCCGCTTCATCGTCTCGACGTCCTCGGGCACCATGGTGTTGAAGGTGACACCCTGCTGTTTCATGGTCGCGACGATCTTGGCGCTCTCGATCGCCGCGCGGGTATAGCGCTCAATCGCCCACACGCGTTGGGCCGTGAGCATCACCTGCTGGAGGTCGGCCGGCAGGCTGTTGAATGCCGCCATGTTCATGAAGCTGTCCTCCATGTCAGCCCAGATCAGCGGCGGCCCGAGATAGAACTTGGCGACCTCCTGGAGCTTAAGCTGGGCGAAGCCGAAGGGGCTGCCCCAGTTCGCGGCGTCCGCAACACCCGTCGCGAGGGCGGTGTAGATCTCCTCGCCCGGCACGGTGACGATCGAGGCGCCGAAGCTCTTCCAGATCTCGGCGGCGATGCCGAAGCTGCGCACCTTGAGGCCGCGGAAATCGGTCAGCCGCTTGATCTCGCGCCGCGACATGGTCGAGCCCCATTCGTCTGAGTAGATGGGGCCGAGGAACTTCACGCCGACGGTCGCGAAGGCGTCCGAGACGAGCTGGTTCAGCCCCGCCTCGTGCCAGAGATAGTCGTACTGGTCGATCCGTTCAAAGGCGAACGGGATGCCCCACGTGAACAGCGTCATCGGGAAGCGGCCGCGCCAGTACACCTGCGCGCCGTAGCCGATGTCGACCACGCGGTTGATCACCCCGTCGAGCATCTCGAAGGTCGGAACGAGGGCGCCGGGCGGGAAGGCCTGGATCTCGATCCGCCCGCCCGACATGTCGCGCACGCGCTTGATGAAGCGCGGCACGATGTCCTCCCATTCGTAGTTGCCGGGGCCGAGGAAGCTCTGCATCCGGAACCGGAACTGGGGGCGCTGCGCACGCGCCGGTTCGGGAACGCCGGCGACCGCGAACACCGAGGCGCCGGTGACGGCGGCCTGCATGATGTGGCGACGCTTGATCGCCTTGAGGCTTGCCATCAGGCGCTTGTCGTCAACCGGTGTGCTCATCGTCTCGTTCCTCCTCCGTGTCGCCGCCTTGCCGCGGCCTTGTTGGCCTCCGAGCCGGCCTTGCTAGCGCTCGATCCGGCAGACCTCCGCCCCGACCGCGACGGTCTCTCCCGCCGGAACGAGGATCTCGAGCAGCGTCCCGTCACAGGGCGCCTCGACTTCGGTCGTCACCTTCTCGGTCTCGACCTCGTAGAGCGGGTCGCCGGCGGCGAAACGGTCGCCCGGGGCGAGCTTCCACGCCGTGATCGTGCCTTCCTCCATGTTCATGGAGAGGCGCGGCAGTTTGAGTGCAGCCCTCATGACGCCCCGCCGGCGCTGACGGAACGCCGAAGTGCGGCGGCGATCCGCGCGGCATCGGGGATCACCCGGCGCTCGAGCGGCGGGCTGTAGGGGATCGCGACGTCGGGCACGGTCACGCGCAGCGGCGCCGCCTGCAGCGCGCCGAAGGCATGCTCAGTCACCACGGCGACGATATGGCTCGCCGCCGAGCAGGCGTCGCGCGCCTCGTCCACCACCACGAGCCGGCCGGTACGCCGCACGGAGGCGACGATCGTCCCGGTGTCGAGCGGCCAGAGTGTGCGCGGGTCGATCAGCTCCGCCTCGATGCCCTCCTTCGCCACCTCCTCCGCCGCGCGGCGTGCAGGTGCGACCATCGAGCCGATGGCGACGAGCGTGACGTCGCGGCCCGCACGAAGCACGGCCGCTTCGCCCAAAGTCGCGACCACCTCCTCCTCCGGCACCTCTCCCGCCTCGCCGCCGCGGCCGGCCGCCTGGAGGAAGATGACCGGGTTGTCATCGCGGATCGCCGCCTTGAGCAGCGCCTTCGCATCCGCCGGGCTGCCAGGAAGCACCACCTTGATGCCGCCGAGATTCATGAAGAGCGGATGCATCGCATCCGAATGCTGCGCGGCGGAGGAGCGGCCGCCGCCGAACACGCCCATGAACACCAGGGGGAGCGTGATCTGCCCGCCTGTCATGTAGCGGAGCTTGGCCGCCTGGTTCGCGATCGCATCGAACCCGGTATAGAGGAAATTGCCATACATCATGTGGCACACCGGCCGGTAGCCGGCCGCGGCGGCGCCGACCGCCATCCCCGTCATCACCGTCTCCGAGATCGGCGTGTTGCGCACACGGTCTGGCCCGAAGCGCGCGGCGAGCCCGCGCGTGTCTCCCATGATGCTGATCTCGACGTCCTCGCCGAACAGGATCACGCGCTCATCGCGCGCCATCTCCTCGGCGAGCGCCTCGTTGATCGCCTGGATCATCCGCTTGCGCGCCATCGCGGCACCCTTCCTCAGGCGAACATGAAGCGGAGTTCCTGGCCCTCCTCGGGCCAGGGCGAGGCCTCGGCGAAGGCGACTGCGTCCGCCACCTCGGCGGCGACCTCCTCGTCGAGGCGCACGAGATCGGCCTCCGTCGCCAGACCGTTGCCGACCAAATACGATGCGAAGCGCGCGATCGGGTCCTTGGCGCGCCAGGCCTCGACCTCGCTCTCCTCGCGGTACTTGCCTTGGAGGAACGTCACCTCCGCCTCGACATGGCCGCGCAGGCGATAGGTTCTGGCCTCGATCAGGGTCGGGCCGCCGCCCTCGCGGGCGCGGCGCACGGCGGCGTTGGCCGCCTGCCACACGGCAAGAAGGTCGTTGCCGTCCACCGCCACGCCGGGGACGCCGAACGGAGCGGCGCGGTCGGCGATCGTTCCGGCGGTGACCGTCGCGGTCGGCGAGAACTCGGAGAAGCCGTTGTTCTCGCACACGAGCACGAGCGGCAGCTTCCACAGAGCGCCGAGGTTGAGCGCCTCCATCAGCACGCCCTGGTTGGCCGCCCCGTCGCCGAAGAAGGCGACGGCCACGTGGCCCTTGCGGTCGAGCTGGGCCGCGAGCGCGGCCCCCACCGTCAGCGCGATGCCGCCGCCGACGATTCCGTTGGCGCCGATGATGCCGCGGGAGAAATCGGCCACATGCATCGAGCCGCCCATGCCGCGGCAGATGCCCGTGGCGCGGCCATAAACCTCGGCGATCATCGCCCGCGTCTCGCCCCCCTTGGCGAGGAAGTGCCCGTGCCCGCGGTGGGTGGAGGCGATCCAGTCGCGATCGGACAGGTGCGCGCAGACGCCGACCGCCACCGCCTCCTCACCGATGTAGAGATGAACGGGCCCAGGAAGCGTGCCAGCCTTGAAGTCGTCGCCGAGCCTCTCCTCGACGCGTCGGATCAGAAGCATGCGCCGATGGAGCGCGAGCAACTCGTCGCGCGAGAGGTTCGTCGCGACCGCGGGCGCCGCCTCCAGCATGGACCGTCCCATCCCGTGTGCGTGTTCGTTGCATCGATGGTGACGGAGGGCGTAAGCCCGCGTCAAGCGACCCCGTTTTTTCCGCGCGGCCGCTCGCCGAGCCGCCCCCCCATTGCATCGGCCGCGGAAAGGCTCGACGCTTGCCGCGAGCCTCGAGCGAAGGAGCGACACCGCATGATCGAGCTGCACTACTGGCCGACGCCGAACGGCCACAAGATCACCATGTTCCTCGAGGAGACGGGCCTTGCCTACGAGATCGTTCCGGTGAACATCGGCAAGGGCGAGCAGTTCCGGCCCGAGTTCCTCGCGATCGCGCCGAACAACCGCATGCCCGCGATCATCGATCGCGCCCCGGCCGATGGCGGCGCGCCGATCAGCGTGTTCGAGAGCGGCGCGATCCTGCTCTATCTCGCCGAGAAGACCGGGCGGTTCATCCCGCCCGACTTGCGCGGCCGCGTCGCCACGCTCGAGTGGCTGTTCTGGCAGATGGGCGGGCTTGGGCCGATGCTCGGCCAGAACACTCACTTCCGCGCCTATGCGCCGGAGACGATCCCGTACGCGATCGATCGCTATGGGCGCGAGGCGAACCGCCTATTCGGCGTGATGGAGCGCCGGCTTGAGGGGCGCGACTTCCTCGCCGGCGAGTACACGATCGCCGACATGGCCTGCTACCCCTGGGCCGTCACCTGGGAGCGGCAGGGAATCGACGTCGCCGAGTTTCCCCGTGTGAAGGCCTGGCTCGACCGAATCGGCGCGCGGCCCGCCACACAGCGGGCCTATGCGCTCGGGCCGAAATATCGCCCCGACGGCCCGCCGCAGATGACGGAGGAGCAGCGTCGCGTTCTGTTCGGGCAGACGGCGGCCTCGGTCGCCTCTGGCGCGCACATCCCAAAGGGCTGAGCCCGCCCGCGCGTCGCTCGCTCCGCCTCCCCCTTCGCCGTCGTGCTCCTGACCCCGGCCGAACGACGCCGGGTCGTCACCCCTGCGCTGAGACGTTCGGCTCCGCGCGCCTCAGTGTCTCCAGTCGGGCGCGAAGGCCGGGTTGACGAAGCGCCGGTCCTTCGGCAGCGCCGCGATCGCCGCGCGATCCGCCTCGTCGAGCCGGAGCGAGAGCGCGGCGAGATTGGCGCGCATGTTCTCGACCCGGGCCGATTTCGGGATCGCGGCGACCATGTCCTGCTCGAGAAGCCACGCGAGCGCGACCTGGGCGCCGCTCGCCCCGTGCTTGGCGCCGATCGCCGCGAGCACCGGGTGATCGACGAGCCCGCCCTTGCCGAGCGGAGAATGGGCCGTCAGCACCACGCCATGGGCGCGGCAGAGGGCGAGCAGCGGGTCCTGCCCCAGCATCACGTGATACTCGACCTGGTTGGCGGCGATCGGCGCGCCGGTCGCAAGCGCCTCGGCGAGCAGGCGCGGGGTGAAGTTCGCAACCCCGATGGCCCGGTAGAGGCCGCGCTCCTTCAGCACCTCCATCATCGCAAGCGTGCGCTTGAGCGGTACGGCCGGATTGGGCCAGTGGATCAGGAACAGATCGACATAGTCGAGCCCGAGACGCTTGAGGGAAGCCTCGAGCGCACGGTCGGGCGCCGCAAGGTTCTCCCACCAGACCTTGGTGGTGACGAAGAGGTGCTCACGCGGCACGGCCGAGTCGCGCAGGCCCTCTCCCACCGCCTCCTCGTTGCCGTACATCTCGGCCGTGTCGATGTGGCGATAGCCGAGGCCAATCGCCTCCGCGACGGCGCGGGCACAGTCCGCGCCTGAAAGCGCCCAGGTGCCGAGGCTGAGTTTGGGCATCGCAAGATGCGGTGTCTCGATGCGCGGCATCTCCCCCTCCCTTGACACGGCAAGCCTTGCGGCGTCGGCCCGCACGGTCAAGCCGCGCCGGCCCCCTTTCCCTGAGCCCGGCACTGTTCTAGGCTTCCCGCAAAGAGGAATCGGACCGGGAAGGGGAACGTCATGACCACGACACGACGCCGCCTGCTCGCCGCCGCCGCGCTCGCTCCGGCCGCGACGCTTGCCGCGCCGGGGGCGCGCGCGCAGCAGCGCTTCGAGAGCATCTTCATGTTCATCCCCGCCAGCCCCGGCGGCGGCTGGGACAGCACCGGCCGGGCGATCGAGCAGGCCGCACGCGCCGCCGGCCTGGTCGGGTCGTTCCAGTTCGAGAATGTCGGCGGCGCGGGCGGGATGGTCGGCCTGCCGCGTTTCGTCAACCAGAGGCGGAACCAGGCCAACGCGCTGATGGTCGGCGGCAGCGTGATGGTGGGCGCGGGCATCACCAACAAGTCACCGGTGACGATCGAGCACGTCCAGCCCGTGGCGCGGCTGACGGAGGAGGCGGGCGTTATCGTCGTGCCGGCAAGCTCAGAGGTGCGCGACTGGGCCGCGCTTGCGGCGAAGCTCCAGGCGAACCCGGGTTCGGTTCCGGTCGGCGGCGGTTCCGCCGGCGGCACCGACCATATCGCTCTCGCGCTCATCCTGAAGGCGCTCGGGCGCAACCCGCGCGAGGCATCCTACGTCGCCTTCGCCGGCGGGGGGCCTGCCAATGCCGCGATCCTCGGCGGCCAGGTGGCGGCAGGAATCTCCGGCTACTCCGAGTTCGCCGAGCAGATCAAGGCCGGCCGGATTCGCGCGCTCGCCACCACCGGGGAGAGGCGCGTTCCCGGCACGGACATCCCGACGCTGAAGGAGCTCGGCCTCGATGTCGTCGCGACGAACTGGCGTGGCGTGTTCTGCCCGCCCGGTCTCTCCGCGCCCCAGCGGCAGGCACTGATCGACCTGATGACGGCGATCCACGCGACCCCGCAGTGGAAAGAGATCCTTGCCGCGCGCGCCTGGACGGATGCGTTCCTCGCGGGCGATGCCTTCGCCGCCTTTCTCAAGCAGAACATCGCCGCGACCGAGGCCGTGCTGAAAGATCTCGGGCTTGCCTGAACGCCGCCCCGTCGCGGGCGAGGTGGGCGTCTCGATCGCGCTGATCCTGCTCGCGCTTGTGTCGCTGTGGGAGAGCGCGTCGATCCCGGTCTCTCCGATCTATGCCCGCGTCGGCCCGACCGTTTTCCCGTGGATCGCCTCCTCGGGCCTGCTTCTGATTGGCGTCCTCCTGCTCGCGCAGGCGCTGCGGGGCGGCTTCGGTGTCGAGCCGGCCCTTGCGGTGGACTGGCGCGCCACGGCTTGGGTCGCCGCCGGGCTTGCCGCCAACGCGGCTTTGATCGGGAGCCTCGGCTTCGTGTTCGCGGCCATCGCCTTATTCGTGTGCGTCGCGCGCGGCTTCGGCTCGGCCGCGCCGCTGCGCGATGCGGCGATCGGCGCGGCACTCGCTCTCGCCTCCTATCTCGGCTTCGAGAAGCTGCTCGGCGTCAACATCGGCGCCGGTGTGCTCGAGGGCCTTCTCTAGAGCGATGGATACGCTCGCCGCGCTCGCCGGGGGGTTTGCGACGGCGCTGACGCCAACCAATCTGCTGTTCGCCTTCGCAGGCTGCTTCCACGGCACGGCTGTGGGCGTGCTGCCCGGGATCGGCCCGGCACTCACCGTCGCCCTCTTGTTGCCGATCACCTTCCAGGTGCCGGCGACCTCGGCCTTCATCCTGTTCGCCGGCGTCTACTACGGCGCGATGTATGGCGGGTCGACCACCTCGATCCTTCTCAACACGCCCGGGGAGAGCGCGACCATCATCACCGCCCTCGAGGGGCACCGCATGGCGCGGGCCGGGCGCGCGGGCCCCGCACTTGCAACGGCCGCGATCGGCAGTTTCGTTGCCGGCACGATCGCCACGGCCGCCTTGACCTTCTTCGCGCCGGTCGTGGTCGAGCTCGCGCTGAAGCTAGGGCCCGCCGAGTATTTCAGCCTGATGGTGATCGCCTTCGTCGCCGTCTCCTCGGTGCTCGGGCGCTCGGTCCTGCGCGGGCTTGCGTCGCTCTTCCTCGGCCTGATCCTTGGCGTCGTCGGCGTCGATCTGCAGACGGGCCAGCCGCGCTTCACCTTCGGGATGCTCGAGCTGCTCGACGGGATCGAGGTGACGATCGTCGCCGTCGGCCTGTTCGCGGTTGCCGAGACGCTCCATCTCGCCACGCGGCGGCGGCACGGCGAGGACGAGATCCTGCCGCTGCAGGGCAGCCTCTGGCTCTCGCGGGAAGACTGGGCGCGGTCGTGGAAGCCGTGGCTTCGAGGCGCCCTGATCGGCTTCCCCTTCGGCGCGATCCCGGCCGGCGGGTCGGAACTGCCGACCTTCCTCAGCTACTACATGGAGCGAAAGCTCGCGCGGAAGCCGGAGGAGTTCGGCCGCGGCGCGATCGAGGGCGTGGCGGGGCCTGAGGCGGCGAACAACGCCGCCGCCGCCGGCGTGCTGATGCCGATGCTCACGCTCGGCCTGCCGACCTCCGTCACCGCGGCGATCATGCTGTCGGCGTTCCAGAGCTACGGCATCCAGCCCGGCCCGATGCTGTTTCAGACCCAAGGCGAGCTCGTGTGGGGCCTGATCGCGAGCCTCTATGTCGGCAACGCGATACTGCTCGTTCTGAACCTGCCGCTCGTCGGGCTCTGGGTGAGGATCCTGAAGATCCCCGCACCGCATCTCTACGCCGGCATCCTGGTGTTCGCCACGATCGGCGCCTACGGCGTCTCGAACTCGGTGGCCGATCTGCTCGTGATGTACGCCGTCGGCATCGTCGGGCTGTTCATGAAGCGCTACGACTTCCCCGTGGCGCCGACGGTGATCGGCATGATCCTCGGCCCGCTCGCCGAGCAGGCCTTCCGCCAGGCGCTGACGATTAGCCAGGGCGACGTCACCACCTTCGTCACCCGCCCGATCAGCGCCACCTTCCTCGCGATCGCACTCCTGCTCGGGGTCGGGCCTTGGCTTTGGCGCGCGCTCAAGGCTTCGCGCGCCGCGCGCGCCTGAGAGGCGCCATCATCCGCCGCTAGACCACGCGCATGCTCGTCCTCCGACGCGCTGTCTGGCTCGCGCTCACGCTCGTCTTCGCGGCCCTGCCGCTCGTTCTCCTCGCGGCGGCTCTCGGCGAGGGCGGGTGGACGCCGTGGGAAGCCATCGCCTTCGCGGCGCTCGCCGTCACGGCGCCGTGGGTCGGCACGATGGCGGCCTCGTCTGTGATCGGTGCGGTGCTGCTGCTCACCGCGCGCGACCCGCTCGCCGCCACTTGGCCCGGGGTCGCGCGCGGCGAGGGCCTGCCCAGGCTCAGGACCGCGCTTCTGCTCTGCCTCAGGAACGAGGACACGGCCGCAGCGCTCGGGCGGATCGCGCCTCTGCTCGACGGGCTCGCCGCCGCCGGGGCGGCGGATCGTTTCGCCCTGTTCGTTCTTTCCGACACGCCAGCGGGCGCGCATGCCGACGCGGAGGCGTGCGCCGTCGAGGCGTTCTGCGCCGCGCGTCCCGAGGCCCCCGCGATCCACTACCGAAGACGCGAGGTCAACACAGGGTTCAAGGCCGGCAATGTCATGGAATGGGTGAGGCATCGCTCGGCCGGGTTCGAGACGATGATCACGCTGGATGCCGACAGCGTGATGACGGCGGGGACGGTGCTCGAGCTTGCCCGCCTGATGGAGGCGAACCCGCACGCGGCGCTGATCCAGACACTGATCGTCGCCCGCCCGGCGCTCGTTCCGTTCCCGCGCCTGTTCCAGTTCGGCATGCGCCACGGCATGCGCGCCTATGCCGCCGGGATCGCCTGGTGGCAGGGGCCTGACGGGCCCTACTGGGGCCACAACGCGATCATCCGCGTCGCCCCCTTCGCGGCGCATGGAGACCTTCCCGCCCTGCCCAACGGAGAGGCGATCCTGAGCCATGACCAGGTGGAGGCGGCGCTGCTGCGCTCTGCCGGGCACGAGGTCCGGCTCGACCCACGCGAGACCGGCAGCTATGAGGCGAACCCGCCGTCGCTCCTGCCGTTCCTCGTGCGGGACATCCGCTGGATGGCGGGCAACCTGCAGTATCTCGCGCTCCTGCGCCTGCCCGGGTTCACCGTCGTCGGTCGGCTCAACCTTGTCTTCGCCATCCTGCTGTTCGCTGCCGCGCCGCTTGCGGTGGTCGCGTCGGTGGCGCTGATGCTGAACGCTCTCTCGTCCGATCCGGCGTCCGCGGTCGATCGCCCGCTCGGGCTCGCCGCAACGCTCGCCTATCTCGGAGGCTACTTCTCGCACAAGCTCTGCGGCGCGCTTCAGGCGGCGGTCGATCGGCGCGCGCGTACGTCATACGGCGGCGGGTGGAGGCTCGCGCTCGGTGCCGCGCTCGAGTTCTGCCACGGCCTCGTGCTCGAGGTGATCCGAGCGGTGAACCAGACGGGCGGGATGTTGGCGCTCGCGCTCGGGCGGAGGATCGGCTGGGCGCCTCAGCTGCGCGAGGAGCGCGGCGTGTCCTGGGCAGAGGCGGCGCGCGGCCTCTGGTGGCACAGTCTCCTGGGCGTTGCAGGGCTTGCGGGGTTCGCCGCCGCCGGGCCGGTGGCGTTCCTCTGGGCCCTGCCGTTCCTCGGCGGACTTGTGCTCGCCATCCCGTTCTGCGTGGTGACGTCCGACCCCGCCCTCGGCCGGCGCCTCGTTCGGGCTGGGATCGCCGCGATCCCGGAGGAGAACGATCCGCGCTCGCCCTTCCCGCCGCTTGGGTGACCCTCGTCGCGGCGCTCTATGGGAATGTGCAGACGCGGGCAAGATGCGCGCGCTGCCGCGCTCACCCAGGTGGGCGGCGCGCTCACCAGCACGAACGTTCGCGGCCAAGCAAAGCGACATTGCGCCGTGGCGGGATCGCACTTGGGGGGCAGAACCTGGAAGGCGGTGTCTTGTTGGCGCGTGCGGTCCCGGCAACGTGGATCAGACATTGAAGCGGAACAGCATCACGTCGCCGTCGCGCACCACATAGTCCTTGCCCTCGATCCGCATCCTGCCCGCCTCCTTCGCCCCCTGCTCGCCGCCGAAGGCCACATAGTCCTCATACGAGATCGTTTCGGCTGCGATGAAGCCGCGCTCGAAATCGCCATGGATCACGCCTGCCGCCTGGGGCGCCTTCGTGCCCTGGACGATCGTCCAGGCGCGCGCCTCCTTCGGCCCTGCCGTGAAGAAGGTGATCAGGCCTAAGAGCGCGTAACCTGCGCGGATCACCCGATCGAGGCCGCTGTCGGCGAGGCCGAGCCCCTCGAGGAAGGCGGGCTTGTCCGCCTCCGGCAGCTGGCTGATCTCTGCCTCGATCGCCGCCGAGACAACGACCTGCCCCGCCCCCTTCGCCCGCGCCATCTCCGCGACCCGGGCGGAGTGCGCGTTGCCGGACGCGGCCGACGCCTCCTCCACGTTGCACACGTAGAGAACGGGCTTGGTGGTCATGAGGCCGAGCGTGCGCGCGACCGCCTCCTCCCCGGGGCCGATCGCCGCCCGTGCGGGCCTTCCCTCCTGCAGCGCTGCGATCATCCGCTCGACGAGCGCGAGCAGGGCGGCACTCTCGCGGTCGCCGCCGCGCGCCCGTTTCGTGAGCGTGCCGAGGCGACGCTCGAGGCTCTCTAGGTCGGCGAGCATCAGTTCGGTCTCGACCGTCTCGGCATCGCGAACCGGGTCGACCGACCCTTCCACATGCGTCACGTCGGGATCGTCGAAGCAGCGCAGCACGTGGATGATCGCGTCCACCTCGCGGATATGGGCGAGGAACTGGTTGCCGAGCCCCTCGCCCTTGGAGGCACCGCGCACGAGCCCCGCGATGTCGACGAACTCGAGGCTGGTCGGCACGATCCGCGCGCTCCGGGCAAGCCGCGCGAGCGTCTCGAGCCGCCTGTCCGGAACCGCCACCCGGCCGAGATTCGGCTCGATCGTGCAGAATGGGTAGTTCGCCGCCTGCGCCGCGACCGTCGCCGTCAGCGCGTTGAAGAGGGTCGACTTGCCGACATTCGGCAGGCCGACGATGCCGCAGGTGAACCCCATCGCCTCTCCTCGCTTCGGGCGGTCTCCCCAAGCCCGGACACCGCTCCACCTTCAGCTGCTCCGCGTCGTCGCGCCCAAGGCCGATGACCGGTTACGCGGACGATGCGCCCTAGGGCCCCGGCTGGGTCAGAGCCGCTACCCGGTTCATGAACGCCTCCGCCCGCCCTTCCGCGAGCAGCGGCGCGGCTTCGGCCACCGCCTCGAGCAGGCGCTCGAGCCAGGCGCTGTCCTCCTTCGCGAAGTCGCCAAGCACATGGCCGGTCACCCGCTCCTTCTGGCCCGGATGGCCGATGCCGAGCCGCACCCGCCAGTAGTCCTGCGCGCCGAGAGCGCGGTCGATCGAGCGCAGACCGTTGTGGCCAGCCGCCCCGCCTCCTTTCTTGACGCGCACCTTGCCCGGCGGAAGGTCAAGCTCGTCATGGAACACGCAGATCGACTCCGGCGGGAGCCGGTGGAAATGCGCTGCCTGCTGCACCGAGGCGCCGCTGTCGTTCATCCAGGTCTCGGGCTTGAGGGCGAGGATCCTCTCCCCCGCGATCGTTCCGTCGGCGACCTGGCCGCGGAAGCGGGACCGCCACGGCGAGAAATGGTTCCGCGCGGCGATCGCGTCGAGCGCCATGAAGCCGATGTTGTGCCGCTGGCGCGCGTGCTGAGGCCCCGGATTGCCGAGGCCGACCCAGAGCTTCATCGCACCCCCGCCCGCCCCGGAACCGGGGCGTGGCCGCTACTTCTTCGCAGGCTTGGCGGCCGGCGCGGCCTTGGCCCCGCCGCCCGAAGCGGCCTTGCCGCCGGCGGCAGGTGCCGCACCCTTCGCCGGCGCCGCCGAGGACGCCGCCTCGGCCGACGCCGCCGTCTCGACCTGCTTGGTGGGTGGCGCGATCGTCGCGATGGTGAAATCGCGGTCGGCGATCACCGGCCTGATCCCGGGCGGAGCCTTCACCGCACTCCAGTGGATCGTATCCCCGATCGTGAGGCCGGTGAGGTCGATCTCGAACTTCTCGGGAACCGTCTCGGGCGTGCAATAGACCTCGACCTCGTGGCGCACGACGTTCAGCACCCCGCCCGCCTTCAGCCCGGGCGAGGCGGCCTCGTTGAGGAACACCACCTCGACGCCGACGCGGATCTCCTGCCCGGCGGCGAGGCGCTGGAAATCGACGTGCTGCGGCCGGTCCGTCACCGGGTGGAACTGGACGTCGCGCAGGAGCGCACGCTCGGTCACTTCGCCCACCTTCACATCATAGAGGCGCGACCGCCAGCCAGGCCGGTGCAGCTCCTTAAGCACCACCCGCGGATCGACCGAGAGGAGGCGCGGCGGCTGCTTCGCCCCGTAGATCACCCCGGGCACATGGCCCGCACGCCGTGTCGCCCGCGCCGCCCCCTTGCCGGCCCGCTCGCGCGCCACGGCCTCGATCGTCACGACCTCGACCATCGTCGGCTCCTTCGCGAAAGAGAAGCGCCGGCCTCCAGGGGTGCCGGCGCGAGCAGGCCTTTAGGGGAAACCGCCGAGAAAGGCAAGTCAGGCCGGAGGATGGACCTCGAGCGTCCAGGCCCCGGCCCGATCGGCGGGCGGGCGGACGAACAGAGGGGTGGCGTTCGGCGTCCGCACATTCACCTCGAGCCCGAGGGCAGAGCGTATGGCACGCCAGAACGCCCCGTGGCCGACGAGAAGCACCACGGGCGGCTCGCCGAGCGCTCGGTTGACCGCGGCGACGGCGCGGGTGCGGAGATCGGCGAAGCGCTCCCCGCCGGGCGGGGTGTAGCGTTCCGCGACCCACTCGGCGAACCACGCGCCCATCGGCTGGCCTTCGTGCGTGCCGAAGGCGCTCTCGCGGAGGTCCTCGTCCTCGGCGAGCGGCAGGCCGAGCTCGGCGGCGACGATCTCGGCGGTGCGCCGCGCCCGCGCAAGCGGGGAGTGGATGATCGTGGTGATGCCCCGACCCTTCAGCAGCTTCGCCGCAGCCTCAGCCTGAGCGATGCCGCGTTCGTTCAGGGGAATGTCGGTGCTGCCCTGGCTGAGCGACCGCGCGTTCCACTCCGTCTCGCCATGGCGCAGGAACCAGAAGGCGACGGGGGTGATCACCAGCAGCCGAAGCCGTCCGCGCGGCGGGCCGCGTCGGCCAGAGGGGCGGTGCCGCCCCCCTCGCCCCCCGTGCCGGCGCCTCCGGCCGCAGCGGCCATTCAGGCAAGCCCCTCTGCGGCGAGCGCCCTCTTCGTCGCCTCGCGCGCGGCCACCCGGTCATGGAGACGCTTGAGGGCAGGGAAGTCGGAGAGCTCTTTGCCAGTGCGCGGCACCCAGCGGGCGATCACGAAGAGATAGTCATCCACCACCGAGTGGCCGGACGGGAGCGCGGTGTCGCGGCCAGCGAGCATCTCCTCGGCGATCGTGAGATACTTGATCGTGTCGGCCTTAGCCTTCTCGCTCGCGGCCGGGGCGTGCTCGGGCGCACCCACGAAGCGTTCGGCACGCAGGATCCGGGTGAAGCCGCCGTTGTGGATGCTGCCCGAGATGAAGTTCATCCACTCGAGAGCGCGCGCCTCGCCGTCCGCGTCGTCCGGCAGAAGCTTCGCCTCAGGGCTCGTGCGCGCCACCCAGAACAGGATCGCTGGGCACTCGGTGAGGATCGAGCCATCGTCGCGCGCAAGCGCCGGCACCTTGCTCTTCGGGTTGACCTTCAGGAACTCGGGCGAGAACTGCTCGCCGTCCTTGAGGTTCACGCGCACCGCCTCGAAGCTCTTGCCGCTCTCGTGCAGCGCGATGTGGACGGCGAGGCTGCAGGCGCCCGGGCTGTAGAACAGCTTCATCGTCAACGTGACCTCTGGCGTTCGGGGTGAAGCGGGCGGCACTCTGATCAGGCGGCGCCGGGGGCGCAAGAGGGGGCGGGAGGATCGGGATGGCCGAGACGGCGGGAAGCGTGGTGGCGTTCTGGCGCGACGCCGGGCGCGAGCGCTGATTCCGCCGCGACGACGCGTTCGATAAGCTGTTCCGCGATCGTTTCATGGCGCTGCACCTCGAGGCCGCGGCGCGCGCGCACGACGACTGGGTGGAGGCGCCCGAGAGCGCGCTTGCGCTCCTGATCCTGCTCGACCAGTTCCCCTGCAATGCCTTCCGCGGCACGACACACATGTACCCGCGCGCGCTTGCCTTCGCCGAGGCGGCGATCGCGGCGGAGCATGACCGCAGCGTCGCTCATGACCTCCGCGTGTTCTTTCTACCTGCCCTTCATGCACGCGGAGTACCTGGGCCACCAGGAGCGGTACGTTGCGCTCTGCGGGCCCTTGTACGGAGAGACGCTCAAGCATGCGCTCGTCCACCGCGACATCATTGCGCGTTTCGGCCGTTTCCCGCACCGCAACCCCGCCTTCGAGCGCATGACAACGTCAGAGGAACAGGCGTTCCTCGACTTGGGCGGCGTCGCGGGCTGATGCGGAGACGCAGGATTTCCGCTTTCAGAGCGAGATCACGTTATCAGGCGGGTTGGCGGCAAGCGCTGCATAAAGCTGGGGAAAGCAGCCTGCCACCACACCCGGCACGCAGTCCTTCGGCTTGACCTCGCCTCGGCCGCACTGGTGGAAATCGCCCTCACCAAGGCCGCGGCGGATCGCACAGTCGTCGCACATCATGAGGAGAATGTTGCGCTCGGCAGCGAGCTTGGCCAGCCGCTCTCCAATCTCGTCGCCACGGCGAAGCACGAAGAGATTGTCGTCGAAAAACATCATGCCGACCACCTCGGCACCATGCTGCCCTGCTTCGAGCTGCGGCAGGATCATCCGCGCGAGCTTGAAGGTTGCAGCCATGGGAGAGATGAACACGTAGGCGACCTTCACAGCACCCCTCACTGGCAAAAGAGATGGTTAATGTTATAACATTTCGTGATGGAGACGCAAGCTGTGTGACGTGCGCCGATGCAGGTGCGGTTTCGCGACCGACCGCCGCGCTTGTCGTCCAGCGGCTGTGGCAGCGCGCCTCAGCAGAACAGCGAGCTGACGGAGCTCTCCTCGCTGATCCGCCGGATCGCCTCGGCGAGCAGAGGCGCGATCGTGATCTGGCGGATGTTGTGGCTGACGCGCACCGCTTCGGTCGCGAGGATGCTGTCGGTCGTGGTCATCATCTCGATCGGCGAGGCGGCGACACGCGCCACCGCCCCGCCTGAGAACACCCCGTGCGTGACATAGGCCGAGACACCGGTCGCGCCGTTCTTCATCAAGGCCTCGGCCGCATTGCAGAGCGTTCCGGCGGAATCAACGATGTCGTCAACAAGGATGCAGTGCCGCCCCTCGACCTCGCCGATCACGTTCATCACTTCCGACACGCCCGCGCGCTCGCGCCTCTTGTCGATGATGGCGAGATCGACGTTCAGCCTGGTTGCGATCTGCCGCGCCCGCACCACCCCCCCGACATCAGGGGAGACGACGATCAGGTCACGGCCCTTGTAGCGCTCGCGTATGTCGGCGGCGAACATCGGCGCGGCGAAGAGGTTGTCGACCGGGATGTCGAAGAAGCCCTGGATCTGCCCGGCGTGAAGGTCGAGCGTCAGAACCCGGTCGGCGCCTGCCTCGGTGATGAGGTTCGCGACGAGCTTGGCCGAGATCGGCGTGCGCGGCCCCGATTTCCGGTCCTGCCGCGCATAGCCGAAATAGGGGATCACCGCGGTCGCGCGCCGCGCCGAGCCGCGGCGCAGCGCATCGAGCGTGATCAGGAGCTCCATCAGGTTGTCGTTCGCGGGATAGGACGTCGACTGGACGACGAACACGTCCTCGCCGCGAACGTTCTCGTGGATCTCGACGAACACCTCCATGTCCGCGAAGCGCCGGACCGAGGCCTTGGTGAGCGGGATGTTCAGCGCCGTCGCGACCGCCTCGGCAAGCGGGCGGTTGGAGTTGCAGGCGACGATCTTCATCGCTGGCGGAACCTTTTGGGCTTGGCGGAGCGCACGGCGAGACGACCGGCGGGCGGTTGGTAGCAACGGCACGGAACCGTGTAAACCGGGCCTCAGGGCCGGCGCGGGGCGTCAGTCGCCGTCGCGGTGGCGGCGTATGACCTCGACCACCCCTTGCGCGGCCTGATCGGCCACGATCACCGCCACATCCCCCCACAGCCCGTCGAGCGCCCCGCGCGGCACCTCGTTGAGCTGCGCCACGCGCCCGAGCTCGAGCCCGTCGGCGCGGAACACGGTCCAGACGATCTCGACACGCTCGCGCGCCCGGCCGGCGGGAGCACGTGCCACCCGGCCGGCTATGCGGAACTCGGCCTCTGCCCCCTCCGGCGCCACCACCACGCCCTCGCGTTCGAGCGCGGCGCGCAGCGCGCGATCGAGCGAGCGGGCGCCGTCTCCCGGCGCGCCGACGATCGCGGGAAGCGTGGCCGAAGGGAGGCGCCTGGCAGCCGCCCCAGGGGCCTGCTCCCGCGCGCTCGCCTCCACCGCGCCGAGCATGCGCAGGATCGCCGGCGCGGCATCAGACGCCACGGCCCGGAGCGTCTCCGGCGCGGCCTCTGCCCAGGCTCGGGCCGGCACCGGCCGCGGCCCTCCCGTGGCGGCGATCTGCCTGCCGTCACGACCCGTGAGCGAATAGGTCAGGCGGACGAGCCCCGCCTCCGCCTCGCCGTTCACGAGCAGACGGTATTCGGGGTTCCGTATCCCCGCAGCGGTGGCGGGCACCTCGAGCTCCTGAAGCGCCGAGGCAAGCTCAGCGGCGAAGTGCTGCGCCCGGTCAGCCCCGAGCCCGGCCGAGGCGGGCGGGGGGATGACGATCCGCGCCGGCGGCGGGCGGATGAGCGACACGGGCGCGGGCGAGGGGGTGCTGCCTGGCTCGAACGGCATCGGCAGGGAGACGCAGCCCGCGAGCGCGAGAGCGACGATCACCGCCCGCGCGAGGCCAAGATCAGAGCGCACAGGTCGCGAGCATCCCGAGCAGAAGCAGGAAGAGGAACATCCAGAGATAAGGCATGGCACGGCGTTCCTAGCACGCCGGCGCGGTCCGGGGCAGGGCGGCCGTCAGGGCAGCCCGATCGCCGAAAGCTGGTGCCCGATCGGGCCCTCGCCCGCGAGGGTGGCGCGGCGATAGCTGAAGAAGCGCTCCGCCTCGGCGAAGGTGTCGGCCGCCACCACGGCGACCGTGCCGACCCCGGCCGAGGCAAGCGCCGCGGCGCAGAAGCCGGCGAGATCGAACTGGGCATGGCCCGGGCGGCCGGGCGAGAAGAACCGGGCGTTGCCAGGGTCGGCCTCGAGGAAGCGGGTGCGGAACGCGGCATCGACCTCGTAGCTCGCCTGGCGGATCGAGGGGCCGATCACGGCGGCGATCCGCTCGCGCCGTGCGCCGAGACGCTCCATGGCCGCGACCGTCGCGCCGACGATCCCGGCAAGAGCGCCGCGCCAGCCGGCATGCGCCGCCCCGATGACGCCGGCCTCCACGTCGGCGAATAGGATCGGCGCGCAATCAGCCGTGACGATGCCGAGCAGCACCCCGCGCCGGCGCGTGACCATCGCATCCGCCTTTGGCCGCGCCCCCGTCGCCCAGGGCTCCTGCAGCACAACGACCTCGGCCGAGTGCACCTGGAACAGCCCGACGAGCCGGTCGGGAGCGAAGCCGAGCGAGCGGGCGGCGCGGGCGCGGTTCTCGGCCACCGCCTCAGGGTCGTCCCTTCCCGAGAGCGAGCAATTGAGGCTCGCGAAGGCGCCACGCGACACCCCGCCCGCGCGGGTGAAGAACCCATGCGGCAGCGCGTCGAGCGACGGGTCTGTCAGCGGCGCGAGGGTCATGGGGCGAAACCGGGGAGGAGCGGCAGGCGAGGGTCGCAGACCGCGAGCGCCTTGACCAGAAGCCCCATCGCGTCGGGGTCCATCAGACGCCGCGCTCCGGCCTGCAGCGACCGTGCCACGCCAGGGGCGGCGTTGCGGCAGAGGATCGCCGTGCGCTCGGGCAGGCCGAGGCGTCGCAGGAACTCTCCCTGCGGCACCGGGCCCTGTACGGCGGCACCGGCTGCGCGCGCGGCGGCGGCGACGGCGCGCCAGTCGACATGGGCGGTGAGGTCGGCACTTCCGGGAGACTCGAGCGGGTCGGCCCGGGCGTGGCCGCGCACCGCCTGGAGGCTGTCCACGGGCGTCACATCCGCCGGCCCATAATCGAGGAAGAGAGCCGCTCCGCCCGAGGCGGCAAGCCGCGCGCCGAGCCAAGCGGCGAGATCGCGCGCCGCCTCGCACACCTCGCCGCCGCCGAGCGCGCGGATGTCCTCTGGCGGCTCCGCCGGAACCGTCACGAAGCGGTGCCGCCCGCCCTCCGACACCACCGCCACCTCGCGCCAGGCCCCGCCCTCGCGCAGGAAGCGGCGTATCGGCAGGGCATCGAGGAACTCGTTGGCGATCAGGATCAGCGGGCCGGGAGGCAGGGAGAGGGGATCCTCGTGCCAGGCAGCGACGGCGCCGCCGAGGCGGTCAGCCTGGGCCGCGCGCAGGCGCGGGCTCGTCTCGACGAGATGGAGGCGAAGGGTGTCGCGGAAGCGCGGGGCTGCGCGCGCCACGGCACGCAGCGCATCCGCCATCAGCGTGCCGCGGCCCGGGCCGAGCTCGGCGAGGATCACCGGCGCGGGCGCGCCCATCTCCTCCCACACAGCGGCGGCCCAGAGGCCCAAGAGTTCGCCAAACGCCTGGGTGATCTCGGGAGCGGTGATGAAATCGCCCGCCCGCCCGAACGGGTCACGCGCGGCGTAATACGCAGCGTTGGCGTCGGCCATGAACCGGTCGAGCCGCACCGGGGCAGAGCCGGCGATCGCCTGCGTCGGCCGCATCACGCCACCCTGCGCCGGCCGCTCGTGGCCACGAGCCAAAGCCCCGCCGCGAGCATCGGAAGCGACAGGAGCTGCCCCATGGTCGTGCCGAAGACGAGGAACCCCAGGAACGCGTCCGGCTCGCGGAACAGCTCGCCGATGCTGCGCGCCGCCGCGTAGCCGGCAAGGAAGAGGCCGGCGAGCAGGCCGCGCCGCGCCCGCACCTCCGTACGCGCGGCAAGCGTTGCCATCACCGCGAACAGAACGAGACCCTCGAGCGCCGCCTGGTAGAGCTGGCTCGGGTGTCGGGGCAGCTGCAGAGGATCGGCGGGGAAAATCATCGCCCAGGGCCCGTCCCAGGGCCTGCCCCAGAGCTCGCCGTTGATGAAATTGGCGCAGCGGCCGAGGAACAGGCCGATCGGCGCAACCGTCGCCACACGATCGCCGAAGCCGAGCATGTCGATCCCCCGGCCGCGGCAGAAGAGCACGATCGCCATGATCATGCCGATCATCCCGCCGTGGAAGCTCATCCCGCCCTGCCATACCATCAGCGCCTCGAGCGGGTTCGCGAGGTAGTGCGAGGGCCGATAGAACAGCACGTAGCCGAGCCGCCCGCCGAGAATGATCCCGACCACGGTCCAGGTCAGGAAATCGTCCACCTGGTCGCGGGTCGCAACGGGGGGCGGGGCGACGGCGAGGCGTCGCATCAGCATCCAGCCGGCGACGATCCCGGCGATGTAGGCGAGAGCATACCAGCGCACCGCGAAGGGCCCGACCGAGACGAGCACCGGGTCGATCGCCGGGAAGGGAAGGATGCCCAGCATCGGCGGGCGGGTCAGGCGCAGGCGCGCGGCGTCGCGGCGAGGGCGGCGCGCAGGGCTGAGACGGCCACCTCGAGTGTCGGCGCAGTATGCCTCAGCGGCGCGGCGACCGCGGCGATGAGGTCGATGTGCCCGACGCCCGGAAGCAGATGCAGCGCGGCGGGCCGGCCCGCGCGCGCGAGCGCCTCCGCCAGAGCCTCGCTGTTGCGCGGGCTGACGAGCGTATCCGACGCACCGGCGATCAGGACGGCAGGCGGCGCGGCGGCCGAGACCTGGGCGAGCGGCGACACCTCGGCGGGTTGCGGCGCCGGCCCGAAGGCGGCGACCACCATGCGCGCGCCGGTCGGGAAGATGGCATAGGGGCCGGCGAGGCCGAGCAGGGCGGCGACGTCGCGGCAGGGGGAGAGGCCGTGCGCGCCGAGCCACCGCGGATCAAGCGCGAGCATCGCCGCCGTGTGCGCCCCGGCGGAGTGCCCGGCGAGCACCAGGGGCCGGGACGCTCCGAGCCCCTGCCCGGCGAGGAGCCGAGGCAGGGCGGCGACGGCTGCCGCGCCGTCCTCGGCAAAGGCGGGCCAGCGCACCTCCGGCACGAGCCGGTAGTTGGGGATCGCCACCAGGAAGCCGCGCGCGGCGAAGGCCGTGCCCAGGAAGCGGTAGTCCTCCTTCGCCCCGGACCGCCAGCCGCCGCCGTGGAAGAACACGAGCAGCGGAGCGTCCGCTGCCACCTCTCCAGGCGGGAGGTAGAGGTCGAGCCTGCCCCGCGGTCCCTCGGCATAGCGCAGCTCGGCCACCCGGCGCACGCCCTCGTTGGGCGTCAGCGCGTTCAGCGCATCGACCGGAGCGCAGGCGGCGGCGGCGAAGGCAGCGGCGAGGGTTGCGGCGGCGAGCCTCATGCGTAGGGGTCGTCCTGACTCAGGTAGCGGCGGACGTAGATCTCGACCCCCTGCTCGAGCGGGGTGAACTGCTCCGTGTAGCCTGCGGCCCGCAGCCGCTCCATCCGCGCTTCGGTGAAATACTGGTACTGGCCCTTGAGCGCCTCGGGCATGTCGATGAAGGCGATCTCCGGCTCCCGCCGCATCGCCGCGAAGACGGCGTGTGCGAGCTCGAGATAGCTCCGCGCCCGCCCGGTGCCGAGATTGTAGAGCCCCGAGACCGACGGCGTGTCGAGCAGCCACAAGACGACCGACACGCAATCTCCGACCCAGACGAAATCCCGTTTCTGTTCGCCGTCGGCGATGTCGGGCCGCCCGCTTCGGAAGAGAAGGGCGGGGCCGCCGGCGGCGATCTCGTCGGCCTTGCGTTTGACCACCGAGATCATGCCGCCCTTGTGGTATTCGTTCGGGCCGTAGACGTTGAAGAACTTGAGCCCGACCCATTGCGGCGGGCGCGGGCGGCCGCGCGCAACGAGATCGACCACGCGCCGGTCGAACAGGTGCTTCGACCAGCCGTAGAGGTTGAGAGGCCTCAGCCGCGCGAGCGCCTCAGGCGTGGCCTCGTCGTCGAAGCCGGCTTCGCCCGCGCCATAGGTCGCGGCCGAAGAGGCATAGACGAAGGGCACGTCCTGGCTCGCGCACCACTCCCACAGGGCGAGCGACAAGGTGAGATTAGTGCGGAGGGTGAGATCGGCATCCGTCTCGGTGGTGGCGCTGATCGCGCCCATGTGGACGAGGCCCTTCAGCCGCGGCGCCCGCTCGAGCCAGGCGTGAAGGCCCTCTGGCTCTATCACTTCCGCGACCGCGTGCTTGGCGAGGTTGCGCCATTTCGACTCCGTGCCGAAGCGGTCGCACACCGCGACCTCCTCGCCGCGGGCGGCGAGCGCGGCGACGATATTCGAGCCGATGAACCCCCCTCCCCCGGTGACGAGATACATGCCCGCCTTGCGTTCCGCTGCTGCGCGCGCCGCACGGCGCATTGCCCGATCCGCGCGTGGGGTTATAGGGTCCGCTCGGAAGGGGCGGCAAGCGAGCCCGGGCAAGGAGAGAGGGTGATGCGCGGCAGCGTGGCGGACGATCTCGCGGGCGTGGCGGGTGGGGCGATCTCGGCTCTTGCAGGGCTGAGGCGGGAAATGGGCGAGCTCCTCCGCTCGGCGACCGAGGAAGCGGCGCAGCGGCTCGACCTCGCCGCGCGCGAGGAGGTGGAGGTGCTTCGGGAGCTCGTGGCGAAGCTCGCCCGCGAGCAGGAGGCGCTCGCCGCCCGTGTGGCCGCGCTCGAGGCGCGGCTCGCCGACCAGGTATCGACGGGCGAGGGCGACACGCCGCCGGCGGCCCAGGCCCCATGACGCCTGCGTGACATCGGCGGCCGCGCGTAGAGAAGCCTTGCGGCGCGGGATGCTCACCCCGTAATCTAGCAATGGTGTGAAAGGGGTTCGCCGGCAACAAGATGTCGGGGTTTCGGCCCGGTCACCCAGGGCCCGAGTTCGCCCCGCCCGCGCGCGGGGCAGCGACGCCACCTCCTTGCCACGGGAGCATGCGGCCATGACCGACCGCCTCGCCCTCCGCGAGTCAGCCACCGCCAATCCGCTCGATCTTCTCGAACAGATCGTCGCGGCGAATGACTGGACCTTCGATCGCCGCGGCGACGACGAGATGGCCGTCGAGGTGCCCGGGCGGTGGTGCGACTACATGCTGCACTTCACCTGGTGCGGCGAGATCAGCGCGATGCATTTCTTCTGCGCCTTCGACCTCAAGGTGCCGGGGCCACGCAAGGCTGCCGTGCACGAGCTGCTCGCGCTTGCCAACGAGAAGCTCTGGCTCGGCCATTTCGGCATCTGGACGGAGGAGAACGTGCCTGTATTCCGGCACTCGGTTCTTTTGCGCGGCGCCTCCGGCCTCTCGGTCGAGGCGCTCGAGGACATGGTCGACATCGCGATCACCGAGTGCGAGCGGTTCTTCCCGGCCTTCCAGTTCGTGCTCTGGGGCGGCAAGACGCCGGCCGACGCGCTTGCCGCCGCCATGCTCGAGTGCGCGGGCGAGGCCTGACCGTCGCGAGCGTCGGGGCGGCAGCGATGGCGTCCGAGGCAACGATCCTGCTCGTCGGCTGCGGCAAGATGGGCGGGGCGATGCTCGCCGGCTGGCGCGAAGCGGGCCGCGGCGTGGCCGTGGTCGAACCCCGCGCCGCCGTGCCCGACGCCTCTTCCCTCGTCGCGGTCGCCGCCACGCCCGAAGCCCTTCCCGAGCGCCTCGCCCCGGCGGCGGTGGTGTTCGCCGTCAAGCCGCAGGAAGCGGCGTCGGTCGTTCCGGCCTACGCGCGCTTCGCGGACACGGCTGTATTCCTCTCGATCATGGCGGGCAGGACGATCGCCGGGCTGTCGTCCCTGCTCGGGGGCGCGGGCCGGATCGTTCGCGCGATGCCGAACACCCCGGCCGCCGTGCGGCGTGGGATCACCGTCGCCTGCCCCGGCGCCGGCGTGACGGCGGCCGACCGCGCCTTGTGCGACTCGCTCCTCGGCGCGATTGGGACGGTCGCCTGGGTCGAGGACGAGGCGCTGATCGACCCCGTCACCGCGGTGTCGGGAAGCGGGCCGGCCTATGTGTTCCTGCTCGCCGAGGCTCTGGAGGAGGCGGGGGTGGCGCAGGGCCTGCCGCGCCCTCTCGCCCGCCGGCTCGCGCGGGAGACGGTCACCGGCGCAGGCGCCCTGCTTGCGGCGAGCGCGGAGGACGCGGCGGAGCTTCGGCGGAACGTCACGAGCCCGGGCGGCACCACGGCGGCGGCGCTTTCCGTGCTGATGGCCGAAGGCGGCCTGCCCGACCTCATGGCGCGCGCCGTCGCGGCCGCGACACGCCGCTCGCGAGACCTCGCCGGCTGAGGCCGCCTCGGTCTATCCTCGATCCCATGGACGGCATCGACCAGTTCGACCGCGAGGTGACAGCGGCGCTTCTGCGCGTGGCCGGCCGCGAGGGCTGGGAAGGGGTGACGCTCGCGGCCGTGGCGGCGGAGGCAGGGTGCAGCCTTGCTCCGCTCAGGACGCGCTACGGCAGCCGGGAGGCGCTGCTTCTCCGCTTCCTCGCCCTCGTCGATGCCGCGGCGCTCGCCGAGCCGGCGCAGGGCGACACCCCGCGCGAGCGCCTGTTCGACGTGCTGATGCGTCGCTTCGAGTCGCTCCAGCCGCACCGCGCCGGCGTGCTCGCGATCGCCCGCGCCCTCCCCGCCGATCCGTGCCTGCTTGCGCTCGGCACTTCGGCCGGGCTGCGCTCGATGGCATGGATGCTGGAGGCCGCCGGCATCCCTGCCGCCGGCCTCGCCGGGCGCCTTCGCGCCAAGGCTCTGCTCGCCGTCTGGCTCGGCGCCTTCCGCGCCTGGGCGAAGGACGAGAGCGCCGACATGAGCGCGACCATGGCGGCGCTCGACCGGCTGCTCGGCCGGGCGGAGAGCCTCGCGCGAACGCTCGAGCCGCTCCTGCCCGGCCGCCCCGCCGCCGCCCCACCCGACGCAACGCAGCAGGAGCCGGTTGCGGCCTCCGACAAGGTGTCGCCCGGGTGATTTTGCCGCACTGCACAATAGGGTTTGACCCGGCCTTACCGGGTGGCTAGACAGCGCTCGTTGCGAGACCGCTCGCGCCATCGTGCCCCGATCGGGCGCGGTGCCGCCCCGCCTGTAACACCGCCGAACGGGACAAGGACGACGACCATGCCAAAGAAGCCGGAAACCGTGTTCGATATGGACATCACCAAGATGATGGCCGAGTTCAAGCTGCCACAGGTCGATATCGAGGCGATGGTCGCGGCGCAGCGCAGGAACATCGAGACGCTCACCGCCGCCAACAAGCTCGCGCTCGAGGGCATGCAGGCGGTCGCCAAGCGCAACCTCGAGATCCTCCAGCAGGCGATGGCCGATCTAACGGAGGCGATGAAGGCGCTCGCCTCGGCCGAGGCGCCTCAGGCCAAGGCGGCGAAGCAGGCCGAGCTGATGAAGGCCGGCTTCGAGAAGGCGATGCAGAACATGCGCGAGCTTCAGGACATGGTGCAGAAGGTCTCCAGCGAGACGCTCGCCATGCTGAACAAGCGGGTGGCCGAGGCGCTTGACGAGGTGAAGGCGATGATGGCCGCCGCGGGTAAGGAGTAAGCGGCGCCTTCCCGAAGCGACGGGGCGCGAGGCCGGCCCCTCCCGCCCCGTCGTCTGCATCCGTCGCCTGGCCTGGTCATGCCGGGAGGCTGATCCGGGCGCGCAAGCCCCCGCGCGGGCTCTCCTCGAGCGCGATCTCGCCGCCATGCGCGCGCACAATGTCGCGCGCGATCGACAGCCCGAGCCCCGTGCCGCCCGCGCCGGCCGTGGCGCCGAGCCGGACGAAGGGGCGGAAGGCGTGCTCCCGCTGCTCGGGCGGGATTCCTGGGCCGTCGTCATCAACCGTGATCTGCACCGCTGCCCCGCCCGAGGGCCGGACGGAACGCGCAGCGCCAAGCCAGACATGCGCGGCGTGGCGTCTCGCGTTGTCGACAAGGTTGGTCAGGCAGCGCCGCATCGCATCGACCCTGAGCGGCACGACGAGCGAGGGCTCCGCCTCGACGGTGACGACGGCGCCGTTTCGGCGCGCCTTGCGCGCCACCTCCTCGATCAGCTCGGCGAGGTCGGCAGGCTGCGCCTGCTCCGCTCCCTCGCCGCGCGCGAAGGCGAGATAGGCCTCGATCATCGCTTCCATCTCGGCGAGGTCGCGCTCGAGCGCCGCCGCCTCCGCCCGGTCCTCCTCGCCGAGCCTGGGCGTGAGCATGGCCAGGCCGAGCCGCATCCGGGTGATCGGCGTGCGGAGGTCGTGGCTGACGCCCGCGAGCATCTCCGTCCGCTGCGCGAGGAAGCGCGCGATCCGCTCGCGCATGCGGTTGAACGAGGCGGCGGCGAGACGCACCTCCTCCGCCCCCTCTGGCTTGATCGGCGCCACGTCCTGGCCTTTGCCGAACGCCTCAGCCGCGGCGGCGAGGCGGCGGATCGGCTTGACCTGGTTGTTCATGAACAGCACCGCGACCGCGAACAGGATCAGCGCCGAGCCGATCAGCCAGATCACGAACACGGTGACCGTTCCGGTGAAGAGCCGTTTCGCCGGCGCCTCGACATGGAGAAGCCCGTCGGGAAGCTGCACCGCGATCTCCACCGCCCGCTCGGTGCGCGGCCAGGCGATCCGGAACGGCAGGCGCACGCGCTCGGCCAGCGCGGCGGCGAGCTCCGCCTCGGCCGGGCCGGTGCGCGGGTCGGGCTCCTCGGGCAGGACCGCTCCCGGTTCGAGGCGGATCACGAGCTCGAGCCGTGCGAAGGCCTCGCGCGTCACCCAGGCGAGCGTCTCCTCCCCCGGATGGCGGGCGAGCATCTCGACGATCATCGCGATGTCGCCCGCCACCGCCGCGGCGAGGCGCCGCGAGACGACCTCCCAGTGCGTGCCGTAAAAGATCTGCAGCGCCACCGCCTGCAGCACGATCAGCGGGGTGACGATGATCAGGACGCTGCGGCCGAAGAGCGTCCGCGGCAAAAGGCGCTTGAGCCGCGCGCGCATCCCCCGCCCTCAGCCGGGCCGGAGCACGTAGCCCCGGCCGCGCACCGTCTGTAGGAAGGCGGGTTCGCGCGGATCGCGCTCGATCTTGCGCCTCAGCCGCGTCACCTGCACGTCGATCGCCCGCTCGCCATGGTCCTCCTGGCCGAGCGCGGCGGCGAGGTCCTCGCGCGTCAGCGTCTCGCCGGCGCGGGCGGCAAGAGCGGCGAGCAGAGCCGCCTCGCCCGAGGTCAGCCGAACCGGCTCGCCATGGCGGGTGAGAAGGCCGCGGGCGGGATCGAACACCGCATCGCCGAGCCGGACCGGGCCGGCGGACGCCGCCGACGCCGCGGCCGCAGAGAGGCGACGCAGGATGGTGCGGATCCGCAACAGGAGCTCGCGCGGTTCGAACGGCTTGGCGAGATAGTCGTCCGCCCCCCGCTCGAAGCCGGCGATCCTGTCCTCCGGCGCGCCGCGCGCGGTCAGCAGAACAACCGGGATGTCGCGCTCGCGGCGCACCGCCTCGGTCAGCTCGAGGCCGCTCTCGCCGGGCAGCATCACGTCGAGCACGATCAGGTCGAACTGCATCGCCTTGAGCAGGCGCCGCGCCTCCACCGCATCGGGCGCGACCGTGACCCTGAACCCCTCCCGCTCGAGGAAGCGGCGCAATAGGTCACGCAGCCGCGAATCGTCATCGACCACAAGCAGGTGCGCGGCATCGGGCGGCGGGGGCGAGGCCATCAGGCGACCTTGCCGCTCTCCCGCAGCGGCGCGCGCCCCGCCTCGACCGGCGTCTCACCCGGCCGGCCACGCTCGAGGCGCGCGGGGCCGCGCTCGCGTGCCTCGAGCCGGGCGCGCGCCTCCGGCCCCATCATGCCGAGCATCACCCGCCGGAACCCCTCGACCGCCTGCGCACCCGACTCGCGATAGGCGCGCGAGAGCGTGTCGCGCTGCCGCTCGAACAGACGCCGCTCGAGCTCCTCCCCCTTTGCCGTGAGGGTGAGAAGACGCTGCCGCCGGTCGCTCCGCCCGCGGGCCTGCACGACATAACCGCCCTCGATGAGCGGCTTCAGCACCCGGCCGAGCGACTGCTTGGTGATACGCAGGATGGCGAGAAGCTCCGAGACGGTGATGCCGGGATGGCGGCCGACGAAATAGAGAACGCGGTGGTGGGCTCGGCCCATCCCGAGCGCGGCGAGGATCTCGTCGGGCCCGGCGGTGAAGTCGCGATAGCCGAAGAACAACAACTCCATGCCGAGGCGTATCTCCTCCTCGCGCAGGAAGAGCAGCGAAGCGGCACCGCGGGGATCCATGCGGCCGGGTCTCTCCAGGGTTGAGCGCTCGTTACGTCAGTGACGTTGACATATTAGCGCGCCGACCGTAGCGTCGCCAAGGTTTCTCTCGGGGGAGAGCCCGCGCAACAAGATTGCGCCAAACACCATCGCAACGCTCATGAAGGTGCGTCCATGGCACTCGTTCCCTATGACGACCGCGACGGGCTGATCTGGGTCGACGGCGTCCTGCGCCCCTGGCGCGAGGCGAAGCTGCACGTTCTCACCCACGGCCTGCACTACGGCTCGGCCGTGTTCGAGGGGGAGCGTGCCTACAACGGCCATGTCTTCAAGCTCACCGAACACAGCCAGCGCCTGCTCGACAGCGCCAGGATCATGGACATGACCATTCCCTGGACGCTCGAGGAGATCGACGAGGCGACCAGGGCCACCCTCGCCGCCTCCGGCCTCCAGGACGCCTATGTCCGCCCGATCGCCTGGCGCGGCTCGGAGATGATGGGTGTGGCGGGGCAGAAGAACACGATCCACCTCGCGATCGCGGTCTGGGAATGGGGCGCCTACTTCCCCGACCGGATGAAGGGCATTCGCCTCGACATCGGCGAATGGCGCCGGCCGCACCCGAAGACCGCGCCGACCGCGGCCAAGGCCACCGGCCTCTATATGATCGCGACCCTCAACAAGCACGCCGCCGAGGCGAAGGGCTATGCCGATGCGCTGATGCTCGACTGGCGCGGCCAGGTCGCCGAAGCGACGGGGGCGAACATCTTCTTCGTCATCGACGGCGAGCTGCACACGCCCCTGCCGGACTGCTTCCTCGACGGCATCACCCGACGCACCGTGATGCGGCTTGCGCGCAACCGGCAGATGAAGGTGGTCGAGCGGGCGATCATGCCCGAGGAGATGGCGCGCGCCACCGAGTGCTTCCTCACCGGCACCGCCGCCGAGGTGACGCCAGTGGCCGAGATCGGGCCCTATCGCTTCACCCCGGGCGACATCACGAGAACGCTGCTCGAGGACTATGAGCGAACGGTTCGGATGACGCCCGAGGAAGTGGCCCGGATCGCCGCCTGATCGACGCCGCGCCGGCGCGGCCCGGCAGCGGAGCGATGCGGGGTGAGTCGGTGGCGGCGCGACGCGAGGCCTCGGCCCGGACGAGGCCCGAGCGTGCCGCTTGGCTGCCACGCGCGTTCGCCCTCGTCGCGGCGATCACGCTGGCGCGCGTCGTCTGGCTCGCCTTCGACACGCCCGACCTCTATGCCGACGAGGCGCAGTACTGGGTCTGGGCGCAGGACTTGCGCTTCGGCTACGTCACGAAGCCCCCTCTCGTCGCCTGGCTGATCGCGGGCACCACCGCCCTCTGCGGCGACGGCGAGGGCTGCATACGCCTCTCCTCGCCGCTCCTCCATGCCGCCACCGCGCTGCTGCTCGGCGCCGCCGCGGCACGCCTCGCGGGCCCCCGCGCCGCGCTCTGGACGGCGGGCATCTACGCGACCCTACCTGCGGTGTCGGTCTCCTCGGCGATCGTCTCGACCGACCCAGGCTTGCTGACGGCCTGGGCCGCCGCCCTCTACGCGCTCGTGCGGCTGCGCGAGGGGGCGGGCGCAGTCTGGTGGGCGGTGCTCGGCCTCGCTCTCGGCCTTGGGTTCCTCGCCAAATATGCGATGGCAGGCTTCCTCGGCGGGCTCGTGCTGACGCTCGCGCTCGACCGCGAGGCGCGCGCGACCCTCCTGCGCGGACCGGGGCCGTGGCTTGGGCTCGGGGTCGCGCTCGCCGTGGTCGCGCCGAACCTCGCCTGGAACCTCGCGCACGGCTTCGCCACCGTCCGCCATGTCGGCGAGAACGCGAATCTCCGCGCCGGCCCCTCTTTCAACCCAGGCGAGGGGCTCGAGTTCTTCGGCGCCCAGTTTGGCGTGTTCGGCCCGATCACCTTCGTGCTCCTGCTGTGGGTGCTCGCACGGCGCGAGACCTGGGCCGAGCCGACGACGCGCATGCTCGGGCTGTTTTCCGCTCCGATGGGGCTCGTGATGCTCGCGCAGTCCTTCGCGAGCCGCGCCAACGCGAACTGGGCCGCACCGATCTACCTCGCCGGCACGCTTCTCGTCGTGCCCTGGGTGCTGGCGACGGGCCGGGTGATCCTGTTGCGCGCCGCCGTCGGGCTGCACCTCGCGGCCGCACTCGTCCTCTTCGCCGGCCCCCCCGCCCTTGCCGCCGCCGGCATCGAGCTGCCGCGCCGGGCCGACCCCTGGATGCGCCAGCGCGGCTGGGAGGCGCTCGGGTCGGCGATCTCCCGGATCGCCTCCGAGCATCCCGGGGCACGGCTCCTGTTCGAGCAGCGCCGCGACATGGCGAGCCTGATCTACTACGTCCGCCCCCACCCGCTCGATGCGCGGATGTGGGAAGCGGACGGTATAGCTCGGAACGAGTTCGAGCTGACGGCCGCTCTCGCTCCGGGCGATCGCGGCCCGTTCCTGTTCGTCACCCGGCGCGACAGCGCCCCAGACGTGGTCGGCCGCTTCGAGGACGCGACCCGTATCGGTCGGGTGACGGTGCCGACCCACCCGGACGCCGCGCTGCGCTACACGGTCTGGCGGCTCGAGGGTTTCCGCGGCTACCGGGACTGAGGGGCGGCGGCGGCCGCAGGGTGCTAGACTCGCCGCCGATGCCGCCTGCCGCAGCGCCAGACCGGCCGGGGAAGAGCCTCGCGAGGCTGCTCCTGCGGCTGACCGCGATCTTCGCCGTGCTCGCGCTCGGCGCGATCCTTCTTCCAGCCCTCGGCCGCGCCTGCCACGACTGGCTCGAGGCGCGCGTCAACGGGGCGCATCTCGCCGCGCTGGCGCTCGAGGCTGCCGGCGGCGATCCGCTCGACCCTGCCCTGCAGGATGAGCTTCTGACGCTTGCGGGGGTCGAGCTCGTCTCGCTGCGTACGCCTGGCCGCAGGCTCCTGCCGCTCGCGCGCGACGACCGCCCGCTCCAGGTCGGCACCACGATCGACCTCCGTTCGCTCACCCTGCAGCGCGCGACGCTGCTGTCGCTCCGCCTCATCGCCAACCGCGACGGCCTGCCCGTGCGCGTGATCGGCGTCAGCGCCGTCGACCCCGGGACGATCGTCGATCTCGTGATCCTGCGCGCCCCGATCGTCGATGCCCTGCGCGCGGCGGCGGCGCGGATCGTCACCACCGGGCTCGTCATTGCGCTCGCCGGAGCGGCGCTCCTCTACCTCGCCCTCCGCCTCCTGCTTGTCCGCCCGATCGAGGAGCTTACCGAGAGCATACGGCGCTTCGAGGCCGACCCCGAGGCACCCCAGGCGCCGTCGCGTCGGCACCGCGACGACGAGATCGGCGCGGCGATCGCGGCGGTGGCGGCGATGCAGGCGACGATCCGCGAGGATCTCTGGCGCAAGTCGCGTCTCGCGGCCCTGGGCACGGCACTCGCCAAGGTGACGCATGACCTGCGCGGCGTGCTCGCCACCGCCCTGCTCATCTCCGACCGTCTCTCCGCGAGCTCAGACCCGAAGGTGCGCGCGGCCGCACCGATGCTGCTCGGCGCGATCGAGCGCGCGATCGCGCTCGCCACCCGGACGATGGAGTTCGCGCGCGAAGGCCCGCCCACACTCCAGACGAGCACCTTCCCGCTCGCCCCGCTCGTCGCCGAGGCGGCCGAGGCGGCGAAGGCGGCAGCCGGGCGGGCGGAGGCCACCGTCACCCTCGCGGCCGGGCCCGGGCTCGCGCTCACGGCCGACCGGGAGTCGCTGTTCCGCGTCCTGCTCAACCTGTTCCGGAATGCCATCGAGGCCGGTGCGACCGTGATCCGCGTCGCGGCGGAGCGTGCGGAGGGAATGGTCGCGATCGAGATCGCCGATGACGGGCCCGGCCTTCCCGCCGCGCTCGCGGCCGATCCCTTCCGCCCCTTCCAGTCCGGCCGTCGCGGCGGCTCAGGCCTCGGGCTTGCGATCGCGCGCGACCTCGTTCGCGCCCATGGCGGGGAGATCGAGCTCGCGGCGACAGGGCCGTCGGGAACGCGCTTCCGCCTCACGCTTCCCGAGGGGCCGGCGCTCGACCAGGCCCCCGCCGGTGAGCCGGCGGCGCCGGAACAGGCGCCGTGACCGTCCGTCAGGAGGGCTCATCGTCGCGCGCGATCCGACCTGCGTCGAGCGTGCGGTCGCGCAGGCGCCGGCGCGCCGCCTCGGCCTCCGCGTCCGCCTTGGCCGCCTTGCCGCGGCCGTGCAGAGCGCGGTTGCGCGCCGCTTCGGCCGCCGCATCGGCCTTCGCCCGCGCCTTCCGCGCGCGGCGGAGATTGACGATCTCGCCCATTGACGCCTCCCAGCGGTACGATTTTCGGCCGGTCCGATGATGCCAGGACCGATCGCCGCCGTCCTCACCACGGTCGTGCCGGTGTTCGCTCTGGTGGCGCTGGGCTTCGTGGCCGTGCGGCGCGGCGTGCTCGACCAGGCGGCGCAGCGTGGGCTCGTGCTGTTCGCCTTCTCCTTGGCCGCGCCGGCGCTTCTGTTCTCCGCCGGCGTCTCGGCGGCCGGCGCCGGCGGGCGTGCGGCGGCGGCCTTCTTCGCCGGCTGCTTCGCTGTCTATGCGCTCGTGTTCGCGGCCGCTCGGACGCGGCTTGGCCTCGGCATCGGGCCTGCGGCGCTCACCGCACTGAACGCCGGCTTCGGCAATGTCGTCGCGATGGGCATTCCGCTCACCCTCGCAGCCTTCGGGGCGGAGGCGCTCGAGACGCTGCTCGGCATCGTCGGTCTCCACTCCCTCGCCCTGCTCGGGGTGACGACGGTGCTGCTCGAGGTCTCGGCGCGCGGCGCGGCGAGCCTCGGCGCGCTCGTCCCCGTCGGCCGCGCGGTGGTGACGAACCCGATCGTCGCGGCTCTGCTTGCCGCACTCGCCTGGCGGCTCCTCGGCCTGCCGCCACTTCCCGGCCCGGTGAAGGCGACGCTCGAGCTGCTCGGGCAGGCGGCCGCGCCGGTCGCCCTCGTCTCGCTCGGCGCCGGGCTCGCGGCGTTCCGCCTCGCCTCGGCCTGGGCGGAGGTCGCGCTCGCTGCCGCCGCCAAGCTCGCCCTGATGCCCGCGCTCGTGTGGCTCGCCGCGCGCGCGATCGGCCTCACCCCGCAGGAGACAGCGGTGACGGTCACCGCCGCGGCGCTGCCCACCGGCTCGAACCCTGTGCTGCTCGCGGCGCGCTACGGCATCGGGGTGGATCGTGCCGGCGCGACGGTGATCGCCTCGACGCTGGTCTCGGTCCTCACCCTGTCGGGCCTGGTGGCGGCGTTTCGCTGAGCAGGGGTTGCGACGGCCACACGGCTGGTCCATCCCAAGGAGAGACGAGCAGGGAGGCGCAACCATGGGCGAGACGATCACGCTGACGGCATCCGACGGCCACACGCTCTCGGCCTGGCAGGATGGCCCACAGGATGCGTCGCGCGCGCTCGTCGTCGTGCAGGAGATCTTCGGCGTCAACCGGCACATCCGGAACGTTTGCGCGCGCTTCGCCGCCCAGGGCTACCGGGTGATCGCCCCGGCCCTGTTCGACCGGGTACAGCGCGGCGTCGAGCTCGGCTACACGGCAGACGATGTCGCGACCGGACGTGCGCTGCGGGCGAAGGTGCCCGAGGCGGGCCCCGTGCTCGACATCGAGGCCGCCGCCGCCGCCCTGCCGGCCGGGGCGAAACGGGGCATCGTCGGCTATTGCTGGGGCGGAACGGTCGCCTGGTGGGGGGCGACGCGGACGCGGAGCTTCGCCGCAAGCTCCTGCTGGTATGGCGGCGGAATCGCCGCCACGCGGACCGAGACGCCGACCTGCCCGGTTCAGATGCATTTCGCCGAGAAGGACGCCTCGATCCCGCTGAGCGACGTCGAGCTGATCCGCGCCGCGCAGCCGGGGGTGGAGATCTTCGTCTATGCGGGCGCGCAGCACGGCTTCGGCTGCGACGAGCGGGCGAGCTTCAGCCGCGCGGACGCCGAGCTCGCGCAAGAACGGACGCTCGCCTTCTTCGCCAAGCACCTCGGCTGAGGGCCGGACGCGCGCGCCGCGAGCCCGGCCGCTTGCCGATGCGACGGCGGATCGTTTCCCGCTCCGCCACGCCACAGAGCGACACACTGCCGAGGACAGAGAGCGCCTCGCCGGCGAAGCCGTCAATCGATACGCTCCGCAGCGCTCGGCGAAACATGTGCCGCGCCCATCGCGCGGTGCGCGACGCGACGGCCGCGGCGCCGCGCCGCCTGCTCGCTCAGGCCTCGCCCCTGGCCTCGAGGCCGAGCACCCGGCCGGCCACCGCATCGAGCCGCGCCACGAGAGACGGATCGCGCTTCTCCGGTGCGGTGACGATCGCGTTCTCGAGAGCGGTGTGGCAGCCCGCGTGGCAGAGCGTGCGCCGCTCGCCGAGTGCGGGCACCACGCGCGCGACCAGCGCGCGCGCCTTGGCGGCGTTCTCGAACAGAACCTTCACCACGAGCTCGACGGTCACGTGGTCATGCTCGGGATGCCAGCAGTCGTAGTCGGTCACCATCGCGACGGTCGCGTAACAGAGCTCCGCCTCGCGGGCGAGCTTCGCCTCCGGCATGTTGGTCATGCCCACCACGTCGCAGCCCCAGGCGCGGTAGAGCTCGCTCTCCGCACGGGTGGAGAATTGCGGCCCCTCCATCGCGAGATAGGTGCCGCCGCGCCGGTGCGGAAGGCCGAGGTCGCGGCAGGCCTGCTCGAGCGCGTCGCCGAGCCGCCGGCACACCGGATCGGCCATCGAGACATGCGCCACGCAGCCGGCGCCGAAGAAGCTCTTCTGTCGGGCGAAGGTGCGGTCGATGAACTGGTCGACGATCACGAAACTTCCGGGCGGCAGCTCCGCCCTGAGCGAGCCGACGGCGGAGAGCGAGATGATCTCGGTGCAGCCTGAACGCTTCAGCGCGTCGATGTTGGCGCGGTAGGGGAGATCGGTCGGCGACAGACGATGGCCGCGATCATGCCGCGGCAGGAACACGACACGCACGCCGGAGAGCCTGCCGAACAGGAGCTCCCCCGACGGCAGGCCCCAGGGCGTGCGCACCTCGCGCCACTCCGCCTCCTCGAGGCCCTCGATGTCATAGACGCCCGAGCCGCCGATGATGCCGATGACGGGTTCGGGAACAGGATCTGCCATGCGCGCGCCTCCCGAGACGAAAGGGGCCGCCCGGCCGGGCGGCCCCCCGTTCTAGCGCAGCTCGCACCGCCGCATCAGTGCTTGAGGTCGGCCCAGACCTTGCGCTTCACAGCATAGGTCATGCCCGCGAGCACGAGCAGGAACAGGATCACCCGCACCCCCATCGCGCGCCGCTGCTCGAGCTCGGGCTCCGACGCCCAGGCCAGGAAGGTCGTCACATCGCGCGCCATCTGCTCGGTGGTGGCTGGAGTGCCGTCCGCATAGGTCACTTGGTCGTCGTAGAGAGGCCGTGCCATCGCGATCCAATGGCCGGGGAACCAGTCGTTGTAGTGCATCCCCTCCATCACCGGAACACCGGGCGGCGGCTCCTCCCGATAGCCGGTGAGCAGAGCGTAGAGATAGTCTGCCCCATACGGCCTTGCCTTGATGATCAGCGACAGATCGACCGGATAGGCGCCATTGTTCGCCGCCCGCGCTGCCTTCTCGTTCGGGAAGGGGCTGCGGAACCGGTCGGACGGGCGGCCGGGGCGCTCGAACATCTCGCCGTCGTCGTTCGGCCCGTCCTGCACCATCACCTCCGCAGCGATGGCGCGGATCTCGGCGTCGGACAGGCCGATATCGGCGAGGTTCCGGTAGCTGAGCTGCTTCATCGCATGGCAGGCGGCGCAGACCTGCTTGTAGACCTGGAACCCGCGCTGGGCGGAGGCGCGGTCGAAGGTTCCGAACAGCCCGCCGAACGACCAGTCCTGCGCTGGCGGCCTCGGCGCACCGCCCGCAGCATGCAGCGAGGCATGCGCCGAGAGTGCAACCGCAGCGGCGACAGCTAGAGCGAGAAGCTGGCGCATCACGCCTTCTCCATCGGCTTCGCCGCCGCAGCCGCAGGCACTGGCCCGCCGCCGCGAAGCACAGGGGCGGAGATGCTTTCGGGGAGCTTCAGCGGCCGCTCGAGCTTGCCGAGGAGCGGCAGGATCACGAGGAAATACATGAAGTAGTAGGCCGTGCCGACGCGGCTGATGGTCACCCAGATGCCTTCGGCCGGCATCGCGCCGCAGTAGCCGAGCACAACGCAGGAAATCGCGAACATCCAGAAGAACGGGCGCGCGAGCGGGCGGAAGCGCATGCTGCGCACCGGGCTCGTATCAAGCCAGGGCAGCACGAACAGGATCAGGATCGAGCCGAACATCAGGAGCACGCCGCCGAGCTTGTCCGGCACGGCGCGGAGGATGGCGTAGAAGGGCAGGAAGTACCATTCGGGCACGATATGCGCCGGCGTCACCAGCGGGTTGGCCGGGATGTAGTTGTCCGGATGGCCCATGTAGTTCGGCGCGAAGAAGACGAAGAACGCGAACACGATCAGATAGATGCAGAGGCCGAACGTGTCCTTGATCGTGTAGTAGGGGTGAAAGGGGATCGTGTCCTGCGGACCCTTCGGCTCGATGCCGAGCGGGTTGTTCGAGCCGGTGACGTGCAGCGCGACGATGTGCAGGAACACCACGCCCACGATCACGAACGGCAGGAGGTAGTGCAGCGAGAAGAAGCGGTTGAGGGTCGGGTTGTCGACGCTGAATCCGCCCCAGAGCCAGACCACGATATCTGGCCCGACGATCGGGATGGCGCTGAAGAGGTTGGTGATGACGGTCGCGCCCCAGAAGCTCATCTGGCCCCAGGGAAGAACGTAGCCCATGAAGGCGGTGGCCATCAGCAGGAGCAGGATGACGACGCCGAGCATCCACAGAAGCTCCCGCGGCGCCTTGTACGAACCGTAATACAGGCCACGGAAGATGTGGATGTAGACGACGATGAAGAACATGCTGGCGCCGTTCATGTGGATGTAGCGGATCAGCCAGCCGTAGTTCACGTCGCGCATGATGCGCTCGACGCTGTCGAAGGCATAGGCCGTGTGCGGCGTGTAGTGCATCGCGAGGAACACGCCCGTGACGATCATGATCACGAGGTTCACCATCGCGAGCGCGCCGAAGTTCCAGAAGTAGTTGAAGTTCCTCGGCGTGGGGAACTGCGCGTATTCCTTCTGCAGCAGGCTCGGGATCGGCAGGCGCTCGTCGATCCAGCGCACCACCGGGTTCTTCATTGTGCTCTTGTGCAGGCCGACCATCGTCTTGTGTGCCTCAGCCAATTCGGATGGAGGTGTCGGTCAGGAACGTGTACTCGGGGATTTCGAGATTGCGCGGCGCCGGCCCGCGGCGGATCCGCCCCGAGGTGTCGTAGTGGCTGCCATGGCAGGGGCAGAACCAGCCGCCGAAGTCGCCCTTCTGGTCGGTCGGGCGCTGGCCCAGCGGCACGCAGCCGAGATGCGTGCAGACGCCGATCATCACCAGCCACTCGGGTTTCTGCACCCGCGCGCTGTCCGGCTGCGGGTCGGGCAATTGCGCGAGATTGACGTCGCGCGCGGCGGCGATGTCCTCGGGCGTGCGGTGGCGGACGAACACCGGCTTGCCGCGCCACATCACCGTGATCGCCTGCCCTTCCGCGATCGGCGCGAGATCGACCTCCGTCGAGGCGAGCGCGAGAACGCTCGCTGAGGGGTTCATGCTCGCGATGAAGGGCCAGGCGAAGGCACCGACGGCGACACCGCCCATCGCTGCGGTGACGAGCTTGAGGAAGTCACGGCGCGGTGGCTCGGAGCCTTGCGCCTGGGCGGGGGCGGTCGCGGTCGCCGCGTCTGCCATTCGTCCTCCTCCTGCGGCGGCAGGTGGATGCCGCGCTGTGGAACCGTCACATGCTATTCAGCGCTGGAGAGGGAGAGTGCCGCAGAGAGGCGGCTCGGCATCCGTGCGGGACGCGCCCTGCCTCGAAACCCCCAACGCCCGCGGGCCTATAGCGCCTGACGTGCCGCCGGGCAACTCGGCGCCGAGACCCTCGCGACTGCGAGATGGACGCGGCGTGACGAATCGCAAGAGGCTCGAGGGGCGTTGACGGCAGCGCGCCTCTGCCGCCCCATACGCCCATGCCCGTGCCGACCGAGTCACAGCGCGACACCGCTCGCATCTGGTTCGAGACCCTGCGCGACCGGCTCTGCGCCGCCTTCGAGGCGCTCGAGGACGCGCCCGACACGCCGCTCGCCGCCACCCTCCCCCCCGGCCGGTTCGAGCGCACGGCCTGGGAGCGGCCGGGCGGCGGCGGCGGTGTGATGAGCGTGATGCGCGGCCGGGTGTTCGAGAAGGTGGGCGTGAACGTCTCGACCGTGTTCGGCGAATTCTCCCCCGAGTTCCGCACCCAGATCCCCGGGGCGGCCGAGGACCCGCGCTTCTGGGCATCGGGAATCTCGCTCGTGGCGCACATGCGAAGCCCGCGCGTTCCGGCGGCGCACATGAACACGCGGCTGATCGTGACCACCAGGGGCTGGTTCGGCGGCGGGGGCGACCTGACGCCGATGTTCCTCGACCGGCCCGAGACGGAGGAGGACCGCGACACCTTCCACGCCGCCTTCAAGGCGGCCTGCGACCGGCATGACCCGACCTACTACCCGCGCTTCAAGGAGTGGTGCGACCGCTACTTCTTCCTGCCGCACCGCGGCGAACCGCGCGGCGTGGGCGGGATCTTCTACGACACGCTCGACACCGGCGACTGGGAGGCGGATTTTGCCTTCACAAAGGACGTGGGCCTCGCCTTCCTCGAGGTGTTCCCGCAGATCGTCGCGCGGCGCATGCGCGAGCCCTGGACGGAGGCTGAACGCGAGCACCAGCTCCGACGCCGCGGCCGCTACGTCGAGTTCAACCTGCTCTACGATCGCGGCACGCTGTTCGGCCTGAAGACCGGGGGCAATGTCGAGGCGATCCTGATGAGCCTTCCGCCGGAGGTGCGCTGGCCCTGAGCCGCGCGGAGCGGAAGACCTTCGTTAAGGTTTCTCTCTCGCGTGTCGCGATCGGCGACGATCGATCACCAGAGGAGACATCTCGCATAAAGAAGGTGCTTTTCGCGTCCCTGCCGCTGCTCGCCCTCGCCGCGGGCGACGCTGTGGCGCAGCGGTCGCTCACCCCCGGCTAGTTCTTCGCCGGCCTCACCGAGAGCGGCGCCGAGGCGATCGTCGCCCAGGCGCAGGAGGCCTTCCCCGGCGTCATGGTCATGCCGAGCTACGACGTCGGCCTCGGCACGTGGACGGTCGATCTGCGCGACGCGATCGCGAGCGGGGCGGAAACCCCGGCCGAGTGAGGCCACGACAGGGTGCGCCGGCGCTGCGCCGGCGCCGCGACGCGGCCGGCGTGAGCACTCCGCCGGCCGCAGTCATTTGCTGGCCGTTCGCTTTGCTCGCGCCCATGGCGAGGACGCCCCGCCCGGCCGGCATCGCGTCGAAGCGCGCGAACAGCCCCGCCAGAGCACCCGAGCGCGTCAGCTGCTCGCGGGAGAGCCAGATCGTCTCGGCGTCAGGCACCGCTTCCTGCAGCGCAAGGCCCGCGAAGCGCATGACGCTCACGCGGTCGCGCAGCTGGTCCTCGGCCCGGTCGGTGGAGCGCCTGCAGCACGAGGACGCGGACCATCAGCACCGCGTCCCGCGGCGGGCGCCCGACGCGGCTTCGGTCGGCGCGCGGCAGCGCCGCCTCCGGCTCCGCGCAGAACGCCTCTCGGTCCACCACGGCGTGCAGGCATTCCAGGGGATCGCCCGAGGCCGAACGCCACCGCAGCCGCTCCTCCGCGCCAACAAAACCCGGGCTGTCCCGCCATCCGCCGCTCCCGCTGCCACACGCAGACGCGAAACACCCCACTGCCGTCAGCACCAGCGGTTTTTCGAGTTGTCCAAGTCACGCCGGCGGCCCGACCGCCAGCGACGGCGCGTTGCCGACCACGTGAAAATGACGGTGCCGGTTCTTTCGCCGCTGACAAGCGAGCCCTACCGATGGCAGCAGGCCGTCACCCACCCGCACCGTGATGCGGCCTGCTTGTCCCGTCAGCCGCCAGTCCCTGCGCCGGATGCTCACCACGCCAGCGTCGAAAAGCGTGCGAACGTGCACCTCGCGCAGCGTCCTGCTGAGGAGTTCCGACCGCTTCGTCGACACCACCTCCACGAGGTTGGAGGCGAGCAGCTCTGGGGCGCAGTCCGCGCCGACTATCTGACAACTCGGCGAAGCGCTGCAGCGTGTGCACGTTGTCCACCTCGCCCGTGACGACGAGGTGGTCGCCGCCCAGGATCAAGTCCTGCGGTGCGACCGGCGACGGCAGCCGGCCTCGGCGCACGATCTCCAGCAAAAACGGCTCCTGCAGGTTGCGCAACCTGTCGGCCGTGATGGTCCGGCCGAACAGAGGCGAGTTCGCGGCCACCCGCGCTTCCAGAAAATGAAAATACGGCAACGCTGCGCCGCTGTCGCGCTGCGCGCCCTGCGGCAGATGTCGACCGGCCCACATCACCACGGCCAAGCACAGCGGCGCCACCGACACGCCCACTCACGCCAACCGAAAGATCCCGAGGGTGGCAGCCGCGCCTGCACTTCCAGCGAATGGACAACCAGGTCGGTGCTCGTGCCAACCAGCTCGTGGTACCAGCCAACACCGACGCCTACGACAGAGGGATAAGCAGGTTGCTGGCGGTCATGCGGGGCTCGCACGAAACCACCGGAGCAAAGCCCCAACACCGCCGTGTTGTTCAGGAATGCCGACAACTCTGTCGCCAAGCCCGACAGTCGTTCTACGGCAGCCGGCTCCGAGCCGCGGATCACCTGTTGCGACAGCGCCGCCACCAGCGGGGAACGCTCCAACGCCAGCGACACCAGCAGCGCCACGAGGGCGGGATTGGTACTGCCCCCGAGGAACAGCCCTTTCGGCGCCCAGCTCAACAGATTGAGACCCGCGGCTCACGCGGTGACGAGCAACACCGGCGCCACCCGGCCTTGCACGAACAGGCCCAGCAGCACGAGCGCCGAGCCGAGCACCCGCACGGCGCCCGGGTGGCGCCGATCCATGCCGTCATGATCAAACGCCGAGACGGTTTCAGGCGCCGCCGTCACGCGCGGGCTCTCGCAGCACCGCCAGCAGCCGCTCCACGCACGCCTCCGGCGATCGCTCGGCGGTGCAGAGCTACACCTCGGGCTGCTCGGGCGGCTCATACGGGCTGTCGATGCCGGTGAAATGGCGCAACAGTCCCGCGCGCGCCTTGGCGTACAGCCCTTTGGCGTCGCGGCGCTCACACTCCTCAATCGGCGCATCGACGAAGACCTCGATAAATTCGCCCGGTGCAAACCGCTCGCGCGCGAACTGTCCTGCCGGAACGGCGAAATCAGGCACACCAGCACGATCTACCCCGCGTCCACCATCAGCCGCGCCACCTCCGCGACGCGGCGGATGTTTTCCACGCGGTCTGCTTCCGTGAAGCCCAGGTCGCGGTTGAGGCCGTGGCGCACATTGTCGCCGTCCAGCAGATACGTGTGGCGCCCTTCGGCGTGCAGCCGCTTTTCCAGCAGGTTGGCGATCGTGGACTTGCCCGCCCCCGACAGCCCCGTGAACCACACGCAGCGCGGCTTTTGGTGCTTGAGGGCAGCGCGCGCCGCCTTGTCCACCTCCAGCCTATGTCAGTGGATGTTCTGCGCGCGGCGCAGCGCGAAGTCGATCATCCCCGCGCCCACCCTCTCGAAGCCGAGCTTGTCGATCAAGATGAAGCTGCCCAGCGTGCGGTTGACCGCGTACGGCTCGAACACCAGCGGCGCGCTGGTGGAGAGGTTGACCCTGGCGATCTCGTTGAGCGCGATCGTCCTGGCGGCCAGGTGCGCGCCGGTGTTGACATCCTCGCGGTACTTGATCGCTGTGACCGCGGCCAACACCTCGCGCGTGCCGAGCTTCATCAAATACTGCCGTCCTGGCACCATCGGGCGCTCCGACAACCACAGCAGCCGCGCCTCGAACTGATCCGCCACGTCTGGGGGATCGTCCGCGGCCGCCAGCACGTCGCCGCGGCTGACGTCCACCTCATCCGTGAGCGTAATCGTCACCGAATCTCCCGGCGTGCGCCACCTTCACCATGTCGAAGCCGGCCCACACCGCCTTCACGCGCGTCGGCACGCCGGAGGGCAGCACCCGCACCGCGTCGCCGGGGCGCACGCTGCCTTCGGCAATCCGCCCGCAAAAGCCGCGGAAATCCGGGTTGGGCCGGTTGACCCATTGCACAGGAAGGCGAGAGGAGTGCCGCTCTGGGGCGTCGGCTACCTCCACCGCGTCCAGGTAGTCCATCAGGCTCGGGCCCGCGTACCATGGCGTGGGCGGGCTGCGGTGCAGCACGTTGTCGCCCTCCAGAGCGGACAGCGGTATCTGCTGCACGCTGGCAAACCCCAGCCCGGCCGCAAACGCCCGATACTCGGTCACGATGGCGTCGAACACCGCCGCGTCGAACCCGACCGCGTCCATCTTGTTGACCGCCAGCACCACGTGCCGGATGCCCATCATCGCCACGATGCGACTGTGGCGACGCGTCTGCGTCAGCACCCCCTTGCGCGCATCGATCAGGATGATCGCCAGATCCGCCGTGGACGCCCCCGTGGCCATGTTGCGCGTGTACTGCTCGTGCCCCGGCGTGTCGGCCACGATGTAGCGGCGCCGGTCCGTCGCGAAGAACCGGTATGCGACGTCGATCGTGATCCCCTGCTCGCGCTCGGCCTGCAGGCCATCGACGAGCAGCGCGACGCCCAGCCGCTCGCCCTGCGTGCCGTACTGGCGCGAATCGCGCTCGAGGCGTGCGAGCTGGTCGTCAAAGATCGCCTTTCTGTCGTACAATCGGCGCCCGATCAGCGTGCTCTTGCCGTCATCGACGCTGCCGCATGTGATGAAGCGCACGGTCGGCTTAAGGCGCTGCGCCTGCCGATAAGCGGCACTGTCGCACTCGGGCGACCTGGTCCTCAAAAGTAGCCTTCCCGCTTCTTCTTTTCCATCGAACCGGGCATGTCAGCGTCGATCAACCGACCCTGCCGCTCGGACCTGCGGGCGTTGAGCGTCTCCGCGATCACCGCCTTCAGAGTATCGGCGTAGCTCTCGATCGCGGCGGTCAGCGGCCAGCACCCCAGCGAGCGGAACCGCACCTTTCGCCACTGCACCCGCTCCCCCGGGGCGAAGGGGTAGCGCGCCTCGTCGTCCACCATGATCCACTGCCCGTCGCGCTGCACCACCGGGCGTTCGGCCGCCAGATACAGCGGCACGATCGGGATCCCCTCCGCGTGGATGTACTGCCAGATATCGGCCTCGGTCCAGTTGCTGATGGGAAACACCCGGATCGTCTCCCCCGAACGGATGTGGGGGTTGTACAGGTTCCACAATTCCGGGCGCTGCGCCTTCGGGTCCCACCGGTGGCCGAGGGCACGGAAGCTGAAGATCCGCTCCTTGGCGCGGGATTTTTCCTCGTCACGGCGCGCGCCGCCGAAAATCACGTCGTACCCATACGCGTCCAGCGCCTGCTTGACCCAACTTGGACAGTCGTGCGGAACATATGAGGAACTCTTTGGCCTGACTTAGTGATCGGGCAGAGGGCGTCTCTGGTCGGCCGAAAGTTTGAGTGAAAACATTTTGCGTAGACGATCAGGAATAGCTTGCGAATCAGCTCTTCCCGCGCGCACAACAGGGCATGTTCGTCGTCGAAAAGGCAGCCCGCGGCCGCCGCTACCTGTACCTCGTCGAAACCGTCCGAGAACCAGGCGGACGCGTCCGCCAGCGCATCCTCCAGCCACTTGGGCGCAAGGACATTCTCAAACAGTCCGGCGCCCTCGATCGCCTCCTCCAATCCCTCGGACGACATTGCGAACGCAGCATCATCCTTTCCGACATCGCCGCCGGCACCATCGCCTGTCGCCGCATCGGCGCGCCGCTGCTGTTCGGGCGCCTGTGGCAACGCGTCGGTATCGCCGATGTGCTCCACAACCGTCTCGCCGGCCGCGGCTTCGAGTTCGACGTCGAGCGCGCGATCTTCGTCACCGTGCTGCACCGGATCATGGTCTCGGGCTCGGATCGCGCCTGCGAGCGCTGGATGGAGGACTACGAGATCCGAGGTGCGGAGGGCCTTGCGCTGCACCACCTCTATCGGGCGATGGCCTGGCTTGGCGAGGAACTGCCCGACGCCGAGCAGGCCGGCGCCACCCCCTTCGCGCCCCGCTGCGTCAAGGACCAGATCGAGGAGGAGCTGTTCGCCCGCCGGCGCGACCTGTTCAGCGAGCTGTCGGTGGTGTTCATGGACACCACCTCGCTCTGCTTCCATGGCCGCGGCGGGGAGACGCTCGGCCGGCGCGGCCATTCCAAGGACCATCGACCCGATCTCAACCAGATGCTCCTCGCCGTCGTCATCGACGCAGACGGCAGGCCCCTCTGCACCGAGATCTGGCCGGGCAACACCGCCGATGTCGCGGTGCTGCTGCCTGTGATCGACCGCCTGCGCAGCCGCTTCGCCATCGGGCGGGTGTGCGTGGTCGCCGACCGGGGCATGATCTCGCAGGCCACCATCGAAGGCCTCGAGGCGCGTGGTCTCGAATACATCCTCGGCGCGCGCGAGCGCTCGGATCCGCTCATCCGCGAGGTGGTGCTGGCCGATGAGCGTCCCTTCACGCCCCTCCTCATCGAGCGCGCCAACGGCGCCGAGACCGAGCTTCGGATCAAGGAGGTCAGCGTCGCCGGCCGGCGCTACGTGGTCTGCCGCAACGAGGCCGAGGCCGAGCGGGATCGCGCCGACCGTCAGGCCATCCTCGCCGGTCTCGAGCGCCAGCTGAAGCGCGGCGACAAGGCGCTGATCGGCAACTCGGCCTATCGGCGCTACCTGCGCCGCCTCCGCGACGGCGACGGCAAGCCCGGCCCGGCCTTCGAGATCGACCCCGGCAAGGCCGCCGAGGAGGCCAAATACGACGGGCTGTTCGTGCTGCGCACCAACGCCCGCATCACCCCTCTGCAGGCGGTGCTGCGCTACCGCGACCTCCTTGCGGTCGAAGAGCTGTTCCGCCGGACCAAGGCGCTGCTGCGCACCCGCCCGATCTACCACTCCTCCGACGCCGCCATCCGCGGCCACGTCTTCTGCTCCTTCCTCGCCCTCCTGCTGCAGAAGGAGTTGGCCACGCTCTGCGCCGCCAAGGGCGTGAAGATCGAATGGGCCAATCTGTTGCGCGACCTCGATCGTCTTCAGCAGGCGACGATCGAAAAGGACGGCAAACGGATCGTCACCCGCACTCACGCCGAGGGCCAAGTCGGGCGCGTCTTCCAGGCAGCCGGCGTCGCCCTGCCGCCGCACTTCCGTGAACACCCAGGCTGAGCAGCCGCCTGCTCACGCCAACCGCAAATGTCGTGCAAACAACCGACACACACGCCCTATCGCATTGGAACAACAGGCGTTTTTCTCAGACAGTCTCCAAGTTGGGTTTGGCAAGCGGCGCCGCGGCGAGCGCCTCGAGGGGATGCAGGCGTCGATGCCGCGCGCTGCGACCAGCTCGGCCCTGAAGCGGGCACTGCGGTCAGCGATCGGTTCGTTGGCGGGCGGCAGCTTTGGGAACACATCGGGCCGCACCGCGGCGGTCGCTCGCCCGGCCCTCCGTCAACAGCAGGGCCACGGGGCGTCCCTGCCCGTCGCAGACGGCATGCAGCTTCGAGTTCAGCCCGCCCTTGCTCCTCCCGATGCAGCGGGGAAAAGCTCCTGTTTGAGCAGGCCGGCAGCGGTCCGATGCGCCTTGAGGTGCATGGCATCGATCATCAGCCGCGATGGCGGGCCACCCTCGGCCACAAGTGCTGCGTAGCTGCGGCCGAACACGACCATGCGGCTCCAGCGGACGACGCGGTTGGAGAGCGTCTTGTGCGGGCCATGGGGCCGCAGGCGCATCGCGCGACCGCAGGCCGTGGCGGATCACGAAGATCATCCCGCCGAGCACACGCCGGTCGTCCACTCGCCAAATACCACGCGAGAGCAGGACATGCGGCGACAGATGCTGCATCCGGACAGTCGTGACCAGAAACAGCGGGGCTGGCATCGCGGCCCCTCCGCCATACCCAGAACCACACCACCCCGCATCGCTCCAAGCCATCACCGGCTCCTGAAGCCTCGCGGCCGAAACGGAGCAAAGCGGTCAGCACTCCGCCGGCGAGGAGGCCCCAGAAGGCGGCGCCGACCCCGGCGATGCTCACCCCGGAGGCGGCGACGACGAAGGTGACGATCGCCGCCTCGCGACCGCGCGTCTTGCCAAGCGCCGCGACCAGCGCCGACGCAAGCGGCGCAAGCAAGGCAAGCCCGGCCACCGCCTGCACCAGAACCGGCGGCGCACGCGACGCAAGCCCCGTCACCCCGGCCGCGAACACGCCGAACACGACATAGCTCGCCCCGGCGACAGCGGCCGCCCACCAGCGCCGGGCCGGGTCGGAGTGCGCGCCGGGGCCGGCGCAGATCGCCGGGGTGATCGCGGCGAGGTTCACCGCATGCCCCCCGAATAGAGCGGCGGCGATCGAGGCGAGGCCGGTCGCTGTGAACAGAGGCCCCGGATTTGGCCGGTATCCGTTGGCCTGAAGCACCGCGAGCCCGGGGATGTTCTGCGAGGCCATGGTCACGAGGAACGGCGGGAGCGCGATCCCCATGAGCGCCGCAGGGGTGAAGGACGGCCGAACGAGCACCGGGGCGGCGACGCTCTCGCCGAGGCCGGCGAGCGGGGACGTCACCGCCACGCCGATCACCGCCGCGACGACCGCCGCCGGCACGGCGGCAACCGGGCTGATCCTGGCCGTCGCCGCCCAGGCCGCGAGCATCGGCAGCGCGAGCGCCGGCACCTCCGCCGCCGCCCGCATCGGCGCGAGGCAGAGCGGGAACAGGACGCCCGCGAGCATGGCGTTGGCAAGCGGTGCGGGGATCGACGCGACCGCCCGGCCGAACGGCCGGACGAGGCCGGCGGCGACCACCGCGAGCCCTGAGGCGACGAAGGCGCCGACGGCTGATGCGAACCCGCCCTCCGGCACGCCCGAGGAGACAAGCAGAGCCGCGCCCGGCGTGGACCAGGCAACCGAGACCGGAAGCCGAAGCGCCACCGACAGCGCGATGCCGCAGAGGCCCATCGCGGCGCAGAGAACCGCAAGGCCTGAGGCCGCCTGCCTCGCGTCCGCCCCGCAGGCGGCGAGCCCCTGAAGCACCACCGCGAAGCTCGAGGCGAAGCCGACGAGGCCCGCGAGCAGCCCGGCCGAAGCCGCCTGGAGCGAAGCGCCCCTCAGCACGCGCCCGGCGAGCGGTGCGTCACGCGGCCTCGCGCATCTCCCGCGCGCGCCGCGCCGCCGGCCGCTCGAGGCAGGTGTCGAGCCAGCGCTTCACCTTCGGGAACGGGCCGAAATCCCAGCCGTTGAACCAGGCGGTGTAGGCGACCGAGGCGACATTGAGGTCGGCGATCGTGAAGCCCTGCCCGAGCAGATAGGGCCCGCCCGAGCCCAGCACCGTCTCGAGCACGCCGTAGGGCTTCTTCATCCCCTCCGCCCCGGCTGCGGCGAGAGCCGGGTCGCGCTGTTCGGGCGGGCGGACGAAGCTGTTGTAGGCCCACTGCATCTGGATCGGTTCGAGCTCGGTCGCGGTCCAGAGCGTCCACATGAAGGCGCGCCCCTCATCCTCGACCGTCGCGGGCCAGAGGCCCTCGCCATACTTGCGCGCGATATAGAGGTTGATCGCGAGGCTCTCCCACAGCACGAGCGCCCCGTCCTTGAGCGCCGGGATCTTGGCGTTCGGATTGAGGGCGATGAAGGCCTCCGACTTCACGCCGGTGACGAAATCGGTCGGCTCGAGAACGTAGTCGAGCCTCACCTCCTCCGCCGCCCAAAGGTTCCGGAAGGCGCGCGAGCGGGGAATGCCGTAGATCGTCACGGGTGCCGCCATCGGTGTCTCCTCCATCTGATCGGAAGGCGCGACGCTAGAGCGGTTTCCAGATGAGTGGAAACCGCTCTGGCCTTGTCTTGCGAGCATCTTCACGCATACGGCTGTTTCCAGCCGTATGCGATCTGCTCTAGCAGCGGCGCAGGGCCGGGGTCACGGGGGGGGCGCGCAGGGCGGGCCTGCGGCGGCACGGCCGGGGCGCGGCCATGCGCCGGAACCCGGCGGGAAGGCGAAGGGGGCGGCCCCCCGCGGAGGCCGCCCCCGGCTTGGACGTTTCCTCGACCTCGTTTCGTTACCGCCTCATTCCGCCGCGACCGCGTGCAGCGTCGTGTGGCTCACCTGCCGCGCGCCATGGTCGCCGAAGAACTGCTCGTCCTCCGTCGACCCCTTGAGCGCGGTGGTGGAGGACTGCCCGCCCGTGACCGCGAGGCTCACCGCATCGAAATAGGAGGTGCCGACCTCGCGCTGGTGGCGTGTGGCGGTGTAGCCCAGAGGCTCGGCATCGAACTCGGCCTGTTGCAGCTCGGCATAGGCCGCCATGCCGCGCTCGCGATAGCCGCGGGCGAGCTGGAACATCGCGTAGTTCAGGCTGTGGAACCCGGCGAGAGTGACAAACTGGAACTTGTAGCCCATCGCGCCGAGCTCGCGCTGGAAGCTCTCGATCTTCTCAGGCGCCAGCTTCTTGCGCCAGTTGAACGAGGGCGAGCAGTTGTAGGCGAGCAGTTTCCCTGGGAACTCGCGGTGGATGGCTTCCGCGAAGCGCCGCGCCTCCTCGAGATTGGGCTCCGAGGTCTCCCACCAGAGGAGATCGGCATAGGGGGCGTAGGCCAGGCTGCGCGCGATCGCATACTCCACGCCGAGGCCGGGCTTGATCCGGAAGAAGCCCTCTGCCGTGCGTTCGCCGGTCAGGAACGGCCGGTCGCGCTCGTCGATGTCCGAGGTCAGAAGCTGCGCCGAGTGGCTGTCGGTCCGGCAAAGCAGAACCGTCGGCACGCCCTCGATGTCGGCGGCCAGGCGCGCGGCGTTGAGGGTACGGATATGGGTCGAGATCGGAACGAGAACCTTGCCGCCCATGTGGCCGCACTTCTTCTCCGAGGCGAGCTGGTCCTCGAAGTGCACGCCGGCCGCTCCGGCCTCGATCATCGCCTTCATCAGCTCGAAGGCGTTCAGCGGCCCGCCGAAACCGGCCTCGGCGTCGGCGACGATCGGGGCGAACCAGTGCGTCTCATCGCCCTTGCCCTCGAGCCGCGCGATCTGGTCGGCGCGTCGCAGGGCGTTGTTGATCCGCCGCACCACCATCGGCACGGAGTTCACGGGGTAGAGAGACTGATCCGGATACATCTCTCCGGCGAGGTTCGCGTCCGCCGCGACCTGCCAGCCAGAGAGATAGATCGCCTTGAGCCCAGCCTTGACCTGCTGGATCGCCTGGTTGCCCGTGAGCGCCCCGAGCGCCGGCACATAGGGTTCGGTCTTCAGAAGGTGCCACAGCCGGCGCGCGCCCATCTCGGCGAGCGTGTGGCGGATGCGCACGCTGCCCGAGAGGCGCTCGACCTCCTCGGGCGTGTAGTCGCGGCGAATGCCGGCGAAGCGCTCGGCGAGCCAGGAGGTCGGCGCGCCGGGGACGGCCTGCGCCGTGCCGTCCGGGGCATAGCAGCGCGGGTAGTTCATCGTGGACATGGCGGTTGCTCACTCCTCAACACAGCCCTCGGTTTCCGGGAGGGGCTTGGGTCAATACTTCACGCTGCACCCGCGAAACGCCAGCGGAGTCGCGCAAGGAAATGAGCAAAGACGTGGGTGGATTTTCGGAAAGCTGCGCGGTATTGTGAAACCTGTAAATGACGCGTGGGCCGGGGCGAGTGTCCCCGCCCGTGGTCGGAACCCGCCGCATGGCCCGCAAACCGCTGATCGGCCGCACGATCCGACGCCTGCGCACCGAGCGCGGCATGACCCAGGCAGCGCTCGCCGCCGCCTTGGGGATCTCGGGCTCCTACTTGAACCTGATCGAGCATGACCAGCGGGGCGTCACCGCGTCTCTGCTTCTGAAGCTCGCCGCGCTGTTCCAGGTCGATCTCGCCGCCTTGGGCGGCGCCGAGGAGCGCCAGCTCGAGGCCTCCCTGCGCGAGGCCTTCGTCGACCCGCTGCTCGGCGTCGAGAAGGTGCCGGAGGCGGAGGTGGCGGCGCTCGTCGATGCCGCGCCGAACGCCGCCCGCGCCGTGCTCGCGATCTACCGCGCCTTTCGCGTCGCCCGCGAGGATGCCGCCGGCATCGCCCTTCCCGGCGGCACACGCGTCGTTCTGCCCACCGAGGAGGCGCGGGATGTGTTCCACGCCAAGCAGAATTTCTTCCCCGGCCTCGAGGCGGCCGCCGAGGCGATCGGCGCCGAAATGGGCATCACGCTCGCGGCCGAGATGAACCACGCGATCGCGGAACGGCTCCGACGCAAGCACGGCATGACCGTGGTGGTGCAGACGCAGCCGGAGCTGCGGCGCTACGACGCCGCCTCGCGCACGCTCTCGCTGTCCGACCTGTTGCCGCGCGAGAGCCGCGGCTTCCAGATGGCCTTCCAGCTGATGCTGATCGAGGCGCGCGACGCGGTGGAGGCGGAGATCGCCGCGATCAGGCCCTCGAGCGAGGAGGCGGCGGCGCTGATCCGCTTCGGGCTTCTGAACTATGCCGCCGCGGCCCTCCTGATGCCCTACGCCCGCTTCCTCGCCGCGGCACGCGAGCTCCGCCACGACATGGATGCGGTCGCCGCACGGTTCGGCGTCGGCTTCGAGCAGGCCTGCCACCGGCTCTCGACGCTCTCGCGCGAGGGCGCACGCGGCATCCCGTTCTTCTTCCTGCGCGCCGATGCTGCCGGCAACGTCACCAAGCGCTTCTCGGCCGCGGGCTTCCCCTTCGCGCGCTATGGCGGCTCCTGCCCGCGCTGGGTGCCGCACCAGGCCTTCGCCACCCCGGGGCGGGTGCAGGTCCAGGTCGCCCGCCTTCCCGACGGGGCGACCTTCCTCTGTTTCGCCAAGGCGCTCGCCCGGCCCGCAGGGCCGTGGCCCGAGCCGCCGGAGGTGCATGTAATCGCGATGGGCTGCGACGTGGCGCATGCGGACGAGGTCGCCTACGCGGATGGGCTCGACCTCGAGCGGGCGGTGACCGAGATCGGCCTCTCCTGCCGTCTCTGCGAGCGTCCGAACTGCCGAAGCCGCGCCTTCCCCCCCGTCGCGCACCGCCTCGTGCTCGACCCCGAGGTCAAGGGCGCCTCCGCCTTCAGCTTCGCACCGCCGCGACGCTGACGGCGCAGCGCCAGGTGCGGCTCAGGCCGCGAGCGCGAGCGTCAGCGGCACGGTCAGCGCCGCGAGCACCGTCTGCGCCGTCGTGATCGCCGCCATCAGCGGCGCGTCGCCGCCGAGCTGGCGGGCGAGGATGTAGGAGGACGAAGCGGTCGGCATCGCCGCGAACAGGAGCGCGATCTCGGCCGCCATCCCGCCGACGCCGAAGCCCCGGCAGGCAAGCGAGACGCAGACGGGAAGGGCGACGAACTTGGCGGCACTCGCCAACGCCGCCGCGCCCGGCCTCGCCCGGAGCGCATGCGGCTGGAACGCCGCGCCGACGCACATCAGCCCGACCGGCAGGCTCGCCTGGCCGAGAGACCGCCCGGCAGCGACCACCACTCCGGGCAGCGCGAGGCCGAGCGCCTGAAGCGCGCCGCCCGCGGCACAGGCGAGGATCAGCGGGTTGGTCACGAGCATCCGGAGGGTGCCGAGAACGGTGGGCCGCGCCGTGCCGAAACGCGCGAAGACGAGCACCGACATCACGTTCACCGTCGGCACGATCGCTGCGGTGGTAAGAGCGGCGAGCGGCACGCCCGGCGCCCCGTGCAGCCCGACCGCGACGGCGAGCGCGATGTAGTTGTTGAACCGGATGCCGCCCTGGAACACCGAAGTGAAAGCGGGGCCATCGATCGCGAGCAGGGGCTTCAGCGCCACGAGCCCCGCGCCCACCGCGACGAGCGAGGCGACGATCGCCCCCGCCATCGCGACGACCGGCACGGCAGCGAAGTCGGCCGTGGCAAGCCCGACCGCGAGGAGGGCGGGCAGAAGCACGAGATAGCAGAGCCGCTCCGCCCCGGCCCAGAACGCGTCGCCGAGGCCCGGTACGCGGCGCAGCCCCGCTCCGAGCGCGATCAGGAGCGCCACGGGGACGATGGCGTCGAGCACAACGACGGCGCGGTCCATCGCCTCGGCATAGCGCGGCCTTGGGGCGACGTCACCGCCCCGGGGGCGCGGCCGGGAGCGTCGTGCCCGTCACCTTGCGCCGGCGGCACGCGCTCAGGCGCGCACGTCCATCGCCTGGCGCAGCCCGTCCGAGAGCAGGTTGAAGCAGATCGAGGTGGCGAAGATGCAGAGGCCCGGGAGCATCGCCACCGTCGGGTTGACGTAGATCGCGGTGCGCAGCGTGTTCAGCATCAGGCCCCATTCCGGCTCGGGCGGGGTGACACCGAGGCCCAGGAAGGAGAGGCCGGAGGCGAGGATCATCGACACCGAGACGAGGCTCGTGGCGTAGACGAAGATCGGCCCGAGAACGTTGCCGAGGATGTGCACGCGGATGATGGTGAGCGCGCCCGCCCCGGAGGCGCGCGCCGCATCGACGAAGTCAAGCGCGCGCACGCCCGTCGTCACGCTTTCGGCCACACGGATCACGGGCGGAATGAAGACGAGCGTCAGAGAGAGGATCGCGTTCACCGTTCCTGCCCCGAGCGCGCCGGAGATCGCGACCGCGAGCAGCACCGAGGGGAAGGCGTAGAACACGTCCGTCGTGCGCATGATCAGCATGTTCACGCCGCCGCCCGCGAAGCCCGCGAGCACGCCAAAGCCCGTGCCGATGACGAAGGCGAGGAACACCGGCGTGATCCCCATGAACCAGGAGAGGCGGCCGCCGTGCAGAAGCCGCGTCAGCATGTCGCGGCCGAGCTCATCGGTTCCGAGCGGATGGTTCGGCGTGCCGACGGGGCGAAGCCGACGCAGCATGCTTCCCTGATAGGGGTCGTGCGGCGCGAGCAGCGGCGCGAGAAGGATCGCGGCCAGCATCGCGGCGAGGATCACGGCGCAGGCGATCGTCACCGGATCACGCCGAAGCCGCTTCCACACGCCCGCCCAGTAGCCCTGGCTCGCGACCGCCGCCTCGCGCGCCTGCAACGCAAGCTCTGCCGCCGCCCCTGCCCCGACCTTCGCGCCAACCGCTCCTTCCGCCATCGCCACCTTCCCTCAGGCGCGCCGGATTCGCGGATCAAGCGCCGTCTGCGCGAGATCGACGATCAGGTTCAGCGCGACGAAGAACATCGCGAGCACGAGGATCGTCGCCTGCAGAACCGGCAGGTCGCGCTGGAAGATCGCGTTGTTGAGCAGAAGCCCGGTGCCGGGCCAGGAGAACACCGTCTCGACCAGGATCGAGCCGCCCATCAGGTAGCCGAGCTGAAGCCCCATCACCGCGATCGCGTTCGGCGCGGCGTTCTTCATCACGTGCAGGACGATCCCCCCCCGGCTCAGCCCCTTGCCGCGAAGGGTCAGGATGAACTCCTGGTTCAGGATTTCGGCCACAAGGCCGCGCACCGTGCGCGTGACGATCCCCATCGGGATCACGGACAGCGTGACGGCGGGGAGGATCAGGTGCTGCACATGCTCCCAGTCCCACGCCCAGTCGGAGGAGCCGCCCGGCCCTGCCCCCATGGCCGGAAGCCAGCCCAGGGTGACGCTGAACAGAACGACGAGAACCATGCCGAGCCAGTAGTGCGGCACGGACACGCCGGTGACGGCGAGCGCGACCGCGATCTTGTCGATCGCCGTTCCCTGCAGGCTTCCGGCGAGCGCCCCAAGCACGCAGCCGAGCAGGAAGCCGATCAGGGCCGCCGCGACCGCGAGCCTGAGCGTGTTGACGATGGCGACCGAGAGGTCCGACCAGACCGGCCTGCCGGTTGCGAGCGACAGCCCGAAATCGCCGAGCGCGACGCGGCCGAGCCAGATCCCGAACTGGATCGGCAGAGGCCGATCAAGCCCGTAATCGCGCCGGATCTGGTCGACGAGCTCCTGTGGGGCGTCCGCCGGGACGATGGCGTTGATCGGGTCGCCGGGCGCGATGTGCACGAGCAGGAAGCAGACGAGCCCGACCGACAGCGCGATCGGGACAGCGTAGAGGACGCGACGGAGGAGATAGGTCAGCATCGTGTGCGGCCCCGCAGGACGCTGTCGCTACGGGGCCGCTCTCCCCTCACCCTCTGCCGCACCTCACTGGATGAAGGGGAGCGTCAGGTCGACGAACCAGCTCTGCGGCTGGACGAAGCCGCGCACCCGCGGGCTCATCGCGCGCGGTGAGACGTCATGCGCGATCCAGATGAACAGCGCCTCGTCCACGCCGGCCGCGTGCAGCCGCGCGAGGGCCGCGTCGCGCGCCGCCGGGTCGAAGGTCTGGCGCGCCTCGGCCACCATCGCGTCGAAGCGCGGGTCGCTGAAGAAGCCCCAGTTGTTCGAAACCGGCGGCGCCATCTTGCTGTCCCAGAAGCGCAGCATGGCGAAGAACGGGTCCATCGCCGCGAAGGAGACGTTGATCGCGTGCGCGCCGCGCGCCGAGGCGTCGCGGCAGCCGCGGCGCCAGTTGGTGAACAGCGCGTTCCACTCGATCACGTCGAACTCGACGTTGACGCCGATCGCCTTGAGGTTCTGCTGCACGAACTCGTTCATCGGCAAAGGCTGCATCTGCCCCGAGCCGGAGGCGGAGATCTGAACCTTGAGGGTGAGCGGCCGCTGCGGCCCATAGCCGGCTTCGGCGAGAAGGCGCCGCGCCTCGGCCGGGTCATGCCGGATCTGGAACGAGGGGTTGCCCCACCATGGGTGCCCGGGCTGAACCGTGCCGACCGCCGGAACCATCATCCCGCCGAGCAGCGTCTTCAGCCCCTCGCGGTCGATGCCGAGATTGATCGCCTTGCGCACGCGCACGTCGGCGAGCGGCGAGCCGTCGACGAAGCAGGGCTGCCACGGCCAGACATGCGGCTGGGTGTTGGTCTCGATCCGCATCCCCCGGGCGCGGAGCTGCGGCACGGCATCGGGCGCGGGCGCCTCGATCCAGTCCACCTGGCCCGAGAGCAGGGCGGCGGTGCGCGCATTCGCCTCCGGAATTGGCAACAGAACGATCCGGTCCGCCTTCGCCTTCTGCCCCCAGTAGGCGTCGTTGCGCACGAACTCGGCGCGCTCGCGCGGCACGAAGCGCGCCATCCGGAACGGACCGGTTCCGGAAGGATCGGCTGCAAACGCGTTCCACGCGGCTTCCGCGTTCGGCGCGGCGGCGCGCTTGGCTTCCCAGTGCTTCGGGCTCGCCATGAACAGGTTGGTGAGGTTGAACGGCAGGATACTGTCGGGCTCCGAGGTGAAGAGCGCGACGGTGAGGTCGTCGATCTTCTCGGCACGCCTGAGCGTCGGCATGCGGGTCGCGGTTACGCCGACCTGGCGCGGGTCGAAATGCGGCGCGTCGCGGTCGAGCACCTTGCGCACGTTCCACACGACGGCGTCGGCGTTGAAGTCGGAGCCGTCGTGGAACTTCACCCCTGGGCGGAGGCGGAACACCCAGCGAGTCTTGTCGTTGGGATCGACCTCCCAGGAGAGGGCGAGGCCGGGGCGAAGCGGGGTCGGGCGGTCGGCGCGCGTGAGGTCCCACTCGACGAGCGCGTTGTAGAGGGGGATGCCGGTGAAGCGGTTGCCCTCGAAGCCCTGGTCCGGCTGGCCGTGGGTGAGCGGGATGTCGGCCGCCGTCATGCCAATCCGGATCGTGCCCTGGGCGGTTGCCGCTCCAGGTGCGGCGGCGAGCAGCGCCGCGAGGCTCGCGGCGGCAAGCAAGGAACGCGTGATCATCCGTGGCTCTCCCTCTCTCCCGCGTCGGGCAACCGGCTCCCAATGTCGTGGCGCCTGACGCCGTCCAACACAAGACCGGTGCGAGACACGCAATCCCTGTGCCAGGACCTGGGGCTTTGCGCCGGCGCGCGAACGGGCGATGCTTCGGCCCATCCTGCCCGCGCCATGGGCAGACTGCCCCCGATCGAGCGTGTCAGAGCGATGCGCCTTCTCCTCCTCAACGCCAACACCGACACGGCGATCACCGACCGGATGGTCTCCCTCGCCGCGGCGGTCGCCGGGCCAGGCGTGACGGTGGCGGGAGCGACGGCGCGGTTCGGCGCGCGCTACATCAGCACACGCGCGGCGGCGGCAATCGCCGCGCATGCCGCGCTCGATGCGCTCGCCGATGCGCTCGCCTCGGGCGCCCGCCCCGATGCCGTGCTGCTCGCCTGTTTCGGCGACCCGGGCCTTGCGGCTCTGCGCGAGATCTCGCCTGTGCCCGTAGCCGGCATGGCCGAGGCGAGCCTGTTCGCCGCCGCCTCGCTCGGGGCGCGGATCGGCGTTCTCACCGGCGGGGCGCGCTGGGTGCCGATGCTCGAGGAGTATGCCGCGGCGATCGGCCTCGGCGGGCGCGTGCGGGTGCGCGCCCTGCCGCAGACGGGCGACGCCATCGCTGCCGACCCCGATAACGCGCTCGAGGGCCTCGCCGACGCCGCACGCGCGATCGTCGCCGACGGCGCGGAGGCGATCGTGCTCGGCGGCGCGGGGCTCGCAGGCCTCGCGCCAAGGCTCGCGCCACGCCTTCCCGTCCCGGTGCTCGACAGTCTCGCCTGCGGCCTCGCGCAGGCCGTGATGCTGGCGCGGCTTGGGCCTGCGCGCGCGTCCGAGGGGGCCTCGGCGCGCACGCCGCCGGGCGACGTCACCGGCCTCGGCGCGGCGCTCTCCGCGCTGCTCGGCGGCTAGGGGAAGGGCGCGCGGCCCGAGGCGATGCCGCTCGCGGACCGCGCGAACCCCTGGCATGCTCCGCCCATGGACCGACAGGTGAGACCCGAGGACGCGCTCGCCGAAGCCGCGCGCAAGACCCTCGCCTATCTCGACTATCCGAAGCGCGCCTGGACGCTGCCCAGAACCGCCCCGGACGGGTCGGAGGCGTCGGACGTGCTCGTGGTCGGCGCCGGCATCAACGGTCTTGCCATCGCCTTCCTGCTCGCGCGCGAGCGCGTGGCGCGGGTGCGGGTGATCGATGCGGCAGAAGAAGGACACGAAGGCCCCTGGCTCGGCTTCGCGCGCATGCGCTGGCTGCGCACGCCGAAGGATCTCGTCGGCCCCGATCTCGGCGTCGCGCCCCTCTCCTTCCCCGCCTGGTACGCGGCGCGCTTCGGTGAGGCGGCATGGCAGGCGCTCGACAAGGCCCCGAACGCGGTCTGGATGGACTATCTCCGCTGGTTCCGCTCCGCCGCCGGCATTCCGGTCGAGAACGGTACGCGGCTGATCCGGATCGAGGAGGGAGAGGCCGGGCTGTTCACCTGCACGCTTGCGACCCCGCGCGGGATGGAGCGCGCCTACGCGCGTCGCATCGTGCTCGCGACCGGCGTGCTCGGCGCCGGCGGCCCGGCGATCCCTGAGGCGCTCACCGCCCTGCCCAAGCGGCTTTGCGCCCATTCCTCCGATGCGATCGAGTTCGGGGCGCTCGCGGGCCGCGCAGTGGCCGTGATCGGCGCCGGCGCCTCCGCCTTCGACAATGCGGCGATGGCGCTCGAGGCGGGCGCGGCCATTGTGACCCTGATCGCTCGACGCGACGCGATCGCCCAGCCGAACCTCAAGCAGGCGGTTGAGGCGGCGGGCTTCCTCCGCCACTGGGGCGACCTCGCCGACGACCAGCGCCTACGCCTCCACCGCCTGCTCGCGCGCGTCTCGGTGCCGCCGCCGCCCGACAGCATCGCCCGCTGCACCGTGCATGGCGAACGCTTCCGCGTGCTGACCTCGGCGCCGCTTCTCTCGGTGCGCGAGGCGGGCGGAGAGGTGGTGATCGAGACCCCCCGAGGCGAGGTCAGGGCCGCGTTCGTGATCGCGGCCACCGGCTTTGCCGTCGACATGTCGGCGCGGCCGGAGCTCGACGCCTTCGCCGGCCGGATCGCCCTGTGGCGCGACCGCGTCCCCGAAGCGGCGGACGACCCCGCCCTCGGCGCGATGCCCTATCTCGACGGCGGCTTCGCCTACACCGCGCGCGACCCGGCCGATGCGGCGGTCCTCGGGCGGATCCACGATGTCGGCATCGCCGCCGTGCCGTCCGTCGGGCCGATCTGCGTCGGGCTGAACGGGATGAAGTTCGGGCCCGATCGCGTTGTGCGCGCGCTCACACGAAGCCTGTTCCTCGAGGATGCGGAGGCGCATATCGAGGCAGTCGAGCGCTTCGCCGCGACCGCCGCCCCGGCGGGCGAGGACCCGTTCGTGATCTGACGCACGCCCCGAAAGGACGCAGCCGATGGACCCCGTGTTGCAGAGCCTGTTCAGCGGCCTGCCCAATCTTGTCCTGCAGTTCGCCGCCGCCGCCGCCATCTACTGCGCCGGGATCGCCGCCTACAAGCGGCTCACCCCCTATCACGAGCTCGACCTGATACGCTCTGGCAACGTCGCCACCGCGATCGTGCTCGCGGGCGCTCTGATCGGTCTCGCCCTGCCGATCGGGGCGACGCTCGCGCGCTCGCTCTCGGTCCTCGACATCCTCGTCTGGGGGGCGGTCGCGTCGGTGCTTCAGGCGGCGGCGTTCGGGCTTGCGAGCCTGCTTCTGCGCGAGCTTCCCGCGCGGGTCGAGCGGGGCGATATCGCCGCAGCGCTGGTCGCCGCGGCGGTTCAGCTCTCGGTCGGGATCGTCAACGCCGGCGCGATGTCGGGCTGACGGCGATGGGTGGGCTCGACCGGATCGCCTTCCTGATGCTGATCATGATGGCGCTCTGGGCCTTCTTCGGCGAGGAGCGCGAGGGCGCCGCGCCGCCGCCCGCCCCGCGCGCCCAATCGCTGCCGTTCCAACCGCAGGCCGCGCCACCGCCCGCGGTGCTCGCGCCCCTGCCGCCGCCCTCGCCGCGCGACCCGGTGTTCGAGGTCATCGCCGATGGCCCCGGTGGCGGGACCAGCACCGGCACGGCGTTTTCGGTCAACGCCCAAGGACTTTGGCTGACGGCGCGACACGTGGTTCAGGGCTGCGGCGCGATCGGGCTGAGGGAGCGGCAGCGCTGGGTTCGCGCCACCGTCGCCTGGGCGCACCCGAACGCCGATGTCGCCCTCTTGCGCACGCAGAACGGATCCCCGCCGCTCGCCCTCTCCGAGTCCGCGCCGCTCCGGGGCATGGACGGCTACGGCATGGGCTTCCCGCAGGGCCGGCCGGGCGCAGTGCACGGGCGCCTGCTTGGGCGCGCGCAGATGCAGGCGCGCGGGCTGTTCCAGGGCCGGGCGCCGACGCTCGAATGGGCCGAGGTGCGTCGCGCGCCGTCCTTTCGCGGCTCGCTCGGGGGGATCAGCGGCGGGCCGCTGCTTGACGGCGAGGGGCGTGTGCTCGGCGTGATGGTAGCGGAGGAGCCGCGACGGGGGCGGTTCTCCACCGCCGCGCCTGAGACGCTGCTCGCCATGGCCGGCCCGAACCGGCCGATCCCGCTCGGCGCGGCGCGCACCCCGCCCGTTCCGGTCACCCCGGGCGGGTTCGGAGCGGTGGCCGACCAGCTCCGCGGCCGCCTCTCGATCGCACAGGTTCTCTGCCAGGCGCGCTGAGGGACTTCAGCGCTCGATCGGCGTTCCTTCGGGCGTGAGCGAGACATGCGCCGAGACGATCCGCCAGCCAAGGCCCGGCAGCCGCGCGAGGATCTTCGTCTCGCGCCCGATCAGCCCGGTGGCGAGGCGGCGATAGACGATGTTGGTCACGCCGAGATCGCGCCCGAAGGTCGTCACCAGGACTTCGAGCCGCTCGCGCGCCTGGTAGCCGCCGGTCTGCGCGCGCCGGAAGCGGCGGATCGCCTCCATCCCGACCAGGATCTCGTTCACCCCCATCCGGACCGTGCGCGGATCGTCCCAGAACAGCGCCTCGAGCGTCGCGACGTCGTTCGTCATCAGCGCCGTCTCATAGCGGTCGATGATCGCCCGAACCTCAGCCACCACCTCGGGACTGTCGATCTCCATCGGGGTTTCCCTCCGCTGCCGCGCCGCTAGGATGCGCGAGCGACGCGACGGAGGCGACAGGACGTGACCGAGCTCAACCGAATGACCGCAACCGCTCTCGCCGCGGCCTATGCCGCGCGTCGTCTCTCCCCTGTCGAGGTGCTCGAGGCGGCGATCGCGCGCGCCGAGACGGTGCAGGCGAAGCTCAACGCCTTCAGCCTGATCGACCCCGCGGCGGCGAAGGCGGCGGCGCGGGAGAGCGAGGCGCGCTGGCGCAAAGGCGAACCGCTCGGGCCGCTCGATGGCGTTCCGCTCGCGATCAAGGACAATCACGGCCTGCGCGGCTGGCCGAAGCGGAGCGGCAGCCGCACGCGCGAGGCAACGCCGCAGCCCGAGGACCAGCCGCACATCGCGCGCCTTCGCGAAGCAGGCATGCTGATCTTCGCCAAGACCACGATGCCCGACCTTGGCTGGAAGGGCGTGACCGACAGCCCGCTCACAGGGGTGACGCGCAACCCCTGGAACCCGGCGATGACGCCTGGCGGCTCCTCGGGCGGCGCGGCCGTGGCGGTCGCGACCGGGGTGTGCCCGATCGCGACAGGTGGTGACGGTGGCGGATCGATCCGCATCCCGGCGGGCTTCACCGGCGTCTACGGCATCAAGCCGACCTCGGGCCGGATCCCCGGGCTCTATGACAGCCCCGCCGGCGACCTCGTCTCGCCCGGCCCCTTGAGCCGGACGGTGGCCGACAGCGCCGCCGCCCTCGCCGCCATGTGCCGGCCGGATGCGCGCGACCCTGCTGCCTCAGCCCTGCCGGTTCCCGACTTCCCGTCCCTGCTCGGCGCCGGGGTGAAGGGGCTCACGGTCGCCGTCTCACCCACGCTCGGGTTCACGCGGCGGCCGGATCCGGTGCGCCTCGCGGCGCTCGAAGGGGCGGCGAAGGCGATGGAGGCGGCCGGCGCGCGCGTGGTCTGGACCGACCCGAAGCTGTGGAACGCGCGGCAGCCCTTCGTGACCATCTGGGAGGCGGCTTACGCGCTTGCGGTGATGACCACCCCCGCCGAACGCTTGCCGCTGTTCGACCCCGGCCTGCTCGAGGTCGGCCGGCGCGGCCTTGCCCTTCCAGCGGTCGCGGAGAAGCTCGCCCAGGCCGAGCGCCTGAGGCTGATGCACGCGATGATCGCCTTCCACCGCGAGCACGACCTTCTGCTCTGTCCGACCCTGCCGATCGCGGCCTTTCCCGCCGGCCACGGCATCAACACCCCCGACCCGCATCTTTATCCTGAGTGGTACGACTGGACGCCCTACACCTGGACCTTCAACCTGACGAAACAGCCCTGCGCCTCCGTCCCCTGGGGGTTCGACGACGCGGGGCTTCCCGTCGGCGTGCAGGTGGTGGCGACGCATTTCCGGGAGGACCTTGTGCTGCGCGGGTCGGCCGTGCTCGAGGCGGCGATGCCGGTCGAGATGCCGCCCGACCGGCTCTGGTCGTGAACGGTACGCTTTCACAGCGGCTCGATCGGCTGCTCGCGCGCCTGCCACAGGCTTATCCGGGGCCGGGCGGCGCGATCGCCGTGCTGCGTGCGGGCGAGGTGCTCGTCCGGCACGCCTGGGGATACGCCAATGCCGAGGCGCGCATCCCCTTCACACCGAAGACGCTGTTCCGGATCTGCTCGATTACGAAACAGTTCACCTGCGCCGTGGTGCTCGAGGCCTTCGGCGACCCCGACGCGCTCGACGGGGCGGTGCGGGCGCGCCTGCCGCTGCTCGGTGCGGCGGCGCCTCCCGCGCGGCTCCTCTGCCACAACCAGTCGGGCTTCCGCGACTACTGGGCGGTGGCGATGCTGCATGGCTCCCCCGTCGAGGCGCCGTTCGGCCCGCGGGAGAGCGCGCGGCTGATCGCCGGAACGTGCAGCCTCCAGTTCGCTCCCGGAACGCGCGCGTCCTACGCCAACCAGAATTTCCGGCTGCTCTCCGACGCAGCGGAGGACGTGAGCGGCAGGTGCTTCGCCGAACTCCTCCGAAGGCACGTATTCGAACCCGTCGGCATGGAGAGCGCTCTGCTTGCTGCCGACACGCGCGCTCTGCCCGACGGAACGGAAGGCTACGAGGGAACGCAGGCCACGGGCTTCCGCGCCGCCGAGAACCGGATCCTCTGGACCGGCGATGCCGGCATCGCCGCCTCGCTCGACAACATGGTCGCCTGGGAGAGACATATCGACGCGACGCGCGAGGATCCGCGTTCGTTGCATGCGCGCCTCTCCGCACCCGTCACCTTCGCCTGCGGCGCCCCGGCGCGCTACGGCTTCGGGCTCGCCCGGCGCGAGGAGCTCGGGCGGCCGGTGCTCGGCCATGGCGGGGCGCTGCGCGGCTGGCGTAGCCACCGGTTCTACGCGCCGTCCGAGCGCGTCTCGGTCGTCGCCTTCCTCAACCATCTCGGTGACGCCACGGCAATGGCGACCGACGCCTTCGCCGCCGCACTCGGAATCGAGAAGCCGAAGCCGGATGCGCGCCTTCCCCCGCCCGCCTGGCTCGGCGCCTGGCGCGAGCCGGAGACAGGGCTTGCCGTTCGGATCGATTCTGCCGCTCCGGGAACGATCCGCCTCCGCTATGGCCAGGCGCCCGAGCTGCTCGCCCTCGCCGCCGACGGCTCGGCCCAGGGGGCGATCACGCGCCTCTGCGTCGCGGATGGAACGCTCCGGATGGAGCGCCCGGGCGACAACCACGTGACGCGGCTCGTTCCCGCGGCGGGGCAGCCGCCGGGGGACATCGCGGGGCGCTATCGTTGCGAGGAGCTCGACGCCGAGCTCACGATCGAGGACGCCGGCGGGGCGCTCTACGGCGCCTTCTCGGGCTTTCTCGGCCAAGGCAGCATGGAGCTCCTCGAGCCGATCGGCGGCGAGCTCTGGGCGCTGCCCTGCCCGCGCGCGCTCGACCACACCCCGCCGGGGGACTGGACTCTCGCGGTTCAGCGCGAGGGGGGCCGGGTCGTCGGCCTCACCGTCGGCTGCTGGCTCGCGCGCGGTCTCCTCTATCAGCGGGTCGGCTGACGGGGGTCGGGATGAGGGGCGACGGGGCGGACGGCCACGGGCGGCCATGCGCGCCTGCCGCCGACGTTCACCTCGCCCCGGCGGCCTGCGCGGCGAGATAGGCGCGCCAGCCGCCCAAGCCCGTGATGTCTTCGGCACGGCTCGGTGCCGCGTCGGCGCAGAGAAAGCCGACCGGCTCGCTGCCATCCGCGAGCGTGACGCGGCCGAGCGCAAGCGGCGCGGGGATCGCGGCGAGCAGGGACGCGACGGCGGCTTGGGGCACGCGCCAGAGCTCGCCCGCGATCGCGGCCCCGCCCTTGCTCCGGATCAGCCCAGGCCGCGGCGGCGCGCCGGGAAGAGCGACGAGTCGGTAGAGCGGCGCGGTCGTCACCTCGCGCACGAACGAGGCGCCGAGGCGCCGCAGTTCCCCGTTCAGCGGCAGCCCGCGCATGTGCGCGCCGAATACCGCGAGCTCGAGCGACGGCGTGGCCTCGGCCTCCGCCTCCGCGACCCGCTCTCCCGCGAAGCGCCGCGCGATCGCCGCGAGCCGTGCCTCGGTGAAGGCGGGGCCGATGAAGCTCACACCGAAGGGAAGCCCCTCCGCGTCGAGCCCGGCGGGAACCGACACAGCCGCGAGGTCGAGCAGGTTGACGAAGGTCGTGTAGGTGCCGAGCTGGCTGTTCACCACGACGGGCTCGGCGGCGACCTCCTCGAGCGTCGGCACAAACGGAGCGGTGGGCAGCACAAGCGCATCGAGAGACGCAAGCGCCCCGTCGGCAGCACGCTTGAGCTCGGCGAGCCTGTACTGGGACCGGAACGTCTCGACCGCGGAGATGTCCCGCCCGCGGGCGATGATTCCCCGGACGACGGGGTGGATCGCCTCCGGCTGGGCGGCCATCAGGCGCTCGATCACCGCAAGCCGCTCGGCGACCCATGGCCCGTCGTAGAGAAGGCGCCCCGCCTCCTCGAAGGGCGCGAGGTCGATCTCCTCGAGCTCGGCGAAGGCGGCGCAGGCCGAGACGGCGCGGTGGAACGCCGCCTCGGAGGCGGCGCGGCCGAAGAACCGCAACGCGTCCGCGCGCGGCACGCCGAGCCTTGGCCGCGCGCCGAGACCGATCCGGGCGAGCGCCCGGGGCGGCGCCGCGCGGGAATAGGCGTCGAGCGGGTCGAAGCCGGCGGTGACGTCGAGCACGGCCATCGCATCGTCGATGAAGGCGGCGAACACCGAGACGCAGTCGAGCGAGCGGCAGGCCGGCACCACACCGCGGGTCGAGACGAGGCCGCGCGTCGGCTTGAGCCCCACCACGCCGTTCATCATCGCCGGCACGCGGCCCGACCCAGCCGTGTCGGTTCCGAGCGCGAAGGCGACGAGCCCTGCCGCGACCGCGACCGCCGAGCCGGAGGACGAGCCGCCCGGCACGTGCCCTGGCGCGAGCACGTTGCGCGGCGCGCCGTAGGGCGAACGGACGCCGACGAGCCCGGTCGCAAACTGGTCGAGATTGGTCTTGCCCACCAGCATCGCCCCGGCCGCCTCAAGCGCTTCCACCACGGGCGCGGAACGATCCGGCACATAGGCGAAGGCCGGACACGCCGCGGTGGTCGGAAGGCCTGCGACATCGATGTTGTCCTTCACGGCGAAGGGAATGCCCCAGAGCGTCCGCCCGGCCGGGCCCTGCTCGGAAAGCGCGCGTGCCTGGGCGCGCAGGCGATCGGCGCATGCGCCGCCGATCCATACGCCCGGGTCGTCATGCGCGGCGATCGCCGCGAGCACCTCCTCGGCGACGTCACAGGGCGTCATGCCGCGGCAGTATCGGTCTCTCAGGGAGGTGAGCGTCAGCGACGTCGGCAAAGTCAGACGCTCCCCCGCCGCCGGAGCGGCGTGCGCGGCGCCGTGCAGCGGAATGCGCCGACAGTGTGATCATGTTCTGAGCGTTCTGCCCACTTGGAAAGCATTTTCATCTGTCGCTGTAACGTCCTGCCCACGTTTTCGGCACATCCTCGCGCCGCCTGTACGAGCGTGTGCACATGGCATGCCGGTTGCTGCTCACCGGTTTCGGAAACCAAGCCGAAGCGAAGGGAGAGAGAGGATGATCTCACGTCGTCATGTGCTCAAGGCCGGCACCGCCGCGGCGGCCGGTGCGGCGCTGTCTGCCCCAGCGATCCGCGGCGCAGCCGCACAGGCACGGCGCGAGACCCTGCTGCTCGTCAGCGAGAACCCGCCGAACTCGACCGACATCCACGGCGTCGGCGCCAACCGGCCGGCCTACGAGGCCTCCTGGAACCTCTACGACCGGCTGATGACCTTCGGCGTCAAGAAGGACGCCAACGGCGTCGACCACTACGACTACACCAGGCTCGAGCCCGAGCTCGCGGAGGAGTGGATCCTGACCCCGACCTCGGTGACCTTCAAGCTTCGCCGCGACGCCACCTTCCATGACGGCACGCCGGTCACGGCCGAGGACGTGAAGTGGAGCTTCGACCGCGCCGTCTCCGTCGGCGGTTTCCCCACCTTCCAGATGCGCGCGGGCTCGCTCGAGAAACCGGAGCAGTTCGTGGTGGTCGACCGGCACACCTTCCGCGTCGACTTCATCCGGACCGACAAGCTGACCATGCCCGACCTCGCCGTGCCGGTGCCGGCGATCTACAACTCGGGGCTTGCGAAGAAGCACGCCACCGCTGCCGACCCGTGGGCGATGGAGTGGCTGCGCGCCAACCCGGCGGCGGGCGGCGCCTTCCGGCTCGAGCGCTGGGTGCCCGGCCAGGAGATGGTGTTCGCCCGCTTCGACGACTGGAAGAGCGGCCGGCGCCCGGCGCTCGCGCGGGTGATCTGGCGGATCGTGCCGCAGGCGGGCAACCGGCGCGCCCTGCTCGAGCGCGGCGACGCCGACATCTCCTTCGACCTGCCGCCGAAGGACTTCCAGGAGCTCGCCGCCGCACGGCGTCTCAAGATCGTCGGCACGCCGGTCGAGAACGCCATGCAGTACATCGGCATGAACGTGACACGGCCGCCGTTCAACGACGTCCGGGTGCGGCGTGCGATCGCCCATGCCATCCCCTATCAGCGAATCATGGAACAGGTGACGTTCGGCACCGCGGTGCCGCTGTTCGGCGGCCCTGCCGAGCCGACCGAGCCGGTCTGGCCGCAGCCCTCGCCTTTCGTGACCGATCTCGACCGCGCCCGTGCGCTGCTCGCCGAGGCCGGCTATCCGAACGGGTTCGAGACGACCTTGAGCTTCGACCTCGGCCTTGCGTCGCTGAACGAGCCGATCGCGGTGCTCGTTGCGGAGAGCCTCGCGCGGCTTGGCATCCGCGTGACCATCAACAAGATTCCGGGAGCGAACTGGCGAAACGAGCTTCTCAAGAAGGAGCTGCCGCTCATCACCAACACCTTCGGCGGCTGGCTCAACTTTCCGGACTATTTCTTCTTCTGGGCCTATCACGGCCAGAACGCCGTGTTCAACACGATGTCGTACCAGAACCCGGAGATGGACGCGCTGATCGACCGCTCGCGCTTCACCCAGGACGAGGCGGAGTACCGCGCGGCGGTGAAGGGCTTCATCGCCAAGGCGTGGGAGGATGTGCCGCGAGTGCCGCTGTTCCAGCCGAAGCTGATGGTGGCGATGCGCGAGAACGTCGAGGGCTACCGTTACTGGTTCCACCGCCAGCTCGACTATCGCGTGCTCGCAAAGGTCTGAGCCGTGGTGCTCGGGCTCGTCGCGCAGCGGCTTGCCGCCGCGCTGCCCACGCTTGCGGGCGTCGTCGTCGTCACCTTCCTCCTCACGCGCGCCTTGCCGGGCGACCCGGCCGCCTATTTCGCCGGGCCGGCAGCGACGCGCGAGGCGGTCGAGGAGATACGCCGCACGCTCGGTCTCGATCAGCCGCTATGGCTTCAATTCCTCGACTATCTCGGCGATCTCGCGCGCGGGGATCTCGGCATCTCGATCACCACTGGCCAGCCCGTGCTCGCCGATCTCGCACAGCGCCTGCCGGCTTCCGCCGAGCTCACCCTGCTCGGGCTTGCGATCGCCGCGAACTTCGGCGTCACGATGGGAGTCGTTGCGGCACTGCGCCCCGGCTCATGGGTCGATCACCTCTGCCGCATGATCGCCACAGCCGGCGTCTCGCTGCCGACCTTCTTCACGGGCCTGCTGTTCGTCTACGTGTTCTACTACGTGCTCGGCTGGGCGCCCGCCCCGCTCGGGCGGCTCGATGCCTTCTCCTCGCCGCCGCCACACGTCACGGGGTTCTACCTGATCGACAGCGCGCTTGCCGGCGATGGCGAGACCTTCGCCGCGGCGGCGGCGCAACTCGCGCTGCCTGCCCTCACCTTGGGCATCTTCGCGCTCGCCCCGATCGCCCGGATGACGCGCGGCGCGATGCTCGCGGTGATGTCGTCCGACTTCATCCGCGCCGCCCGCGCCTCCGGGCTTGCGCGACGAACGCTTGTGCTGCGCTACGCCCTGCGCAACGCGCTTCTTCCCGTCGTTACCACGCTCGGCATGGTGCTCTCCTTCCTGCTCGGCGCCAATGTGCTCGTCGAGAAGGTGTTCGCCTGGCCGGGCATCGGCTCCTACGCCGTGGAGGCGCTGATCGCCTCCGACTACGCCCCGGTGCAGGGCTTCGTGCTGACGATGGGGGTGCTCTATGTCACCCTCAACCTTTTGATCGATCTCGCCTACCAGGCGATCGACCCGCGCGTGAGGATCGAGGCGTGAGCACGCTCGCCCATGCGCGGCATGTGCTCGCCGAGAACCCGGTCACGGCGGTCGCCTTCTGCCTGTTCGCCCTGCTTGTCGCGGCTGCCATCGCCGGACCTTCGCTCGTTCCCTATGACCCGCTCGCCTCGTCCGACCGTGCGCTCGCCCCGCCCTCGGTGCAGCACTGGTTCGGCACCGACAATCTCGGGCGCGACGTGTTCTCGCGCGTCGTCGTCGCGGCACGGCTCGATCTCGGCATGGCCTTCGCCGCAATGGCGATCGTCTTCGCGACCGGAACGGTCGCGGGTGTGGCCGCCGGGTTCCTCGGCGGCTGGACCGACCGCGTGATCGGCCGCGTCACCGACACGATCATGGCGTTCCCGCTGTTCGTGCTCGCAATGGGGCTCGTCGCCGCGGCCGGCAACACCGTCGCCAACGTCATCTGGGCCACAGCGATCATCAACTTCCCGATCTATGCGCGGGTCGCGCGGACGGAGGCGAACATCCGCCGCGAGGCCGGTTTCGTCGAGGCGGCTCGGCTTTCGGGAAGGGGCACGCTCCAGGTGATGATCTGCGAGATCCTGCCCAACGTGTTGCCGATCATGATGGTTCAGGTGAGCCTGACGATGGGCTACGCGATCCTCAACACCGCCGGCCTCTCCTTCATCGGCCTCGGCATCCGGCCGCCGACGGCCGAGTGGGGCATCATGGTGGCCGAAGGCGCGGGCTACATCGTTTCGGGCGAGTGGTGGATCGCGTTCTTCCCCGGGCTCGCCCTGATGCTTGCCGTGTTCACCTTCAACCTGCTGGGCGACGGGTTGCGCGACATCGTCGACCCGCGACGCCGCTCCTGAGGCGGCGGGCATGCCGCAGCCTCCGCTGCTTGCGATCGAGCATCTCGCGGTCGAGTTCCGCACGCGCTCAGGCGTGGTGCGTGCGCTCGAGAACGTCTCCTTTGCGATCGCCCGAGGCGAGACGGTCGGCGTGGTCGGCGAAAGCGGGTCGGGCAAGTCGGTCACGGCTTACGCGGTGATGCGTCTGCTCGACCCTTCCGCGCGCGTCACCTCGGGAAAGATCGTGTTCGGCGGGCTCGACATGCTCGCGGCCGACGAGGCCACGCTTGCGGAGATGCGCGGGCGGGAACTCGCGATGATCTTCCAAAACCCGCGCGCGAGCCTCAACCCGATACGCCGCGTCGGCGACCAGATCGCCGATGTGCTGCGCCGCCACGCCAATCTCGGCGCCCGCGCGGCGGCCGACCGCGCCGTCGCCCTGCTCGCCGAGGTCGGCATCCCCGATCCGTCGCGCCGTGCGAGGGCCTACCCCTTCGAGCTCTCGGGCGGGATGTGCCAGCGCGTCGGCATCGCCATCGCTCTCGCCTGCCGCCCCGCTCTTCTCATCGCCGACGAGCCGACCACGGGCCTCGACGTCACGACCCAGGCCACGATCATGGACCTCGTGGCCGAGCTCGGCGCCGCCCGCGGCATGGCGACGATGCTGATCACCCATGACCTCGGGCTGGCCGCGGAACGGTGCGACCGTATGGTGGTGATGCATGCCGGCCACGTTGTGGAGGACGCTCCGACCGAGGCCCTATTCGCCCGGCCGCGTCACCCCTACACCGCGCGGCTTCTGGCCGCCACGCCGCGGCCAGGGGTGACGCTCGCGGGGCTCAGCCCGATCCCCGGCGGGCTTCCGGACCTCAGGCGCGACGACCTCCCGCCCTGCCGCTTCGCCGCACGCTGCGACCGCCGACGCGACGACTGCCTCGCCGGGCCGCTGCCGCTGCAGATCGAGGGCGCGCGGCGCGTCGCCTGCAGGCACCCGCTGTGAACGCGCCCCTGATTGAGGCCGAGGCGAGGGCGACGCCGGTGCTCGTCGCCTCCTCGCTCAGCAAGCGGTTTCCGGTGGGCCGGCCACGCCTGTTCGCCCGGGCGCGGCGGCCGCTCCTGCACGCGGTCGATCGTGTGTCGCTTGCGATCGGCGCCGGCGAGACGGTCGGCCTCGTCGGCGAGTCGGGCTGCGGCAAGACCACACTCACCCGCATGCTCGCGCGTCTGATCGACCCGACCGAGGGCAGAATCCTGTTCGGCGGCGAGGATCTCGCTGCCATCCCCGCCGCGCGCTTCGCCCGGCATCCTGCCAGGGCCGCGATCCAGATGGTGTTCCAGGACGCCGAGGGCTCGATCAACCCGCGGTTCACCGCCTTCGAGGCGATCGCGGCGCCGCTGCGGCGTCTGCGGGGGCTTCGCGGCGCGGCGCTTGCGGCGTCGGTCGAGCGCGCTGCCGAGCGTTGCGGCCTGCCGAAGGAGCTGCTCGGGCGGTTCCCGCACCAGCTCTCGGGCGGGCAGAAGGCGCGCGTCGGCATCGCCCGCGCCATTGCGACCGAGCCGACGCTGCTGATCCTCGACGAGCCGACCTCGGCGCTCGATGTTTCGGTGCAGGTGGTGATCCTGCATCTCCTCGCCGAGCTGAGGCGCGCGCTCGGCATGAGCTATCTCTTCGTCAGCCATGACCTGAATGTGGTTCGGCTGATCTGCGACCGGGTGGCGGTGATGTATCTCGGCCGGATCGTCGAGGAGGGCCCAGCGGAAGCGGTGTTCCGCTCCCCCGCCCATCCCTACACCCGCGCCCTGGTGGACAGCATCGCGATCCCGGGGCAGAAGCGCGCGGGAGCAAGGATCAGGCTCACGGGAGACCCGCAGAGCCCGATCGACCCGGATCCCGAGGCATGCCGCTTCCACGGGCGCTGCCCGCGCGGCGAGGCGCTGTGCGGCAGGGCCGCGCCTCCCGAGGTCTCGCCCGCTCCGGGGCGGCGCGCCCTCTGCCACTTCCCACTCCTCGAGCCCGGATGACCGAGACCACACCGAAGCCGCTCACCGAGGCAGAAGCCGAGGCGCTGATGGAGGCCGCCTCGCGCGCGCTTTCCCTGCCGATCCCGGAAGCATGCCGCGCGGGAACGATCGCCAACATCGTCGCCGCCTCGCAGGCGGCTGCCTTCGTCATGTCCTTCCCGCTCGCCGACACCGACGAGGCGGCGCCGGTGTTCCGCGCATGACCGACGAGGCGACCGCAGCCGACACCCTGCTCGACGGCGATGCCGTGGCCATCGCCGCCGCCGTTCGGTCGCGTCGCGTCACGGCTCTCGCCGTCGCGGAGGCGGCGCTCGCGCGTATCGGGGCGCGCAACCGGAGCCTCAACGCCTTCACCGACATCACGGCCGAGCGCGCCCGCGCCGCCGCCCGGAGGGTGGACGAGGCGGTCGCCTCGGGGCGCGATCCGGGCCCGCTCGCCGGGGTTCCGTTCGCGGCGAAGAACCTCTTCGACGTCGCTGGCCTGCCGACGCGCGCGGGCTCGCGGATCGGCCGCGACAACGCCCCCGCCACGCGCGATGCGACCGCGATCCGACGCCTCGAGGCAGCCGGCGCGGTGCTCGTCGGTGCGCTGAACATGGGCGAGTACGCCTATGACTTCACCGGCGAGAACGCGCATGACGGGCCGTCACGAAACCCGCACGACCTCTCGCGCATGTCGGGCGGCTCCTCGGGCGGATCGGGGGCGGCGGTGGCGGGGCGTCTCGTGCCGCTCGCTCTCGGCACGGATACGAACGGCTCGATCCGCGTGCCGGCCGCCTTCTGCGGCGTCTTCGGCCTGAAGCCGACCTACGGGCGTCTGTCGCGCGCGGGCGCGATGCTGTTCGCCGCGAGCTTCGACCATGTCGGCCCGCTCGCGCGCTCGGTGCGCGACCTCGCCGCCGCCTATGACGCGATGCTCGGTGCGGATTCGGACGACCCCGCTCTCGCGCCCGTCGATCCTGTTCCGCTTTCCGATCGTCTCGAGATCGATCCTTCGGAGCTGCGGATCGCGGTCGCCGGAGGGCATTTCGCGGCGAACGCCGCACCGGGCGTGCTCGAGGCGGTGGAGGCTGTCGCCGCCGCCCTCGGCGCGACGCGTCGGGTCGAGCTGCCGGAGGCTGCGCGCGCACGTGCCGCCGCCTTCGTCATCACCACGGTCGAGGGCGGGAACCTTCACCTCGAGCGGCTTCGCGCCCGGGCCATGGACTACGACCCGGCGACGCGTGACCGGTTCCTCGCCGGCGCGCTTCTTCCCGCCGGCTGGTATCTCGCAGCACAGCGCTTCCGGGCGTGGTATCGCGCGCGCGTGCTCGCCCTGTTTGAGGAGGTGGACGTGATCCTTGCCCCGGCGACGCCCCTGCCCGCACCGCCGATCGGGGCGCAGACGATGACGCTCGGGGGCAACACCGTGCCGCTTCGTCCGAATATCGGCCTCTACACCCAGCCGCTCTCCTTCATCGGGCTGCCGGTCGTCTGCATCCCCGGGGGCCGCTCGCCCGAGGGCCTGCCGCTCGGCGTGCAGGTGATCGCCGCGCCATGGGCGGAGGAGAAGGCGCTCGCGGTCGCCGCGGCGCTCGAGCGCCACGGCGTCGCCCGCTGTCCGGAGCTTCCTGCATGACCATGCCCATCAACCTTCCCGGGCCGCTCGCCGAGGTCAGGGAGGCGTTCGCGGCCTATGAGCGCGCGCTCGTCGGCAACGATGTCGCGCTCCTCGACCTCCTGTTCTGGAACAGCCCGCACACGCTCCGCTACGGGGTGACGGAGAACCTCTACGGCTGGGAGGCGATCGCCGCCTTCCGCGCCGGCCGGTCGCCTGCGGGGCTTGCGCGGTCCTTGCGCAACACGGTCATCACCACCTTCGGCACAGACGCCGCCACCGCCAACACCGAGTTCGTGCGCGACGGCTCCACGGCGATCGGCCGGCAGAGCCAGTGCTGGATACGCTTCCCCGTCGCCGAGGTCGGCGAGGCCTTCCGGGGCTGGCGCATCGTCGCCGCCCATGTCTCGCTGCTCGTCGAGCCGGAAGCGCCGGCGACCCGGGGGCGTTGACGCACGCCGCTGCCGGCGCACATCGTGGGCGCATGGAAGGGAGCCCAGCCGCACGCGCCGAGCGCGACGCGCACACCGCCGTCGCGTCCGAAGAGAGGGTGGCCACGCCGTTCCTCCTGCTTGCCGCCGTCGCCGGCATCGGCCAGGTGGCCGCGAACCTGCCGCTGCCGAGCCTGCCCGCGATCGCCGAGACCTTCCGCGTCGGTCCGGGCGGAGGCGAGCTCGTGCTCGCTGTGTTCCTCGCCGCTTTCGCGCCGTTTCAGCTCGTCTGGGGCCCTCTGTCGGATCGGCACGGGCGGCGCCCGGTCGTGCTCGGCACGCTCGGCCTGTTCGCTGCCGGAAGCCTGCTGTGCGCGGTCGCGACGAGCTTCGCGGTGCTGCTCGCCGGCCGCGTGCTTCAAGCAGCGGGCGGGGCGGCCGGGCTCGTGATCGCGCGGGCGATGATCCGTGATGCGAACGAGGGAGCAGGCGTTGGCCGCGGCATGGCGGCGCTGTCGATGGCGATCGCCGCAGTGCCGGCCTTCTCGCCTCTCCTCGGCGCGGCGCTCGATCTCGCCGCCGGTTGGCGCGCCGGCTTCCTGTTCTCGGCCGCCGTCGCGCTCGCGATCCTTGCCTTGGCCGCCCGCGCCCTGGTCGAGACGAACATCAGCCGGCTCGTCGTTCTCGACGCCCGGGCGATCGCGCGCGGCTATCGCGGCGTGTGGGCCTCGCCGCGGTTCCGGGCCAATGTGCTCGTGGCCGCGGGCGCGATGGGAGGGCTGTTCGCCTTCGGCGCCGGCAGCCCCGAGCTCTACATCATCGGGTTCGGGCTCACGCCCGCGGTTTACGCGCTCTATCCGTTGATCGCTGTCGGCGGTGTCGTGATCGGCGGCGGTGTCGCGCGGCAGCTGATGAAGCGCGGCCGGGCGACCGCTGGCCTCGCCACCGGCACGGTGCTGATGCTCGCGGGCAGTCTCGGCATGGTCGCGCTCGACCCGCTCGGCCTGTTCGGCAAGCATGCGGTGAACGTGACGATGAGCCTCTTCGTGCTGGGGCTCGGGCTCGCGCTTCCTGCCGCCTTCGCCGAGGCGCTCGCCGAGTTCAAGGGCAATGCCGGGACCGCGGCGAGCCTTGCGGGCGCGATCCAAATCGGCTTCGGGGCGGTCGCCGCGGCGCTTGCGGGTGTGATCGGCATGCCGGCGGCGATGGCGGGCTGCGGCCTCGTCGCTGCAGCCTCGCTCGCGGTTCGGCCGGCGGGACGCCACAGCACGTGACGCCCGGGCCGCGCCTGCGCCCGGCCTGACCGCGGCGCCGCAGCCCGAATCGCACGCGCCGCGCCGCGAGCTTCGCGCGAGGAGGCAGCGCCTCCTGAGCTCGCGGCCCCGGGCTCAGGCCGCGCGTTTCGAGAGAAACCCTCGGGCGATCAGCGTCTCGGCGATCTGCACCGCGTTCAGCGCCGCGCCTTTGCGCAGATTGTCGCTCACACACCAGAAGGCGAGTCCGTGCGGCACGGTCGGGTCCTTGCGCAGGCGCGAGACGAACACGTCGTCCTCTCCCGCCGCCTCCACCTGCGTCATGTAGCCGCCGTCCTCGCGACGGTCGACCACCGTGACGCCTGGCGCGCGGCGCCATGCCGCAAGCGCCTCCGCCACACTGATCGGGCCTTCGAACTCGACATGCACCGCCTCAGCATGGCCGACGAAGACGGGCACGCGCACGCAGGTCGCGATCACCGCTATGTCGGGGTCGAGGATCTTCCGCGTCTCCACCGCCATCTTCCACTCCTCCTTGGTGGAGCCGTCGTCCATGAAGCGGTCGATGTGCGGGATGCAGTTGAAGGCGATCGGCTTGGTGAACTGCTCGGGCGCCTTGAGGTCGTTGACGAAACTGCCCTTGGTCTGGGCGTAGAGCTCGTCCATCGCCTCCTTGCCCGCGCCGGAGACGGATTGGTAGGTCGCGACCACGACGCGCTTGATCCGGGCGATCCGATGCAGGGGCTTGAGCGCCACCACCATCTGGATGGTCGAGCAGTTGGGGTTGGCGATGATGTTGCGCTTGGCGTAGCCCTTCAGCGCCTGCGGGTTGACCTCCGGCACGACGAGCGGGATATCCGGTTCCATGCGGAAGTGGCTCGTGTTGTCGATCACGACGCAGCCTGCCGCCGCGGCCCGCGGCGCATGGACGGCGGAGACGGAGGCGCCTGGGCTGAACAGGCCGATGTCGATGCCCGAGAAGTCGAAGCTCTCGAGGTTCTGAACGGTGAGCACGCGGTCGTCGCCGTAGCTCACCTGCTGCCCGGCAGAGCGGCCGGAGGCGAGCGCCACCACCTCGCTCGCGGGGAAGTTCCGCTGGGCAAGCGTCTTGAGCATCTCGCGCCCGACCGCCCCGGTCGCGCCGACCACCGCAACCTTGTAGCCCATGCAAGCTCTCCTCGCCGCAGACGCCGGGAGGGGAGTTACGCCCCCTTGCCGGGGGGTTCAAGCCTCGGCCCGCCGCGCAGCCGTGCGCCCGAGGCGAGCCACACCCCGGCGGTGAGCGCGGCGAAGCCCGGGATCTCGATCAGACTCGGCACCTCGCCGAGCACCGGGATGGCGAGGAGAGCGGTCAGCGCGGGGTTCAGCGCCGCGGGGCTCGCCGCCCGTGCCGCCCCGAGCCGCGCCACCCCGATCGAGAACAGGATCACCGACAGTGTGGCCGCGAGCCCCCCGTGCAACGCCCCCTGGAGGAACAGTTCTGCAGCTGGAGCGTCGAGGAAGCGGGGGCCGACGAGAAGCAGATAGACCGGCACATAGACCACCGCCGAGCCGATGACGCTGAGCGCCACCGCATCGAGCGAGCCGAGCCGGGCGCGGCGGATCGCGATCGTGTAGCAGGCGAAGAGGAAACCCCCGCCCGCAAACAGGGCATGGCCGAGGAACACGCGCCGGTCATGGCCCGCGAGGGTCGCGCCGACGAGGGTGGCCACCCCGGCGAGGATCAGCCCGAGCCCGGAGAGGCTTCGCCGGCCGAGGCGCTCGCGCAGGACGAGGTGGGCAAGAAGGCCTGTGAACACGGCCGAGAGCGGGGCGGTCATCGCCCCGGCATGGCCTGCGGGGGCGAACACGAGCCCGCCGGTGTTGCAGAGGCTGAAGGCGAAGCCCGACCCGCCCACCACGGCGGCAAGCGAGAGCGGGGGCAGCCGACACAGCGGCAGGCCATGACGCAGGGCATGGGGGAGCATCAGCGCGGCCGCCGCGAGGAACCGAACAGCGATCATGTCGATCGCATCGAGCGTGGCCGACCCGAGCAGCCAGCGCGTGGCCACCGCCCAGGACGCCCAGATCGAGACGGCGCCGATCGCCGCCGCCCAGCCGACAGCCTCCCCGCGCCCGAAACCGCTCTTGCCCATGTGTCCGAAGCATACGCCTCCGTGGCGCGACGGCGAGGGCGGGCCGCGTTCATCCTCCGTTTGCTTTCTTGCTCGAGAGAAAATCCGACGTCGTCAGCTTTCGGGGCCTCGCCATGTCGTTGCGATGGAAGATCATCCTCCCTGTCCTCGCCCTGCTCGCGGTGGTCGTTTCGCTGCTCTCCTCGCACGCCATCGAAGCGTGGCGCACGGTGCACAGGCAAAACCTCCTGGCCGAGGCGAACACCGCCTCCGGACACCTTATCGCAGCGACGACCTCGCTGGCGGTCGAGCGCGGCACGACGAACACGCTGCTCGGCCTCGCTCCCGATCGCCGCGCGTCCGCACGCGAACCCGTGCTCGCCGCCCGTGCCCGCGCGGACGCCGGGCTCGAAGCGGCGCTCGCCTCGCCCGCCCTCGGCGGGTCGAGCCTCGCGCCCGAGCGCGCCGCGCTCGCGCAGATGAGGCAGAAACTCGCCGCGCTCCGCGCCCGCGTCGACGGCCCGGCGTCGACGGCGCCGTCGCAGGCCGAGTGGTTCGCAGCGAGCACGTCCGTGATCGATGCCGCCACCACGTTGCGCCGCAGCTTGGAAGCTGGCGCCCTCGCGGCGTCGGTCGACCGCACGCAGGTCTTGATCGGCATGCGCGATGCGCTTTTGGAGTCGCTCGAATACGCCGGGCGCCAGCGCGGCTTCGTCGCCGGCGTGATCGCTGCCGGCCGGCCGTTCGAGCCGGGAGAGCTTCGTCGTATCGGCTCTTTCAGCGGCCATGTCCGCTCCGCTCGCGACCGACTCACGGCACTCGCGATTGACGCGACCCCCGAGACCGTGCGCACGGCTCTCGCGCGCGCCGACGAGCGCTACTTCCGCGCCATTGACCCGCTGCTCGATCGCATCGTCGCCGCGTCGGGCGCGGGGGCGGCCTATCCGATGGCGGCGGAGGCGTGGTTCCGAGACGTCACCGCGATGATGACCGCGATCGAGGAGGCGATCGCCGCGACGACCATGGCGCTCGACGAGACGGCGGCGGCGACGCGCAGCGGTGGCTGGCTCGCCTTCCTCAGCGCCGCGATCCTGTTCGCGGCTGCCGTGGCCGGGTCGATCGCTCTCTTCCTTTTCGTCGTCCGGCGCGTCGTACGCCCGCTGCTCGGCGCGATTACGGCGATCCGTAGCCTCGCCGCGGGCGACACGGAAGTCGCCGTTCCTGCGCCGCGAGGGCGCGACGAGGTCGCTGCTCTCATCGCCGCGACTGCGGCATTCCAGCGCCAGGCGCGCGAGAACGCTGCGCTCGTCCGGCAACAGGAGTCCTTGCGCGCCGAGGCCGAGAGCGCCCGCATTGAGGCGATCCGGCACATGGCCGACGTAATCGAGAAGGAAGCCGCCGCCGCCGTCGCGAGCGTCGGCCGCCGCAACGACCGGGTCGTCGGCCTCGCCGGCGATCTCGATGCGATCGCGGCGACTGTCGGCTGCACGGCGGAGGCGGTGGCACGGACCGCAGAAGCCTCGCTGGCGACGATTTCCGGCGCCGCCGCCGCCTCCGAGGAGCTGACGGCGAGCATCGGCGAGGTCACGGAGCGTATAGGCCGTTCCGCCGCCACCGCGCGGGAAGGGGCCGCGCGCGCCGAAGCCGCGCGGGAAAGCTTCGATCAACTGGCGAGCGCCGTGCGGGAGATCGCCGAGGTCAGCCGCCTGATCGGCACGATCGCGGGCCAGACCAAGCTGCTGGCGCTGAACGCCACGATCGAGGCGGCGCGCGCCGGCGAGGCGGGCAAAGGCTTCGCCGTCGTCGCCTCGGAGGTGAAGAACCTCGCTGCACAGACGACGAAGGCGACGGAAGAGATCGGCGGGCGTATCAAGACGATCGAGCAGGCGACGAAGGCGGCGCTCGCAGGCATCGCCGACATCACAGCGGCGATCGGCGACATCGATGCGATGGCGGCCGAGGTGGCAGCGGCGATGAGCAGCCAGACGGATGCAGTTCGGGAGATCGCGCGCGCGGTGAACGCCTCCGCCGCGTCGGCGCGGTCCGTCACGGAGGAGATGCGTCGTGTCATCGAGGATGCGACGCGCAACGGCAAGATCGCGGCCGAGGTCAAGACCGTGGTCGGCGAAGTCGCCGAAGAGGTCGGCACGCTGAGAAGCCTGCTCACCCGGGTCGTTCGCACGGCGACGAAGGAGGCCGATCGCCGTTCCGATGGGCGTTTCGCGGGGCGCGGGGCCGTCGCGCTGCACTTCGCCAACGGGCGCCGTGTCGTCGCGACGCTCGGCGACATCTCGGCGAGCGGCTTCTCGGTCACGTTCGGCGAGGATCCGCCACGCTTTTCCGAGGAGGTGGAGGCCGAGCTTCCTGGCCTGCCGCCGCTCACGGTGCGCCCGGTGCGGCGCGAGGGTCAGACCGTCGCTTTCGCGTTCCTCCATCGCTCGGAGGCGGAGCGGCGGAGCACCGAACAGGCGATCGCCGGCCTCGTCTCGCGGCTCGCGGCCTGAGCGCCGGATCGCGCTCGCCGCCGTCGCGGCAGCGGGCGTGACGCGAAACGCGACAGGCAGTTGTTCCGAACGGACGGCCGGCGCTTGCGCACCGGCCGCCCCGATCGCCCCCCGTAGAGGCCGCTCAGGCCATCACGAGCGCGTCAGGCACCGCGAAGCCGTTCTCGCGGAACCACTTCGCCGCGCCCGGGTGGAACGGCAGGAAGGTGTTCTTGTTCCAGTTCTCGGGACGGGTCTCCTTCGCCGCGGCGGTGGCCTGAACCATGCGCGCGTTCTGCGTCATCACCGCCTTGACGAGCTCGTAGACGAAATCCTCGGGCAGCGACCGGTGCCCGATCGCGAAGTTGTAGACGCCGAGGATGTTCAGGTCCTCGGTCGGCGTCCGGTAGGTGCCCTTCGGGATCTTACCCTTCGAGAGCTCCGGAATCTCCTTCACGATCGTCTCCATCTGCGCGGGCGTGAAGCCGAAGATGGTCACCTGGTTGGTCGTCTCGAGCTCGCTGAAGGCGGGGATGGGCGCTCCGGCGGCGAACAGGAACGCGTCGAGCAGCCCGTCGGAGACCTGGCCGATCAGGTCCGAGGCGCTGCCGTAGCGGATCGCCGACGGCGTGACGCCGAGCGCGCGCAGGATCAGCGGATAGTAGGTGCCGGGCGTGCCCCCGCGCGGGCCAACGCCGACCGACTTGCCGTTGAGCTGGCTGTGGTCGGTGATGCCGCTGCGGCGCAGGGCGATGCCGTGGAACGGCGTGTCATACATTGGGAACAGGGCGCGGATGTCGCGGAAGCGGTTGCCCTGGGTCCACTCGCCCTGGCCGTTCCAGGCCTGCAGCGCCACCCCCATGGTCACCATCCCAAGCTCGACCTCCTTGCGATTGACCAGGATGATGTTCTGGTTCGGGCCCTGGGTCGTGCGATAGGAGATGTTCACCCCCGTCGCCTCCTGGACGATCTGGCCCCAGGCAGGGCCGTAGATCGCGTAGGTGCCGCCCGGCGCCGCCGTGCCCATGTTGAGCGCGCGCGGCCAGGCGGGGTTGCGCGGCTGCGCCGAGGTGACGGCCGGCAGGCCCAAGCCCGCGAGCGAGGTCGCGGCGATCAGATGGCGTCGCGTGATCATAGTGTCGGTCCTCCCCGTACGACGACTCCCCGAAACATGAGGGAAACCGGCCCCGGGCGGAAGGGCTTCAGGGGCGAATCTCGGCAAGCGAGACGATCCCGTCCGGGTCGGCCGAGAGCCGGATTCGCTCGCCGACGCGCGGGGCGGGCCAGGGCACGTCAAGCACGAGCGGGTCCGCCGCCGCACCGCTGACCACAAGCCGCGTCCTCTCCCCCTGGAACGAAGGCGGCCGTGACGACGCCCTCGAGCGTCCCTTCTGGGTCGAGCCTGAGCGCCTCGGGGCGGCAGCAGAGATCGGCGGTGCCGTCGGCCAGGGAGACGGCGAGCGAGCCCTCGGGCAGGTGGACACGCCCCGATGCGACGGTTCCCCCGAGCACGTTCAGCGTGCCGACGAAGCCCGCCACGAACCGGTTCGCCGGGCGGCGATAGATCTCCTCTGGCGTGCCGATCTGCGCGACCGCGCCGTTCTGCATCACCGCCACCCTGTCGCCGAGCGCCATCGCCTCGGCCTGGTCGTGCGTGACGAAGACGGAGGTGATCCTGAGCGTGCGCAGAAAGCGCCGCGATCTCTGCCCTGAGCTCGTCGCGCAGGCGTGCGTCGAGCGCCGCGAGCGGCTCGTCGAGCAGCAGCACCGCTGGTTCCGGCGCAAGCGCGCGGGCGAGCGCGACACGCTGGCGCTGCCCTCCCGAGAGCTGGTCGATACGCCGCCCGGCGAGCTCACTGATGCGCATCATCTCGAGCAGGCGGGCGACGCGGCGCGAGGCGTCCTCGCGCGGCACGCGTCGCACCTTGAGCCCGTAGCCCACATTTCCCGCGACGTCCATGTTCGGAAACAGCGCGTAGGACTGGAACACCATGCCGACGTTGCGACGCTCGATCGGAAGCCGCGTCACATCGCGCTCGTCGAACAGCACCCGCCCGCCCGGGTCTGGCTCGGCGAGGCCGGCGATGATCCGCAGCATGGTGGTCTTGCCGCAACCGGAGGGACCGAGGAGCGCGAGCGTCTCTCCCGGAGCGATCGCGAGATCGGTCGGCCGCAGGGCGCGGGTGCCATCGGGGAAGGTGCGGGCGCAGGAGAGGAGCGCAACGGCGACACTCATCGCCGGCCGATCCCGGCGGCACGGTCAGCCGCCGCCTGGAGCGCGACGAGCAACGGCACGATCAGCATGAGGAACACGAGCGTATAGGCCGAGCCGATCTCGAGCCGCATGGAAGCGTAGCTGTCGGCGAGCCCGACCGGGAGCGTCATGGTGAAGGGCGTGTGCAAGAGAAGCGTCATGTTGAACTCGCCGAGCGAGAGCGTGACCACCATCAGGCTTCCCGAGACGATCCCCGGTCGGGCGTTCGGAAGCAGGACGGTGACGAAACGATACGGCAGCCCCGCGCCGAGCGACCGCGCCCCCTCCTCGAGCACGGGAAGCCCCACCCCGAGCAGCACCGCGAGAACGGCGCGCACCATGAAGGGCAGGGTGAACAGCACATGGCCCGCGAGGATGAAGGTCCAGTGCGAGCGGAACGCGCCGACCGCTCCCCAGGCGAGGATCAGCGCGAGCCCCGTCGCGATCCCGGGGATCGCGACCGGCATCACGAGCGCCTCCTCGACGAGGCGCGCGAACCGCCCCTGGTGCCGCGCGAGCGCGTAGGCGACCGGGATGCCGAGCACGAGCGTGGCGACGAGCGTGGCAAGCGCGATCTTCACCGAGAGCAGGATGGTGTGGGCGTAGAGGTCGAGCACGCGCGCGACCCAGGCGAGGGTGACGCCGGAAGCGAGGATCCCGCGCTGGTAGTTGGCCGTCACGCCCGCGAGGATCGAGAGGATCACCGGCACGATCAGGAAGGCGGCGACGAGCGCGGCGAAGACGAGCCCTGCCCAGAAGCCTGCGTCGCGCCGCATCGCCCTCAGCCGGCGGCGGCGACCGTGCCGCCAGCGGCCGTGCGCGCGAGAGCAAGCACGGCCCAGGTGACGGCGCCGAGCAGGAAGGAGAGGGCGGCGGCAGCGGCGATGTTCGCGCTCACGGTGAACTCGGCGTAGATCAGCATCGGCAGGACCGAGATCTCGGTCGCGAGCGTGAAGGCGGTGCCGAAGGCGCCCATCGCGGTCGCGAAACAGATCGCTCCGGCGGCAAGGAAAGCGGGGCGGAGGCCGGGGATCAGCACATCGCGCACCACCTGCCAGCGCCCCGCTCCGCAGGCACGCGCCGCCTCCTCAAGTGCCGGGTCGAGCGTCTCGGCCGCTGCCATCACCGTCAGCACCGTGCGCGGGATCGAGAAGTAAAGGTAGCCGATAAACAGCCCCGCCATCGAATAGGCGAAGACGAGGCGCTCGCCTGCGAGCGCCTGCGTGATCTGCCCGATCAGCCCCTGCCGGCCTGCGAGCATGATCACGAGGAAGCCGACGACCACGCCGGGAAAGGCAAGCGGCAGCGTCAGCATCGCCACGAGAAGCCTCCGGAAGCGGAAGCGATGCCGCGACAGGAACAGGCCCGCGATGCCCGAGACGACGAGGGTCGCCGCCGTCACGCCTGCGGCGAGGGCGAGGGTCTGGCCGAGGCTCTTGAGATAGCGGGCATCGGTCAGGATCGCGGCATAGGTCCAGAGCCCGTCGGGCCCGGACGCGCCGGTACGCAGCATCAGCACGAGCGGCAGAAGGAAGAAGGCGGCGAGGAAGGCGCCGGCGGGCGCGAGCAGAGCCCCGAGGGTGAAGCGGTCCGCGCCCCTCACCGGCCGAAGGTGAACCGGGCGAGCGCGTCGCGCAGGCGGCGGCGACGGGGCACCGGCAGGGCGAACAGAGGGTCAGAGAACAGAGCGAACATCACGCCCCCGACGCTCAGGCGCCGACCTCGGTTCGGTAGCGCGCCACCGCGGCGTCCTGTGCCGCCACCATCTTCGCGATGTCGATGGGGCGCGCGCGCGCATACTCCGAGGCGGGAAGGAACCGCGCGGCGACCTCCGCCGGCAGGCTCACGTTCGCGCGGGCGGGGCGGAGGAAGGCGTTGGCCCAGATACGCTGCCCCTCGTCGGAGAGGGTAAAGTCGAGGATCTTGCGGCCGTTCTCCGGGTTCGGCCCGTTTGCGACCAGCCCCATGATGTAGGGGAAGCTGATCGTGCCCTCACGCGGCAGGACGAAACGAACCGGCGCACGGTCGGTGAACTGGGCGCGCATCGCGTTGAAGTCATAGTCGAACAGGATCGGGATCTCGCCCGAGACAACCCTTGCGTAGGCCGTCTGGGTCGGGATGATCGGCGCGTTCTGGCGGAGCTGGGAGAAGAAGCGGATCGCCGGGTCGAAGTTCTCGTAGCTTCCCCCTAGGGCGAGGTTGACGGCGAACAGCCCCACCTGCCCCACCGCGGCGCTGATCGGGTTGAGGAACCCGACCTTGCCGCGATACTCGGGCTTCAGGAGGTCGGACCACCCTGTCGGGACGGGCGTGCGGCCGAGCGCTTCGGTGTTGACGAAGAGGCCCAAGGTTCCGGAGTGGATCGCGAACCAGTACCCGTCGGGGTCCTTCATCCCCTCGGGAACCTCCTCGATCAGGGCCGGGCGATAGGGGGCGAGCACGCCTTCCGCGCGGGCGCGCGGGCCGAAATTGCCGCCGAAATACGCCACATCCGCGACCGGCCGCGCCCGCTCGGCAATCAGCGCCGCGAGCGCCTGGCCGCTGTTCTTGTTGTCGTGCGGGACGACGATCCCGAGACGCTCGCGAATCGCCCGCAGGGCCGAGGCCCAGTCAGCCCACTCGGGCGGGCAGTTGTAGCAGACGGCGCGCTGCGCCTGCGCCGCTAGCGGCTGGGCAAGCGGCAGCGTAGCGGCGGCGATCAGAAGCGAGCGGCGATCCATGGCCGTGCGACTCCGCGACGTGACGACGGCCCGAACCATGCAGGCGATGGATGACGGTGGTGTGACGTGTCGATGACGGATCGATGAATCCTCCCGCTCGCCGCGCAAGGCGGTGCGCGCACGACGCGGCGCCGATCCCGCCCCCGAGCCGACGCGGCGGCGAGGCGCTTGTCTTCCGCGACGATCGTCGCGATTCTCCTCCGGTCACGCCAAAGATCACACGTGCCTGATCGGGAGAAACGCCATGACGCTCTCACGCCGCACCCTGTTCGCCGCAAGCGCGCTCGTGCTCGCGGCGCCACACCGCGTCTGGGCCCAGGCCGCCACCTCGCCGCCGGCTGGGCCGTTCACCCTGCCGCCGCTGCCCTACCCGGCGGATGCGAACGAGGCGGCGATCGACGCACGCACCATGGAGATCCATCACCGCTTCCATCACGGTGCGCAGGTGGCGAACCTCAACGCCGCGGTCGCCAACCACCCGCAAGTGGCGGCGATGCCGCTCGACCAGATCCTGATGCGGCTTTCCGAGATGCCCGAGTCGGTGCGCACGGCGATCCGCAACAATGGCGGCGGGCATGCCAACCACTCGATGTTCTGGACCATCATGGGCGGCCGCGGCGGGGAGCCCACGGGCGAGCTCGCCGCCGCGATTGCGCGCGACTTCGGCAGCATCCAGTCCTTCCGCGAGCAGTTCGAGCGCGCCTCGAACACGCTGTTCGGCTCGGGCTGGGCGTTCGTGACCGTCAGCCGCGAGGGGCGGCTTGCGATCGTGCAGAAGCCGAACCAAGACAACCCGCTGATGGATGGCCAGCGCGTCCTGATGGGCAACGATGTCTGGGAGCATGCCTACTACCTGCGCTACCAGAACCGCCGCGCCGAGTATGTGCGCAACTGGTGGAACGTCCTCGACTGGGAGAAGATCGCCGCCCGCTACGCCGCGGCACGCGCCGGCACGCTCGCGATATGACGCCGCCGCGCCTTGGCCGGCGTCGCCGCGGGACGCCCTGAATGCTCGCGGGTGGCGAGCGCGCGCCACCCGCGGCTCAAGCCCAGGCCGCGCTCACATGCCCGGAAGCGGCGTCCAGTGCGGCGCTGGGCGGATGATCCGGTTCTCCATGTGCACGAGATAGCCGGCCTCGGCCGCCTTCTTCAGATAGGCCTGCCAGGCCGGGTCGGCCGCCATGGCGTTGCGCCTCTGCTCGCGATCCGCCTGGCTATCATAGGCCCACATGTGCACGACCTGGTTCAGCTGGCCCTCGACCGTGACGTACCAGCCGACGCAGCGTCCGAGATATTTCTGCTGCAGCGGCCAGGCGTGCTCGCGATAGAGGGCGATGAAGTCGTTCACGTGGTTCGGCTTGCAGGTGTAGATGCGCAGGTCGACGATCATGACGGTGCGTTTCCTCCGTGTCCCGGGTGAACGCCGGGAGACTTGCGCAGCCGGCGCGTCAACGCCATACCTCAACAGCTGTGATCAGGCTTCTGCCCATTCTACGCTGCAGCGCGAGGCTTCTCGCCGCGCTCGCCGTGCTGGCGCTCGTGCTCCCACCGGCGCTTTCCCGTGCCGCTGCCGCGTCAGCCCCGCTCATGCTTGTCGTTTGCACCGCGGACGGGCTCGTGCCTGTGCCGGTGGACGGCGATAAGGGCCACGCCGATCACGCCGATTGCCCCGCCTGCCTCCGGCACGACCTCGCGGCTTTGCCACCGCCTCCGCCGCCTCTGCCGCTCGCGCGAGGCGGTGCGCTTGGCTTCGAAGTGGCGCTGCCTGAGTCGGTTCGCCAAGGCGAGGGGCCGCACCGGAGGCCTCCGGCACGGGCTCCCCCCGCTCTCTCCTGACTGGTCTTGTCCCTGCAGTGCCCGCCGGCCCTGCCCCCTTGTGAGCAAACTGGACTGGAGAGAGCCCATGCCTTTGCGACACGCTGCGCTTGCCGCAGCCCTTGCGCTTGCCGCCCTGCCCCTGCGGGCCGAGGATACGATCGTCTTCGTCTCGGCACGCAACCACCTTGTCGCCTACGACCTCGCCACGGGAGCGGAGCGTGCGCGCTTCGCCACGCCTGGGCTGAGCAGCGACATGATGGTGACCCGCGATGGCGTGCTGCTGCTCAACCACCGCGATGGGGACACGATCCTCGTGGTTGACGCGCGCAGACTTCGCGAACTCGCCCGCATCCCCTCCTCGTCTATGGGTGGGCGGCGGCCCGTGCATGGCTACCTGACGCCGGTGATCGACGGGCGGCAGTTCTTCGTGGCGCTGAATGACGGTGTGAGCACGCCCGGCCAGCCGAATACAGACAACACCGCTCTTTTCATCGACGTCACGCCGGGAAGCCCGACCTACCTCAAGCCCGCGGGCGAGGTGCGGCTCGGGCAGGGGCACCACAAGGCGGCCTTCCATCCGACCCTGCCACGCATGGCCGTGAGCAATATCAATGACTGCGAAGAGATTATCGGCGTCTATGACTTCGCCAATCCGGCAGCGATCCGGCGCGTGGCATCCTTAGACGCCCGCAGGCTTGGTCTCGACGGCAGCAGCGAGGCGAAGACCTGCACCCCTACCGCTAGCCGCCCTGGCGTCCGCCCGGCACCGCATGGGGCGGCAACCGAGCCAGTGAGCGGGCTCGCCGTACACAACCTTAACGGCACGGGGCAGTTCGTCCTCGTCGACATGGCGGCGGAGCCATCGTCCTTCACCGCTTTGGCCACCCGCGGCTGGGGTGGCTCTGCGATCGGCGTTCACCCTCTTGGGCGCTGGCTCTACGGCCCGCAATACGCCCCGCGCGAGGGTGACAGCAGGGCACCGGGCCTTCCCTGCCAAGTGGGGCAGATTGCCGTCATCGATGGAGCCAAGGCCTCGGTTGTCACCGAAATCCCGGTTCTCAAGGACGGACCGGACTGCACCCGGAGCCTCGCCGGAACGCCAGAGGCAGGCGCGCGCGTTGGCTACGTTGCCGTCGCGCCCCGCGGGGACAAGCTCTTCCTGCCGCTCGGTACGCTCGGGCCGGAGACGACGCGGTCGAGTGCGGTTGCCGTGTTCGATCTCAGCGAGCCGCAGCGTCCTGTTCAGCGCGCCTCGATCGCTGTCGGACTGCACAACGGGCATCGCGACATGGCGATGACGGGTGACGGGACGCGACTGCTCGTTCCGGCGAACATTGACAACACGCTGACAGTGATCGACATGGCGAAGGCCGAAGCGGTGCGGAGCTTCCCGGTCACAGAAAGGCCGAACCGCGTGGCGACGTTCAGCCCCACCTCAGGGCCAAGCAAGCCAGCAGGGCCGCCCCCGACACGATGAACACAGGGATTGACCAACGGAGAGAGACGCGCATGCCGTTCCCAAAAAGCGCGCGGCGGGGCCTCGCTCTGGCCTTGGCCTCCGCCGTTGCCACCCCAATGCCCGCGCTTGCCTGCGACGTGGCGGAGATGCACGCGATCGCAACGGAGGCCTGCGCTGCCGCGATCGGTGAGACAGGCACCGTGCTTGCGGCACTCGAGCGACATGCGACGGAGGCGGAACGGGCGATGATCGAGCGCCAACTCGCCGCCGCCCGTGAGGCCTGCGCCGAGGGCAACGCAGGCTTTGCGGCAGCGGAGGCAGCGCGGCTCGCGCGGCTCGCCGGCCGGATTGAGGCGAGGGCCGGGGAAGCGCCGCCGATCTGGCCGCAACACAGCACGGGGGTATTCCGATGAGCAAGACTGAGAGGCTTGCCGAGGCCACCGGCGAGGCAGCCCCCTGTGCGAGCCCCTTTTGGTGGCTTCCCTACGCCGTGGGCGGGTTCATGCTCACGCCTTTCGCCGTCTGGGCCGGGCTCTACCTCTCCGGCATCGCTGGACCAAAGAGCGGCTTCGGCACGCCGGAGATGGTGGTCCTGCTGTTTGCCTCGCTGCCGCTCGCGGCCTTCTTCTTCCTCGCCAATCTCGGGCAGATGGCCTCGGCCATGCGCAGCGGGCCAGGGGGCGAGCGCGTGCCCCGCGCCGCACGGCTGATGCCCTGGCTTTCCCTCTCCGTGGGTGCGGGCGGGATTGCGTTGCTCACGCTCCTTGGCCGCGAGAGCGAAGGCATCCTCGCGGTCGGCGTCACGACGGCGGCGATGGTCGCTCTGATGGCGGCGAGCCTCCGGTCCGGCCCAGCCACAGCAAGGCCGTCTCCGCAGGAGACACCGCAAGCCGCGGAGGAGGAGCGCGCCCTCTGGCTCCTCGTCACGCCGCTCCTTGGCGTAGCCTTCCTCGCCCTTGCCTGGTCGCCTGCGGTGATCTTCTACGCCGCGCTGATAGGCATTCCGCTGGCGTTCGTGGCGATCCTCGCTGGCGCTCATGCCGGGCTTGGGGGAGGGTCGCCATGAGCACAGAGGTGCAGGGGCTTCAGCGCGGCCTCGCCCTTCTCGCTGGCGGCGCGCTGCTGTTGCTGATTGGCATAGGCGGCGCGGCTCTTTGGCTCAGACCAGCGCCAGAGAGCCTTGGCCCGACGCTGCCCGCCGGCGTGGCGATCGGCGGGCCCTTCTCGCTGATCGACGAGACAGGCGCTCCGGTGACCGAGAAGACGTATCGCGGCCGTCACATGCTGATTTTCTTCGGTTTTACCTATTGCCCAGACGTCTGCCCGACCGAGCTTGCCAAGATCGCCGCTACGCTCGACCTTCTGGGGCAGGACGCGCAACGCCTCGTGCCGCTCTTCGTCAGCATCGACCCGGAGCGCGACACGCCCGAGGCGCTCGCCCGGTACACCGATCTGTTTCACCCTGCGATCATCGGGCTCACCGGCACGGAGGCTGAGGTCGCGGCCGCGGCGCGCGCCTTCCGCGTGTACTACAACAAGGTGAAGACCGGGCCGGAGCCTGACGCCTACACGATGGACCATTCCGCCTTCGTCTACCTGATGGGACCGGACGGGGGGTTCCGCCAGTTCTTCTCCCCCCAGGCAACGCCCGAGCAGATGGCGGCGGCGATCCGCTCCCATCTCGCCCGCAGCTGAACGACAGGAGACCGACAGGATGACGACACGACGCCTTCTTCTCGCGAGCCTCGCCACCCTCGCCCTGTTCACCGCCATGCCCGCGCGCGCTGAGCCGCTCGTCGTGCACGAGCCCTGGGCACGGGCGGCGCTCGCCGGCCGCAACTCGGCGGCCTACATGACCATCGAGAACACCACCGACACGCTCGACCGTCTCGTCTCGGCGGCAAGCCCGGTGGCACGCGTCGTCGAGCTGCACACCCACATGATGGACGGCGGGGTGATGCGGATGCGCCCCGTTTCGGCGATCGAGGTGAACCCCGGCGAGCCGGCGGTGCTGCGCCCGGGCGGGCTGCACGTGATGTTGATCGACCTCGTCCGGCCGCTGCGCGCCGGCGAGACCATTCCGCTCACGCTTCGGTTCGAGCGGGCCGGCGAGGTGACGGTCGAGGTGCCGGTTCTTCCCGCCGGCGCCTCCGGCCCCGGGCAGGGGCATGGCCACGGGCATGGCGATGGCCAAAGCCACGGGCACAGCCACGGACACGATCAAGGCCATCGCCATCGCAACTGACGGCCGGCGCCACGCCTCAGGCCTCGCGCCCGATCGCATCGGCCCAGTCGAGGATGTCCTGGGCCACCTGCGCGCGCCCGGTGTCGCGCAACAAGAGGTGATAGCCGTCCGCGTAGGAGATGAACCGCTGCCGGCCGGAAGCGAGGCCCGGCAGCCGCGCCCGCAGCGCTGCGATCGCGCGCGGCGGCACGATGTCGTCACGCTCGCCATAGAGGATCAGGGCCTGTGCGTCGAACCGCGGCGCGGCCTCGAGCGCGGCATCCATCAGCCCCACAAGTCCCCACAGCGAATCGATCCGCGTCGCGCGCAGAACCATCGGGTCACGCGCCATCGCACGCAGAGCCGCCTCGTTGTCGGAGGCGCGGATCGCTGGGCTGCCGCCGACGATGCCGAGCGCGGGCACGGTATGCGCGAGGACCTCGAGGATCTTCCGCCCGGTTCGCCCCAGCGTCTCGCCTCCCCACACGGCCGGCGCGGAGAGGACGTAGCCGTCGGCGGGGGGCGGATCGGCCCCCGTGGCGGCGAGGATAAGCACCGCCGCGCCCATGCTCTCGCCGAGCAGGATCAGCCGCCGGCCCGGGTGGCGGGCCCGTATGAGCCGCGCGGCGGCGGAGGCGTCGGCCGCGAGCGTCTCCGCCCCGGCCCAGATGCCGCGCCGGGGCGCGCCGCCGAACCCCCTCTGGTCATGGGCGTAGAGCGCCCAGCCGGCCGAGGTGAACAGCGGCGCCGGGATCTCGAAGGCGCCTCGGTAATCGTTGAACCCGTGCAGGCAGAGGAGGACGCCGCACGGCTCCCCCTCCGGCAGCCAGGCCGAAAGCGGCAGGCGCGCGCCATCCCCCATCACCAGCGCATCGCCCGAATCACGCGGCGGGTGCAGGGCGGGTCCGGCCGGCTCGACGCGCGGCGCGCAGGCGCCGGCGGCAAGCGCGGCGAGCAGCGCACGCCGCGAGAGCGTCGACGGAGCGTCGGTTGATCGTGCCATCACGGCCGCTATCATCCCCCACCCTCGAGAGGACAGGAACCGCCATGCCGTCGCCAGGCGCCGCCCCGGCCCCCGCCGAGACGATCACGGTGTCCGAGACCACGGTCGCCTGCGACGGCGGCGGCGGCGCGCTCGGCCACCCGCGCGTCTTCCTCACCCTGGTCGACGGCCGCGTCGTCTGCCCCTACTGCTCGCGCGTCTTCGTGCTCGCGGCCGAGGGCGCGAAGGCGGTCGGCTGAGCGCGGTGGCGGAGGCACCCCCGAGCCTGATCCTGGTCGACGGGTCGGGCTACATCTTCCGCGCCTTTCACGCCCTGCCGCCGATGACGCGCCCCGACGGCACCCCCGTCAACGCCGTGTTCGGCTTCGTCAACATGCTCGCGAAGCTGATCGCGGAGAACCCGGGGCAGCGCATCGCGGTGGTGTTCGACGCCGGCCGCAAGAGCTTCCGCAACGACATCTACCCGGCCTACAAGGCGCAGCGCCCCGACCCGCCGCCCGAGCTCGTCCCCCAGTTCGGGCTGATCCGCGAGGCGGTTGACGCCTTCGGCCTGCCCGCGATCGAGCTCTCCGACTGGGAGGCGGATGACCTGATCGCGTCCTATACCAGGGCGGAGACTGAGGAGGGAGGGCGCGTCGTCATCGTCTCCTCCGACAAAGACCTGATGCAGCTCGTCCGCCCGGGCGTGACGATGCTCGACCCGATCAAGCAGAGGCCGATCGGCGAGGCGGAGGTGGTGGAGAAGTTCGGCGTGCCGCCCGCCAAGGTGGTCGATGTGCAGGCGCTTGCGGGCGACCCGGTGGACAACGTCCCGGGCGTTCCGGGCATCGGCATCAAGACAGCCGCCCAGCTCATCACCGAGTATGGCGACCTCGAGACCCTGCTCGCCCGCGCGAGCGAGATCAGGCAGCCGAAGCGGCGCGAAGCACTCCTCGAACACGCCGAGGCCGCGCGGATCTCAAAGCGCCTCGTTGCGCTGAACGACCGCGCCCCTCTGCCCTTGCCGCTTGCCGCGCTCGCGCTCAAGGAGCCCGACCGGGCGAAGCTCGCCGCCTGGCTCAGGGCGCAGAACTTCCGCTCGACGCTTGCGCGGCTCGGGCTCGACGGCGGCACGGCGCCGCCCGACCCGGGCGCGGCGGGTCGAGGGAAGCCACCGGCCGAGGCGGCCTCCGCAGCCAACGGAGATGCAGCTCCGTTCGGCCCCTATGTGACGATCACCGACCTTGCGACCCTCGAGTCCTGGATCGCTGAGGCGCACCGCCTCGGCGTCGTCGCCCTCGACACCGAGACCGACAGCCTCGATGCCCAGAGTGCGATGCTGGTCGGCCTCTCGCTCGGGCTCGCGCCCGGCCGCGCGGCTTATGTTCCGCTCAGGCACGCGCGCGCGCGCGATCTCGCGACCGGACCGGCGCCGGAACAGATCGATTTCAAATCGGCCGTCGCGGCGCTTCGCCCGCTGCTCGCCGACCCGTCCGTCCTCAAGGTGCTGCAGAACGCCAAGTACGATCTCGAGGTGCTCGCCCGCGAGGAGAACGGCGGCCTCGCCGTCTCGCCGATCGACGACACGATGCTGATCTCCTTCTGTCTCGATGCGGGCCGCCACGACCACGGGATGGACGAGCTGTCGGAGCGGCATCTCGGCCACCGGCCGATCAGCTACGACAGCGTCACCGGAACGGGGCGCGCACGGATCCCCTTCTCCGAGGTGCCGATCGATCGCGCCACGGCCTACGCCGCTGAGGACGCGGACGTGACCCTCAGGCTGTGGCACGCTCTCAGGCCCAGGCTGCGCGAGGCGCGCGTGCTCGCCCTCTACGAGCACGTGGAACGGAGGCTGATCCCGGTCATCGCGGCGATGGAACGCGCGGGCGTCAAGGTCGATGCCCGCGACCTCAAACAGATGAGCGCCGAGTTCGCTGACCGCCTCGCCGCACTCGAGAGCGAGATCCACGCGCTCGCCGGCCGCCCCTTCACCGTCGGCAGCCCGCAGCAGCTCGGCAAGGTGCTGTTCGACGAGCTTGGCCTTGCCCCGCCCGGCGGGCGGCGTGCGAGGACCGCGACGGGACAATACGCAACCGATGCGGGCGTGCTCGAGGAGCTTGCGGCGCAGCACCCGCTTCCCGCCAAGGTGCTCGAATGGCGGCAGCTCGCGAAGCTGAAATCGACCTATGCCGATGCGCTCGTGCACCAGATCAATCCGCGCACCGGGCGGGTGCACACCTCCTTCGCGATGGCGGCCGCGAGCACCGGCCGCCTCGCCTCGACCGACCCGAACCTGCAGAACATCCCCGTGCGCACCGAAGAAGGGCGGCGCATACGCCGCGCCTTCATCGCCGAAGCCGGGCACGTGCTGCTGTCGGCCGACTACAGCCAGATCGAGCTTCGCCTGCTCGCCCATGTGGCGGAGGTGCCGGCGCTCGCGGAAGCCTTCCGCAACGGCGAGGACATCCACGCCCGCACCGCGGCGGAGGTGTTCGGCGTGCCGATCGAGGGCATGGACCCGCTGACGCGACGCCGCGCCAAGGCGATCAACTTCGGCATCATCTACGGCATCTCCGCCTTCGGGCTTGCCAACCAGCTCTCGGTCACGCCAGGCGAAGCGAAGGCCTATATCGACGCCTATTTCGCCCGCTATCCCGGGATCCGCGACTACATGGAGCGGATGAAGGAGGAGGCGCGGATCAAGGGGTTCGTCACGACCCCGTTCCGGCGTCGGATCTGGATCCCAGGGATAGCCGAGAAGAACCCCGCCCGGCGCGGCTTCGCCGAGCGCCAGGCGATCAACGCCCCGCTTCAGGGCGGGGCGGCCGACATCATCAAGCGCGCCATGGTGCGCCTGCCCGCCGCTCTCGCCGAGGCCGGCCTCTCGGGGCGGATGCTCCTGCAGGTGCATGACGAGCTCCTGTTCGAGGTGCCGGAGGCGGAGGCGGACGCCACAGCCGAGGTGGTGAAGCGGACGATGGAGGGGGCGGCAAGCTTGCGCGTGCCGCTCGTCGTCGAGACCGGCGCCGCCCGGAACTGGGCAGACGCGCATTAGAGGCGCCGCTCAGCGCCTCTCGCGCCGCGCGGCATCGAGCGCGCCGAGAACCGAGACCGCGGGCTCCTCTCCGAGCATCGCCTCGGCGGGCCGGGCGAGGCGCCGTCGCCAGTTCGGATGTTCCGTCACCGTTCCGGGAAGGTTCGGCTGCTCGGTGGTCATGATCGCATCCTCGAGCGGCAGCAGCACGAGCGGGGCGGGGGTTGCGCCGAGAAAGCGCGCCACGGCCACGCCAAGCTGGTGCTCCGCCCGCGCGGGCGGCTCTCCCTGCGCCCAGCCATGGTCGGCGAGCGCCTGCCACAAAGCGCGCCGGTCAGCCGCGCGGCGCGCCTCGGCCTCCGCCGCCGTCTCGCCCGGGGCGAGCAGGCCGAGCCGGTCACGCAACGGGATGTCCGCTCCCTCCCACCAGCCGGCAAGCGTGGGCAGATCGTGCGTCGTGCTTGTGGCAATGGCGTCCGGGCAGTAGCGGCCGGGCGGGGCGAAACCGTCGCCCTCGCGCTCGAAGAACAGAACACGGAGGCCGTGGATCCCGTGCGCGGCGAGCGTCTCGCGGAAGCCTTCCGGAACCGTGCCGAGGTCCTCGCCGATCACCACCGCTCCGGCGGCGGCGCTTTCGGCGGCAACGATGCGCAAGAGGTCGGCAGCCGGAAAGCGGAGATAGGCACCCTCGTGCGGCCGCGCGCCCTCGGGGATGCACCAGATCCGCGTGAGCCCCATCACATGGTCGAGCCGGACACCGCCCGCCTGCGCCATCGCGGCGCGCAACTCCTCGATGAAGGGGGCGAACCCCGCGGCGGCGAGGGGCCCGGGAGCGAAGGTGGTGAGGCCCCAGTCCTGCCCGACGGTGTTGAGCGCATCGGGCGGGGCGCCGATCGACACCCCCGAGAGCAGTGCCGCGGTGCCAGACCAGGCGCGCGACCCGCCCGGGCTCGTGCCGACCGCGAGATCAGCGATCAGCCCGATCGCCATCCCGGCCGCGCGCGCTGCCTTCTGCCCGGCCGCGAGCTGGCGCGCGGCGAGCCACTGCAGGAACGCGTGGAACGACACCTCCTCGGCGTGTTCGGCGGCGAAACGCGCGACCTCTGGCGAGAGCGGGTCGCGAAAAGGGGCGGGCCAGCGGCGCCAGTCCCAGAGCGATGGGTCGCTGCCGAAATGATGTGCGTGCAGCGCCTCGAACTGCGCATGCGCCTCGAGCGTCGCCCCGCCTGCGGCGCAGAAGGCGGCGAACTCGGCCCCGAGCGGGGAAGCGGGGGCGACGGCACGGAAACGGTTGTGCAACGCGCGGAGAAGCGCGAGCCGGAGGGGGATTGCGGCGGCGTAATCGATCAGCGCCAAGGACTCGAGCGACGCCATCTGCTCGGCCACACCGAGGGCGGCGGCGAGCTCCCCAAGCGTGGCGATGTCGGGAAGGCCGCCCGGGTCAACCATCCAGCCGTTCAGCATCGCCCGGTGCGACGGGGAGTAGGGGGAGTAGGCACCCGGATCGGCCGCGAACAGCGCATGCAGCGGGCTCACGGCAAGCGCGTCCGCCCCGGCGGCGGCGGCGGCGCGCGCGAGCCCAGGGATCAGGCCGAGATGGCCAAGCCCGCCATCGCCCGGCGCACGCAGCCCGTAGAGCTGCACGCCGAGCCCCCACAGACGCCCGGACGCAAGCGGCCCGCGATGACAGGAGGAGGGGGCGACGAGAACGCACACCGAACGCCCGCCGAACGCAAGAACCGCTTCACCCAAGGCCGCTGGAAGATGCGCCCTGAAGGCGGCTGTTCCGGCCTCGCTCCGGAACGGTTCGGCAACGCCCTCGCGCGCCGTGCCGTCGGCCGCGATGATCCGCCAGGCGACCGGCGCCGTCGCCTCGGCTTCAGCGAGCGGGACCTCGAGCACCCCGCCCGCCGTTCCGGTGAGCAGGGGCGGGAGATCGCCGCGCCGCGCCGCCTCCTCAGCCTCGGCAAGCGCGGCTTCGGGGCGAGCCGGGTCGACGCCGACGGAGCGGAGGAGAGCGCGGAGCACATCGAGCCCGACCTCGCGATGCTCGCCGCGCCAATCCTGCCAGGTCGTGTCGATTCCGTGCCGTTCGGCGAGGCGCCTGAGCGCCTGGTCGGTGCCGGTCATGGCGCGGGGTGCTTGCGCGTGGCGATCACGAGCGCATGCGCCGCGACGGGGACCTCGACGCAGGGCGGCGCGGGCGCCGCATCCGGGTCGGCCGTGTCGAGCGCGATCGCGAACGGCTCGGGCAGGTGGAAGGTCACGGGAGCGTTGCCCGGATTCATCAGCACGCGGAGGACGTCGATCGCGCCCGCCCCGTCCGGGCCGGCGAGCTGCAGAGCGAAGGCGCGTGCCGAGCGGTCATGCCAGCGCTCGGGCGAAAGCGTCGTGCCGTCCGGGTCGAACCAGGCGATGTCGGGAAGCCCAGGCGCGACCAGCGTGCCATGAAGGAAACGGTCCGACCGGAGCACGGGGTGGGCGCGCCGAAGCGCGGCGAGGCGCGCGACGAACCGCGTCATCCCCGCGCCGGTCTCGGATCCGGCGAGGTCCCAGTCGAACCAGGAGGTCTCGTTGTCCTGGCAGTAGGCGTTGTTGTTTCCGCCCTGGGTTCGCCACGCCTCGTCGCCCATCGCGAGCATCGGCGTGCCGATGGCGACGAAGACGGTCGCGAGCATCGCGCGTGCGACCGCCAGGCGACGCGCCTGGATGGGAGCGCTCCTTGTCTCGCCTTCCGCGCCCCAGTTGCAGCTGTGGTTGTCGTTGTGGCCGTCGCGGTTGTCCTCGCCGTTCGCCTCGTTGTGCTTGCGGGCGTAACTGACGAGGTCGCGCAGGGTGAACCCGTCATGGCTCGTGACGTAGTTCACGCTCGCCCAGGCGCGGCGACCGCCGCGGTCGAACAGATCGGCCGAGCCAGCAAGACGCGCGGCCATCGCCGGCCGCATCCCCTCGTCGCCGCGCCAGAACAGGCGCACGGTGTCGCGGAACCGGTCGTTCCACTCGGCGAAGCCGGGCGGATGGTTGCCGAGCTGGTAGCCTCCGGGGCCGACGTCCCAGGGCTCGGCGATCAGCTTGCGCGTGGCGAGAACCGGGTCCTGCCGCAGCGCGTCGAAGAAGCCCGCGCCGGCATCGAAGCCGTGCTGCTCGCGCCCGAGCACGGTCGAGAGGTCGAAGCGGAAGCCGTCGACGCCATAGACGGTCGCCCAGTGGCGGAGACTGTCCATGACGAGCTGGATCACCCGCGGGTGCGAGAGGTCGAGCGTGTTGCCGGTGCCGGTGTCGTTGATGCAGCGCCGCCTGTCCTCCGGCACGAGGCGGTAGTAGCTCGCGTTGTCGATGCCGCGAAAGGAGAGGGTCGGGCCCTCCTCGCCGCCTTCCGCGGTGTGGTTGTAGACGACGTCGAGGATGACCTCGATGCCGGCGGCGTGCATCGCGCGGATGGCGCTGCGCGCCTCCTCGACCGAGCCGGTCGCGAGATAGCGCGGGTGCGGCGCGAAGAAGGCAAGCGTGTTGTAGCCCCAGTAGTTGGACAATCCCTTCTGCGCAAGGAACGGTTCGTCGGCGAAGGCGTGAACGGGGAGGAGCTCGACGGCGGTTACGCCGATCCGGTGCAGGTGCTCGACGACGGCCGGGTGGGCGAGGGCGGCGAAGGTCCCGCGTTCGGCTTCCGGAACGGCAGGGTGGCGAATCGTCAGCCCGCGCAGATGCGCCTCGTAGATCAGCGTGTCGCGCCACGGCGTGCGGGGCAGAGGCGGCGCCTCGGGCTCGGGGAAGGCGACGACCATCGCTTTCGGCATGAGCGGCGCGCTGTCGCGGCGGTCGGGGATGTGCTCGCCGCCCGCACCCGCGCGGTGGCCAAAGAGCGCATCGCCGTGCTTGAGCGTTCCAACCAGCGCCTGCGCATAGGGGTCGAGCAGGAGCTTCGCCGGGTTGAACCGGTGCCCGGCACGCGGGTCGTAGGGGCCGTGCACGCGGAACCCGTAGACGAGCCCGGGCCCCGCGCCGCGGAGGTAGCCGTGCCACACGCCGTCGGTCCGCTCGGGCAGATCAAGTCGCGCGAGCTCGCGCCTGCCCTCGGCATCGAACAGGCAGAGCACGACGCGCGTGGCGTGGTCGGAAAAGAGGGCGAAATTGACGCCAAGCCCGTCCCAGCGCGCCCCGAGCGGATAGGGAGCGCCTGGCTCGAGACGGTCGGGCAGACGCGTCATCGCGGCCCCACGAGGAACAGCGTCGCGAGCGGCGGCAGGGTGAGCACGAGCGATTGCCCGTGCCCATGCATCGGCACATCCTCCGCGGTCACGGCGCCGCCATTGCCGAGATTGCTGCCGCCATAGAGAGCGGAATCGCTGTTGAGCCGCTCGGTCCAGACGCCGCCGCGGGGAACGCCCACCCGGTAGCCGTGCCTCGGCACCGGCGTGAAGTTCGACACCACGAGAACGGGAGCGTCCGCCGCCGCGCCGAAGCGGAGGAAGGCGAAGATGCTCTGGTCGCGGTCATCGACGACGGACCACGCGAACCCTTCCGGGCGCGTGTCGTTGCGGTAGAGCGCCGGATGGGAGCGCAGGACGGCGTTTAGGTCACCGACCCAGTGCCGCATGCCCGCATGCATCGGATCGTCGAGCAGGTGCCACGGCAGCGAGGCGGCATGGTTCCACTCCTCGGGCTGGCCGAACTCCCCGCCCATGAAGAGGAGCTTCTTGCCGGGGTGGCCCCACATGAAGCCGAGATAGGCGCGCAAGTTGGCGAAGCGCTGCCAGCGGTCACCCGGCATCTTCGCGAGCAGGCTCCCCTTGCCGTGCACCACCTCGTCGTGCGACAGCGGCAGGATGAAGCGTTCGCTGAAGGCGTAGAGAAGCCCGAAGGTGAGCCTGTCGTGGTGCCAGCGCCGGTGCACCGGGTCCTTCGCCATGTAGGCGAGGGTGTCGTTCATCCACCCCATGTTCCACTTGAAGCCGAAGCCGAGCCCGCCGTGCGACGCGGGGGCCGTGACGCCCGGCCAGGCGGTCGACTCCTCGGCGATCACCGTGGCCCAGGGCGCGTGCTCGGCCACCGCCTCGTTGAGCTCGCGGAAGAAGGCGATCGCCTCGAGGTTCTCGCGGCCCCCATAGATGTTCGGGATCCACTCGCCTGGGGGGCGGGAATAGTCACGATAGAGCAACGACGCCACCGCATCGACGCGCAACCCGTCGCAGCCGAAGTCCCGCAGCCAGGTGAGGGCGGACGCGATCAGGAAACCGCGGACCTCGTGCCTGCCGAGATTGTAGATCAGCGTGTTCCAGTCGCGGTGGAAGCCCTCGCGCGGGTCCTCGTGCTCGTAGAGGGCGGTGCCGTCGAACCGCGCGAGCCCGTGCGCGTCGGCCGGGAAATGGGCGGGAACCCAATCGAGGATCACGCCGAGGCCCGCCGCATGCGCGGCATCGACGAAGCGTCGGAACGCCTCCGGCGGGCCGAACCGGGCCGTCGGCGCAAAGAGGCCAATCGGCTGATAGCCCCAGGAGCCGTCGAACGGATGCTCGGTGATCGGCAGGAGCTCGAGATGTGTGAAGCCGAGCTCACGGGCATAGGGAATGAGACGTTCGGCAAGCGCGTCCCACCCGAGCACGCCGCCGTCCTCGCGCCGCATCCACGACCCAGCATGCACCTCGTAGATGGTCACGGGCACTTCCGGCGCGAGCGGCGGCCCGCCCGTGCGCAGATGAGGGGGAAGCGGCCTCGGCACCACGGAGGCAGTGGCCGGGGGATGCTCCGCCTCGCCGGCGCAGGGATCGGCCTTGAGCGGCAGGAGCGCGCCGTGGGCGCCGATGATCTCGTACTTGTAGCGCGCGCCTGGGCCGACATCGGGGATGAAGATCTCCCACACGCCCGCCTCGATGCGAAGCCGCATCGGATGCCGCCTCCCGTCCCAGGTGTTGAAGTCGCCCACCACCGAGACGCGGCGCGCGTTCGGCGCCCAGACGGCGAAGCGCGTGCCGGAGACCCCCTCGACCTCCATGACATGCGCCCCGAGCGCCTCGCCGAGCCGGCGATGCCTTCCTTCGGCGAAGAGGTAGAGGTCCATCGGCCCGAGCAGGGGCGGGAAGGCGTAGGGATCGGCCGTGTCCTGCACGCCCCCCGGCCACTCGATTCGCAGCCGGTATGGCCAGCGGAAGGGGATCATGCCCTCGAACAGGCCTTCGTGCGGCGTCGGCGCGAGCGACGCGAGCAGGCTGCCGTCGACCGCATGGGCGGAGACGGCGCGCGCGCCCGGAACGAGCACCCTCAGCCGCCAGCCGCCTTCCTCCCGATGGGGCCCGAGCAGCGAGAAGGGATCGCCGTGCCGCCCGGCGGCGAGGGCGGCGAGCGCGGGCTCGTCAGTCACGTTGGCGAGCCCGCGACGCCCGCACCCGATGTGCACGCGCGACGTCCCGCCGCGTGACACCGTGCGCCGATCTCCGCTGCCGTTCCGTCGAGCACCCCTCCGCTCCTCATTGCGGCGGGCAGACTAGCCGAGGGTCAGGCGGGCGCGTCAACGCGGCGGGAAATCAGCCGGGGCCGGGGCGACGCGGCGGGCGACGCCAGGCGCGCCGGAGCAGGAGGAAGACCCGGTAGGCGAGTTCGGCGACCGGCGCGACAGGCCGGCTCGCGGCGAGACGGCCGAGCAGGCGGAACCCTGGAAGCGCGCTCCAGATAGCGGCGAAGGCGCGGGCGCCGCTCACGAGCGTTCCATCCGACGCGCGCACATGCATCCGTGCGAGCGCCGCCTCGCGCTCGAGCCCGGGGCCGAGCGCCTCGGGCGGGCAGGACGAGACGTCCACCCACGCGATCGCCTCCGCCCCTGCGCGGCTTCGATAGTGCGCGATCTCGCGCCGGCAGAGCGGGCAGGCGCCGTCGTAGTACACGGTCGCGGCAGGGCGGGTGGTGTCCATGTGCGAGAGGTGGGCCTTGGCCGGCGGTCGCCAAGGCTTGCGCGGCCTCGACCGCACGCCATCTCCGGGGCAGGTCAACGGAACGGACCAGACCATGAATGCCACCACCGGCCATGCGCCGAGCCCGCCCCGGGTCAGCACGCCTGCGTCTGCCCTTCCCGCTTGGCTTGTCGGCGAGCTCCGCTCCGACCATGCGGGCGAGACCGGAGCGGTGATGATCTACCGCGGCATCCTCGCCGTCTCGCGCGACGCCTCGGTGCGCGCCTTCAGCGAGCGCCACAAGGCCACCGAGCAGGGCCATCTCGACCTGCTCGAGGCGCTCCTGCCGCCCGGGCAGAGGAGCAGGCTTCTGCCGCTGTGGCGCATCGCCGGCTGGCTCACCGGCGCGATCCCGGCCCTGTTCGGCCCGCGCGCCGTCTATGCGACGATCGACGCGGTCGAGACCTTCGTCGACCACCACTACCAGGCGCAGATCGACCGGCTCGACGCTGAGGGAATCCACCCCGACATCCGCGCCCTGCTCGAGCACTGCCGCGTCGAGGAGGTGCACCATCGCGACGAGGCGCGCGGGCTGGGCGATGCGCCGCCAGGGGCGCTGTTGCGCTTCTGGTCGTGGCTCGTCGGCGCCGGGTCGGCCGCCGCCGTCTCAGCTGCGCGGCGCCTCTAGATCGCGGATCGCGACCGCGACCGTCACGAGCCCGACGAGAACGACGAGCGCCTCGAGCACGAGCGTGTGCCGCGCGGGCCCAAGCCGCGCGACGACGAGAGCGGCGAGCCGCGAGCCGGGAACGGTCGCCGCACCCAAGGCGAGGCCGAGCAGGACGAGATCGGGCGGCAGAAGGCCGGCCCAGCCATAGCCGATGCAGCGCACGAGATGCATGGCTCCCGAGACGAAGGACTCGGTCGCGAGCAGAGCAGGGCCACAGAAGCCCGCCCCGAGCAGGAGCGGCAGGAGCAGCACGCCCGCACCCGTGGTCATCCCCGAGAGGATCCCCGTCACGGCGCCACCACCGGCCAGCACCGCCGGGTGGCCCAGAACGGCACGGCCGGCGAGAGCGCGCCGAAGCGGCACGGTGACGATGAGGAACGCCCCGACGACGAGATCGGCCATCGGGCCCGGGAGTTCGGCGAAGGCGCCCGAGCCCGCGAGCGAACCGGGCAGGACGCCCGCAAGCACCGGCACCGCCCGGCGAAGCGAGAGCCCCTGCCGGAAGGCCCAGATCCGGCCGGCATTGGTCAGCACCATCGCCACCGCGAGCACCGGCACGGCGATGCGCGCGCCAAGAACGGGCAGGAGATAGGCCGACATCATCAGCCCGGCGCCGAAGCCGGAGAGCCCAGAGAGCGTGCCCGAGACGAGCGCGAGCGCGACCGCCGCGGCCCACTGCCACGGCTCGAGCATCGCCGCCTCAGCCGCCGAGGAAGGCCCCGCCGTTGACGTGGATCGCCTGGCCGGTGACGTAGCGCGCACCGGGGCCGCAGAGATAGCGCACGGCGGCGGCCACCTCCTCCGGCGTGCCCTCGCGGCCGACGAGCGTCTTCCGCCCGGCGCGATGCCCGGGCGCCCCAGGCGTGGCCGACCCGCCCGGGCCCCGGGCGGTGGCGATCATTCCCGGAACGACAAGATTGACGGTGATGCCGTAGCTCGCGAGGTCATGCGCGAGCGCGCGGGTGAAGCCCGCAAGCCCCGCCTTGGCGGTGACGACATGCGCGCGGTGCGGCGCCCCCGTGTGGCCGGTGAGCCCGCCGATGTTGACGATCGTTCCCGCGCCGGAGCCCTTGAGCGCAGCGAGCGCCGCCTTGGTGACGTGGAAGGCGCCGTCGAGGCACACGTCGAGCACCGCGCGCCAGGCGGCGAAGTCCATCTCCTCGAAGGCGACCTCGCGCCGGATCGCTGCGTTGTTGACGAGGATGTCGAGCCTGCCGAAGGCCTCGAGAGCGGTGCGCACCATCGCCGCGGCGGCTTCCGGGTCGGCCACGTCGCCGAGCGCGACGGCGGCGCGCCCCCCGGCCGAGCGGATCGCCGCGGCCACCGCCTCGGCCTCGGCGGCGTTCCGGCGCGCGTTCACCACCACCGCCGCCCCTGCGTCGGCGAGGTCGCGCGCGATCGCCGCGCCGATGTTCCGGCCCGCTCCGGTGACGAGGGCGACGCGCCCTTCGAGCTCGCGCGTCATAGTCGTTCCGGTTTAGTGACGACGGGAGGAGAGACCGACGCGCGGCGCGTCGAACACGGACCGGGCGAGGGAGAGCACGGCGCGCGCCTCGTCCTCGCTCCAGCCGCCGTGGCGACAGTTCGCGACGCACTTCGCCTCCAGCTCCTCGCGCGTGAGCGGCTCGGAGGCGCCGCCGCGGAAATGCGGCTGCCTCTCCTCGACGACCGCTCCGTCGTCGAGCTCTTGCCGCACATGCCCGGTGAAGGCGCGCGGGTAGGGGTTCGCGGGGTCGACCACGTAGGACACCTTGGCCGCGAGCGCACGCAGCCGCGCATCGGCCACACGCTCCTCGGTGAAGGCGTCGAGATAGGCGCCGTCGAGCAGGAAGCCCGCGGCGATGCCGTAGGGAACCGAGAACTTCGCCGCATAGGCGTTCGGCACCGCACGCTTGAGCGCGAGCGGCTCCCACAGCCTGTGCAGGATCCCCTCCGCCATCTCGCAGGTGATGGAGACGATCCGCCCCGGGGCGATGCCGCGCGCGGCGAGGCGTCGGGCGCAGTCGATGTAGGGGTGGATCATGGTGCCGCAGGCATAGGGCTTGAACGCGATCGTCTCGGCAACCCAGCGCTCGCCGAAGCCGTCGAGCAGTGCGCCCCAGTCTCCCTCGGTCGTGTGCGCGGAGCCGTTGAACAGCCCGTGCCTGCCCTCGAACACGGTGAGCGGCCCGACGAAGCCGCCGCGTGCGAGCAGTGCTGCGCGCACCCCCGCCTGCGCCGCCCAGCCGGCGTGGACGCGCTTCGTCCACGACCCGTCGGCGAGATACTCGATGATGCCGGAGGCGAAGGAGCCGGCGATGCCGAGCGCGTGCGCAAGCGCCGCAGCGGGGAGCCGGAGCGCCACGCCCGCCCCGAGGGCGGCGCCGATCGCGCCGAACACGGAGGTCGGGTGGAAGCCGGCCTTGCGCACCGCCTTCGGCACCACCGTTGAGAGCCGGCACGTCGCCTCCGCGCCGACGGCGATGCCGGCGAAGCCATCCGCCCCAGAGAGCCCGAAACGTTCCGCAATCGCAAGAACGGCGCGAACCACCACCGCCCCCGCATGCACCGGGCCGCCCTCGAGGGTGTCGTCATAGTCCTCGCCATGCGCCGCCGTGCCGTTGACGAGGGCGGCATCGAGGGCGGTGAGAGCGCGGGGGTGGCCGATCACGGTCGAAGCGCCTGCGCCCTCGGCGCTGTCGAGCACCGCCGCGACATAACGCTCCCGCCGGGCTCCGACGCAAAGGCCGGCGATGTCGAGCACGAGCCGCTCGGCGGTCTCGCGCATCGCCTCCGTCGGCCGCGCCGCGCCCGCCGCCGCCGCAAGCCGTTCGGCGATCGTCATGTCTTCCTCCTGAACTCGGACCAAAGCGACCAAAGGGTGAGCGCTGCCGCGGCCGCGAGCAGGGTGGCCGCCACCGGGTCCTCGACGAACACGGCGTGGTCGCCGCCGGAGATGACGAGGCTGCGGCGGTAGTTGCTCTCGAGCATGAAGCCGAGCACGACGCCGAGAACGAGCGGCAGGACCGGCACGCCCGCAAGCCGAAGCAGGTAGCCGAGAACGCCGAAGCCGAGCACGAGGCCGACATCAAACAGGCTCTGCTCGATCGCGTACACGCCCGACACGATCAGGCAGAGGATGGCGGCGAGCAGGTAGGGCTTCGGCCGGTTCACGAGCCAGAGCGCGGGGGTGAGGATCACGAGGCCGAGCAGAAGCATGGCGATGTTCGCCGCGAGCAGGCCGCCATAGAGTCCCCACACGACTTTGGGCGCCTTCTCGAACAGCAGCGGCCCTGGCGTCAGACCGTGCACCAAGAAGCCGCCGAGCAGGACCGCTGCCGAGTTGGAGCCGGGGATGCCGAGCGAGAGAAGCGGCACGAGAGCGGTGGCGGTGACGACATTGTTCGCCGCCTCCGGCGCCGCCACGCCCTCGGGCGCCCCCTTGCCGAAGGCTTCCGGCTCCTTCGACCTGCGGCGCGCCTCGTTATAGGCCATGAACGCCGCGATCGTGCCGCCCGCGCCGGGCGTCACCCCCTCGACGGTGCCAATGCCGCAGCCGATCGCCTGCGCGAGCAGGAGCCTCCGCATCATCGAGAGGCCCGGAAGCGTCAGCCGCGTGTCGCGCGCCTCGGCTCTCGCCCAGGCCGGCTCGCCGATCTGCACCAGCATCTCCGCCACCGCGAACAGGCCGACCATCACGAGGATCGGCCGGATGCAGCCGAGGAGCTCAGGCGTCGCGAAGGTGAAGCGCGGGACGCCGGAGACGGGATCGGTGCCGACGGTCGAGATCATCAGCCCGAGCCCGGCGCCGATCAGCCCCTTGGTCAGCGAGCCGCCGGCGAGCGAGGCGATGACGGAGAGGCCGAGCACGGCGAGGGCGAAATAGGCCGCCGGCGTGAAGGCGAGCGCGAGCCGCGCCAGCGGCTCGGTCGCGAGCACGAGCACCGCGAGGCCGAACAGCCCGCCGACGAGGCCGGAGACGAGCGAGATGCCGAGTGCCTCGCCGCCGCGGCCCTGCCGCGCCATCTCGAACCCGTCGAGCGCGATCGCGGCGGAGGCGTTCGTTCCCGGCGTTCGGATCAGGATTGCCCGGATCGAGCCGCCATACTCCGCCCCGACATAGACGGAGGCGAGCAGCACGATCGCCGGGACAGGCTCCATCCCGTAGGTGAAGGGCAGGAGCAGCGCCATCGCGATCGAGGGCGAGAGTCCGGGGAGCGCGCCGCCGAGGATCCCCCAGAGACAGCCGGCGAAGGCGAACAGGATGGTCACGAGACCATCAGCGGAGAGGAGTGTCAGGCCGCCTCAGAGGCCGCCGAACAGGGAGCCGACCGGGAACGGGATTCCGAGCACGACGACGAACATCAGCGAGAAGACGCCGGCGAGGCCGGCCGCGAACAGGGCGGGCGAGACCCCGCGCGCCCCAGCGAACCAGGCGACGGCGGCGCCGAGCAGGCCGAGCGCGGGCGGGTAGCCGAGCAGGGGCACGGCGAGCACGTAGAGCGCAACGAGGCCCGCGAGGCCGGCGGTGCGGCGGTGATGAGGCCGCTCGCTGGCCGCGCCAGGGGCGACGAGGGCGGCCCGCAGCATCAGCACAGCCCCCGCGCTCGCCATCAGCCCGGCGATCATCAGCGGCACGCCGCCGGGGCCGACCGAATCGGACAGCAGGCTCACCGGAAGCGCCGAGGCCATCGCGGCATAGCCGCCGGCGAGAGCGAGGGCTGAGGCGCCGAGCGCGAGGTCGGCCGCGCGGCTCATCGCACCACGCCGAGCTCGCGCAGCGAGGAGGCGGTCTCGGTGGCCACACGGGTGGTGAACTCGCGCGCCGCCGCCCGGGGCAGGAGAAGCGGCGTCGGCACGAGGCTCTCCTTGGCGTAGACGGCGCGATAAGCGGGGCTGTCGAGCACGGTGCGCAGCGCGCCCGCCCAGAGCTCGGCGATCTCGTCCGCCATGCCCTTCGGCCCGGCTAGGCCGCGGAACTTGGTGACGACGAGGTCGATGCCCTGCTCGCGCGCGGTCGCGAGCGAGGGGGTCGTCTCGAGCCGGCTCTCGGTCAGCACGCCGAGCAGGCGGATCCGGCCCGCCTCGTCCTGGGCATTGATCTCCTGGATCTCCCCGATGCCGAGGTCGAGCGTGCCGTTCAGCACGTTGATCATCAGGTCGCCGCCGCCCTCGTGCGGCACCACCGCCGCCCGCGCGCCGACCAGCCGGTTGAGACGCTCAAGCGCGATCCGCTCGAGCGAGGCCGGGTTCGCCGCGCCCCAGCGCTGCCGGCCCGGGCTTGCGCGCGCGGCGTCCATCGCCTCGGCGAGCGTCTGGAAAGGCGACTGGACGCGGGTGTAGATGAGCTGCGGGTCGAGGAAGACGATCGAGAGCGGGTTGAGGCTGTCGTAGCCGAACTCGGGGCGCGACAGAAGCGTCGTCTGGATGTAGGTCGGCGTGGTCGCGTAGACCATGCCGCCGTTCGGCTGCGCGCGCGCGACCCGTGCGACCGCGGTGGCTCCCGACCCGCCGCGAACGTTCTCGACCGCGAACGAGACGCCCATCACAGGGGTGAGGTGCTTGATGAGCTCGCGCAAGAAAACGTCGCTGCCGCCTCCCGGCGAGGAATGGGTCACGAGGGTGACGGAGGGAAGGGGATAACGCGTCTGCGCAAGTACCCGAGGGGCGGCGAGCGGCACGGCGGCGGCCGCGACCGCGAGTGAGCGTCGTGTGAACATCGTTTCCTCCCTCTCCACCCCTCGGGCTTCGCCCGTGGCGGTGGTTTTGTCAGCGCCCCTTGAACACCGGCTTGCGCTTCTCGAGGAAGGCGCGGCGGCCCTCGATGTAGTCCTCCGAGGCGAAGCAGGCGGCGACCAGCGCGTCGACAGCGGCGCGATCGCGCGCGCTCTCGTCCTTCAGCACCTCGTTGATGACGGCCTTCGCGGCCCTGACCGTGAGCGGCGCGTTCGCGACGATCGTCGCCGCGCACTCGGCCACGCAGGGGCCGAGCTCGGCATCAGGCAGCACGCGGTTGACGAGGCCCATCGCCCGCGCCTCCTCGGCCGAGAAGAGCCGGGCGGTGAACAGCATCTCCTTGGCGAAGGCGGGGCCGATCACGTCGACGAGACGCTTCATGCCGCTGTAGCCGTAGCCGAGGCCGAGCTTCGCGGCCGGAATGCCGAAGCGGCTGTCCTCGGCGCAGAAGCGCAGGTCACAGCAGACGGCGAGAGCGGTACCGCCGCCGACGCAGGCGCCATGGATCTCGGCGATCGTCGGCTTGGGGAAGCCGTGGAGCATGGCGTAGACGCGCTCGGTCTGCGCGTTATAGGCGCGCACCGCCTCCTCGCTCGCCCGCTCGCTCTCGAACTTCGAGATGTCGGCCCCCGAGACGAAGGCCTTGCCGCCGGCGCCGGTGATGACGACGACGCGCACCTCGGGGTCGTCGCGGAAGTCGGCGAGGATCGCCTCGGCCGCCTCCCACATCTCCATCGAAACGGCGTTGCGCCGCTCCGGGTTGTTGAAGGTCATGGTGCCGATGCCGCCCGCCTTGGCGGCGAGCATCTTGTCGGTGGTGAGCCTCAGGCCATCGGGCATCGTTGCGGTCCTCAGACGATCTGCCGGGAGCGGAGGTCGGCCACGGCGCCGGCGTCGTAGCCGAGTTCGGCGAGCACCTCTTCCGTGTGCTCGCCGAGCTCGGGCGGCGGCGCGGCGAGGCGCGAGGGCGTGCGGGAGAGCAGGATCGGCTGCGCGACCAGGTTGATCTTGCCGCGCACCGGGCTCGTCACCGGCGCGGCGAGGCCGAGATGCTTCACCTGCGGGTCGGCGAACACCTCGGCGATGTTGTAGATCGGGCCTGCCGGCACCCCGGCCTCGTTCAGAGCCGCGACCCAGTGCGCCGAGGTGTTCGTCTTCAGCACCGCGCCGATCTCGGCGTTGAGCGCGTCGCGGTTGCGCGACCGTTCCGCTGCCGTGGCGTAGGCCGGAGTGGTGATCCAGTCCTCGCGCCCGAGCGCCTTGCAGAACCGCTCCCAGATCTTGCCGCCCGCGACGGCGACGTTGATGTGGCCGTCGGCGGTCGGGTAGACGCCGGTCGGGATCGAGGTCGGGTGGTTGTTGCCGGCCTGTTTCGGCACCTCGCCGTCGACGAGGAAGCGGGCGGCCTGGAAATCGAGCATGAACACCTGGGCCTGCAGGAGCGAGGTCTGAACCCACTGGCCCTTGCCGCTCCTCTGCCGCTCGATGAGAGCGAGCAGGATCCCTTGGGCGCAGAAGATGCCGGCGCAGAGATCGGCGATCGGGATGCCGGCGCGCACCGGCCCCTGGCCGGGCAGGCCGGTGATGCTCATCAGCCCCCCCATCCCCTGGGCGATCTGGTCGAAGCCGGGTCGTTCCGCATATGGGCCGTCCTGGCCGAAGCCGGAGATCGAGGCGTAGATGAGGCACGGGTTGATCGCGGCGAGGCTCGCGTAGTCGATGCCGAGGCGGAACTTGACGTCGGGGCGAAAGTTCTCGACCAGAACGTCGGCCCGCTCGACCAGACGCTTGAGGATCGCCACCCCCTCCGGCGCCTTCAGGTTCAGCGTGATCGAGCGCTTGTTGCGGTGCAGGTTCTGGAAGTCGGGTCCGTGGCGCGGGCCGCCCAGCTGGTCGCCCGCCTCGAGACCCTCGGGCATCTCGATCTTGATCACGTCCGCCCCCCAGTCGGCGAGCTGGCGGACGCAGGTCGGGCCGGAGCGGACGCGCGTGAGATCGAGAACGCGAAGGCCGGCGAGCGCTTCCGAGGCCAGAGGGAGTGACATGCTGGACGCCCCGCTTGGTTTCTGCGATTCGTCTAGCACCGTTATCCGCACCTGTAAACTGTCAACAGTTTGCGTGAGGCGCCGGCAGATGGCACATCGCAGCGCATGCTCGACACGCCACCGGTCCCGGCCGGACCGATCGACATCGTCCGCACCCAGTCGCTCACCACCCTGGTGCAGCGCGAGCTCGAACGCCTGATCCTCGCGGGCGAGATCAAGCCCGGGGAGCGGATCAACGAGCAGCACGTCGCGCAGCGGCTTCGGGTGAGCCGCGGGCCGGTGCGCGAGGCCCTGCGCGGGCTCGAGCGCGCGGGGCTCGTCGAGGCGCGCGTCAACCGCGGCGTCTATGTGCGCGAGGTGTCGGTCGAGCAGGCGCTCGAGCTCTACGAGATGCGCGGGCTGATCACCGGCTTCGCCTGCGCCCGCCTCGCCGCCGCCTCGACCGCCGAGCAGCGGGCGGAGCTCGCCGCCCTCGTGGAGCGGATGGAGCGCGCCGCGGTAGACGGCGACCAGGCGCTCTACTATGCGATCAACCTCGAGTTCCACGACCGGCTGATGCAGTTCGCGGGCAATGCGCGCGCCAAGGCGATGTATGACGCGCTCGTCAAGGAGAGCCATCTCTGCCGGCGGCGCAGCCTGTTCACCCCGCGCAACATGGCCGAGAGCAACGCCGAGCACGCGGCGATCCTGGACGCGATCCGCCGCGGCGATGTCGAGGCGGCGCGGCGCGTCGGCGAGGAGCACATCGTCGCCGGCCGTCGCCGCTTCCTCGACGCGGTGGCGGCGACGGGGGCCGGCTGAGGTCGGGCGGCCGCGACAGGCCCGCCCGCGCCGCCTGCGGCCGACCGCGTTCGGCTGACGTCCCGAAGCGGCGCCACGGCGCTGCCGATGCTCCGTGCGGACGGCGTTCCCGTCCGTTCGCGGGCCGCGAGGCTCAGGGCAGCCCCTTGGCGATGCCGCCATCGACATTGACGGTCTGGCCGGTGACGTAGGCGGCACGCGGCGAGGCGAGCCACACCACCATCGTCGCCACCTCCTCGGGCGTGCCGAAGCGGCCGAGCGGGATCTCGCGCGCGAACTCGGCGATGATCGCGTCAGCCGGCACGCCGCGCTCCGCCGCTAGCCGTTCGGCACGCTCGGTCCACAGCCGCGTCAGCGTCCGGCCGGGTGCCACGGCGTTGACCCGTATCCCCTCAGGCGCGAGCTCGCCCGCGAGCGTCTTGACGAGGCCGAGCAGCCCCGCCTTGTGCACGTTCGACACGATCTGGTGCGGGTGCGGCTGCCGGCCCGAGGCGGCGCCGAGGATCACGATCGCCGGGTCGGTGCCTTGCGAAGAGCCGGCAGGGCGGCGCGCACCAGCCGCACGGCGGAGAGCACGTTGAAGGTGTAGTTGGCGAGCCAGTCCTCGTCGGAGAGCGCCTCGAAGGCGGACCGGACCGAGCCGCCGACGCAGTCGATCAGCGAATCGAGGCCACCGAGCGCAGCGATCGTTGCGGTGACGAGGCGATCCGCCTCGCCCGCGACCGTGAGGTCGGCGGCGAGCGGCACGGCTGCGTTGCCAGTCTCGCGGGCGATCGCCTCCGCCGCCGTGGCGAGCGCAGGCACGCTCCGCGACGCCATCGCCACGCGCGCGCCTTCCGAGGCGAGGAGCCGCGCGGTGGCAAGCCCGATTCCGGCCGAGGCGCCGGCCACGAGCACGCGCCGATCTGCAAACCCGAGATCTATTTCCCCCTCCCTCGCGATCACCGAACCGCCCGTCGGAGCGGCAGGCCGGGTGACGAGCACGCCGATGCCGGCATCCCGACCCAGCGCGGAGGCCGGCCACCGCCGCGCCAGGAGCAGGACGCTCGACGCCAACCCTTAGCCTGTCAACGGTCAACACATCAGACATGAGAGCACCGCGGACGAAGCCCAGCCTCGCGCACGCGCTAGGCTGCACGGCCCCGCGCGTTGACGGTTGACACGCGAGCGGCTCAAGGCTGGCGCGAGAGGGAACTCAAGCCCTGGGCCAAGATGGCGGAGAAACGCGCATAGCCGCACCACGGAGGACGCTCCGGCGCCGGAGGCTGCTCATCGCCGCGACTGCGGCATCGCTCGCCGCCCCGCGGGTCCTCCGCGCCCAGGCCTATCCCGACCGCCCGCTGACCATCCTCGTGCCCTTCGCCACGGGCGGCTACAACGACCGCTACGCGCGCGCGATCGCGCCGTTCCTGCAGAAGCATTTCGGCCAGCCCGTGGTGGTCCAGAATCGCCCCGGCGGCGGAACGATGCTCGGCAACATGTACGACCTGCAGCAGCCGGACGACGGCTAGATGGTGATGGTGCACTCGGCCGGGCCGTTCATTCCGCTCTCGATCATCACCCGAAACGCCACCTACAAGGCCGAAGACTTCTGGATGATTAACCTGCCCTCGCGCGACGCCACGCTCGTCGCCACCGCGACGACGAAGCCGATCGCGACGATCGAGGAGGCGATCGCGCAGCTGCGGCGCGACCCGCGCAGCCTCAGCGTCGGCATCCAGCCCGCCTCGGCCGACCTCGTGAACCTCGCCCTCCTGATGCAGGCCTCCGGAATCGACCGGTCGCGGATGCGCATCGTCACCTATGACGGCGGCGGCCCGGCGCGGACCGCGACGATGGGCGGGCATGTCGACATCGGCCTCGTCGGCGGCGAGGGCTTCCTGCCGGTGAAGGATCGGATCCGTCCTCTGCTCGTCTTCGCCGAGGAGAAGGTGGAAGGCTTCGAGGAGGCGAGGCTGATCACCGACTACGCAAAGGCGAACGGCTTCGCGCCCGAGTTCGTCGACGGCTCGCAGCGCGGCTTCGTGGTGACGCGACGCTTCCGCGAGCGCGCGCCCGAACGCTACCGTTTCCTCGAGCAGGTGATCGAGCGAACGACGAAGGACCCCGAGTGCCTCGCCGCGCTGAAGGGGCAGCAGCTCGCCACCACCTGGTACGGGCCGGAGGCCTCGAACGCCGCCTATCTGCGCAGCGCCGCGCTGATGCAGAACTACGCCGATCTCCTCAAGGGCGCCTGACGCGGCCTCGCGCGGGGGCGTCGTTGCAGGGGGCAGACAGGGAAGGCAGGCTGCGCCGGATCGCCTGGGGCGAGCTCGCCCTCGTCACGGCACTCGCCGCCCTCGCGCTCGCCTACCTGATCGATGCCCGCTCGGTCTCGCTCTCCGTCAACAACCTCCTGCTCGTCCAGCCGACGGCGATCCTCGTCCTCGTGCTGTGGGCGGTGATCGCGGCGGGCTGCCTCCGCCGGGGAGCGGACGCCGCGCCAGCGGCCGCGGGCGATCGGGCCGGCCGGCTGCGCACGCTCGCGATGGTGGCGGCGTTCGGCCTCTTCATCCTCGCGCTCGAGCGCATCGGCTACGACGTCGCGATGGCTCTGTTCGTCGCCGCGGGGCTGTTCGTCGGCGGCGAGCGCCGGCCGCTCTGGCTCGTGCTGTTCCCGCTCGCCTTCGCCGCGGCGGTGATCCTCGGCTTCCGCGCCCTGATCCCCTACCCGTTCCCGACGGCCGTGCTCTGAGGCCGCGATGATCGACCTCGACGCCGCCGGCTCGGCTGTCACGCTGCTCGCGGGCTCGCTCGAGGCCTGGATCTGGGTCGTTCCGGGCCTCCTGATCGGCCTCGTGTTCGGCGCCATGCCGGGCATCTCCGTCTCGAGGGCGATGGCGCTTGTGCTGCCGGCGACGCTCGACATGGAGGTTTTGCCGGCGATCATCTTCCTCGCCTCGGTCTACACCGGCGCGGGCTTCGGCGGCTCGGTGCCGGCGGTGCTGATGAACATCCCCGGCACCTCCTCGGCGGTGGCGACCACCTTCGACGGCTACCCGATGGCGCGGCAGGGCCGGCACAACGAGGCGCTCGGCCTCGCCCTCGTCGCCTCCTGCCTCGGCGTGCTCGGAAGCTGTGCCGTGCTGTTCGTGCTCGTGCAGCCGATCGCTGAGCTCGTGCTCAAGATCGGGCCATTCGAGATGGCGGCGATCGCGATCTGGGGCCTGGCTCTGCTCGGCTCGCTCGGCGGGTCGTCGCTCGCGCGCGGGCTGTTCGCCGCAGCGATCGGCATCCTGATCGGAACCGTCGGCATGAACACCGCGGGCTATCTGCGCGGCACCGCGGGCATCCCCGGGCTGCTCGACGGCGTGCCCACCATCCCGGCCATGGTGGGCCTGCTCGCGGCGAGCCAGCTCTTCGCGCTCGTGAACACGCGCTTCCTCGTCGAGGCGAAGGAGGACCGCAGGATCAGCCTCGCGCGCATCCTCGCCGGCGGGGCGCTGGCGCTGCGGCACCCGAAGACGCTCCTGCGCGGGTCGATCATCGGCGCGCTCGTCGGCGCCACCCCGGGGGTGGGGTCCTCAATCTCGAACCTGCTCTCCTATGCCGAGGCGCGGCGCGTGTCCGAGGACCGGGACAGTTTCGGCAAGGGCAACCCAGAAGGCGTGATCGCGTCGGAGAGCGCGAACTCCTCCTCCGAGGGCGGGGCGATGGCGACGATGCTCGCCCTCGGCATCCCGGGCGGCGGGGCGACGGCGATCCTGCTCGCCGCCTTCGCGATGCACAACGTGGTGGGGGGGCCTCGGTTCATGGACCAGAACCGCGACCTCGTCTACGCCATCATCCTGTCGAACTTCGCCCAAGCCCTGCTCCTGCTCGTCGTCGGCACCGGCTTCGTGTTCGCGGCAAGCGCGATCATGCGGCTGCCGCTCCGCGTCCTCATCGCCTGCGTGCTCGTGCTCGCGACCATGGGCGCCTTCGCGATCGAGGGCTCGATCGCCGGGCCCGTGACGTTGTTCGTCTTCGCCGTGCTCGGCTGGCTGATGTCCTCGGCGGGCTACCCGGTCGCCGCGGTCGTCGTCGGGCTCCTGCTCGGGCAGCTGATCGAGACCGCGCTCCTGCGCGCTTGGCAGCTCTCGGGAGGCGACCCGGCTGAGATCCTCGAGCACCCGGCGGCGCTCGTGATTGTCGTGCTAATGATTGCCTCGCTCGCCGCCACCGCGTGGCGCGACCGCCGCCTGCGGCGCACCGAAGATCTGATCACGCCAGGCTGACCTGGCGGGAGGGGATGATGCTAGAGGAGAGCCTGATCGTCGCGCTCGGCCCGGCGCGCTACCGGGTGCAACGGACGTGGGGCGACCTGCCCGCCGGGGCCGGCGCGCCGACCGACGTCGCCTGTGCCGCGGCCGTCCGCCTTCAGGCCGGGTCGTGATCCGTCCGACCCTGCGCGGCCGGCTCGACCGTGTCGCACACATCGTCAAGGCGGTGACGCAACAGCACCATCGCGATCTTCTGCCGCTGCTGCGGCCGGTCGTCGCCTCCGATGCCGTCATCCTCGATGTCGGCGCCCATGCCGGCCAGTTCACCAAGCTCTTTGCGCGGCTTGCTCCGCGCGGCCGGATCCTCGCCATCGAGCCATCCCCCTACGCGCTTGGGATCCTGCGCCTCGTGGTCGCGCTGCGGCGGCTCCGTCAGGTCGAGATCGTGCCGGTCGGTGTCTCGGACGCTCCGGGAACGGCCACGCTTCTGACCCCGATCAAGCCGTCCGGTGCCGTCGGGTTCGGCTTGGCGAGCTTCGCGCGGCGGGTCGACCGCGCGGCGCACCGGTCGGACGCCGTTGCGGTGGAGACGCTGGACGCGATCGCGGACCGCTTTCGGCTCGCGCGCATCGATCTGGTCAAATGCGACATCGAGGGGTTCGAGGTGCACGCGCTCCGGGGAGCGCGGCGCCTGCTCGAGCGCTTCCGCCCGGTCCTGTTGCTCGAGATTTCCTCAGCCTCGCTCGCGCGCGCGGGCGAGACCCCGGACGCGATCTGGTCGCTTCTGGCGCCGCTCGGCTATCGCGGCCGGCGCCTCGGCGAGCCGGCGTGGGACGACGGCTTCCGCGGCGATGGCGACTATCTGTTCGCCACGCCCGACCGGACCGAACTGACCGATCCCCCACTCCGAAGCGTGGCGGGCGATCGTTCGCAGCGTCGGCTGACGCCGGCCGGCAGAGCGTAACCCCTGCGGCTGCGAGCGCTGCCGGTGCCTCGCTGACCACGGAACCGCGGCAAAGCCGCCGCGCTGCAAAGGGGGCGACGCGGTGAGGCGCGGCCAGGCTTCGCGCATCGCATCTCGCCTGTCGAGCGAGTTGTCCGCGCGGGCGGTCGCGGCCGGGCTTGCCCGCGCGTCCTCTGGCGGCCACGCCTCAGGGGCTGTCGAGGGAACGGGGATTCCGGCTTCGGCTGGCGTCGCCTGGCGGCTGCCCAGCCGGACGGGTGTTCGGCTGGCGGAAGAGCGTGCGCTGCGAGGGGCTTCGCCTTTGCTCGACCGCGGCACTTGATCGATAAAAGATATAAGGATAACTTTATGAGGCGTCGGTCCCGCGCGAGCGGGCGAAGAGGGAAGTCCGTACGGGGAATGCCCCCAAGTCGGACGCTGCCCCAGCAACTGTCGGCGGGAAGTCGCCGGTCCAAGCCTCCGTCGGAGGCGTCACTGTGCCACGGCACGGGAAGACCGGACCGGCGATGACGGGCGCGAGCCCAGCACCCGCGAGCCAGGAGACCTGCCGACGCCGTGCAGCCCGTTACTGCGGGAGCGCGCCACCCTTTCGACCGGGCTGGGTGCACCGGGAGACGGAGACCGACTGCGATGACGATCGCCAGCAATCTCGGCTACCCGCGCATCGGGCCACGCCGCGAACTCAAGACCGCCCTCGAAGCCTTCTGGGCCGGCAAGTCCACCGAAGCCGACCTGCTCGCTACCGTAACCGCGCTGCGCGCCGGCGCGCGCGCGGTCCAGCAGGGCAGCGGCATCAGCCATATCCCCTCGGGCGATTTCGCTCTCTACGACCACGTGCTCGAGACTGCCTGCGCCTTCGCCGCCATCCCCGAGGGCTATGGCTGGTCGGGCCACGGGCCCGCCGGGCTCGCAACGATCTTCGCGCTCGCGCGCGGTGCGCGCGGCACCGCGGCGGAGCGGGAGGCGGGCATCCCCGGCACGGCCACGGCGCTCGAGATGACGAAGTGGTTCGACACCAACTACCACTACCTCGTGCCGCGCCTCTCGGCGCGAATGCGCTTTCGCCTGCTGCACAACCGCTGGGCCGAGGCTTATGCCGACGGGGTGGCGCATGGCACGCGCACGCGCCCCGTTCTGCTTGGCCCGGTCTCGTTCCTCCTCTTGTCCAAGACCGAGGACGGATCGCGCCCGCTCGAGCTTCTGCCCGCCCTGCTGCCGGCCTACGCTGAGGGGTTGCGCGGCATCGCCGAAGCCGGCGCCGCCTGGGTACAGATCGACGAACCCTGCCTCGTCATGGACCTCCCGCCCGGCGCTGCGGAGGCCTATCGCACCGGCTTTCGTGCGCTTGCGGATGCCGCGCCGGGGCTGAACCTGCTGCTGACCACCTATTTCGAGGGCCTGCGCGACAATCTCGCGCTGGCTACCTCGCTGCCGGTCGCTGGCTTGCATGTGGATCTCGTCCGCGCGCCCTGGCAGCTCGACGACGTGCTGGATGCACTCCCGAAGGATCGCTGGCTCTCTCTTGGCGTCGTGGACGGCCGCAATGTCTGGCGCACCGACCTGCGCCGGGCGCTCGCGCAGCTCCGCGCCGCCGAGGCGGCGGGCTTCGGCAGGCGGCTGATGGTCGCGCCCTCTTGCTCGCTGCTTCACGTGCCGCACAGCGTCGCGATGGAGACCACGCTCGACCCAGCGCTGAAGCGCCGCCTCGCCTTCGCCAACGAGAAGCTGAAGGAGGTCGCCATCCTGGCGCGCGCCGTGGACGAGGGCGAGCAGGCCGTCGCGGCCGCGTTCGAGGAGAGCGACCGGGTGCTCGCCGAGGCCCGCCAGGATGCCCGGCTGCACGATCCGGCGGTCGCTGCGCGCCTCGCTGCCATCACGCCGGAGATGGAGCGACGGGCCAGCGCCTATCCGGTGCGCGCCATCGCGCAGGCCGCGCGGCTCCGCCTACCGAAGCTGCCGGTGACGTCCATCGGCTCCTTCCCCCAGACGACCGAGGTCCGGGCGCTGCGCGCACGCCTCGCCCGCGGCGAACTCGACCAGGAAGGTTACGAGGCCGAGATCGAACGCCTGATCGCCGACGCGGTGCGCTGGCAGGAGGAGATCGGTGTGGACGTACCGGTCCATGGCGAGTTCGAGCGCAACGACATGGTGAAGTACTTCGGCGAACAACTCTCTGGCTTCGCTTTCACGAAGCACGGCTGGGTGCAATCCTACGGCAGCCGCTGCGTCGCCCCGCCGATCATCTGGGCGGACGTCTCGCGCCCCGCCCCGATGACCGTCCGCTGGTCGGCCTACGCGCAGTCGCTGACGGACAGGCCGATGAAGGGCATGCTGACCGGGCCCGTGACAATGCTGCAATGGTCCTTCGCGCGCACCGACATCCCGCGCGAAACCATTTGCCGGCAGATCGCGCTCGCGCTCCGCGACGAGGTGGCTGACCTCGAGGCCGCCGGCATCCCGATCATCCAAATCGACGAGCCGGCCTTCCGGGAGGGGCTGCCGCTGCGCATGGCGGACCGTGCCGACTATCTCCGCTGGGCCGTCGCCTGCTTCCGCCTCGCCTCGAGCGTGGTGCGCGACGACACTCAGATCCACACCCACATGTGCTACAGCGAGTTCAACGACATCATCGCCGATATCGCGGCGATGGACGCCGACGTGATCTCGATCGAGACCGCGCGCAGCAACATGGAGCTGCTTGAGGCCTTTCTGGACTTCAACTACCCGAACGAGATCGGGCCGGGCGTATGGGACATCCATTCGCCCCGCGTTCCCACGGCCGAGGAGATGGCTGGGCTGTTGCGCCGCGCGACCAATCGTATTCCCGTCGAGCGGCTGTGGGTGAACCCCGATTGCGGCCTCAAGACACGCAGCTGGAGTGAGGTCAAGCCCGCGATGTTCAACCTGGTGAACGCCGCTCGGAAACTGCGTGCCGAACTGACGTGACCAAAAGCCCCGCGCCCTGGATCGCAGGGCGCGGGGCTCCCACGCGACGTGCGGTCTGGAACGACGCGCAGCGGCCCAGCAACCGCGGCAGCGGCGGCACCGCGCCGCGCGGGCGGGCGCCACCTTACCCCTTCCAGCCGCAGGCCGAGAGCGCCTCCACCATGTGCGCCGGCACGGGCGCCTCGACCGTGATCGTCTGGCGCCCGGCCCAGCCCGGGATCGTCACGCTGCGCGCGAGAAGCTGCAGTCCCTCCTCAGCCGCCGCGCCATGCAGCCGGTCGCCGAGGATCGGGAAGCCCGACGCGGCACAATGGACGCGGAGCTGGTGCGTCCTGCCCGTGCGCGGCGCGAGCGCGAGCCAAGTGATCCCCCCACCGCGGCCGAGCACGCGCCAGGCCGTCACCGCCGGCTGGCCGCGCGGGTCGGGCAGAACCCGCCACCCGCCCGCGCGCGTGCTCACCTTCGCAAGCGGCAGCGCGATCTCCCCCGCCTCCGCTTCGGGCCCGCCGCGAACGACCGCCCAGTAGGTCCTGCCGATCCGGCCCTCAGCGAACAGCCGCCCGAGCGCGGCAAGCGCCGGGCGCGTTCGGCCCAACACGAGGCAGCCGGCCGTGTCGGTGTCGAGCCGGTGCGCCGGCTCCGGCCGGCGGCGCTTGCCGAAACGGAACTCCTCGAGCCAGTCCTCCACCGAGGCTCGGGCGCGCGGGCCGGGATGCGTGGGGAGGCCCGCGGGCTTGTCGATCACGAGCACCGCCTCGTCGCGGAAGAGAAGCTCGGGCTTCCCTACCAGGGCGTTCCGTCCGCTCGGGTGAAGCGTCTCCCGCCGTCCGGGCCAGGCTCGGCACGGAGATCGTCGTCCGGATAGGTGACGACGTCGCGCTCCGTCGCCCGCGTGCCGACGACGGGGAACAGCCCCAACGAATCGCTCCGGTTTACGAGGTGGTGCGCATCGCCGGTCCCTGCCGGGACGCCGACGGCCATGCCGGGGCCGACCTCCTGCTCCCCGTCATCGGTGACCAGGGTGAGCACCCCCTCGAGAACGAGCACGAACTCGTCCTCGGCGCTGTGGGCGTGGCGGAGCGCGCTCGCCGCACCAGGAGAGAGGCGGACGAGGTTCACCCCGAACTGGCCGAGGCCCAAGGCGTCGCCGAGCCGGCGCACGTGCCGCCCCGCCACGCTCGCGCGGAACGGCTCGGGGTAGGCCGAGCCGCTCCGCTCCTCGACCGCGTCGACGGGGATCGCGCGCGCCATCGCCTCAGGGGATGAGGACCGTCGAGCCGGTGGTGCGCCGCCCCTCGAGGGCGCGGTGCGCCTCCGCCGCGTCCTTGAGCGGGAAGCGCTGGTTCACCTCGATCTTCACCGCTCCTTTTTGCACGACCTCAAACAGGGCGGCGGCGGAGGCGGCGAGGTCCTCGCGCTTGGCAGTGTAGCTCGCGAGCGTTGGGCGGGTGAGGAACAGCGACCCCTTCGCCGCGAGCAGGCCGATCTCGAACGGCGGCACGGCACCGGAGGCGTTGCCGAAGGACACCATCAGGCCGAGCGGGGCGAGACAGTCGAGCGACTTCATGAAGGTCTCGCGCCCGACGCTGTCATAGACGACAGGCAGCATCTTGCCGCCGGTGATCTCCTTCACCCGCGCCTGGAAGTCCTCGCGCGTGTAGACGATCGGGTGGTCGCAGCCATGCGCCTTGGCGAGCGCCGCCTTCTCGTCCGAGCTCACGGTGCCGATCACCGTCGCGCCGAGATGCTTCGCCCACTGGCACATGATCAGCCCGACCCCACCGGCGGCAGCGTGGATCAGGATGGTCTGGCCCGGCTGAACCTTGAAGGTCCGGCGCAGCAAATACTCGGCCGTCATGCCCTGGAGCATCATCGCCGCCGCCATCTCGAACCCGATCGCGTCGGGCAGCTTGACGAGACGGTCGGCCTTCAGCGTGCGGTACTGGGCGTAGGCGCCGATCGGGGCGGTGGCGTAGGCGACACGGTCGCCCGGCTTGAGGTCGGTCACGCCCTCGCCCACCGCCTCGACCGTGCCGGCCCCCTCCATGCCGATGGTCGCGGGCAGGGCGGGCGGCTTGTAGAGGCCGGTGCGGAAATAGATGTCGATGTAGTTGAGGCCGACGGCCGCATGCTTGACGAGCGCCTCGCCGGGGCCGGGCGAGGGCATCGGCACCTCCTCCCAGCGCAGAACCTCGGGGCCGCCGTGCTCGTGGATTCGGATGGCGTGATTCATCGCAGGCTCCCGGTGCAGGTTGTGGTCGTTCTCTCGTTTCGCGGTCAGGCCGGCCGGTCAGACAGGCGGGAGGACCTGCTCGAGGGCGAGCAGGTGGCGTTTCGTGTCGAGCCCCGCACCGCCCGAGTAGCCGCCGAGAGAGGCGCTGCCGACGACGCGATGGCAGGGGATGATGATCGGGATCGGGTTCGCACCGCAGGCGGCGCCGACGGCGCGGGCGGAGCTGCCGAGGCGGGCGGCGATTTCCCCGTAGCGCATCGTCTGGCCCGGGGGAATGGCGCGCATCGCCTCCCAGACGCGGCGCTGGAACGGCGTTCCCGCCGGCGCGAGCGGCAGGTCGAAGCACGTGCGGGGATCGTCGAAATAGGCTTCGAGCTGCCGCTTCGCCTCGACCAGCACCGGCGTCCGCTCGCCGCTGCCGGCGCCGCGGCCCCATTCGAGCGCGATGATGGAGCCGCCCTCCTCGAAGACGGTGAGTTCGCCGAACGGCGAGTGCAGCGAAAGGTGCGGCACGGCTTCCCCATCTGGGCCAGGGCCGTCCTCCGGGGCGGCGCATGGCGGGGGGATTTCGCGCCCAGGCGAGCGGGGCGTCAAGTCGCCACCCTGCCGCCCAGGGCTCGCGTCCGGGATGGCTCCGGCGGCTTGACGGGGCCTAAGGTGCTTGCTGCGATGCGGCAGACTGCGACACGCCTCGACGCCGGAGACGCCATGGCACGCCACCGCCTCGACGCCTCGCCCGAGACCGTTCACTGGGGCTACTTCGACTCGTCCCTGCAGCCGGTGCTGACCATCGCCTCCGGCGATACGGTCGATGTCAGCTGCGTCTCGGGGCGTGACGCGGCTCTGCCGCCGCCCGAAAGCGGGCTCGCGATCCCGCCGGCGCTCGCGGCGATCAACGAGACGCTCGCGCCGGAGCTTGGCGCGCACATCCTCACCGGGCCGATCGCGATCGAGGGCGCCGAGCCGGGCGACATGCTCGAGGTTCGGATCGAGGCGATCCGCCCAGGCGCGGACTGGGGGTTCTGCCTGGTCCGTCCGCTCTCGGGAACCCTGCCGGAGGACTTCCCGCTCAGCCGCGTTCTCCACATCCCGGTCGACCGCGCGCGCAACACCTGCCGGCTGCCCTGGGGAACCGAACTCCCGCTCCGCCCCTTCTTCGGGGTGATGGGGGTGGCCCCGCCGCCCGCGTACGGGCGGATCGCCTCAAATCCCCCGCGCGAGCATGCGGGCAATCTCGACAACAAGGAGCTCGTCGCCGGATCGACCCTGTTCCTGCCGGTCTGGGTGCCCGGGGCAAAGTTCTCGGTCGGCGACGGCCACGGCGTGCAGGGCGACGGCGAGGTGTGCCTCACCGCCCTCGAGATGTGCCTCGACGGCACCCTCACCTTCATCCTGCACAAGAAGCAGGGCAGCGCGCCCCTGCTCTCCTTCCCCCGTGCCGAGACGCCGACCCACTACATCTCGATGGGGCTGAACGAGGACCTCGACCTCGCGATGAAACAGGCCCTGCGCGAGATGATCGCCTTCATCGCTTCACGGTCGAACCTCTCGCCGCTCGACGCCTACCAGCTCTGCTCCCTCGCGGTCGATTTCCACGTCACGCAGACGGTCAACGGCATCAAGGGCGTGCACGGGATGCTCCGCAAGGACCTTCTCTAGCGGCGCCCGTCCGCGTGGGCGGGAGTTGTCCACAACTTTCTCGCCGGGAGGCGATTACTACCGGTTGTGGGGTCCTGTGCCGAACTGATACCGTATGTGGTAGCGGACGGCTGGATGGGAGCCCAAGCGATGGAGTGGACCGAGGAGGCGATCGCAACCCTTCGCCGGCTCTGGGCGGAGGGGCACTCGACGGCCGAGATCGGCCGGCGGATGGGCATCTCAAAGAACGCCGTGGTCGGCAAGGCGCACCGGCTCAATCTCGCCGCGCGCCCCTCGCCGATCCGGCGCAGCCCCGGGGCGCCAGCGGTGCCGCGCGCGCCGCGCCCTGCGCCGAGGCCAGCGATGCCGCGGCCGGTGCCGATCCTGCCCGTGCTGCCCGGCCCGGTCGGGCAGCGGCCGCCGGCCGTCGCCCCGAGCCGCGTCGAGCCGACGCCGCGGCCCGCGCCGCTGCGGACGGGAAGCGCCACCTGCTGCTGGCCGATCGGCGAACCGGGCAAGCCTGGCTTCCGCTTCTGCTCGGCACCGGCGCTCCCCGGGAAGCCCTACTGCGAGGAGCATGCCGCGCTCGCTTATGTCCGCGCCAAGCCCGACCGGCGCGAGGACGCCGCCTGAGCGACGCTGACCGCCCGGCCGGCCAACGGCAGGCCGGGCGATGACCGTCAAGCCGGCCGATCGGCCGGTGCTTGGCATCGCCCTGATGCTCGGGGCCTTGTTCCTGTTCGTTCTGATGGACAGCGCGATCAAGGCCTCGGTCCAGTCCCTGCCGGTGCTGCAGGTGCTCTGGGCGCGGTTCCTGTTCCACATGCTGATCGTCTCGGCAGCGCTGCGTCTGATGGGCCGGCGTCTGCCGCCGCGCACCGGCGCGGCGCGGCTTCAGGTCGTGCGCTCGCTCTGTCTCGCCGCGGCGAACCTGTTCTTCACCGCCGCGCTCGTGCACGTGCCGCTCGCCGAATGCGTGGCGATCGGCTTCGTCTCGCCGCTGATCGTGACGCTACTCGCCGCGCGGATGCTTAAGGAGCGCGTCGGCTGGCAGCGCTGGACGGGGATCCTCGTCGGCTTCGCGGGCGTGCTGATCATCCTGCGGCCGGGTGCCGGGGTGACGCATCCGGCCGCCCTGTTCGTGCTCGTGACCGCGGCCGTGTTCGCCGTCTATTCGGTCCTGACGCGCCGGCTTGCGGGGATCGACGACGCCTTCACCACGATCTTCCACACCGGCGTCGCGGCGACGGGTGTCACCAGCCTCGTCGTGCCGTTCGTCTGGGTGTGGCCGAGTGCGGGCGGGTGGGCGCTTCTCGCTCTGCTTGGCATGCTCGGCGGGGTTGGGCATTTCCTGCTGATCCTCGCGTATCAGCGGGCGCAGGCCTCGGTGCTCGCGCCCTTCGCCTATACACAGATGGTCTGGGCCACACTCGCGGGCTTTCTTCTGTTCGGCGAACTCCCCGACGCTGTGGCGGTGGCCGGCGCGGTCGTCGTCGCCGCGGGCGGGCTGTTCGTGCTCTGGGCCGAGACGCGGGGCGCGGCCAAGCAGGCGTGACCGGAAGGGGCATTGCGCCCGGGCGCGCGCGGGAGTAGGCGCATGCGCACCATGCCAGCCACGATCGACCAGCGCGAGGGCGGCAGGGCCGGCGGCCAGGCGCCGGCGGCCCCGGCGCGCCCGCTCGACGCCGCCTCGGTCCGCGCCGCATACCGGCGCTGGGCCGGCGTCTACGACAGCGTGTTCGGCCTCGTGTCGAAGCCGGGGCGGATGCGCGCGGTGGCCGCGATCAACGCTCTTCCGGCCGAGCGAATCCTCGAGGTCGGGGTGGGCACCGGGCTTGCCCTGCCGCATTACGCGGCCGGCAAGCGCGTCACGGGAATCGATCTCAGCCCCGAGATGCTCGCGGTCGCGGAGCGTCGCGTGCGGGCGGGTGTCGCCGCCACCATCGAGGGGCTCCACGAGATGGACGCCGAGGCGATGACCTTTCCAGAGGCCAGTTTCGATGCGGCGGTGGCGATGTTCGTCGCCTCCGTCGTGCCGAACCCGCGCCGGCTGATGGCGGAGATGCGCCGCGTGGTCCGCCCCGGCGGAACGATCCTGATGGTGAACCACTTCCTCGCCCCGCCGGGTCTGCGCCGCGGCATCGAGCGGGCGATGGCCCCTCTCAGCCGGATCCTCGGCTGGCACCCGGATTTTGCGATGGAGAGCGTGCTCACGCCTGGACAGATGGCGGCGGCGCGTTTCGAGCCCTGCCCGCCCTTCGGCCTGTTCACCCTCGTGACGCTCCCGCGCGACGCCGCCTGAAGGCGGAGGCGCGGAACGGCGAGACGGCGGCGGCGAGAGCGAAACCGAGCCCCGCCATCACCGCAATCATTCCGGCCGCGTTGAACCCCTGCGCGGCGCCGAGAGCGGCAGGCAGGAGCGCGGCCGCCCCATAGCCGGCCAGCGCGATGCCCGCACCCGCGGCGGCGGCAAGCACGAACGTCATCGCATAGCGGTCGGTCAGGAGACGGGCGATCGCCGCCGGGCCGATCAGCGCGGCGATCACCAGGATCGACCCCACCGCCCAGAACGACGCCACGCAGGCAGCGGCGATCAGAAGCATCAGAAGCGCGCGGACGGGCCGCGGGTCGAACCCGATCACCCTGCCGAAACCGGGGTCGAAGGCGGCAAGCCGAAGCTCCTTCCACAACAGGGCGAGCACGAGCAGCGTGACGGCGAAGATCGCCGCAAGCAGCATGAGCTCGGGCGGCAGAGCGGCGAGCGCCTCGGCGTCGAGGAGGCTTCCGAACCCGGTCGCCTCGGGCCAGACGAGGGTCTCGAGGATGCCGAACAGGACGCAGTCGAGGTCGAGATCGACCCGCTCGGCGCCGGACCAGACGAGCATCAACAGGCCGAGGGCGAACAGGCCCGAGAAGACCACCCCCATCGCCGCTCCGGCCTCGAGCCGCGCCAGCCGACGGATCAGGCCGATCAACGCCACCGCGAGCACGGCGGCGGCGATCGCTCCCGCCACCATCGGCAGGGCGGCCCGGGTGCCGGTGAGCCAGAAGCCCGCGGCGATGCCGGGAAGCACGGCGTGGCTGATCGCATCGCCCATCATGCTGTTGCGGGTGAGCAAAAGAAGCGTGCCGAGCAGGCCGCAGGTGACGCAGCTGAGCAGGGCGGCGAGCATCGGCACGAGGTCGAGCTGGAAGAACTCGGCAAGCGTCATGCCCGCGCTCCGTGGCCCAGAGACCCCTCGACCGGCGGCGGCACGGGCTCCCGCGCGAGCGCCGGGTCGGCCGCGGCAAGCCAGGCTTCGACCTCCGCCTCCACCTCGGGGGGAAGCGTGTGCTCGATCAGGTCGGCGCCGCGATGGGCGGCGAAGGCGCGCACCCCGCCCGCACGGGTGAGGTAGATCTCCCACACCCTGTGGCGGCGCACGACCCCCCGGGCGAGCGCGGTGCCCTCCTCCGTGAGCCGCAGGAACCCGGGCTCCCCTGCGGGCGTGAGAAGGCCGGCGGCGCGGGCGGCGCAGGTCACCAGGGCGAGGCGCGCCGGGCCCCAGCCCCAGGCCTCGGCCACCGCCGCCGCGGCGAAGGCGCCGTCCGGTCCGAGGCGCTGGCGCTCAAGCTCCTCCCAGGCGCCGCGGAGGAAGTGGTCGCGCGCGATGCGCCAAGACAGCCGGGCATGGCGGAGGAGCGCGGCGAGCACGCCGCGCCCGGGCGAGAGCAGAAGTGCGGCGACGAACAGGGCGCAGGCGACGAGGGTGACGACCGCCCCGGTCGGCAGACCCGGCGCGGCGGCGGAGAGAGCGGCACCCACCCAGCCGGAGACCGCGCCGAACAGCGAGGCGAGCGCGGCCATCACCCCGAGCCGATCGGTCACGAGTCGCGCCGTCACCGCCGGGATCACCATCAGCGCGACGACGAGGATCAGCCCGACCGCGCGCAGGCCCGCCACGGCGACGAGCAGCATCAGCGCCATCAGAGCGAGATCGAGCAGGCGAACCGGAAGCCCGGTGGCGGCGGCGAAGGCCTCGTCGAAACAGAGCGTGCGCAGCGGATTGAACAGCAGAAGCACCATCGCCACCGCGCCGGCGGCGAGCACGCCGAGCGCCCTCGCTTCCGCCTCGGCCATGCCGGCCGCCTGGCCGAGGATGAAGTGCGCAAGCCCCGCCTGGCCGCCGGTGGGACGCGACTGCACCACCGACATCAGCACCACGCCGAGGCCAAAGCCCGCCGAGAGCACGAGCGCCATCGCCGCATCGTCGCGCACCCGCCCTGTCGCCGTGGCGGCGCGCACCGCGAGCGTGCCCAGCGCGGCCGATGCCGCCCCACCTGCCATCAGGAGCCACAGGTTGCGCGGATCGGCGCCGGCGAGAGTCGCCCCGATGAAGGCGGCGGCGACCCCGGGCAGGGTGGCGTGCGCGGCGACATCGGCGATCAGCGCCCGGCCGCGCAGGAGCACGAAGCAGCCGACGAGACCGGCGGCGAGCCCGAACGCGGCGCAGCCAAGCACGACCACGGTGGCGTTGTGGCCGAGCCCGAGGCCGAGCGCGGCGAGGAAATCGTCGGCCGCGACCATGGCGTGCCGTCAGGCCCTCGGCGCGGCGCCCGGAGCGCCCGCCGCCGCCGCGACCGCCTGGTCGAGAAGCGACAGCCGCCCGCCATAGGCGAGGGCGAGGTTCTCGGGTGTGAAGGCCTGGCGCATCGGCCCCGAGGCGATGGCGCGGAGGTTGAGCAGGAGCACGTGGTCAAAATAGTGCGGCGCGGTGGCGAGGTCGTGATGGACGACGATCACCGTGCGCCCCGAGTCCGCAAGCCGGCGCAGCACCGCGACGATCGCCTTCTCGGTCGCGGCATCCACGCCGGCGAAGGGCTCGTCCATGAAGTAGAGATCGGCCTTGAGAGCGAGGGCGCGGGCGAGGAACACGCGTTGCTGCTGCCCGCCCGAAAGCTGGCCGATCTGGCGTTCGGCGAAGTCGGCGAGCCCGACCTCGGCCAGCGCCGCCCGCGCCGCCTCGCGCTCGCGCCGGCCGAGGGGGCGGAGCCAGCCCGCGCGCGGGTAGCAGCCCATCGCCACCACGTCGAGGGCGGTCGCGGGGAAGTCCCAGTCGACAGAGGCGCGCTGCGGCAGATAGCCGACCCTGCGGCGCACCGCGGCGAGCGGCTGGCCGAAGATGCGCACCTCGCCCGAGATCCGGGGAACGAGGTCGAGGCAGGCCTTGATCAGCGTGGACTTGCCCGCGCCATTCGGCCCGATCACGGCGACGAGGCCGGAGGGCGGCGTCGCCCAGCTCACCTCCCACAACACCGGGGCGTCACGGTAGGCCACCGTCAGGTGCCGAACCGAGAGGGCGGGAACCGGGAGGGAGGCGGGGGTGCTCATCCCGCGAGCCGCCCGCTCATGCCCCTCGCCGGCGCCGTGCCGCCCAGCGCGCGGGCGATCACGGTGGCGTTGTGGTCCATCATCCCGATATAGGTGCCCTCGTAGGTGCCGGGCGCGCCCATCGCGTCGGAGAAGAGCGCGCCGCCGATGGCGACGCGGTGGCCCCGCGCGGCAGCGCCCTCGACCAGCGCGCGGACGTTGCGGTCGTTCACCGAGGTCTCGACGAACACCGCGGGGATGCGGCGGGAGACCAGGAGCTCGACCAGGTCCTGGATGCGGCGAAGCCCGGCCTCGCCCTGGGTCGAGAGGCCCTGGATGCCCTCGATGGCGATGCCGTAGCGGCGGGAGAAATAGCCGAAGGCGTCATGGGCGGTGACGAGCACCCGGGCGTGCTCAGGGATCGAGCCGATCACCCGCATCACATAGGCGTCGAGCGACTCGAGGCGCCGGGCAAGGTCGTTGTGGTAGCGGCGGAACGTGCCGGCGTCGGCCGGGCGGAGGCGCGCGAGCGCGTCGCGGATGCGCTCCGCCGCCTTGGCCCAGAGGGTGACGTCCATCCAGACATGCGGGTCGTCCTTGCCGTCATCCTCCTGCAGCAGATGGTCGGCGGCGAGCAGCTCGGTGACGGCGAAGACGGGCTTGCCGCCGCGGGCGAGGCGGACAAACACGTCCGTCATCTGCCCCTCGAGCAGCAACCCGTTGTAGAACACGGCATCGGCGGCGGAGAGGCGGGCGATGTCGGCCCGCGTCGGCTTGTAGGTGTGGGGATCGACCCCCTCGCCGAGCAGCGTCTCGGCCTGCACCCGGTCCCCGCCGATCTCGCGGACGAGGTCGCCGATCATGGCGGTGGTTGAGAGCACCCGCGGCGGGCCGGCGCGCTCGGACTGCGCCCGCGCGACGCCGGGCGTGGCGAGCAGCGCGGCGGCGCCGGCCAGCAGGGAGCGGCGTTGGACGCTTGAACAGCTGTTCATCTCTACACCTCGTCAATACCTTGAAAGACGTTGGCTCTTCGCAACGAGATATGGCCGTGCCTGCGGCCGCGCACAAGGCCCCGCTTGCGTTCGGCTCGGTTTGCTGTGAGCCTCTGGGCCGTGTCAGCGAACGGTCGGACGGGTCAGCGGGAGGGCCGCACGCGCGGCGTGGGCGAGGACGAGATCGTCGAGCTCGCCGAGATGTTCCGCCTGATGAGCGACCCGACCCGGCTCCGGATCATCCTCGCCTGCCTGACCAAGCCGGTGGCGGTGACGGAGATGGCGCAGGGGCTCGGGCTGTCGGCAAGTCTTGTGAGCCATCATCTGAGGCTGTTGCGCGCCGCTCGCCTGCTCCAGGCCGACCGGCAGGGACGGCAGGTGTTCTACGTCGTGGGCGACGACCACATCCGTTCGATGCTCACCGACATGGTTGACCATGTCGCCGAGGAGGCGGACGAGCCGGACGGCGCCTGAGACGTGCTCAGCTGGGCTTTCGGGCCGACTGCGTGCGGGTGCTCATCCGAAGCGGCAGCGCCTCACGCCGGGGCTGCCTGCGCAGGCGCTGCGCCGTCTCGGCGATCACCTCTGCGGCGATCGCCGTCACCACCTCGCGGACCTTCGCGCGAGACACCTTGCCCTTGGCGGCGCCCCGCCCGGCGGCGCCGCCCTCTCCCCTTTTCTTTGCCATCCTGAAAACCCGGCAGACCTGACTGTGGCGGATATAGGGCGGCTCCGCGCGCTTGCTAGGGGAAAGCAGCCCGTCACAGCGTTCCGGCCGCAAGCCGCGCCGCGACGGGAACGCGGGCGGCGAGCTCCGCCGGGTCTGCGGGGCGTGGCGGGAGGATGAAGCCCCAGGCCGGGAACACCGTGACCCCGAGCGTCCCCGAGGCGGGGTGCCAGACACGCACCGAAGACCAGTCGTTCCGCGGCGAGACATCGACCACGCTCTGGTCCTCGGCCACCTGCCCGCGCGCGCTGCCGCTTGCCCAGTTGGCATGGGTGACGCGGATCTCGCGCGGGCCGACGGTGCGCACGACCACGGCGAGATGCCCCTGCGGGAGGCGCGCGCTGCGCCGGAACACGAGCACCGCTCCGGGCACCGGAACCGTGCCGCGCCGGTAGCGCGGCGCCGCCGCGTGCCACCACAGATGCGCATCCCCCGCAAGCGCGATCCCGGACAGCGCGCGCGCGAAGGGAACGCAGGAGATGCCGGCGGGAAGCGGCGCGGCGGCGGCCTCGGACGGCTCGCGCGGGCGCTGGGCGCAGCCCGCGGCCGAAAGAAGCAGAAGGAGACGGCGTCTCTGCAGCATCGGCTCCGACGGCGTGGTGGCGGGCCAGGCCGAGCCGCGGCAAGCGGCGGCTCACGCCGCTTCCCGGGCGGCCCTCACATGGCGCAGATGGCCCGACGCCGCGCCGTCACCAGCAAGACGCGCGGCGAGATCCGCCGCCTCAAGCAGCTTCGGCCAGACGACTCCCGTCTCGACCCCGAGGCGCCGGAACAGCCACACGACATCCTCGGTCGCGACATTGCCCGAAGCGCCCGGAGCGAAGGGGCAGCCGCCGATCCCTCCGGCGGCGGCATCGATCACCCGCACCCCTGCCTCGAACGCGGCGGTGACGTTGGCGATGCCGAGATTGTAGGTGTCGTGGCCGTGGAAGGCGAAGCGGGCGCTCTCGCCGAACCGGGCGATCGCCTCGCCGAACAGGGCGCGGACCTCGCTCGGCGCGGCGTTGCCGGTGGTGTCGGCAAGCCCGATGGTGAGGCCGGGGCGGAGCGCGACCACGCGCTCGATCAGCGCGAGCACGCGCTCGCGCGGCACCACGCCCTCGAACGGGCAGTGGAACGCGCAGGAGAAGCTCCAGCGCAGCGCCGGCCCCTCCGCCGGCAGGCCGGCGACGATATCGGCAAGCTCGGCGAAGCTCTCCTCGACCGAGCGGTTGAGGTTCGCGCGGTTGTGCCCCTCGGTCGCGCTCATCACGAGGCCGAGCTTGCGCGCCCCGGCGGCGAGCGCGCGCTCGACCCCCTTCCGGTTCGGCACGAGAACGGAGGGGATGATCCCCGGTATGGCATTGGCGGCGGCGAGCACCTCCGCCGCGTCGGCGAGCTGGGGAACCGCCTTCGGCGAGACGAAGCTCGTGGCCTCGATCTCGACGAGGCCGGCCCCGGCAAGCGCGCGAACGAGCGCGATCTTGTCCGCGGTCGGCACGACGCCGCAGGCGGCCTGCAGCCCGTCGCGCGGCGCCACCTCGACGATGGTCACGTGATCGGTCATCGCACCACCTCCTCCCCTCGCTCCTCGCCCCGAGCCGCGCGCGCCGCCTCCGCGTCGAGCCCGGCGAGCGTCTCGAGAACGAGAGCGTTGTGTGCGCCGACGGCCGGTCCCGTCCAGCCCACGACCGTCTCCGGCGGATGGCCGGAGACGTGCACCGCGGGCCCCGGGTGCAGCACGCGGCCGAGCAGCGGGTCCTCGACCTCCTGGACAGCGCGTCGGGCGCGGAAATGCGGGTCCTCGGCGCAATCGCGGATGGTGTAGAGGCGGCAGGCCGGCACCTCGGCCTGCTCGAGCAGACGCTCGGCCGCGAGCGCGTCATGACGCCGCGTCCACGCCGCGATCGCGGCATCGAGCTCGGCCACGTGGGCGCAGCGTCCGGCATTGGTGGCAAGACGCGGGTCCTCGGCGAGGTCGTCTCGGCCGATCAATGCCATCAGCCGGCGGAAGATCGGGTCGGAGTTGCCGGCGATCACGATCCAGCCGCCATCCGCCGTGGGGTAGGTGTTGGTCGGCGCAGCGGTGGGGATCGCCTCCCCGGCCGGGTGGCGCACCCGGCCGAACAGGCCGTATTCGGGCAGCATCCCCTCCATCAGCGAGAACACGCTCTCGACGAGGCTCACGTCGAGCACCGCCCCCTCGCCCGTGCCTCGGCCGTCCCGCCGCCAGCAGGCGGCGAGCAGGCCGATCGCGGCATAGAGGCCGGCGAGGTCGTCGGCGATCGAGACGCCGCAGCGCGGCGGCGGCAGGTCGCTCGCCCCGGGCGGGTGGCCGGTGAGGTGGCGCAATCCCCCCATCGCCTCGCCGATCGCGCCGAAGGCGGGCTTGTCGCGATAGGGGCCGTCCTGGCCGAAGCCCGAGATCCGCGCGATCACGAGCCGCGGGTTGAGCGCGCGCAACGCCTCGGGCCCAAGGCCGAGACGCTCCAGCGTGCCGGGCCGGAAGTTCTCGACCAGCACGTCCGCCCGGGCCGCGAGCCGGCGCACCGCCTCCCGTCCCTCCGCCCGCTTGAGATCGACCTCGGCGCACAGCTTGTTCCGGCCATGGATCGACCACCAGACCGAGTTGCCCCCGACCGACGCGCCCCAGCCCCGGAACGGGTCGCCGCCGGGCGGCTCGAGCTTCACCACCTCGGCGCCAAGATCGGCGAGGATGCGCGTGCAGAACGGCCCGGCGATGTAGTGGCCGAGTTCGAGCACGCGCAGGCCGGCGAGCGGCCCGCGCGGCGTTTCGGCAGGCGAGAGGTCCATCCTTCCCCCGTGCGGCTGACCGCTGTCACCCGGTCCAGAACCGCTGCCGGATGATCACACCCCGCGGCACCTGGCGATCACATTGTCGTGAGCACATCGGAGGGATACAACCTTTCCGCGAATCGCCTCCGCGAATCGCCTTGTTCGGTTGTGCAACCTATGATTAATCATTCGCGGGTATGTTGCCCAGTGAGGAACGGCGCGGTGCCGATCCTCGTCTCTCCCGGATGTCGCCGGCACGGTCCCGCCGGCGCGCGCGCCGATCCCCCCCCGGTCAGGCGCGTGAAGCCTCGGGGCGGGAAGCGCAAGCCTCCCGCCCCCTTTTTTCGTCACCCCCCGCGATCAGGCGGCGCGTGCCGCCGGCCTCGACTCCGACACGGGAGCCGAGGGGACACGCTCCGCCACGAAGGGCGGTTCCGGCGCCGGCAGAACCATGGTCGCGCGCAGGCCGGGGCAGGCGTCCTCGAGCAGGAGCGACCCGCCATGGAGCTGCGCCACCGCCTGCACGAGCGCGAGGCCGAGCCCCGAGCCGGGGGTGCCGCGGCTCGCCTCGGCGCGGTAGAACCGCTCCACCACGCGGGCACGCTCCGGCTCCGGGATGCCGGGACCGGTGTCCGAGACGACCACTCTCACCTCCGCCCCGCGACGCTCCGCCGCGAGCGTCACCCTCCCTCCCGCCGGGGTGAACTTGATGGCGTTGTCGAGCAGGTTCGCCGCCGCCTGGAGCAGCATGTCGCGGTCGCCCACGAGTGGCAGCGAGCGCGGCAGCTCGACCGCGAAGGCGATTGCCCGCTCGTCCGCCGCCGCGCCGTAGAGATCGGCCGCGTCCGCGAGAACGGTGGCGGCGTCGAAGGCGGCGAAGGCGGACCGGCGCGCCCCCGCCTCGATCTCGGCGATCCGCAAGAGCGCCTGGAACACGCCGATGATCCCGTCGAGCTCGACGATGCCGCGCTCGACCGCGGCGCGCAGGCTCGCCGGGTCGCCGGCGCCGAGGCTCTCCTCGAGCCGGCCGCGCAGCCGCGCGAGCGGCGTGCGCAGATCGTGCGCGATCGCGTTCGACACCTCGCGCACGCCGTCCATGAGCACGCCGATCCGATCGAGCATCGCATTCAGCGTCTCGGCCAGCCGGTCGAAGTCATCATCCGCTCCCGAGAGCGGCACGCGGTGGCTGAGATCGCCCTGGCCGATCGCGCGTGCCGTCACCGCCACCGGCGCGAGCCGCGATTGCAGAAGCCGGCGCACGAGCACGCCGCCGATCCCGCCAAGCAGAACCGCGAGCGCGCTGCCGTAGAGAACCGCATCGGCGACGAGCTCGCGCAGCTCGAGCTTCTGCTTCACGTCCCGCCCCGCGATCAGCCGCATGCCGTCGGGCAGGGCGAGCGTGTAGATCCTCCCCACGGTCGGCTGGCCCGCGCGCACGAGCGGCAGCTCGTACCAGGCGTCCTCGGCGGTCGCCTCCGGCGGCCAGCGATCGAGATTGCCGGCGACGATCCGCCCCGCCCGGTCGGCCAGGAGATAGATCTCCTCGTCCTCGGCGTCCTCCGCGAGGCGCTGCTCGATCGCGCGCGCGAGCCCCGCCCATTCCCCGGCACGCCAACGCGCCGAAAGGATCAGCACATCGGCGCGGATCGCCTGGTCGGTCTGCCGGTTGAGGTAGCCCGCGGTGCTCCACCAGAAGAAGCCGCCGAGGGCGAGCGCCGAGGCGACGAGCAGCGCGGCATGCAGGGCGGCGAGCTTGAAGCCCGTGGAGCGCAGGAGCTTGACGACGGGGCGCTCCGGCAGGCCGGGCGGCAGGGGAGAGGCGCGCGCCATCGCCGGCTCACGGCTCGGCGCGCAGAATGTAGCCGGCGTTGCGCACCGTATGGATCAGCGGGAAGGCGAAGCCGCGATCGATCTTCTGCCGCAGCCGCGAGACGTGCACATCGATCACGTTCGTCTGCGGGTCGAAATGGTAGTCCCACACCGCCTCGAGCAGCATCGTGCGCGTCACCACCTGGCCCGCATGACGCATCAGGAACTCGAGCAGGCGGAACTCCCTCGGCTGCAGCTCGATCGTCCTGCCGGCGCGCTTCACCGTGCGCGCGAGCAGGTCCATCTCGAGATCGGCGACCGAAAGCCGTGTCACCGGCGCCTCCGACCGGCCGCGCCGGCCGAGCGCCTCGACGCGGGCGAGGAGCTCGGTGAAGGCGAAGGGCTTGGTGAGATAGTCGTCGCCGCCGGCCTTGAGCCCCTTCACGCGCTCGTCGACCTGGGCGAGGGCGGAAAGGAACAGGACCGGAACCTTCGCGCCGGTCGCGCGGAGCGTCTCGAGCAGCCTCAGCCCGTCCATCCCTCCGGGAAGCATCCGGTCGAGGACGATCACGTCGTAGTTTTCCGAGGCGGCGAGGAACAGCCCGTCCCGCCCCTGGTCGGCGTGATCGACGGTATGCCCCGACTCCTTGAGGCCCTTGGTGATGAAGCGGGCGACGTCCTTGTCGTCCTCGACCAGAAGAATCCGCATGCCGAACCCGACCTCCGGCCCGACCGTCCTCCCTCCGGCGCCGACGCCGGCCCGTCCTTAATCCTTGCACGGACGGGGCCCGCCGTCGCCACCTCGTGCGCGCGGCGCGGCGAGGTCGGGAAGCTTGCCCGAAGCCGCGCTCCGGCCCAAGGCTAGAGGCCCCACCGCTGCCGGAGCCAGGCCCTGTCGCTCGCGCTCACCGCCACGCTGGCCATGCTGGTTCAGCAGGCCTTCGCGACCTTCACGCGCGGCCTCGTTCCCGTGCTCGCCCCGGCGATGGCGCCCGATCTCGGCGTCGATCCCTCGCTCGCCGGGCTCTACGCCGCTCTCGCCGCCGCCGCCGCGCTCGTCGGCACGCTCGGGGTGGGGGGCTTCCTCGCCCGCTACGGCGCGCTGCGCGTCGCCCAGGTCGCGCTCGCCATCGCCGCCGCGGGGCTTGCCATGGCAGCACCGGCAGGTGTCGCCCTCGTCGCGCTCGGCGCCATTCCGGTCGGGCTCGGCAGCACCATCGCCACCCCCGCCTCCTCGCACCTGCTCGCGCGCGTCGTCCCGCCGCGGCAGCAGCCGCTTCTGTTCTCGATCAAGCAGACGGGGGTTCCCGTCGGTGTGGCCATGACGGGCCTGCTCGGCCCGGGGCTTGCCGCCCTGTTCGGCTGGCGCGGCGCGCTCGTCGTCTCGGCGCTCCTCTGCCTCGGCCTCTGTCTCGCGCTCGAGCCGTTCCGGGCCCGCTTCGACTCCGACCGCGATCCGGGGGCGCTGATCGGGCTGGCGGGCGTGCTCGATACGCTTGCGACCGTGCGCCGGCTCGGCGCGATCCGCGTGCTCGCGATGGCGTTCGTGGTCCTCGTCGGCCTGCAGTTCGTGCTCCAGACCTTTCTCGTCGTGTTCCTGGTCGAGCGGCTCGGCTGGACGCTCGGCTCTGCCGGCGCGCTGTTCAGCCTCGCGAGCCTTGTTGCGATCCCGGCGCGAATCCTCTGGGGCGCTGCGGGGGCGCGGTTCCCCGCGCGGGTGCTGCTCGCGATCATCGCGTTCGGAACCTGCCTCTCCTTCGCCGCGCTCGCGCCGCTTGCGCCCACGAGCTCGTGGTGGCTCGTCTTCGCCGCATCGATCGCCGGTGCGGCGACGGCGATGGCCTGGCACGGGCTGATGCTCGCCGAGCTTGCCCGCCTCTCCCCGCCCGGGCGCGCCGGAGCGGTGACGGGAGCCGTGCTCGCCTTCGCCCAGATCGGGCAGATCGCCCTACCGCCGCTGTTCGGCGCTCTGGTCGGCGCGGGCTTGGGCTGGGGGCCTGCCTGGGTCGCGCTCGGCCTGCCCGCAGCCCTGGTCGCGGTCTGGCTCCTCAGAAGCCGCTAGAGGGATCCTCGGGCCAGGCGTGCTTGGGGTAGCGGCCGCGCATCTCCTTGCGCACCTCCGCCCACGCCCCCTTCCAGAACGCGCCGAGGTCGCGGGTGAGAGCGATCGGCCGCCCGGCGGGAGAGAGAAGCTCCACCGCGAGCGCGATCGTTCCGTTGCCGATGCGGGGGGAGCTCGTCTGGCCGTAGAAGGCCTGCGCGCGGGCTGAGACCACCGGCGGGTCGCGCGTGTAATCCACCGGCGCGCGCACGCCGCTCGCAAGCACCACGTGCGAGGGGAAAGCCTGATCGAGCAGCGCGGCGCGATGGCCAAGGAGCCCGCGCAGGACCGCGGCGAGATCAAGCCGCGCGAGATCCTCGAGCGTGCGCATCCCGGCGAGATGCGGCGCGAGCCATTCCCCGAGCGAGTCGACAAGCGACGCCTCGGAGAGGTCGGGCCAGGACTCGCCTTCGGCCCGGCGCATCAGGAGAGCGCGCGCCTGAAGCCGACGCGCCGCCTCCGTCCAGGGAAGAACGGCAAGCCCCCGACGCCGGATGCCCTCGCACAAGGCCGCGGCGACCGCCTCCGCGGGCGGCTCGGCAAGCGGGGCCTCCTCGAGCACGAGCGCGCCGAGGCGAACACGCCGCCGCGCCCGCACCGCCCCGGCGCGGTCGTCCCAGGCGATCTCGTCCGACCGCTCGATGCGGTCACGAAACAGTGTCTCGAGCTCTGAGCGCGCGATCGGCGCGGCGAGGCGTATGCGCGCCTCCCGTCCCGAGAGGTCGAGCGCGGCGACGGCGAGGAAGGGCTCGCGCGCGAGCGGATCGGCGGCATCGAGGCGCGCGCCGCGGCCAGAGGCTAGAAGATACCCGCCCGGATCGTTCGCGCGCGCCATCGCCACCCGGTCGGGGAAGGCAAGGGCGAGGAGGCGCCCGCAGGCGGAGGGGTCGAGCGGGCCTCCCCTGCCGGCGCCGAGCCGCCGGCGATGCTGCTCGGCAGCGCGCGCGGCCGCACCCGAGAGCCGGCCGAGCCGGAGCCTGAGGTCGGCAGGAGGGGAGCGCTCGCCGCCCGCGCGAAGCGGGTCACGCTCCTCGAACAGGGCGGCGATCTCGGCCGCGAGCGCCGCCTGATCGCCCGCCGCGACGAGCATTGCCGCAAGCCGCGGGTGGGCGGAGAGCCGCGCCATCGCCCGCCCGCGGGCGGTGATCGCTCCCTGCCCGTCGAGCGCGCCGAGCTCCGCAAGCAGCGCCCGCGCGGCGGCGAGAGCGCCTTCGGGAGGCGGATCGAGGAAGGGGAGCGACGACGCCTCCGCCCCCCAGGCGGCGAGCTGGAGCGCAAGCGGGGCGAGATCGGCCTCGAGGATCTCGGGCATCTCCTGTGCGGCGAGGCCGCGATGCAACGCCTCCGTCCAGAGCCTCAGCGCAACACCGGGGCGAAGCCGACCGGCACGCCCCGCCCGCTGCTCCGCCGCCGCGCGGCTGATCCGGCGCGTGGCGAGCGCGGTCAGCCCCGTTCCGGGGTCGAACCGTGGCGCGCGCCGGAACCCGCCATCGACCACCGCGTCCACCCCTTCCACGGTGAGCGAGGTCTCGGCGATCGAGGTCGCGAGGATGATCTTCCGGCGCCCTCGTGGGTCGGGGCGGAGAGCGAGGTCCTGCAGGCCAGGGTCGAGCTCGCCGTGCAGAAGGTGCACCGACGCCTCCACCCCCTCGAGAAGCGCCTCGGTGCGGCGCAGCTCGGCAAGGCCCGGCAGGAACACGAGCACGTCCCCGGAGGCGAGGGCGAGCGCCCGGCGCGCCGCGCGGGACGCGGCCTCCGCGAGCTCGCGCGGGTGCGAAAGGTCGGCGCCCGACCAGACGATCTCGACCGGGAACATGCGCCCCGCGCTCTCGATCACCGGAGCGTCGCCGAGCAGGCGTGAGAAGGCGGCGCCGTCCAGCGTCGCGCTCATCGCGACGAGGCGAAGCTCGGGCCTGAGCCCCGCCTGCAGATCGCGGCAGAGGGCGAGAGCGAGGTCGGCGTCGAGGCTGCGCTCGTGCACCTCGTCGAAGATCACCGCGGCCACGCCTTCGAGCCCCGGGTCGGACTGCAGCCGGCGGACGAGCAGCCCCTCCGTCACCACCTCGATCCGCGTCGCGGGCCCGACCGCGCTGTCGAGCCGGGTGCGCAGCCCCACGGTTGCGCCGACCTTCTCGCCGAGGAGCGACGCCATCCGCCGCGCCGCGGCGCGCGCGGCGAGCCGCCTCGGCTCGAGCAGGAGGACACGCCCCTCGCCGCGCCACGGCGCGCCGAGGAGAGCGAGCGGCACCACGGTGGTCTTGCCCGCCCCAGGTGGAGCGACGAGAACCGCGTTCGGCCCCGCCTCGAGAGCGGCGGAAAGACGCGGCAGGGCGGCGGCGACCGGCAGGGCGGCGGCTTCGGGCGGCAGGGAGAGCATCACCGCCCCTTGCGCCCGCCCGCACGGCGCCCGACAAGCGTGGCGAGGAGACCCGAACGATGCACGGACCCCTTCCGGCGCATGCCGGCGCCAAGCCACCGCCAACCCGCCTGCCGAAGCGTCTCGTCCGCGCCCTGTGCCTCGACGATTTCGAGCCGATGGCACGGGCGCACCTGCCGCGGCCAATCTTCGGCTATGTCGCTGGCGCGGCCGAGCGCAACGCCTCGCTCGAGGACAATCACCGCGCCTTCTGCGAATGGGGCTTCGTGCCGCGGATCCTGCGCGACGTCTCGCGCCGCGACCCCGCCGCGACGCTGTTCGGGCGGAGGTGGAGCGCCCCGTTCGGAATCGCGCCGATGGGGCTTGCCGCGCTCGTCGCCTATCGCGGCGACATCGCGCTTGCCGAGGCCGCGAAGGCCGCGAACATCCCCTTCGTCCTCTCGGGCTCCTCGCTGATCCGGCTCGAGGAGGTGATCGCCGCAAACCCGGAGGCCTGGTTCCAGGCCTATCTCCCCGGGGCGGCGGAGCGGATCGAGAAGCTGATCGACCGTGTGGCGGCGGCAGGCTTCGGCACCCTGCTCGTGACCGTCGATACGGCCGTTCTGCCCTCGCGCGAGAACAACGTGCGCAACGGGTTCTCCACCCCGCTTCGCCCCTCGCTCCGGCTCGCCTGGGACGGGCTGATCAAGCCGCGCTGGCTCATCGGAACGTGGTTCCGCACGCTCGCCCGCTACGGCATGCCGCATTTCGAGAACAGCTTCGCCGAGCGCGGCGTGCCGATCCTCGCCCGGAACGTGCTGCGCGATTTCACCGCCCGCGACCATCTCAACTGGGAGCATCTGGCACTGATCCGACGCCGCTGGAAGGGGCGGCTCTTGGTGAAGGGGATCCTCCACCCGGAGGATGCGCGTCTTGCCCGCGAGCACGGGGCGGATGCGGTGATCGTCTCGAACCACGGCGGCCGCCAGCTCGACGGCTCGGTCTCGCCGCTGCGCGTGCTGCCCGCTGTGGTGGCGGCGTCCGGCGACATGCCGGTTCTGTTCGACGGCGGGGTGCGGCGCGGCACCGACGTCTTGAAGGCGATGGCGCTCGGGGCGCGCTTCGTGTTCGTGGGCCGTCCGATGCTCTACGCCGCGGCCGTTGGCGGAGCCGAGGGGGTCGGCCACGCGATCGCGCTTCTGAGGGGAGAGCTCGACCGCGACCTTGCGCTGCTCGGCATCGACACCCCCGCTTCGCTCGGGCGCGACAGCGTGTTCCGCCTGGCGGATGGGCTGCTCCCGGGGCTCGGGTGAGCGCTGCGCGGCTTACGCCTGCGCGGGCGGAAACCGCCGCAGGAGGACGAGCATGATCGCAAGCCCGGGCAGGGCGGCGGCGGTGGTGAGCAGGAAGAAGCGTGTCCAGCCCATCGCCTCGGCGAGATACCCGGACAGGCCTCCGACGGTGCGCAGCGGCAGGGACGCGAGCGATGAGAGAAGCGCATACTGCGTGGCGGTGAAGGCCGTGCTCGTGAGACCGGAGAGATAGGCGACGAACGCGGCATCGGCGAGCCCGTCGGTCGCGTTCTCGATGCCGACCTGCGCCCAGAGAAGGGGAAGCGAACGGCCGGCCTCGGCGAGCGCGACATACATCAGGTTCGACAGCATCTGGCCGAGCCCGGTGACGACGAGCGCCCGCCCGGTGCCGACGCCCGCGACGAGAACGCCGCCCAAGGTGACGCCCGCGAGCGTGGCCAGAAGCCCGAACACGCCCGAGACGGCGGCGACCTCCTCGCGCGCGAAGCCGAGCGCGCGATAGAACGGCGCCGTCATGATCCCGGCGAGCGCCTCGCCCAGCTTGAACAGAGCGACGAAGCCGAGGATCAGCCACGCACCCGGCCGGCAGAGGAAATCCCGCACCGGCGCGACCACGGCGGCGGCGAGCCAGGCGCCGATGCCGCTGCGCGCTGCCCGTTCGGGCGGCCGCGGCTCGCGGGCGAGGAACAGCGTCGTCGCGAGCCCGACCGACATCAGCAAGGCCATCGCGAGGAAGGCCCCTCTCCAGCCGACGCGTTCGACCGAGAACAGCACGCCCGCATTGGCGACGAGGAGCGCGATTCGATAGCCCCAGACATAGGCCGCGAGCCCGAGCCCCTGGCGCCCGAGCGGAAGGCTCTCGATGCGGAAGGCGTCGATCGTGATGTCCTGCGTGGCCGAGAGGAACGCCACCGCAACGGCCGCCGCGACCGTCCCGGTCGCGTTCCGGGCAGGGTCGGTCAGCGCCAGCGCCGCGATCGCCGCGGCGAGCAGGAGCTGGACCGGCGCGAGCCAGCCGCGGCGTCGGCCGAGGCTCGGCAGCAGCGGCGGCGCATGGTCGAGCACCGGCGCCCAGAGGAACTTGAGCGAGTAGGCGAGGCCGATGAGCGCGGTGAGCCCGATCGCGCCGAGGGGAACATTCGCCTCCGAAAACCATTGCCGCAGCGTGAAGCCGGTGAGCGGCAAAGGGAGGCCTGCCGAGAAACCGAGAAGCAGCATCACAAGGAGCGGCCGGTCGGGCCGAAGCGCAGCGGCGAGGCGCATCCCGCGCTCACTCCGCAGCGGCGGGGGCGGAGAATTCGGGAACCATCACGGAGAGGATCGCAAGCGCCGCCTTCTCCCGCCCCGCCCGCGCCTCTGCCGCCGCCTCGTCGATCGCGCGGGCGACGATCGCGAGATCGACCACACGCGGCCGCGCGACCAGAAGCCCGGGCACGCCGAGCGGCACCAGCTCCTCGCGGCCGTGGAACAGTTCCTCGTAGAGCTTCTCGCCCGGCCGCAGACCGGTGAAGACGATCTTGACGTCCACCTCCGGCCTCAGCCCGGCAAGCCGGATCATCTTCCGCGCGAGATCGAGGATCCGCACGGGCTTGCCCATGTCGAGCACGAAGATCGCGCCCCGCTCCACCGCCGCGGCTGCCGCCCCACCTTGCAGCACCGTCGCCATGGCGATCAGGACGAGGCCGACCGCCTCGCGCGTCGTCATGAAGTAGCGCATCATGTCGGGGTGGGTGACGGTGAGCGGCCCGCCGCGCGCGAGCTGCGCCTGGAACAGCGGCACGACCGAGCCGGTCGACCCGAGAACGTTTCCAAACCGAACCGTCACGAACCGCGTCGGCCGCGCCGCCCCCGCGGCGCGAAGATCGAGCCCCTGGCAGTACATCTCGGCAAGACGCTTGGTCGCACCCATCACCGAGGTTGGGTTCACCGCCTTGTCGGTTGAGATCAGCACCACCGCCTCGGCGCCAACAGCGACCGCCGCGTCGGCGACGTTCCGCGTGCCGTAGGCGTTGGTGAGGATCCCCTCGAGCGGGTTCGCCTCCACAAGCGGCACGTGCTTCAGCGCCGCGGCGTGGAACACGAGCTCGGGGCGCACAGCGGCGAACAGGGCGGCGATGCGCTCGCGGTCGCGGATGTCGAGGATCACCGCCTCGCGCGCGAGCCCCGGGTGCGCCACCCCGATCTCCATGTCGATCGCGTAAAGGGCGTACTCGCCGTTGTCGACGAGCGTGAGCCGCGCCGGCTGGGCTTCGGCGATCTGGCGCACGAGCTCGGAGCCGATCGAGCCGCCGGCGCCGGTCACCAGCACCCGCTTGCCGCGCGCCACCGCCGCGATCAACGCCCGGTCGATCGGGCGTTCGGGCCGGTCGAGCAGCTCCTGCGGGTCGGACGGGGTATCGTCGGGCCGCCGCAGCGGCGCATAGGGGCGAAGATCGGCCGGGCGCGGCACCTCGAGAAGCGCAAGCCCCCGCGCCTCCGCCACCTCGCGCAAGCGGGCAAGCGCGAGACCCGAGGCGGAGCGTGCGGCGAGCGCGATCGCCGTCGGCGAATCGCGCGTGCCGGCGAGGCGGTCGAGCACGGAAGCGGCCTCGTCGAGCGTGCCAAGCACCCGCACGCCATGCAGCCTCTGGCCGACCATCGAGCGATCGACGGTGACGACGCCGACGACACGGAACCGCACCGCGCTGCCGCGCGCGAGCGCCCGCAGGAAGAGCTCCGCCTGGTCGCCGGCGCCGGCGAGCAGGACCGGACGCGCGTCGGGGTCGCGCCGCACGCCGCCGAGGATCGCGAGCCGATACAGGCCGCGAGCGGCGAGGGCGGTCGCGGGCAACAGAACCACGAGAAAGGCGAGTGCCCAGGGCGCGACGGGGCCGGGCCACAGGAGTGCCGTGGCGAGGCTGGCGGCCAGAGCGGCGAGCGCCGAGGCGGCGGCGGCGCGCGCCATCTCTGCCGTGCCGCCGTGACGCCAGGAATCGCGCGGCACGCCGAATACGAGATGGATCAGCACCGTCGCGGCGGCGGCGGCGAGCACGAGCAGGGCGGCGGCACCAGGCGCGAGCCCGCCCCAGGCGGCTCCTGCGAGCGCGGCGAGGGAAGCAGCGGCGGCGGCGGCCATCGCATCGACGGCGAGGATGGCCGGAAGCCTCGGCAGGCGTCGGAGCGAGGGCGGAAGCAGGGCGAGGATCACGGGGCGGCCTCGAACGGCGCTCTCTCGGCGGCGCGACTCGGCCGGCGATCAGCCCCTGGGCGCGCGGGGCTGCACCCTAGGCAAAAGCCCGCGCCGGATCAAACCCCCGCCACCCGCTCAGCTTCGGGCGAGCTCCTGCTCTACGAGTGTGGCCCAGAAGCTTGCCCCGATCGGCAGGATCGCATCGTTGAAATCGTAGTTCGGGTTGTGCACCGGCACGCCGCCCGTTCCGTCCGGCCCCCTCTGGCCGAAGCGGACGAAACAGCCCGGCACCTTCTCGGCCATGTAGGCGAAGTCCTCCCCGCCCATGGTCAGGGGCTTCTCGCGGTGCACGCGCGACGGGCCGAGCAGTTTCGCCGCGGCGGCGGCGGCGCGCTCTGTCACCTCCGGGTGGTTGAACACGATCGGGTAGCCGCGCGTGTACTCGAATCGCGCCACGGCGCCTTGGCTTTCGGCGGTGGCGCGGGCGATCGCGGCCATCTGTGCCTCGAGCATGTCACGCGTCCCGGGCTTGAGCGTGCGCACCGTGCCGTTGAGGAACGCCGTCTCTGGGATCACGTTGCCGGCCGTTCCGGCATGGAACTGGGTGATCGAGAGAACCGCAGAATCGGCCGGGTCGACGCGCCGCGAGACGAGCGTCTGCCAGGCGAGCACGATCTGGGCGCCGATCGTGATCGGGTCGATCGTCATATGCGGGCGCGCGGCATGGCCGCCGCGACCGTCGATGTGGAGCACGAAACGATCCGAGGCCGCGCTGTTCGGCCCGGCAACGACATACATCTCGCCGACCGGAAGCGTGGGGTCGTTGTGCGCGCCGTAGACGGCATCGGCCGGGAAGAGCTCGAACAGACCCTCCTCGACCATAACGCGCCCCCCGCCTCCGCCCTCCTCTGCCGGCTGGAAGATAAAGTGCACCGTGCCATCGAAGTTCCTGGTCTCGGCGAGGTAGCGGGCGGCGCCGAGCAGCATGGCGGTGTGCCCGTCATGCCCGCAGGCGTGCATCTTCCCCTCGAACCGGCTGCGGTGCGGCATGTCGTTCGCCTCCCGCATCGGCAACGCGTCCATGTCGGCGCGGATTGCGACGGCGCGGCTCGAGCTGCCCACCTTGAGCGTGCCGACGACGCCGGTCTTGGCGAGCCCGGTGTGCACCGTGATGCCCCAGGAGGCGAGCTTTTCGGCGACGATGGCGGCGGTGCGGTGCTCCTCGAAGCCGAGCTCCGGGTGGGCGTGCAGGTCGCGACGCCACGCGGTCATCGCCTCGGCGAAGGCGGCGATCCGGTTGTTGATCGGCATGGGGTGTCCTGGGTGGCTGGTCGGGGGAGGGAAGCACGCGCAGCAGGCGGGGGGAAGGGTGGGGGGGCCGAGAGAGCGAAAGACCTGCTACGGCGTGAGTTCAGCCGACGGATGCCGTCCCGGTCGAGGCGTCCACCCGATCGACAAGGCCGCCCTGCCCAATCTCCGCCAGTGAGGCATGCTTCGGCGGGTCACCTCTCGCATCGAGGCGCGCCGGGCTTTTCCAGCCCGCGGTGCTGAGGTGAGCCGCCCCACCCTCCGGTCCGGCCCTGATCGGATCGCGCCGGCGGACCGCGCCCCAAATCCGGCCCGAGGCCGCGTCGAGGCCCTCCCTCACGCCGCCTCGGCCAGCCCTTCGGCCGCCACACGGTCACGCCCCGACGCCTTGGCGGCATAGACGGCACGATCCGCCGCAGCGAGCAGAACACGCGGTTCGGAGACATCGAGCGGCACAATCGAGGCGGCGCCGATGCTCGCCGTCACGATCCCGTGCGGCGACCCTTCATGCAAAAGCATCAGCGCGTGCAGACGCGCGCGTATCCGCTCGCCGAGCGCGACCGCTCCCGGAAGGTCGGTGTCGGGCAACAGGACCGCGAACTCCTCGCCGCCGAGACGGGCGACCACGTCGTGCGGGCGCAGCGCGATCGACGCGAGCTGCCGCGCGACGCGGATCAGGCAGGCATCCCCCTCGAGATGGCCGTAGCGGTCGTTGAACTGCTTGAAATGGTCGATGTCGATGATCAGGAGGCCGAGGGGCAGGGCCTGGCGCTGCGCGCGCTTCCACGACGCCTCGAGCGCACGGTCGAAGGCGCGGCGATTGGCAAGCCCGGTCAGCGGGTCACGTTCCGCGAGTTCGGAGAGATGGCGGTTCGCCGCCTCGAGCTCGTGTTTCGCCGCCTCGAGCGCCGTCTGCCGCCGGGTGATCTCCGCCGCCATGCCGGTGAAGGCCTGGGCCAGGAGCGCGATCTCGCGAACCGCCGGCCGGTCGGCCAGGGGCGGCGGAACCTCGCCGTCGCGCAGCGCTTTGGCCGCCTCCGCGAGCGCCAGGAGCGGCCTGCCGATGCGCGCCTGCGCGACCCAGAGCGCCGCTCCGACCCCGGCCGCCGCGGCGGCGGCGATCAGCCCGAGCGCGATCAGGAGCTCGCGCGTGATCGGCCCGACGATGCTCGCGCGGTCGGTCGCGACCGCGATCGCAAGCCCCGTTGAGCGCGTATGGGCGAAGCCGACGATGCGATCGCGCCCCGCGAAATCGGCAACAGCGGCCCAGCCGGCGGGTGCCGCAAGGATCGCCTCGATGAACGGGTGGGCGGCGGGGCGATCCGCCGGCGGAAGGTCGGCGATGCGCGGGTGGGCGGCGAGCACCTGGGCATTGTCACTCACGATCAGAGCGAAGCTTTCGCCCCCCGACTCGTCGCTCATGGCGTGGACGAGACGCGCGAACCAGCCGAGATCGAGCGGAGCGACCAGGACCGCCGGAGTGTTCGGCAGCCTCGCCCCATCCTCGGACGGCGGCCCTGCAGGAACGGCGTGGGCGACCGGAAGCACCACCTCGCCGGTCAGCCGCCCCACCACGGGCGTGCCGACGACGAGGCCGGGCGAGGCGAGAGCACGCCGCAGATAGGGCCGGTCGCCGAGGCTGACCGGCGTCGCGGGGATGCCGACGCTGGTGCAGAGAACGCGCCCGTCGCCCGCAACAACAAGAACGCGCTGGATGAAGGGCTGGGTGGCCGCCACCTTGGCGGCGCGCGCCACGCACTCCGCCCCGACGGCCCAGTCCCCGGCGCTCCGCGCGGCATTCTCCAGCGTCCGTGCGACCGAGTCGAGCATCTCCTCGAACAGCCGCACGGCCGCCTCGGCGGCCTGCTGCTGCTGCCGGGCCGCATACTCGACGGCGAGGCTTCGGGCGCCGCTGCCGAGCTGGGCGAGCACGACCAGCGCCGGGGCAAGGGCGAGCAGCATCAGCGCCACGACGAGCCGTCCCAAACCGCTGCGGAAGAAACTCTGCGCCATGCACGCCTCGGTTCCGCCGGCCGCGTCGGATCGCGACTCCCGGCACCGAACAGATCGCGCAGGAGGATGAACAACTCCCCAACGGCGCAGATCGGCACAACGCGGAAGCGTCGGCCCACTCCGCCGCGGGCCGACGCCGGGGCGGCGCGCGACAGGGCCTCAGGGCGAGGCGCGTGCCTCGTAACGCGCCGCCTGCCACACCTCGCGCGCCGCATCCGCGTTCAAGGCCGCGATCGCAAGCCCCACGATCACGTCCGGCCAGGCCGAACGCCAGATGAAGGCCGTGACCAGCCCGGCGAGAACCATGCCGAGATTCGCTGCCGCATCGTTCCGGGCGGAGAGGAAGGCAGCCCGCGTCAGGCTGCCGCCTTCCGTGCGGTGGCGGGGGAGCATCAGCGCGCAGGCGAGGTTCACGGCGAGCGCGCCAAGGCCTGCGAGGGTGAGCAGAACCGGGGCAGGAGCGACCGGTTCGAGCAGCTTGCCCCAGGCGGTCCAGAGCGTGGCGATGGCCGGCACGAGCAGGATGGCCGCGAGCGCGAGTCCAACCCGCGCCCGCCACACGGCGCTCCAGCCCAGCGCGAGCAGGATCAGCAGGTTGACGGAGGCGTCCTCGAGGACGTCGATGCTGTCGGCGAACAGCGCCACCGAGCCGATCACGGCGGCGACCGACACCTTGACCAGGAAATACCCGAGGTTGAGCGCGACGACGCGCCGCACCGCCGCGCGGAGCGACGGATCGGCGAGAGCGTCCGACACGCGCGCTGCGCGTTCGGCTCGCGGCCAGGGCCCGCGCGGCTCAGGCCGCCGCCTCCTCGGACCGGCGCTCCATCTTCCGTCGCTGGTGCGGGTCGAGGAAGCGCTTACGCAGCCGGATCGCGCCTGGGGTCACCTCGACAAGCTCGTCGTCCTCGATATAGGCGATCGCCTGCTCGAGGCTCATCCGCCGCGGCGGGGTGAGCAGCATCGCGTCGTCCTTGCCGGCGGCGCGGATGTTGGTGAGCTTCTTCTCGCGCAGCGGGTTCACCTCGAGGTCTCCGGCGCGGGCGTTCTCCCCGATGATCATCCCGACATAGACCTTCTCGCCCGGGCCGATGAACAGCGCCCCGCGCTCCTGCAGGTAGAAGAGGGCGTAGTGCACCGCCTCGCCGTCGGCGTTGCTGATCAGCGTGCCGTTGCGCCGCCCCTCGATCGGCCCCTTCCACGGGCCGTAGCCAGCGAACAGGCGGTTCATGACGCCGCTGCCGCGCGTGTCGGTGAGGAACTCGCCGTGGTAGCCGATCAGGCCGCGGCTCGGGATCAGGAAGACAAGCCGGGTCTTGCCGCCGCCCGAGGGGCGCATGTCGCGAAGCTCTCCCTTGCGCGCCGACATCTTCTCAACCACCACGCCTACGTAGGCGTCATCGACGTCGATCAGCACCTCCTCCATCGGCTCGAGGCGCTCTCCCGTCGCCTCGTCGCGTCGGAGGATCACGCGCGGACGGCCGATCGTGAGCTCGAACCCCTCGCGGCGCATCGTCTCGATCAGCACGCCGAGCTGCAGCTCGCCGCGCCCCGACACCTCGAAGGCCTCCGACTCCTCGCTCTCGCGCACCTTGATGGCGATGTTCCCCTCCGCCTCGCGGAACAGCCGCTCGCGGATCTGGCGCGAGGTCACCTTCCTGCCCTCGCGCCCGGCAAGCGGGCCGTCATTGATCCGGAACGTCATCGCGAGGGTGGGCGGGTCGACCGGGATCGCGGGAAGCGGCAGGGCAAGCTCGGGCGCGCAGATCGTGTCCGGAACCGTCGCCTCGGCGAGCCCGGCGACGGCGATGATGTCGCCGGCCGCCGCCTCCTCGACCGGAACGCGCTCGAGGCCGCGGAAGCTCATCAGCCGCGCAAGCCGCCCGGTCTCCACCGCCGTGCCGTCGGGCCGCAAGACCTTGAGCGGCATGTTGAGGCGCGCCCGCCCCTGCTCGATCCTGCCGGTCAGCACGCGGCCCAGGAACGGGTCGTAGTCGAGGATGGTCGCCACCATCGCGAAGCTGGCCTCTGCGTCGAGCCGCGGCGGCGGGACGTGGGAGAGGATCAGCTCGAACAGGGCGGAGAGGTCACGCCGCGGCCCCGAGAGCTCCCGGTCGGCCCAGCCCTGGCGGCCGGAGGCGTAGAGCATCGGGAAGTCGAGCTGGGCATCGTCCGCTCCGAGGGCGGCGAACAGGTCGAACACCTCGGTGTGCACCTCGTCGGGGCGGGCGTCCTGCCGGTCCACCTTGTTGATGACGACGATCGGGCGAAGCCCGCGCGCGAGCGCCTTGCCGACGACGAACTTCGTCTGCGGCAGCGGGCCTTCCGCCGCATCGACGAGCACGATCGCGCCATCGACCATGTTCAGGATTCGCTCCACCTCGCCGCCGAAATCGGCATGGCCAGGCGTGTCGACGATGTTGATCCGGTGGCCGCGCCACAGCACCGAGGTGCACTTGGCGAGGATGGTGATGCCGCGCTCGCGCTCGAGATCATTTCGGTCAAGCGCGCGTTCGGCCACCGCCTGGTTCGCCCGGAACGCGCCCGACTGCCGCAGGAGCTGGTCCACGAGCGTGGTCTTGCCATGGTCGACATGGGCGATGATGGCGACGTTGCGGATCTCGGAGCTCTGCATCGGGCCTTCCTGAATGGCGGCGAACCGTGGCTCCTGGGCAGCCGCGCGCGTGCCCAAGGGTCGTCAGGTCCAACCGTTCGGCTTCTTCCGGCGGCAGAGATAGGGGTCCGGGCGGACGGATGCGAGGGAAAACGCGGGCGGGGCAGGTTCGCCTCGGGCGTGCGCCCGGCGCGGCGGTGTCGCGGCCGCGGCAGGGTGGCTCCCTCAGGCGTCGGCGCCGAACCGCTCCTCGGCAAGGGCGGCGAGCGAGCGCATCGGCCGCGCGCCGACATGGCTGATCACCTCTGCCGCGGCGAGCGCCCCGAGCCGGCCGCACCGGCCGAGCTCCCAGCCGCGCACATGCCCGGCGAGGAAACCGGCTGCATAGGCATCTCCCGCCCCGGTGGTGTCCACCACCTCCGCGGGCTCTGCCTCGATCACGTGCACCGCATCGCCGCAGACCACGACCGAGCCGCGTTCGCTCCGCGTGAGGCAGGCGATCCTCGTCTCGGCGCGGGCGGCGGCGAGCGCGTCCTCGAACCGGTCCACCTGGTAGAGGGAGAGAATCTCGGCCTCGTTGGCGAACAGGATGTCGACCTCCTCGCGCACGAGGGCACGGAAGGCCTCGCGGTGGCGGGCAACGCAGAACGGATCAGACAGCGTGAGCGCAACCTCGCGCCCGTGCGCGTGCGCCACCTGGGCGGCCTTGCGGAAGGCGGCCTGCGCGGCCGGCGGATCGAACAGGTAGCCCTCGAGGTAGGTGACGGAGGAGGAGGCGACGAGGGTCTCGTCGATGTCATCCTCGTCGAGGTTCACGCAGGCGCCGAGATAGGTGTTCATGCTCCGCTGCGCGTCGGGCGTGACGAGGATGAGGCAGCGCGCCGTCGGCGGCCCGCACTCGGCCGCAGGCGTTCGGAAGGCGATGCCGGCGGCGCGGATATCATGGGCGAACACCGCGCCGAGCTGGTCGTTCCGCACCTTGCCGATGAAGGCGCCTGGAGGGCCCGCACGCCCGACGAGGCTCGCATAGGCGGCGAGCGTGTTGGCCGCCGACCCGCCGGACACCTCGACGGCGGGGCCCATGGCGTCATAGAGCGCCTCCGCGCGGGCGGCGTCGATCAGCGTCATCGCCCCCTTGGTGATCCCCTGCTCGGCGAGGAAGGCATCGTCGCAGCGCGCCACCACGTCGACGATCGCGTTGCCGATGCCCAAGACACCGTATCGAGACGATCTGTCCGCCATGCTCTCCTGCCGCTCCTCTGCCCCGAGGCCCTCGCGGGGCTCTTAGCGCGCCACGCGGCGCTGCGCCATGATGCCGCTGATGATCAGCGCCTGGCTGCTCGCTCTCGCCCAGTTGTCCGATCCGCGCCTGCGCCGGCCGCTGCTCCTCGGCCTCGGCGCCGCGACGGCCCTGTTCCTCGCCCTGATCGTGGGCGGCAGCTGGCTCGTCGCCTCGGCGGCATCGGGAGGGGGCTGGCTCGAGCGTGTCGTCGACGCGCTCGGGGCGATCGCGTCGGTGGCGGTCGCGGTTCTGCTGTTCGGCCCGGCCACGCTTCTGGTCGCGGGGCTTTTGCTCGAAGACGTCGCGGCGGCGGTCGAGGCGCGGCACTATCCGGGCCTGCCGCCGGCGCGGGTGAGCGGGCTCGGCGAGCAGCTCGTGGCGGGGCTCCGGCTCGGCGGGCGCCTGCTCGCTCTCACCCTGCTCGCCCTGCCGGTCGCTCTCCTTCTGCCAGGCTTCGGCTGGGCCGTTTGGCTTGCGGTCGCGGCCTATGCCTACGCGCGCGACTATGCCGAGCTTGCGGCGCTTCGCCGGATGGACCTCGCCGCCGTCCGCGCGTGGCGGCGCCGGCACCGGCTCACCCTCTTCCTCGCCGGCCTTCCGGCAGCCCTGCTCGCTCTCGTTCCGGTCGCCAACCTGCTCGTGCCCGTGCTCGGCGCGGCGGCCTTCACCTATCTCGCGATCCGCCTCGGCCCTGCCCCCCGCCCGGCTCGGGCGGCGCCGTGAAGGGGCGCGGGCCTCCGTTGCAGCGGCAGAGGACGGGTGTATGATCCCGCGCCTGCCGCGCCGGCCTCTACGCCGGCCCGGCAGGCCCCCGAGAAACCGCCCCGGACGACGAAGGATCACCGCCCTGTCCCTCTTCCCCAAGACCCGCAAGCCGTCCGACCCATCGGCGCCGCAGCAGGCGGCGTCCGAGCCCCGACCTATGATCCGCACGAGCGAGAGCACCCCGCAGATGGCGACGAAGCCCGGCTTTCCCGCGACCGGTATCCCCCCCGCACCCGCTCCTGCGCCGACGCCGACGCTCGGCATCCGCCAGGCCGCCCCGGCCGCCTCGGCCGCGCCCCGTGCGGCGGCGGAACGTCGGGCGCTCACCGTCGGCCGCGGCATCTCGCTTTCTGGGGGGGCGATCAGCGACTGCGAGCGGCTCGAGGTTCACGGCACGGTTGAGGTCAGCCTCAACCATGCTCTCGAGCTCTCGATTGCCGAGACGGGCGTGTTCCGCGGCGAGGCGGAAATCGAGGAGGCTGACATCTCCGGCGCCTTTGACGGCGCGATCACGGCGCGGTCCCGGCTCGTGGTCCGCTCTACGGGGCGGCTCTCGGGCACGATCCGCTGCGCGCGGCTGATGGTCGAGGAGGGCGCGCAGGTCTCCGGCCGGATCGAGATGATCGCCCCTGCCCCGGCGGCGGCTCCGGCCGGCCCGGCTCCTGCCGCCGCGCCGGATCCCCACGCCGCCCCGCCGGCCGAGCCGGTCTTCGCCCGCTCCTGACGCGTTCCGGAGCCTTGGCGGGAGGAGTGCCGTCGATTCGCCCATCCGCTCTCGCCATGCTCTCGCTCGCCGCCGCGCAGGCACTGCTTCTTGCCTGCTCGGCCGCGCAGCCGGACGGGGAGGTGGCGGCCGTCGCCCCTCCCGCCCGGATAGCGGTCGCGGCGGCGGCGTGGCCGGAGGGTGCATCGACCGCCGGCTTCGTTCCCGCCTCCGCCGGTCGCGCGCCGGCCCGCCCCCTCCCGTCGCGTTTCGTGGGCCGCTCGCCCCGCTCTGCCCGCGACCTCGCTGGGCTGACGGATGGCCAGCTGATCGCGGTGATGGGCGAGCCCGACCTCAGGCGCGTCGAGGAGGGCAGCGAGGCGTGGCTCTACCGGAGCCCCCTCTGCCTGCTTGATGTGTTTCTCGAGTCGGATGCGCCCGGCGAGGAGCCGCGCGTGGTGCTCGCCACGGCCCGGCCGGCAGGCACAACGCTGCTTGTCGAGGAAGCCTGCCTTCGCGCGCTCGCGCGGACCCGCGCCGGCCTTCGCCCGCCTTTTCAGCCCTGACCCGGCCGGATCCGGCGCCCACGAGCGGGCGTGCGGTGCCGCCGCGCGACGGCTTGGACCTGAGACGAGCAGGATCAGCTGCGCCTTGCCGCCGCCCCCCGCGCAGGCCGCTCTTCGCGCGCGGCGCGCGCCGTCGCAGCCCCTCGATCAGCCGTAGCGCAGAAGCCGCGGCCCATGCGCCGCGAGCCAGGCCTTCGCCGCCTCCGTGTGCGGCGTGAGCCGCGCGACCGCCGCCCAGAAGCGCGGGCCATGGTTCATCTCTGCAAGGTGCGCGACCTCATGCGCCACTACGTAATCGAGCACCCAGGGCGGCGCGAGAACGAGCCGCCAGGAGAAGGCGAGCGTCCCGTCCGGCGCGCAGGAGGCCCAGCGGCTTTTCGGGTCCTTGATCGTGACGCGGGTGACGCGCCGGGCGAGCCGCGCCGCGTACTCGGCCGCGCGCGGGGCGATCTCGGCCTTCGCCCTTGCCCTCAGCCACGCGGTGACGCGTCGCGATACGAAGGCCGCCTCGCCCGAGACGTGGATCTCGTCCCCCTCGAGCCAGACGCCGCCGATCGCGCCAGGGCGGTGGCGGATGGTGTGGGCACGGCCCAAGAGCGGCACGCTCGCGCCATCCTCGAACGGAACGCGCGGGCTCAGCGCGGCGAGACGGTCCGCCACCCAGGCCGCATGGGCCTTGAGCAGGGCGAGCCCCTGGGCCCGCCCGGCCCGAGGCGGGAGGGTGACGACGACCGCGCCGGCGGCAGGGTCGATCCGCAGCGTGACGCGGCGTGCGCGCGGGCTGCGACGCCACTCGACCTCGGCGACACCGTGGCCGAGCGACAGCGTTTCCCGCGCCCTTTTGGCGCGCGGGGCAGAGGCTCGATGTGGCGCTCGCGCCATGGCCATGCCTCAGCATGCCAAACGCGCCGGTGGCGGTTCAACCGCCGGGCTCGGAGCGTGCGCGAGACGACGCCGGCAGGGACGGGCTAGTCTCCGCGGGCCGTGGTCCAGCCCTCCCCGCCCTCGACACGCCGGCCCGATGCGCTGGCGTTCGCCCTGCTCGCCGCTCTGGGTGCGCTCTGGGGGCTGACGCCGGCGCTCGGCAAGGCCGCCTTCGGCCTTGGCGCGACCCCGCTCGCCTACGTGTTCCGCTCCGCCCTCGTCGCCGCAACGATCCTGTTCGTGGTCGGGCTCGTACGTCGCCGACCGCTGCCGCTCGACGCAAGCGGCCTCCGCTTCCACCTTGGCAGCGGCCTTGTGGGCTTCGCCGTGCCCAACCTGATCGGCTTCCTCGCGCTGCGCCATGTCCCGGCCGGCCTGTTCGCGATGGTGATCCCCGCGGCACCGCTCGTGACGTTCACCCTCTCCGCCGCCCTCGGCCTCGAGCGCGCGACCCTGCGTCGTTTCGCCGGCGTTGTGGTGGCGCTCGCGGGAACGCTGCTCGCCCTCTCCCCGGGCGCCGCCCTGCCCGAGGGCGGCGCTCTCGGCTGGGCCTTCGCCTCGCTCGCGGTTCCCGCCTGCTACGCGTGCTCGAACGTGTTCGCCGTGCGCTTCCGCCCGCCCGGGGCCGACCCGCTCGCGCTCGCCTGCGGCACCGCCTCCGGCGCGGCAGCCTGGCTTGCGCTCGCCGCCTCCGTGCCCGGAGAGCCCTGGGGGCCGCTTGCGCTCGCGCGCCCCTTCCCGCCGTACGACGTCTTCGCCGCGGCGCAAGGGGCGCTGACGGCCGTCGCCTACGCGATCTATTTCCGGCTTCTCACCCGCCACGGCGGCGTGTTCGCCTCGCAGGTCGGCTACGTGCTGGTGCTGACCGGGCTCGGCTGGGGCTGGGTGCTGTTCGGCGAGGTTCCGGGGCCGCTGATCGTTCCGGCGGCCGCACTGATCTTCGCGGGCCTTGCGCTCGCCACCTCGCCGTCGCGCGGCCCGAGCCCGTAGGCGCGCACGAGCGCCCAGACATGCCAAGGCACCATCGCCTTCATCCGCGCGGGCTTCTCGCGGCGGAGATGCACCACCGTCTCGACCGCCTTCATCTCCACGCGGGCGCGCGCGAACTCAAGCCCCCGCGGCCCGATCCGGGGCATCAGCCACGAGACGATCGGCCTGAGCCAGCCGGGCATGCGACGCAGCGGCAGCCCGCCCGCAGCGCGCAGCGTGTTGGCGAGGAAGCCCTTCACGTGGGCCGCGCGCCTGCCGCCGCTGCGCGGTTCGGAGAGCACCACCTCGCCCTCAAGCAGCGAAAGGAGCTCCTCGCCGCGCTCGTTGCGCACGATGAGCCACTGCTCGCCCTCGCCGCCCATGTAGCCGACGGTGATGTCGGCGAGCACGTTGGTGTAGTCGACGCAGGTTCGGCAGGTGAGGGGGAAGAAGTCGGGCGGCAGTTTCGAGATCGGCAGCTCGAGGAACGGGATCTCCCGCTTCGTTCCGTTATCGAAGCGGAGCTCGACGCGGTAGTCGGCGCGGAACTCGAGATAGGTGATGGTCTCGGGGCGGTCGGAGAGCAAGCGGAGGAAGTCCCAGAATCGTTCCGTGGTCGTGTTGTCCGAGCACGGCGTGCCGATGACGAGGATGCGCTCGAAGCCGAGCCGACGCTCGAGCGCGCGCAGCGCATGCACCTGGCAGGGAATGCCGATCAGGGCGATGCGCCGGTGCCCGGCGGCGGCGGCCGGTTCGAGCAGGGCGAGAAGCGGGGCGAAGCCCATGCGCATGCCGCGGACGCGCGCCATGCCTTCGGCGCGCGTCACGATCACCGGAACCGGGCGCCAGCGGTCGTCCTCCGCCGGCGCGACGGTCAGCACCGCATCCACCGCCCCGGTCTCGAGCAGGCGCTCGGCGAGCCGCGTCGCGATCCCCGTCCATTGCGCCTCCGCAAGGGGCTTGGCGAGTCGGGCGCGCAGCATCCGCCGGAACGGGCCGAAGTGGAGCTCGTCGGGGCGAAGGGGGTCGCGCGCGCGGCCGTGCACGGCGCGCTCCATCGCCGGATAGTCGGGCGCGATGAACTGGCAGGCGTGGCCGCAGGCCTTGTGGTCGGCCATCCGGGAGACGCCGCAATCGGTGCAGAGGCCGCGCGGCGCGGCCTCGCGCAGCCTCGGGGCGAGGATCCCGCCCCCTTCCGGCTCAGGCGGCGTGCGCGAGTCCACCGATGCCGGTCGCGTCGAAGGCGGCGAGGAAGGGGCCGACCTTCTCAGCGGCGAGCGGCAGGTTCGGCGGGCGGATACGTCGCCAGGCCGGGTTGCCCGTCCGCCGCGCCACGATCTCGCGCAGGCCTGCGATCAGCGGCACCGAGGTCGCGATCCGGCGCGTCGCCGTCAAAACCGCCTGCGCCGCCTCCTCCGCGGCCCTGTCGCCTGCGCGGAAGGCGCGCACCACGGCGGCGGCGGCGGCGCAGTTGACGTTGGCGGCGGCGGTGATCGAGCCAGCCCCGCCGTCATGCAGGATGCGCGAGAGGAATTCGTCGGAGCCGGAATAGACCTCGAAGCCTTGGGCGGCGAAGGCATCGATCATCGCCTTCATGTTGCCGTAGTCGCCGGAGGAGTCCTTCACGCCCTTGATCACGCCGGGGAAGGCCGCGAGCAGGCGCCCGATCAGCTCGAGCGAGAACGGCACGGCCGATTGCTGCGGGAAGTGGTAGAGATAGACTTTCACCCCGCCGCCGACCCGGTTGATCACCTCGGAGAACCAGGCGAACAGGCCATCATCGCTCGGGTTCTTGTAGTAGAACGGCGGCAGCATCAGAACGCCCGGGCAGCCGAGGCGCTTCGCCGCCTTCGTCAGCTCGACGCTGTCGGTGAGCGCGGCGCAGCCGGTGCCGGGCATCAGCTTCTCGGCCGGAATGCCGGCCGCGACCAGCCCCTCCATCACCGCGATCCGCTCCGCCACCGAGAAGCTCGTCGCCTCGCCTGTCGTGCCGAGGATTCCGAGGCCGTCGCAGCCGTTCTCGAGCAGCCAGCGGCAATGCGACGCCATCAGCGGCACATCAGGCGCGAGGTCAGGCCCCATCGGCGTGAGCACCGCGGCGTTCACCCCGCCGTAGAGCGCCCGCTCGAGCATCGGTTCCGTCGTCGTCATCTCCTCCTCCCCGCTCCGCAGGGGCAGGTGACGCGAGGCGGGCCTCTGCGTCAACCCGCAGGCTCGCGCGCCCCTCTCGGCCAGCGCCGCGGCCAGGAGACCACATGGTCCTCGAGCGCGCCCGCGTCGCGCTCGCTGACCGCCCGGCCGCGCACCGAGATGCCGGCCGTGTGCACCGTCTCGGGGCTTCCGGAGACGAGCGGGTGCCACCAGGGGAGGTCCTTGCCCTCGGCGACGAGGCGATAGGCGCAGGTGGGGGGAAGCCAGTCGGCCTCCCGTACCACCTTCGGGGTGAGGCGAACGCAATCGGGAACGCGGCGGAAGCGGTTTGCGTAGTCGCTGCAGCGGCAGGAGCGGAGGTCGAGCAGCCGGCAGGCGACCTCGGTGAAGGCGACCGCTCCGTCGTCGGGGTCACGCAGCTTGTGCAGACAGCAGCGGCCGCAGCCGTCGCAGAGGCTCTCCCACTCCCGCGGGCTCAGCTCCTCGAGCGATTTGACCCGCCAGAACGGCTCCGCCGTCCCGGGCGCGTCGGGGGCGGGTTCAGCTCGTCTGCGAGAAGGCGGCAAGCGCGGCACGGAGATTGTCGGCGGCGGGGTTGTGCACCTCCATGCGCAGGACGATGTCCTCAGCCGAGACGGGGCGGCCGAAATAGGCGGCGTTGTCCTCGTTCCGGCGCGACAGGATGCTTCCCGAGAGGCTCACCCCGGCGAACAGGCCGCGCGACCGCGACACCGCAACGATGTCGGCGCTCAGCGCCGCGGTGGTCGATCCCTCGATGCCGGCGCCGATGGTCGCGATCGCGAGCGAGGCGTCGGCGCCGAACTTGAACTGGCTCTGCAGCAAGGCGTTCAGCGCCCGGTCGTTCATGATGAACAGCATCATCTGGCTGTCCTGAACCCCGGCCTGCAGCCCGATTGAGCCCGAGCCGATGCTGTAGAAGGCGGGGGAGGACCAGTTGCCCGCCCCGTCGCGCGCGACGAGCACACCCGACCCGCCCTCGCCGCCGAGGATGAACCCGCCGCGGAAAATGCGTGGGAACACCATCACCGCGCGGGCGCGCTGCAGGAGGGTGCGGATGTCGGCCGCGTGCCGGTCACGCATGAACTCGTTGACCGTGAGCGTGGCGCGATCGACCAGCGCCTGCTGGTCGGCTGCGGCCAGGGCCACGCGCGGCGCGGCGATGAGGCACGCGGCGGCGGCGAGAAGCCGGCGGCGGGTGCCGGAGGCGGCGCTCGGGCGGGTCATGGCGTCTCCCTCGGTGCAGAGGTCGTCAGACGAAGGCATGGGCGATCGCGTCGAATCGGGTCAATCCCTTCGCGCGTTCGTGAACGTGCTCACTCGCCCACGTTCAGGAGCAGGCCCTGGCGACGGGCGATCCGGAACACGCGGGCGAATGCCCAGGCGGCGGCGGCGAGCCAGAGCACGTCGAGCGCTGCGGCGGCCGCGAGGTGCCCGGCGTCGAACCGGCCCTCGAGCAGGGCGGCGCGCATGCCCTCGAACACATGCGTCGCCGGGATGGCGAGCGCCACGGGCTGCAGCCAACCGGGGAGCACAGAGACGGGGTAGAACACGGCCGAGAGCGGCGCGAGCCCGAACAGAACGCTCCAGGCGAGCGCCTCGGCGCCGGCGCCGTGGCGAAGCACCATCGCCGTGACGGCAAGCGCCACCGCCCAGCCCATCGCCATCAGCAGCGCGAAGAACGCCACGAGCACCAAGCCCATGTCGGTGATCCGGAAGGCGTAGAGCGCCCAGGCGAGCAGGATGGCGGGAAGGATGCCGGCGAGCATGCGCAGAACGCTCATCGATACGAGCCCGGCCACGAGCTCCCACGGCCGGATCGGCGTGACGAAGAGGTTGCCGAGGTTGCGCGACCAGACCTCCTCGAGGAAGGAGATCGCAAAGCCCATCTGGCTTCTGAGGCACACCTCCCACAACAGCACCGCGCCGATCAGCACGCCCGAGGCGGCCGCCGCCCAGCCGGAGGCGCGCACCATGAACTCCGACACGAAGCCCCAGATGCACATCTGCAGCACCGGCCAGTAGGCGAGCTCGATCAGTCTCGGCCAGGAACGCCGGTAGAGGGCGAGGTGGCGGTAGATCAGCCCCCAGACGCGCCGCGCCGCCGATCCGCTCATGCCCCGCCCCCCGCGGCCACGCCCGTGCCACGGGCGATGTGGCGGCGCTCCGCTTCGCCCATCGCCCCGCTCACGATCCGCCCCCCGGCCGCCACGCCCGTGCCACGGGCGATGTGGCGGCGCTCCGCTTCGCCCATCGCCCCGCTCACGATCCGCCCCCCGGCCGCCACGCCCGTGCCACGGGCGATGTGGCGGCGCTCCGCTTCGCCCATCGCCCCGCTCACGATCCGCCCCCCGGCCGCCACGCCCGTGCCACGGGCGATGTGGCGGCGCTCCGCTTCGCCCATCGCCCCGCTCACGATCCGCCCCCCGCGGCCACGCCCGTGCCACGGGCGATGTGGCGGCGCTCCGCTTCGCCCATCGCCCCGCTCACGATCCGCCCCCCGCGGCCACGCCCGTGCCACGGGCGATGTCGAGGAACACCTGCTCGAGGTCCTGTCGCCCGTAGCGCCCGATCAGCGCCGCGGGCGCGCCGCGATCCACCACCCGGCCGTGCTTCAGCATCACCACATCGGAACAAAGCCGTTCCACCTCCGCCATGTTGTGCGAGGCAAGCACCACCGTCGCGCCGGTCTCGTCGCGGTAGCGCTCGAGCCAACCGCGCACGCGGTCTGCCGTGTCGGGGTCGAGGCTCGCGGTCGGCTCGTCGAGGAGCAGCACCTCGGGCGTGTTGATCAGCGCCTTGGCAAGAGCGGCGCGGGTCTTCTGCCCCGCCGAGAGCTGCCCGGCCGGGCGGTCGAGGAAGGGGCCGAGCTCGAGCTCCTCGGCGAGCCGGGCGATCCGCCGCGACAGCCCGCGCACGCCGTAGAGATGGCCATAGACCGTGAGGTTCTCCCGCACCGAGAGCCGATGCGGCAGCGACACGTAAGGCGAGGAGAAGTTCATCCGCGCGAGCGCGGCGAACCGGTCGGTCGCCATGTCGTGGCCGAGCACGGTGATCCGCCCCGAATCCGGGATCAAGAGGCCGAGCAGCATGGCGATGGTGGTGGTCTTGCCCGCGCCGTTGCCGCCAAGGAGGCCGAGCACCGTCCCGGGGGCGGCCTCGAAGCTCACCTGATCCACCGCCGTGACGGTGCCGTAGCGCTTCACGAGCCCTTCCGCGATGATCGCGGGGCGGCGAACCCAGTCTCGCATGGACTCCTCGTCAGGGCCCGGACGCGGCGCAGCCGTTCCGCCCTAGGGCTTCCCCCCCGGGCGCGTGCGCAACTACCCTCGCTCGAACCGCAGCGCAACGCCACTCCCTGTGCCCGATCGCCCCGACGACCCCGCTCCCGAGCCGGGCCTCGACGCCCCGGCGAGCCTGCCCGAGGGCCTGCGGATCTATGCCGTGGGCGACATCCATGGCTGCGCGGCGAGGCTCGATGTGCTGCACGGCCTGATGGCCGAAGACGCGGCGAAGGCGCCCGAGAGGCGCAAGGTGATCGTCTATCTCGGCGACTATGTCGATCGCGGCCCCGACAGCCGCGGCGTGATCGAACGCCTCCTGGGCCCTCCCCCCTTCGCCGCTGAGACCGTCCACCTCGCCGGCAACCACGAGGCGCTGATGCTCGCCGCCCTCGATGATCCGGGCGATCTGAGGGCGGGGGCGCTGTGGCAGATGAACGGCGGCGGCGCAGCGCTCGCCTCCTGGGGGGTGGACCCGGAGGCGCCGCAGGAGCGCTGGGCGGAGGCGATCCCGCCCGCCCATCTCGCCTGGCTGCGCGGCCTCGCCCGCTCGGTGCGGTTCGGCGGCTACGTCTTCGCCCATGCCGGGGTGCGGCCCGGGGTACCGCTCGCCCGGCAGGACCCCGAGGATCTGATCTGGATCCGCGAGCCCTTCCTCTCCTCGACGGCGGACCATGGCGCCGTGGTGGTGCACGGGCATACGCCGGGGCGAGAGGTCGTGCTGCGCCGGAACCGGATCGGCCTCGACACGGGCGCCGTCTTTGGCGGCAAGCTCACCTGCGCGGTGCTCTGGGCCGGTCGGCTCAGGCTGCTGCAGGCGTGACGCGGGCGCGGGTTTCGGCTAGGCCATCCGCTCATGCCCGACCATCTCCCGGACGACGACCGCGCCCTCGACCCGGACCGCGCCGACCTCGCCAACGGGCTCGCCGCCCTGCCGCGCGCCTCCGTCCTCGTCGTCGGCGATGCGATGCTCGACCGCTACGTCTACGGCTCGGTCACCCGGGTCAGCCCCGAGGCGCCGATCCCCGTGCTTTCGGTCGAGCGCGAGCTCGCCATGCCGGGCGGGGCGGCGAACGTGGTGCGCAACATCACCGCTCTCGGCGCCTCTGCCGCCTTCGTGACGGTGGTGGGCGACGATGTCGCCGGCTCCGACCTCACTGCCCTCATCGGCGGCCAGCCCAAGGTCGAGCCCTGGATGCTCGTCCAGGGGGGGCGGCCGACCACGGTCAAGACGCGCTACCTCGCCGCCGGCCAGCAGCTTCTGCGCGCCGACCGCGAGACCACGGAGCCGATCCACCCGAAGCTCTCCGAACGCCTCGTTCGGATCGCCACCGACGCGATGGCCGCCTGCCGCGCCGTGGTGCTGTCCGACTATCATAAGGGCGTCCTCGCCGGCTCCGCGGCGCAGGCGATCCTCCGCGCCGCCCGCTCCGCCGGCCGGATCACCGTGGTCGACCCCAAGGGCCAGGACTGGGCCCGCTATGCCGGCGCCGATGTGCTGACCCCGAACCGGCGCGAGCTCGCCGAGGCCTCAGGCATGCCGACGGCGACGCCCGAGGAGGTGGTCGCGGCGGCCGAGGCGATGCTCGCCGCACACGGCTTCGGCGCGGTGCTCTGCACCCGTTCCGAGGACGGGATGACGCTTGTCCGCCGCGGCGGGGCGACGCTCCACCTCGCCGCCGAGGCGCGCGAGGTGTTCGACGTCTCCGGCGCGGGCGACACGGTGGTGGCGACACTCGCCGCGGGACTCGCGGCTGGTCTTGCCCTGCCCGTTGCCGCCCGGCTCGCCAACATCGCCGCCGGAATCGTTGTCGGCAAGGTCGGCACCGCGGTGGCGCGCGAGAGCGAGATCCGCGCCGTCCTCTCCCCCGCCTCGGGCAGCCTCAGGAAGGTCGTCACGCGCGAGGAGGCGGCCGAGCAGGTGGAGCGGTGGCGACGACGCGGCTGGCGAATCGGCTTCACCAATGGCTGCTTCGACCTCCTGCACCCTGGCCATGTGCATCTGTTGGCGCAGGCGCGGGCGGAGTGCGACCGGCTCGTCGTCGGCCTGAACTCCGATGCCTCGGTGCGGCGTCTGAAGGGCCCCACCCGCCCGGTGCAGACGGAGGCCGCGCGCGCGGCCGTGCTCGCCTCGCTCGCCGATGTCGATCTCGTCACCGTGTTCGAGGAGGACACGCCGGAGGCGCTGATCGCTGCGCTCAGGCCGGACGTGCTCGTGAAGGGAGCCGACTACCGGCTCGACCAAGTGGTCGGCGCCGAGCTCGTGCGCGGCTGGGGCGGGCGCGTAGTGCTCGCCGAGCTCCTGCCCGGCAACAGCACCACCGCGACGATCGCGCGGCTTCGGGGCTGAGGCGGGCGCGGGTCTCCACCTCGCTGGCTCGTCGCCCCCGATGAGAAACGGCGCGGCGGTCCACCCAAAGCCGGGGCTTGCGCGATGCGGGGATCGACGGAACCTCTGTCCGGTCGCACGACCAGGGAGCGAGCATGAGCACGAAGACGGAGAGCTTTCCCGTCCAGAAATCGGAGGCAGAGTGGCGTGCCGTCCTCACGCCCGAGCAGTACCGCGTGCTGCGCGGCCACGGCACCGAGCGGGCGGGCACCTCGCCGCTGAACCACGAGAAGCGCGACGGCATCTATGTTTGCGCCGGCTGCGGCGCGCCGCTCTTCTCGTCGGAGGCGAAATACGAAAGCGGCACCGGGTGGCCCTCGTTCTTCCGCGCCCTTCCGGGCGCCGTCGGCACGCGGATCGACCGCAGCTTCTTCATGGTGCGGACGGAGGTGCACTGCGCGACCTGCGGCGGCCATCTCGGGCATGTCTTCCCAGACGGCCCGCCGCCGACCGGAGAGCGCTACTGCATGAACGGAGTCGCGCTCGTGTTCCGGCCGAAGGAGGAGTGACGCTCAGCCGGGCGCCAGCGCGGCGACAGGCCCGAACGTTCCGGCGAGGCGGCCCGAGGCGCGACCGCTCCGGGGCGGCTTTGGCGTCCTGCCAATGATAGGCTTCCGGGCCTGCCAAACACGGCAACCCGACCCGGCAGGGACCGGGCCGGACGCGAGGGCAGCCAGGCTCACGACCCATTCATCTGCTTGCGGGGACGCGGGCGGGCGTGATTTTGAAGGGGGCGGAGGTGCCCTGATGTCCGTCCCGTTCCTGCTCACCCCGGCGCAGATGCGGCGCATCCGGCCGCACGTCCCGCTCTCGCACGGCATCCCGCGCGTGGACGACCGGCGCGTCCTCAGCGGCATCATCTTCGTCATCCGGGGCGGCCTGCGCTGGCGCGACGCCCCGCCGGGCTAAGGCCCGCACAAGACCCTCTACAACCGCTTCGTCCGCTGGAGTGTTCAGCCGCATCTTCGCCGCCCTCGCCGGCGAGGCCGGCGAGCCCGACCGCCTAATCATCGACAGCACGCACCTGAAGGCCCACCGCACCGCAGCCAGCCTCCTCAAAAGGGGGCGCCTGATCGGTGCATCGGCAGAACCAAGGGCGGGCTGAACGCTAAGCTCCACGCCGTCTGCGACAGCCAAGGCCGCCCCGTCGTCATGATGCTCTCCGCCGGGCAGATGAACGACCAGAAGGGCGCCAACATCCTCGCCCCACTCCTGCCGCCGGCGCGCGAGCTGATCGCTGACCGCGGCTACGACAGCAACCCGTTCCGCGCCGCGCTCGCCGAGCGTGGCATCGCCGCATGCATCCCGACCAAGAAGAACCGCAAGCAGCCCATCCCGCACGACCCAACGCTCTACCGACAACGCCACCGCATCGAGAACATGTTCGGCCGCCTCAAGGACTGGCGACGCATCGCCACCCGCTACGACCGATGCGCCACCATCTTCTTCGGCGCCATCGCCCTCGCCGCAATCGTCACCTTCCGGCTCGGCCAATGAGTCCTGAGCCTAGCGCAGGGCGTACGCCGCCTCTGCCGTGTAGTGCGGCCCCTCCCGCCCGAGCCGCGACGAGAACAGCGTGAAGTGCTCGACCGGAACCGGGCCGAGGCGGAACAGGGCGTTGCCGTGAAGCCAGTCGCCGAGCTTCGCGGGGTCAGGCTGGTCGAGACGCGCGAGCGTCACATGCGGGGTGAACTTGCGACGCTCCGGCTCGCAGCCGGCACGCACGAGCGCGCTCTCGACCTTGGCGCGCAGGTGCTCGAGCGCTGGGTTCCGCTCCACCCCCGCCCACAGAGCATGCACCCTCCGCCCGCTCTGGAAGGTGCCCACCCCCTCGAGGGTGAGCGAGAAGCCGCGCGCGGCGATCGTGCCGAGGGCCGCGTCGATGTCGTCGGCGCGCCCGTGATCGACCTCGCCGACGAAGCGAAGCGTCAGATGCATGTTCTCGGGCGGAACCCAGCGCGCCCCGGGAAGCTTCGCCCCGGTCAGCAGGCGAAGCCTCTCCCGAACCTCGAACGGCAGGTCGAGCGCGACGAACAGCCTGACCATCGCTGCCTCCTCACCGCTCTTGCCTCACGCACGCACCCGGGCGAGCAGCCGCTCCACCGCGGGCAGGATACGCTCGACCATCACTGCGACACCGCGGGCATTGGGGTGGATCCCGTCCGGCTGGTTCAGCTCGGGCACCGTCGCGACACCATCGAGGAAGAATGGGTAGAACACGACGTCGTGCTCGCGGGCGAGGCGCTGATAGGCGCCTTCGAAGGCGGTGACGTAGTCCTGTCCGAGATTGCGTGGCGCGAGCATGCCGGCGAGCAGCACCGGGATGTTGCGCTCGGCAAGCCGCCGCAGGATGGCGTCGAGATTGGCGTAGGTCGCCTCAGGGGGGATGGCGCGCAGGAGATCGTTGCCGCCGAGCGCGACGATCGCCGCATCCGGCCGGTCGGCCAGCGCCCAGTCGAGCCGAGCCCGCCCCCCGGCGGTGGTGTCGCCCGACACCCCGGCATCGATCACGGTCGCGGCGATTCCCTTCGCCCGCAGCGCTGCCTGCAGCTGGGCGGCGAACCCCTCCTGACGCGGCAGGCCGTAGCCGGCGGTAAGGCTGTCGCCGAGGGCGAGGATGCGGATCTCGCGCCCCCCTTGCGCCCGCGCACGTGCTGACATGGCCGTGAGAAGCGCCACCCCGGCAAGGGAGGCAAGTTTGCGCCGGGAAAGCGCCGGGCCATATCTCGGAAGGAGCTGAAGGGGTTGTGCGCGCATGGATGCCATCGTCTCCGACCTGCCGCTTGCCGCCGCGTCGGGGCGTGGCGGCGAACCGCTGATCGCGGTGCGCGACCTCGCCTTCACGGTGGCCTCGGCGGCGGGCAAAATCAACATTCTCAAGGGTATCACCTTCTCGGTCGCGGGCGGCGAAGGGGTCGCGATCGTCGGGCCTTCGGGCAGCGGCAAGTCCACCCTGATGATGCTTCTGGGTGGGCTCGACCGCGCCACGGGCGGCTCGATCCGGGTCGCCGGCCACGACCTCACGGCGTTGGACGAGGACGCGCTCGCCCGCTTCCGGCGCGACCACGTTGGCATCGTATTCCAGGCCTTCCACCTCGTGCCGACCATGACGGCAGAGGAGAACGTGGCCCTGCCGCTCGAGTTCGCGGGCGGCGCCAATGCGCTGGCCCGCGCGCGGGAGGCGCTCGCCCGCGTCGGCCTCGGCCATCGCACGCGCCACTATCCGGCCCAGCTTTCGGGCGGCGAGCAGCAGCGCGTGGCGCTCGCCCGCGCGATCGTCGCCAAGCCCTCGATCCTGCTCGCCGACGAGCCGACGGGGAACCTCGACGGCGCGACCGGTGCGGCGGTGATGGACCTCCTGTTCGGTCTCCGCGCCGAGCTCGGCACCACTTTGCTTCTCATCACCCATGACGAGCGCCTCGCCGCGCGCTGCGGCCGGATCATCTCGCTCGCCGACGGCAGGATCGAGTCCGACCGGGTTGTCGGCTGATGTCTCTCGTTCTGGCCAATGCCTGGCGGATCGCGCGGCGCGAGCTCCGCGGCGGGGCGAAGGCACTGCGGATCGTGGTCGCCTGCCTCGCCCTCGGGGTGGCCGCGATCGCCGCCGTCGGCACGCTCTCGCGCGCGGTCGAGGAGGGGCTGAAGGCGGACGGGCGGCGTATCCTCGGCGGCGATCTCGAGGTGTCGGTCGGCTACCGGCCGATGCCCGAGGCGGCGCGCGCCTGGGTCGCCGAGCGCGGCGGGCTTCTCTCCGAGGTCACCGAACTCCGCTCGATGCTTGTCGCCGAGACCGGCGCGCGCGACCGGATGCTCGTCGAGCTCAAGGCGGTCGATCAGGCCTACCCGCTCTACGGCGCCGTCCGGCTCGAGCCGGACGCGACGCTTGCCGAGGCGCTTGCGGTGCGAAACGGGCGCCCCGGCCTCGTCGCCGAGCGCGTGGTTCTCGAGCGCCTGAACCTCCGCCCGGGCGACACGGTTCGTCTCGGCGAGGGGCTGTTCGAGGTGCGCGGCACGCTCACCGAGGAGCCTGACCGGGTGGCGAGCCCTGCCGTCCTCGGCCCGCGGGCGATGATCGCGGCAGACGCGCTCGCCGCGACGCGGCTCGTCCAGCCCGGAAGCCTCGTCCGCTACGAATACCGGATCCGCCTTCCTGACGGAGCGGATGTCGCCGCCTTCCGCGCGGCGATGGAGGGAGCGTTCCGCGACGGCGGCTGGCGGTTCCGAACCTACGCCCAGGCCGCCCCGGGCGTGATCCGCTTCGTCGAGCAGACGGCCCTGTTCCTGACGCTCGTCGGGCTCACCGCCTTGCTCGTCGGCGGCATCGGGGTGGCCAATGGCGTGACCGCCTGGCTCGAGGCGCGGCGGCGCACGATCGCCACGCTGAAGTGCCTCGGCGCGCCGCAGGCGACCGTGTTCGCGGCCTATGGCCTGCAGCTTCTCGCCATCGCCGGGGTGGGGATCGGGCTTGGCCTCGCCGGAGGGCTTGCTCTTCCCTGGGTGGCGGCGCAGGCGCTCGCGGGCGTTCTTCCGGTGCCGCCGCGGTTCGGGGTCTATCCCGGCCCGCTCGGGATCGCCGCCCTGTTCGGGCTGCTCACCGCTGCGACCTTCGCTCTCTGGCCGCTCGCCCGCGCGCGCGCCATACCGGCGGTGGCGCTGTTCCGCGACGTCGTCGCGCGCGCCGAGGTCAGGCCGGGGCTCGGCCTCCTCCTCGCCAACGGGCTGCTCGCCGCCCTGCTTGCCGGACTTGTCGTCGCGGTGTCGCAGGACCGTCGCTTCGCCGCCGCCTTCTGCGCCGGCGCGGCCGGCACACTTCTGCTGTTCCGGCTCGGGGCGGCGCTGTTGAAGGCGCTCGCCGCACGCGCGCCGCGATCCTCCCTCCCTGCCGTTCGGCTCGGGCTTGCCAACCTCCACCGCCCCGGGGCGCCAACCGGGCTGATGCTCGTCTCACTTGGCCTCGGGCTCTCCACACTCGCCGCGGTGGCGCTGATCCAGGGCAACATCCAGCGCCAGGTGACGGAGACGATGCCGGACGCGGCGCCGGCCTTCTTCTTCATCGACATCCAGTCCGATCAGGTCGAGCGCTTCGAGGCGATCGCCGCCGCCCAGGCTGGGGTCGGAGAGGTGCGTCGCATGCCCTCGCTCCGGGCACGGATCGTCGCGGTCAACGGCATTCCCGCCGACGAGCTCCAGGTGGCGCCCGAGAGCGCCTGGGCGCTTCGCGGCGACCGGGGGCTCACCTATGCCGCCACCCCGCCGGAGGGCACGCGGATCGTCGCCGGGGAATGGTGGCCGCCCGACTACCGGGGCGAGCCGCTGGTCTCTTTCGACGCCGCGCTGGCGCGGGGCTTCGGCATTGGCATCGGCGACACGATCACCGTCAACGTGCTCGGGCGGGACGTGACGCTCCGGATCGCCTCGCTGCGCGACATCTCCTGGCGGTCGCTCGGGATGAACTTCACGCTGGTCGCCTCGCCGGGGCTGCTCGAGGCGGCGCCGCACACCCATATCGCAACGGTGCACGCCGCGCGCTCGGCCGAGGCGACGCTCCTGCGCGCCGTGACGGACGCGCTCCCGAACGTCTCGGCGATCCGGGTGCGCGAGGCGCTCGAGGCGGTCTCCGCCCTGCTCGGCCAGATCGGGGCGGCGCTGTCCTCGACCGGGGCGATCACGCTCCTCTCCGGCGCGCTCGTGCTCGCGGGCGCGATCGCCGCGGGGCGTCGGCGCCGGGTGTACGAGGCCGTGGTCCTGAAGACGCTCGGCGCGACACGGCGGCAGGTGCTCGCCGCCTATCTCGTCGAGTTCGGCGTTCTCGGCGCGGCGGCGGGGGTGATTGCGGCCGCGGTCGGCACCGCCGCGTCCTGGGCCGTGATCACCGTCGTGATGCGCGCCGAGTGGGCGTTCCTGCCGGGCACGCTCGCCGCGACCATCGCCGCCTGCACGGCGATGACGATGCTGATGGGTTGGGCCGGAACGGCCGCGGCGCTCCGGGCGCGGCCGGCACCGCTTCTGCGGACCGAGTGACGCGCCACGCCGCCTCGCCGCGCTTGCACCTCGCGGGCGAATCCGATTGATTCGCCCGTGGGGAGGCCCATATACCCGACCGGGGTGGTCGGAGAGGGTGGTCCGTGCCCCCTTGCCGGGACAAGCTCAACGAAGGGGTTTGCGAACGATGGCCTGGAATCCAGATTTCCGCTCGATGGCTGCCGCGCAGACGGTTCCTTCCGCCGGCGTCGACGCCGCGCGGCTGGACGCCGGGCTGCGCCGCTACATGCTCGGCGTCTACAACTACATGGCGTCCGGGCTTCTGCTCAGCGGCATCGTGGCGCTCGCGATCGCCTCCTCGCCGGCGCTCGCCGAGCTCTTCTACACCCGTGTGATGACGCCGCGCGGGGCGGCGACGATCCCGACGACGCTCGGCTTCATCGCGATGTTCTCGCCGCTCGCCATCATCCTCGTGATGATGTTCGGCGTGAATCGCATGTCGAAGACGGCCGCCCAGGCTGTGTACTGGGTGTTCACGGCGCTGATGGGCGTGTCGCTTGCGAACATCTTCCTGATCTACACCGGCACCTCGATCAGCCGCGTGTTCTTCGTCACCGCCGGCACCTTCGCCGCGATGAGCATCATCGGCTACACGACGCAGCGTGACCTGACGAAGCTCGGTTCGTTCCTGATCATGGGGCTGATCGGCATCATCCTCGCGAGCCTCGTCAACATCTTCATCGGCTCGACGGCGCTGCAGTTCGCCGTCACCGTGCTCGGCGTGGTGATCTTCGTCGGCCTGATCGCCTACGACACCCAGCGGATCAAGACCGACTACATCTCCTATGCCTATGCGGAGGGCTCGGAGGTCGCGGACAAGCGGGCGGTGTTCGATGCGCTCGCGCTCTACCTGAACTTCATCAACCTGTTCCAGCTCTTGATGAGCCTGCTCGGCCAGCGCCAGAGCGAGTGAGCCGCACCGCGGCTCGGGTTCGGGGAAGGCCCCGGGGGAAACCCCGGGGCCTTTCTCTTTTCGGGCTCGGTGTGCGCTCCGCCTGAGGGTGCGCCCGAGGCTCCTGCCGCGACAAGGCCCTCAGGCCTCCAGCACCTCGAGCACCTCACCGGTCGGCGCGAGGCAGGCGGCGACGAGCGGGCCGCCGAGCCCGCAGCCGGCATCGAGCGTCAGCCCCCATCCCGAGGCACGCGGCCCGTCATGGCGCGCGCACCCGCCGCGGACCAGACGCGCGAAGCCACCCCAGGGCAGCCGCCCCTCCTCCCCCTCAGGCGCGGGGATGCCGGCCGCGGCACGGTCAAACCCCGGTTCGTCCCACCAGAAGGCGTCGCCCTGCGCCTCGAAGGGGCGGTCGGGGTTCAGGCCGGAGGCGACGAACAGCACCCCGGGCGCCTCGCCCGCAAGATCCACCGGAACCGTGCAGGCGGCGCGTCGCAGCGAGGAGAGCAGCGCGTCATGGCCGGGGGCGGCGCGGATCGCGGCGGTGATCGAGGCCGTCCAGCGCGCCCGTTCCACAGGCCCCCGGGCGGCGACGCGCAGCCCCTCCGCCACCGTCGTCCCGTAGGCCGCGAGCGTCGGCCCGATCCCGTGCGCCTCCATCCAGCGCAGCGCCTCGACCGCAGCCGCCGGCCCGGGCGCATACTGGATCCGCAAGAGGCGGTTCAGCATCTCCTCCTGCGCGCCGCGCAGGAACACAACGTCATTCGCCTCGAAGCCGGGGCGTGCGATCACCGCCCGGCGGAACAGAAGCGCCTCGCGGATCGTGCCGGCCACATCGGGTCCCACGCCGATCAGGTTGCCGCAGTAGACGAGCCGATCACCGCGCCAGACGCGATCCTCGAGAGCGGCATGCAGGCGGGAGAGGCGGATGGGGTCGCCGCGCACGGCGGCGATGGCCCAGACACGTCGGGCGTGGGTGAGCCGGGCAACCCGGGGGGCAGGGTCCTGCTGTGCCGCCATCACCCTGCCCGGCAAACGAAAGGGGCGGCAGGCGCCTCGGCGCCCCCGCCCCCTGCACCCGGGCTGCGGCGCGGCGTCACGCCGCCTTGAGCATGGTCGCGAGCTTGGCCTGGGCGGTCGACTTGTCCACGCCGTCGATCGCGGCGAGCTCGGCGGCGAGACGATCCATCGCCTGCTCGTAGATCTGACGCTCCGAGAAGGACTGGTCCGGCTGGCCGGCGTTGCGGTGCAGGTCGCGCACCACCTCGGCGATCGCCACCGGGTCGCCAGAGTTGATCTTCGCCTCATATTCCTGCGCCCGCCGGCTCCACATCGTGCGCTTGACCCGGGCGCGGCCCTTGAGCGTGGCAAGCGCCGCCTCGATCGCCTTGCGGCTCGAGAGCTTCCGCAGGCCCGCCGAACGCGCCTTCGCCACCGGCACGCGCAGAACCATTCGGTTCTCCTCGAACTCGATGACGATGAGCGTGAGCCTGTGGCCGGCGATCTCCTCCTCCACCACGCCCGTCACCTTGCCCACACCGTGGGTCGGATAGACGACATGGTCGCCGACCTCGAACTGCAGCGGGGGCTCGGACGAGGCCGCGGCGGCCGGCTGTGGGCGCGGCGGCGCGAGACGTCCGGGCGCTGCCGGCCTCGCCGCGGGCGGCCGTGCCATCGACGGCCCGGGGGGCGTGCCCTGGGCGGTGTCGGCCCGCGCCGTCTCCGCGGCGGAGGCCATCGGCGCGGCGGTCGCGGGAGAAGCGGGCGCAGAGGACCATTCCGGCGCCGCAGCCGGCGCGGCGGGGGCCTTGGCCGATGCCGCCGGCTTCTTCGCGCCGACCTCGGCGGCCTTCGTCGCCGGCGCTGGCCCGCGCAGCTCCGCCGCCTTCACCGCCGGCTTCTTCGGCGCCGCCTTGGGCTCGGCAGGCTTCGCCTCTGCCGCCGCGACCGTCTTCGTCGCCACCTTATCCTTCGCCGCTGCCGCCTTGGGCGGCGTGGCCTTCGCCGCCGCAGGGCGCGCGGACGCCTTCGCCGGCTTGGCCGGAGCGGCTTTCGAGGCGGTCGGTTTCGCCGCTGCGGCCTTGGCCTGGGCCGGCTTGCCCGCCGTGCTCTTCGCCTGCTTCGCCTTCACCTGCGTTCCCTTCGCCTGTGACGACTTCATTCCATGCCTCACCCTGACTGCCTGCGCTGACGGAGGCTCGGGACCTCGCTGCGCACAACAAACCATGCCGCCGCAGCCGATCGGCCGGGCGCCGACATCACCCTCATGCGCGCAGCCACAAAGCGGGGATCACCCCGCCGTCAGGCCTCCGTCCCGCAAGATATCAAAGTATAGCACAAAACGACCGCGATGGTAGGCCCGCGATCGCGTGTCTCGCCACAGATCCGTTCAGGGTTGACCAGGTTCGGGGCTGAAGAACTGCATCTTGTCGGGCTTGCCCTTCCACTCGTCGGCGTCGGGCGGCGGTGTTCCCTTCCGGGTGATGTTCGGCCAAGCTTGGGCAAACTTACGGTTGTGTTCTACCCATGCCGCTGCACGCTCATCGCTGTCGGGCAGGATCGCCTCGGCCGGGCATTCGGGTTCGCACACGCCGCAATCGATGCACTCGTCAGGGTGGATCACCAGCATGTTCTCCCCGACATAGAAACAGTCGACCGGGCAGACCTCGACACAATCCATGTACTTGCAGCGTATGCAGGCCTCGGTCACGACATAGGTCATGCAGAGCGCTCCATCCGGTCGGACATATCGGTACATGGACCGGATCGCGCCGCGACGCAAGAGGGCGTCAGACAGCTCTGACAGTCGGGATCGTCGCGACGCGACGTTGCCCGGCAGGGGCAGCCCGGGTTCGGGAACCGCCCGGCCTCACGCCCTCCCCGGGGGGTCGAGGTCCTCGTAGAGAAGGCGCGCCTCCGCGGCCGGCCCGCGCCGATCCCCCAGCGCCAGCACGCGGATCACCCGCACCGAGGGGCCGAGGCCGAAGGTCAGGACGTCGCCCGGACGCACACGGGCATGCGGCTTGTCGGTCGGCTGACGGTTGATCCGCACCTTGCCGTCGGCGGCGAAGCGGGCGGCGAGAGCGCGCGACTTCAGGAATCGGGCGCACCAGAGCCAGTGGTCGAGCCGCTGCCACGCCCGGGCCCCGCCGGCGCGATCCTCCGGCTCCCGGCTCACGCCCGCCCGGTCATGCCTTGGCGCGCAGCGCCGCGAGAGCCGCGAACGGCCCCTCCGCAGCGCGTTCCGATGGTTTGGGCCGCGCCGGCCTCGACCCGCGACGCCTCGGGTGCAGAAGCGACGCCCCGTCCGCGCCCGGCCGCAACGCGAAGCCGAGTGCCCGAAGCACCGCCGGCAGCGACTCCGAGCGACAGCCGAGCCGGCTCGCGAGCGACGCGGGCAGCGGGGCCGCACCGCCTCGGGTCGCCCCGGCGAGCTCGGCCGCCACACGCTCGGCGATGTCGAGCCGCACGAGCACCGGGCCGAGAGGGACGAACCCCATCGCTTCGGCGAAGCCCTCCGGCCAGGCCGGATCGGGCGCGAGGGACACGGCTCCGGGTCGCGGCAGCGGCGGGACGGGAAGGCCCCGCGCGGTGGCCCACAGAAGGGCGCGCAGTGCCGCGGGGCCTGGGCGTAGCAGGGCCGGGACGAACACGGCCTCCCTGCCGCACCGAACCCCGAGGCGGCGGAGAAGAGCGCGATGGCGCCTTAAGTTCGGCTCGGGCGCGCCCGCAGCGATCCCGAGCCCTTCGGCGAGCCGATGCGCCAGCCCCCGAAGCGCGGGCTCGGCCTCCGCCGCCTGCCGAAGCGCAAAGAGGGGAGCGAAGCCGCGCACGATCACGCCGGAAAGCCAGGCGGCGAGCCGGGCGCGTATCCGCTCGCGCTGCGCCCCGTCGAGGAAGTCCCCCGGCGGGACGACGATCTGCGGCCGGAGCGGGTCTTTCCCCGGCGCGAGCCGCGCCACCTCCGCCCCGCGCCAGGCGACCCGTCCGGCCGAGGTCAGAGCGAAGGCCTCGTCGCCATCGGCCTCAAGCCGCGCCACGCGGCGGGGGATCTCCAAGGCGAGCGCCCGGCGCGCCGCCCGAAGCACGGCTTGCCGCCCGACACCGGTCGCCTCGCGGTCGGGATGGAAGGTGAAGCCCTGGACCTCGCCAACCGCATGACCCTCGACCACCACGGCGCCGTCGCGCGTCACCGCCGAGAGGAGCTCCTGGTCCGAGCCCGCGTCGAGGCGGCGGATGAGATGCGCGGCGCGGCGGTCGACGAAGCGGGCCATCAGGCGCTCGTGCAGCGCATCCGAGATCCTGTCCTCGAGCCGGCGCGTCGCCGCCTGAAGCGTCTCGGCATCCTCGACCCAGCCCGGGCGCGAGGCAATATAGGCCCAGACGCGCACGCCGGAGAGCCGCGCCATCAGCGTGTCGAGATCGCCCTCGGTGCTGTCGAGCGCGGTGAGCTGACCCGCGACATAGGCCGCGGCGAGACGGTGCGGCGGCGCCCGCAGGGCGTGGAAGATCCGCCCGCACAGCCGGGCATGGCTGTCATCGCCGAGGCGCCGGTAGTCGGGCACCTGGCAGGCCTCCCACAGAAGGCGAAGCAGCTCGGGGGCAGCCACCGCCGCGCGGATCTGAGGGTCGCGCGCGAGCGAGGCAAGCGCGAGATGGTCGGCCGCATCCGCGCCGCGGACGAGGCCGGGGCGAGGGCTCGGCCGGTCGAGCGAGGCGAGGAGCGCATCGAGAGAGGAGAAGTCGAGCGCGCTGTTGCGCCAGTAGAGATGGTCGAGCGGCTCGAAGCGATGGCTCTCGATCGCCTCGGCGAGCTCGGGCGAAAGCTCCGGCGCGGTGCCGGTGGTGCCGAAAGTGCCGTCTGCCATCCCGCGCCCGGCGCGCCCGGCGATCTGGGCGAGCTCGGGGGCGTGCAGGGCGCGGGAGCGGTGGCCGTCGAACTTGGCAAGACTCGCGAAGGCGACATGGGAGATGTCCATGTTCAGGCCCATGCCGATCGCATCGGTCGCGACCAGGAAATCAACCTCCTTGGCCTGGTACATCGCCACTTGCGCGTTTCGGGTGCGCGGGGAGAGCCGGCCCATCACCACCGCGCAGCCGCCGCGCCGGCGTCGCACGGCTTCGGCGATCGCATAGACCTCGGCGGCGGAGAAGGCGACAATGGCAGAGCGCGGCGGCAGGCGGGTGAGCTTCGCGGGGCCGGTATGGCTGAGGCGCGAGAGCCTCGGCCGGGTCTCGAGCTCTGCCTCCGGCACGAGGCGGCGCAGCAGCGGCCGGATCGTCTCAGCACCGAGAAGCATGGTCTCGCTCGTCCCCCGCGCGTGCAGAAGCCGGTCGGTGAAGACGTGGCCGCGGTCGGGGTCGGCGCAGAGCTGGATCTCGTCGATCGCGACGAAGTCGAAGCGGCGCTCGAGCGGCATCGCCTCGACGGTGCAGCAGAACCAGCGGGCGCCCGGCGGGACGATCTTCTCCTCCCCGGTCACGAGAGCGACACGGCCTTGGCCGACGCGGGCGGCGACACGGTCATAGGTCTCGCGGGCGAGCAGGCGCAGGGGGAAGCCGATCACCCCGGTCGCGTGGGCGAGCATGCGCTCGACGGCGAGATGGGTCTTACCGGTGTTGGTCGGGCCCAGCACCGCGCGGAGGCGTGGGCGCTCGGTCTCGGCGCCGGTCATGCCGACACTCTGGACGCAGGCGGCGGCGCTTCGCAACCGCGGCGAGGCGCCTCAGCGAAGCGCGAGCCTGCCGGTGCCGACCACCGGCCCGAGATTGCGGCCCTGGAGGATCATCGCCACGCTGTCGATGTCGGCGGCAAGCGGCGGCTCGATCCGCACGACGAGGGGGGTCGTCTCGACCGAGGCGACGACGGCGGCGTGGCGCACGACGTTCACATGCGTGAGCATATGTCCGGCATTCTCGCCGTTCGCAACGAAGCCGCCGCCGGTTCGGACGTAGAGCACGGCCCAGAGCTCGAGCGGGAGGGGAGCGTCCTTCACCTCGGGGATGGTGACGGTGAACCGGTCCGCCCGGCCCGGCTCGCGGGCGATCGCAAGCGCGACGGCCGGGGCGGCGTCACGGATCAGCCGTTCGATCCCCGCCGCGTCGCTGCCGACCGCCGCCGCCGCTCCCTGGACGACGATCTGCGGCGTGTAGATGCTTCGGCTCCGCATCGCTCGGGCATAGCCGCGCTGGCGCCGCACGCTCGCCGGGATCGCGAAGGGATCCGACCAGCCCATGTGGTCCCAGTAGGAGACATGGAAGGACAGGGCGAGCAGCTCGGGGCGCTGGCTCAGTTCGGCGAGCAGACGGTCTGCCGGCGGGCAGGCGGAGCAGCCCTGGCTCGTGAACAGCTCGAGCAGCACCGGCCCGCGCGACACTGTCGGCTCGGCGGACGCCTGGGTTTGGGCGCGCGGCCGTTCCGGCGACACGAACAGGGCGGCGCACGCGCAGAGGACACCGACGAGGAGACGGAGCATGCGCGGCATCCTGGGTCGACCCGACCGGGCCGCCAAGGCAAACGCGCGTGAAGGCGGCTGACGGAGACGCGAGCGAGCCAGCGAGGCGGACGCGCGGACCGGCGGAGCGCACGGCCGGGGTGCGGCTTGCGCTCTACTACGCCGCGGCCTTCGCGGGCCCGGGCGTCGCCCTGCCGTTCCTGCCGGCCTTCCTCGCCGCGCGCGGCCTCGCGGCGGAGGAGATTGGCGCCGTGCTCGCCGCCCAGCTTCTGGCGCGTCTCTGCTTCGGGCCGATCGCGGGACGGGCGGCCGACGCCTGGGGGTGCCGGGCGCAGGCGGCGTTCCTCTCCGCCGCCGCCGGCACGCTGGCATCGGTTCTGGTCGCCGCCGCGCCGCCGCCGCTCCAGCTTGCGGCTTGCGCGCTCGCCGGAGCCGTCACCGCTCCGCTCGTGCCGTTCGGCGACGCCCTGGCGCTGAACGCTGCCGCGCAAGGGACGTGCGATTTCGGCCGGGTGCGCAGCGCCGGGTCGGCGTCCTTCATCGCGGGGACGCTCGCGGGCGGGGTGGCGGTCGGGCGGCTCGGGGCCGAGGTGGTGCCGTGGGCGATGGCCGGAGGTTTCGCCGCGACCGCAGCTGCCGCCCTGGCGCTGCCGCGCTTCGAGGCGCCACCCGCACGCGGGCGCGGGCGAGGGCTTGCGCTTTTGCGCAACCGCGGCTTCGTCCTTCTTCTGCTCGCCTCCGGCCTGGTGCAGGGCAGCCACGCCGCCCACTACGGCTTCTCGGTTCTGTGGTGGCAGCGTAACGGCATCGCTCCCGGGCTTGCCGGGGCGATTTGGATCATCGGCGTCGTCGCTGAGATCGTGCTCCTGATGGCCGGCCGCAGGGCGGGGGCGCGTGTTGGGCCGGTGGGGCTGCTCGCGATCGGTGCCTCCGCCGGCTTGGTCCGCTGGACGGCAACGGCGCTCACCACCGAGCCTGTGATCCTCGGCGCACTTCAGGTGCTGCACGCGCTCACCTTCGGCGCGACCATGCTCGGTGCTGCCGGGCTGATCGTCCGTCTCGTGCCGGCCGAGCTCGGGGCGACGGCTCAGGCCCTGCACGCGGCCGCTGGCCCCGGCCTCTTCACGCTCGCGCTGACGGCGTCGAGCGGGCCTCTCTACGGCCGCTTCGGCGGCGGGGTGTTCCTTGCGATGGCCGCTGCCTGCGCGCTCGCGCTTCTCGCCATCACCGCGCTCGCGCGTGGGTCGGGGCCGCGGCGCGCGGAGGTCGAGCGATCGGCCGGTTCGCTCGGGGTGCGGATCAGCGCGGCAGGGCGGCCGCCGCGAACAAAGCGAAGGCACGCGCGCGGTGGCTGATCGCGTGCTTCTCCTCGGGCGGCAGCTCGCCGAAGGTCTCGCGGCCGCCCTCGGGGACGAACATCGGGTCGAAGCCGAAGCCCCTCTCGCCGCGCGGCGGCCACACCCAGGTGCCGTCGACTCGCCCCTCGAACACCGACACCTCCCCGTCGGGCCAGGCGAGCGCAAGGGCGCAGACGAACCAGGCGGAGGTGTTGGCCGGCTCGCCAATGTTCGCCCGCACCCGCGCCATGCCGACGGAATAGTCGCGCGTGCCGTCCGGAAGCGTCGCCACATCCGCCGTCCGCACGCCAGGGGCGCCGCCGAGCGCCGCCACACAGAAGCCGCTGTCGTCGGCAAGAGCCGGAAGCCCCGAGGCGGCGGCGGCCGCGACGGCCTTGATCGTCGCGTTCGCGGCGAAGCTCTCCCCCGTCTCGGCGGGCTCGGGAAGGCCGAGAGCGGCCGCCCCCACCGTCTCGATGCCGCAGGGCGCGAGCAGGGCGGCGATCTCGGCGAGCTTGCCCGCGTTGTGGGTGGCGATGACGAGACGCGCGCCGCGGTCGAGGCGTCGCTCAGCCATGCACCGCCTCCTTCTGCAGGTCGAACAGGGTGGAGCAGCCGCCGCGCGCGAGCGCCATCAGCGAATCGATCTCGCGCTGCGTCATCGGCCGGCGCTCGGCGGTGGCCTGCACCTCGACGATCCCGCCATCCTCGGTGAGGACGAAATTGCCATCCGCCTCCGCCTCGCTGTCTTCGGCATAGTCGAGGTCGAGCACCGCAAGCCCGCGCCACAGCCCGCAGGAGACGGCGGCGACCTGGCCGCGCATCGGCGAGGCGTTGAGCACGCGCGCGCGCACCAGCCGGTTGAAGGCACAGGCCGCCGCAACCCAGGCGCCGGTGATCGCCGCCGTGCGCGTGCCGCCATCGGCCTGGATCACGTCGCAGTCGAGCGTCATCGTCATCTCGCCCATCGCCTTGAGGTCGACGACGGCGCGGAGCGCGCGTCCGATCAGCCGCTGGATCTCCTGCGTGCGGCCGGACTGCCGCCCGCGCGCTGCCTCGCGGTCGGTGCGCGTATGGGTCGAGCGGGGCAGCATGCCGTATTCGGCGGTGATCCAGCCCTGGCCCTGGTTGCGCAGAAAGGGCGGCACCTTGGCCTCGATCGAGGCGGTGCAGAGGACATGGGTGTGGCCGAACTTCACGAAGCAGGAGCCCTCGGCATGGCGCGAGACGTTCGGCTCGAGGGTGACGGGGCGAAGCTCGTCTGCGGCACGGCCTGAGGGGCGCATCGGTGTCGGTTCCGGTGTCTGGCGTCGTTCTTGGTCGCGCCGGACAATAGCCACCGCCCGGAGTCTCGGCGACCCCCCGCCGGCGCGGTCACGCCCCGCGCGGCCCGAACAGGATGACCGCCGCCCCGGCGAGGCAGAGGGCGGCGCCGGCGAGGTCCCACCGATCCGGCCGCAGCCCCTCGACCGCCCAGAGCCAGGCGAGCGAGGCGGCGATGTAGACGCCGCCATAGGCGGCATAGGCGCGCCCCGCGGCGGCCGCCTCCACCCAGGTCAGCGCCCAGGCGAACAGGGCGAGAGAGGCCATGCCGGGGATGAGCCACAGCGCCGAGGCGCCGAGCCGAAGCCAGGCCCAGAACGCGAAGCAGCCGACGATCTCAGCGAGAGCGGCGACGAGATAGGCGATCGGCGCAGGCACGGTCTCTCCAGCCCGGGCGGCCGCGTTGACCCCCGCCGGGGCCGTTCATACGTAGAAAACATGGCAAGCGACCAGACGCGACGTGACGTGGCGGCGCCGCCGGGCGCAGCCGGCACGACCGGTGCGGTCGGCCTGCCGAGCCGGTCGGCCATGATCTTGCGCGAGATCGTCGAGGCCTATGTGGCGACGGGCGAGCCGGTCGGCTCGCGCACGCTCTCGCGCCGGCTGCCGATGGCGCTGTCGCCCGCGACCATACGCAACGTGATGGCCGATCTCGAGGAGAGCGGCCTGATCTTCGCCCCGCACACCTCCGCCGGACGGCTTCCGACCGACCGGGGCTTGCGCATGTTCGTCGATGGCCTGCTCGAGCGCGGCTCGCTCACGCCGGAGGAGGAGGAGGCGATCTCCGCCCGCTGCCAGGCCGAGGGGCGGTCAATCGAGGAGGTGCTGGCCGAGGCCTCCGCCCTGCTCGCCGGCCTGTCGCAGGCGGCAGGGCTCGTGATCGCGCCGAAATCCGAGGCCGCGCTCAAGCATGTCGAGTTCGTCTCGCTCGGCTCGGGCCGCGTCCTCGTCGTGCTCGTGACCGAGGACGGGCAGGTCGAGAACCGGGTGATCCAGCCCCCCGAGGGCCTTCCTCCCTCTGCCCTCGCCCAGGCCAGCAACTATGTCAACGCACGGCTTGCCGGCCGCACGCTCGAGGAGGCGCGGCGTGTGCTCGAGGAGGAGATCTCCGCCCACCGCACCGAGCTCGACGAGCTCACCGGCAAGGTGGTGGAGGCGGGCCTCGCCACCCAGGCCGGCGCGGGGCGGGCACTGATCGTGCGCGGCCAGGCGCAGCTTCTCGCCGATGTCACCGCGCTCGAGCGGCTCGAGACGATCCGCGCTCTGTTCGAGCGTCTCGAGGCGAAGGAGACGCTCTTGAAACTGCTCGAGCTCGCCCAGGCCTCTGACGGCGTGCAGATCTTCATCGGCTCGGAGAACCGGCTGTTCGAGGCGGCGGGCGTGACGATGATCGTCGCTCCCTACCGGAACGCACGCGACCGGATCGTCGGCGCGATCGGGGTGATCGGCCCCACCCGGATCAACTACGGCCGGATCATCCCGGCGGTTGACTACACGGCGAAGGTGATCGGCCGCCTGCTCGGCTGAGCGCGGTGGCCCACCCGCCCGCGCCGCGCCTCGGGCGTGCGCCGCAAGCAGCCCTGCCCCCTCGCCCTTTCCTTCGCGCCCTCTCCCCCTTAAGTGTGCCGCGCCATGCAGGACAAGACCGACACGCCCGACACCCAGCCCCCCTCCTCCGCCGCCCCGCCCGCGGGGCCAGAGGCGGAGGCCGCGCGCGAGGAGCCGCCCCAGCCGACACCGGAGGCTCTGATGGCGGAGGCGGCAGCGCGCATCACGGCGCTTGAGGCGGAGGTGGCGTCTCTCAAGGACAAGTGGCTTCGCGCCGAGGCGGAGACGCAGAACGTGCGCGCCCGCGCCCGGCGCGAGGTCGAGGACGCGCGCAACTACGCCGTGACGAAGTTCGCCCGCGACGTGGTGGACGCGGCCGAGAATCTCGAGCGCGCGCTTGCCTCCCTGCCCGCCCCGGCGGAGGGAGAGCCCGAGATCGTCGCCCGGCTGCGCGAAGGTGTGGAGGCGATCGGCCGCGCCTTGCTCGGCGCGCTCGAGCGCAACGGCGTGGTCCGGGTGGACGCAGCGGGTGCGAAGTTCGACCCCGAGCTGCACCAGGCGATGGCCGAGGCGGCATCGGCCGAGGTGCCCGCGGGCCACGTCATCCAGGCCTGGACCCCTGCCTGGACGATCAGCGGCCGGCTCCTGAAACCGGCGATGGTCGTGGTCTCGAAGGGCGCTCCCGCCCCCACCCCGGCCGCCCCGCACGCACACTCCGCCGAACCGGGCAGCACGCTCGACACAGAGGCCTGAGGCGGCTGCGGGAGCCGCGTCCGCCTGCGCCCCTTGTCGGGGCTCGTTGCGCTGAATACATGCCTGACGTCCGCTGCGGCTCCCCCGCCGCAGCTTGTGCATATCGAGAGAGAGGGGGGCCGGCCGGCGCCTCTGACGGGCCGGGCGGTCTCGCCGGAAAAGGAGAACAGCATGAGCAAGGTCATCGGCATCGACCTCGGCACCACGAACAGCTGCGTGGCTGTCATGGAGGGTAAGGATGTCCGCGTCATCGAGAACAGCGAGGGCGCGCGCACCACGCCCTCGATGGTCGCCTTCACCGACAATGGTGAGCGCCTCGTCGGCCAGGCGGCGAAGCGCCAGGCGGTCACCAACCCGCTGAATACGTTCTATGCGGTCAAGCGCCTGATCGGCCGCCGCTATGACGACCCGATGGTGACCAAGGACATCGGCATGGTGCCGTACAAGATCATCAAATCGGCGACCGGCGATGCCTGGGTCGAGGCGCGTGGCGAGAAGTACTCTCCCTCGCAGATCAGCGCCTTCGTGCTGATGAAGATGAAGGAGACGGCCGAGGCCTATCTCGGCGAGAAGGTGACGCAGGCCGTCATCACCGTCCCGGCCTATTTCAACGACAGCCAGCGCCAGGCGACGAAGGACGCCGGCCGGATCGCCGGGCTCGAGGTGTTGCGCATCATCAACGAGCCGACCGCCGCGGCGCTCGCCTACGGCCTTGAGAAGAAGAAGGCCGGAACGGTCGCCGTCTACGACCTCGGCGGCGGCACCTTCGACATCTCGATCCTCGAGATCGAGGACGGCGTGTTCGAGGTGAAGAGCACGAACGGTGACACCTTCCTCGGCGGCGAGGACTTCGACAAGCGTATCATCGACTACCTCGCCGATGAGTTCAAACGCGACCAGGGCATCGACCTGCGCAACGACAAGCTCGCGCTGCAGCGGCTGAAGGAAGCGGCGGAGAAGGCCAAGATCGAGCTCTCCTCCTCGAAGGAGACGGAGATCAACCTCCCCTTCATCACCGCCGACGCCTCCGGCCCGAAGCACCTCGTGGTGAAGCTCTCGCGCGCCAAGCTCGAGGCGCTGGTCGAGGACCTGATCCAGAAGACGCTCGGCCCCTGCGAGCAGGCGCTCAAGGATGCGGGCGTGGCGCGTGGCGACATCGACGAGGTGATCCTCGTCGGCGGCATGACGCGCATGCCGAAGATCATCGAGACGGTGAAGAACTTCTTCGGCCGCGAGCCCGCGCGCAACGTCAACCCCGACGAGGTGGTGGCGATCGGCGCGGCGATCCAGGGCGCGGTGCTGAAGGGCGAGGTGAAGGATGTCGTCCTGCTCGACGTCACCCCGCTCTCGCTCGGCATCGAGACCCTGGGCGGCGTGTTCACCCGGCTGATCGACCGCAACACGACGATCCCGACCCGCAAGAGCCAGATCTTCTCGACCGCCGACGACAATCAGACCGCCGTCACCATCAAGGTCTATCAGGGCGAGCGCGAGATCGCGGCCGACAACAAGCTGCTCGGCCAGTTCGACCTCGTGGGCATCCCGCCCGCGCCGCGCGGCGTGCCGCAGATCGAGGTGACGTTCGACATCGACGCCAACGGCATCGTCTCGGTCTCGGCCAAGGACAAGGCGACCGGCAAGGAGCAGCAGATCCGCATCCAGGCCTCGGGCGGGCTCACCGAGGCCGAGATCCAGCGCATGATCAAGGAGGCGGAGGCGAACGCAGAGGCCGACCGTCGCCGGCGCGAGACGATCGAGGCGCGCAACCATGCCGATGCGCTCGCGCACCAGACCGAGAAGACGCTGAAGGAGAACGCCGAGAAGCTCGGCTCCGCGCCCGAGAAGGAGGCGGCCGAGCGGGCGCTTGCCGAGCTCCGTGCGGTCCGCGACGGTGACGATGTCGAGGCGATCCGCCGCGCCACCGACGCCCTCGCCCAGGCCTCGATGAAGCTCGGCGAAGTCCTCTACCGCCAGGCCCAGTCCGGCCCGGACGCCGGCGGCGGCGCGCCGGGCGGCTCCGGCCCGGAGGGCGCGAAGGACGAGAAGGTCGTCGACGCCGAGTTCGAGGACGTCGACGAGAAGAGCCGGAAGAAGTCTGCCTGAGCGGCGCGACCGCTCCCGGCTGAGGACGATGCGCGCCGCCCCTTCCCCCCGATGGACCCGATCGTCCCTCGGGGCACGGGGGCGGCGCAGCCCCGGCGCCTGACCACCGATGGCGAAGCAGGACTATTACGCGACCCTTGGCGTCGCGAAGGACGCGAGCGCGGAGGAGATCAAGAAGGCCTACCGCAAGCTCGCGATGAAGTATCACCCCGACCGTAACCCCGGCGACAAGAAGGCCGAGGCGAAGTTCAAGGAGGTGAACGAAGCCTACGACGTGCTGAAGGACGCCGAGAAGCGCGCGGCCTATGACCGGTTCGGCCATGCCGCGTTCGACGGCACGGCGGCCGGCCCGCGCCCCGGGCCCGGAGGCTTTGGCGGATTCCCGGGCGGCGGCTCCTTCGCCGACATGTTCGACGACATCTTCAGCGACCTGATGGGCGGGCGTGCCGGGCGCGGCTCGGCCGCCGGCATGGGCCGCGGCGCGGATCTGCAGACGCGCGTCGAGATCTCGCTCGAGGAGGCCTTCTCGGGCAAGAAGGCCACGATCCGGGTACCGACCGCGGTCACCTGCGAGGCCTGCAAGGGCACAGGCTCGGAGGGCGGAGCGGGGCCGGTGACCTGCGGCACCTGCGGCGGTGTGGGCAAGATCCGCGCCCAGCAGGGCTTCTTCCTGATCGAGCGCACCTGCCCGAGCTGCGGCGGCCTCGGCAAAGTGGTGAAGGACCCCTGCCGGGTGTGCCAGGGCTCGGGCCGGGTGCAGCGCGACCGCACACTCTCGGTCGACATCCCCGCCGGGGTGGAGGACGGCACGCGCATGCGCGTCGCCGGTGCCGGAGAGGCGGGGTTGCGCGGCGCTCCGGCCGGCGATCTCTACGTCACCGTTCTCGTCCGGCCGCACCCGCTGTTCCAGCGCGAGGGCGCGAACCTCTACTGCCGCGTGCCGCTGCGCATGACGACGGCGGCGCTCGGCGGTGCGATCGAGGTGCCGACGATCGAGGGCGGGCGCGCCAAGGTGACGATCACCCCGGGCACGCAGACCGGCGACCAGTTCCGCCTGCGCGGCAAGGGCATGACGCAGCTCGGCTCGGCAGCGCGCGGCGATCTCTACATCCAGGTCGCTGTCGAGACGCCGATGAACCTCACCAAGCGCCAGCAGGAGCTGTTGCGAGCCTTCGAGGAGGAGGCGGAGAAGGCGGGCGACCGCTCCTCGCCGGAAAGTGCGGGGTTCTTCGCCAAGGTGCGCGAGTTCTTCGAGGGCAAAGGCTGAGCGGGCCGGGCGTCAGGGCCGCGGGGGCGGGAGCCGAACGAGCGGCGGTGATGCCCAGGGATAAGGCCCGGCGCGAAGGCAAGCGCGCGCCACGAACGGCAGACGACCCCGCGATCGTTGCGTTCCGTCCACGGCCCTGCGGCCCGCACACGGCCCGGGTCTTCCCTCCGAGCGCCGGCGGTTTGCCGCCGCCGCGGCGGCCGGGGAGACGGCCTCCCGCGGCGTAAGCCTAGAGAAACCGGCCGCGCAGGAAGCCGAGCGCCGGCAGGGGAGACCAGGCGCGGGGGATGTCGGCGCGCCGGATCGGCGCGACCGAGTAGCGCGGCGCGGGCTCCTTGGTGCGCGCGAACAGGTGGGCATAGGCGCGCACCTGTGCCGCGCGCCAGGCGCGGTCCTCGAGCGCGGCGTCACGCGAGCGGTAGATCTCGGCGATCCTGTCGGTCCTGCCGACGGTGGCGATGACGGCCCACAGCGTTTCGTCGCCGCCGCGCCCGGAATGTCCGGCTTGGGGGAAGCGCAGGGGGGTGATGCTGGTCACGCGCGCGGGCCGTCGCTCCTCGTCAGCGGAAACAAGGGTGACAAGCACGCCCGGGAAACGCAATGGCCTCGCGCCGCCCGCGCGAGGCAGCGGGCAGGGGCGGCGCGGGCACGTCGAGGGGGAGGGACAACGCGGAGGATAAAGAGGCGGGCCGGCGGCTGGGAGGTAGTCATGCCGCCGACCCGCGATGCGGATGGCGGCCTGCCGGGAAAGGCCGCCACCCGGAACACGCAGAGAGTGTGCTCAGCGAGGTTACCGCGACCCGTTCGGAAGGATTACGAGTTGGTCATTTTCGGCAGGAAAGGCCATGCCGGGGCTCAGGCCAGCCAGACCCAGGGGCGCGCGGCGCGATCCCGCTCCTGCCAGGCGGCGATTGCGCCGGCTTCGCGCAAAGTAAGACCGATGTCGTCGAGGCCCGCGAGCAGCGCCTCGCGCCGGGCAGTGTCGATCTCGAAACGGTGCACGTCGCCCTCCGGCCCAACCACGACGCAGCGCTCGAGATCGACCGTGACCAGAGCCTCGCTTGGCGCTCGTTCCACGGCTGCGGCGAGACGCCTGACCGTCGCCTCCGGCAGCACCACCGGCAGGAGCCCGTTCTGCAGGGCGTTGGCGGCGAAGATGTCGGAGAAGGAGGGGGCGATGACCGCGCGTATCCCCGCCCCGGCGAGCGCCCACACCGCCCCTTCGCGTGACGAGCCGCAGCCGAAATTGGGCCCCGCGAGCAGGATCGGCGCACGCCGGAACGGTTCGCGGTTCAGAACGAACTCGGGGTCCTCGCTGCCGTCGGCGCGGCGTCGCCACACCTCGAACGCGTGAGCGCCCATCTCCGCGCGCGTCGTGCCGACGAGACGCTCGACGCGGATGATCACGTCGGTGTCGATGTTGGGGCGCAACAGGGGCGCCGCAGGGCCGGTGACGGTGGTGAAGGGCGTCACGGCGCGAAGCTCCGCACATCGACGATGCGCCCCGCCACGGCGGCGGCGGCCGCCATCGCCGGAGAGGCGAGGTGGGTGCGCGCGCCGCGGCCCTGGCGGCCGACGAAGTTCCGGTTCGAGGTCGAGACGCAGCGCGCCCCGGGCGGCACCGCCTCGCCATTCGCCGCCACGCACAGCGAACAGCCCGGCTCGCGCCAGGCGAAGCCCGCCTCGGTGAAGACGCGGTCGAGCCCCTCGGCTTCGGCCTCCCGCTTCACCCGCACAGACCCCGGAACAACCCAGGCGGTGACGCCCGCCGCCACGCGACGCCCGCGCAGGAGGGCCGCCGCCTCGCGCAGGTCCGAAAGCCGCGCATTGGTGCAGGAGCCGATGAACACCCAGTCGATCGGCGTGCCCGCGATCGGGCGGCCCGGCTCGAGCCCCTGGTAGGCGAGCGCTTCCTCCCAGGCACGCCTGCGCGTCGCGTCCGGCGCGTCCTTCGGGTCGGGGATCGTCGCATCGACGGGAATGACATGCTCGGGGCTCGTGCCCCAGGTCACCTGCGGCGCGACCGTTCCGGCATCGATCACCTGCTCGGCGTCGAACACCGCGTCGTCGTCAGATCGGAGCGTGCGCCAATGCGCCACCGCACGCTCCCACATCTCTCCCTTCGGCGCGAGGTCGCGCCCCGCGACCCACTCGAACACCCTCTCGTCCGGCGCGACGAAGCCGATGCGCGCGCCGAGCTCGATCGTGAGGTTGCAGAGCGTCAGCCGCGCCTCCACGGGCAGCGCGCGCACGGCGGAGCCCGCCCACTCGACCGCGTATCCCGCGCCCGCACCGGCGCCGAGCCGGCCGATCGCGGCGAGCACGGCATCCTTCGCCGTCGTGCCGGCGGGGAAGGCGCCCTCGAATCGGATGCGCATCGAGCGTGGCTTCGCGATGCGAAGCGTCTGTGTCGCGAGCGCGTGCGCGAGCTCGGAGGAGCCGACGCCGAAGGCGAGCGCGCCGAGGCCGCCATTGGTGCAGGTGTGGCTGTCGCCGCAGATCACGCAGAGGCCCGGGAGCACTATGCCGAGCTCCGGCCCCATCACGTGCACGATCCCCTGCCCGTCCTCGCCGAGGTCGAAGAGGCGTATCCCGTGCCGTGCCGCGCCCTCCCGCAGCGCCTTCACCCCGCCCGCGCCCTTGGCGAAGGTCTCGGCCGTGCGGCCGGGGGCGGAGGAGACGGCGTGGTCGGGCGTGGCGAAGGCGAGGCCGGGGTTGGGGATCGCGTATCCCTTCTCCGCCACCTCGGTCAGCGCCCGCGCGCCGGAGAGGTCGTGCAGCAGGATGCGGTCGATATGGATCAGGTCCTGGCCGCCGCCGGCGGGTCCGATCCGGTGCAGCGCCCAGAGGCGGTCGAGCAGTGTGGCTGGCATGGGGGTGAGATGCCGCGCGCGGCGGGCGGCGGCAAGGGGATGGTCGGCGCAAGACCCCGCCACGCAGCGTGCGAGGTTGGCGCCGAGATCGCCCCGTCCCCTACCGCGCGAGCCCCTGATAGGCCGCGAAGGCCGCCATCAGAACGAGCTGGTTGGTCGAGGCGTCGAGCGGAACGATCTGCACAGGCCGCGAGAGCCCCTGGAGGATGGGCCCGATCACCGTCACCTGCCCAAGCCGCGGCAGAGCGCGCGTCAGGATGTGCGCCGCATGCAGCCCCGGCATCACGAGCACGTTCGCAGGGCCCGTAAGCCGGCAGAACGGGTAAAGGGCGCGCAACGAGGGGTCGAGCGCGACATCGGCCGCCATCTCGCCGTCATACTCGAAATCCGGCCGGCGGGCGTCGAGCAGCGCCACCGCCTCGCGGATCGAGGCGGGGATCGAGCCTTTCGGGTCGCCGAAGGTGGAGAAGGAGAGGAAGGCCACGCGCGGCTCGAGCCCCATCCGCCGCGCCGCCGCCGCCGTGGCCTTGGCGATCGCGGCAAGCTCCGCCGCGCCAGGGCGCTCGTGCACGGCGGTGTCGGCAACGAGCACCGTGCCCTGGCCGGTGAGCAGGATCGAGATTCCGAACACGAGATGACCCGGTGCCGGATCGATCACCGTCATCGCCCCCTCGAGGCTGACGCTGTAGCTGCGCGACAGCCCCGTCACCATCGCATCCGCATCGCCCAGCGCCACCATGCAGGCGGCGAAGACGTTCCGGTCCTGGTTGACGAGGCGCTGGCAGTCGCGCGCGAGCGCCCCCTTGCGCTGCAGCCGCGCGTAGAGGAACTCGGCGTAGCGGGCGTTGGCGCCCGAGAGCCGGGCGTTGTGGATCTCGATCCCGCCCGGGTCGTCGAGGCCGAGCGCGGCCATGGTCGCGTGCACGCGATCTTCGCGCCCGATCAGCACCGGCGTGCCGTAGCCGGCATTGCGGAACGCGACCGCGGCGCGGATCGTCTTCTCCTCCTCGCCCTCCGCGAACACCACCCGGCGCGGGTTCGCCCGCACCGCCTCCATGATCGCATCGAGGGCGGCGGAAGCCGGGTCGAGCCGTGCGGCGAGGTCGCGGGCGTATTTGCGCAGATCGCGGATCGGCCGGCGCGCCACGCCGCTGTCCATCGCCGCCTTCGCCACCGCCGGCGAGACGCGGGAAATCAGCCGCGGGTCGAAGGGAAGCGGCAGGATATAGTCGGGGCCGTAGCGGAGCCGCCGCCCGCCGGCGGCGGACGCCGCGTCGAGCTCGTCCGGCACGTCCTCGCGGGCGAGCGCGGCGAGCGCCTCGGCCGCCGCTACCTTCATCGCGTCGTTGATGGTCGAGGCGCGCACGTCGAGCGCCCCGCGGAAGATGTAGGGAAAGCCGAGGACGTTGTTGACCTGGTTCGGATAATCGCTCCGGCCGGTGGCGATGATCACATCCGGCCGCGCCGCCTTCGCCTCCTCGGGGGTGATCTCGGGGTCGGGGTTGGCCATCGCGAAGATGATCGGCCGCGGCGCCATCGACCGCACCATCGCCTGGGTCAACGCCCCGGCCTGGGAGAGGCCGAAGAAGGCATCCGCCCCCTCGAGCGCCTCGGCGAGCGTGCGCGCGCGCGTCTCCACCGCGTGGGCCGATTTCCACTGGTTCATCCCCTCGGTTCGGCCCTTCCAGATCACGCCCTTGGTGTCGCAGAGGATCACCCGGTCGCTCCGCATCCCCATCGCCTTGAGCAGCTCCACACAGGCGATCCCGGCCGCCCCCGCGCCGTTGACCACGAGCGTCATGTCGCCGAGCTCGCGCCCCGTCAGGTGCGCGGCATTGATCAGCCCAGCGGCGGCGACGATCGCGGTGCCGTGCTGGTCGTCATGGAACACGGGGATGTCCATCAGCTCGCGCAGCCGCTGCTCGATGATGAAGCACTCGGGCGCGCGGATGTCCTCGAGGTTGATGCCGCCGAAGGAGGGGCCGAGATAGCGCACGGCGTTGACGAAGGCGTCGGTGTCCTCGGTGTCGATGCAGAGGTCGATCGCGTCGACATCGGCGAAGCGCTTGAACAGCACCGCCTTGCCTTCCATCACCGGCTTCGAGGCGAGCGCGCCGAGATTGCCGAGGCCCAGCACGGCGGTGCCGTTCGAGATCACCGCCACCATGTTGCCCTTGGCGGTGTAATCGTAGGCGAGCGAGGGGTTGGCGGCGATCTGGCGGCAGGGCTCGGCCACGCCGGGGGAATAGGCGAGCGAGAGGTCGCGCGCCGTGGTCAGCGGCTTGGTGAGGCGAATCTCGAGCTTGCCCGGCCGGCCCATGGCATGGAGCTGCAGCGCCTCCTCGGCGGTGATCCGCGCGCTTCGCCCCTCCGTTCCGTCCATCGCCGTTCCCTCTCGAACGCATCCTCGCTTTCCGCCGCACCTTGGCAGGCATGCCGGATCAGGAAAAGGCGTGGTTGACGGAGGGGGGCCTGCTCGATATCGCCCGCCATATCGACCCCCCGCCCAGGCCGCCACGATGCCGCGACGCCGCGCCCTCCTCGCCCTGGCCGCCGCCGCCGCGACGTCGTCGCCGGCGTGGGCGGAGAGCCGGCCGCCGACGATCGCCGCCGCCTCAGACCTGCACTTCGCGATCGAGGAGCTCGCCGCCGCCTTCCGCTCGGCCGGGCACGGCACGGTTCGCGTCACGCTCGGCTCGAGCGGTCATCTCACGCGCCAGATCGAGCGCGGAGCGCCCTTCGAGCTCTTCCTCTCGGCCGACGAGAGCTTCGTGGCCCGGCTCGCCGAACGGGGGCTCACGCGGGACGGCGGCACGCTCTACGCCGTCGGGCGGATCGTTCTCTTCGCGCCGGACGGGGCGCCGTTCGAGGCCGACGGTGCGCTCGACGGTCTCGCCGCAGCGGTCGCGTCCGGCCGCGTCAGCCGCTTCGCGATCGCCTCTCCCGAGCACGCTCCCTACGGCCGCGCGGCAAATCAGGCGCTCACGTCACGGGGCCTGTGGGAGGCCCTGCGCCCTGCGCTCGTGTTCGGCGAGAACGTGGCCCAGGCAGCGCAGTTCGCAGCGAGCGGCAACGCCGAGGGGGGCATCATCTCCCACTCCTTCGCGCTCGCGCCGCCGATCGCGCGGCTCGGGCGTTTCGCCCTGATCCCCGAGGCGTGGCACGAGCCGCTGCGGCAGCGCATGGTCCTGCTCCGTGGGGCCGGGCCGGTGGCGGAGCGCTTCTTCGCCTTCCTGCAGGAAGAGCCGGCGCGCGCGATCCTCGCCCGCCACGGCTTCACGCGTCCGGGCGCTTAGGTCGGGAATGGACTGGGAGGCGTTCCTGCTCTCGGCCGAGCTCGGCCTCGGCACGGTCGTGGGCCTCGCCCCGCTCGCCCTCTGGCTCGGCCGCGTGCTCGCCTATCGCAGCTTCCGGGGCAAGGGCGTGGCCGAGGCGCTCGTTGCGTTGCCGCTTCTGCTTCCGCCCACCGTGGTCGGCTTCTACCTGCTGCTCGCCTTCGGCCGCGACAGCCCGCTCGGCGCCGCTTTCGAGGCGGTGACGGGGAGGCTTCTCGCCTTCTCCTTCGAGGGGCTGCTGCTCGCCTCGATCCTCGTCAACATCCCCTTCGCGGTGCAGCCGGCGCAGCGCGCCTTCGAGTCGATCGAGCCCTCGGTGCGCGAGGCGGGGGCGGTGTCGGGCTTGAGCCCCTGGCAGGTGTTCCTGCGAATCGAGCTGCCGCTCGCCTGGCCAGGCCTCGTCACCGGCATTGTGCTCGCCTTCGCACACACGATCGGCGAGTTCGGCGTGGTGCTGATGGTCGGCGGCTCGATCCCGGGCGAGACGCGGACGGTCGCGATCGCGATCTATGACCGGGTTCAGGCGTTCGACGACCGCGGCGCCGGCATCATGGCCGCGACGCTGCTCGCGCTGTCCGTGCTCGCGCTCGCCGTCACCAACACGCTCGCGCGACGGATCGGCCGACGCCATGGGTGAGGCGGCACTCGCGGTCAGGCTCAGGCAGGAGGGGCCGATCCCGCTCGACCTCGCCTTCACGCTGGCTCCGGGCGAGGTGGCGGCGCTGTTCGGGCCGTCCGGGGCGGGCAAGACCACCGTGCTGCGCGCCATCGCGGGGCTGTTCCGGGCGAAGGCGGGGCGGATAGCCGCGGGCGAAGCCGTGTGGTTCTGTTCCGAAAGCGACACGTTCCTACCCCCCCACAGGCGCGCCGTCGGCCTCGTGTTTCAGGACTATGCCCTGTTCCCGCACATGACAGCGTTGGGGAACGTGGCGGCGGCGCTCGGCCACCGGCCCACGGCACGGCGCCGGGCCGAGGCGCTCGCCCTGCTCGCCGCGGTCGGGCTCGAGGGGCTCGCCGACCGACGCCCGGCCGAGCTCTCCGGCGGGCAACGGCAGCGTGTGGCGATCGCCCGGGCGCTTGCGCGCGACCCGGCCGTGCTCCTGCTCGACGAGCCCTTCGCGGCGCTCGACCGCGCGGTCCGGCTGTCCCTCTATGCCGAGGTCGAGCGGCTGCGCGCGCGCCTCGCCTGCCCCATCCTGCTTGTGACGCACGACTTCGACGAGGTGGCGCGGCTTGCCGACCGCGTGCTCGTCCTCGAGGCCGGGCGGATCGTGGCGGAGGGCGATGTCGGCGCCGTCGCCGCGCGCACCGACATCGCGGTGATCGCCGCGGCGGCGGAGCCCGGAACGGTGCTCGACGCCACGGTTGCCGAGCACCTGCCCGAGCGCGGCCTGACGCGGCTCGACACCCCGGCCGGCCCGCTTCTCTGCCCCGTTCTCGACGCCGCGATCGGCGCGCGTCTCCGGGTGCGTATCCCCGCCCGCGACGTGATCCTCGCCGACCGTTTGCCGGAGGGCCTCTCCGTGCACAACGCTCTCCGCGGCACGGTCGCGAGCCTCGCTCCGGGTGCGCCCGGGACGGTGGCCGTGTCGGTCGCCGTCGGGCCGGTGATGCTTGCGGCGCAGGTGACGCAGGACGCCGTTGAGCGCCTCGGTCTCTCCCCCGGCTCTCCCGTGGTCGCTCTCGTGAAATCGGTCGCGGTCACGCGCCCCGCACGGTGAGGCCGAGGGGGTGTCGGCGTGAAGGCGCCCCCTGCCGCCTCACGCTTCGGTCGAGAACGTGAGCTCGATCTTCTGCCCGAGCGGATCGGTGAGGAAGATCTGGTGCAGCGGGAAGCCCGGAACCGGCGCCTCCTCGAACGGGATCCCAGCGTCGGCGAGGCGCTGCCGCGCCGCCTCGAGCCCAAAGGCGGTGAAGGACACATGGTCGAAGCCCGCACTGCCCTTCGCCGGGCCCATCGTTCCCTCGGCGATGCTCGCCCGACCGGCAAGGTGAACCACCGGCTTGCCGTCGAGGTAGAGCCAGTGCCCGGGGAAGGGGAAGTCCGGCCTCGGCCCTTCCGCGAGACCGAGGGCGGCGATGTAGACGTCGCGCACCCGGGCGAGGTCACCCACGGCGCAGTTGATCGTCATGTGGTCGAGGCCCTTAAGCCGCATCCTCGTCCTCCCGTCGCCTGCTCCAGCGTCCCTCGCGCGAGCCTAGCACGGGCTTGCGCCGCCACGCCCGCCCCGCCACCGTGCCGCGCCATGCCGGCCCCGACCCCGATGTTCGCGCAGTGGTTCGCCGCCAAGGCGGCGCACCCCGATGCGCTCCTGTTCTTTCGCATGGGGGATTTCTACGAGCTCTTCTTCGAAGACGCCGAAGCCGCCGCGCCTGTGCTCGACATCGCGCTGACGACCCGCGGCGAGCATGCCGGCAGGCCCGTGCCGATGTGCGGCGTGCCGGCCGCGAACGCCGAGCCCTATCTCGCGCGCCTGATCCGCCGCGGCTTCAGGGTCGCCATCGTCGAACAGACCGAGACGCCGGAGGAGGCGAAGGCGCGCGGCCATCGCGGCCCGCTGCCGCGCGCTGTGGTGCGCGTCGTCACCCCCGGCACCGTCACCGAGGAGTCACTTCTCGAGCCGGGCCGTTCGGCCTGGATCGCCGCCGCCTCTCCGCCCGGCGAGGACGGCCTGCTCGGGCTCGCCTGGGCAGACGTCTCCACCGGCGCCTTCGCCTGCCGGAGCCTTCCTGCGCGCGACCTCGCCGGGGCACTGGCCGCGCTCGAGCCGGCGGAGCTGCTTGTCGCCGAGGAGCAGGCGTCGGAGGCGGCGCTTGCGCCGTGGAAGGATCGCCTCGTCGCGCTTCCCGCGTCGCGCTTCCGGCCGGGCCCGGCAGAGCGACGCCTCGCCGAGGCCTATGGTGTCGCGACCCTCGAGGGGTTCGGCAGTTTCACGCCGGCCGAGCTCGCCGCCGCAGGCGCAATCATCGACTATGTGCGGTCGACCCAGGCCGGGCGGCTGCCGCTTCTGTCGCCGCTTCGACGCGAGACCGCGGGCACGACGATGGCGATCGATGTCGCCACCCGACGAAGCCTCGGCCTGACCCCAGGGGAAGGGAGCCTGCTCGAGGTGATCGACCGGACGGTGACGGCGGCAGGCGCGCGGCTTCTCGCCGCCCGGATCGCCGCCCCCTCCACGCTTTCGGCCGTGATCACCGCGCGGCACGACGCCGCCGGGTTCTTCCTCGCCGACCCGGGCACGCGGGACGACGTTCGCGCCGCGCTCCGCCGCGCCCCCGACATGGCACGGGCCTTAGGCCGGATCGGCCTCGGCCGCGGCGGGGCGCGCGATCTCGCCGCGATCCGCGACGGGCTCGACGCCGCCCGCGCGGTGCAGGCGATCCTCGCTGCCGCCACGCTGCCGCGGCCGACGCTTCTTGCCCGGGCCGAGGCGGCGCTCGACCCCGCCCCTCCGCTCGCCGAGCGTTTGCGCCGGGCGCTCGTGCCGAACCCGCCGCTGAAGGCCACGGAGGGGGAAGCGATCGCGCCCGGCTACGATGACGCACTCGATGCCGCGCGCGCCTTGCGCGACGACAGCCGGCGCGTCGTCGCCGGGCTCGAGGCCGCCTATCGGGCCGCCACCGGGATCGGCGCTCTGCGCGTGCGGCACACCGCACAGCTCGGCTACTTCGCCGAGGTGCCGGAGGCGGCGGGCTTGAGGCTGCGCGAAGCCGACCCGCCGCCGATCCCGGGCCTCGCCCACCGCCAGACCATGGCGGGCACGATGCGCTTCGTCACCACCGAGCTCGCCGAGCTCGATTCACGGATCGCCGCCGCGGGGGCCGAGGCGGAGGCGCGCGAGGCGGCGCTGCTCGCCGCTCTCGCCGAGGCGGTTCGGGGGGAAGCGGGGGGGATTGCCGACGCGGCGGAGGCGCTCGCCGCGATCGACGTCGCCGCCGCCACCGCCGCGCTTGCCGAGGCCCAAGGCTGGTCGCGGCCCGAGATCACTGCGGACAGGGCCTTCGTGGTCGAGGAAGGGCGGCACCCGGTGGTGGAGGCGGCGCTTGCGGCAGCGGGCGGCAGTTTCGTCGCCAACGGGGTCGATCTCTCCCCTGGCGGGCGGCTGTGGCTGATCACCGGCCCGAACATGGCGGGGAAGTCGACCTTCCTGAGGCAGAACGCGCTGATCGCCATCCTCGCCCAGGCCGGGCTGTTCGTGCCGGCCAGGTCGGCGCGGATTGGCATCGTCGATCGTCTGTTCAGCCGGGTCGGCGCCTCCGATGACCTCGCGCGCGGCCGTTCGACCTTCATGGTGGAGATGGTCGAGACGGCCGCGATCCTGAACCAGGCCACTCCGGCGTCGCTCGTGATCCTCGACGAGATCGGGCGGGGGACGGCGACCTGGGACGGGCTCGCCATCGCCTGGGCGGTGCTCGAGGCGCTGCATGACCGGCTGCGCTGCCGGGCGCTGTTCGCGACCCATTTCCATGAGCTGACCGCTCTCGCCCCGCGCCTGCCGGAGCTTCGCCTTGCCCAGTTCGGCGCCCGCGAGTGGCGGGGCGAGGTCGTGTTTTTGCACGCGATCCGCCCCGGTGCCGCGGACCGGTCCTGGGGAATCGCGGTCGCGCGGCTCGCCGGGCTGCCGCGGGAGGTGACGGCGCGGGCGGCGCAGGTGCTCGCCGCCCTTGAGGAGCGGGCGCGCGGGCTGACGCCGCTTGCCGAGGAGCTGCCGCTGTTCGCCGCCGCCCCCCGTGCCCCGCCGCCGCCCGCCCTGACCCCGGTGCTCGCCGCCCTCGAGGCGGCAGACCCCGATTCCCTCTCCCCGCGCGAGGCGCACGCCCTGCTCGTCCGGCTGAAGGCGATGCTGAAGGCGCCGGATGCGTCAGAGGGCGTCGGATAGGGGGCGTCGGATTCTTTTACACATGTCCAGGCACGCGTGTGTCGAGATTTGATCGTTTCGTCGAGTTTTTTACACTGCGGCTCGGCGTGCAGGGCGCCCCCCAGCAAGCGCTTGAATATGCTGGCGCCTCGCCTCTGGCGCAGCGGTTGCATCAGCTGGGCGCCGGACAGCCGGGAGCTGTCTTGACGTCACTCGATCGGGCAGGGCCCGATCACGATGGAGGGGTTAGTTCGACTGACGCGATTTCTTCTCGGGGCCACGGTGCTTGACGGGCTTGCAGCCGGCGGCGCCGCCTAGGCGTCGATCATCATCAACCAGGCCGGCTGGACGGCGGCAGGGTGCGTCGGGGCGACGGCTTGCGTCGTCAACGGCGTCACCATCAGCGCGAGCGGCAATGCGGCGCAGGCAGCATCGCAGGGGCTCGTCGTGTTCCAGAACCCAGCGACGCTCTCGACCCATACGTTCAATGGCGGCACCGGGCTTGGCGTCGACTTTGCGCGCGATCCCGGCACGAACGCCACCGCCGGCGCGAACCGGGAGATCCTGTTCTCGGAAGCGATGACCTTCACCTTCGCGATGCCGGCGCGGATCGACGAGCTCGCGATCCTCTTCCTCTACGCCGAGAACCGGTTCGCGAACGACCCACCGCAGGAGGTGGCCCACATCACCGGCGACGGCACGACCTACGCGCTGACGCTGAGCAACAGCGCCAACCCAACCGCGCCTGGGGCGTTCACCTCGGACGGGCTCGGGTCGGTGACCCCGGAGACGCCGTTCAGTCGCGGCATCTTCCGCTTCGACAGTCCGTTCGGGACCGATACATCACCGAACTGAGGCTAACGACGCCGTTCGTCGCGAACGACACCACGCGCGACAACTCCAACTACGCGTTCCTCCGGCTCGCCGCCACCGCCATCCCCGAGCCCGCCACGTTCGGCCTGCTCGGCGCCGGCCTGATCGGGCTTGGCTTCGCCGCGCGACGCCGACGCGCGCTCTGAACCGGGGCGACTGGGGTCACGCGCTCTCCGGGGGTGGCGAGGCGGCTCGCCACCCCCGTCTTCTTCGGGCGGGCGATCCGCCCGTTCTCGCGCAGGGAGAACTGAGCGCGGCTCCCCCTTCTTCCGGACGGCCGGACATGCCTAAACTAGCCCATGGATCAGCGCGTGGACGGTGGCGGCGACGGCGCCGGACGGAGTGAGCCGCCAGCCACGGCGGGCGCCGACCCGCTGCTTGCCGAGCTCGCCGCGCTGCGCGCCTCGACCGAGCCCGGTGGCCTCGACGGCGGCGTAAAGCGCGACCGCGCGCTCGCCCTGTTCCGGCGCGAGCTCGGCCGGCTTCAGGCCGACACCAAGCATCGCTTCGAGCAGGGGATGGACGGGGTGTCGGCCGCCCGACAGCTCGCCGCCGGCATGGACCGGCTGATCCGCGCCCTGCACCGCTGGACCACCACCATCGTCTTCCCCCCCGGCATCTCCTCCGCCGGCGAGGCGCTCGCGCTCGCCGCCACCGGGGGCTATGGCCGCGGCGTGCTCGCCCCCTTCTCAGACATCGACCTGCTCTTCCTCACGCCGTGGAAGGAGCCGCCGCGCACTGAGCAGGTGGTCGAGTTCATGCTCTACTTCCTGTGGGATCTCGGGCTGAAGGTCGGCCACGCCACGCGCTCGCTCGACGAGTGCATCGCTCAGGCGCGGTCGGACGCCACCGTGTTCACGAGCCTGATCGACGCCCGCTTCATCGACGGCGACCGCGCCCTGTTCGATGCGTTCCGCGACCGCTTCCGGCAGGACTGCGCGCAGAACGGCGCGGCCGCCTTCTTCGCCGCCAAGCGCGCTGAGCGCGAGGAGCGGCACCGGAAGTTCGGCGACAACGCCTTCCTCGTCGAACCGAACGTCAAGGACGGCAAAGGCGGCCTGCGCGACCTGCAGACCCTGTTCTGGATGGCCCGCTATGTCACCGGCGCAGACAGCCCCGACGCCTTCGCCGCCGCCGGGCTGATCGGCGAGGACGAGGCCCGTGCCTGGCGGCGCGCCGCTGCCTTCCTCTGGTCGGTGCGGTTCCACCTGCACTACGCCACCGGCCGCGCCGAGGAGCGGCTGACCTTCGACCTCCAACCGGTGATCGGCGCGGCGATGGGCTACACGCGGCACGGCCCGGTGCAGGGCGTCGAGCGGTTCATGAAGCACTACTTCCTGACCGCGCGCGAGGTGCGCCGGCTGACGCTCACGGTCGAGCCCGCGATCGAGCGCGCCGCGCTCGGCGAGCCCGCCGTGCAGCCTGACACCACGCCCGCTCTCGAGGCGGCTGGCTTCGCCCTGCTCGAGAACAAGGTTGTGCTCGCCCCGGGTCGGAGCTTCGCCGAGGAGCCGATCCTGATGTTCCGCGCGCTGAAGGTGGCGCGCGATTCGGGCAAGGAGCTCCACCCGCTCACGCTGCGCGGGCTCGTCCGGAACGCCCGGCTTGCGGCGCGGCTGCGCGAGGACCGGGAGGCGAACGCGATCTTCCTTGACCTTCTCTCGGGCCCGGCGGACTCGCCCGCGCGGGCCGACGGCGCGCGCTGGCTCGGCACGCTCAACCTCGCCGGCATTCTCGGCCGCTTCATCCCAGACTGGGCGAGGATCGTCGGCCAGATGCAGTTCGACACCTATCACGTCTTCACGGTCGACGAGCACACGATCGAAGCGGTCCGCGTGCTCAACGATCTCGAGCGCGGCGCGCTTGCCGACATCGCCCCCGTCGCCTCGGCCCTGATCGGCCAGGTGCAGTCGCGCCGCGCCCTTTATGTGGCGATGATGCTGCACGACATCGCCAAGGGGCGCGAGGGGGATCATTCCGAGCTCGGCGCGGCGATCACCCAGGAGCTCGGGCCGCGGCTCGGGCTCTCGGCGGAGGAGACCGAGACCGCGTCGTGGCTCGTGCTGCACCACCTCGTGCTGAGCCAGACGGCGTTCAAGCGCGACATCGACGACCCGAAGACGATCCTCGATCTCGCCGAGCTCGTGCAAAGCCCCGAGCGGCTCAGGCTCCTGCAGATCCTCACGGTTGCCGACATGCGCGCCGTCTCGGCCAAGGTGTGGAACAACTGGAAGGCCACACTCTTGCGCGAGATCTACTGGCGCGTGGCCGAGGTGCTCGCGGGCGGGCTGAACGTGCCGGAGCGCGACGCCCGCGTCGCCCGCGCCCGCGCGGCGGCCCGAGCGGCGCTCGCGGCGGAGGGCTTCAGCGAGGCCGAGATCGAGGCCTTCATGGCGCTCGGCTATCCCGGCTACTGGCTCGGCTTCGACCCAGCCACACATGTGCGCCACGCCCGCCTCGTGCGCGAGGCGGGACGCGATCCGCTCGCGATCCGCACCCTCGTGCTCGCCGATCGCGGCGTCACGGAAGTCACCGTCTACGCGGCCGACCACCCGGGCCTGTTCTCGAAGGTGGCGGGAGCGCTCGCGGTCGCGGGCGCCTCGATCGTCGATGCGCGGATCCACACGATGACGAACGGCATGGCGCTCGACACGTTCTGGATCCAGGACGCCGCCGGCGGCTCCTTCGACGCGCCGCACCGGATCGCCCGCCTCTCGGTGCTGATCGAGCAGGCGCTGTCGGGCCGGCTCAGGATCGCCGAGGAGATCCGCAAGGCACGCCCGCCCTCACCGCGCATGCGCGCGATCCACGTCCCCCCGCGCGTGGTGATCGACAACCACGCCTCGGCCACGCACACGGTGGTGGAGGTGAACGGGCGCGACCGGCCGGGCTTCCTGCACGACGTGACGGCGGCGATGAGCGAGCAGGGCGTGCAGATCGCCTCGGCGCACGTGACCACCTACGGGGTGCGCGCGGTCGACGTGTTCTACGTCAAGGACGTGTTCGGGCTCAAGATCGAGAACGAGCGCAAGCTCGCGCAATTGAAGGAGGCGCTGCTCGCCGCGCTCGAGCCTCCCTCGCAGCCCGCGGCGGCGGCCCTGCCGGGCGGCGGCGTGCCGCGCCGGCGCAGCGCCGCCGGGCCCGCCTGAGGCAATAGGTCCGCCCCCCGATCGTTCCGTGTTGCGCAATGTCCTGACCGTCGGCGCCTGGACGGCGCTCTCCCGCGTCCTCGGCTTCGGGCGCGACATCGCGATCGCCGCGCGGCTCGGCGCCGGCGCGGAGGCGGATGCCTTCTTCGTCGCGCTGAAACTGCCCAACGTGTTCCGGCGCCTGTTCGGCGAGGGGGCCTTCGCCGCCGCCTTCGTGCCGCTCTTCGCCGGCGCGCTCGCGGGCGAGGGCGCGGCGGCAGCCAGGCGGGTGGCCGAGGGCGCGCTCTCGGTGCTGATCGCCGCGCTCGCCGTGCTGACGCTTCTCGCCATTCTCTTCATGCCCGAGGCAATGACGCTGCTCGCCCCGGGCTTCGTGGACGAGGCGTATCGTTTCGGCCTTGCCGTCGAGCTCACCCGCATCACCTTCCCCTACCTCCTCCTGATCTCGGTCGTCGCGCTGCTCTCGGGCGTGCTGAACGGGCTCGACCGCTTCGTCGCCGCGGCCGCGGCGCCGGTGCTGTTCAATCTCTGCCTGATCGCCGGCCTGTTCCTCGCCCCCGTGCTTGGCCTCGGCGGGGCGCACGGCCTCGCCTGGGGCGTGGCGGCCGCAGGCGTCGCCCAGCTTCTGCTGCTCGCCGCCGCGGTCGCGCGCGCCGGCCTGCCGCTCGCCCTGCCCCCGCCGCGGCTGACGCCCGAGGTGCGCACCCTGCTCAGGCGCATGATCCCGGGCGCGATCGGGGCAGGCGTGACACAGATCAACCTGATGATCGACGTGATCATCGCGAGCCTGCTGCCGGAGGGGGCGATCGCCTTCCTCTACTATGCCGACCGCGTGGCGCAGCTCCCGCTCGGGGTGATCGGCACCGCGGTGGGCACCGCTCTGTTGCCCGCGCTGTCGCGCCAGCTGCGCACCGGCGAGGAGGCGCGTGCGAAAGAGACGCAGAACCGGGCGATCGAGCTCGCGTTTCTCTTCACCCTGCCGGCGGCGGCCGGGCTGATCGCGGCCGCCCTGCCGATCGTCTCCGTCCTGTTCGAACGCGGCGCCTTCGGGGCGGAGGCGTCGGTGGCGACCGCCCGCACGCTCGCCGCCTACGGGCTCGGCCTGCCGGCCTTCGTTCTCGTCAAGGTGCTCGCCCCGGGCTTCTTCGCCCGCGGCGACACGGCGACACCGGTGAAGGTCGCGGCCGGCTGCGTGGCGCTGAACCTCGCTCTGAACCTCGCCCTGGTGCGCCCGCTCGGCCATGTTGGCATCGCGCTCGCGACCTCGCTCGCGGCGTGGGCGAATGCCGGGGCGCTCGCCTGGCTGCTCCGCCGCCAGGGGCGGTGGCGCGAGGATGCGCGGCTACTGTCGCGCGGCGCGCGCATTCTGCTCGCCGCCGCGCTGATGGGGCTCACGCTGTGGGGCGCGCGGGCGGTGCTGTTCGATGACCTGCTCGCGCTGCGCCTCTACCGCTGGGGCGCCCTCGCGGGCCTGCTCGGGCTCGGGGCCGCGGCCTACGCGGCGCTTGCGCTCGCCTTGCGCGCCGCCCACCCCGCCGAGATCAAAGCCTATCTGCGTCGCCGGCGCGATCGCACTCCGCGGCCTTGACCGCCCCGCCGCCGCGCGGGATACGCGCCGCCCGATCCCGTCCCCTCCATCAGGACAGAGAGAGCGCATGACCACGCACACGCTTCCCCGCGTCTTCTCGGGTGTGCAGCCCACCGGGAACCTGCACTTGGGCAACTATCTCGGCGCCATACGCAACTGGGTGAAGCTGCAGCATGACCACGAGTGCCTCTTCTGCGTGGTCGACCTCCACGCCATCACCGTCTGGCAGGACCCGGCGGAGCTCCGCCGCGCGACGCGCGAGGTGGCGGCGGCGATGATCGCCTGCGGCATCGATGCGGAGAAGCACATCGTCTTCCACCAGTCCGCCGTGCCGGCGCATGCCCAGCTCGCCTGGGTGTTCAACTGTGTGGCCAGGATCGGCTGGCTGAACCGGATGACGCAGTTCAAGGACAAGGCGGGCAAGGACCGCGAGGCGGCCTCGGCCGGCCTCTACGTCTATCCGAACCTGATGGCGGCCGACATCCTCGCCTACAAGGCCACGCGCGTTCCCGTCGGCGAGGACCAGAAGCAGCATCTCGAGCTCGCCAACGACATCGCGAAGAAGTTCAACCACGACACCGGCCGGGCGGTGTTCCCCGAGATCGAGCCCGTGATCCTCGGCCCCGCCGCGCGGGTGATGAGCCTCCGCGACGGGATGAAGAAGATGTCGAAGTCCGACGCCTCCGACCAGTCGCGGATCAACCTCACCGACGATGCGGATGCGATCGCGCTCAAGATCCGCCGTGCCAAGACCGACCCCGAACCCCTGCCCTCAGAGGAGGCGGGGCTCGAGGGAAGGCCGGAGGCGCGCAACCTCGTCGGCATCTACGCGGGCCTTGCCGACCTCCACCCGTCAGCGGTGCTCGCTGAGCATGGCGGCAAGCCGTTCAGCGCCTTCAAGGCGGCGCTGACCGACCTGCTCGTCGCCTCGCTTGCGCCGATCGCGGCCGAGATGCGAAGGCTGCTCGCCGAGCCGGGAGCGGTGGAGGCGATCCTGAAGCGCGGGGCGGAGCGCGCCCGTGCTCTCGCCGCCCCGACCATCGCCGAGGTCGAGGACGCGGTCGGGTTCCTCAGGGTCTAGGCGGGGCCCCGCGGCCGCGCGCGATGGCGGTGCGCTCGGCCTATCTCGCGGCCGAGGGGTTCGAGGCGCCGCTTGCCGAGGAGCTCGCCCGGCGCGGCGCGTCGGTCGAGGCATGGCACGGGCGGCTCGCGCTCAGCCCAGACCCGCCTGTGCCGGCCGCCTGGGCGCTGAACACCTGGACGGCGCCCGAGGCGATCCCGATCGCCTCGATCGGCGAGGCGGCGAAGCGCCTGCGCGCGCTCGGGCGGAACTGGGCGGCCTACGCACCGGCCCACTACCGGAGGGCGGCGCTGATCACCGCCCGCCTTCCGCATGTCTCGGCAAAGCCCCTTGCCTTCCCGGCGGCGGCGCCCGCCTCTCCGCTCGGCTCCTTCACCCTGCTCGAGCCGTGGCTTCTGCTCGCAAGCCCCGCCTGCACCTCGCCCTTCCCGAATGGCGAGGCACGCTTCGTCGAGGACCGCGAGGGCCCGCCCTCGCGCGCCTATCTCAAGCTCTGGGAGGCGCTCGCGCTCTGGCGCCGCTGGCCGCACCCTGGCGAGACCTGCCTCGATTTCGGCGCCTCTCCGGGGGGCTGGACCTGGGCGCTCGCGCGTCTCGGCGCGCGCGTCATCGCCGTCGACAAGGCGCCGCTCGAGCCCGCGATCGCCGCGATGCCGGGTGTCACGGTGCTGCGGCAGAGCGCGTTTGCGATCGCGCCCGAGCGCTGGCGCGCCGAGAACGGTGTTGCGGACTGGCTCGTGTGCGACGTGGTCGCCTACCCGAAGCGGATACTGCGGCTTCTGCGGGCCTGGATCGCCGCCGGGGCGGCGCGGCGGATCGTCTGCACGCTGAAGTTCCAGGGCGAGGGAGACCATGCGGTGGCCGACGAGGCGGCGGCGATTCCGGGCGCTTCCGTGCGCCACCTCTGGCACAACCGGCACGAGCTCACGGTCACCTGGCAGTCCCCCGGCTGAGCCGTCTCTCCGTTCAGCCGATCGGCCCGAGCCCGAGCTGCCAGGGCCGCTGCACCCAGAGATAGCCCTCGCCGTCGGCCAGAACGCGGCCGAAGCCGGGCCAGGGCACATGCACCCCGCCGACGAGGATCCGCTCGCGGGCGAGCATCTCGAGCGTGCGCAGGCGGCTCTCCACGCCCATCGCCTGGTCGACGTCGACGCCGACGCGCCAGCGTGGCCGCGCGAGCTGGATCACCGTCTGGTGCGCGATGTCGCCCCAGATCAGCATCGTCTCGTTGCCGGACGAGAAGCGGTAGCTCACATGCCCGGGCGTGTGGCCCGGAGCGGGCACGCTGAACACGCCGGGCAGGACCTCGACCTCGCGGTCGATGGCGAAGGTACGGATCCGCCCCGCATAGGGGCGGATCGCGCGCCGTGCCGCCTCGATGAACCTCCGCCCCTGCGGCACGCGCCGCTCCATCGTCGGGTCGGTCCAGAACCGGTGGTCGGCGTCAGCGACCACCACCTCCGCGTCGGGAAGTTCCGTGTCGTGCCGTCGTAGGAGAGGCCGAGGGTATGCTCGGGGTGGATATGCGTCAGAAGCACCGCCTCGACCTGTTCGGGCACATAACCCGAGGCGCGCAGCGCGGCGAGCGCCCCGCCCGTCGTCGGGATGAACGAGGAATGCGCGCCGCAATCGACCATGAAGAGCGACCGCCCGGTGTTGACGAGGTAGCAGCGACCGGCTGGTGAAGGCCCCGCGGGTCGAAGAAGGCGCGCTCGCGCAACGGAGCGGTTGTCTCCAGCGTGCTGTCGGGGAAGAAGCGGGCGATCCCCTCGTTCGTTCCCTGCATGCCGCCGTCAAGCAGCGCCGTGACCTCGATCTCGCCCACGCGCACGCGGTGGAAGCCAAGGGCACGCGTGCCCACTTGCGCCGGCGCCGCCACGGCGTCAGCCGAGGCTCCCGCGGCCCATGCCATCGCCGCCGCTCCGAACACGCCCCTGCGGCCGTTCGTCATCCCGTCCATCCGAACCCTCCCTCCGCGCGTGCGAACGGTTCAGAGTCGCGCCGGCGAGAGGGGGCTGCAACACACGGTTCCGCAACCGCAAAGCGTCTGCCCTGCGCCGTGCGCGGCCATGCTCACGCCGTTTTCGGCTTGTTCCTTCCGCGCATCGGCGTTCGACTGCACCCGCTCGAAGGGCAGAGGCGCCGCCGGGGAGTTGAGCCAGGGCATGCAGGTCTATCTGCCGATTGCGGAGATGTCGGTCGATGCCTTCGTCGTGGTCGGCATCGGGCTCGCCGTCGGCCTTCTGTCAGGGCTGTTCGGGGTGGGCGGCGGCTTCCTGATGACGCCTCTTTTGATCTTCATCGACATCCCCTCCTCCGTCGCGGTGGCTACCTCCGCCAACCAGACCATGGGCACCTCGGTGTCGGGGCTGATCGCGCACTGGCGTCGCGGCAATGTCGATCTCCGGATGGGGGTTGTGCTGACGGCGGGAGGGCTCGCCGGCTCCGCCCTCGGTGTGCAGGCCTTCGCGCTCGTGCGGCAGTTGGGCCAGCTCGACCTCGTGGTGGCAGTGTTCTACGTGGTGGTGCTCGGCATCGTCGGCGGGCTGATGGTGGCCGAGAGCGTGCGCGCGATCCTGCGCCGGCGGAGGCAACTCCGGCGCCGGCTGCACGAGCATTTCTGGATGCACGGCCTGCCGCTGAAGGTTCGGTTCCGCCAGTCCCGCCTCTACATCTCCGTCATCCCCCCGGCTTTGCTCGGATTCGGCATCGGCCTTCTGTCGGCGATGATGGGGGTGGGCGGCGGCTTCGTGCTCGTGCCGGCGATGATCTACCTGATCGGCATGCCGACCGGTGTGGTGATCGGCACGAGCCTGTTCCAAGTGGTGTTCGTCACCGCCGCCGTGACGGTGCTTCAGGCCGTCTCGACGCAGAGCGTCGATATCGTGCTCTCGCTCCTTCTGATGGTCGGGGCCGTGGCGGGGGCGCAGTTCGGCGCGGCCCTCGGCTCGCGCCTGCGCGGGGAGGAGACGCGCGGCCTGCTCGGGCTGCTTGTGCTCGCGGTCGCGGTCGAGCTCCTGGTCGGGCTCGTGCGGCGGCCCGAGGCGCTCTACAGCCTCGGGCCGCTGCTGTGAGGGCGTGCCGGCTCTCTGCGCGAGCACGGCACCTGTGGCTCGCGCTCCTCGTTTCGCTCGCTCCGGTGCCGGCCGCGGCCCAGAGCCTGCTCGCCGAACTCTCCCAGCGCGAGGTTGCGGTGACCACGGGCTTTGCCGGCGCCGAGCTGATCGTGTTCGGCACCGCGACCGGCGACGCGGCCGGCCCGGGCGCGGACATCATCGTCACCCTGCGCGGGCCGAACGCTCCGGTGGTGGTGCGTCGCAAGGTGCGCATTGCCGGGATCTGGCTCAACGGACCCTCCGAGCAGTTCGAGGCCGCCCCCTCCTTCTATGCCCTCGCCTCGACCCGGCCGGTGGAGACGATCCTCTCGGCCGAGGAGCGGCGACGGCTTCGGCTCGGGCTTGCCTCGCTGCCGCTCAGCCCGCGCGGCAAGATCGAGGACCCGAGCTTCCGCCAGGCGCTGATCGAGCTGAAATCGGGCTTGCGCCTGTACAGCGAGGACCCGGGCGGGGTGCGCCTCGTCGGCGACCGGCTGTTCTCCGCCCGGCTGTTCCTGCCCCCCGCCGTGATCCCGGGCCCCTACCGGGTCGAGATCCTGCTCGTGCGCGACGGGCGGGTGATGGCCACACGCGACCTGCCGCTGACGGTGGTGCGCTCCGGCACCTCGGCCGAGATCTGGCGGATCGCCCATGACCAGCCGCTCGCCTACGGCATCGCCGCCGTCCTGCTCGCCGCGGCCGCCGGCTGGCTCGGCAGCGTGCTATTCCGGCGCTAGAGTCGCCTCCCATGAGCACGGAACCCACGCCGTCCGGCCACGATCCTGCAGCGGCGCGCCGCGCCCGCACCTTCCTCGTGGTGGTCGATGACAGCCCCGAACGGGCGGTCGCCCTGCGCTATGCCTCCTTGCGCGCTCTGCGCGGCGGCGGGCGCGTGGCTCTGTTGCGCGTGACCGAGCCGGTCGGCCAGGCGGAATGGGCAAACATCGCCGAGATGATGCGCGAGGAGCGTCGCGCCGAAGCCGAGCAGCTGCTTCAGGGGCTCGCGGCGGAGGTGAACCGCATCACCGGCCAGATGCCGGTGGTGTATCTGCGCGAGGGCGACCCGCGCGAGGAGCTCCTCAAGCTCCTCGCCGAGGAGCCGGGAATCTCCGTCCTCGTGCTCGCCTCCTCCGGGGCGGCCGAGGGGCCTGGGCCGCTGATCAGCGCGCTCACCGGCCGCTATAACCGCCAGCTCCGCATCCCGCTCGTGATCGTCCCAGGCACGCTGACAGAGGAGGAACTCGAGACGGTGGCGTGATCCTCTCGGGAGGGCGCGGCGCGAGGCGGGCTGCCCCCGGCGGGAGCGGCCAGAGTGAGGGTGGAGACACGCCCAAGCGCAGCGCGACGGGGCAACACACATGCTCCGCTTGACAGCGCCGAGGCGCGTGCGCATCCGCCCCGCATGTCCAGCGACCTCCAGGCCCTGTTCGACCGGGTGATCGACTCCGCCCTCTCCGGCCAGGACCTCGACGAGCACGATGCCGAACGTCTCGAGCTGATCGCGCCCGACCTGTTCCGTGCCGCACGGCGCACGGGACGGGCGCGCTTCCCCTGGGCCGTCCTGCCGCTGACAGCCTCCTCGGGCGAGACCGCCTGGGTGGCACTCACCGAGCGGGCGCGGCTGCCGCTTCCCGTCGTGGCCGTCGAGGGGGTGTTCGAGACCGAAGCCGAGGCGCTCGCCGCAGCGGAGGAGGCCTGAGCCGCCCGGGCCGCAGACCGGACCGGGTTGACCTTATCGGCCCGCGCGCGCACATCATTCGCGGACTGGAAAAGAGGACCCGCATGGTCCGGATTGGCGCGGCGCCCGCTCCCTGACAGCGATGCCGTCGCCCGCTCCGGGGCGGAGCCTGAACGGAGCACACCATGTTTATCGAGACCGAGGGCACGCCGAACCCCGCCACGCTGAAGTTCCTGCCCGGCCGCGAGGTCATGCCCTCCGGCACGGCCGATTTCCCCTCCGCCGAAGCCGCCGCACAGAGCCCGCTCGCACAGGCCCTGTTCGCCCTTCCCGGCGTGAGCCGGGTCTTCCTCGGCACCGACTTCGTCACCGTCACGAAGGACTGGGACGCCGACTGGCAAGTGCTTCGCCCGCAGATCCTCGGCGTGATCATGGACCATTTCGTCTCCGGCAAGCCGGTGATCGAAGGAGCGGCTGAGGCCGCGGAGGAGGAGGTCGAGGTCAGGCCGGAGGATCGGGAGATCGTCGCCCAGATCCGCGAGCTGATCGACACCCGCGTCCGCCCCGCCGTGGCGATGGACGGCGGCGACATCGTGTTCCGCAAGTTCGAGGATGGGGTTGTGCACCTGCGGCTTCAGGGCTCCTGCTCCGGCTGCCCCTCTTCGCGGGCGACGCTCAAGCACGGCATCGAGAACATGCTGAAGCACTACGTGCCTGAGGTGGTCGCGGTGCAGGCGGTGGAGTAGCAACGCCCCGCGCTGTAGCGTCTCCCCCTCCGCAGGGGAGAACGCCGTGCTCGATGACTGGACGCTGAACCGCCTGTTTCGGGAGGCGCGCACGCCGCTCGCCTGGACGCGTGCGCGGGTCACCGAGGAGGACCTCCGCCGGATCTGGGAGCTTGCGCGGATGGGGCCGACCTCGGCGAACTGCTCGCCCGCCCGCGTTCTGTTTCTGATGAGCGCGGAGGCGAAGGAGAAGCTCCGCCCCGCCCTCAGCCCGGGCAACGTCGAGCGCACCATGGCCGCACCGGTCACCGCGATCGTCGGCCACGACCTCGCGTTCTACGACCTCTTCCCGCGTCTCTATCCGCACGTGCCGCTGCGCGACTGGTATGCCGAGAACCCGGCCCTTGCCGAGGTCACAGCCTTCCGCAACGGCACGCTCCAGGCGGCCTATCTGATTCTCGCCTGCCGCGCGGTGGGGCTCGATGCGGGGCCGATGAGCGGCTTCGACAACGACGCGGTCGACCGGGCCTTCTTCTCCGGCACGACCATACGCTCCAACCTCCTGATCAACATCGGCGTCGGCGACATGGCCGTGACCCGACCGCGCGATCCGCGACTCTCCTTCGACGAGGCCTGCAAGGTCCTCTGAGCCGTGCTGATCCTCTGCCTCGACGCCTCGCTCGCGCGCACCGGCGCGGCTTTGGTCGGCGGCGACGCCGTGCTCGCCGAAGCCGACGCCGAGGGCGGGCAGGGGCAGGCGGAGGCGATCGCCGTGCTCGCCGAGCGGGTGCTCGCCGACGCGAGGATCAGGCCGCCCGCTCTTGATGCCGTCGCCGCGACGGTCGGCCCCGGGGGCTTCACGGGGATCCGCGCTGCCTTATCGCTCGCACACGGCATCGCCGACGGGGCGGGCGTTCCGTTCGTCGCGGTCACCACGGCCGAGGCGCTCGCCCTGCCGCATGCCGCGCAGGCGACGGTCGCGGTGCTGATCGACAGCCGACGCGGCCACCGCTTCGTACAGGTGTTCGAGGCCGCCTCGGGCCTGCCGCGGGCGCTCGGGGCCCCCGCCGCGGTCGCGGCCTCGGCGCTCGCCGGCCACATCGCGCCCGGCGCCCTCACCGTGGGGGACGCACCGGAGGCGGAGCGCCAAGCCCTGCCGCGGGCGCGCGATCTCGCCCCCTTGGCGGCCGCCCGGCTCGCCGGGAGGCTGGCGCCGCTTGAGCCGCTGCCGCTCTATCTCGACCCGCCGGCGGCCCGCCCCGCCTCGGGCCTTCGCCCCGAACCGGCCGCGTGAGCGTCGCTGTCTCGGAGGCGGGGGCCGAGGCCGCCGCCCTGTGCGCGGCGCTGCACAAGGGGGGCATCGGCGAGGCTGGTTCCCCTTGGGACGAGGCCGCCTTCGCCGCGCTCTGCGCGACCCCGGGACGCCGCACCCTGATCGCGACCGTGGCCGGCGAACCGGCGGGGCTGCTTCTGCTCGGCCTCGCCGCCGACGAGGCGGAGATCCTGACGCTTGCCGTGCTTCCGGCGCACCGGCGCAAGGGGGTGGCGCGTCGGCTTGTCACGTCGGCCGAAGAGCGTGCCGAGGCGGCGGCGGCGCGGCGTCTGTTCCTCGAGGTGGCCGAGGGCAACGCTGCGGCGCGGGCGCTCTACGCCGCGCTCGGCTTCGCCCCGGTCGGGCGCAGGCCCGCCTATTATCCGAGCGGGGAGGATGCGCTCGTGCTCGCGAAACACCTCACCCCGTCTTCCTGAGCGTGAGGATCCAGGGGTCGGTCTCGGCCGACGCCCCCGGCGCCTCGGGTTCGAGCGAAACGACCGTGTGGCCGAGCTCGCGGGCGCTTCGCGGCACGTTGGCGAGCGGCTCGCGGCCGCGCAGCCGGATCCGCAGGAGAGCTCCGGGGGGCGAGCGGTCGAGCAGAATTCGCGTGCGCACGAAGGTCATCGGGCAGATCTCGCCGGTGATGTCCAGTGCCACATCTGGCGCCGGTGCTGGTCTTGGGGCGGTTTCGTCAGAATTCGCTTGCATTTCGACACCTACGGGAAAGAGGAGTGTTGCAGGGCTTCGATCCGAGGTCTATACAACGCGGCGAACGGCAAGAGAGGGCAGAGTTGCAATGCAGGCCGACGGAGCGGAGCCGAATCTCCTGGAACTGACGGCCGAGATCGTCTCGGCCCATGTCAGCAACAACAGCGTCGCCGTGTCGGATCTGCCTGGGTTGATCCAGCAGGTCTACGCCACGCTCGCCGCCGTGGGCAAGGCGCCGGCGCAGCCCGAGCGGCCGCAACCTGCGGTGCCGATCAAGAAGTCCGTCCACCCCGACTACATCATCTGTCTCGAGGACGGGAAGAAGCTGAAGATGCTGAAGCGGCATCTGAAGACCGCCTACAACATGACGCCCGAGCAGTATCGCGAGCGTTGGCAGCTTCCGCCCGACTACCCGATGGTCGCGCCGAACTACGCCAAGCACCGCTCCACGCTTGCCAAGAAGATCGGCCTCGGCACCAAGGCGCGCGCCGCGGCCGGGCGCCGCAGCTGACCGGCCGGGGCCCAGGGCGCTCACTCCAGAACCCGCTCTAGGGGACAGGGCGGCTTCTCTCTGCTATAGGGCGTTCCGACAGCCGGGGTGTCCGTCCGGAGCGCACCTCGCCGAGGAGGGCTGATGGAAAACCGGATCGAACGGCTCTGCATCGAGAGCGGCGTGAAGATGACCGGCCAACGCCGGATCATCGCCCGTGTGCTCTCCGAGGCGACGGACCATCCGAACGTCGAGGAGCTCTACCGCCGCGCCATCGCGATCGACCCGCGGATCTCGATCGCCACGGTGTACCGAACCGTGCGGCTTCTCGAGGAGAAGGGGATCCTCGAGCGCCGCGACTTCGGCGAGGGCCGCGCCCGCTACGACCCGACGGATCGCGGTCATCACCACCATCTGATCGACGTCGACACCGGAAAGGTGATCGAGTTCGAGGACGAGGAGCATGAGGCGGTGGTCAAGCGGATCGCCGAGCGGCTCGGCTTCACGCTGGTGAGCCAAAGGCTCGAGCTGTTCGGCCGACGTGTGAAGGCCGAGGCGGCGCGAGAGGACCAGCCGCGGGCCGAGCCGCCGCGGGCGGCGGCGCGTCGCCCGGCCCGTCCGATCCCGCTCGCCCGAGCCCGACGCGCCCCGCCACCGCGCGGCGCCGGCGAGCGCTGAGCGCACACGCGACGCCTCGGCATCGCGCAGCAGGGGACCGACATGTCGAAGGAGATGACGCTGCCGACGAGGAACGAGGCGATCCGCGAGGCGCGGCCGGCCGACGACCCGGGCTTCGGCGAGATCCGGTCGCAAACCTTGGGTGTGCGGCTCGCCGCCTCGGCCTGGGAGCGCGAGGCCGCAGAGGCGCTCCGCTATCGCGTGTTCTACGAGGAGATGGGGGCGCGCGCGACCGAAGAGGTCGCCGCCACACGGCTCGACCACGACGCCTTCGACGAGGTCGCCGACCATCTGCTCGTGGTCGACCATGCCCGCGGCGAGGGGCCGGAGAGCGTGGTTGGCACCTACCGCCTGTTGCGCCGGGAGGCGGCGGCGCGGGTCGGCCGCTTCTACTCGGCGGGAGAATACGACATCTCGCGTCTTGTCGCGTTCGACGGCGAGGTGCTCGAGCTCGGCCGCTCCTGCGTCGATGCCGAGTACCGAACCCGCGGCACGCTGCAGCTTCTCTGGCGCGGCATCGCGGCGTATGTGTTCCGGCACCGGATCGACCTGATGTTCGGCTGCGCCTCGCTGCATGGAACCGATGTCGAGGCGCTCGCCGCGCCGCTCGCCTATCTCTGGCACAACCATCTCGCGCCGCCTGCGCTCCGCCCGCGCGCCCTGCCGCATCTCCATGTCGAGATGAACCGGCTGCCGATCGAGGCGATCGATCACCGCGCCGTGCTCGCGTCCCTGCCGCCGCTGATCAAGGGCTATCTGCGCCTCGGCGGCTTCGTCGGCGACGGGGCGGTCGTGGACCACCAGTTCAACACCACCGACGTCTGCGTCGTGGTCAAGACCGACCTCGTCACCGACAAGTACTACCGCCACTACGAACGCCGCCTGCGCGACGCGCTCGACGCCGAGGGCCGCGCCCCGGCCCCGCCGGGCTGAGTCCGATGCCGCGCCCTGCGGTGCCGCGCTCGAGCCTGTGGGCCGGGCCTTAACCGAAAATACCGGACCGGCATGCCATCGCTGAGGGCGGGTCACAGGATGAAGAGGCTCTGCGGCATGAGCGAGCGAGCGGGGGCGCGACCGGGCGCAGCATGCCCGCGCCCTGACGGCTGATGTGCGGCCTCGTCGGCTTTCTCTCCCCGGGCGGGTTCGGCGACGCGGCCTCGGCCATCCGCACGGTCGAGATGATGCGCGACCGGATCGTCCATCGCGGCCCCGACGACGCCGGCACCTGGCTTGACGCCGAAGCGGGTCTCGCTTTCGGCTTCCGGCGCCTCTCGATCATGGACCTCTCGCCGGCCGGGCACCAGCCTATGCTGTCGGCGTGCGGCCGCTACGTCATCGTGTTCAACGGCGAGATCTACAATTTCGGCGACCTCCGCGACGAGCTCGAGGCAGCCCGCGGCGGCCCCCATTCTTGGCGCGGCCATTCCGATACCGAAGTGCTGCTCGAGGCGGTGGCCGAGTGGGGGGTCGAGGCGACGCTGCGGCGCACCAACGGCATGTTCGCCCTCGCGGTGTGGGACCGTGCCGAGCGCACCCTCTGGCTCGGCCGCGACCGGATCGGCAAGAAGCCGCTCTACTACGGCTGGGCCGGAGACAGTTTCCTGTTCGGCTCCGAGCTCAAGGCGCTCGCGGCGCATCCGCGGTTCGAGGCCGCGATCTCGGCCGAGGCCGTGAACGACTTCCTGCAGCTCGGCTACACGCTCGGGCCGCGCACGATCTTCGCCGCGACGCGCAGGCTGCCGCAGGGGACGATGCTCCGGCTCGACGCCGCTGCCGCCGCCGCGCGCTCCCTGCCCGAGCCGCGCCCCTACTGGAGCCTGCGCGAGGTCGCGCTTGCCGGGCTCGAGGCCCAGGCGGCCGGGCGCACCGCCTCGATCGAGGAACTCGAGGCGCTCTTGAAGGACGCGGTGGCGCGACGACTCGTGGCCGACGTCCCGGTCGGCGCCTTCCTCTCAGGCGGAATCGACTCGAGCCTCGTCACCGCGGTGATGGCGGAGGTCGCGCCAAGCAAGGTGCGCAGCTTCGCCATCGGCTTCGACGTCGAGGGCTGGGACGAGGCGCGTTTCGCCCGGCCGATCGCCGCGCATCTCGGCACCCGCCACGAGGAGCTCTATCTCGGCAAGGCCGACATCCTCGAGGCGACGAAGGCGATCCCTCGCCTGTTCGACGAGCCCTTCGCCGACGACAGCGCGATCCCGACCTATCTCTTGTGCCGCATGGCGCGGTGCGAGGTCACGGTCGCGCTTTCCGGCGATGGCGGGGACGAGTTCTTCGCCGGGTACACGCCGCGCTATGCGGGGGCGATCCGCCTGATGCAGCTTGCCCGCCTGCTGCCGGAGCCGCTGCGCGCGCTCGGCGCGCGCCTGTCGGAGGCGCTCGCCCCGACGGTCGGCGGGGTCGCGGGCAATCGCCAGGCGCGGCGCATGCGCCTCCTCGCGCGGCTCCTCGGCGCGCCGGCGCCGGAGGCGTTCAACGCCGCGCTGATGTCGCCGATGCTCGGCCTCGAGGGCCTGTTCGCGCGTCACGGCGGCGGGCCACACCCGCTCGACGCTCCCGAATACCGGCTCGGACGTTCCGGCCCGCTCGACCGGATGTGCTTCGCCGACCAGATGAGCTTCCTCGTCGATGACATCCTCACCAAGGTCGATCGCGCGAGCATGGCCGTTTCCCTCGAGGTGCGCTGCCCGCTGCTTGACTGGCGTATCCTCGAGCTCTCCTGGCGCTTTCCCGCCGGCCAGAAGCTCGCGGGCGAGATCGGCAAGCGGCCGCTGCGCGAGCTTCTCTACAAGCGCGTGCCGCGCGAGCTGATCGACCGGCCGAAGCAGGGCTTCGCCGCGCCGGTGCATGCCTGGCTTCTGACAGATCTGCGCGACTGGGCGGAAGCGCTGCTGAGCCGCGAGGCGCTCGCCCGCCACGGCCTGTTCGACGCCGCCGCCTGCCGGAAGCTCTGGGAGAGCTTCGCGCATCGCGGCCGCGGCTGGGACCGCGCCATCTGGAACCTCCTGATGTTCCAGGCCTGGCACGCCGAGCTCGCGCCTCGGGCCTCGAGCGACCTCCGCCTCGCCGCCTGAGGCCCGGCGCACCGGCCGGGTGAGCGCAGCTCGCGCCGGCGCGCCTCCGCCCCCGCACCGCCCCCCGCGCGGGCGGGGCGCGCTCAGGACGCGCGGGCGAGCGTCAACGGCTCGACGAGGCGCTCGGGCTTGCGCCCGACGAAGGCGACCATGTGGCGCGCCTCGTTCGCGAACGTGACGTCCTTCACGGCCTCGAGGCCCGCCTCCTTGAACTTCGCCTCAACCTCGTGCGGGTGGTAGCGGTACTGATAGGGCGGGCTGTAGTTGTCGAACAGCGACACGGCCCTCTCGCGCCGGTTCGCCTGGGTGATCGGGGTCTTCTCGCCCCGCAGCGCCGCGACGATGCGCACCGCGAGCGTATGCAGCGGCACGAGGTGCCAGCACAGCTTCCACGTCACCTCCACCGGCAGGCGGGTGGTGATCGCGCGGATCATCCGGTTGGGGAGTCCCACCCAGGCCTCGCGGACGCGGTAGAGCTGCACATAGACATGCGCTCCCGGCTTGCCGAGGGCGAGGAAGCTCGCGAAGGCGCGCCAGGTGTCGGGCGTGTGGTGCAGCACGCCGGAGGTGTGGATGTGGTCGAAGCTCTCGGGCAGGAAGGGCGGCTCGAGAATGTTGCCCTGGACGAAGTGGATGAACGGCGCGTCCGCCCCGGCATTGCGCTCGGCGTTCTCGGCGGCGCGCTCGATGCTCCGGGAGAGGTCCATGCCGACGATCTCGGCGCCGTAGGCGGCGATGGCGGCGGTGAGCTTGCCGTTGCCGCAGCCGGCGTCGAGCACGAGGCTGCCGCGCAACTCTTCCTCTGTAAGGTCCATCGCGTAGAGGAACTCGCCCTTGCGCAGGGCGAGGTCGTCCTTGAACCAGGTCTTGTCCTCGTACTGGTATTCCTGCCACTGCCGCCCGAAACTCTCGTTGCTTCGGCGATCGAAGATGGCCGGGTCGGTCGCGCCGAGCCGCTTCAGCATCTCCGCCGTGCCGGCGAGCCCCCCGAGCGCCTCCTGGTTGCGGAAGAAGAACGACTCGTATTCCTCGTAGGCGTTCCGGATCAGGCGCGGCACGCCGGCGATGACGGGAAAGACGAGCGGGCAGCCGGTGCAGCGCAGGAACCCCTCGATCACCTCGCGCTCGTAGCGCTCGCGCCCGCCCGCGCAGCGCGCGGCCTGGGCCGGATCGGTGATCGGCCGACGCTCCTCTTTGATCGCATGCAGATCGAGCGGCGACCGGCACGCCGGGCAGCAGAGGATGTCGAGAAGGCGAGGTCTCATGCGGCTGTTCCCCATCCGGCAAGGGAGGCGGCCGGGCGCGGTTCCGCCGCAGCGGCCTCCGTCCATTCCTCGAGGACGCGGGCGGCAACACCCTCCCACCCGTGCTTCTCCGCCCAGGCGCGGATCGCCCCCCGGTCGTGCCCGCCTGCAAGCGAGGCGGCGAGCGCCGCGCGCAGGGCGGGAAGATCGTCGGCCCGGTCGATCAGCTGGCCGGCGAAGCGGGGCACCATGCGCTCGACCTCCCCCACCTTCGTGGCCACCACCGGCAGGCCGGAGGCGAGCGCCTCCCACACCACGTTCGGACAGCCTTCGTAGTCGGAGGCGAGCACGAACAGATCGGCGGCGTTCAGCCAGGTGGCGACGCGCTCGGCGGGCGTGGCACCGGCGAAGATCACCCGCCCCTGCAGCGCAGGCTGCGCCGCGAGGGCGCGCAGCTCCGCCTCGTTGTTCGTCTCCGCACCGGGCCCGCCGACGATCGCGAAGCGGAGGTCGGGCATCGCGGCCACGAGATCGGGCAGAACGCGGAGCACGCGCTGGAACCCCTTGCGCGGCGACAGGTGGCCGACCGAGACGATCAGCCTTCCCTCGGCCGGCAGTCCGAGGGCGCGCCGGGCCTCCGCCGCCGGGCGCGGTGCGAAGCGGACGGTGTCGACGCCGTTGGCGATCACGGTCACCGGTGGCGTCCGGTCTCCCGGCCGGCCGGACAGCAGCGTTCGCGCATAGTCGGCGAGAGGGTGCGAGACGGCGATGATCCGCCGGGCCTGCCCGAAGGCCCAGGCGAGCGCCCGACGACGGAGCATGCTCGCGGCGCTGACGAGCGGCTCGGTGCCGCGCAGCGTCACCACGAGCGGCAGGCGGAGCCTGCGAGCGAGCAGGGCGGCGGCGAAGCCGTCGGGGTAGCCGAAATGCGCGTCGATCACGTCGGGCCGGAACCTGGCCGCGACCCGGCGGGCGGTGCCGATCGACGACAGATAGAGAGCGAGGCCGTCGAGCGCCTTGCCCACCCGCGGGGTGTACCAGAAGGTCGGGTGCTCGACGGCAAGACCGGCGATCGTCTCCCGGCGCGGCGCAGGCAGGCGGTCATGGAACGGGCGCGGCGCGATCACCTCGATCTCCGCCGCGCGGGCGCAGGCGCGCAGGCGCTCGAGCACGAACAGCCCGTGCTGCGGACGGGTGGCGGAGGGAAACACGGTCGTGAACGCAAGCACGCGCATCTCGTTCGGCCTTCGCCCTGACGTCCACCTCATCCACCCCGCCGCGACAGGGTAGCGCGCGGCGGCCAGCACGTGTGCCTTATCGCAGCCCGCCGGTTAAGGAACAGCGGAGGTCCGGGAGGGTCGACGCTCGGCCCGCCCGTCACCGGCGGGGCGCAGCCCCAGGGCCCGCGCCTCCATCGCATGGATCAGCCGCCCGCGCGAGGGGGCGGGGAACGCCGAAGCGCCCCGATCCAGAGGGAGAGGCGATGATGCGCCCCTGCCCCGGACGCAACCGGGCCCGACTCAGCCGCGCTCGCGCGCTGCCCCCCGCGCGGTGCGGGCGAGGTCGAGCACGGCCCGGGCGGCGATCAGGGCATCCGGCGCTCCAGTGGTCTTGCAGGCACGCTCGGCGGCGAGCAGGCGGTCGCAGGCGGCGGCCGCGCGGTCCTCCGTCCAGGCGCCGAGAGCGCGCGCCCAAGACCCCTCGTGGCGGAAGAACACCGGCGGGCGCGCTCGCGCCGCCGCCTCCCGCGGCGAAAGAGCGCCCAGCCCCTCCGCCAGTGCCAGATGAAGCCGCTGCATGTGCCGAAGCGCTGCGCGAACCACCTGCACCGGCTGCGCGCCCTCCTCGAAGGCGAGGCCAAGCGCCCGGTCGGCCGCGGCGATCTCCCCCGCCGTCGCGGCGAACAGCGCATCCTCGAGGCCGAGACCGGCATGGTCGCCGACGGCCGCGCGGGCCTCCGCCACCGTCACCCGCCCCCCGGGGCCCGCCTGAAGCGCGAGCTTGGCAAGCTCGGCGCGGGTCAGCGCCCGGTCGGCGCCGAGATGGTCGGCAAGCCAGGCGACGGCCTCCGGATCAGCCGTCACCTGGGCCTCTGCCAGCGTCGAGGCGATCACCTGCCGCAGCGTCGCCCCAGCGTCGGCGTAGCAGGGGATCGCCGCGGCGACGGGCGAGCGCTCGAACAGGGTGCGGAGCTTCGAGCGCGCGGGAAGCTCCCCGGCCTCGACCACGAGAAGCGTGTCGCCCGGAACGGCAAGCGCCGCCTCGATCGCTGCGGCGAGCCCGTCGGTCGCCTCGCGCAGCCGGACCGCCCGACGCCCGCCCGTGAGAGACAGGGCCGCCATCTCGCCGGCGATCAGGCCCGGGTCGGCCGCTGCCTGGTCGCGGCGGAGGTCGGAGACGCGGAACGGGTCGTCGAGGCTGCCGGCGGCGAGACGAACCAGCGCCTCCGCCCGCTCGCGCACGAGCCCCTCGTCCGGGCCGTAGAGGAGGATGCCTCGGGTTCGGCCCGGGTCGGCAAGGAAGGCCTCGATACGGCGCGCGTCGGGTTTCACGATCCCTGGGCGGCGACCGCGCGGCGTCGCGCGAAGGCGGCCGCGAGCTGGCCGGCGATGTCGGTGGCGAGCTGCTCCGCGATCCGCTCGAGCGCCGCTTCGCCCGAGAGCTGGGCGGCGAAGAACTGGTCGCGCCCGACATTGAAGGAATCGACCGCCCTCACTTTGCCGCGGGCGATCGGCTCGGCGCTCGCGGGGGAGAGCGCCCGAAGCTCATATGCCGCCGTTCCGGTGATCCGGTTCCGGGTCTCGGTCTGGTCGGGCCGAACCGCGACCTGCTCGCGCCTGATCTCAAGCGTGACCGCGAGGCTGTAGCGCGCAGGCGCACCGCGGTCGCTGCCGAGGCGACGCTGCAGCGCTCGGCGCAACAGCTGCCCCTCGCGATCGGCGATCACGCCAACGCGTGTGGCGGCGAGGTCGCCCGCCGCCGTCTCCGCCGCCGCTCCGGGCGCGCTGTCGGCGTAGATCGGGCGGAAGCCGCAGCCGGCCAGCGCCCCAAGGTGGGGCAGGGCGGCAAGCAGCGCCCGACGCTCAGCCGACCACGAAATTGACCACCCGCCCCGGGACATGGATTCGCTTGCGGATCGTTCGCCCGGCAAGAGCGCGGGCGACGTTCGGCTCGGCTTCCGCGGCGGCGAGCACCTCCGCCTCCGACGCCGCCGCCGAAAGGGTGACGGTTCCCCTGAGCTTCCCCATCACCTGCACCGCGATCGTCACCGTGTCGGAGGCGGCGAGGGCGGGGTCGTGCTCCGGCCAGGAGAGGAGCGCGACGAGGCCGTGCCCGGGCCGAAGCATCGACCAGAGCTCCTCGGCGAGGTGCGGCATCATCGGTGCGACCAGGCGGGCCATCGTCTCAAGCGCCTCGCGCCTGGCCCAGAGCGCCGCAGGCGTGTCCTCGGCTGAGTCGGCGATCGCGTTGGCGAATTCATGGAGCCGCGCGACCGCGACGTTGAAGGCGAAGCCCTCGAGCGCCTCGGTGACAGCGACGATGGTGCGATGAGTGGTGCGGCGAAGCGCATGCGCCTCGCCCGGCGGCGCCGGCTCCCCCGGCGGCGGCAGCGAGGGGAGAGCGCCGCGCACGAGCCGCCAGAGGCGCTGCACGAACCGCGCCGCACCCGCCACCCCGGCCTCGGTCCACTCCATGTCGCGCTCGGGCGGGTTGTCGGCGAGGATGAACCAGCGCGCGGTGTCGGCCCCGTAACGGTCGATGATCGCGCCGGGGTCCACCGTGTTGCGTTTGGATTTCGACATCGCCTCGATGCCGCCAATCGTCACGGGTTCGTCGGTGCCGCGCACCACCGCCGTGCCGTCGGCCCGCTTCTCCACCTCGGACGGGTAGAGCCACCGTCCATCCGCTCCCCGGTAGGTCTCGTGCTTGACCATGCCTTGGGTGAACAGGCCAGCGAAGGGCTCGCCCGAAGCAAGGCCGAGGTGACCCGTATCCCGCATCGCGCGGGTGAAGAAGCGGGCGTAGAGAAGGTGCAGGATCGCGTGCTCGATCCCGCCGATGTACTGGTCAACGGGAAGCCAGGCATCGGCCGCGTCGCGGTTGGTCGGGGCGCCATGCCGCGGGGCGGTGAAGCGCGCGAAATACCAGGAACTGTCGACGAAGGTGTCGAAGGTATCGGTCTCTCGCCGCGCCGGCCTGCCGCAGCGGGGGCAGGGAACGTGCTTCCAGGTCGGGTGATGGTCGAGCGGGTTGCCGGGCCGGGAGAAATCGACGTCCTCGGGAAGCCGCACGGGGAGATCAGATTTTGGCACGGGAACGATACCGCAGCTGTCGCAGTGGATCACCGGGATCGGGCAGCCCCAGTAGCGCTGGCGTGAGACGCCCCAGTCCCGCAAGCGCCACTGCACCGCCGCCCGCCCCGCACCGAGGCGCTCGAGCTCGGCGACCACGCGTCGCTTGGCCTCGGGCACCGAAAGCCCGTCGAGGAAGCCCGAGTTGATCAGCGTGCCGTTCCCGGTGAAGGCGGTGTCGGCGATCGCGAAGCTCTCTGCCTCCGCGCCTTCGGGCAGGACGACGGGCGTGACGGAAAGGCCGTATTTGCGCGCGAAGTCGAGGTCGCGCTGGTCGTGCGCCGGGCAGCCGAAGATCGCCCCGGTGCCGTACTCCATCAGCACGAAGTTCGCGACCCAGACAGGATAGGCTTTGCCATTGAGCGGGTTCGTCACGGCAAGCCCGGTCGGCACCCCGCGCTTCTCGGCCGTCTCGAGCGCCGCCTCCGTCGTGCCTTCGGTGCGGCACGCGGCGACGAAGCGGGCGATCTCCTCGTTCTCCCTGGCAAGTGCCGCCGTGACCGGATGGTCGGGGCTGAGGGCGAGGAAGCTCATGCCGAACAGCGTGTCGGGGCGGGTGGTGAACACCTCGATCTCGGCGAGCCCCGCGACCGGACGGGAGAGGGGGAAGCGAACCCGCGCGCCTTCGGAGCGGCCGATCCAGTTCCTCTGCATCAGGCGCACGCGCTCGGGCCAGCGCTCGAGGCGATCGAGGGCGGCAAGCAGATCGTCGGCATAGCGGGTGATCGAGAGGAACCACTGCGCGAGCTTGCGGCGCTCGACGACGGCGCCGGAGCGCCAGCCGCGTCCGTCGATCACCTGCTCGTTGGCGAGCACGGTCTGGTCGACCGGGTCCCAGTTGACGAAAGCCTCCTTGCGCTCGACGAGGCCGGCTTCGAGAAAGTCAAGGAAGAGCGCCTGCTGCTGACCGTAATAGTCAGGGTCGCAGGTGGCGAACTCGCGCGACCAGTCAAGCGAGAGCCCCATGCGCTTGAGCTCCGCCCGCATGGTGGCGATGTTGTCGTAAGTCCACTTGGCCGGGTGTATGCCGCGTTCCCGTGCGGCGTTCTCCGCCGGAAGGCCGAAGGCATCCCAGCCCATCGGATGCAGAACCTCAAAGCCGCGCGCGCGCTTGTAGCGGGCGACCACGTCGCCGAGCGTGTAGTTGCGCACATGGCCCATGTGGATCCGCCCCGAGGGGTAGGGGAACATCTCGAGCACGTAGTATTTCGGGCGCGTACCGTCCGGGATGTCGGGGGCAGCGAAGCAGCCGGCCTCGTCCCAAGCGCGCTGCCAGCGCGGCTCTGCTTCCGCCGGGTCGTAGCGGGCGGCAGCGGGCGCGATCTCGTGTGGCGTGTCCATGGCGCGAGCGAGACTAGCCGATCCGCGGCGCAGCGCCAGCGTCCTGACGCGCGAGGCCGCTTGACGCCTGGGTTTCAGGCTCGCGCAGTCAACGCCCTGCCGTCTGCGGGGTCGACTGGATTCGGAGCTCGCGGGCGCGGGCGAGGATCTTGTCCTCGAGCTGGGGGGCGACGTCCTCGCTCACGGGGACGTCCACCCAGGCGCCGCGCGCCTGCACCTGGCGGAACACGGCCACGCGCACGCCGTCGGAGCGGAGCTGCCGGCCGAGGATGTAGACGGTGAGCTTGAACCGCTCGCCGGGGGTTTCGGGCGGGGAGTACCAGTCGGTGATGATGACGCCGCCGAACGGATCGGCCGAGACGAGCGGCATGAAGGAGAGGGTGTCGAGCGAGCCGCGCCAGAGGAAGGCGTTGACGCCGAGCCCCGCTCCGCCTTCGTCGCGCCGGGATCGATCCCGCCCGAGGAGGACGAGTCCATCCTCGTTGATCAGGCTGCCGATCGACTGACGATCCCGTCTGAGTCGGTCGTAGTAGTCATCGGGCGTCTGGTCGCGGATGGACCCTGGCGGGAGCAGCCCGCACCCACCAAGGAGGAGTGCGACCAGCAAGACTTTCGGCAGAATTCGCATGCCCTAGCTATAAGTCCTCGCCGGCGAAAACGAAAGGGGCGGCACGAGGCCGCCCCTCCGTACGAACCAGAGCCGAGTGAGGCTCAGAACGCCATGCGAACGCCCGCAAGAAGCATCCGAGCACGGATGTCCGTCGTCCCGCGCTCACGTGCCTTCTGCTCGACGAACTCTGCAACGGCTTGAAGGCCAGGGGCGATGGTGTAACGGCCGCCGAAGGCATAGCCCTGGTCAGTACGATCCGCCGGATTCGTCTGATTACCTTCGGTCTTCAGATTATAGTAGTGAGCGCCGACGACGAAGGGCCCAAAGGTGTAGGTGGCGCCGAGGAAGTACTGGCGCGCACCATCGGCGTCCGGTTGGTTTTGCCGCAACAGACCGGTCATACCACCAGTGTTGATGCGGCCCCAGAGATACTCCGCGCCAACCGTGAACCCGGCGAATGTAGCCGTTGCGCCAATATTGTACACCCGCGGAGCCTTGTAGTCAGCAGCACCAATGATGTCCACGGCAGAGCCGAGCGTCACGCCGCCGTTCGCTGCGAAGGCGACTGGCCCGAAGGTGCCGCGATACCGAAGGGCGAAGTCGAAGATGTTCCGCGCACGGTTGATGTTTTGGTCGGTGCTCTTCAACGTCTGACAGGCAGTGGAGAGCGTGCCGCAGCCCCGCCGACCGTCGCCAAGGTTCCAGGCGAACGACGCACCGAAGTCGAAGCCGAAGAACTGTGGCGAGAGGTAGATGATCTTGGTCGCGTCATCGAGCCCGAGCTGCCCGGACTCGAAGAAAACCGGCCGCGTCGTCGCGAAGGAGCCGAGATCGCCGTTCACGCCGCCTGCGCCGAAGCCCTCGATCGCGCTGATCACGCGGAGCTGGCTCACAGCGCCGTCCTGGTCACCGAACTCAAGCCGGCCGAGCGACGGAAGCGCAACGAAGGTATACATCTCGTCCCATTCAACGGCTCGGTTTGAAATCGCAGTTTGCCCACCTAGGATGTCTGCCGGCGGACGGTTGCCATCGATGTTGAGCACGAGGTCAGCGCCGTAGATCAGGCCATCTGCTGTCCGCCCGGTCGCGAGGACTTGGATTTGGCCGCGGCTGTTGAAGTCGTTCTTGTCGAGCGAAACGGTGTTGCCATTGGCATCTAGGCCAGACTGACCGTTCTTCTGGCTGACATTGGCGTAGTGGAACCGCTGGTAGCCGCGGATTGCCACGGTGATACCCGGCTGCGGCGTTGCCGCCGGAGCCGGAGCCTGCGCCTTCGCAGGCGCCACGCCATCCGCCACGAACGCGGCGAAGCCGGCCGCCGTGGCGAGAAGGATCTTGCGCATCCTTTTCCCTCTCCGTTGTTACGCGCCGGACCCTTCCAGCGCACCTGTCCGGCCTCCCCCGCGCCCCTAAGACCCCAAAATGCCTCACAGGGCCTGCACCGGTGCCGGCGGAAGACCTGACGGGGACTATGACCAGCCTCGCGCGTCCGTGTCCACGGGGCCAAACGCGCGATTGTGCGTTTCGGGAAACACCGTGGCAGCGGTGCAACACACTTCCTCAGCGGGAGCCAGAGAGAGCCCCAACCGAGGCCACCGCCGCCGCCCCCGCCGCCCTCGCCGCAGCGACACGCGAGGCCGTCACCCCGCCCAAAGCCGCGACCGGTAGCCCCGCCCGTCGCGCAAGAGAGGCGAAGCGGAGAGTCCCAAGCGGCCGAGCGCCGGGGTGCGAGACGGTCGGAAACAGCGGCGAGAGCAGCGCGAGGTCGGCGCCGAGCCGGTGCGCGCGGGCAAGCGCCGCCATCCCATGCGCGGCGATGGTGAGCAAAGGCCGCCGCGGCCGCCGACGCGCCAGCCGGAACGGCGCAGGGGGGCGCATCCCTTCGGCGAGGTGGAGCCCGGCGCGCAAGGAAAGCGCGAGCCTCGCGTCACGCGCAACGAGCAGGCGCAGCCTGCGTGAGCGGCAGAGCCGCCCGAGCGAAGCCGCGAGCGACGCGCGCCCCGAGACCCCGTCATGCCTGAGGATCACCGCCGCCCCAGGCGGAAGCCGCGAGGCCGCCGCGAGCGGGTCACCCCCCCTCCTCTCGTCGGTCATCAGGATGAGGTATGGAAGCGCACCCGCCCGACGCCGAAGAACCCGCGCCGCCTCAGCGAGAGACCGTGCCATGACCGCCCCCGCCGACAGCGTTCAGGATGACACGATCGCCGCGAACCTCGCCGCGGTGCGCGCGCGAATCGCCGCAGCAGCACGCGCGGCCGGGCGGGACCCTGCGTCGGTAACCCTCGTCGCCGTCTCGAAGACGCACGGGGCGGAGGCGGTCGCGGCCGCGCTGGCGGCGGGCCAGACCGTGTTCGGCGAGAACCGGGTGCAGGAGGCACGCGCGAAGTTCCCCGCCCTGCGCGCTGCCCACCCGGAGCTTCGCCTGCACCTGATCGGGCCCTTGCAGACCAACAAGGTGCGGGAGGCGATGGCGCTCGCCGACGTGATCGAGACGCTTGACCGGCCCAAGCTCGCCGAAGCGATCGCCGGCGAACGCGACCGCTCCGGCCGCTGCCCCGACCTCCTCGTGCAGGTGAATGTGGGGCGGGAGCCGCAGAAGGCCGGCATAGACCCCGGTCTCGCCGAAGCCTTCGTCGAGGACTGCCGCGGCCGGCTCGGCCTTCCCGTGCGGGGGCTGATGTGTATCCCCCCCGTCGACGAGGACCCGGCGCCGCACTTCGCCTGGCTTGCCGAGTGCGCGCGGAAGCTCGGGCTGGCGGAGCTCAGCATGGGGATGAGCGGGGATTTCGAAACCGCGATCACCCATGGCGCCACACTCGTGCGGCTTGGCAGCGCGATCTTCGGCCCGCGCCACGCCCCCGCCCCGTTCACGCTGGCCTGACCTCGATCGCCCGAAGCCCTGGCAGAACCGCGAGCAGGTCAGGCAGGGCGAGCGCGATGCAGCCCTCCGTGGGCCCAAGCCCGGGCGAGGCGACGTGGAGGAAGATCGCCGACCCGCGGCCCGGGACGGTCGGGGCGTCGTTCCACCCGAGCACGCCCACGAGATCGTAGAGCCCGTCCTCGCGCCACAGGCGCTCGTGTCGTGCCGGGTGGGGAAGCCTGACCATGCGGTTATAGGCGGGGTCGCCAGGGTCGTCGCACCAGCCGTCGTCGGGGGCGATTGGCTCGACCGGAACGGCGGCGGTCGGGCGGGGGAGCCGGTCGGCCCGGAACAGGAGACGCCGGAGCGGGAGCACGGCGGCGGGTGTGGCGCCGTCTCCCTCGCGCTTGGCCTCGGCGGGCACGATCCCCGCCCGGCCCAGGGCGCAGCGGAAGGGCCGCCCGTCGGGGCCGCGCAGCAGCGTTCCCACCGTCGCTCTGGGCGGGGCGAGGACGAGAGCGGCATCGGGGGAGAGGCGCATGCGCGCGCTCTACCACGCCCGCTCGGCTGCGTCAGGGCCGTGCCTCGGCAGCGGGGGCGGGCGCGGGCGCGGTGCGGGAGCGCATCACACGCTCATAGGCCTCGAGGCCCTGGAGCATGCGCTGGACGAAGGCCGGGTCCTGGCCGCCGGAGGTGATCGGGAGGATGGGCGCGCCTCGTATCCGCCCGGGCTGCCCCGGCCCCGGGGGCGCGACGGGAGCGGTCCCGGGCGATTGGGCGCCGGCCACGCCGGAGGCGGCCTCGCCGCCCGGCGCGTCACGCTCGCGCGCGGGCGCAGGCAGCGCGGCCGCGGCGGCCACGGCAGCCACGGCAGGGTCCGGCGGTGGCGCGGCCTCGCGTGGCGGCAGGGCAGGGGCGGGATAGGCGCGGGCGGCGAGCTGGGTCGCGAGCGGCAGCGGCCTGAGCGGCGTGCCGGCGGTGGTGGTGAGCTCGGCGAGGCTTCGGGACGGGGCGGGGGCAGGGGGTTGGGAGGCGACCGCCGTCGCTGGCTGAGCAGGCTTGGCCGAGGAGCCGCCACTGAAGAGCTCCTCGACGAGAGAGCCGACAGCAGCCACGATCGCCCCGATCGGCCCTCCGATGACGAGCCCGCCGAGGACACGGAACACCGGCTGGATCGTCTCGCCGGTGAGCTTGCGATAGACCCAGGAGACCCCGGGGATGTGGTGCAGCGGATTGAGGGCGGCGAGGAACTCGCCGAACGTCACCGTGCTCGGCATCGGCTCGAGCTCGTCCGGCCCGAGCGGGGGGCCGCCATCGGCCGGACTTCGCGGCCGTTGCGCAGCGACCGAGCGGTCTGCCACGCGAAGCTCCGGCGGGCGGGAGAGCGACGGGGAGGAGGCGGGGCCGACCATGCCGGCACCTCGGCAAGCCCCGTGCCAGAAGCCAACTCCTTGCGCTTGCTTGCCCTTCCCGAAGCGGGCGGCAGGTCCTGCCGGGCAGAACCGGCCCCGCCGGGCGGGAAAACGGCCGGGTCCTGCCGGAGGCGTTCGGCCTCAGAACAGGTGGCCGAACCGTTCCGCCTTGGTGCGGAGATAGCGGGCGTTGTGCTGGGTCGCCGGAAAGGCGTGCGCGACCCGGCCGGCGACCGTGATGCCGCAGGCCTCGAGCGCCGCCATCTTGTCGGGGTTGTTGGTGAGGATCCGCACCGTCCCGAGCCCGAGCTCCCGCAGCATCGCCGCGGCGATCAGAAAGTTGCGCTCATCGGCGCCGTAGCCGAGGCGTGTGTTGGCGTCGTGCGTGTCCGCCCCCCGGTCCTGCAGCTCGTAGGCGCGCAGCTTGTTGACGAGGCCGATCCCCCGCCCCTCCTGACTCAGATAGAGCAGGACGCCCGACCCCTCCTCCGCCATCCGCTTGAGCGCGCCGCGGAGCTGCGGCCCGCAGTCGCAGCGGAGCGAGCCGAGGAGATCGCCGGTGAAGCACTCGCTGTGCAGCCGCACGAGCGGCGGGGTGGCGGCCCCCCAGGGGTCACCGACCACGATCGCGAGATGCTCGGTGCCGCCATCCGCCGGCCGGAAGGCAATGATCCGTGTGGCGGCGCTGTCCTCGAGCGGCACGGAGGCTTCGGCGACGCGAGTCAGCGTGGCGGCGACCATGTCGGGATAGGAGAGCACCGCCTCGGCAGGAGCGGCGAGGAGGTCGTGGCGCTGCGCGAGCCCTGACGCGTCACCCCCCGTGTCGACCGGAGCGACCACCACGGCCGGCAAGAGACGTGCGAGCTTGGCAAGCTGGATCGATGCGGCGGCTGCCTCGACCGGGACCAGCGGCGCGGGCTCGGGCCTCGTCTGCGGCGGCTCCGCCGTCGGGTCGGCGAGGCTGCGCAGAAGGGCGGGCGTCACGCCCGGAGGGAGGCGGAAGGCGACGGCCGGCGCGCCCGCTCCGACCGGGGCGGGGCCCTGAAGCACAGCGGCGGCGCGTGTCGGGGCGAGCAGCAGGACGGGCGGTGCCGCACCGAGCGCGGCGAGGCGGGAGAGCGTGGCCGGCGAGGCGAGTTCCGCCGCCGCGACCAGCCAGGCGGAGCGGGGGTTGGACGCGACGAGGAGCGCCGCAGCGCCACGGCGAAGCTCGGCGACGGCGCGGTGCACGGGGCGAAGCGAGCGCTCACCCTCCACCTGCCGCTCCAGGGCGGCGGGCGTTTCGGCAGCGGCCGTGGCGGCGGCAAGCGATGCTGTAGGTGGCATTGGCGGCGGGTCCTCCAACACAGTGTGTTCGGACGCGATCGCGGCGCAAAGAAGGCAGGCTTCGGCACGCGGCGTTGCACCGGCATGAAATCTTCGGGGGCGTCCAGGGAGATGGTGCAGCTCCGCGCCGAGGCAATCGGTGCGAGGCCTTGGCGCAGCCAAGCGATCACGGGATCGTGCACCCACAGAGACGTGCACGGGAGAGGGTGCTGCGCCGGGCGGACGCGATCACGACATGCTGTCGCGCGCGGCGTCCTGCCGCGTCATGCCACGCCGGCCGGGTGCTTCCTTGCCCGTCCCCGGCGCCGGCTGGCACACTCCCGGACCGACGGACAAGGGGAACATTGAGGCCCATGGCTCTCGCACGACCGATCCTGATCGTCGATGACGACCGCGCCCTGCGCGAGACGCTCGCCGAGCAGCTCCGCGCGGAGGGCGAGTTCGAACCACACGCGGCCGAGAGCCTCGCTGCCGCCGAGGCAGCGCTTGGCGGCGGCAACGCCCGGTTCGACGCCATCCTGCTCGATGTCGGCCTGCCCGACGGGGACGGGCGCGACTTCACCCGCACCATCCGGCAGAAGGGGGTGAAGGTGCCGATCATCATGCTGACCGGGGCCGACACGGAGGCCGACACGATCCGCGGCCTCGATTCGGGGGCGAATGATTACATCGTCAAGCCGTTCCGGCTCGGCGAGCTGCTCGCGCGGCTGCGCCGCCATCTCGCGATCTTCGATAACTCCGACGACGCGGTGTTCTCGATCGGGCCCTACACCTTCCGCCCGGCAGCGAAGCTCCTCCTCGAGGCGAAGCGCAACCGCAAGATCAGACTGACCGAGAAGGAGGCGGCGATCCTCAAGTTCCTCTACCGCGCCGAGGGCAAGCCGGTGCCGCGCCAGGTTCTGCTCAACGAGGTCTGGGGCTACAACGCCGGGGTGACGACGCACACGCTCGAGACCCACATCTACCGCCTGCGCCAGAAGGTCGAGCCCGACCCGGGGAATGCGCGGCTTCTCGTGACCGAGAGCGGCGGGTATCGGCTCAACGCGCAGTGGACGCCAGAGCCGACAGGGGGGTGACCGGCGCCAGGCCTTCGGCGAGCGCTCCCTGCCGCCGTGCCGCCGCGCGCTGCGTCGCCTCGATGAACACCTCGAGACTCTGCCCCACCGCCACCGGCAGGCTGCGCGGCTCGAGGCTGTAGATCACCTCGGCCACGCGCGTATCGACGCGCTCGCCCGGGGCGTTCGATGGGAAGCCCTTTCCGCACGCGGCAGATCCACCACGACCGCGACGCCGACCACGAGGCCGAGCTCTTTGGCCCTGTCACCCGTCAGCATGACCCAGGCGATCGCGCCGATGGAGGCTCTCCTGAACATCGTTCATGTGAACGATGTTCATATACCGCGCTTGCGGCGGCCGGCGCAAGGGCTAAAGTGAACGCCGTTCAGGTCACGACACGGGAGGCGGCCAGGTGGGCGCTCGATCGGTCAGGGCGATGCCGAAGCGTCAGGCGGGAGAGACGCGGGCCGCGCCGCGCCGGCGCCAGAGCGCCGCCGACCGACGCACCCAAGTGGTCGCGGCGGCGCGCCGGCTGATGGCCCAGAACGGGGCGGAGGCGGTGTCGATGCGCGCCGTCGCCGCCGCCGCCGGCGTCTCGCCCGCCGCGCTCTATCTCTATTTCCCCGACAAGACCGTGCTGCTCGCGGCGGTGGTCGATGCCGTGTTCGACGAGCTGCTCGCGGCCTTCACCCGGGCGGTCGAGGGCGCCGCCGCCTCGCCCGACCCGTTCGCGCGGCTTGCCTCGCTGATGGACGCCTATGTCGCCTGGGGGCTCGCGCACCCGGACGAGTACCGGCTCGTGTTCATGACGCCGGTGGTCGGGGTGGCGGGCCAGCGCCCCGTGGCGGAGGGGTGCCGGACCGGCTCGGCGAACGGGGCGGCGACCTTCGCCGCGCTCGCCGCCGAGGTCTCGCGGCTGATCGCCTCCGGCCATGCGCGGGAGTCGGACCCCGCCCTGGTCGCCGAGCAGATCTGGGCCGGCGGCCACGGCCTCGTGTCGCTCATGATCACCTTCCCCGAATTCGCGTGGAGCCCGCGCGAGGCGCTGTGCGCGGCGCTGCGCGAGACGCTTTTGCGCGGCATCTCCGCCTGAGTGGTTCGCCCGCGGCGCTGCTCGCCGCGTTGCAGCAAAAGGCTAGGCGCGGCGGGGCGCCTCCGTTAAACCGGGCGGCCTCGGCAACGGCGAAGAGGACCGGATGGCCGCGTCCGCTGCGAAGGCGCGAGGATCGGGGTCGCCGAAGGTGGCGCTCCTGCTCGGCGTTCTCGGCGTCGTCTACGGCGACATCGGCACGAGCCCGCTCTACACGATGAAGGCCTCGCTCGGGCTGTTCGCCCGCGACGGCGCCCTCAGCGCCTCCGACGTGCTCGGGGTGACGAGCCTCGTCGTCTGGTCGCTGATCCTGATCGTGACGGTCAAGTACATCGGCATCGTGACGCGCGCCGACAACAAGGGGGAGGGCGGAATCCTCGCGCTGATGGCGCTCGCCACCCGGGCGCTTCCCCAAGGGCGGTTGCGCCACGCCGCCACCATGGTCGGCATCGCCGGGGCGAGCCTGTTCGTCGGCGACGGCGCGATCACGCCGGCGATCTCGGTTCTCTCGGCGATCGAGGGGCTCGAGGTGGTCAACCCGGCGCTGCACCCCTTCGTCGTGCCGCTCTCGGTGCTTGTGCTTGTCGGCGTATTCGCGGTGCAGTATCGCGGCTCGGGAAAGGTCGGCCTCGTCTACGGGCCGGTCACCTTCGTCTGGTTCGTCACGCTCGCGATTCTCGGGGTGCGGGGGATCCTGCTTGCGCCGCCGATCCTCGCCGCCGTCTCGCCCACCTACGCGGTGTGGTTCTTCGTCAACCACCCGCTCGAGAGCTTCGTCGCCCTCGGCGCGATCGTGCTCGCCGTCACCGGAGCCGAGGCGCTCTACGCCGACATGGGCCATTTCGGCCGGCGCCCGATCGTCCAAGCCTGGCTGTTCTGCGTGCTGCCTGCGCTCGCGCTGAACTATGTCGGGCAGGGGGCTCTTCTGCTCGCCGATGCCGCCGCGCTCGAGAACCCGTTCTACCTGCTCGCGCCCTCCTGGTTCCGCCTGCCGCTCGTGTTCCTCGCCACCGCCGCGACCATCATCGCAAGCCAGGCGATGATCACCGGCGCCTTCTCGATCGCGCGGCAGATGATGCAGCTCGGCTTCTGCCCGCGCCTGACAGTGCGCCACACCTCCGGCGAGGAGGCGGGGCAGATTTACATACCGCAAGTCAACGCCATGCTCTTCATCGGCGTGATGCTTCTGGTCGCGGGGTTCCGCGCCTCGGAGAACCTCGCCGCCGCCTACGGAATCGCTGTGACCGGAACCTTCGTCTGCACCTCGCTGCTCGGCCTCGTCGTTGCCCGCCGCGTGCTGGGCTGGAGCACTGCGAAGACGGTCGCGAGCTTCGGCCTGTTCCTCGTCATCGACCTCGCCTTCTTCGCCTCGAACCTGCTCAAGGTGCCCGAGGGCGGCTGGGTGCCGATCCTGATCGGGGTCACGCTCTTCACGCTGCTCACCTCTTGGCGGCGCGGGCGCGACCTCCTGTTCGAGAAGTGGCGCGCCGACAGCCTGCCGCTTGCCTCCTTCCTCGCGCGCCTGCCGAAGAGCCGCACCATACGCGTTCCCGGCACCGCCGTGTTCATGACCGGCAACCCTGACTACGTGCCCGGCGCGCTCCTGCACAACCTCAAGCACAACAAGGTGCTGCACGAGAAGGTGATCTTCCTCACGGTGCTGACCGAGGAGGTGCCCGTCGTCCCGCCGGAGCAGCGCGCGACGGTGGAGGAGCTCGCCCCGGGGATACACCGCGTCATTCTCCGCTACGGGTTCATGGAGAGCCCCAACATCCCGCGCGCTCTCGCCGAGCTGAAGGACGAGGGGATCGAGGCAGACCCGATGCAGGTGAGCTTCTTCCTCGGCCGCGAGAGCGTGGTTCCGGCCGCGGTGCCGAAGATGTCGCGCTGGCGGCACTGGCTGTTCATGGTGATGGCGCGCAACGCCGTCTCCGCCACCGAGTTCTTCCGCATCCCCTCCGACCGCGTGGTCGAGCTCGGCGTTCGCGTCGCGATCTGAGCTCCGTTAACGCGGGCGAAAGAGCGCCGCGGCAGGCTCACCGCATGACCGGAGAGACGGACCGCACCTGCGACGCCTGCACCTGCGGCCTCGGTTTCCCGCTTCCCTTGACGATCGCGTTCCAGCCGATCGTTCGCCCTTCCTCAGGCGCGATCGAGGCGCACGAGGCGCTGCTGCGCGGCCGGGATGGAGCACTCGCCCACACCGTTCTCGCCGCCGTCTCCGACGCGAACCGGCCCGCCTTCGACCGGACGGCCCGCGCCACCGCCATCGCGCTCGCCGCACGGCACGGGCTCGCCGAGCGGCTCCACCTCAACCTGATGCCCGAGGCGCTGCGCCACCCGGAGCACTGCCTCGCGCCTCTGCTCGCGGCGGCCTCCGCTTCCGGCATCGCGCCGTCGCGCCTCACGCTCGAGCTCGGCGAGGACGGGCGTCTGTTCGACCTCGCCTTCATGCGCCGCTTCCTCGCCGCCTGCCGCGACGCGGGCCTTCGCGTCGCGCTCGACCATCTCGGCGCGGGCTACGCCGCGATCGGCACGCTCGTCGATCTCGCCCCCGACATGGTGAAGCTCGACCTCACGCTGATCCGCGGCATCGACCGCGACCGGCTGAAGCGCGCCCGCGCGCTCGAGGTCGTCGCCGCCTGCCGGGCGCTCGGGCTCGAGATCGCCGCGGTCGGGGTCGAGACGGAAGGCGAGCTCGCGGTGCTGGCGGAGGCGGGGGTCGATCTCGTCCAGGGCTACCTGCTCGCCAAGCCCGCTTTCGAGCGGCTCGTGACCGCCGAAGAGATTGCCCTGCCGGCGGAAGCGTCCGCCTAAGCGCGGCGGCGCGGCCCGGCTCGTCCTGCGGCGCCGTGCGAGCGGCCGCATACGCCAGCGTTCCGCTCCCGCCAGGGCGCTGACGGTGGTTGACAGCCCCGAAACGATACCGCAGGGTCGTTACGGGAGAACAATGACAGCGGCGCTCCCCCGCCAGGGCGAAGTTGGACAGGGGGAGTTGGACATGACACGGACGTTTGCCGCAGCCGCGTTCGCGGCCGCCCTCGTCGCGGGAGCTGCGTCCGCCGCGACGCTCTACACCGATTCGCCTTCCTCGCCGCCGCCCCAGGCACGACCTTCGACAACTTCGAGAGCTCGACCGTCGCTGGCACGACGATCACCTTCGGTGGCGGCACCATCACATGCTCGGGGATCTTCTGCACCGTCTCCTTCGGCAACGAGTCCACTCCTACCCCGATCGCGCTCAGCGGCATCAAAGCGCCCTTCTTTGCCGCCCCTGACACGCTGACCTTCACCTTCGCCGCCCCGATCGACGCTTTTGGCATCTTCATCGGCGGTTCGGGGGACCGCGAGCAGCAGACGCTTTCCATCACGCTGTCGGACGGTTCTGTCTTCCAGCCTTTCCCGAACTACAGCAACATCAGTAACACCTCTCTCAACAACACGCTGTTCGTCGGCATCGTCTCGCCCACGCCGTTCACCACCGTCGCCTTCACCGGGACCGTCGTAAATGACTTCATCGATGTCGTGTACTTCGACGACCTCTCCTACCGTCTGGCGCGAGTGACGCCGGTGCCCGCTCCGGCGGGCCTACTCGTGTTCGGCGTGGCCCTCGCCGGGCTCACCCTCGCCGCGCGCGGCCGGCGCGACGCCCCGCCGCGCACGGCCTGAGGCAGGGCCGCGTCACGCGGCCTGGCGCAGCGCGCCCAGGATCGAGAGTCCCTGCGGCGAGAGCCCCATCGCAGTGCGCATGAAGAGGCGCTTCAAGGGCGGGATCCGGTGCACGGCGGCGAGGCCGAAGCCCCGCGCGAGCCGAACCGGGGCGAGATCGTTCGAGAACAGCCGATCGAGTGCATCCGTCATCGCGAGCATCGCGAGATTCGTCGGACGGCGCGCCGCCTGGTAGCGGGCGAGCACGGCGGGGCTGCCCGGGTCCTCGCCCGAGCGGACAGCCTCGACGATCGCCGCGCCGAGCGCGCCGACATCGCGGACACCGAGATTGAGCCCCTGCCCGGCGATCGGGTGGATGCCGTGCGCGGCATCGCCAACGAGTGCGAGGCGGATGTCGGTGTAGCGCTGCGCCAGGAGCGCCGAGAGCGGGTAGCGCCAGCGCGTCCCGACCGGGGTGACCGTGCCGAGATGGTCGCCGAAGCGTCGCGCGAGCTCCGCGGCGAAGCGCCCGGGCGAAAGCTCCCACACGCGGTCGACGAGATCGGAGCGGTCTGACCAGACGATCGCGGATGTGCGGCCGTCCGGCGCGCCGCCGGGCCCCGGCTCCCCGGGCAGCGGCAGGATCGCGAACGGGCCTCCGGGCAGGAAGTGCTCGACCGCAACGTGGCCGTGCGGCCGCTCGTGCCGCACCGCGCAGACGATCGCCTGCTGGCCATAATCCCAGCGCGTGACGGGAATGCCGGCCTCAGCCCTCAGCGCGCTCTCGCGCCCCTCAGCCGCCACCACAAGGCGGCAGGCGATCACCGTGCCGTCGGCGAGCCGCACCTCGGCGGTTTCGGGCGTTCGCGCCACCGACGACACGGAGGCGGGCGCGAACACCGCAAGCCCCGGCAGGCGGGGCAGCTGGGCGTTGAGCGCGATGCGCAGGTGCCGCGCCTCGACCATCCAGCCGAACGCGTCCTCGCCCACCTCAGAGGCGGCGAAATGGAGAAAGAGCGGCGAGGCTGGGCGGCCAACCCGGCCATCCGACACCCTGATCTGGCGGATCGGGCAGGGAGCACCGCCGAGCCTCGCCCACACCCCCGCCTGCTCGAGCACGTCGCGCGAGGTCAGCGCGATCGCATAGGCGCGGCCGTCGAAGGCGGGAAGCTCCATCGGCGGCAGGGCGGAGCGGTCGATGACGGCAGCCGGGATGCCGGCTTCGGCGAGCAGGCAGGCGAGCGTTGCCCCGACGGGCCCAGCGCCGACGATGCAGACGGTGACGGAGAGGTGCGCGGCCATGCCTCGCACGATAAAGCGCGCCCCGCCCGACGGGAAGACGCCGCCCGGTTTTGCGCCGCAGCGCACACGAATGCCCAAGGATTGGGCAGCGCCCAACGCCTGGGCAGGGCTGCGCCAGGGCTTGGAAATCCCGGCTCTCCGCACCACCGCAACCGCCCCGGAACGTCCGGCACGGTTCTTGAAAGCTCTGTGCCGTCAACCGGTGCCGCAACGGCGGAAGAGGACAGCGCATGAAACTGATCATGGCGATCATCAAGCCCTTCAAGCTCGACGACGTGCGCGAGGCGCTCACTCCGCTCGGGGTGCAGGGGCTCACGGTGTCGGAGGTGAAGGGGTTCGGGCGGCAGAAGGGCCAGACCGAGATCTATCGCGGGGCCGAATACCACGTGAACTTCCTGCCCAAGGTGAAGATCGAGGTGGTGGTGAACGACGACCTCGTCGACCAGGTGTGCGAGGCGATCGCCAAGGCCGCCCACACCGGCAAGATCGGCGACGGCAAGATCTTCGTGCTCGACATCGAGCGCGCGATCCGGATCCGCACCGGCGAGACCGATGCCGCCGCTCTCTGAGCGCGGCGGCAGGCGCTTTCATGATCGATCCGATCAACAGGGGATCAGGCAACCGATGAAGAAGACACTCCTCACCGCGGCCGGCGCGCTCGCCCTGCCGCTCGTGGCGGCGCTGCCCGCCTTCGCCGCCGACGAGCCGAAGATCGACAGCGGCGACATGGCGTGGATGCTCACCTCCACGGCTCTCGTGCTGATGATGACCATCCCGGGCGTTGCCCTGTTCTATGCCGGCATGGTCCGGAAGAAGAACGTTCTCGCGACGATGATGCAGAGCTTCGCGACCTGCGCTCTGATCACCATCGTCTGGATGGTCGCGGGCTACAGCCTCGCCTTCTCCGGCGAGGGCAAGTGGATCGGCGATCTGGGGCGGCTGTTCCTCTCCGGTCTCGCCGATGTTTGGGACAAGCCGAAGCCCGAGGGCACCATCACCGAGCCGGTGTTCATGGTGTTCCAGATGACGTTCGCGATCATCACCGCGGCGCTGATCACCGGCGCGGTGGCTGACCGGATGAAGTTCTCGGCCCTGCTCCTGTTCCTCGCGCTCTGGTCGCTCTGCGTCTACAGCCCGGTGGCGCACTGGGTGTGGGGCGGCGGCTTCATCGCCGATTGGGGCGTTCTCGACTACGCGGGCGGAACGGTCGTGCACATCAACGCCGGCGTGGCGGGCCTCGTCGCCTGCCTCGTACTCGGCAAGCGCAAAGGCTACGGAACCGAGAGCATGGCGCCGCACAATCTCGGCTTGGCGGTGATCGGCGCGTCGCTGCTCTGGGTCGGCTGGTTCGGCTTCAACGCCGGCTCGGCGGTGGCGGCCGATGGCCGCGCCGGCATGGCGATGGTGGTGACGCAGATCGCGACCGCCGCCGGCGTGCTCGCGTGGATGTTCGTCGAGTGGGCGGTGAAGGGCAAGCCGACGGTGCTCGGCGCGATCTCAGGCGCCGTGGCCGGCCTCGTCGGCATCACCCCGGCCGCGGGCTATGTCGCCCCGGTCGGCGCGCTCGTGATCGGCGCGGCGGCGGGAGCGATCTCCTGGTGGGCCTCGGTCGAGCTCAAGCGGATGCTGAAGTATGACGACAGCCTCGACGTGTGGGGCATCCACGGTGTGGCCGGAATCGTCGGCGCTATCCTCACCGGCCTGTTCGCCGTCGAGGCGATCGGCGAGACCGCGGGTGGCATCGGCCAGATGATCGTGCAGATCCAGGGCGTGGTGGTGACGATCGTCTACACGGCCATCGTCAGCTTCATCCTGCTCAAGATCGTCGATGCGATCCTGGGCCTGCGCGTCTCCGACGAGGAGGAGCAGATGGGCCTCGACGAGGCGCTGCACGGCGAGAGCCTCGGCTGACGCGCCCCTCCTCCACGCGGCCCGGGGACCGCCCCGGGCGGGCGCGCGGGGAGACGGGACGGGGGCGGGGTCCGCAAGGGCCCCGCCCTTTCCGCATCCGCCCACGTCTCAGCCCTCGCCCGCGAAGATCCGCGCGTAGCGATCGGCCATCAGCCGCTCGTCGTACTCGCGCTCGGCCTTGAGCCGGTTCGCCTCGCCGGCGGCGACGCGAAGCACGTCGTCGGCGAGACCGCGGGCAAGTGCCTCGGCAAGCGCGGTCTCGTCCTTCGCGACCACAAGGGATCGGTTCTCGTCCGACAGGATCGCGCGCACATCGCCGACATCGGTCGCGACCACCGCAAGCCCCGACGCCATCGCCTCGAGAACGGAGAGCGGCATCTGCTCGGTGTCGGAGGAAAGCGCGAACAGGTCGAACCGCTCAAGGAACGGTGCCGGATCGGCCTGGGCGCCGTGGAAGGTCACAGAGGCGCCGAGGCCGAGGCGTGACGCGAGCGCCTCGAGCGCGGCACGCTCCGCCCCGTCGCCGACGATCTCGAGCCGCGCCGGACGCTCCGCCCGAAGCCGCGCGAAGGCGCCGAGAAGCCGCGCGAGGTTCTTCTCCGGCCGGAGCCCCGCCACCGTGCCGATCACCGGCTCGGGCCCAAGTGAGGCCCGCGACCGCAGCCGGAACCGCTCGAGCGCGATTCCGTTCGGCACGTAGCGGAGACGCTCGGCCGGAAGCCGCCAGACCTCCTCGGCGATCCTTTTGAGCGTGAGCGAGGGAAGGACGACGGTCGACCGGCGCAGCGCAAGCCGACGCGTCCACACCCGGCGGGGGAGCTGCCGGTCACGCTCCTCCGGGCCGAACCCGTCCTCGATGTGCACGTGCCGGGCGAGCGGAACGAGATTGGCGAGGCACCATTCGATCGCCCCCCAATTGTAGGTGACGAGAAGCTCGGGCTTCAGCGCGCGCAAGGCGGCGCGGAAGCGCCGCACATTGCCGAGAAGGTCGCCCTTGACCACCCGCACCTCCGGGTACGACACGGCGAGCCCATCGGGCAGGCGGCGGGCGCAGTCATACACCCCGTCCATGGCCACGATCGCGTGCCGCCAGCTGTCACCGAACAGGGCGGCAAGCCGCGCGAAGCGCACCTGCTGCCCTCCGACCTCGAAGGTCGAGAAGGCGGAGAGCATCACGGGCGCGGCGTGGGTCATGCCGCGTGCACCTCGATCGCCTCTCGGATGAAGGCCGAGCGATCGCCCTCTGGCTGCCAGCCGAGATCGCGCTTGGCGTCGGTGCAGTCGAAGGTGGCGGAGAGGCCGCGCGAGAGAATCTCGCGCCGCGACGGCAGCGGCGACCGGCGCCCGCCGGCGCGCTTGATCGCCCATTTCGCGACCTCCGCCGCCCAGAGCAGGCTCGGCCACTGCGGATGGAAGCGCAAGGGGCGGCCGGTCGCGCGCGCGAGTTCCGCGACGAAGGCGCGGGCGGTCAGCCTGACGTCACCGACGAGATTGTACGTCCGACCATCGATCCCCTCGGCGCGGGTGGCGGCGACGATCGCCGCGGCGACATCGCGCACCAGAACGAAGGGAAGCGGGTTGTCGCCTCGGTTCCAGCCGATCACGTGCTGGTCGTTGTAGGAGAAGTCCAGGCCTGCATGGAAGGGCGGGGTGCCGGCGCCGACCACGAGGCCGGGGCGGAGGATCACCACGCGCAGCCCCTCGCGTGCCGCGAGCTCGTGGAGCAGCCGCTCCGCTTCCGCCTTGGCGCGGCTGTAGTCGGCGCGCTCCGCGGCGCGCGGATCGGAGGGTGTGGCACCCGTCACCACACCCGCATCCGGGCCGAGATAGAGCGAGGCGATCGAACCGACATGGACCAGCCGGCGCACGCCAGAGGCGAGGCACTGCCGCGCCACCACCTCCGCCCCGCCCACCATCGCCGCGCGCACCGCCTCGTAGCTGTCGCCGCCGCCGCCATGGGCGAGGTTGACGACGACCGATGCGCCCCCGATCGCGCGCGCCACCGCTTCGCGGTCGCGGATGTCGCCGCGGAAGAGGGCGACCTCCGGCCGGTCGAACACATCCGGAAGGTTGCGCGGCGACCGCGCGAGCACGGAGACGGCGAAGCCTGCGTCGAGAAGCGCACGCACCGTCGCCGTGCCGATGAACCCCGTGCCGCCGAGCACCGCCACGTCCCACCGTTCCGGGGCGGGCGGGCGAGGAGGGCGGCGTGGCGCTCCCCTCTCGCCCACCCCGGCGCGATCGGCGATCCGTTCGCAGACCGAGACGAGCCGCCGGCCGAAGGCGGCGTCGCAGAACGGCCGCTGCCCCCTCTCGAGCGCGTCGTGGAAGGCGGCGATGCTCTCGCGCATGCTGAGGAAGAACGGGTCTGACCGGCCCCTGAGCCGAAGCTGCGCGAGCGCATAGGCGAGGAGATTGACCGCCCCCGCGGTGGCGATCGCTCCGCCGGTCGCGGCCGAGGCGAGCAGCCCGTCGAGCGCCTCGATGTAGCGCGTGCGCGCATGCCGCCAGGTCCGATTGCCGAAGATGTCGGCAACCGCCACGCCATCATCGCCGATCACCGAGACGAGCCAGAACGGAAAGCTCTGGCCGACGGCGAAGCGCAGGCTCGCCGGCATGCGCCGACAGGCGAGAAGGGCGGTCAGGCTGCGCTGGAACGGAAGGCCGGGCGCGAGCGCGAGCGGCGGCTCGGCCAGCGCCTGCACCTCCTCGATGTCGCCCGCAAGGGCGACGATCTGCGACAGCGGGTGCACGGCCTGCTCAAGCAGGATGTTGCGCGGCTCGTCGAACATCCAGTGCGCGAACTGCCGCGCGGCGAGCTGGGCAAGCGGCGCGTTGTAGACGCAGCTCACGTGGTTCGGCCGGCCGATCCGCCCGGCTTCGACCAGCCGGCGCAGTTTCACGAAGGCCGGGTGGTGCACATAGTTCTGGTTGACGCCGACCGGCACGCCCGCTGTCTCGGCCTCGGCCGCGATCGCGGCACAGTCAGCCGAGGTCGTCGCGAGCGGCTTCTCGACCAGCACCGGCTTCCTGGCAGCGACCAGGCGGCGGGCGATCTCCGCATGCAGCGGCGGCGGCACGAGCACGTGCGCCGCATCGACACCCCCGGCCGCGAGCGCCGACTCGACGCTCTCGAAACACTCTGCCTCGGGCACCGTGGCTGCGAGCCGCCGCGCCGCCTCGAGGTTCGGGTCGATCACCGCCGCGACCCGGATGCCCGGGAGCGTGCGCAGAGCCTCGAGATGCACGCGGGCGATGTTGCCGGCACCGACAAGAGCGACACGTCGCACGGGAGCTTCTCCTCGGCGGTTTGGCTGACGCCGGCGATGGCGCGAGCCGGGCGCGTCCAGAAACAGCGCCTCCCCCTAAGGCACCGTTAGCGGAGCGGGCAACTGCCCCGGCCGTCGGCGCCGGTGCGGGTGATCACCGCCGCCCGACCCGGCAGTCGGGACAGCGGCCGAGGGTTTGGGGTATAATCTCAAGAGTCGCGTGCAAGAGTTTGATCTGCCATGCCTCGATCTCCAGGCCCGTCCGGGCCGCCCGGTGCCGCCCTGCGCCGCACCCTGCCGCCCGGCTTTGCCGCCTTTCTCCGCCGCCGGGCGGCAGAGCTCGCCGGGCTCGCCAGTTGCGTCCTCGGCCTGACGCTTCTCGTTGCGCTCGCCACGCACCACCCGAGCGACGCGAGCCTCAACACCGCCGGCTCAGGCCCGGTGCGCAATCTCGCCGGCCCGGCCGGGGCGGTGATCTCGGATGCGCTGCTCCAGGGCGTGGGGCTTGCCGCCCTGCTCGCCGGCATCACGCCGCTCGTCTGGGCCTGGCGTCTCGTGAGCCATCGCCCGCTCGGGGCGCCGCTCGCTCGCCTCGGCCTCTTTGCCCTTGCCCTTCCCGCCGCCGCGACGGCGCTTTCCCTCGTCGAGCTTCGCCATCCCGTCCTGCCCGCAGGGGCGGGCGGGGTGATCGGCAGGCTGATCATGGGCGGGGCGCAGGAGCTTGCGGCGTCCTTGTTCGGGCCCTTCGGTGCCGCTTTCGCGACCCTGTTCCTCGCCGGGCTCGGGGTTCTCCTGCCGCTTGCCGCCTTCGGGGTGACGGCCGGGGAGTGGCGCGGCGCGGGGCGTGCTCTCGCCGCCTCCGGCGGCGCGGTGGCAGCGAGCGCGAGCGAGGGTGCGGGGCGCGCCGGACGGGCGGCGGCAGGGCTGTGGCGCCGGGCGAACCTTTCGGAACGTCTCGCCGCCTGGCGGGCGCGCCGACGCGCCGAGCGGGCGGCGGCGGAGCCCGTGTTCCGACGCGAGCCGGGCCTCGAGGGGGCGCCGGAGCCGGCGGCTCGGGAGGCAGTGCCCGAGCCTGCCGCCGCTGCCGCGCCCCCCTTCGCCCCCGTGCCCGCAGCTGAGCAGCGGCCGCGCGTCGCGCCTGGGCCCGAGCCCAAGCGCTCCGCCGCCGCCGCCCAGGCCTCGCTGCCGCTCGGCGCTTGGGTGCCGCCGCCGCTCGCCCTGCTCGCCGCACCGCCCGCGAACCGCCCGGGCCGCCCGACCGAGGAGAGCCTCGAGGCGAATGCCCGGCTGCTCGAGGGCGTGCTCGCCGATTTCGGCGTCCAAGGGAGGATCACCGCGATCCGCCCGGGGCCGGTCGTCACCCTCTACGAGCTCGAGCCGGCGCCCGGGACGAAGTCGGCCCGCGTGATCGGGCTCGCCGACGACATCGCGCGCTCGATGAGCGTCCTCTCCGTTCGTGTCGCCGTCGTCCCTGGGCGGAACGCGATCGGCATCGAGCTGCCGAACTCGCGCCGCGAGACGGTGTGGCTCTCCGAGCTCCTCTCCTCGGAGGCCTGGGCCAAGGCGCGCGGGCGGCTCAACCTCGCTCTCGGCAAGGACATCGGCGGCGCGCCGGAGATCGTCGATCTTGCTGCCATGCCGCATCTTCTGATCGCCGGCACCACCGGCTCGGGCAAGTCGGTCGCGATCAACACGATGATCCTCTCGCTCGTGATGCGGCTCTCGCCCGCCGAGTGCCGGCTGATCATGATCGACCCGAAGATGCTCGAGCTCTCGGTCTACGAGGGGATCCCGCATCTGCTCGCCCCGGTGGTGACCGACCCGGCGAAGGCGGTGGGCGCGCTCAAATGGGCGGTGCGTGAGATGGAGCGCCGCTACCGGCTGATGAGCCAGCTCGGCGTGCGCAACATCGGCGGCTACAACGCGCGGGTGGCGGAGGCGCGCGCCAAGGGCGAGACCCTCAGCCGGCGTGTGCAGACCGGGTTCGACCCAGAGACCGGCAAGCCCACCTACGAGGACCAGCCGCTTTCGCTCGAGCCGCTTCCCTTCATCGTCATCGTCGTCGACGAGATGGCGGACCTGATGCTGGTCGCCGGCAAGGAGATCGAGGCAACGGTGCAGCGGCTCGCGCAGATGGCGCGCGCGGCCGGGATCCACCTTGTGATGGCAACACAGCGCCCCTCGGTGGATGTGATCACCGGCGTGATCAAGGCGAACTTCCCCACCCGGATCTCGTTCCGCGTGGTGAGCAAGGTCGACAGCCGAACCATTCTCAACGAGCAGGGGGCGGAGCAGCTCCTTGGCCAGGGCGACATGCTGCGCCTCGGCGATGGCGGGCGGATCGTGCGCGTGCACGGCCCCTTCGTGTCCGACAGCGAGGTGGAGCGCGTCGTCGCCCATCTGCGCAGCCTCGGCGAGCCCGACTATGTCGACGAGGTGACCGAGCCGGAGTCGGCGTTGGCCGACGCCGGAGCGGGAACGGGAGCGGGCGCGCCGACACCCGGCCTCGACCTCCCCTCCGCCGACGAAGGCGACGAGAACGCCCTCTACGACAAGGCCGTGGCGCTGGTTGCGCGCGAGGGCAAGGCCTCGACCTCCTTCATCCAGCGCCACCTGCAGATCGGCTACAACCGTGCCGCGCGGCTGATCGAGCGGATGGAGAAGGAAGGCGTGGTCGGGCCGCCGAACCATGTCGGCAAGCGCGAGATCCTGATCCGGCGGGCCGGCGAGGACGAGCGCTGAGGGAGAGGCAGGGTATGGAGGAGAGCGTGCCCGACGCCGCCGCGGGCGGCGTTCTCTACGTGCAGAAGGGGCCCGCCACGCTCACCGAGATGACGGGCCAGGAGGTGGAGGCGGCGGTTGCGCGCACGCGGCTCATCCTCCTGCCCGTCGGGGCCACCGAGGCGCACGGGCCGCATCTTCCGCTCGGCACCGACACGATGGAGGCGCGCGAGATCTGCCGCCGCGTCGCGCTTCGGCTTGCCGCCCAAGGCCGCGAGGTGGTGATCGGCCCCGTGATCCCCTCGGCACCTCGAGCTTCCACCTGGGCTTTCCCGGCACCGTCTCGATCTCGTCACGGACGCTGATCGCGCTCCTCGCCGAGATCGCCGCCTCGCTGCACCGGACGGGATTCCGAGACTTCGTGCTCGTGCACGGGCATGACGGCAACCTGCCCTCGATGATGGTCGCGGCACAGGAGATCGTCGACACCCTGCCCGAGACGCGCGCTGTGGTGCTCAACTGGCTCGCACCCCTCTCGCGCGTCTACCACACGATCCAGCGCTCGACGAAGGGCGAGGGCCATGGCGGCGAGGGCGAGACCTCGCGCCTGCTCGTGACGCACCCGGAACTGGTGCACCCCGAGCGGGGCCCCGTGCACCACCTCCCGCCCGAGGTGATTCGAAAGATCTAAGGCCCCGAGCACGTCAAGACGGGCGGCGGCATCTTCTACGCGACCCGGAGCTACCGCGACCACACGCCTTGGGGCCATATTGGCGACCCGGGCCTCGCTCTGGCCGAGACCGGCGAGCGCGGCTACGCGGTGATCGTCGACTGGATCGCCTCCGTGATCGCGCGCGACTTCTTCGCCGCCTGACGGGCGCGCCACCGCAGGGGAGAGCCACGCATGCCGAAGACGCCCGTCTCGTCCGACCGCGCCTGAAAGGCCTCGATGCCCTTCCCCCGGGCGGTGCGTTGCGCCGACACGCCTACATCTGTTCCGTCGGCTACCGGCCGGACGGCACGCTCGAGGGCCCCGACATCACGAGCCAGACGATGCGCACGCTCGAGAACATCAAGGCTCTGGTCGAGGCCGCCGGCGGCACGCTGAAGGACGTCGCCAAGGTGACGCTCTGCATCACCGACCGTGCCGACTTCGCGGCGATGAACGCGGTGTTCTGGCGGTACTTCCCCGAGGACCCGCCGCACCGAGCGACCGTGATCGTCGGCCTCGCGACCGAGGGGCTGAAGGTGGAGATCGACGCGGTGGCGTATCTCGGCCGCTAGCCCATAGCGCGCGGCAGGAAGAGCACGATCCCCGGGAAGGCGATCACAAGCCCGATCATCACCATCAGGGTCAGAACGAAGGGAAGAGCGCCGAGGATCACGTCGTTGAGGCTTCCCTCGCCGCGCAGCCCGTGCACCACGAACAGGTTGATCCCGACAGGCGGCGTGATCATCGCCGTCTCGACGAGCAGGATCACGAGGATGCCGAACCACACCGGGTCGTAACCGAGCGAGACCGCGACGGGGGTGAAGATCGGCACCGTCGCGACCATCATCGACAGCGTCTCCATGAAGCAGCCGAGCAGGATGTAGAAGCCGACGATCACGAGGATGGTCAGCGTCGGCCCGAGTGCGAGATCGTTCATGAAGGCGCCGACGCGTCGGGTCAGCCCCACCGTGCCCATCACGAAATTGAGAAAATAGGCGCCGACGAGGATCAGCATCGTCATCCCCGTCGTGCGCATCGTTCCCTCGACCACCTCGCGCAGAACCGAGGGCGTGAGCCTCCGGTTCAGGGCGGCGAGGAGGAGCGCTCCGAGCACGCCGAGCGCCGCGGCTTCCGTCGGCGTCGCCCAGCCGGCGTAGATCGACCCGACCACGAGCAGGAAGATCGACAACGGCGGCAGGAGATCGGGCAGGATCGCGAAACGTTCTTTCCAGGCAACGCTGAGCCGGCGCCCGGCCCAAGCGGGGCGCAGAGCGCAGGCGGCAAGAACGGTGAGGCTGAACAGCAAAGCGAGCAGGAAGCCCGGGATGAACCCCGCAAGATAGAGCTTCGGGATCGAGGTGTTGGTCAGCGCCCCGTAGATGATCAGGTTGATCGAGGGGGGAATGAGGATGCCGAGGGTTCCGGAGGAGGCGATCGTGCCGAGGAACAGCCGCTCGTTGTAGCCGAAACGCCTGATCTCGCCGATCGCGGTGGTGCCGACGGTCGCCGCCGTCGCCACCGACGAGCCGCAGGTGGCGGCGAACAGCGCGCAGGTGCCGATATTAGCGTGCATCAGCCCGCCAGGCAGCCAGGAGAGCCATTTCGCCATCGCACCATACATCCGGGCCGCCATCCCCGACCGAAGCAGGAGCTCGCCGAGCAGGATGAAGAACGGCACCGCGACCAGAACGCCGTCGTTGCCGGCGTTCCATGCCATCTGCCCGATGCCGCGCCAGACCGGCATGAAGGCATACGTGTCCGAGAGATAGAGGCCGACGAGCCCCATCGCCGCGGCGACCGGAACCGAGAGGGCGAGCAGGAGAAACAGGCCGCCGAAGGTCGCCCCGATCATCGCGTCCGCCCGCCCTCCGCCGAAGCCATCCCGGCCGCCTCAGCGCCGCGCAGCGTCGCGCTCGAGGATCGCCTTCGCCTCGGCGATCTCCTCCTCCACCTCCTGCTTGGCGGTGCGCGAGCCGATCAGCCGCGCCGAGGTGGTGAGATCGCCCGCAAGCACGGCGATGAGTGCGCGCAGCCACAGGAGCGCGGCGAGCGAGACGAACACGATGAGCCCCGCCACCCAGAGCGACTGCGGGATGGCAAGCGGCGTCTGCAGCGGCGTCATCGACCGCGCCCCGAGCGAGACGGTCCGCATCAGATAGGCCCAGGCGAACCAGGCGAGGAAGCCGAAGAAGAAGGTCGTGAGGGCGAGCGCGACCAGATCAAGGAGCGCCTGCAGCCGCTTCGGCAGGAGCGCGTAGAGCGTGTCGATGCGGATATGCGCGCGGGACAAGAGGGCGAAACCGAACGCCCAGGCCGAGGCGATCGCGAGCACGTAGCCCGCGAGCTCGTCCGCCCCGCCGATCGAGATCCCGGCAAGTTTCCGCAGCAGAACTTCGGCCCCGATCATGAAGGCGGCGGCGAACAGAAGCGCCCCGCCGAACCAGGCGCCGCCGCGCGCAAGCGCACCGAGGACACCGATCAGCCGATCGAGCAGCGCGGCCATGCGGCGCGTCGGGGCAGGCGGTTCCCTGCCCCGCAGGATCCCTCAGTTGACGGGAGCGCGGAGGCCGAGCGCCGCGCCGACGGTGGCGTTCCATTCCTCGACGCAAGCCCGCCCGCAGCGACGCGCCCAGTTCGGCAGCACGGTCGCGTTGAGGATGCGCGTACGCTCGGCTTCGTCGGCCGCACTCACCGGAACGAGCGTCATCCGCCCAGGCTGCCCAAGCGTGCAGGGGCCGGTGGTGGCGCAGGCGACCCCTTCGGCGTCGTACTTCGCCTGCGCCTCCCACGCCGATGCCTCGAGCTTGCGATACTGCTCGGCGAGGAAGGCCTGGACCGGCGCCGGCAGGCCCCGCCATGTCGTCTCGTTCGCCGCCCAGAACACCATGCTCCAGCCGACGGTGAGCGGATAGAGATGGCTCGTCACCTCGGGCCACTTCGCGGAGTAGCCGGAGGTCGTTCCGGTGACGGCGCAATCGGCGAGCCCGCGCTGCAACGCCGGAACCACCTCGACGAAGGACATGGTGATGGTCGTGCCGCCGACACCGGCCATGAAATCCGACAGCGTGGCGTTGAACACACGCACGCGCTTGCCCTTGAGGTCGGCAAGGCCAGTGATCGGGATCCGGCACCAGAATACCTGCCGCGGCAGGGGTGCTATGCCGAGCAGGCGCGTGTTGAACTTCTCGAGCGCCACGCGCTGGAGCACCGGCCGGTACGCCTCCGTCGCCTTGCGCACCGCCTCGGTGGTGATCGCAAAGCCCGCGAGGTCGATCCCCTCGAAGCGCGGGTCATCGCCGGCCATGTAGGAGAGGTTCTGCGAGGCGAGCTGCAGCGTGCCGTTCTGCAGAAGCCCGAGCACCTCGGGGCCGCGGATCCCGGCGAGGTCATGCGGCATCGCCTCGATCCTCACCCGCCCGCCCGAGGCGGCAGGAAGATCCTGCTCGAAGAACTTCTTCTCGACATCGAACCAGAGATAGAGGTTCGAGGTGTAGGCGATCGTCCGAAGGTTCGTCTGGGGCAATTGGTGCGCCTCTGCCGGGCCCTGGCCCAGCGAGATGCCCAAGGCGCAGGCGGCAGCCGCCGCCGCCCACCGGGCGAGACGCCCGAGATCCTTCGTGCTCATCATCACTCCCCCGCAGTCATTTTCGAAGCCTCTCCCGGTTCGCGCCCGACCGGACGCACGTCTTATCCTGCGCGAGGCTCTTGGCCGCCCGCAAGACCCGTGCAAGCGTAAAGAGGTCTGTTCCGGCCTGCCTCGACCCGCGCACGCCACGACCAGCCGAGCCATGACCGATCGCCACATCCCCGGGCCCAGCGACCCGATCGCCTTCGAGCTGTTCCGCAACGCCATCGTCGCGCTCGCCGACGAGATGGCGCTCACCATCTACCGCGCGAGGCTACTCCGGTGTGCTCAAGAACATCATGGACTACTCGACCGCCCTCTGCGACGCGCAGGGCCGCCCTCGTCGCGCAAGGGCTGTCGCTGCCTGGGCATCTCTGCCTCGATCCCGGTCGCGCTCCGGGCGGCGCTCGATCATTTTGGATCCGATATTGCGCCGGGGACGTGCCTGATCCTGAACGACCCGTTCTCGGGCGGGATGCACCTGCCCGACATCTTCGTCTTCCGCCCGCTGTTCCACGCGGGCCGCATCGTCGCCATCGCCGCCACCATCTGCCACCATACGGATGTGGGCGGCCGCGTCGCCGGCTCGAACGCCTCCGACAGCACCGAGATCTTCCAGGAGGGGCTGCGGATCCCTCCCCTCAAGCCTGCCACGAACGCGGCGTGCCGAACGCGACCCTGCTCGCCTTGATCGAGAAGAACGTGCGCGTGCCCGACCGGGTGATGGGGGACCTGCGCGCCCCAGCTCGCCGCCTGCGCGATCGCCGAACGCGGCCTCGCGGAGCTCGTCTCCGCCCACGGTGCCGACACCGTGATCGCTCTGATGCAGGCGGTGACCGACCACACGGAAACGTCTGACCCGCGCCTGCGCTCGCCGCTCTGCCTGACGGCGAGGCGAGCTTCGAGGACTGGATCGACGACGACCAGATCGACGCGGGCAGGCCGATCCGCCTCCTCTGCCGTGTGGCCAAGCACGGCGAGCGGATGGTGAGGACTGGACCGGCTCCGCGCCCGCAGGTGAGGGGCGCGATCAACAACACGCTGGCTCCTACACCCCCCCCCCCCCCCCCGGCGGCCTCCTTTCACCGCGGCGAAGTGCCTCCTGCCGCCCTGAGCTTCCGAACAATGACGGCGTGTTCCGCGCCATCGCCGGTGATCGCGCCCCCCGGGCACGATCGCCAACGCCCTTCCGCCTGCGGCCTTGCGCCGCGCGCGGCCTGACCGGCTTCCGAATGGTCGATTGCGCGATGGGGCGCTCGCGATGCTCTACCCGGATCGTGTCTATGCCGCGTCCGAAGCGGCAACACAGGCATCACCATCGGCGGCTGGACCGAGGATCGAAGGCCCTTCATCTACGTCGACTTCCTCTCAGGCGCCTGGGGCGGCCGCCTTGGGCCGATGGCCTCGACGGCAACACCAACATGTTCGCCAACATGGCGAGCCACTCTGCCGAGGTGATCGAGGCCGAGCACCCGCTTGAAGTTCTCTGCAACGAGTTCGTCTGCCCGACACCGGGGGCCCGGGGCGGTTCCGCGGCGGAGTCTCGATCCGGCGCGACTGGCGCTTCCTCGAACACGAGGCGGTGCTCCAGGTGCGGGCTGACCGGCACACCCACCGGCCCTACGGACTTTGGGCGGAGAGCCGGAACGCCCCTCGCGCAACCTCCTCAACCCCGGGACGGATGCGGAACAAGGTCTGCCCGCGAAACTGACGATGACGATCCGCGCGCGGCGACGTGTTCCGCCACGAGCTCGCCGGAGCAGGCGGCTGGGGCGACCCGCTGACGCGCGACCCGGAGGCCGTGCGCGCCGACGTGGCTCAGGGCTTCGTCACCGAGGAGGGGGCGGCGCGCGACTACGGCGTGGTGCTCGTCGCCGGGCGGGTCGATGCGGAGGCGACACGACGCCTGCGCGCCGCGCTTGCCGCCGAGCGCGGCTGGACGGACCCGCCCGCCGTCTCCTGGGCGCCCCTGGCGCGAGGCCTGCCTCGGGGGCGGGGCGATGACCGCCTGGCGCGCGGGATCGACATCGGCGGCACCTTCACCGACATCGTCCTGATGTCGGACGGACGGCGCGGTGCGCACCCGCAAGGTGCCCTCGACGGTCGAGGACTACTCCCGCGGCATCGTCGAAGGACTCGCCGCCCTGCTCTCCGACTCCGGCATCGCGCCCGGGAGATCGGTCTCGGTGCTGCACGCCACCACGATCGGCCTCGAACGCGGTGCTCGAGCGCACCGGTGCGCGCACCGGTCTGATCACCACCGCAGGATTCCCGCGACGTGCTCGAGATCGCGACCTGCGCATGCCGCGGCTCTACGACCTCCGCTGGACCAAGCCGCCGCCGCTCGTTCCGCGCCGGCACAGGATCGGCATCGCCGAGCGCACCCCGCGCCGACGGCACGGTGGCGCTCGCCCCCGACGCGGCGGAGGTGGAGCGCGCCGTCGCCTTCCTGCTCGGCGAGGGGGGTCGAGAGCCTCGCCGTGTGCCCTCCTCAACGCGCATGCGAACGGAGAGAACGAACGCCTCGTGGCCGAGATCGTCTCCCGCGTCGCGCCGCATCTCCCCGTGTCGCTCAGCCACGCCGTCCCTGGCCCGAGATCAAGGAATATCCCCGCACCTCGACCACGGTGATCAACGCCTATCTCTTGCCCGTGGTGCGGGCCTATCTCGACCGGCTGCGCAACGGTCTGGCGTCGCGTGGCGTCGCAGCACCGGTGATGCTGATGCAGTCGAACGGCGGGCTGCTCGCGGCCCAACAGGCGGCGCGCCTGCCGATGACGCTGGTCGAAAGCGGGCCAGCGGCGGGGGTGATCGGCGCGCGCGCGCTGGCCCGACGCCTGTGCCTTGCGCGGATCGTCACCTTCGACATGGGGGGGGACGACCGCGAAGGCCGCGATGGTCGAGGAGGGCGAGGCGGCGCGCGCGGCCGAGTTCCAGGTAGGCGGCGCGTGATCCTGCAGGGCTCGCGCCTGCTCACGGGCGGCGGCTACACGCTCAAGGTTCCGGCGATCGACCTCGCCGAGTGGGCGCGGGTGGCGGCTCGATCGTCTCGCCTCGATCCGGGCGGGGCGCCGAAGGTCGGGCCGCGCAGCGCCGGAGCGACCCCTGGGCCGGTGTGCCTACGGCCAGGAGGAACGGAGCCGACCGTCACCGACTGCGCCCTCACCCTCGGCTGGCTCGACCCCGCAGGCCTTGCGGGCGGCGCGATCCGGCTCGACCCGCGCGGCGGCGGACGCCGCGATCGCGGAGCGGATCGCCCGGCCGCTCGGCCTCTCGCTGGAGGAGGCGGCGCACGGGATGATCCGGATCGCGGTCGCGACCATGATGCGGGCGATCCGTGCGGTCTCGGTCGAGCGCTGGGCGCGATCCGCGACGCTTCGCGCTGTTCGCCTTCGGCGGCAACGGGCCGCTGTTCGGCGCGCTGATGGCGGAGGAACTCGGCATGACCGAGGTCGTCGTCCCGCCCGCTCCTGGCCTCTTCTCCGCCTTCGGTCTGCTCTACGCCGAGGTCGAGCATCATCTCTCGACGACATTCCGCACCCGTCTCGACCGCGCCGACCCTGCCGCCTTCGCCGAAGCGCGTGCGGCGCTCGAGAGGGAGGCCGCCGCCACGGCTCGGCGGCCGACGGCTTCCCGCCCGAGCGCCGATTGCTTCGCGGCGACCGCCGAGCTCCGCTATGTCGGCCAGTCCTCGGAGCTTGCGGTGCCGCTGCCGGACGGCGAGGCGGCGGAGGTGCTTGCGTCCCTGACCGCACGGTTCGCCGCGGCGCATGAGCGCGCCTATGGCTACGCTGCGGGGCCAGGGGAGCCTGTCGAGATCGTCGCGCTTCAGCTCATCGGCCGCGGCGTGCCGGAGCGGCCCCCCCCTGCCTGAGCGTGTCGAGCCAGACCATGCCGAGGTGCAGGAGGGCAGCGGCGCGCCTTTCTTCGGCGCGCATGGCTGGCACGAGGTGCCGGTCGTCTCGCGGCGGGCCGCCTCCGCCGGCACTTCGGGGCCGCTGATCGTCCACCGAATACGACGCGACCCTGCCTCGTGCCGCCCGGGTGGCGCGTGCGCGGCGACGGCTTGGGCAATCTCGTCCTGGCGCGGGGCTGAGCGGCGCACCACATCGGGGGCGTGACCGAGCCAATCGCCCCTCTACGTGCACTGGCCGTTCTGCGCCGCGCGCTGCCCCTATTGCGACTTCAACGCGCATGTGCGTGAAAGGATCGACGAGGCGCGCTGGCGCGACGCCATCCTCCGCCGAGCTCGCCTTCGAGCGCGCGCGGCCTCGGGCCGCGCCCGCTCGCGAGCCTGTTCTTCGGCGGCGGCACGCCGAGCCTGATGTCGCCTGCGAGCGCCGGCCGCGATCATTCGACGCCGCGCGCTCCGCCTCTTCCGCCCGAGGCGGAAGCCTGAGGTCACGCTCGAGGCGAACCCGACCTCGGTCGAGCTCGGCCGGCTCGAGGGGTTCCGTGCGGCAGGCGTGAACCGGATCAGCCTCGGCATTCAGGCGCTTGACGACGACGCGCTCGCCTTCCTCGGCCGCCGCCACTCGGCGGCGCAGGCGCTCGCGGCGCTTGCGATGGCGAAACGGCTGCTTCCCCCGCGCGAGCTTCGACCTGATCTACGCCCGGCCCGGGCAGAGTGTCGCCGCCTGGCGCGAGGAGCTCGCACGCGCGCTTGCGCACGGGCTCGGCCATCTCTCGCTCTACCAGCTCACCATCGAGCCTGGCACGCCCTTCGCCCGCGCCCATGCGCGCGGCGAGCTCGCGCTTCCCGATGACGCGACCCAGGCCGCGCTCTACGAGGCGACGGTGGAGGAGCGGCGCGCGCCGGCCTCCTGCCCTACGAGGTGTCGAACTACGCCCGGCCGGGGGAGGAGAGTTGCCACAACCTCGCCTACTGGACCTATGCCGACCATGCGGGGATCGGGCCCGGCGCACATGGCCGCGTTCCGGCAGCGGACGCGAACACTGCGTGGCGACCGCGAGGATCCGCGCGCCCGAGGCTTGGATGGAGGCGGTGGAGGCGCGAGGGCATGGTCTGCGCGAAGAGGAGCCGCTCGGGCCTGAGGCGCGCGCGCGCGAGATGCTGCTGAATGGGCCTCAGGCTCGCGCGCGGGGTTCATCCCGATCGTTTCCTCGGCGCGAACGGGCCTCGCACTTCTCGAGGCGCTCGAAGCCGCGCGCGCTCGAAGGCCGCGCTTCTGCGGAGGGCTGGCTCGCCTGGGCGCCGGATGGTTCGCTCGCCGCCACTGACACGGGGCGGCTGAGGCTCGACTCGCTCCTGCCCGACCTCGTGCGTTGAGGCCGCGCGGGGCCGGTGCGGCTTGCCTCGGCGAGGGCTGCCGCCGATGCTTGGAATGCTGCCGCCCGGCAGTTCCACAGGCAGGGAGTGCGATGTGATCAGCCCTCCGCGCGCAGACGGGACGCGGCGGCGGCGGCGAGAACAGGCAAGAACCGCATGCGCATCCTCCTGATCAACCCCAAAACCACGGCGGCGGTGACGGACCTCCTTGTCGCGGCGGCCCGGCCCGTCGCCGCGGCCGGAACCGAGCTCGTTGCCGCACACGGCACGGATCGGCTTCCCCTACATCTCCTCGCGCGCCGAGGCCCAGCTCGCCGGCGCGCACCTGCTCGAGATCCTCGCCGAGCGTTCAGGCGAGGCGGATGCCGCGATCGTCGCCGCCTTCGGCGACCCGGGCCTTCAGCCCGCGCGCGAGCTGTTCGACCTCCCGTGATCGGCATGTCGGAGGCGGCCGATGCTGACCGCCTGCCTGCTCGGCGGCCAGTTCGGGATCGTGACGTTCTCGACCTCCCTCGCGCCGTGGTATCCGCGACTGCGTGGCGCTCAACGGACTTCTCTGGCGCTGCTCAGGCATCCGTACGCTCGAGGGGCCGTTCCGCGACATCGCCGCCGTCCAGGAGGAGAAGGAGGAGCTTCTGGTCGCCGCTCGCCGCGCGTGCGGTCGAGGAGGACGGAGCGGAGGTGGTGATCCTCGCCGGCGCGCCGCTTGCCGGCCCCGCCCCGCGCGTGGCCGATCGCGTGGCGGTGCCGCTCGTCGACCCGATCGCGGCGGCGGTGAAGCAGGTCCGAGGCGGTGGTGTCGCTCGCGCCCCGCAAGGCGCGTGCGGGCGGCTTCGCCCGCCCCGCGCCGAAGCCCTCGACGGCCTCGCGCCGGCGCTCGCCGCCCGGATCGCCGGCGAGCGGTGAGGCGGCGCCGCCGCGGGGTGCGGCACACCCGCCCGTGATGGTTTGGCGCCGAATCGTTCCCTGCCCTGGGCGACGGAGCGTGGCTCTCTTCCGGCTGATGATCGGGAACGACCAACCGGTCTCAGCTGCCGGGAACGCGGCGCTTCGATTGCCGCTCACGGCTCCGCTGCCCGCTCTGCGGGCACGTCTCGGAGGAGACGATGCCGACAGATGCGTGCTTTTTCTTCTTCGGACTGCGCGGGCTGCCGCGCGGTGCTCCGCCCACGCCCTGGCGACTGCTGCGTGTTCTGCTCCTTTGGCGACACGCCCTGCCCGCCGGTCCAGCGCGAGCGGCGCAGCTGCGGCGTGGGCGGTCGCGAGGGGTGCAAGGGCCTGAGAGGGGCGCGATCCCCCCCGCCCGCGCGGCCCGCGACACTCCCGCTGACCGAACGGCCTCGCCCGGACGGGGAAGGCGGCGCCGTCAGGCCGCCTTCGCCATGCGCGCAGCACGTAGTGCAGGATCCCGCCGTGGCGGTAGTACTCCACCTCGTCGAGCGTATCGACGCGGCAGAGCACCGGCACCCGATCGACCGCGCCGCCCGGGCGATGGATCACCAGAGTGAGCTCCATCCGGGGCTTGAGCGACGCAAGCCCCTCGATGTCGAGCACCTCCTCGCCAGTGAGCCCGAGCGTCTTGCGGTCCATCCCCTCGCGGAAGGTGAGCGGCAGAACGCCCATGCCGACCAGGTTGGAGCGGTGGATCCGCTCGAAACTCTCGGCGATCACCGCCTTCACACCGAGCAGCATCGTTCCCTTCGCCGCCCAGTCGCGCGAGGAGCCGGTGCCGTACTCCTTGCCGCCGATCACGACCAGCGGCACGCCCTCGGCCTTGTAGCGCATCCGCCGCGTCGTAGATCGACATCACCTCGCCCGAGGGATGGTGCCTGGTGACGCCGCCCTCGATCCCAGGCACCATTTCGTTTCGTATCCGGATGTTGGCGAAGGTGCCGCGCATCATCACCTCGTGGTTGCCGCGGCGCGCGCCGTAGGAGTTGAAGTCGCGCTGCGGGAATCTGCCCGCTCGAGGAGATATTCGCCCGCGGGCGAGCCTTGCGGATCGCCCGGCCGGGGAGATGTGGTCGGTGGTGATGCTGTCGCCGAGAAGGGCGAGGATACGCGCGCCGCAAATGTCGGCAAGCTCGCCCACCGCCATCGTTATGCCCTCGAAATAGGGCGGGTTCTTCACGTAGGTCGAGCCGTCGTTCCAGCGATAGGTCTCGCCGCCATCGGACGGCAATCGCCTGCCACTCCTTCGCGGCCCTTGAACACGTCGCCGTAGCGGCGCTGGAACATCGACCGCGACAGCGTCCCCCCCACCACCTCGGCGATCTCCCGGTTCGAGGGCCAGATGTCGCGCAAGAAGACGGGCGTGCCGTCGCGGCCGGTGCCGAGCGGCTCGGTCGCGAGGTCGAGTGTCATCGTGCCCGCGATCGCGTAGGCGACGACGAGCGGCGGCGAGGCGAGGTAGTTCGCCCGCACATTCGCGTGCACACGGCCCTCGAAATTGCGGTTGCCCGAAAGCCACCGAGGCGACGACGAGCTTGCCGTTCTCGATCGCGTCCACGATCGGGTCGGCGAGCGGGCCCGAGGTTGCCGATGCAGGTGGTGCAGCCATAGCCGACGCAGGTTGAACCCGAGCGCGTCGAGATCTGCCTGCAGCCCCGAGGCCTCGAGATACTCGGTCACAACCTGGCTTCCCGGCGCGAGCGAGGTCTTCACCCAGGGCTTCCACGGAGAGCCCCCTGGCGCGCGCCTTCCGCGCCACCAGCCCTGCCGCGACCATCACGGCAGGGTTCGAGGTGTTGGTGCAGGAGGTGATGGCCGCGATCACGACATCGCCGTGGCCGAGCTCGTAGTTCGCGCCCTCCACCTTCACGCGCCGCCCCGCCTCGGCGGCGGGAACGCCAAGCGAGGCGGTGAGCTCGTGGCGGAACGACCGTGCGGCGTCCTTGAGCAGAACGCGGTCCTGCGGGCGCTCTCGGGGCCGGCTGAGCGAGGGCTCCACCGTTCCCATGTCGAGCTCGAGCACGTCGGTGAAGAGGGGCTCGGGCATGGTCGCGTCACGGAACAGTCCCTGGGCGCGGCAATAGGCCTCGACGAGGGCGATTCGCGCCTCGTCGCGGCCCGTCAGCCTGAGATAGTCGAGGGTCGCGGCATCGACGGGGAAGAAGCCGCAGGTCGGCGCCATACTCCGGCGCCATATGGCGATGGTCGCGCGGTCCGCGACCGCGAGCTGGTCGAGGCCCGGGCCGAAGAACTCGACGAACTTGCCGACCACGCCTTTGCGCCTGAGCATCTGTGTCACGGTCAGGACGAGGTCGGTCGCGGTCGCGCCCTCGGGCAGCCGCCCGGTGAGCCGGAAGCCGATCACCGTCCGGGATCAGCATCGCGATCGGCTGGCCGAGCATCGCCGCCTCCGCCTCGATCCCGCCAACGCCCCACCCCCAGCACGCCCATGCCGTTCACCATCGGTGGTGTGGCTGTCGGTGCCGAAGCAGGTGTCAGGATAGGCGAGCTCGGCGCCGTCCACCGTGTCGGTCCACACCGCCTGGGCGAGGTATTCGAGGTTCACCTGGTGGCAGATCCTCGGTGCCCGGCGGCACGACGCGGAAGCGGTTGAAGCTCGCCTGGCCCCAGCGCAGGGAAGGGCGTAGCGCTCGGCGTTGCGCTCGAACTCGAGCGCGACATTGCGGCGGAAACTCTCGGCGTGGCCGAAATCGTCCACCATCACGGAATGGTCGATGACGAGATCGACCGGCACGAGCGGGTTCACCTTCTGCGGGTCGCCGCCGAGGCGGATCATGCCGTCGCGCATCGCCGCGAGGTCGACCACCGCGGGCACGCCGGTGAAGTCTTGCATCAGGATCCGTGCCGGGCGGAACGGCACCTCCTTGTCCGACCGCGCCGCGCCGAGCCAGTCGGCGATCGCGCGGGCGTCCGCCACCGTATAGGAGCGCCCGTCCTCGAAGCGGAGCACGTTCTCGAGCAGGATCTTCAGAGTCACCGGCAGGCGGGAGAGGTCGGCGCCGAGCGCCTTGCCTGCCTCCGGAATCGAGAAGTAGTCGTAGGTCCTGCCCGCCACGGTGAGGCTCCGGCGGGTTCCGAGGCTGTCCTGCCCGATCATTTTCATGGAGGTCGCTCCGCTTCCGACGCGGCGGAGAGGGCGCACAGGGCCCGGCCGCGTTTGCGAGCCGAGCGCTTACACCATAGGGTGGGCCGCGTCCAACCGCGATGGATCAGCCCCGTGTTGCAGGCAGTGGACCTCGCCGCCGAGCGCGGCGGCAGGACGATCTTCCGGGCCGTGAGCTTCACCCTCGCGCCCGGCATGGCGCTCACCCTCACCGGGCCGAACGGGGCGGGCAAGACCACGCTCCTGCGGCTGCTCGCCGGGCTCGGGCGGGCCTCCTCCGGTCGGCTCCTGTGGGAGGGAGAGGATGCGCTCGCCGATCGCTCCCGCCATGCGCGCCGCCTCTCCCTCGTCGGCCACCAGGACGCGCTCAAGCCCGGCTTCACGGTTGCCGAGACGCTCGCGCACGAGGCGCGGCTTGCGGGGGTGGACCCGGCGCATGCCGAGGCCGCGATGGTGGCGATGGGCCTCTCCCACCTCGCCTCTGCGCCGATCCGAATCCTCTCGGCGGGGCAGAGGCGGCGGGTGGCGCTCGCCCGCCTGCCGCTTGCGCGCCGGAGGCTGTGGCTTCTCGACGAGCCGACGGTCGCGCTCGACCATGCCGGGGTGGCGGCGCTCGGGGCGGTGATGGCAGCGCATCGTGCGTCGGGCGGGATCATCGTCGCCTCCTCGCACCTGCCGCTGCCTCTGCCGAACGCCGCGCAGCTCCGCTTCAACGTGCCGCAGCGCGAGGGGGCGGAAGCGGCGTGAGCCGGGGAGCGTGAACGGGGCGCGATGAGTTTGTCGCAATGAGCGTGTTCTGGGCGATGCTCCGGCGCGACCTCGCGCTCGCGCGACGAAACGCCGGCGATACGCTCGCGGCCGTGGGCTTCTTCCTGGTCGCGGTGGGGCTGTTTCCCTTCGGCGTCGGCCCTGCGCCCGATCTGCTCGCGCGGATCGCGGCCGGCGTGGTGTGGGTCGCCGCCCTGCTCGCGGCGCTGTTGCCGCTCGAGCGCCTGATCGGCGCCGATTACGAGGACGGAACGCTCGACCAGGCTCTGCTTGCGGGGCTCGAGGCGTCGCTTGTGGCGGCGGAGAAGGCGGCGACGCACTGGCTCACCACCTTCGTGCCGCTGCTCCTCGCCTCTCCCCTCGCGGCGCTGATGTTGAACCTGCCGCTTGCAGCGACGGGCGTGCTCCTCGCCGCGCTTGCGCTCGGCTCGCTCGTGCTCTCGCTCCTCGGCACGGCTGGGGCGGCGCTGACGCTGGGGGCGCGTCGCGCCGGCGTGCTTCTGCCGCTGCTCGTCCTGCCGCTCGCGATCCCGCCCCTGATCTTCGGCGTCGCGGCGGTGGATGCCGCCCTCCATGGGCTCGCGGCACGGCCGCATCTGGCGATGCTCGGCGCTCTCGCCGCCGCCGCCGTGCCGCTCTGCCCGCTTGCGGCGGGGGCAGCGCTCCGGGCGGCGACGGAGTGACGCGCCGCCCGCCTGCCGCCCGTTCGCTCACGTCTCCTCGGGCCGTTCCGCTCGGCACTTCATGCGCCTCGCAAGGCGGCCCGCACCGGCTTCGCGGTCGCGACCCGCCGCTCAGCCCCAGCGGATCGGCAGCGTGCGCGCCTGCTGCACCCCCGTGTAGGAGAGCGGCGCGTAGCCTGCCTGGAGGTTCCGGAAGGCGACGTAGCTCTCGGCGATCCGCCGCGTAAGCTCGTCCTGGTCCTCGCGCAGCTCCTTCAGAACCTCGCCCGCGGCATTGCCGAGCGCGACGAGAAGGTCGCGCGGTGCCTCGCGCACCTGCACGCTGTGCTTCTCGACCGCCTCCTTCAGCGCGATCGGATGGCGGTGGTCGTACTCCGTCAGCGCCTCCATGTAGGTGGCCTGGGCAGCGAAGCGGATCGCCGCCTTCAGGTCATCGGGCAGCGCGTCGTACTTCGCCTTGTTGACTCCGATCTCCTCCGACGACGAGGGCTCCTGCACGCCGGGGTAGTAGAAGAACTTCGCCACCTGGTGGAAGCCCAAGGTCATGTCGTTCCACGGCCCGATGAATTCGGCCGCGTCGATCGTGCCCGACTGCAGCGCCTGGAAGATTTGCCCCGCCGGCAGCGTCACGACCGAGGCGCCGGCGCGACGGAACATCTCGCCGCCCAGGCCCGCGGTGCGGTAGCGGAGGCCGCGGAAATCCTCGATCGAGCGGATCTCGCGCCGGAACCAGCCCAAGAACTGCGGCCCAGAATCGCCGCACAGGAACGGCTTGAGCCCGAAGCGCGCATAGGCCTCGTCATAGAGAGCGCCGCCGCCGCCCCAGGTCATCCAGCCGACCAGCTCCTGCGCCGTCATCCCGAACGGGAAGGAGCCGAAGAAGCCGATGCCGCGCAGCTTGCCGAGCCAGTAGGCCGGCACGGCGTGGTAGAGCTCGGCCGTTCCCTGGCTCACCGCGTCGAACACGCCAAGCGGCGGAACGATCTGGCCCGCACCGAACACGCGCACGGTGAGCCGCCCGCCCGAGAGCAGGCCGATCCGCTCGGCGATCTTGTTCGCCGACACACCGGGGCCGGGAAGGTTCATCGGCCAGGCGGTGACCATGCGCCACTCCATCCGGCCCTGGCTGATCGCCGGGGCGGGAAAGGCCGCGGCGCCTGCCGCTGCAGCGGCAGCAACAGCGCCGCGCCGTGAGATGGTTGCCCTCTTCGTCATGTCGTCTCTCCTTCACCTCGGTCGTTTCGCCGACCGGCGTTTCCTCCGCGGGCTCGCTGGTAACACCCTCCGGATCCGGGGGCACATCGCGTCGTCCCCCGGCCTGGCCGGCTCGTGGGCAACGGGATCATCTCCCGCCGTCACCCCGTCCATCGCCCGCCTCCCCTCTGTCGCCTGCCGAGATTAGGCCGTCAGCCGCGGCACGTCACTCCGCCGTTTGCGCGCGCGCAAGCAGCGCCTCGGCGAGCGAGGGGGCTGTGGCGCGGCCGGAAAGAAGCGCGTCCACCGCCTCGGCGATCGGCAGTTCCACGCCGCGGCGTCGGGCGCGGGCGACAAGAGCCGGGGCGGTGGCAACCCCCTCGGTCACGCCCGTGCGGGCGGCGAGCACCTCGGCGAGCGCCTCGCCCCGGCCCAGCGCGATGCCGAGCGTGTGGTTTCGGCTTGCGCCCCCGGTGCAGGTGAGAACAAGGTCGCCGAGGCCCGAGAGGCCGGAGGCCGTCTCCGCCCGCCCGCCTTCGGCGACGACGAGCCGGGCGAGTTCGGCGACCCCGCGCGTGATCAGCGCGGCGCGGGCGTTCTCGCCGAGCCCGAGCCCCTCGACCACCCCGGCCGCGATCGCGATCACGTTCTTCGCCGCCCCGCCAAGCGCGACGCCGACGAGGTCGGGCGAGGGGTAGAGGCGAAAGCGCGGCAGGGCGACGAGCGCGGCGAGATGCGCGCGCACCGCCGCGTCGGGCGCAGCGAGCACGGCGGCGGCGGGAAGCGCCCGCGCGACCTCGTGCGCGAAGTTCGGCCCAGACAGGGCGGCGAGCGGCACCCGAGGCAGGAGCGCGGCGACCGTCTCGTGCGGCAGCCGCAGCGTCGCGGCGTCGATCCCCTTGGCGCAGAGCACCGAAGGCGCCTCGCCCGGCCAGTGCGGCGCGATCGCGGCGATCACCGCCGCAAGCGCCTGCGCCGGAACGGCGACCAGAACGGCCTCGGCCCCCTCGAGCGCACGCGCCGCATCCGCCGTCACGACCACCTCGTCGGGAAGCGTCACATCGGGCAGAAGCCGGGCGTTCTCGCGCGTCACGGCGATCTCCGCGGCCCGCCTCGGGTCGCGCGCCCAGAGCGACACGCTCCGCCCTGCTGCGGCGAGACGGGCGGCAAGCGCCGTGCCCCAGGCGCCGGCGCCGAGCACCGCAAGCCGCGCGCTCACGCCGCCGCCTCGAGATGGACCGAACCGTCCGCCTCGGCGAGACGTTCCTTGAGCGCCGCGACGATCGCCCGCGCCTCCTCCTCGAACCGCCACGGCACATTGATGACGAGAAGGCCCGAGCCGTTCAGGCGCGCCGGGTCAAGCGGCGGGCGGAGATGCAGCGCGACATCGACGCGGCGCGGCAGGCGGGCGTCGCGGACCGAATCGCGCAGCGCCCGGACGGGGGCGAGATGCTTGATCGGATACCAGGCGGCGAGGATCAGGGTCGGCGCCGCCCGGTGCGCCGCGACGAGAGCGCGCGCGAGCCGGTCGATCTCGTCCTCGGCCTCATAGGGCGGGTCAAACAGCACAAGGCCGCGTTTTAGCCCGCCGGGCGGGAGCACGCCCCGGAGCGCGTAGGCATCGCCCTGGCGAAGCGTGATCCGCGGGTCGCGCCCGGCCCAGGCCGAGAGGGCGGCGAACTCCTCCGGGTGTCGCTCGTTCAGGACGAGCCGGTCCCCTTCGCGCAGAAGCGCGCGGATCAGGGCGGGCGAGCCGGGATAGAGACCGAGCCGTTGCACGAGCGACACGTAGCCGCGAAGCGGCGCAGGCGTGTCCTCAAGCAGCTTCAGGATCCCGCCGCGCCACTCGCCGGTGCGCGACGCCTCCGGCCCCGAGAGATCGTAGACGCCGCGCCCGGCGTGGAGGTCGGCCACGCCGAAGGGCGTGTCCTTGCGTCGAAGCGCCTCGAGGAGCGCCACAAGCAGGGCATGCTTGAGGCAGTCGCCATGGTTGCCGGCGTGATAGGCGTGTCGGTAGTTCACGCCGCCTCCCGTGCCGGGCACCCGAGCGGCCAGCGCGGCCGCGGCGCGATCGCCATCCCGTCGGCGCCGAACCCGGCGGCGAGACGCTCGATCGCCGCCCAGGCGACCATCACGGCATTGTCGGTGCAGAGACGCGCCGGCGGGGCGGCAAGCGCGAAGCCCGCCCGCGACGCCGCCTCGGCGAGCGCAGCGCGGACTGCGCCGTTCGCCGCGACACCGCCTGAGACGACGAGCGTCGAGGCGCGGCCGTGGCGCGAGAGGAAGCCCGCCATGGCGCGCGCCGCACGGTCGGCGAGGGTTTCGGCCACGGCCGCCTGGAAGCTCGCCGCGAGGTCTGCCGCCTCGCGCTCGGGCAGCGGCCCGGGCGGATAGTCGTCGACAAGGGTCGCGACCGCCGTTTTCAGGCCGGAGAAGGAGAAGTCGCAGTCGGCCCGCCCGAGCATCGGCCGCGGCAGCGGAAAACGCCCCGGGTCGCCGCGCGCGGCAAGCACCTCGATCGCCGGCCCGCCCGGCCAGCCGAGGCCGAGCAGCTTCGCCACCTTGTCGAACGCCTCTCCCACCGCATCGTCGCGCGTGGTGCCGATCAGGACATGCTCGCCTGGGCCACGCGTCTCGGCGAGCAGGCAATGCCCCCCCGAGACGAGCAGGGTGAGATAGGGGAAGGCGGGGGGAGAGCCGAGCGACGGCAGCCGCGCCGAGAGCGCATGCGCCTCGAGATGGTTGATACCCACGAAGGGAAGGCCGCGGGCAAGAGCGAACCCCTTGGCGTAGCCCGCCCCGACCACGAGCCCGCCGATCAGCCCGGGGCCCACGGTCGCCGCCACCACGGCCGGGGCGGGCTGCCCCTCGAGCACCGCGCGCACCATCCCCGGAAGCCGCGCAAGATGCGCCCGGGCGGCGATCTCCGGCACCACCCCGGCATAGGGGAGGTGCTCTTCGTGTTGGCTCCACAGCGCCTCGGCGAGCACCGTGCCGTCGGGGGCGAGCAGGGCGGCGGCGGTTTCGTCGCAGGAGGTCTCGATGCCGAGGACGGGACCGGGCAACGCCGGACGAACCGGCTCGGCGACGCGCGCGGGGGTTGCCATGGCTGCCCTTCTCTCCATGTGGGCGGCGTTGTAGGCAGCCGCGCCATGTCACGCCACCCCCTGCCGCCGGCGATCGGCCGGACGGCGCCGCACCCAACACCGAGGCGCGACCGCTCGCCGCTGCCCTTGCGCGTCGGCACCCGCGCTTCGCCGCTCGCGCTCATCCAGACCCGCGCCTTCATGGCCAGGCTGGTGGGCTTCTGCCCGGTGCTGCATGCGGCCGAGGCGTTCGAGGAGCACGCCATCACCACCTCGGGCGACCGGGTGCAGGACCGGGCGCTCGCCGAGATCGGCGGCAAGGGGCTGTTCGCGAAAGAGATCCACGAGGCGCTCGCGGACGGGCGGATCGACTTCGCGGTGCACTCGCTCAAGGACCTCGAGACGACGCTGCCCGAGGGGATCGTGCTCGCCTGCTGCATGACGCGCGAGGACGCCCGGGATGCGCTGGTGCTTGGGCCACGCTGCGGCGCGCCTGACCCCCAAGACCCCTTCGCGGCGATCCCCCCCGGCGCGACGGTCGGCACCGCTTCGGTCCGCCGCGCCGCGCAACTCCTCCACCGCCGCCCCGATCTCCGCCCCGCCCTTCTGCGCGGCAATGTCGGCACGCGGATCGCCAAGGTTCGGGCAGGCGAGGTGGATGCGACCTTCCTCGCCTATGCGGGGCTCCGCCGCCTCGGGCTCGAGCACGAGGCGGCGGCGGTGCTCGACCCCACCGTGATGGTCCCTGCCGCCGGGCAGGGGATCGTCGGCGTCACCGTTCGCGCCGCGGATGTCGAGCTGCGCGACCTGCTCTCCGGGATCGAGGACGCGGAGGCGGCCGCCGTCAGCCGCGCCGAGCGGGCGATGCTCGCCGCCCTCGACGGCTCCTGCCGTACCCCGATCGGCGGCCATGCCGAGATCGGCGCCGACGGGGCGCTGCATCTCACCGGCCTCGTTGCCCGGGCGGACGGGTCGTTCCTTCTTAAGCGCGCGATCTCGGGCGCGCCGTCAGAGGCCGAGGCGCTCGGCCGCACCCTCGGCGAGAGCCTCCGGCGCGATAGCCCCGCCGACATCTTCCTGCCGTGAGCCCCAGCGCCGGACGCCCGGACATCGTGATCGTCACCCGGCCAGAGCCGGACGCCTCGGCCACCGTCGAACGCCTCGCCGCGCTCGGCCATCGAGCGATCGCGGCGCCGCTCCTGCGCGTCGAGAGCCTTCCGGCCCGGCTGCCGCGGCCGGGCTCCGTGCAGGCTGTCCTGGTCGCGAGCCTCAACGCCGTGCGACGCCTTCCCGCCCGGTTCCGGGCGGTGCCGGTGCTCGCGGTGGGCGATGCGACGGCGGCGGCGGCGCGCGCTGCCGGGTTCCGCTCGGTCGCAAGCGCCAAGGGAGATGCGCGCGACCTCGCCGCGCTTGCCGCCGCGCGCTGCGACCCATCCGGGCCCCCGCTCCTGCTCGTGACCGCGCGCGGCGCCGGCGGGCCGCTTGCGGCCGATCTGCGCGCGCGGGGCTTCCGCGTGTTGCGGCGTGTGGCCTACACCACCCGCCCGCTGCGGCGGCTCGCCGCTCCGGCGCGGGCGGCGCTCGCGCGCGGCGAGGTGCGGGCGGTGGCGTTCTTCTCGGGCTCGGCGGCCACTGCGTTCGCGAGGGTCGCGCGGGCGGAGCGGCTCGCGCATACTCTCGGGGGGGTCACGGCGCTTGCGATCAGCCCCGCCGTCGCGGCGCGGCTCGCGCCGTTGGGGTTCGGCGCGGTTCTGACCGCATCGCACCCGGACCAGGACAGCCTGCTCGCGCTCCTGGGCAGGGGACGGAGATGGAGAGGGGGGCAGGCATGACGGAGGACAAGCGCGGCGGCGACGGCAAGCCCGCACGGCCGGCGGTTCCGTCGACCGGCGGCCCGGCGGAGCCGGGCAGCGCGCCAGCCGCGACGCCAAAGGCGACGGAAGGCGGGGACACGGCGTTGGCGACACCCGGCGCTTCGGCAGAGAGCGCGCCGAAGCCCGAGGCCAAGCCGGACGCCCCGAAGCCCGGGCCCAAGCCGGAGGCTCCGAAGCCGGAAGCGGGTCCTGGCGGCTCCCAGCCCGCAGCGGCGTCGGAGACGAGGCAAGGGGCGAAGCCGGCAGACGCGAGGCCCGCCACGCCGCCGGCCAAGCCGTCCGAGCCCGCTGCAGCGTCGGCCGCGAAGCCCGCTGCAAGAGCCGACGCTTCGGCCGCGCCCCCGCCCGCCCAGGCGGACGCCGCCAAGCCGGCCTCCGCGCTGGGCAGCACGCTGCCGCTCTGGATCGCGGTCGCCGGTCTCGCCCTCGTTGTGCTCTGGCTCCTGATCGACCATCCCGCCCTCCCCACCGGGCCTGACCCGGCTCTTGCCGCTCTCGAGCGCCGGATCGCGGCGCTCGAGCAGCGCCCCGCCCCGGCCCCTCCCCCGCCCGCGCCCGACCCGCGCATCGGCGCTCTCGAGTCCCGGCTCGCCGCCCTCGAGGCGCGTCCTGCGCCCACCCCGCCCCCTCCGCCGCCGCCTGTCGATCAGGAGGCGCGAGCGGCGATCACCGCCCTCTCGCAGCGGCTTGCGGCGCTCGAGAACCGCCCCCTGCCGCCCGCCCCCGAAGGCTCCCCGGCCGATGCCGAAGCGCGCGCCGCCATCGCCTCGCTCCAGGCACGCCTCTCCGCCCTCGAGGCGCGGCCGGCCCCGCCGCCTCCGCCGCCATCGGTCGATCAGGAGGCGCGCGCTGCCCTCGCCGCTTTGCAGGGACGGGTCCAGGCCCTCGAGGCGCGCCCCGTGGCGCCCGACCAGAGCGCCGCCCTCGCCGCGCTCGAGGCGAGGCTTGCCGCTCTCGGCGGTGTCACCGCCCTGCTTGAGCAGGGCAGGCCGCTCGGCGGGGCGCTCGCCCAGCTGCCGGCCGGAACCGCGGTCCCGCCCGCTCTCGCCGCCTTCGCCGAGCGCCCGCCACCCACCCTCGCCGAGCTCCGCCTCGCCTTTCCCGAGGCGGCGCGCGCGGCGCGCGAGGCGGCGGATGCCGAAGCCGAGGACGCCTGGAGCCGGGCCGCCGCACGGCTCTCGAGCCTGATCACCGTGCGCAAGGGAGACGAGGTTCTGATCGGCCACCCCGTGGCGCAGACCCTCGCCCGGATCGAACGGTCGCTCGAGGCGGGCGACGTCGCCGGAGCGGTGGCTGCCGCCGACGCGCTCACGGGAGGGGCAAGGGAGGCCATCGCGCCGTGGCGCGCACGTGCCGAGGCGCTGATCGCCGCGCGCGCGGCGATCGCCGAGCTCGCCCGAAGCCGCTGAGGGCACCTTTCGGATGCGCCTCTCCCTCCGGATCCTGCTCGTCCTCGCCCTCGCCGTCCTGGTCGCGTTCCTGTTCCGGGCGTTCCCGGGCGCGATCTCGATCGCTTTCGGACCCTATCTCGTCGAGCTTCCGGTGTGGCTCGGCGCGCTCGCTCTCGCCCTCCTCCTGCTCGTGGCGATGTGGGCGGCGCGCCTCCTCGTGCGCATGCGCTGGCGGCTCTCCCGCCGCGGCGCGGCGCGGGCGGAAGCCCGACGCGCAGCAGGAGACGGGGCGATCGTCTCGGCGCTCGCGGCGCTCGCGGCCGGCGACGGCGCGGCGGCGGCGCGTGACCTCAGACGCGCGCGCCATGCGCTCGGCGAGACGCCGCTTCTGCTCCTCCTCGAGGGCCATGCCGCACGGGTGCGCGGCGACGAGGCGGCGGCGAAACGCGCCTTCGCGCGGCTTTCGGAGATCGGGCCGCCCGGGGCCTTCCTCGGCCATCGCGGCCTCGCCGCTCTCGCCCTCGAGCGGGGTGACCGTGACGAGGCCGCCGCCGCCGGCCGTGCCGCCCTGGCGCTCAGGCCGGAGGCCGCCTGGGCCAAGGCGCTCGTGTTCGACGATGCCGCCCGCCGCGGCGACTGGGCCGGGGCGCTTGCTCTCCTGCCCAAGGCGCGCAAGGGAACGGAGGAGGCGAGGCGCCGGGCCGTGCTTCTGCTCGGCGCCGCTGCCGAGGAGCAGGACCTGAAGGCAGCGCTCAGGATGGCCGAGGAGGCGGTGGAGCTCGCGCCCGGGCTTGCGCCCGCGCACGCGCTCCGGGTGAAGCTGCTCGAGGCCCTGGGCGAGCGTCGTCGCGCCCAGGCCGCTCTCGAGCGCGGCATCCTCTCGGGCGCCCATCCGATGCTTGCGGAACTCGCCCTCGCCCCGCGCCCGGGCGAGGACGCGGCCGCGCGTGCCCGGCGCGCCGAGGCGCTCGCTGCGCATGCGCGCGGCCAGGGCGAAGCGGAACTGATGGCGGCGATCGCCGCGAAGGAGGCCGGGTTGTGGGCCAAGGCGCGCCGGCATGTGGCTCTGGCCCAGGCCGCCGGGGTGGATGACAGGCGCACCTTCCTGCTGCTCGCCGAGATCGCCACGGGCGAGTCAGGGGGCACCGAAGCCGGGCGGGCGGAAGCGGCGCAGCATCTGCGCGAGGCCTCCGCCGCGAGGCCCGAACCGGCCTGGTGGTGCTCGTCCTGCGGGGCGCGGCACGAACAGTGGGCGGCGGTCTGCCCCTCCTGCGGCGCGGTGGCGACGCTCGCCTGGGGAACCGCACCGGCGCAGCCGGGCGAGCGGAAGCCGCTTCTCCTCCCCGCACCGGTGCCAGGGCTTTGAGAGGGGCGCGATGGCAAGGCTTGGGGTCGAACAACGCGCGCACGTGATCGTCTTCGGAAACGAGAAGGGTGGGTCGGGCAAATCGACGGCGGCGATGCACGTGATCGTGGCGCTCGCGCGGGAGGGATACCGCGTCGGCGCGATCGATCTCGACGTGCGCCAGGCGACGCTGTCACGCCACCTCGAGGCGCGTGCCGCCTTCGCCGCCCGAAAGGGCATTCCGCTGCCTCTGCCGGAGCTGCGCTCCGTGCCCGCCTCCTCGGCCGACCGTCGCGCCGACGCCGAAGCCGAGGAGGAGCGGGCGCTCGGCGAGGCGCTTGCCGCGCTCTCCCCCGGCAACGACTTCGTGGTGATCGACTGTCCCGGCGCCGACACCCATCTCTCGCGCCTTGCCCATGCGCGGGCGGATACGCTGATCACGCCGATCAACGACAGTTTCGTCGATTTCTCGATGCTCGCGCGGGTGGACCCGGAGAACCACGCGGTGGTGAGCCCCTCGGTCTACAGCGAGATGGTGTGGGAGGCGCGCAAGGCCCGGTTCCGGCGCGATCGCGGCCGGCTCGACTGGATCGTGATGCGCAACCGGCTCGGCGCGGCCGAGGCGCGGAACAAGAAGGATGTCGGCGCCACGCTCGAGATCCTCGCGCGCCGGATCGGCTTCCGAACGGTTCGTGGCTTCGGCGAACGGGTGATCTTTCGCGAGCTCTACCTGCAGGGGCTGACGCTGATGGATGTGAAGGAGGCGGGCATCGGCATCGCCTTCTCGATGAGCCATGTGGCGGCGCGGCAGGAGGTGCGCAGCCTCGTGGCCGCGATCCGCAAGGGGCCGCCCGGGGATGTGTGGCGCCTTGGCGCCGCGGGGGCGTCGTCCGGCCCGGGAAGCCTTGCACCGGCCGACGACGCGGCGTAGAAGGCCGCGCATCAGGCGGGCCGACATAGCTCAGCGGTAGAGCAACTGATTCGTAATCAGTAGGTCCTCGGTTCAAATCCGAGTGTCGGCACCAGCCGCTGCGGCGCGGGCCTAGAATGGCGCGGCCCGACGCCCGGCGGCGGGCTGGGCAACAGGACATGCCGTCGGCCGGGTTTGGCCGCCGTGGCCCGGCACGGTCGAGTGCCGCGAGCCCGCTCATCACGGCACGTCGTCGGCGGTTGGACTGCGCTCCTGGCGCGATAACAGCCGTTCGGATGGCGTGTACTGCACTCCGGGTTGGAGGCCGCGCAAGACGAGAGCAGATCGCATACGGCTGGAAACAGCCGTAGGCGTGAAGATGCTCGCAAGATAAGGCCAGAGCGGTTTCCACTCATCTGGAAACCGCTCTAGCGCCCGACGGTTGCAGGCAGCAGAAGCCACCAGGCGCCGCGGCCGCGCATCCGCCCCGCCGCCTCTCCGGCCGCCTCGCCCCAGCCCCAGAACACGTCGCCGCGCACCGGCCCCCGAACCGCTCCCCCGACATCCTGCGCCATCAGCGCCCGACGCCAGGGCTGCCCCGTCAGCGGGTGCGGCACGTCAATGAACACGGGAATGCCGAGCGGGATGAACGACCGGTCCACCGCGATCGAGCGCTCGGGGGTGAGCGGCACGCCAAAGGCGCCCGGCGGCCCCTCGTTCGGGGCAAGGCCGCGGATCTCGCGAAAGAAGACGTAGGACGGGTTCGCGTCCATCACCGCCGCCGCCTCGCCCGGGTTGGCGGCGAGCCAGGCGCGGATCGCCTGCATGCTCACCTCCTCCGCCCGCATCACCCCGCGCTCGACCAGAACGCGCCCGATCGGAACGTAAGGATGGCCGTTCTGGGCGGCGAAGCCGACGCGGGCGACCCCGCCTTCGGCGAGGTTCACCCGGCCCGAGCCCTGGACCTGAAGGAAGAACGCATCCACCGGGTCGTCGACCCAGAGGAGCTCGAGCCGGCGCCCATCAAGCGCGCCGCGGACGATCTCCGCCCGAGTGGCATAGGGGACGAGCCGGCCCTGCTCCACACGCCCGGCCGTGCGACGGCCGCGCAGGTCCTCGGCGAACTCGCCGAGATCGACCAGCACGAGGTCGGGCGGGCGCGTGTGCAGCGGCACCGAGCCCGGGCGTCGGCTCCGGCTGCCCGACACCTCGGGCTCGTAGTAGCCGGTGAACAGGCCAAAGGGGTCGGGCTGCGCCCCGCCGACGTTCTGCGCAAGCCAGGGCCGGAACCGGCGCTCGAGGAAGGCGCGTACCGCCGCATCATCGCCCGGGGGCAGGGTCGCGGCCTCGGCGCACAGCGGCAGCCAATCAGCCACGCGCCCGGCGAGGGCCTGGGCCGGCTCGGCGCCGCCGAGCGGACGGTCAGGCGGAAGAGCGGCGAAGCGCCGGCAGCTCTCGGCGAAGGCGGGAAGGAGCTCGGCGTGACGCTCCTCCGCCCAGCCTGGAAGCCTCTCGAAGGTCCAGGGGACGAGGCCGAGCTTGTCCGGGGGCGCGGGCGGGGTGGGAACGGGAACGGCGATGCAGCCGGCGAGCAGGAGCGCTGCCGACACGACTGCCCCGCGAAGCGCACGGCCCGCGCCTCGGAACGGCGCGGCGGATCGTCCCAGAACTGGCTCTCCCACACCGCCTCTATGGCATGGACAGGACCGCACGACCACCCCCGCCGCGACAACCAGTTTCGGGCCGCCGCTTGAGCCGAGACGCCGCCCGGCCCCCGCCGCGCCGTCACTCCGAGCGCGTGGCGACCAGAAGCCAGGTCGGGTCGGCGGCGTTGAGATCGCGCGCGAAGGTCCAGATGTCGATCGTCTCCGTCACCGCCTCGGAGCCGGCGACGAGAACGCCGCCAGGACCTGTGGTGATGTTGATCTGGTCGGTGACGAAGCGGACGCCGATCGTGGCGTAGGTGCCGCGGAGGTCGGCCTCGACGATCGCGCTCTCGCGCATCGCCACGACCTCGGTGCGCTGCGTCTCGCCCGCCTGCTCGCGCGCGGCGATCGCGGCGGTGAAATCGGCGAACACATCGGGGCTGAGCAGGCCGCGCAGCGTCTCGCGGTCGCCCGCGGCGAAGGCGGTGACGATCATCCGGAAGGCGCTCTCCGCCCCGTCGAGGAAGGCGTTCGGGTCGAAGGACGGATCGACGCTTCGGATCCGGGCGAGCGCCTGGCCGGGCGGGCTTGCCGGGGCGGGCAGCCGGCGCGCCGGGCCGCCGAGGGCGCGCGGCTCGGCCGCCTCCTCGGCCGTGGTGTCGATGGTGCGCGCCGCCTCGCCGGGGGCCTGCGGCTCGAGCGGCGCGGGCGGTCGCTCGAAGCCGGTGCGGCGGCCGAGGATGCTGCGAAGCCGCAGCACCAGGAAAGCCGCGACCATCGCGAACAGGATCAGGTCAACCGGGAAGCCGCCGCTCATGATCCGACACATAAGGGACGGTCGGGGAGGGCACAAGGAGAGACTGGCCGCGCTCTCGCACGCGCCCCTCTTGCCCGGGCCCACTCGCGGCGCTACCTCGGCGGCGCATGATCCTGCTCAGACACGGACAATCCGAGTTCAACGCGGCGTTCTCCGCCACCCGGATCGACCCCGGCATCCCCGACCCGAAACTCACCGAGCTCGGCCGCGCTCAGGCGGCGGCGGCGGCGGAGGCGCTCGCAGGCGAGCGGCTCGCGCGGATCATCGCCTCGCCGTTTACCCGCGCTCTCGAGACGGCGGCGATCATCGCCGCGCGGCTTGAGCTTCCGATCATCGTCAACCCGATCGTGCGCGAGCGCTGCGCCTTCCACTGCGACATCGGCACGCCCGCCTCCGTGCTCGCCCGCACCTGGCCCGAGCTCGACTTCTCGCATCTCGACGAGCAGTGGTGGCCCACGCTCGAGGAGAGCGAGGCGGAGACGGAGGCGCGCGCGGCCGCTTTCCGCGCTGAGATGGCCGCGCTGCCCGACTGGAACGACACGCTCGTCGTCACGCATTGGGGGTTCATCCTCTGCATGACGGGAGAGCGGCTCCAGAACGGCGAGTGGCGTCGCGTCGACCCGAGGCTGCCCGGGCCGGCGGAGGTTCCCTGGCTCAGGGCGTGAACGACGCCCGCCCGCCGGAGGGGGCGACCCCGCGCGCTCGCGCCACCGCGGCGCCCACCCCCGCCCGGGGCGCCGCGGCCGGCCCCGGAGCTACTCCGCCGCGCGTGCCGCCGCGCCGGCCGGAGCGTAGGCCAGCTTCACCTCGCCGATGCCCTCGATCCAGCCCTCGAGCACATCGCCGGGGCCGACCGCAGCGACGCCTGCGGGCGTGCCGGTCATGATCAGGTCGCCCGGCGCGAGTGTGACGAGCCGCGAGAGGTAGGCGATCGTCTCGGGAACGCTCCAGATCTGCTGGGCGAGGTCGCCCATCTGACGCACCACGCCGTTCACCTTGAGCCCGATCGTGCCCTTCGCCGGGTGACCGATCCGCTCGGCGGGGACGAGCGCGCCCATCGGGGCGGAGTGGTCGAACGCCTTGCCCATCTCCCACGGCCGCTGCAGCTTCTTCGCCTCGGCCTGGAGGTCGCGACGCGTCATGTCGAGCCCGACCGTGTAGCCCCACACGCAGGCGAGCGCCTCTGCCTCCGGGATGTCGGCCCCGCCACGGCCGAGCGCGACGACGAGCTCGACCTCGTGGTGCAGGTCCTTCGTCGCCGGCGGATAGGGGAGCGTGGCCCCCGAGGGGACGATCGCATCGGCAGGCTTGGCGAAGAAGAACGGCGGCTCGCGATTCGGGTCATGCCCCATCTCGCGCGCATGCTCGGCATAGTTCCTGCCCACGCACCAGATCCGGCGCACCGGGAAAAGGGCCGCCTCGCGCTCGCTCCGCTCGCTGCCGGCGGCGGACGGGTCGGGAGCGACGAGAAGGGCGGGCTGGGGAGGAGGGGGGATCACGTAGCTCGGCATGGTCGGTCCTTGTTCCGCTCGGTGATGGGTCAGTAGAGCGTGATGGCGGTGCGCCGCATCACTGCCCGCCAGCGCGCCGCATCCGACCGGATGGTCGCGGCGAGGGCGGCTGCCTCGACCGGCCAGATCTCGTTGCCCGACCGCGCCAGCCGCTCCGCCACACCTGGCCGGGCAAGAGCGCGCCTGAGCGCCGCCCGAAGCGCGGCGAGGATCGGCTCGGGCGTGGCGGCAGGGGCGAACAGCGCGATCCAGGAGGCGTAGTCGTAGCCCGCCACACCCTGCTCGGCCAGCGTCGGGACGTCCGGAAAGGCGGGCGAGCGGCGGGCGCCGCCGAAGCCGATCAGGCGGATCGTCCCTGAGCCGAGATGGGGCAGCAGGAGAGTCTGCGAGATGAACATCGAATCCACCGCCCCGCGGGCGAGCTCCGCCGCCGCCTCCGTGGCGCCGCGATAGCTGACGTGTCGGAGCGTGACATCGGCGAGCACCATGAAGAGCTCGGTCGCGAGGTGTTGCGGGCTGCCCAGGCCCCCCGAGGCGTAGGTAGCCACCCCGCCCCTCGTTCTTGCCCAGGCGATGAACTCGGGCACCGTGCGCGCGGGAACGGAGGCATGCACGCCGAGGAAGGTCGGGATCGTGGCGATGCCGCCTACGGGGACGAAGTCGCGCTGCGGGTCGAATGGCGTCGGGCTCGCACCCGATGGCAGGACGGTCATGATCGCGTTGTTGAGAGCGGCGAGGGTGTGGCCATCCGGTGCGGCCCGGGCGGCGAGGCTCGCGCCGACGCGGCCCGCCTCGCCGAGCACGTTCTTGACCGCGAAGGACTGCCCGAGCTCGACCTCCATCACCTCGAGGACGATCCGCACCGCGGCATCGGAGGCGGAGCCGGGCTGGAGCGGCACGATCACCGTCACCGGCCGCGCGGGCCAGGACGGCTGTGCGGCGGCCCGGAGCGGCGCCCCGAGAGAAACCACAGCGCCGAGAACCTGCCGGCGGGATGGCATGCGCGCGCGCAACCTCGTCACCTCGAATCTCGGCTCCGGGCCCGAGGCCCAGGAGCCTCCAGCCGCCCGCTTCTGGGCAGCACGACTTTCGCGGTCAACCCATGTGCGGCGCAACCCTCGCGTGCACTCGGCCGAGGCCGTCTCGGCCCGAGGCAGACGGGAACGGAGGGGCGGGGTCGCGGCCGGCTTCCCGCCAGGCGTCATCGCTTCGCCCGTGACGGCGGCGGCGCCGCGTGCTAGCGGGCGTCGAACACGGCGCCACGGCATGAGGACTTCGCGATGACAGACACTCGCGGCAACGGTTCGGGCACGCCCGGCAGCGGGCAGGGCGGCGGCCAGGTTCCCGGGATCGCGATCAACATCCAGTACGTGAAGGATCTCTCCTTCGAGATCCCCGGCGCCCCGGACATCTACCTCCAGATACGCCAGCCGCCACAGATGCAGGTGAACCTCGACGTCAACGCGCGCCGGCTTGCCGCCGAGAACGCCTACGAGGTGGTGCTCTCGATCCGCGCCGAGGCGAAGGCGGAGGAGAAGGTCGCCTTCATCATCGAGCTCGACTACGCGGCGGTGTTCACGCTGACGGCGATCCCGCAGGAGATGCTCGAGCCCGTCCTGCTCGTCGAGGCGCCGCGGCTGATCTTCCCCTTCGCGCGGTCGATCATCGCCGACGTCACGCGCGAGAGCGGCTTCCCCGCCGTTCTGTTGCAGCCGATCGACTTCCTCGCCCTGTGGCAGAGCCGGCGCGGCCAGGCCGCCGCCCCGCCGCCTGCGGCGAACGCCTGAGCCGGGCGGGCGTTACGCCTCGCCGGCAGGCGCCGCAGCGTCGAGGCGAGTCCAGATCGGGTCCTTGACGAAGCGGGCGAGGAAGGCGGCGTGCGCCTCCGCCTCCTCCGCCGTCACGGTCACGCGCCGCTGCGTTCGGGCCACCACCTCCGTCCGCGACGCCGCCCGCGACGCGGCCGGTGTCACAAGACCCAAGGCCGGCTGCCGGCCGCCGATGAGCTCGAGATACACCTCGGCCAGCAGCTTGCAGTCGAGCAGCGCGTTGTGGGTCGTGCGCTGGCTGAGGTCGATGTCAAAGCGGCGGCAGAGCGCATCGAGGCTCGCCGGCAGGCCCGGATATTTTCGGCGGGCGAGAGCGGCCGTATCGACCATCCGCGCACGGTCGAGCGGCGGCAGCGCAAGCCGTGCGAACTCGGCATCGAGGAAGGCGAAGTCGAACGGAGCGTTGTGGGCGACGATCGGGTCCTCGCCGAGGAAGTCGAGCAGCTGATCGACAATCTCGGCGAAGGCCGGCTTGCCGATCAGGCTCGCGCGGCTGATGCCGTGCACGCGCTCGGCATCTGGCTCGATGTCGCGCCCCGGGTCGACGAAGGCATGGAAATGCCGCCCCGTCGGCACATGGTTCCTCAGTTCGAGGCAGCAGACCTCGATGATCCGATGCCCGGCCTCCGGCTCGAGCCCGGTCGTCTCGGTGTCGAGCACGACCTCGCGCATCAGCCGCCGAGCAGGGAAGGAAGGGCGCGCCGAAGCCGCGCTTGGGCGAAGTGGCGCGACAGCCCCGTCGGGATCACGCAATCAGCGCGACGCCGGCGCTCGGCGTCGGGCATCTGCCGCGCGAGGATCGCCGCGAGGCGTTCTGCCGTCATTCCAGGACGTGCGAGCACCCGGGCACGCTGCACCGGGCGCGGGGCCGAGACCACCACAACCCTGTCGAGCCGGCGGTCCGCCCCGGTCTCGAACAGGAGCGGGATGTCGAGCACGGCGGCGCGGGCACGGCGCCGTCGGCAGAGGGCGAGGAACCGCGCCTGGTCCCGCCGCACGAGCGGGTGCACCAAGGCCTCGAGACGCGCAAGCAGGGACGGGTCGGCGAGCACAGCTTGGCGGAGCACGGAACGGTCCACCGCCCCGTCGCGCACCGCCTCCGGAACGAGCGCCGCGACGGCCGCAACCGCGGCCCCGCCGCGGCCGTAGAGAGCGTGCACCGCCCGGTCGGCATCGTGGACGGGGATCCGCGCCCGCGCGAAGATCTTCGCGATCGTCGTCTTGCCCATGCCGATGCCCCCCGTCAGCCCGATCACCCGCATGGCGCGCGGTGCTCCGAAGGCGCCTCGTCCGGAATGTCGCCGGCGACGAAATCGGCGAGCGCCTCGTCCACCACCGGGGTGACGCCGAACCACAGCGCGAAGCCCACACTTGCCTGATGCAGGAGCATCGGCAGCCCGCCCATGGTGCGGTGGCCGCGCGCACGCGCCGCGGCGATCAGAGCCGTGGTCCGGGGGACGTAGACGAGATCGGCCACCACGGCTTGCGGCGGAAGCGCCTCGAGCGGCAGAGCGAGTGGCGGCTGGCCGAGCATCCCGAGGCTCGTGGTGTTGACGACGAGCGCCGCACGCCCAAGCGGGCCGGGGTCGCCCCACGAGCCGGTCGTCACCCGGGGCCCGAGAGCGGCCGCGAGCGCCTCGGCCCGACCAGGCGTTCGGTTGACGACGACTACCTCCGGACAGCCCGCCTTGAGCAGGGCGGCGGCGACCGCACGCGCGCCCCCGCCCGCGCCGAAGAGCACGGCCGGCCCCTCGGCGGGGGCGAAATCCGGAACGGTCTGCGCGAGCCCGGCGATGAACCCCGCCCCGTCGCTGTTGAGGCCGACGATCGCGCCGTCCGCCTCGAACACGAGCGTGTTCACAGCCCCGGCACACCGCGCGCTCTCCTCGAGCCGGTCGCAGGCCGCGACCACTGCCTCCTTGTGCGGAATCGTCACGTTGCCGCCGCGGAAGCCGAGATCGCGCAGCGACCGCACCGCGATGACGAGGTTCTCGGGCCGGACGGGAAGCGGCACATAGGCACCGTCGATCCCGTAGCGGTCGAGCCAGAACCCGTGCAGGCGCGGGCTTCGGCTGTGCGACACCGGCCAGCCGATGATGCCGGCGAGCCTCGACGTGCCGGACAGGACGCGCGGGCCTGCCCCCGCCCCGTGCTCAGCCATGGCCACGCACGAGAGCGATCAGCTCGGCGACATGCTCGGGCGGCGTCTCGGGCACCACGCCGTGGCCGAGATTGAAGATCCAAGCGCGATCCCCGATCGCCTCGAGCAGGGCCTCCGTCTCCTCGCGCAGCGCCTCGCCGCCCGCGACCAGGGCGAGCGGGTCGAGATTGCCCTGAAGCGTGACCGTGCGCGGCAGGGCGCGCGCCGCCCAAGCCGGCGGAACGGCGGTGTCGAGGCCGACCGCATCGACTCCCGCCCCTTCGGCATAGGCGACGAGGCTTCCCCCCGCCTGGCGGGGAAAGCCGATCAGCCGCACCTGAGGAAAGCGGGCCTTCAGCGCGGCCGCGATCCGTGCGGTCGGGACGATCACGTGACGGTCGAACATCGCGGGCGAAAGGACACCCGCCCAGCTGTCGAACAGCATTAGCGCCTCGGCGCCGGCCTCCGCCTGGGCCGAAAGATAGGCGATCGTCGCCTCCACGAGCCGGTCCATCAACGCCTCGAACAGGGCAGGGTCGCCATACATCAGACGCTTGGCGTGGGCGAAGTCGCGCGAGCCGCCGCCCTCGGCCATGTAGGCGGCGACCGTGAACGGGGCGCCGGCGAAGCCGATCAGGGCCACCTCGGGAGGGAGAGCCGCGCGCACTTGGCGCACCGTCTCGCTCACCGGTGCCGCGACCTCGAGAGCGCGCGCCGCGTCGAGCCGGTCGAGCTGCGCGCGCGTCGCAAGACGCTCGAGCACCGGCCCCTCTCCCGCCTCGAACCGGACCGGATGGCCGAGAGCGTGGGGGAGAACGAGAATGTCGGCGAACAGGATCGCGGCATCGGGGCGGAAGCGCCGCACCGGCTGGAGCGTGGCCTCGGCCGCGAGCTCGGGCGAGAGGCAGAAGCCGAGGAAATCCGGCGCGCGTGCCCGAAGCGCGCGATATTCGGGAAGGTAGCGCCCTGCCTGCCGCATCAGCCAAAGCGGCGGGGGCCGTACCGGCTCGCCGGCAAGGGCGGCGAGCAGGGGCTTGAGGCGCATAGCTCCGTCCATCGTCTCTCCCGCGATCGGCTCCCGGTCACTCTCCCCCGAGAGAAAACAAAAGGAAAGGTGACGGAGTCGGTTGGTCCTGTGGAGATCGAGGATCACCGTTCTCCAGGTCAGACGGGCAGCGTTTTTCCACACGAGGAGCGCGCCGCAACCGGCGGTTGTCAAAGCGATAGATCCGCTTTCCCACATGCGCGAGGTGAGCCGCCGCGGGAGATCCGATCGGTTGCTGTCGCTTGCCTCTGGCAGCATGGCGGGTCACGGTACCGGCCGCCAGCCTGCGCCGAGGGCGGGTTGTCCCGGCGATCCACATCGATCCACAGAAGCTTGCGGCGAGGCGGCGCGTGCTATTGGGTGGCGGGCGATGCGCGATCGGATCGACCTCCATCTCGTCTCTGATGCGACCGGCGAGACGCTGAACTCGCTCGCGCGCGGCTGCCTGTCGCAGTTCGAGGGGGTGACGGCGGTGCAGCACCGCTGGCCGCTGATCCGCTCCCGTTTCCAGCTCGACCGCGTCCTGGCCGGGATCGAGCAGGAACCCGGGCCGGTTCTGTTCACGCTGACCGACCGGTCGCTCCGCGCCGAGCTCGAAGCGTTCTGTTCCCGACTCGGCCTTCCCTATGTGTCGGTGCTCGACCCGACGCTCGACATGCTCACCGAGTATGTCGGCGCGAAGGTCGCCGGTAAGCCGGGCCGGCAATACGTGATGGACGCCGACTATTTCCGTCGCATCGATGCGATGCATTACGTGCTTGCGCATGACGACGGCCAGGGCGAGGCCGGGATCGCCGAGGCCGATGTGATCCTCGTCGGCGTCTCCCGCTCTTCGAAGACGCCGACCTGCTTCTACCTCGCCAACCGGGGGATCAAGGCGGCCAACATCCCGCTCGTGCCGGGGGTGGAGCCGCCGAAGGTGCTCGACAACCCGCCCGCGCCGGTGATCGGGCTGACGATCGATGCCGCGGCGTTGATCGAGATACGCCGCCACCGGCTGCGCATGATCGGGGCCGAGGGCGTGCGCAGCGCCGAGAACGCCTACATCGACGCCGAGGCGGTGAAGGCCGAGCTCCTTGCGGCACGCAGGCTCTGCGCCGCGCGCGGCTGGCCGATGGTGGATGTCACGCGCCGGTCGATCGAGGAGACGGCGACGACGGTGATCCAGCTGATGGAGGCGTGGCACGCCCGCAGGCGCGAGGCGGACAAGCCGGGCGCGTCGACATGAGCGGGGTGCTTCAGGACCCGGGCGTCCCGCTCGTGCTCGCCTCGACCTCGGCGACGCGCGCGGCACTCCTGCGCTCGGCAGGTCTTGCGTTCACCACCGCTGCTCCAGGGGTGGACGAGGAGAGCGTGAAGGAGTCGGCGCGCGCCGACGGGCTCAGCGCGTCCGATGCCGCTCTCCTGCTCGCTGAGCTCAAAGCGCGTCGGATCAGCGAGCGCGTGCCGCAGGCGGTGGTGATCGGCGCCGACCAGATCCTCGTCTGCGGGGGGAGGTGGTTCGACAAGCCTCGGGACCGGGCGGCGGCGGCGGCCCAGCTCGCCGCCCTCTCCGGCCGGCGGCACGAGCTCGTCACCGCCGTGCTCGTGATGCGCGGCGGGGTGGTGCTGTGGCGGCATGTCGCGACACCGCGCCTCACCATGCGCCCGCTCACGGCGGCGACCATCTCAGCCTATCTCGACGCCGCCGGCGAGGCGGTTCTCCGCTCGGTCGGCGCCTACCAAGCGGAGGGGCTCGGCATACGACTGTTCGACGCGATCGAGGGCGAGCACGCGGCGATCCTCGGCCTGCCGCTTCTGCCGTTGCTCGGCTTCCTGCGCCAGCACCGTGTTCTGACTGATTGAGACTGGCGAGGTGCTGCAACCTTCGCGCGAACGTCGCTTGACAGGTTGCACGGGCTTTAGGTTATTTTTCCTAGGACTTTAGACCTATAACATGCCGAGCGGCCATGGTGGCGGCCGTCTTGCCCTCTGCGAGGAAGGAGTGTGCCGCCCGATGCACCCCCTGAAGGCGTCGCGCGACAGCAACGAGGAGAGTGGCCTACAGGCTTCCGTCCAGGCCGGCGACGAGGAGCTGTTCTTCGAGTCTGTCCGGGTGACGCGGGTTCCGATGCTGGTGACGGACCCGAACCAGGACGACAACCCGATCGTCTTCGCCAACGAGGCCTTCCTCAAGGCCACGGGCTATAGCGCGGCGGAGGTGGTCGGGCGGAACTGCCGGTTCCTGCAAGGCCCCGAGACAGACCACAGGACGGTCGCGCGGCTTGCCCGCGCGATCGCCGACCGGCGCGTCGTCTCGGCCGAGATCCTGAACTACCGCAAGGACGGCACCGCCTTCTGGAACGCGCTCTTCATCGCCCCGCTCGTCGACCGTTCGGGCAGGCTTCGCTATTTTTTCTCGAGCCAGCTCGACGTCTCGCGCCGCCACGACGCCGAGGAGGCCTTGCGCCAGGCGCGGAAGATGGAGGCGCTCGGCCATCTCTCGGGCGCGATCGCGCACGACTTCAACAATCTCCTGCAGGTGATCTCGGGCTATCTCGACACGCTGAAGGCGAAGCTCGCCGGGGAGCACGACCCCGGCATCGTGGAGGCGCTCGGCACGATCGCCGCCGCTGCCGATCGCGGCGCGACGCTGACGCGCCACCTGCTCGCCTTCGCCCGCAAGCAGAGGCTCGAGGCGCGGGTGGTCAACCTCAACGCCCTGGTCGAAAGCCTTCGGCCGATGATCGCGCAAGCCGTCGGGCCGAGGATCAAGGTGGAGACGACGCTCGCGCGGGACCTCTGGAACACGCGGCTCGATCCGGTCCAGGCGGAGATGGCCATCCTCAACCTGCTCCTCAATGCCCGCGATGCCATGCCGAAAGGCGGGCGTGTGGTGATCCGCACCGAGAACCGCCGGATCGAGCCCGGTGCCTCGCCCCCCGCCCCGATCGATCTTCCGGACGGCGCCTATGCCACGCTCAGCATCACCGACACCGGCATTGGCATGCCGCCCGAGATTCTCGCCCATGCGCTTGATCCGTTCTTCACCACCAAGGAGGCGGGCCGTGGCACGGGGCTCGGCCTGTCGATGGCCTACGCGTTCATGCGCCAGAGCCAGGGCGGGCTTGCGCTCGCGAGCGAGGAGGGGCGTGGCACCACCGTGACGCTCTACTTTCCGGCAACCGAGCAGGAGCCGGCGGCGCGCTGCGCCCCGGCGTCGTCGCCGGGCGAAGCCCGGCTGCGCGGCAGTGAGACAATCCTCGTGGTGGAGGACCAGCCAGACATCGCCGCCCTCGCCGAAGCCATCCTCTCGGGCAGCGGCTATCGGGTGGTCACGGCGGCGACGGCGGACGATGCGCTTGCCCTCATCGATCGCGGGGCGAGGGTCGATCTCCTGTTCTCGGATCTGATCATGCCGGGCGCGATGAACGGGGTGATGCTCGCGCGGGAGGCGCGGCGCCGGCTGCCCGGGCTGAGGGTTCTGCTCGCCACCGGCTTCGCCGCTGAACTCGCCGGGCAGGAGGGCATGCCGGCGGGCGAGTTCGAGGTTCTCGCCAAGCCCTATCGCCGTGCCGAGCTGCTCGGCCGCGTGCGCGAGATCCTCGATCGGCCACCCGACTCAACCGGCCCCGTGGGCCGCGGCTGAGCTCAGCGTTTCACGGCAGCGCCGCGACCGCCTCCGGCCCGCGGGCGCGCGCCGCCACCGCCACCGCCTTGGCACGCGCTGCGCTGGTCTCCGCCTGGCGGCACCCTTCCGGGCCGAGACCCCGCGCGGCGGGATGCCCGAGCGCGTCGAGGCTTGCGGCCACGCGGCAACGCTGACGCCGCGCCGCGGTACTTCCCACTCCCGCTCCGGCGTAGCGGGCCACCGCCACACCCCAATCCCCGGCCGCAGCGGCGGCGTGGCGGGCGAGCAGACGCCCCGCGACCAGGGCGGAGGCCCAGGGGTCGAACACCAGGCCCGGGTCGCGGCGCGCATGCAGGCTCAGTGTGAGCTGGAAGCAGCCTCCTGCCGCCCCGGCACCGCTGTTGCGGGCGAGGCGCAGGGCCTCGTCCCGAGTCGGCGGATAGAGCGATCGGGCCGGCGTTCCGATCGCGTAGGGATGCGCCGTGCTCTCGACGACGGCGAGCGCCGCAAGCACGCCCGGTGGCAGGCCGAGCGTCGCCTCCGCTTCGGCGGCAGCGGCGAGACAGGCCCGCGCGAGGCCACGGGCCGCATCGCGCCCCGCTGAGGCGGAGGGTGGTTCGGGAAGTGGATCGGCAGACGCGGCTGCCCCGAAGGCCAGACTGCCCACCAGGACAGTCAGTGTCCGTGCAAGACTTTCGCAAATTCTGTTCATGGCCCTGCCTAGCCCGGCAGACAAGAACTGTACAGCGCGGAACGATCCCGTGTGTGTGAGCGCCTGTCACTTTCAGCCTGACAGGCAGGATTTGTGGCGGGAATGGGGCGACTTTACCGCTTGTCTCGGGAAGAGGATGATCCCTTTCACGCTTGCCAGCCCCGTCGCGGCGCACGAGCATCCCCCTCCTGCGGGCACGGGGAGGCAGCATGGCGTAGGGAGTGACGACGCTTCGGCAGCGGCTTGCGGCCGATCTCGCCGTGCGCTTCGGCGAGCCGGTCGCGGTGCCCGAGGGGGTGTCGGAGGAGGGGCTCATCGCCCTCGCCCGGCTTGCCGGACGTGCCTCGAACCGGCGCTTCTGGCCTGAGCCGGTCGATCCCGCCCTGGTGCGGCTCGTCTGCGCCGCCGCTCTCTCCGCTCCGTCGAAATCCGACCTGCAGCAGGCCGACATCGTCCTTGTCACCGATCCGGCGAAGCGCGCCGCGATCGAGGCGTGGCTTCCCGGCAACCCCTGGGTAAAGAGGGCGCCCGTCCTGCTCGTCGTCTGCGCCAACAACGCCCGGCAGCGGGCGATCCACGCGCTGCGCGGCCATCCCTTCGCCAACGATCATCTCGACGCCTTCTTCAACGCCACCTTCGATGCCGGGATTTTGCTCGGCGCGCTGATCCTCGCTGCCGAGGCGGTGGGGCTCGCCACCTGCCCGATCAGCGCGATCCGCGACGAGGCAGGCAAGGTGTCGGACCTCCTCGCCCTGGCGCGTCATGTCTTTTCCTGCGCCGGGCTTGCCCTCGGCTGGCCCGACGGTCGGGCGCCGATCAGCCCGCGCCTGCCGCTATCGCTCACCCTGCGCGAGAACACCCATGCCGGGGCGGAGGTGGCGGAGGCGATTGCCGCCTATGACGTCTATCGCGAACGCCTCCGCCCGCATCCTCGGCAGCGCGACGTCGGGCGTTTCGGCGAGGTCCATCCCTATGGCTGGTCGGAGGACAAGGCGCGGCAGTATGCGAGCCCGCAGCGGGTGGAGTTCGGCGCCTTCATCCGCGAGCGCGGCTTTCGGCTCGACTAGGGCCTGTCACGCGATCGCGAGGTCTTTGGTCGGCCCCTGCGGTTGACCCTCCACGACGGCCCTGGCATGGCTTCCCGCCGCCCCCACCTCTGGGCCAGGATCGCGGAAGAGGATCACGGGTGAGATGGATGTGATGACGGCTGCCCAGGCGGCGGCGGAGGCGGAGCGCAAGGCCGGCGGGCGCGCCCGCAAGGCAGGGGCACGCAAGCCCCGCCTCGCCGTGGTCCTGTTCAACCTCGGCGGGCCGGACAAGCCGGAGAGCGTTCGCCCCTTCCTCTACAACCTGTTCGTCGACCCGGCGATCATCCGCGTGCCCGCCCCCTTCCGCCAGCTGCTCGCGGCGCTGATCACCTGGCGTCGGACGCCGATCGCCGCCGAGAATTATGCCGTGCTCGGCGGCAAGAGCCCGCTCCTCGAGTTGACCGAGGCTCAGGCTGCCGCTCTTGCCGCCGCGCTCTCGGACGAGCTCGACGTGAAGGTCTTCGTCTGCATGCGCTACTGGCACCCGATGTCGGACGAGGTGGCGCGCGCGGTTCGCGCCTGGGGGCCGGACGAGGTGGTTCTGCTTCCCCTCTATCCGCAGTTCTCCACCACCACCACCGGCTCCTCGCTCGATGCCTGGCGCGAGGCGGCGACCCGGGCGGGGCTCGTGGCGCCGACGCGCACCCTCTGCTGCTACCATTCCGACCCGGGCTTCGTCGCCGCCACCGCGGCGATGGTCCGCGAGAGCTACCTCAAGGCGCGCGCGGAGCTCGACCCGGCCATCTCCTTGCGCGTTCTCTTCTCCGCCCACGGTCTGCCCGAGAGCATCGTCCAGAAGGGCGACCCCTACCAGTGGCAGGTGGAGAAGACGGTCGCCGCCGTGGTGGAGGCGATGGGGATCCCTGGGCTCGACCATGTCGTCTGCTACCAGTCGCGGGTCACGCCGCAGAAGTGGATCGGCCCCTCGACGGAGGAGGAGCTCAAGCGTGCGGGGGCGGACAAGGTGGCGGTGCTCGTCGTGCCGATCGCCTTCGTGTCTGAGCATTCCGAGACGCTCGTCGAGCTCGACATCGAGTACCGCGAGGAGGCGGCGGAGTTCGGCGTTCCCGCCTATTTCCGCTCGCCCGCGCAGAACAGCGATCCGGGCTTCATCGCCGCTCTTGCCGACCTGGTGCGCCATGCGCGCGCCGGCGAGCGAAGCCTCTGCTCCTTCCGCGGCCCGCGCACCTGCCCGCGCTCGGCGAAGGACTGCCCGCACGCGCGACGCGGCTACGCCACCGCCGGCCGGGTGATGGCGGAGGCGGAGGACTGACGCGCGCCGCGGTGTTGCTCTCCCCGGCAAGGCCTCGCCGCGGAGGCGACGCACCTTCCCCTCGCTGATCGAAAACGCCGATGACGATCGACGCTCTCGCCGCCATCTACCCTTGGGTGAAATCGCTGCACGTGATCTCGGTGATCGCGTGGATGGCGGCGCTTCTCTATCTGCCGCGCCTGTTCGTCTACCACTGCGAGGTCGCGCCGGGCTCAGCCGAGAGCGAGCGCTTCAAGGTGATGGAGTATCGGCTCTCGCGCTACATCGCGACCCCGGCGTCGATCGCGTCCTGGCTGTTCGGAACGCTGCTCGTTCTTACCCCGGGCGTGGTCGCCTGGGCCTCCGGCTGGTGGCACCTCAAGATGGCCGGCATCATCGCGCTCACGGGCGTGCACCATGTGATGCTCGCCCGCCGGCGGGATTTCCTGCATGACCGCAACCGCCGGCCGCAGCGCTATTTCCGGATCCTGAACGAGGTGCCGACCGCGGCGATGGTGGTGATCGTCGTGATGGTGATCGCCCGCCCGTTCTGAGGCCGCTGAGGTGCCGTCCCTCGCGCGGCAGGGTTGTGATTGACGCCACCGCCCGCTTTCCTTAAACGAGAGGGTGTTCCGCGCAGCGGCCGCTTGCCGCCGCTTTCCCCGTGTGGGCGGGTCTCGCGAACATCGGCCGGTGCCTTGCCGGGGCGGCAGGCAGGGTCATCTTCAGTCGTGAAGCGGGTCCGTTCGGGCGAGGCGGGCATTCGCGCGCGGCAGGCGACCTCTCCCCGAACCGCGCGCGGCCGGCCTCCGCCATCCGTGCCGCACCCTCTCCCCTCGTTCCGGGCAGCTGAGACAGATGCACCTCGCCGAACTCAAGGCAAAGAGCCCCGCAGACCTCCTCGCTCTCGCCGAGAGCCTCAACATCGAGAACGCCTCGACCCTGCGCAAGCAGGACATGATGTTCGCGATCCTCAAGTCGCTCGCGGACAACGACCAGCCGATCCACGGCGACGGTGTGCTCGAGATCCTGCCTGACGGATTCGGCTTCCTCCGTTCCCCCCAGGCGAACTACCTGCCGGGGCCCGACGACATCTATGTGAGCCCCTCGCAGGTGCGTCGCTTCGGCCTGCGCACCGGCGACACGGTCGAGGGGCAGATCCGCGCGCCGAAGGACGGCGAGCGCTACTTCGCCCTCGTCAAGGTCAACCAGATCAACTTCGAAAGCCCCGAGGCGGTGCGGCACCGGATCAACTTCGACAACCTCACCCCGCTCTACCCCGACCGGCGGCTGAAGATGGAGGTCGAAGCGCAAGGCGCGGCCAAGGAGGGCGTGCAGAAGGGTGTGCAGAAGGACTACACGCCCCGCGTGCTCGACCTGATCTGCCCGATCGGCAAGGGCCAGCGCTGCCTGATCGTCGCGCCGCCGCGCACCGGCAAGACGGTGATGCTGCAGAACATCGCCTCCTCGATCGCGGCGAACCACCCCGAGGTCTACCTGATCGTTCTCCTGATCGACGAGCGCCCGGAGGAGGTGACCGACATGGCGCGGACGGTGCGCGGCGAGGTCGTCTCCTCGACCTTCGACGAACCCGCGACACGGCACGTCCAGGTGGCGGAGATGGTGATCGAGAAGGCGAAGCGCCTCGTCGAGCACAAGAAGGATGTGGTGATCCTGCTCGACTCGATCACCCGTCTCGCCCGCGCCTACAACACTGTCGTCCCCTCCTCCGGCAAGGTGCTGACGGGCGGTGTGGACGCGAACGCTCTGCAGCGGCCGAAGCGCTTCTTCGGCGCGGCGCGGAACATTGAGGAGGGCGGGTCGCTCACCATCATCGCGACCGCGCTCATCGACACCGGCAGCCGGATGGACGAGGTGATCTTCGAAGAGTTCAAGGGCACCGGCAACAGCGAGATCATTCTCGACCGGAAACTTTCCGACAAACGCACGTTCCCGGCGATCGACATCACGAAGTCGGGCACCCGCAAGGAGGAGCTGCTCGTCGATCGCGGCACGCTTGCCAAGATGTGGGTGCTGCGCCGGATCCTGATGCCGATGGGCCCGCAGGACGCGATGGACTTCCTGCTCGACAAGCTGAAGTACTCGAAGACGAACCAGGACTTCTTCGATGCCATGAACACCTGAGGCGTGCTCATGGCATCGCCGTTCCGGTTGTCTGCTCCGCAGGCGGGGGCGATCAACACCTGATGTCGCCTGTGACGTGGCGGGCCCAAGGCAGCGTGGTGAGAGTGGTCACCCCGGTGCGGTGACGTGATGGCGCCGGGCGAGGAGGCCGCGCGTTCAGGTCCTGGGGCGTTGCGCGATGGGCGGCCCGCGTCCGCCGGGTTTCAGCGTGGGCCGACGGCAGCGGCGAGTGCGGCGCGCAGGGCCTCCGGGGTGGCGACGGGAAGGCCGCAGACGCCTCGGGCGCAGAGATGTGCCGCAGCCCCCGGCCCCGCGGTGACGGCGGCGCCGGGGTGGCTCGCGGGAAGCCCGCCCGCGCGCTGCACCACCACCCCGATCTCGCCGGAGGAATTTGCTGCCTCGATGAGCGCCTCCGCCGCTTCGCCCTGGCCCGTCACCACCACCGACGCGCCACGGTCGAGCACGTCGGCCGAAACGAGAAGGCTCGCATACGTCCAGGGCGCACGCGACGCGCCGCCCGCATAGGCCGCGAGGATGCCCTCGGCGAGGTGGCGGAACCGCGCCTCGCCGGTCGCGTGCCACATCAGGGCGCAGGCCTCGGTGAGGAGCCCGTTTCCGGAGGGGGTGGCATTGTCCTGCGCGTCCTTGGCGCGCAGGAGCACGTCGGTCGCGTCTGCGGCGGTGGCGAAGAAGGCGCCGTCGCTGTCGGCGAACAGCGCCTCGCAGGCGGCGATCCAGGCGCGGGCGTGGTCGAGATACGCCGCCTCGCCGGTCGCGGAGGCGAGGGCGATTGCGGCGCGCGCCATCGAGGCGTGATCGGCCAGCATGCCGGCGGGGCCGCGCACGCCACGACGCCAGGAATGGATCAGACGCCGCCCGCCGCGAGGCGTCTCGCCCGCGTCCATGTGCATGGAGACGAACCGGAATGCGCGCCGGGCAAGCGCGAGCCAGTCCGGGCGCCGGAAGAGGGCGGCGGCCTTGGAGAGGGCGGCGATCATAAGCCCGTTCCAGTCGGCCAGAACCTTGTCGTCACGGCCCGGGGGGACGCGTCGGGAGCGGTGGGCGAACAACGCCGCCCGGCCGCGCGCGAGCAGGGCGGCGGTCGCGGGGTCGTCCTCTCCAGCGGCGGCGCTTCGGTTCGGGATCGAGCGCCCCTCCCAATTGCCGCCCGGGCGGATGTCATAGGCCGCGAGGATCGTAGCGATTTCAGAGCGTTCCAGGCCAGCATCGGCAAGCGCCGCCTCGGCCTCCGCCTCGGTCCAGACGTAGAACTTCCCCTCCTCGCCTTCGCTGTCGGCATCGAGCGTGCTCGCGAACCCCGCAGAGCCGTCAGGCGCCGGATCGGCCACCATCTCGCGGGCGAGCCAAGCGACCGTCTCCTCCGCTCGTGCGCGCCAGAGCGCCGCCCTCGGCTCCTCGGCGGCGACGAGCGCGAGGAGCTCGAGGATCTGGGCGTTGTCGTAGAGCATCTTCTCGAAGTGCGGCACGAGCCACACCGCGTCGGTCGAATAGCGGGCGAAGCCGCCGCCGACATGGTCGTAGATGCCGCCCTGGCAGATCTTCCGCAGCGTCAGCGCCACGGCCTCGCGCGTTGCCCTGTCGCCGGTGCGTCGCCACTCGTTCCAGAGAAAGCGGAACAGCGGCGATTGCGGGAACTTGGGCGCGCCCTTGAGCCCCCCTTCGGCCGCATCGAGGTTGAGCAGGAGCGTGCTTCGGGCGGCGTCCTGGTGTGTTGGCCCGATCACGGCGCCTGGCGCGGGGCGGGAGCGGCCGAGCTCGCGGAGTGCCGTCGTGAGCGCGGCCGCGTTCTGCTCGACCTTGGCGCGCTCCTCGGCCCAGGCGCGGGCGATGGCGGCGAGGACCTGGCGGAAGGAGGGGCGGCCCCAGCGCGGCTCTGGGGGGAAGTAGGTGCCGCCCCAGAAGGGGCGCGCATCGGGAGTGAGGAACATCGTCAGCGGCCAGCCGCCCTGCTCGCCGAGGAGGCCGAGCGCGTGCATGTAGATCGCGTCGATGTCGGGCCGCTCCTCGCGGTCGACCTTGATGTTGACGAACTCGGCGTTCATCAGCGCCGCTGTGGCCTCGTCCTCGAAGCTCTCATGCGCCATCACGTGGCACCAGTGGCAGGCGGCGTAGCCGACTGAGAGGAGGATCGGACGGTTGAGCGCCCGCGCCTCAGCGAGCGCCGCCGCACTCCAGGGGCGCCAGTGCACCGGATTGGCCGCGTGCTGGAGGAGGTAGGGGCTCGTTTCGCTTCCGAGAAGGTTCGCCGCCGGAAGCGGTGTTGCCTCAGGCTGAGGCGTGTCCTTGTGCATCGGCGGTTGTCCCCCTCGATCGCGCGGGGTTGGGCCGCGCGACGACCTGCCCTACATGGGTGCGGTGCAGGCGGAGGTGAAGGTGATGGCGGACGGCGGTGTGGAGGCAGCGCGGCGGCGGGAGGATGACCCTCCGCTGTTCTACGAGGCGCATGTGTTCGTGTGCTGCAACCGGCGGCCGGACGGGCACCGGCGTGGAAGCTGCGCGGCCAAGGGGTCGGAGGGCTTGCGCGACTACATGAAGGCGCGGGCGAAGGAGCTCGGGCTCCGCGGAGTGCGGGTGAACATGGCCGGCTGCCTTGACCGGTGCGAGTTCGGGCCGAGCGTTGTGATCTATCCCGAGGGTGTTTGGTATCGGATCGAAACAAAATCCGATGTCGATGCGATCCTGGCGGAGCATCTCGTGGCCGGGGGGCGCGTGCGGCGGCTGATGCTGACCGAACGCGACGTTCCGCCGCCCAAGGAGGCGGCCGCTGGCTGAGGCGGGCGGCGCGGCTGGAGGGGGCGGAGACACGATTTTCGCTCTCGCCTCCGGTTCCGGTCGAGCCGGGGTGGCGGTGATCCGACTCAGCGGCCCGGCGGTGCCGGAGGCGCTTGCGGCGCTGGTCGGAGGCGTTCCCGAGCCTCGTCGTGCTGTGCTCCGGAGGCTTCGACACCCGCGCACGGGAGAGGTGCTCGACCGGGCGGTGGTGCTGCGGTTCGCCTCTCCTGCGAGCTTTACCGGCGAGGAGGTGGCGGAGCTCCACGTCCATGGCGGCCGCGCGGTGATCGAGGCGGTGGGCGAGGCGCTGCTCGCCTGCGGCAAGGGGATACGGCCTGCGGAACCCGGCGAGTTCACGCGGCGTGCCTTTCTCAATGGCAAGATGGACCTGACCGCGGCCGAAGGGATCGCGGATCTCGTGGCGGCCGAGACGGAGGCGCAGCGTCGTCAGGCGCTTGCCCAGGCCGAGGGGGCGCTTGCCGCCACGGTCGCGGGATGGGCAGAGCGTCTGACCAGGGCCCTGGCCCTCTCCGAGGCGTCGATCGATTTCGCCGATGACGGGGTAGGGGACGAGGCGGAGACGGAGGCGTTAGCCCTGGCGCAGGCCGTGGAAGGGGAGATGGAAGCCGCGCTGGCCGGCGCCCGGCGGGCGGAGCGGGTTCGAGAAGGGTTCAGGGTTGCGATCATCGGCGCCCCGAATGCTGGAAAATCGAGCCTTCTCAACCGCTTGGCCGGGCGGGAGGCGGCGATTGTGTCGGCCCGCGCCGGCACGACCCGGGACGTGATCGAGGTTCGGCTGGATCTCGGGGGACAAGCGGTGACGCTGGCTGACATGGCCGGCTTGCGGGAGGCGGAGGACGAGATCGAGGCGGAGGGGGTGCGTCGGGCGTTCGCTTGGGCGGAGCGGGCGGACCTTGTGGTGGCAGTGTTCGACGGCACTGCGGAGGCCCCGGACGCGGCCACTCGAGTGGTGGTTTCGGCAAGGCCGGGGGGGTGCATCGGCGTTGCCAGCAAGTCCGATCTCGGGGTGCGGCTTGCGGAGGTGGACGGCGTGCCCTTGCTTCCTGTGTCGTCGGTCACCGGTGAGGGGATCGAGCGTCTCGCCGAGGCGTTGACGGCTGCGATCGCCGGTCTGGCGGAGCGGGGGGCGGGAGGTGCTGTGCTCACTCGCGCGCGCCATGTTTCGGCCGTGTCGTCGGCTCTCGCCGCGCTTCGGCGTTTGCCAGTGGCCGCGCTTCCGGAGATGCGAGGCGAAGAGCTTCGCTTGGCGTTGCGGGAGCTCGGGCGTTTGACCGGTAGGGTGGACGTGGAAGACGTGCTCGAGGTTGTGTTTCGGACCTTCTGTGTTGGCAAGTGAGACGGTCGGCCCGCATGCGGAGGAGGGGGCTCGGCGTTTCACGTGAAACGGAGGCGGTGATGGACCGGTTCGACGTGATCGTGGTCGGAGGGGGGCACGCAGGCTGCGAGGCCGCAGCGGCAGCGGCGCGTATGGGGGCGCGAACGGCGCTTGTGACCCACAAGAGGGCAACGATCGGCGAGATGTCCTGCAACCCGGCGATCGGCGGGCTTGGGAAGGGCCATCTCGTACGGGAGGTCGACGCGCTCGATGGGATCATGGGTCGCGCCGCTGACCTTGCTGGGATCCATTTTCGCCTGCTGAACCGAAGCAAAGGGCCGGCCGTGCAGGGGCCGCGCGTGCAGGCCGACCGGCGCGCCTATCGTGCCGCGGTGCAGGACCTTCTCGCTGCCCAGCGCGGGCTCGCGGTGGTCCAAGGCGCGGTGGAGGGGCTGGTCCGAGACGCCTGGGGCCGCATGGCCGGGGTGGAGCTCGGTGATGGGAGGACCCTGCGGGCCGGGGCGGTGGTGGTGACCTCAGGGACTTTCCTCCGAGGGGTGATCCATGTCGGGGAGTCGCAGGCCCCAGGCGGCCGGGTCGGGGATCCGCCGAGCACCGGCCTCGCGCGCGCGATCGCGGCTCTCGGTCTCCGGATGGGCCGGCTGAAGACCGGCACGCCGCCGCGGCTTGATGGGCGCACCATCGCCTGGAACAGGCTCGAGGAGCAGAAAGGGGACGAGGAGCCCGAGCTTCTCAGCGTACTTTCGACACACCCGGTCCTGCCGCAGGTGAGCTGCTTCATCACCGCAACCACGCCCGAGACGCACAGGCTCATCCGGGCCAATCTGCATCGGGCGCCGATGTATTCGGGCCAGATCGAGAGCCGTGGCCCTCGCTACTGTCCGTCCATTGAGGACAAGGTGGCGCGGTTCGCCGAGCGCGAACGGCACCAGGTGTTTCTGGAGCCGGAGGGGCTGAACGACGATACGGTGTACCCCAACGGAATCTCGACGAGCCTGCCAGCGGAGGTGCAGGCAGCGATGGTCGCAACCATCCCTGGCCTCGAGAGTGCCAGGATCCTGAGGCCCGGCTATGCGATTGAGTATGATCATGTCGACCCGCGCGAGCTCGCCCCGACTCTCGAGTGTCTGAGCGTGGCCCGTTTGTTCCTTGCGGGGCAGATCAATGGCACGACGGGGTATGAAGAGGCTGCGGGGCAAGGGATCGTGGCCGGCGTGAACGCGGCGCTCGCGGCGGGCGGCGGGGGCTCGTTCGTGCTCGACCGAGCCGAGGCCTATATCGGCGTGATGATCGATGACCTCGTCACCCGCGGCATCACCGAGCCCTATCGCATGTTCACAAGCCGCGCGGAGTATCGGCTCACTCTGAGGACCGACAATGCCGATCTGAGGCTCACGCCGCGGGGGCAAGCCATCGGGTGTGTCGGACCCGAACGCTCCGCGGCGTTCGCCGCGCGGTTGGAGGCCCTGGAGCGAGCGCGCGCTCGCCTGCGGGAAGCGGCCTTCTCACCCGACGAGCTCGCAACTCTCGGGATTTCCGTCAACCGCGATGGGGTGCGGAGATCCGTGTTCGACCTGCTCGGGCACGGCGGCGTGCCGCGGCCCGCGGTCGAAGCTGCCTTTCCTTGGCTTGCCGAGATTCCCCGGCCAGCCCTGCGCACGCTGGAGGCCGAGGCGCTCTACGCTGGCTATCTGACTCGCCAGCAGGCCGAGATCGCTGCGCTCCGGCGTGAGGAAGCACTCGCCCTGCCGCCTGCGCTTGACTATGGCGCGATCAGTTTCCTCTCGACAGAGGTCCGCGAGGTTCTGGCGCGCGCGCGCCCGGCGACGATCGGCGCCGCCATGCGACTTCCCGGCATCACGCCGGCTGCCATCGCTGCCCTGCTCGGCCACGTCCAGCGCCGTGACCGCGCCGCCTGAGCGGATCGGGCGTTTCACGTGAAACCGTGCGAGGCACGTGCGGCCCAGGCCCAGCCGGCGCTCGAGGCCTATGCCGCCCTACTGGCCCGATGGAATGAGCGGATCAATCTCGTTTCCCCTCGCGACCTGCCGAGGTTATGGGAACGACACATCGAGGATTCCGCTCAGCTCGTCCCTCTCATTCCTCCCGGCACACGCCGCATCGCGGATCTCGGCTCTGGCGCCGGTCTTCCCGGCCTCGTCCTCGCCCTCCTGACCGGGCTCGAGACGCACCTCGTCGAGCGTGACCAGCGCAAGGCCGCCTTCCTGCGCGAGGCCGCCCGGGTCATGGCGGCCCCCGCAACCGTCCATGCCGCCGATGCCGCGACGCTCCCCTCCCTCGCCGCTGACCTCGTCACCGCGCGCGCCCTCGCGCCCCTGCCAGTTCTGCTGCCGCTTGCCGCACGCCACCTCGCCCCGGGCGGCATCTGCCTCTTTCCGAAGGGCGCCGGCGTCGAGGCGGAATTGACCGCTGCCCGCCCTGCCTGGACAATGCGCGTTGAACGGCTCCCGAGCCGGACCGATCCCGCCGCCACGATCCTCCGCCTGACCGAGGTCGCGCGTGCCTGACCGAGCCCAGCCCAGCACCGCGAGGCCAGACCCCGCCCGCCCGCGCATCCTCGCCATCGCGAACCAGAAGGGTGGCGTGGGCAAGACCACGACCGCGATCAACCTTGCCACCGCGCTCGCCGCCACCGGGCAGCCGACGCTCCTGATCGACCTCGACCCGCAAGGCAACGCTTCGACCGGCCTCGGCCTGCCGCGAACAGAACGTGGCGCCGGCTCCTACGCGCTCATCGCCGAGGCGCGGCCGCTTGCGGACGTCACCCGGGCGACCGCCATCCCGGGGCTTTCCCTGGTGCCGGCCGATCAGGATCTTGCCGGCGCCGAGATCGAGCTCGTCTCGCTCACCCGACGCGAATTCCGCCTGCGCGATGCGCTCGCAGCAGAACGTTTTGAATCCCGCACGATCGTCTTGATCGACTGCCCGCCCTCCCTCGGCCTGCTCACCGTCAACGCGCTCGTCGCGGCCGACGCCGTGCTCGTCCCGCTCCAGTGCGAGTTCTTCGCGCTCGAGGGCATCAGCCAGATCATGCGCACGATCGAGATGGTCCGCCGCGGCCTGAACCCCTCGCTCGCGCTGCAGGGCATCGTGCTGACGATGTTCGATCGTCGCAACAACCTGTCCGATCTCGTCGCCGCCGACGTGCGCGGCTTCTTCGGCGACAAGGTCTATGAGACGGTGATTCCCCGGAACGTTCGCATCTCGGAAGCGCCGAGCCACGGCAAGCCCGTCCTGCTCTACGACGTCCGCTCGGCCGGGGCGCAGGCCTATCTCGCGCTCGCGAAGGAGCTGCTCCGCCGCGAGCGCACCGCCGCGGGAGCAGCCTCATGAACCCGGGAAGGGAAACGACACCGAAACGTCTCGGCCGCGGCCTCTCCGCGCTCTTCGGCGAGGCGGCTGCCCCGGCCACGCCGGCCGCGTCGGCCCCCCCTGCCGGCGAAGGAGGAACCGCGATGGCGGCTGCGCAGACCGTGCCGATCGCCGCGCTCGAACCCTCGCCCTTCCAGCCGCGCGCCGCGATCGACCGCGAGCGGCTCGACGAGCTCGTCGCCTCGATCGCCGCCAACGGCGTGCTGCAACCCCTGCTCGTCCGCCCTCATCCAACGCTACCGGGGCGGTACCAGATCATCGCCGGGGAGCGGCGCTGGCGCGCCGCCCAGGCCGTGCCGCTGCACGAGGTGCCCGTCCTCGTCCGCGACCTCGACGACCGCACCGCCGCGGCCGCGTCCCTCGTCGAGAACCTGCAGCGCGCGGATCTCAACCCGATGGAGGAGGCGGAAGGCTACCGGCGCCTCGCCGAGACGGAGGGGCTCGACCATGCCGAGATCGGCCGCCTGATCGGCCGCTCGCGCAGCCATGTCGCCAACACCCTCCGCCTCCTCAACCTCCCGCTCGTCGTGCAGACGCATCTCCGCGAGGGAAGGTTGACCGCGGGTCACGCACGCGCCCTGCTCGCCGCCCGCGATCCGGGCATGCTCGCCGATCGTGTGATCCGCGAGGGCCTCTCGGTTCGGCAGACCGAGGCGCTCGCGCAACAGCGCGCGCTTGCCGACCGGCCGCGACGCCGCGTGTCGGCCGACCCGGCCGACCCGAACACGGAGGCGCTCGCGCGCGACCTCTCCGAGACGCTGGGCCTGCGCGTCACCATCCGCTTCGACGGCCGACGCGGCGAGGTGCGGATCGCCTACGACGATCTCGACCAGCTCGACGGGCTGGTCGCGCTCCTGCAGCGCGCGGGCGGCTGAGGCATCGATGCTCGAGCCGTCGCTCGACCGGCAGCGAGGCATCCTCGTGGTCGAGATCTCGGGGCCACTTTCGGTCGCCGACATCGAGCGGATCTCGGCTCTGCTCGACCCGTATCTCGCCGACGCGGGCAGGCTGCGCGGGATGCTCGTCGACGCGCGCCGCCACCCGGGCTGGTCCGACATCGAGGCGATCCTGAGCCACGAACGCTTCCTGCGCGACCACGCGCCGCTGATCGATCGGATCGCGCTCGTCACGGACAGCGACCTCGTCGCGGTCCTGACACGGTTTGCGACCCTGGGCCGCTGCCCTGCGCTACGCCGCTTTCCCTGGTCGGAGTACCATGCCGCGCGTGCCTGGCTCGAGGAGGGCTAGGGAGGGCGGCGCCGCGTTCCCCTCCCGGTTCCCCACGGCCACGAGGCCTCAGCGTCTTGCTCTGACGCGCACGCGCCGCCGCGGCGCCGCCCTCTCGAGCGTCTCGAGCATCGCCCGAACGGCCTCGTCCGGCAGGCGCGCGATCTCGCGGGCGAGGCGATTGGCAAGCTCGGTCCGCGCCGGGTCGAGCCCGGCCGTGTCGACCACCACGCGCGGGTGGGAGAGCTTCGCAAGCCGCACGAGTTCCTCGGCGTCGTCCCAGATCAGGCCGAAGAGGTCGCAGACCTGGTGCACCAGCCCCATCGTCGGCCGGCCGCGGCGGCCGTGCTCAAGAGCCGAGAGATAGGCGGCGGAGACCTGCAGCGCCTCGGCCATCTCGGCTTGCGTCATTCCCCGTGACGCACGCAGCGCCCGCAGTTTCGCGCCGAACGGCGTCATGGCCCCACCTGCCCGGCGTCTGGTGCAGTTCCGAGCAAGGTCACGAGCCTCCGTCCGGGCACCGTCAGTCCGTGTCGCATCGCTGTCGCCCGACCGAGGGGAGGGCGAGCCTGCCGCCTCTCGGGGGCGCGGGCGGCCACCGGCCTCGCCGATGTCATCTCCTGCGCCGGAGCAGGATATGCACCGCTCCCGTGTTTGCCCGGTGCGGGTGCGCGAGCGCGAGGATCAGCGGCCGAAGCGCGGGGGCGTTCAGCCAGTGCGGCAGCTCGCGCCGAAGCACGCCGCCCGTCTCGCCGCTTCCCTTGCCGGTGACGATGGCGATGCAGCGTAAGCCCTCGGCATGCGCCGCTGTGACGAACAGGGTCACGGCCCTGTGCGCCTCCTCGGCGTGCCGTCCGTGCAGGTCGAGGGTGCGCTCGGGGGTCAGGCGGCCGCGCCGGAGCGCGTCCCAGCGACGGCGATCGAGCCCCGCAGGCGCGACACCGACCGCAAGCTCGGCGTTTGGCGGCACGGGTCGGGCCGCGTCAGCCCGTCGCCGCGGTGCTGCGGCCGCGGGCGTCGGCATCGCCGCCGGCGCCGGCTCGGGTGCCGGCTCGGGCGGATCGGCGGCCGGCCCGGGGCGAAGCGGCACCACGCCGGTGGCACTGACGAATCCCTGCCAGAGCGCTGCCTCCGCCTCGGTGAGGACGCGTCGGCGGCGCGCGGGGGGAACGCGGCCGCGCGGCGGGCGCGGTGCCGTCACCCCGGATCGTCCTTGAGCAGGATCACGTGCACCCGCCGGGGCCCATGCGCGCCGAGCTCGATCGTCTGCTCGATGTCCGCGGTGCGCGAGGGGCCGGTGACCAGCATCACGCTGCGCGGCATAAAGCGCAGCCCCGCCGGTCCGTCCCACGGCGCGGCGCGCTCGGCCCGGAGCAGGTCCCACGAATCCTCGAAACTGCCGACGATCCGGCTCCGCCGCAGCACCACGATCTGCGTCTCAGGCATGATGTTGAGCGTGGTCGGATGGCTCGGCCCGGAGGGAAAGACGAGCGTGCCAGTCTCCGCCACCGCGGCGAAGCAAGGGGTGACAGAGACGGCATCGCCTGGCTCCGCCCGGCCGAAGCCGAGCTTGAGCAGCGGCCGCGAGTCCCAGGGCAGGCTCTCGAGGAAGGGGTCGGGCGCGAGGCGAAGCGCTGGAGGCAGGTTCTGCGCTGCGAGATACTCGGCCACGAGGCCCGGGATGTCCTCCGGCCTCTCTGCGTCGGCGACGGTCGCGTGCTCCCGCTCGATGTTCGCCCGCCACAGAGCGACCTGCTCCGCCCGCGGCAGGCGCGACCGGGCGGGGACGAGATTGCGCGGGTGGGAGCGGAGCCGCTCGATCAAGCCCCCGGCGACGCTCGGGGGAAGCGGGCCGCGGCGAAGCCCGCGCCGGATCCGCCCGAGGATTCGCTCCTTCGCGTCCGCCTCCGACCCCGCCATCAGGCAAGCCCCCGCTTCGCGAGCCGGCGATAGCGCGCGTGAAACGTCTCTCCCTCCGGCGCGGGCATCTCGCGCCCCTCCGTCCAGCCCCGGGCAAGCGGCAGGGAAGAGACCCGGCCACGCTTGCGGCCGAGCCAGCCGAGCGTCAGCGCGCCCGCACGCGCGGCGAGGCGATAGGCCCAGGGGCGCTGCGCGACCCAGGCCCAAAGCCCGAGCCCCCAGCGCGTCGCGGCCGGGGAAAGGTGACGCTCGAACTCACGCTCGCGCCAGTGCCGCATCATCTTGGGCAGCGGGATCTTCATCGGGCAGACGCTCTCGCAGCGGCCGCAGAAGGTCGAGGCATTCGGCAGATGCCCCGCCTTGTCGACGCCGATGAGAGTCGGCGTCAGAACCGCTCCCATCGGCCCGGGGTACACCCAGCCATAGGCATGGCCGCCGACCGCGCCATAGACAGGGCAGTGGTTCATGCAGGCGGCGCAGCGAATGCAGCGGAGCATGTCCTGGAAGCCGGTGCCGAGCATCGCGGACCGGCCGTTGTCGAGCAGGATCACGTGATACTCGGCCGGTCCGTCGAGGTCGCCCTCGCGGCGCGGGCCGGTCGAGAAGGTGGTGTAGGTCGAGAACTCCTGGCCGGTTGCGGAGCGCGCAAGCAGCCGCAGGATGGTGCAGGCGTCCTCGAGCGTGGGCACCACCTTCTCGATCGAGGCGAGGACGATGTGCACCTTGGGCAGGGTCTGCGTCAGGTCGCCGTTGCCCTCGTTGGTGACGATCACGGAGGAGCCGGTCTCGGCGATCAGAAGGTTGGCGCCGGTGATGCCCACGTCGGCGGCGAGGAAGCGCGCGCGCAGCACGCTGCGCGCCTCGTCGATCAGCGCCTTGCGGTCGGCGAAGGGGCGGTCGGGCGGAAGGTGGGCGTGCGCCGTGCGGAAGGCCTCGATCCAGTCCTCCCGGTTGAGGTGGATCGCAGGCGCGATGATGTGGCTCGGCGGCTCCTTGCGGAGCTGGATGATGTACTCGCCGAGATCGGTCTCGATCGGCTCAATGCCGGAGGCGGAGAGGTGGTCGTTGAGGCCGATCTCCTCGGCGATCATCGACTTGCCCTTGGTGGCGGTGCGCGCGCCCGCCGCGCGGCAGATCTCGACCACCGTGCGGCGCGCGTCCTCCGCCGTCTCGCACCAGTGCACCCGGCCGCCTGCGGCTTCGACCGCGCGGGCGTAAGCCTCGAGGTAGAAATCGAGATGGGCGAGAACGTGGTTCTTGAGGTCGCGCCCCTCCTCGCGCAGCGCTTCGAACTCGGGCAGGGCGGCCACCGCGCGCGCCCGCTTGGCGACGAACCCGGTTCGGGCGTTGGCGAGCGCCTTCTGCAGCCCGGGATCGGCAAGCGCCGCGCGGGCGTTGTCCTTAAAGGCGGGGGAGGTGATGTGCATCCCGCTCACCCCCCCTTCGCCTGGCCGATCGGGGGCACCTCGCCGGCCATGCCCGCGAGCACCTCGGCCACATGACGCACCTTCACCTCGCGGCCGAGGCGCGTCAGCCGCCCCGCGATGTTGAGCAGGCAGCCCAGGTCTCCCGCCAGCAGCGTGTCGGCCCCGGTCGCGGCGATCCGCTCCACCTTGTCCGAGACCATGCGCAGCGAGATCTCGGGATATTTGACGCAGAACGTGCCGCCGAAGCCGCAGCACAGCTCCGCATCCTCCATCTCGGCGAGCCTCAACCCCGCGACAGTCGCAAGCAGTGCCCGCGGCTGTGCCTTGATGCCGAGCTCGCGCAAGCCCGAGCAGCTGTCATGGTAGGTGACGGTGCCGTCGTAAGCGGCCGCCACGCGCTCCACCCCCATGACGTCGACGAGGAAGCTCACGAGCTCGAAGGTGCGGGCGCCGAGACGCTCGGCCCGTTGCTTCCACTCCGGGTCGTCGTCGAACAGCGCCGCGAAATCCTCGCGGATCATGCCGGCGCAGGAGCCCGAGGGCGCGACGACGTAGTCATAGGGCTCGAGGGCGGGGATCAGAGCGCGGGCGATCGCCGCGGCATCGGCCCGGTCGCCGCTGTTGTAGGCCGGCTGGCCGCAGCAGGTCTGGGCGGGCGGCACCTCGACCGTGCAGCCGGCCGCCCGGAGCAGGCGAAGCGCGGCGAAGCCGACGGTCGGCCGGTAGAGATCGACCAGGCAGGTGACGAACAGCGCCACGCGTGGCGCGGTCTTCGGTGTCGGGAGCATGCGGGCACCATAGAGCAGGCGTGCCGGATGCGGAAATCGCCCTGCCGCAGCGCGGCCCGGCACACCGGCAGGAGGCGGCTTGCGGACAATATTCCTAGAGCGGTAGGATGCGTGACGTGTCACGGCACGAACCCTAGCCGCGGCGCCCGGTCCAGGAGACCGCTCCTATCGTCATGACCGCCGCTCCTCATGCGCCAGTGAGCCGAACCGCGACCGGGCTTCGGGACGTGGTCTTGGCCCGGAGCCGGCCGTGCGGCGGGGGTGAACCGCGTCGCGTGCAGAGGGGCTCCGCACTTCTCGTTGGGCGCGAACCTCGTGTAGGGTCGATTTTGAATTGTGCTGGCGCCCGGTCGGCAGCGCCCGGGTCCCCCGAGGGCCGCAGCCAAGGCCGGAGCAACAGGCCGGAGACACGCTTGTGTCGCGTTCCGTGCTCGTACTGGACGACAACCCCGACGCCGCGGCGGCGCTCGCACGCGTCGCTGCCGCGGCCGGGGTGCGCGCGACCGTGCTGACCGACAGCCGGAGCTTTGCCGCCACCTTCCGCGCGCTTGCCCCGGGCGCGGTGATCCTCGACGTGATGATGCCGGACCAGGACGGGATCGACGTGCTTCGGGAGATCGCCGCCGTCGCCCCTGAGACACCCGTGCTGCTCGTGACCGGCCATGGCGAGGTCTGGGCGCGGATGGCGCGCGACATCGGCGGCATCCTCGGGCTTGCGCGCGTCGAGATGGCGACAAAGCCGGTCTCGCGCGCGGCGGTGGAGGCGTTTCTCGCCTCTGCCGTACTCGGCCCCGCCGCGTGCTGAGGCCACGCGGCGCAGCGTGGCCATGGTGAGGCTTTCCGCTGCCCCGGCTCGGCTTTTCCGGGCTGTCGGCCGCCTGCATGGGGCGCCGATGGCGTTCGTCACGGTCGCGGCGGTCGCGCTCGCCCTCCTGTCCTGGGCCGGCTGGATGCTGCGCGAGCGTATCCTCGCCGAGGCCGAGCGAGAGATCGCCACCCAGGCCGATATCGTCCGGGCGGCGACAGCGCGTCGGCTGCAGTCTCTTCGCTTCGCCCTTGCGGGCTTGCCCTCCTGGATCGACGGGCCGATCCTCGCCTCCGGCATAGCCGACGAGGACGTGCACGAGGCGCTGAAATCGCTCCTGCAGGCCGGCGGCACGGGGGTGGGCCTGCTCGCGATTGCGCCCGACGGCAGGGTGGTCGCCTCGGCGCGCGCCGCGCCGGGCGAGGAGATCGCGCTCGGGCTGAGGGCGGCGCCGAATCTGGCCACCCTCTCGCCCCCGACGCGTTCCGGCCTTGCCATCTCGGCGGCGTTCATCTCCGGCCCTGAGCACATTCCCGGCCGGCCGATCGTCGCGGTCTCGCGCGCCCTGCCCTCGGGCGGCTGGGTGCAGGCGCTCGTCCCGGTCGATGCCCCCTTCGGCCTGTTGCCTTCGGCGGAACTCGGCGCCGGCAGCGACGCCTGGCTCGTGCGCGAGGACGGCAAGGCGATCGCCCGCTGGCCGCTTCCCCTGGCCCTGCCCGGGCCCAGCTTCCACGAGACGCCCCTGTTCCAGTCTCTGCTGCCGGCGGCGCCCGACGGGCTCGTCAACGGCCCCAGCCCCCTGGGCGGGGCGAAGGCGATCGCCGCTTGGCGCAGCCTTCCCGAGTTCGGCCTCGTTCTCCTGATCCGCCGCGATCGCGACGCGATCCTCGCCCCCTGGCACGCCGGGATGGCGACCATGCTCGCCGCCCTCGCCCTCGCCCTCGTCGCCGCCGCGCTGGCCGCCTGGCGCGCAGCGCGAACCGAGAGCGCGCTCTCGCTCTCCGAGGACCGGCTCGCGGTGATCACCGACACGCTCGGCCTGTTGCTCTGGACACGGCCCTCGCGGTTCGCCGTCTCCACTTACTTCGGCAACGCCGTCGAGCGTCTGACCGGCTACCCCAAATCGGTCCTGACGGCGCGCCAGGGGGTGTGGCGCGACCTCGTGATCCACCCCGACGACCGCGACCGGGTGACCCGCGAGTACGAAACCGCCGATCTCTCGAAGCTGCTGACCCTGACCTACCGGATCATCCGCGCTGACGGCGAGGTGCGCTGGGTCACCAGCCTGATCCGCGAAGCGCCCTGGGGCGGCATCGTCGGGGTGATCCGGGACATCACCGACCTGCAGGAGGCGAAGGAGCGGCTCGCCCGCTCCGAGGCGGAGCTCGCCGAGGCGATGCGGATCGCTGGCTTGAGCCGCTGGCGTCTCGACCTCGCAAGCGGAAGGCTCGAGCTATGCCCTCTCACCTTCGCCCAGCTCGGCCTCGATCCCGCGCGCTTCGAGCCAAGCCTTGCCAACTTTCTCGGCCTGATCGTGCCCGAGGACAGGCAGACGGTCGACGCGGCGCTCCGACGCGCCGCCGACAGCGAAGGTCCGGTCGAGTTCGAGTATCGCCTCCGCCGCCCCGACGGCGCCCTGCGCTATCGTTGGGCGCGCGCCGCGCGGGAGGGAGACGGCGCCTCGGCCGCGATCGTCGGCGTCTGCCAGGACATCACCGAGCGCCGGGAGGCGGCGGCGCAACTCGCCCACGCGAGCCGGATCGCCGCACTCGGCCAGCTCACGGGGGGAATCGCGCACGACGTCAACAACATGCTCACGGTCGTGTCGCTGAACCTCGACCTGCTCGCCGACGAGATCGCGCCCGGCACGCCAGCGGCGGAGGCGTTGCAGGCGGCGCGCAAGGCGGCCGCCGGCGGGGCGAGCCTCACCGCCCAGCTTCTCGCCTTCGCCCGGCGCCAGCCGCTCAGTCCCAAGGCGGTGGACGTGGAGGCGCTGTTCGACGAACTCCGCCCGATGCTCGCCCGCACCCTGGGCCGAAGCGTGAGCGTGACCCTCGAGGCCGAGCCGGGCACCGGAGCGGTGCAGGCCGATCCGGCCCAGCTCCGCTCCGCCCTCGTCAATCTCGCGATCAATGCCCGTGACGCAATGCCCGAGGGGGGAACGATCCGGATCACTGCGGGGCCGGGCGCTGAGGGCGCGGTCGCCTTCGCAGTGGCCGACACCGGCCAGGGTATGCCGCCTGAGGTGGCGGCGCGGGCGTTCGAGCCGTTCTTCACGACCAAGCCGGCGGGCAAGGGAACCGGGCTCGGGCTTGCCCAGGTCTACGGCTTCATCACCCAGTCGAACGGCACGATCGGCATCGAGAGCGCGCCGGGGCAGGGCACCACGGTGCGCTTCACCCTGCCGCGCGCCACAGCCGAGGAAGCGGGCGGCGCGAACGGCGCGGCCGGGCCAAGGCGGGGGGCGCATGTGCTTGTGGTCGAGGACGAGACCGACCTGAGGCTCGCGGTGGCGGCGATGTGCCGCTCGGCCGGGCTCGTGGTGTCGGAGGCGGAGAATGCCGCCGCGGCGATGGCCCTGATCGAGGCGGGCCTGCGGCCTGATCTTCTGTTCACCGATGTCAATCTCGGCCCAGGACTGGACGGTGTCGCCCTCGCCCGCCTCGCCCAGGCGCGCCTCCCCTCCCTGCCGGTGCTGTTCGCCTCCGGCTTCGTCGCCGAGGCGGAGGTGCCGGAAGGGGCGGCGGTGCTGCGCAAGCCCTACGCGCGCGAGGCCCTGCTCGGGGCGATCGCCGCCGCGCTCGCCCGCTCAACCGAGCCGGTCACCGCCTGAGCTGCGTCAGCGCTTGACGAGCTCGACGCGACGGTTCCGCGCCCGTCCCTCCTCGGTGTCGTTGCTCGCCACCGGCGCCGCCGGCCCCGCCCCGAACGGGGTGAGACGCGCCGGCGCGACGCCGTGCTCGCGCGTCAGCGCCGCCACCACGGCAGCGGCGCGCCGCCGTGACAGCTCGACATTGTAGTCGAACGCGCCCTGGCTGTCGGTGTGGCCCGCCACGATGAGCGAGATCCCTGGGTTGGCGCGCAGGAACTTCGCGATCTCCTCGAGGGTCGGGCGTGATTCGGGGCGGATGTCGGCCCGGTCGAAGTCGAACAGGATGCCGTAGAGCGCGACCTTGCCGGTGGCGCCGATCGCCTGGCCCATGGCTGTGGCGTCGACGAACTGGATCTGCCCGCCCTGCATCGGCCTCTCCTCCACCACCTCGATGAAGGCGAAGGGAACGAGGGGGCGGTTGCCCGCCGCCGGACGCTCATTGGCATAGAGCGCGACCCAGACCGTGCCGCTGTCGCGGGGGAGGCGGAACAGGCCGTAGCGCTGGCCCTCGATCACCTGCGGCAGGCCGGTCGCCCCGGCGATGCCCTCGATCGCGCCGATCACCGCGAAGCCCGGCCCGCAGGCGTTGCCGGCGCAGGCAAAGACTTGCTCGAAGCCGCGCGCGGCGAGCGCCTGCTCGTGGTTGCGGAACATCTCGAGGGCGGAACGCCCCGCCGGGCCCTCGTAGGTGATGCGCAGCTGCCGCCCCTCGACGGCGCGGCTGTTGCGCTCGTTCCGCCTTGGCCCGTCCTGGGCGACGAGCGGCTTGTCGATCAGACGCACCTCCTCGAAGGCGCGCTCCTGGAACCGGGCGATCCGCGCCCCCTGGTAGCGGCCGACGAGCGGGTGGTCGCGCGCTCCGGCGACATCGGGCGCCTGCGCTGCTCCTCCTTCCGGAGCAAGAACGACCAGGGCTGCGAGGGCGGCGGCGGAGAGCGTGCGGCGCATGGCAAGGCTCCGTCGGTGGCAGGCCGGAGAACACTAGCCTTCGCCCTGCGCCCGCCCCAAGAGCCTCGCGGGGGTCGGGCCTCAGGCCGCCCTGGCCGGCCGCGACGCCGCGGCGCCGTCAAGCCGCGGGAAGGCAAGCGCGACGGCGGCGGTCAACGCACCCGTGGCGGCGAGCGCCCACAGCACCGCCTGCATGTCGCCCGTCTCCGCATGCAGGAGGCCGACGAGCGGCGCGGCGGCCGCCGCGCCGACGAAGCCGACGAAGAACCGCACCGCATAGGCCCTCGCGCGCAAGGCCGGCGGCACGGTGCGGGCGAGCATCGCGTCGTTCACCGTCACCTGGCCGAAGACCGAGGCGATGATCAGCGCCGCGAACGGGACGGTCGCCCAGCCGCGCGCGCCGATCAGGGCAAGCATGAGCGGAAGCTGCAGCGCTGCGAGCCCGAGGAACAGCGCCCTGAGGCTCACCCGGTCGGAGAGCCGCCCGACCGAGACCTGCGTTACCGCGCCGGTGAGCGAGACCGCGAAGGCGACGAGGCCGATCAACCCGAGCGCCCCGTCCGCGGCCGCGAGCCGCTCCTCGAGGAGCTTCGGCAACAGGATCGTGACGGCGTTGAACGCAAGCCCGTTCGTCACCGCGATCAGGGTCAGAACCACGAAGGCGCGGATCGCGACCGCGCGCGGCAGCGCAGGGAACACCGCCTGAGGCCGTTCCCTCGCCGAGACGTCGCCCTTCGGCCCGAACAGGTAGAGCAGCCCGATCGCGACCGCGACGAGGCCGGGCACCGCGAAGGCCGCGCGCCAGCCGAGGCCCGAGGTGATGGCGGCGGTGGCGAGCGGGGCGAGCGAGACGCCGAGATTGCCGAACACGCCGTTGAGCCCGATCGCCCGGCCGACCCGCTCGCCCGCTGCCTCGACCAGCATCGCCGTGCCGACGGGGTGATAGATCGCGAAGAAGGCGCCGGCGAGGCCGAGCGCGACCGCGAAGCCCGCGGACGAGAGGGCGATGCCGCAGGCAAGCAGCGCGACCCCGCCGCCGAGCAGGCAGGCCGCGAGCATCGGCGCCTTGCCGAACCGTTCCGCGAGCCAGCCGACCGGGAGCGAGCCGAGGCCGTAGATCGCGAACATCGCCGTGCCCAGGGTGACGATCGGCCCGTAGCCGAGCCCGCCGAAGGCTCCCTCCATGCCGAGCACGGCGGTGGGCAGGATCAGGAGGGCGTAGTGGGTGAGCGTGTGGGCGGCGTTGACGAAGGCGATGGTGCGTGTGGCCGGGTGCATCCCGTGTTCCCTCGGTCGTCGCGAGAGCCTAGCCTGCCCGCGGGGCGCTGTCGCGCGACGAGGAAGGATGCAGCACGGACGGACGGCAGTCACACACCGCAACGATATGTGTACGGAACGCTTCGTGCGCGTGGGCGCCCGGCACGTCGGCCTGCCGCCTGCCGGCCGCGTGGTGATGCCGGGTGTGGCGCGCGGCTTGCCGCGCTCGGGCCACGGTCCTGTTCCGGAACGGTTCGCGTGCGCTAAGCTCGGCTGCGGCAGAACGGGAGGCACCCATGTCCGGCACCTGGCAGGCGGATGACCCCCGCGCGATGCTCACCACCGCCCGGGTGCCGATCGCGGTGGTCGCGCTCGCGGGGCTGATCCTTCTGCTCGCGCCGCAGATGCGCGACCTCCTCGCTGCCCTCGGCGATGACAGAGGCGGCGCGCTCCGCTTCCACCTCGCCGCCGCCGCCTGGGGCCTTTCCTCCTGGTACTGGACGCGCACCGCGCTCGTGGCGCTGCACGGCGAGGAGACGCGGAACGTGCCCGGGGCCGCCGGCTGGACCTTCCGATGGCTGCCGCGGCTTGTGCTCAGCTTCGCCTTCGCCGTGATCGCGGCGCTGCTGCTCACGCCTGGCGGCGGCCCTTTCGATGGGAACTTGCTGGTCTTCGCCCTGGTGTGGCTCGCGGCTCTCGTGTTCGTCGTGTTCCGAACCCGCCTCTTCCCGACCCCGCGGTCGGAGGCGGTGGAGGCGGTGCCGCCCGCGCCGTTCGGCGAATGGCGCGCGAGCCTGCTCGAGCGCGTGACGACGCTGCTTTCCGCCGGTCCGGGCGGATGGCCGGTCGCCCTGCTGCTCCTCGCCGCTTCGTTCGGGCTTGGCATCTGGGCGGCTTGGGACGTGATCGGCTTCGCATGCGCTTTTCCGGGAGCGGCGTCGGCGCTCGTTGGGCTTGCCGCGATCGTTCCGGTCGCAACCGTCCTCGTCGCACTCCTTGACCAGTGGGACCTGCCGGTGCTGCGACGCTTCCCCGTGGTCGCGTCGGTGCTTCTGTGGTCGGTCGCGGTCGACACGCCTCTGGTGCCGCGCCATCCGGTGCGGACCGTGCTCGACACGCCGCGCTTGCCGGCCGAGCGCGTGACCCTCGAGGAGGCAGCGTCCGCCTGGCTCGAGACGTGCGCGCCGAACGATCCGGAACCGAAAGTGGTGGTCGTCGCCGCCGCGGGCGGGGCGAGCCGCGCGGCGCTGTGGACCACGACCGTTCTCGCCGAGCTCGAGGAGAGGGCGGGTCTGCACCGGCACCTGTTCGCGATCTCCGCCGTCTCGGGCGGGGCGCTCGGTGCCGCGGTGCATTTCGCCGCGCGCGAGGAGGCGGGGCTTCGCTGCACCTCCGGGCCGGCGCCGCCGGGGCTCGCGCGCCGCGCCGAGCGCGCGATCGGCGCCGATTTCCTCGGGCCTGCGCTTGCCGCCTATCTGTTCCAGGACACCTGGCAGCTTCTGACCGGTTGGGGCCAGGTGCTTGCGGCGCGCGCGCTCGGCCGGCCGCAGGATGCGTTTCTCGTGCCCGATCGCGCTGCCGCGCTCGAGGACGCGTTCGCGCGGGCCTGGGACGAGAGCGCGGGCGACAAAGGGAGGAAGGGCCTCTTCGACCGCGCCTTCCTCGCGGGCTGGTACAGCGCCGAGGGGTTCGACCCCACCCTGCCGCTTCTGTTCCAGAACGGCGCCGAGGTCGGCACCGGCAGGCGGATCATCACCGGCCCTGTGTCGCTCGACCCGCGCCTGCCGCCGCTGCGCGCGGACATGCCCGCCCCGCCCTTCGCCGCGGCGACCGATCAGCTCGCGCTTGCGGGGGCGGATGTGCGCCTCTCCACCTCCGTCACCAACAGCGCGCGCTTCCCCTACGTGACGCCTGCCGGAGAGGCGAGAAGCCCTGACGGCTACCGCGTGCAGGTGGTCGATGGCGGCTACGTGGACAATCTCGGCGCCCGAACCGCGTGGGAGATCGCCGACGCCCTGGTCGCGGCGGGCGCTGAGCGTGGGCGTCGCGTACTGCCGATCATCGTCGCGATCACGCCGCATGGCGAGCAGGGGCTGCCGCCGAGCGAGGTGGCGCGCTGCGACAACCGCGGCGCGCCCGCGCCGCCGACGCCGCCCTCCGAGCGTGCCGCCGAGCTGGTCGCACCGCTGATCGGTCTTGCCGGAACGCGTGCTGGCCACAACGCGCTCGCGCTCGAGACGCTGCGACGACGCTACTGTCCCTCCGCCGAGGACGCGCGCCAGCGTTTCTTCCATTTCTACCTGCCCGCCCTGTGTGCGCGGGCGGGGCAGTCGGGGTGCGAGGACGTGCCGCTGAACTGGGTCCTGTCGAAGCGGATGCGCGACCACATCCTCGCCCAGATGCGCACCGACCCCTGGAACCGGGCCGAGGCCGAGCGGCTCGCGGCGCTGCTCGGGCGCTGACCGGGCGTCTTGCCGGCGCAAACGGCGCGGGCTGCACGCCACAGCCTGCCGGACGCGGCCCACGCCGAAGCGGCGGCGGCCCAGCTCCGCCCGCGGCACGAGCGCCGCGTCCCCGCCGATCCGCGAGGTGGCGCGCTTGACGGTTCTCCCTCTCGGCCCTTAGGGTGAGGATACGGGAAGGAAACGGGCATGACGGAAGCGGCGACGGCCGTGTCGCGCGGCGGACCGAAGGTGATCCGCGGCAACGAGGCGCCGTCCTACGCGCCTGCGAACCATTCGGGGACACGCAACCGACGCCTGATCGCTCCCGGAACGGTCGGCGCGCGCGGCCTCGAGGTTGTGCTCGGCGAGATCGTGCCGGAAGGGGTCGCGCACCGCCACCTCCACCCGGAGCTCGAGCAGGTCTGCTACCTCCTCGAAGGCCGGCTCCGGATCGAGACGCCGGACGGAACGGCCGAGCTCGAGCCGGGGGACTGCTGCTATTTCGCGCCCGGCGAGCCGCATCGCGTCGTCGCCACCGGGCCGACGGCGGCGCGGCTCCTCGTAATCTATGCCCCGCCCTACGGCGAGGACCCGGGGCGGACGGTCGTTCTCGACGGGCGGACGGAGGAGGGAGGATGAGACCGCTTGATCGACGCCGGCTGATCGCAGGGGGGCTCGCGGCGCCGTTCGTCGTCGCCGGAGGGCGGGCCGTGCGGGCAGCGTGGCGGCCGGCGCGGCCTGTGACGCTGGTCGTGCCGTTCGGTGCCGGTTCGGGCACGGACCAGGTGGCACGGACGCTGCAGCCGGCCGTCGAGGCCGCCCTCAACCAGCGCCTCGTCATCGACAACCGTCCCGGTGCCAACGGCACGCTGGCGGCGACGGCGGTCGCCCGCGCGGCACCGGACGGGCATACGCTGCTGTTGACGACGAACACGCCCCAGGCGGCGGTGCTCGGCCTCATGCGTCAGGTGCCCTACGACCCGGTGAAGGACTTCACGCCGATCCAGCGCTGCGGCAACTACGTGTTCTGGCTGACGGTCGGGCCCGAGTTTCCGGCGCGGACGCTGGCCGAGTTCCTGGCCGAGGCGCGCCGTCGGCCGGGGCAGGTGACCTATGCCTCCGGCAACTCCACCGGGATCGTCGCCGGGGCGGCGATCGCACGCCAGGCCGGGGTGCAGATGGTGCACGTGCCCTACCGGAGCACGCCCCCGGCGATGCTCGACGTGATCGCCGGGCGGGTCGATTCCATCGTCGTCGATGTCTCGGCGTCGCGCGGCCATGTCGAGGCGGGGCGGTTGCGCCCGCTCGGGGTGACCTCGCGGAACCGAAGCGCGCTTGTGCCCGACCAGCCGACGCTGCACGAACAGGGGCTCGCGGGGTTCGACATCGTCGCCTGGGCCGGGCTCGTGGGCCCGGCCGGGCTGCCGGGCGGGATCGTCTCGGCGCTGCATACTGCGTTCGACGGGGCGCTCGCGGATGCGACGGTGACGGCGAAACTCGCCGCCCTCGGGTTCGAGGTCGTCCGCGACGGGCCGGAGGGGTTCGCCGCATTCATCCCGGCCGAGATCGAGAAGTGGACACGCCTCGTTCGCGAGGCGGGGATCGATCCGGAGTGAGGCGGAAGGGCCGGGCAGCCCGCCCCCCGATCTGTCGCCCCCCGTTCCGTTGGCGGAGTGTGACGCGCGCGCGACGGCGGCACAAGCGCGAGGCGAGCTTCGGCGTGCGTTGGCCCCGAGCCGGCTCAGCGACGACGGCGCGCCGCGGCGAGGCCGGCGAGACCACCGAGCAGGAGCAATGCTGAAGCAGGCTCTGGCACAGGGGTGGGTATGGGCACAGGGTCGGGGGCTGGCTGTGGGGTCGTCGCGCTGCCCGACAGGAAGCCTGACTCAGAGAGGAAGGCATAGCCAGGAGGCAGTGTGGCGCGGATCACCGCCGTGTCCCAGAAGTCGAGATGGGTCGTCGCGGCCCCGGCTGCTGCCTCGCTGTTGACCGTGGCGGAGAGGTAGAGAGAGGCGGAGAACTCAAGCACGCGCTCCGGGCCGATGGCCGCGATCAGGTCGGTTATGGGGATGTCTGAGATGAAGCCGAACCGGCGGGCCTCCGCGAGCCCCTCGACGAAGATGTCGTCGAACGTACCGCCACTGCCGATCTCACGATTGAACAACATCTCCTCGCGGCGGTCGAACCTGAACCCCTGGGTGATCATCTTGTTGTAGGTCAGCAGATACGGGACCGGCGCATCGGGGTTGCTGGGATCGAAGAAGGTCGGGTCGCGCAGGCTGAAGCCGGCAAGGATGTAGAACTCGGCGACGTTGAACGGAGAGCCGGGAGAGACGATCCTGCCGTCGATCTCGAAGCGAAGCCTGAGCGCATCGCCGGGGGCGACGCCCGACACCGGCACCGCGAGTGTGACGCGCTCGTTGAAGGCAACTTCCGACGTGCCGAAGCTGTTGCGCGAGGGGTGCTTCGGCACGAGCACCTCGGCCTTCAAAGATGCATCGGGAAGGCTTGCGCGCCCGCGAGAGATCGCGTCCTGGGGCGCATACCAGTTCGCCGACGGATCATCCGGCGTCCTGACGGACGCCTCGGCGACCGTCCGGTCGGACACCGTTTCGCCGCAGCAGACGAGATGGTCGCGCAGCGTGGCGTTGACGATCACGCGCGTGCCAGGCTCGAAGATCGGCCCTGCGGCTGCGGTGTCGGCAAAGAACGGAGCGGCGGCAAAAGCTGCCGCGGCGAGGCAGAAGCGGAAACGCGATTCCTTGATCATGTGAACCCCTCAAGCTCAGGCGTGCTTGCGTTCCGGGCATTGACCGATTCTGGCCGCGAGCCCCAAACCCCCTGGCGTCTCGTATAGCCGCGGCGCGCAGCACCGGGCAAGTGACGTTTCGCGATCATCCTCCGCCAGAGAGAAGCGTTGCAAAACCGAACAGGGAGATCGCACAAAAATCCGCCACGAAAGGTAGTAATCACGCCTGGTTGGACGACAGTCACGTTTACGTCCGAGCGTCGTTTTCTACCGGCGTGCTCTGCCCGGGGCCGTCAGAGGATGAACCGAGAGAGGTCAGCGTTGGCGGCGAGCGGGGCGACGCGCTCGCGCACGTAAGCCGCATCCACCGTCACCGTCTCGCCCGGCCGGTCGGCCGCTGTGAAGCTGATCTCCTCCAGAAGCTTCTCGAGCACGGTGTGCAGCCTCCGGGCGCCGATGTTCTCCACCCGCTCGTTGATCTCGGCGGCGAGGTCGGCGAGCACCTCGATCGCCTCGTCGGTGAAGACGAGCTCGACCCCTTCGGTCGCGATCAGCGCGCGGTACTGCTTGATCAGCGACGCCTCCGGCTCGACCAGGATCCGCTTGAGGTCGTCGCGCGAGAGCGGCTTGAGCTCGACGCGGATCGGCAGCCGCCCCTGGAGCTCGGGCAGAAGGTCGGACGGTTTGGCGAGGTGGAAGGCGCCGGAGGCGATGAACAGCACATGGTCGGTCTTCACCGGCCCGTGCCGGGTTGCGACCGTCGTCCCCTCGATCAGCGGCAAGAGATCGCGCTGCACGCCCTCGCGCGACACATCCGCCCCCTTGAAGCCGCCTTCGCCGCGCGCGCAGACCTTGTCGATCTCGTCGATGAAGATGATCCCTTGGTTCTCGACCGCGGCGATCGCCTCCGTCCGCACCTTTTCGTTGTCGAGCAGACGGTCGCTCTCCTCCTGCGCGAGCACGCCGCGTGCTTCCGCCACCGTCATCCTGCGCGGGCGTGTGCGGCCGCCGAACAACTTCTGCATCATTTCGCCGATGTTGCCGAGCTGGTTCGGCGGCATGCCGGGGAGGTCGATCTGGCCGATCGGCAGCCCGGGCGCGGGCTCGGCCACCTGCACCTCGATCTCCTTGTCCTCGAGCCGCCCCTCGCGGAGGAGGCGGCGGAACTTCATCCGCGTCTCGGCCGAGGCGCCCTCGCCGACGAGGGCGGTGACGAGCCGTTCCTCAGCGGCGAGCTCCGCCTTGGCCGAGACCTCCTTGCGCAGACGCTCGCGCGTCATCGTCATCGCCACCTCGACGAGGTCGCGCACCATGCTCTCGACGTCGCGGCCGACATAGCCGACCTCGGTGTACTTGGTGGCCTCGACCTTGAGGAACGGCGCCTGGGCGAGCCGGGCGAGGCGGCGGGCGATCTCGGTCTTGCCGCAGCCGGTGGGGCCGATCATCAGGATGTTCTTGGGCAGGACCTCGGCGCGCAGCTCCTCGGGAAGCTGCTGCCTACGCCAGCGGTTCCGAAGCGCGATCGCGACGGCGCGCTTGGCCTCCGCCTGGCCGACGATGAAGCGGTCGAGCTCGCTGACCGTTTCGCGCGGGGAAAGGTTCGTCATCGCAAGGTCTCCGGGAGGCGGGGGATCATGGCGTGGCCCCTCGCACCCTCCGGCGTGAGTGCCGCCCTCCCGCTGGTCGGGCGGCGGCCCGCGACCAACGGGAGCGGGCCTCTCACGCCTGGGGGTGCGGTGGAGGCCGCCCTCCCCCGCTATAGGGTTTCGACGGTCAGCCGGTCGTTCGTGTACACGCAGATCTCGCCTGCGATCGCCATCGCCCGCCGCACCAGCGCCTCCGCGTCCATGTCGTCGCGGTCGATCAGGGCGCGCGCAGCGGCGAGCGCATAATTGCCGCCCGAGCCGATGCCGATGATCCCGTCCTCCGGCTCGAGCACGTCGCCATTGCCCGTCACGACAAAGCTTCGCCCCTTGTCGGCCACCGCCATCATCGCCTCGAGCCTTCGGAGGTAGCGGTCGGTCCGCCAGTCCTTGGCGAGCTCAACGCAGGCGCGCTCGAGCTGGCCCGGGAAGCGCTCGAGCTTCGCCTCGAGACGCTCGAGCAGGGTGAAGGCGTCCGCCGTCGCGCCGGCGAAGCCCGCGAGTACCGCGCCGCCGCCGATCCGCCGAACCTTGCGCGCATTCGCCTTCACCACCGTCTGGCCGAGGCTGACCTGGCCGTCACCAGCCATCGCCACCTTCCCCTCCTTGCGCACGCAGAGGATGGTGGTGCCATGCCAGCCGGGGTCGCCCGGCCTTCCCGTCCCGTCCATGCCCTGATAGATGGCCTGCCCGCGGGCGGGCGGCAAGGAAGGGGGTGGCCGGGCTGCGGGCGAGGGCGTAGAACGCGCCGCATGACAGCCCCCGCCGTGCCCGTGCCGCCGCGACGCGCAACCCTCACCCGCGCCACTGCCGAGACGCGCATCACCGCGACCGTGGATCTCGACGGAGCGGGCCGCGCCGAGGTCGCCACCGGGATCGGGTTCCTCGACCACATGCTCACCGCCCTTGCCCGCCACGGCCTGATCGACATCGCCCTCACGGCCACGGGCGATCTCGAGGTCGACGCCCACCACACGGTCGAGGATGTCGGACTCGTGCTCGGCCAGGTGGTGGCGCAGGCGCTCGGCGACAAGCGGGGGATCACCCGCTATGGCGCCGCGCTCGTGCCGATGGACGAGGCGCTCGCCGAGGCGGCGGTGGACATCTCCGGCCGCCCCTTCCTCGCCTGGAACGTCGCCTTCCCCACCGAGAAGGTTGGCGCGCTGGACACCGAGCTCTTCGCCGAGTGGTTCCGCGCCTTCGCGGTCAACGCCGGCATCACGCTGCATGTCACGCTCAAGGCGGGAGCGAACAGCCACCACATCGCCGAGGCCTGCTTCAAGGCCCTCGCCCGCGCCTTGCGCCAGGCGATCGCGCCCGACCCGCGGGCGGCCGGGGCGATCCCCTCCACCAAGGGGGTTCTCTGAGACGATGCGGGCCGGCGGATGACCATCTGGACGGTTCATGCGCGTGGCGCGGGAGAGCCGGTGCTCGTGCGCGAGGGGTTCTCGCCTTGGGCCTTCCTGTTCGCCGCGCCGTGGTTCGCGCTCAAGCGCATGTGGCTCGTTCTCGTTCTCTACCTCGCCGGGTCCGCGATCCTCGGGGTCGCGCTCGCGCCGCTGCCGGAGGCGCTCGCAGGCGCCTGCGCCGTCGCCGTCCAGCTCCTGATCGGCTGGCACGCGCGCGACCTCGAGCGCTGGACGCTCGCGCGCAAGGGGTTCCGGATGATCGGCGTGGTGGCCGCGCGCGGCGGCGAGGACGAGGCCTATGCCCGGCTCTATGCGGCGCGGCCGGAGCTCCTCGCCTGGGCCAGGGCGGCCTGAGGGCGATGGCCTCCACCGTCGCCGTGATCGACTACGGTTCGGGCAACCTCCGAAGCGCGGCGAAGGCGCTCGACGCCGTCGCGCCGGCAGGGATGGAGGTGGCCGTCACGGCGGACGCGTCGGTGGTGGCGCGGGCGGGGCGGATCGTTCTTCCCGGCCAGGGCGCCTTCGCCGACTGTCTCGCAGGGCTCGCCGCGATCCCCGGCCTGCTCGAGGTTCTGGCCGATGCGGTGCGCCGGCGCGGCGTGCCGTTCCTCGGCATCTGTGTGGGCATGCAGCTTCTGGCCGACCGCGGGCTCGAGCACGGGGTGCACCAGGGCTTCGGCTGGATCGGTGGTGACGTGGTCCGGCTCGACACGCTCTGGGGCGGCACCGCTTCCCCCTTGCCGATCCCGCAGATGGGCTGGAACAGCCTCGCCTGGGACGGGGCGTCGCACCCGCTCCTGGAAGGGGTTCGGCAAGGTGACCATGTGTACTTTGTGCATTCCTACGCGCTCCGCGCCGCCGAGGAGGGGGACGTGATCGCCGTGACGGACTATGGCACCCCGATCACCGCCGCCGTGGCGCGGGGCAATGTCGCGGGGGTGCAGTTCCACCCCGAGAAGAGCCAGGGCGTGGGGTTGCGGATCCTTGCCAATTTCCTGCGCTGGTCGCCGTGAGCGCAGAGCTTGAGAAGGGTTTGAGGGAGGAACCGTGCCGTGGACGCTGAGACGACGCGCGAGGGCGAGGCGGGTCGGCGCGAGAGGGGCGCTGACACGCCGCGGCAGAATGCGCCGAGCCTCGCTGTGGAGCGCGTCACCGAACTCGGCGACGAGGCGATCGCCGAGCTCTGCGAGGCGGCGGCGGCCGCGATCATCGACGGCGGCGGCTTCGGCTGGGTCAAGCCGCAGCCGCGCGAGGTGCTCGCCCGCTACTGGCGCGGCGTGCTGCTCGTGCCCGAGCGCGAGCTGTTCGTGGCAAAGCTCGACGGGGCGATCGTCGGCGCCGCGCAGCTCGTCCGCCCGCCGCGCAACAACGAGGCGCAGGCCTTCGCCGCCACGATGATGCACTTCTTCATCGCGCCGTATGCGCGCGGGCACGGGCTCGCCCGCATGCTTGTCCGCCGGATCGAGGAGGGCGCGCGCGCGCTCGGCTACAAGGTCCTGAACCTCGATGTGCGCGCGACCCAGGCCTCAGCGATCGCTCTGTTCGAGTCGATGGGCTTTGTCCGCTGGGGAACCCACCCGGTCTATGCCCTGGTCGAGGGCGAGGTGATCGCCGGGCATTTCTACTACAAGCTGCTCGACGGCATGCCCGGTCGGAAGCGCAAGGCGAGACCCGGGGGCTGATGGGGCTGACCCTCTATCCGGCGATCGACCTCAAGGGCGGGGCCTGTGTGCGGCTTCGCCAGGGAGAAATGGACGCGGCCACCATTTATGCGGAAGACCCTGCCGCCCAGGCGCGCGCCTGGGCTGAGGCGGGGTTCTCCTGGCTGCACGTGGTCGATCTCGACGGTGCGGTGGCGGGCGAGAGCCGGAACGGCACCGCCGTGCGGGCGATCCTCCGCTCCGTCACCATCCCGGTGCAGCTGGGCGGCGGGATCCGAACCATGGCCGCGATCGAGGCTTGGCTCGAGGCCGGCGTCGCTCGGGTGATCCTCGGCTCGGCGGCGGCGAAGGACCCCCCGCTCGTGCGCGCGGCCTGCCGCCGGTTCCCCGGGCGGATCGTGCTCGGGATCGACGCGCGGAACGGCATGGTCGCGACCGAGGGCTGGGCGGCGACCTCCACCATCCCTGCGCTCGACCTCGCGCGCGCCTATGGCGACGCCGGCGCGGCGGCGATCGTGTTCACCGACATCGGCCGCGACGGCATGCTCACGGGCCTCAACCTTGCCGCGACCGAGGCGATCGCCCGCGCCGTGCCCATCCCGGTGATCGCCTCCGGAGGTGCGGCCTCGGTCGAGGACGTGCGCGCCGTGCGTGCCTCCGACGCGCCGATCGCCGGCATCATCCTCGGCCGCGCCCTCTATGACGGCCGGATCACGCCCGCGGAGGCGCTCGCGGCCGCCGCCTGACCGCCCGGCTCGACGACCTTGCCACGTGTCGCGACGGCGTCGCCGCGGCGAGGCGGGTGCCGGGCTCCGTTACGGTTTTTTTCGTTTGCAGCGCCGAGGCTCCGGGCGCATAGGCGAAGGTTCAGCCGCGCGCCGGAGTCGCCCGCTCGAAATGCTCACCGTCCGGATCATTCCCTGCCTCGACGTGAAGGACGGGCGCGTCGTCAAGGGCGTCAACTTCGTCAGCCTCCGCGATGCCGGGGACCCGGTGGAGCAGGCCGCCCTCTACGACCGGGAAGGCGCCGACGAGCTCTGCTTCCTCGACATCACCGCAAGCCACGAGCGCCGCGGCACGATCCTCGAGGTCGTCTCCCGCACGGCGGAGCGCGTGTTCATGCCGCTCACGGTCGGCGGCGGGGTGAGCGAAGTCGAGGATTTCCGACGCCTCCTGCTCGCCGGGGCGGACAAGGTAAGCGTCAATTCCGCCGCCGTCGCCCGGCCGCGGCTGATCGCTGAGGCGGCGGCGAAGTTCGGCAGCCAGTGCGTGGTGGTCGCGATCGATGCCCGCCGCCGGGCGGACGGGTCCGGCTACGAGGTCGTCACCCATGGCGGGAGGAGGCCAACGGGGATCGATGCGGTCGCCTGGGCAGTCGAGGCCGCCGCGCTGGGTGCGGGCGAGATCCTGCTCACCTCGATGGACCGTGACGGAACCGGGGCGGGGTTCGACCTCGCCCTCACCCGCGCCGTGGCCTCCGCCGTGCCGGTTCCCGTGATCGCCTCGGGCGGGGTGGGCAGGGCGGAGCATTTCGCCGAAGGGGCAAAGGCGGGTGCGACCGGGCTGCTCGCCGCGAGCGTATTCCATTTCGGACAGATCACGATCGCCGAAGCCAAGCGCGCGGTGGCACGCGCGGGGCTTCCGGTTCGGCTTCCGCGCGAGGCCGCCTGAGCATGGCCAAGCCGCCGAAGAAGGCCGGGAAGAAGACCGAGAAGAAGGGGGCGGCCAAGCGCGCCCAAGCCGCCGCCCCGCGCCCCGCCGTACCGCCGCCGTTGCCGGGGCCGGACGGGGCGATCCTCGACCGGCTGTGGGCCACCGTCCTCTCCCGCCGCGGCGCCGACCCCGAGCTCTCCCACTCCGCACGCCTGCTCGCCCGCGGCACCGCCAAGGTGGCGCAGAAGTTCGGCGAGGAGGCGGTGGAGGCGGTGATCGAGGCGACGCGCGGCAACCGCTCCGCCCTGATCGGCGAGAGTGCGGATGTGCTGTACCACCTCATGGTGGTGTGGGTCGATGCCGGCATACGCCCCGAGGAGGTGTGGGCCGAGCTCGAGCGCCGCGAGGCGATGAGCGGCATCGACGAGAAGGCGTCGCGCGCCCGCCCGCTCACGCTCTCCGCCGTCGCCCGTCGTCTCCCTCCGCGGGGGCGCAGCACGAAGCTCTGGTAGCGGGGTTTGCCGGCACGCGGGCGGCGGTGCACTCTCGCGCCCGACCACGCCCACACGACGCACGGGAGCAAGTCGATGCCCGTCTCTGGCCTGCCGCCCTATGATCCCTCGAACGTGTTCGCGCGCATCCTCCGCGGCGAGATCCCCTGCCGCAAGGTGGCCGAGAACGACCATGCCCTCGCCTTCCATGACATCGCCCCGCAGGCGCCGGTGCATGTGCTCGTGATCCCGAAGGGAGCCTACGTGTCGCTGTCGGATTTCGCCGCCAACGCGACGGAGGCCGAGATCGCCGGGTTCTGGCGTCTGGTCGGCCAGGTGGCGAAGGAGCTCGGCCTCGAGGCGGGCGGCTATCGCGTGCTGTCGAACATGGGGGTGCACGGCCACCAGGAGGTGCCGCATTTCCACGTGCACCTGTTCGGCGGCCGCCCGCTCGGTCGCATGCTGCCGCGCGAGGGGCTTTAAGGCGAGGCCGTTGCGGCGCTTTGGCGCGGCCGCAACGGTGCTGCGCGTTGCGCCCGCGGCTTCGCGGCCGTTCTTGAACCGATCGCGGATCGTTCGCAGGATCGGGCCATGCGCCGCGCCCCTGCCGCTCTCGCCCTCGCGCTTCTGTTCGCCGCGCCCGCCTGCGCGCCGGTCGTCTCGCCCCAGGCGCTGGCGCTGAAGGCCGGTGCCGCCGTCGGCAGCATGGCGCTGCAGGACCGTGGCCTCGACGGCGCGCTCGCCGACAACGCGCTCGCGCTTGCGATCAACGAGGCCTGGCTCGGCGCTGACCCGGCGATCTTCCGCAAGGTCTCGACCTCGATCCACGACGGCGTGGTGGTGCTCACCGGATCGGTGCGGTTCCGCGCCACGGCCGAGCGTGCCGAAGAGCTCGCCCGCAGGGTCGCGGGCGTGCGCGAGGTGGTCAACCACATCAAGGTGGAGGAGGAGGGCTACGGCCTCGGCACCGCTGCCGCCGACCGCTGGATCACCCTCCGTCTCCGCTCGGCCTTGACCTTCGCGCCCGACGTCAACGCGGTGAACTATGCGATCGACACGGTGTCGGGCACCGTGGTGCTCTCGGGTGTTGCGCGCGACCAGGAGGAGGTGGACCGTGTCGTGTCGCTTGCCCGGTCGATCCCCGGGGTGAAGGCGGTGGTGACGGTGCTCAGGCTTCGCTCCGAACCGGCGTCCCGTGCCTTCGCCGATGCCTCCGCCGCGCGCCCTGCGGCGGCCTCGGTGCGCGCAGGGGCGCCCCCTTCGCCGTGACGCCGGAGGAGGTGAAGGCGCGCAGCCGTGCCGCTCTCGAGGCCCTCGGCGCCCTGCCCGACGAGCGGATCGACCTCGCCGAGGCCGCTCTTGCCTTCGCGCGGATCGACCTGCCGGAGGAGGACCCCGAGCCTGTGGTGCGGCACATCGCCCTTCTTGCGCGGGAGGCGGGCGTCTTGCCGCGCGCCGGGCCGGCGGAGAGCGCGCGTGCGCTGCGCGACCTCCTCGCCGTTCGCCACGGCTACCGCGGCGATTCCGAGACCTATGACGACCCCGCCAACGCCAACCTGATCCGCGTCGTCGCGCGCCGGCGCGGCCTTCCCGTCGCGCTCGGGATCCTCTGGCTCAAGGCCGCCGAGGCCGCCGGAGTCGAGGCCTGGGGGATCGACTTCCCGGGCCATTTCCTCCTCGGCGTCGGCGGGGCGGGGGCGGGGCAGGGCTTCGTGGTCGTCGATGTGTTCGACGCCGGCGCCCTGCGCACGGAGGAGGAGCTCGCGCGGATGCTCGGGAGCTTCCTCGGCCCCGGCACCCTGCTCGGCCCCGAGCATCTGAGGCGGATGACGCGGCGCCAGGTCCTGCTTCGGCTTCAGAACAATCTGCGGCTTCGCCGCGCCGCCGCCGGCGATCTCGAAGGCGCGCTCACTGCCGCCGAGGACATGCTGAGGGTGGCGCCCGAGGCCGGGTCGCTCTGGCGCGAGGCGGCGCTGCTTGCCGAGGCGCTCGAGCGGCCGCGCACCGCGCTCGCTGCCTGGGAGCGCGCGGCCGCTCTCACCGGCGAGGACGAGGCGGTGGCGGCGCTGGCGCGGCTTCGGGTTCGGCTGAACTGAGGGCGTTGCCTCTCGCCCGTGCCGCGACGGTCAGGGCCTGCCGCTTCCTCAGCAAGGCTCCGCTTCGCCCGGGTTCGCTCCACCCCCCGCCCGCTCCGGCTCCAGCTCCGGCTGGCCGAGCAGGCCTTCGGCGCGGGCCAGAGCGAACAGGTCGGCGGTCGCCTCAGCGGGTGCGACGCGGCAGAAGGGCGGCAGCATGTGGCCCGCCAGCCCGTCGATCAGCGCGAGCAGGCGCCGCGCCGCCCCGGCGGGATCCCGCGCCGTCATGCTCCCCTCCGCCACGCCGCGCCGGATCAGCGCCTCGACGCGCGACTGCCAGGCGAGCATCAGTTCGCGGCAGGCCTCGGCGATCTCGGGGTCGTCGCGCGCGACCGTCCAGGCGTCGAACCAGGTTCGCCACGTGTCGTCGGTCGCATCCGTCAGCACATCGGCGAGGAAGCGTCGGAGCGTCTCGGCCGCCGACAACCCCTCCTCCATGGCGAAGGCGGAGGCGAGGTCGCGCTCGGCGATCCGGGCAAAGGCGGCGGCCCTCAGCGCCCGGGCTGACGGGAAGTAGTGGAACAGGATGCCGACCGAGAGGCCGAGCCGGCTGGTGACGTCGCGCGTCGTCCAGGACTCGAGCCCGTTCTGCAGGATGGCGGCGCAGGCCGCCTCGAGGATCTCCTCGCGCCTGTCCTCGGCCGGCTTGCGTGCCGTCATCCTTGCACCCTTGACTCGACACCCCGTGTTGAGCGTATGTTCATTTGAGCGTTTGATCAACGCTTCCTGATGGAGTTTCCCCTTGTCCTCCCGCCATGACGTCGTGGTCATCGGCGCCGGCTTCGCCGGGCTGGCCGCGGCGCAGCTGCTCGAGTCGGCCGGCTGCCGCGTCTGTCTGATCGAGGCCCTGGCCCGTCCGGGTGGGCGTGCGGAGACGGTCACCGGCGTCGATGGCCGGCCGTGGGACGCCGGGGCTCAGTTCATCAACGGCGACATGCGCCGCGTGCTCACGCTCGCCCGGCGCTTCGGGCTCGGCCTCGTCGCCGCTCCCTTGGGCGGGCGGCCGGCGCTGCACGCCCCCGGCGCGGGCGAGGCGCAAAAGCGGCTCGCGCTTGCCGAGGCAGAGGCCTTCGAGGCCTCCGTTCCGTCCGACCCCGCACGCATCCCAGCCGACGCCTCGCTCGCCGACCTCGTGGTGGCCGAGCGCCTTTCGCCGCTCGGCCGCGCGACCGTTCTGTCGGCCATCGCCGAGCTCACCTCTGCCGCGCCGGGCGAAGTCTCCGCCGCCTGGGCGGCCTCGGGGGACGCGCGCTACGGCTCCGATCGCGGCGATGTCGAGTTCTTCCTCCGCGAGGGCTTCGGCAGGCTCGCCGAGGCGTTGGCCGCGTCGCTGCGCGCCCCGCCTCTCCTCGGCACGCCCGCGCTCGGCCTCGCGGTCGAGCGCGCGGGCGTGGCGGTGGCCACACCGCGCGGGGAGATCCGCGCCGCTGCCGCCCTTCTCGCCCTGCCGCTTCCGGTCGCGGCGCGGCTTCCGGCGCAGGGCCTGCCGCCGGAGGTGCGGATGGCGCTCGCCGGGTTCCGCGCCGGCGCGGTGGTGAAGCTCGCGCTGCGCTATGCCGAGCCGTTCTGGCGCTATGGCGGGTTCTCGGGCACGCTCCGCTCGGCCGTGCACCAGGGCCTCTGGTTCGGCGACACGACCGCGGGCGAGGGCGGGGTGCTGACGGCGCTCGCCGGCGGGCCCGCTCGCGCGCCGCCTCGCCGCCATGACGCCGGCGGATCGTCTCGCCTTCGTGTCGGCCGCTGTGGCCGAGGGCTTCGGCGGTGCCCCGCCCGTTCTGTCGTCGGACGAGCGTCTGTGGCTCGACCACCGCGCCTTGGGCGGCGGCTACTCGGCCCATCTCGCCGCCGGCGCCTCGCCCGACGCCGAGGCCGCGCTCGCCGGGCTCGACGCCCCGGTGGCCTTCGCCTCGACCGATCTCGCGCCCGAGTTCCCGGGCTTCGTCGAGGGCGCTCTCGCCTCGGGCGAGGCGGCTGCGTCGCGGCTGCTCGCCCGCCTCGGCGCCACCCGCGCCACCCCCCTGCTCGCGGCCTGATCGAGGCTTGCGCGGCCGGGCGGGGGCGGCCACCGTTGCCGGCGCAACGGGAGAAGCGCATGGACCGGTCACTCGCCGTCGCGATCCAGATGGATCCGATCGAGAGCATCAACATCGACGCCGACAGCACCTTCGTGCTCGGGCTCGAGGCGCAGGCGCGCGGGCACAGGCTGTGGCACTACCTGCCGCGGCATCTTTCCCTCTCTGCGGGCCGGGTGGTGGCGCGAGCGCGCCCGCTCGCGCTTCGCCGCGAGCCGGGCAATCATTTCACCCTCGGCGCGTGGGAGGAGCTCGACCTCGCGACCATGGACGTGGTGCTGATGCGCCAGGACCCACCCTTCGACATGGCCTACATCACTGCGACCCACATTCTCGAGCACATCCACCCGCGAACGCTCGTGGTGAACGATCCGGCGGCGGTGCGAAACGCTCCCGAGAAGCTCTACGTGACGCATTTCCCCGACCTGATGCCGCCCACCCTGATCACGGCCGACCCGGCGCAGATCGCCGCCTTCCGGCGCGAGCACGGCGATATCATCCTCAAACCCCTGTTCGGCAACGGCGGCGCTGGCGTGTTCCACATCCGGCCCGATGACCGCAACCTCAACGCGCTTCTCGAGCTGTTCACGGAACGGTCGCGCGAGCCCTTGGTGGTGCAGCGCTATGTTCCTGAGGTGCGTTCGGGCGACAAGCGGATCATCCTCGTCGACGGCGAGCCCTTGGGCGCGATCAACCGCGTGCCTGCGGAAGGCGAGGCGCGGTCGAACCTCCATGTTGGCGGCCGGGCAGAGCCCACGACGCTCTCCGACCGCGAGCGGGAGATCTGCCAGCGGCTGGGGCCGGCCTTGCGCGAGCGGGGGCTGATCTTCGTCGGCATCGACGTGATCGGCGGCTATCTCACCGAGATCAACGTGACCTCGCCGACGGGCCTGCAGGAGGTGGCGCGCTTCGACGGCCGCCATCTCGAGGCCGACATCTGGGACGCCATCGAGGCGCGCCTGGAGCGGGCGTAGCGGGGCGCGCGATGCACACTTCCCTGCCGTGACGGACACGGTCAGCCCCTACGAGCGCAACGCTTCGGGCTTCGTCGCGGCCTACGAGTCGCTCGCCTTCGAGGCGGTGCACGCTGGCCACCTGGCCTTCCTGCCCGAGCGCCCGGAGCTCGTCCTCGATGTCGGCGCAGGCAGCGGGCGCGACGCGGCGTGGTTCGCGGCGCGCGGCGCGGAGGTGGTGGCCGTGGAGCCGGCCGCGGCGCTGCGCACGGCCGCCGCAGCTCGCCATCCCTCGCCGCGGATCCGCTGGATCGACGATCGCCTGCCCGGCCTCGCCTCGGTGCGACGTCTCGGCCTCGCGTTCGATCTGCTCTGGCTGAGCGGTGTGTGGATGCATGTCGCGCCCGAGGCGCGGCAGCAGGCGATGCGGTCGCTTGCGATGCTGCTCAAGCCTGGCGGGAGGATGGTCCTCACTCTGCGCCACGGCCCTTTACCCGAGGACCGGCCGATGTGGCCGGCAGATCCCCGCGAGGTCGAACGCCTCGGCCTCGCCTTCGGCCTTTCGCCTCGTGCGGTGACGGCGCCGCGCGACGATCTCGCAAACCGCCCAGGCGTGCGCTGGCAGGCCGTGATCCTCGACCTGCCCGACGATGGTGGCGGTGCCCTGCCGCTCCTGCGCGGCATCATCCTGCGCCAGGAGAAGGCTGCGACCTACAAGCTCGCGCTCCTGCGCGCGATCGCGCGCATGGCGGAGGCGACGCCGAACGTGGCGCGCGAGCGCGAGGGGGGAGAGGAGATCGAGCTTCCGCTCGGACTCGTGGCTCTGCACTGGCTCAGGATGTTCAAGCCGCTGCTCGAACGCGGCCTGCCGCAGATGCCCGTGCGTGCTGGCGCGTCCCCAGCCTTCGTGGGAGAAGCCTTCCGTGCCCTGTCGGCCCTCGAGGCGGAGGAGCTGCACCTCGGCGCGACCTTCACGGACGCAACAGCAGCGGCTCTTCGCCGTGCGCTTGCCGACGCGGCGCGGACGATCGTCGCTATGCCTGCGCGGCATCTCACGCATCCCGACGACACGCCCGTGTTCCGCGCGGAGTACGATACGGTGCCGCATCGTGCCGCGGAATTTGCCCTGACCCTGCCCGTGTTGTGGCGCTACGGAACGATCGCGGTTCCGCTCTCGCTGTGGCAGGCCTTGCGCCGCTTCGGCACCTGGATCGAGCCGATGCTGGTCGCAGAGTGGGCGCGGCTCTCGCTCGGCTATGCGCGTCGGGCCGGATACGACATCCGTCTCGAGGACGTGCTCGAAGCGCTCCGCTGGAGCGAGCCAGAGCGCGATGCGAAGCCAGTGCGCGCGCTCGCGCTCGGGCGCCTCGCGGCGGGGGAGCCGGTGCGCTGCGTCTGGACGGGCGAGGCGCTGACGCGCGAGACGCTCGACATCGACCACTGCCTGCCCTGGTCGGCCTGGGCCTGCAACGATCTCTGGAACCTTCTGCCGACATCGCGGCGCGTGAACCAGAGGGGCAAGCGCGGGCGCCTCGTCGCCGCGCCGGTGCTCGCAGCGGCCCGGCCGGCGATCCTCGACTGGTGGCAAAGCGCGTATCTCGCCGAGCGGAATCTTGCCGTTCGTTTCGTGGAGGAGGCGAGAGCGAGCCTGCCGCTCGCCTGCCCCGATCCCCCCTCCGCCGACGATGTGTTCGCAGCGGTCGAATTCCGCAGGCTTCGGCTTGCGCAACAGATCCGGCTTCCCGAGTGGGACGGGCCCGGGAAGCGGGGCTGAGGCCAGTCGCGGTCCGTTCCGTCCGGCAACGCCATCGTGGCCGACGCGGCGTGTGGTCGAGCCGCCGCGCACCGAACAGGACCCTGACGGATGGTGGCGCGAGTGGATCGCGCGGACCTTCCTGCCGCCGCACCTCGCTCCCTTCTTCCTGTTCGATGGCGAGGCCGCGTCCGCCTACGCAGAACGGGACATGGGCGCGCAGGTGAAGGAGGGGATAGACGGGCTTCTCGGGTTGGTGTGGCTCCGGCGTCTCGCGCAGAGCCTTCGCGACTATGCGGCCAACCGGCGAGGCCAGGTCGCCAAGGGGCCCGACGCCGCCACGATCGTGCGTCTCGAAGCGGAGGTGAAGCAGCTTGAAGCCGAGGTCGCTGGCGCCGAGGAGCGGCTCAAGGAGATCGAAACGGAGCTTGCGGGGCTTGAGAGCGAGCGGCTGACCCTGACCCGCAAGCTTGCCGGTTCGGGAGGGCGAACCCGTGCGGAACTCGAGGATCTGATCCGCGCCAAGGCAGACGCCGAACGGGACCTCGAGAAGGTCAGGGACAAGCTGTCTTCGCTCGCCGATGGCGCTCTGCCGTTCTCCCTGGTCGGTGGCGCGCTTCGCGCAAGGCTGATCGATCGCCTTGCGAAGGAAGCGCGGCGAGAACAGTGGCTCGCCTCGGCCGAGGAGACGCGCGCCCGTGCCGAAACCGTGCTTGCCACAGCGGCGAACGCCTTCGCCTGCGTCGCCCCGCCTCTGACGGAGGGCCAGCATGCCCAGGTTCGGGAGGCGATCAGGGGTGCGCTGGAAACGCTCTGGAACCCGCCGCCCCAGGACGTCGCCGAAGACTTCAGGCACGAACATGCGACGGGAAGGCTTCGGGAAGCGGTTCGAGCGAGGCTCGAGGACGCAGCGTCGATCACGGCGGGCACGGTCGCGGACATCCTGGAACAGGAGGCTCGCCTCGCCTCGGCACTGCGCAAGTTCAACGCTGAGATTGATGCGGCGGAAGGGACGGGTGGAGGGCTCGAGGGCGATCGGGAACGCCTGGAAGAGCTGCAACGGAGGATCGCGGCGCTGAGCCGCGAGGAGGGCGAGAAGCGCGCCATCGTCTCCTCGCGCGGCGAGGATCTCAGGCAGAAGCGGGCCGAACTCGCGCGGCTGACAGAGACTCTTGACCAGACGAAACGGCCGGCGCGGCTTGCGAAGCGAGCGGAGCAGATCGCGCTCATGCTCGACAATCTCCTCCGCGACGCGCGGCCGCTGCAAAGCCAGGCAATCGCTGAGGAGATGACGCGGGCGATCGGGGCGATGGCGCACAAGAAGGACCTCTTCCGCCGCGTCGACATCACCGCTGATGGCGAGGTCCGCCTGCTCGGCCCGGGCGGACAGAACCTCCGCGACTACGATCTCGCCGCGGGCGAGAAGCAGGTCTTCACCCAGGCGCTGTTCGCGGCGGTGGCAGCGGTGTCCCAGCGCGTCTTCCCGCTCGTCATCGACACGCCGCTCGGCCGGCTCGACGAGGAGCACCGGATCGGCGTTCTGCGGTTTCTCGCCGAACGGCCAAGCCAGGTGATCCTGATCTCGACAGACACCGAGGTCGTCGGCCCCTACCTGGACGCAGTGCGTGACCGCGTGGCAGACGCTTGGCTCTTGCGGAACGTCACGGAGGGCGACAGCGGGCGGTCCTGGGTCGAACGCGGCTACTTTCCTGGTCAGGGTCTCTCGCCATGACCGCCGCCGCCAGTCACCGGCCCAGTCTCGACGAGATCGCAACGGCGGGCTTCCGCGCCACGACTGAGACCGACGAGATCGCCCGCCGGATCAAGGACGCGATCGGCGCGGGCGCGAACTACGTTCCCGCACGGCTTGCGATCGGCCGTTCCCTGGCTCTGCCGGACAGGCCCGCTCCTGCCAAGGGCGAGCCCGGCCGGACCATCAAGGGAGAGAACCTCTTCGGCACCGGTGCCGATCTCGCGACCTGGGTGTCGCTGATCATCGAACACGCTGGTGAGGCACCGCCCGATCTGCGCGCGTTCCAGGCTCTTGTCTCAGCCCATTGGGTGCGAGGGATGCGCCTCCTTGCGGAACTCTACGACGCCTCCAATGGCGATGCCTTCGAGTTCAAGCGCAGCCTCGCGGAGGCCGCCCTACCCGAGGGCCCGGCGAAGCCGGTGGACGGGACCGGCCCTGCGCCGGCCGCCGAGGGGGCACCGGTCGCGCTTGTGATCCCTGTGGGCGAGGTCGCGCAGGATGCGGCGAGCGGAGAAACGGTCACCTGGGCGCTCAACGCTCCCGGCGGCAGCCCTCATGCCGCGTTCATGGGCGCGGTCGGGTCGGGCAAGACGCGCACGGCAGCGGCCATGCTGCGGGCGATACGCGCGCGCGTGCCGGTGCCGATCCTCGCCTTCGACTTCAAGGGCGACATGTCGGATACCAACAACCGGCTCGATCAGGCTTTCGCCGCGACAGTGATCGAACCGCCGCGGACCCCGGTCCCGCTCGATGTGCTTGCGCTCTCAGATCGTTCTCGGACCGGGATAGCCCTCGCTGCGCAGCGTCTGCGCGACAGCCTCGCCACGCTCAGGGGCTCTGCCTTCGGCCCGGTGCAGAAGGGCCTCTTCGGCGACGCCGCGGAACGCGCCCTCGGCGCCCATGCGCCCTGCCGCCTTGGCGATGTGCTCGCCGCTTTGAGGGCCATCTACGCCGACTAGGGCCGCAAGGAGGACGGCGCCACTGCCTCGCTCGCGGATCTCTGCCGCTTCGCCTTATTTGACCCGCAGTTGCGGCCGGAGGCCTTCTTCGCCCGGTCCTGGATCATCAGGCTGACTTCCGACCTGCCCGATCTCGTGAAGGTCTCCATCGTCACCCTGATGACCGATGCGCTCGACCGCCACCTCAACAGCCTCGCCGACGCGGCGATGGACGCTGACGGAAACCGTGCGCTTCGCGTCCTTTGTGTGATCGACGAGGCGCATCGCATCCTGGGCGTCAAACTGCCTGGGCTGTCGGGTCTGATCCGGCTCAGCCGGTCGAAGGGCGGGGCGGTCATGCTCATCTCACAGGGGCCGGATGACTTCGACGGCGTCGAGGACGACTTCTTGAACGAGATGGGGCTTGTCGTCGCGTTCAGGACCAACGCCGATCCGAAAGCGGTGCGTCGGATCCTGGGCCCTGGTGCCAATCTCGCGCTGCTCGAGCGAGGCGAGGCCTGGGTGAAGCTCGCGGGCGAGCCGGCTGCGCGGAAGGTGCTCGCTTGGCGCTGAACCTCCACCGCCGATCCGCCCGTTGATCGACCAGCAGGGCGCGCGGGCGTGCCGGGCGGCGGGCGTGGCTTCGGCTCTGGCGCTGCGGCGCCGGCGGTGCCTATCCTTGCGGCAACACGTGCAGGGAGGACAGCATGACCCACCCGACCATCGGCCGCCGCGCAGCGCTTGCTGGCCTCGCCGCCACACCCCTTGTCCGGCCCGCGCGGGCCCAAGCCTATCCCTCGCGCCCCGTTACCCTCGTCGTCGGCTTCGGCGCCGGTGGGGCGACCGACCTCGGCGCGCGGCTCCTCGCCAACCACGGCCAGCGCCATCTCGGCCAGCCAATCGTGGTCGAGAACCGTGTCGGCGCCTCGGGCGTGGTCGGGACCGATTTCGTCCGCCGCGCCCGGCCCGACGGCTACACGATGCTGATGAGCCGCGGCGCCCCGGCGACCATCTCGCCCGCTCTCGAGCCGCGCACCACCCCTTACAAGTGGGACGACTTCACCATCATCGGGCTGTCCGACGTCAATGCTCTCTGCGTTTGCGTCAAGGCCGATGCGCCCTACCGCACCGGGGCCGACCTGATCGACGCCATCCGCTCCCGGCCCGGGCAGCTCAACTACGCCTCCTCCGGGCCCCTCTCGCTGATCGGGCTTGCTTCGAAGATGTTCCTCTGGGCGGCGGGGCTGCCGGTCGATGCCGCCGTCGAGATCCCGTTCCGGTCTGGGGCGGAGACCATGACGGCGGTGATCTCCGGCCAGGTCGACTTCGCCTCCTTCAACCTCAGCGAGGCCGCCCCCGGCCTCTCCGCCGGCACGCTGCGGGCGATCCTCGTCACGGTGCCTGACCCGTTCCCCGGTGTGGCCGGCGTGCAAACGGCACGAGAGGCGGGGCTGCCGGTGCTCGAGAACCTCGTCGGCTGGAACGCTCTCGTCGGCCCGCTGGGGCTGCCTGAGGAGGTGGTGGCGAAGTGGACCGGCGTGCTCAGCGCGCTTAAGGACGATCCGGAGTGGAACGCAGGGCATCGCCGGATCGGCAACATTCCGCGCGTGCTCGAGCGCGAGGCGACCACCGCTTTCATGCGCGAGCAGTACGAGCTCTACGTCCGGCTCGGGCGCGAGGCGAAGCTCGGCGCAGGCTGAAGGGCGGGGGCCGCGGCGGGTATGCTCCGCAAACCACGCGGCTTCGGGTGCCGCCTCAGCGTCGGGGTAGGACCGCTCGCCCGCGTGGGCGCGGACCGTCCCCGGCCTTCGGCGCTTCTGCCGGCGGAGGCGTCTTCCTTCCATATCTGCACCACTGCGCCACCACGCAGCGCCAGCACTCGGGCCGGCGCGCCTTGCACACGTAGCGCCCGTGCAGGATCAGCCAGTGATGCGCATCGCGCAGATATTCGGGCGGCACCCGCGCGATGAGGGCCTCCTCCACCGCACGCGGCGTCTTTCCGGGAGCGAGTCCGGTGCGGTTGCCGAGACGGAAGATATGCGTGTCCACCGCCATGGTCGGCTGGCCGAAGGCGACGTTCAGCACCACGTTCGCCGTCTTCCGCCCGACCCCCGGCAGGGCCTCGAGGGCGGCCCGGTCGGCCGGTACCACGCCGCCATGGCGCTCGACGAGCTGGCGGGCGAGGGCGGCGAGGTTGCGCGCCTTCGCCTGCCACAGCCCGATCGTGCGGATCAGCGGCGCGATCCCCGCCTCGCCGAGCGCGGCCATGGCTTCGGGTGTGGGGGCGGCGGCGAACAGGGCGGGGGTGACCTTGTTGACGGCGGCGTCGGTCGTCTGCGCCGAAAGCACCACCGCGACAAGAAGCTGGAACGTATCGCCGTAGTGGAGTTCGGTTCGCGGTGCCGGGTTGGCGCGGGCGAGCGCCTCGATGAACGGGCGAACGTCCGCAGCCGGCATGCGCCGCGCGGTGGGGCGAGCGGGCCGCGCGCGCGGCTTCCTCGGAGCGGTCTCCATGCCCGCTTCATGCGCGGGGCGTGCCTCGGCCGCAAGCCCGGCTGGCGCGGCCCGCGCCGGCGCCCTATCGTCCGGCCCATGTCCGAGCATGATGAGGGCGCGGCACCGTTGTTCCATGCGGTTCTGACGGCGGGGCGGAGCCTCGGTGCGCGCGGTCTTGCCTGGGCGGCGGGAGCGCTGGCGGCGGCCGCAGCGGCGAGCATGGTGGCGTTCCTGCTTGTCGGCGCCTGGCCGGTCGCGGGCTTCGTCGGCGCCGAGCTCGGGGCGGCGGTGCTTCTTCTGCTCGCCCACCATCGTGCGGGCCGGGCGCGCGAGGAGCTCACGCTCGACGGGACGGGGCTGACCGTGGCGCGGATCGACTGGGCCGGGCACCGGCTCGAGGAGCGTCTTCCGGCCGCGTGGCTTCGCGTCGCCGTTCGGCCTGCCGAGGGGTCGCGCCCCGGCCATATCGAGCTCGCCACCCATGGGCGCCGGGTTGCCGTCGGCGCCTTCCTGACGCCTGGAGAGCAGGCCGAGCTCGCCGAGGCGCTCGAGCGGGCGCTGGCGCTGTGGCGCGCGCCGGCGCTCGAGCCAGGCCTCAGCCCGGGGAGTCGATCGGCGCCAGCGACTTGATCAGATCGAAGACGCGCTTGCGCACCGCCGGGTCGGTGATTCGGTAGTAGGCGCGCACGAGTTCGAGCGTCTCGCGCCGGTGCAGCGTGTCGTCGTCGAACCCTTCCTGCGGCTCGGCGAAGCCGACGGCGCGCCGCACCGCGCCGCTGCCATACTCGCGCGCGAGCGGCTCGGGCATGTCGTCGAAGAAGAAGCTGATCGGCACATCCAGCACGCGGGCGAGGTCGAACAGGCGCGAGGCGCCGACCCGGTTCACCCCACGCTCGTATTTCTGCACCTGCTGAAAAGTGAGCCCGAGCGCCTCGCCGAGCCGTTCCTGGCTCATGCCGAGCAGGGTGCGGCGCAGCCGGATCCGGCTGCCGACATGGACATCGATCGGGCTCGGCCGGCTCTCGCGCTCGGCCTTCTCGGTTTGCTCGTCCGCCATGGAAGCAACCCCTTTGCTGCCAAGCGACCCCGCGCTTCCGTCATGCATGCGAACGGCACCCCCTTCTCGGGCAACGCTTCGGGCCTTGCCCCCGGCATCGATAAACAAAGAGTAAACGATACAACCGCTGCGCGTCAACATCCGTCCAGGTTGCGACGGATATGCATTCCATCGAGAGACAGAGCGTATTTTTTAAATGCTCCCTCCAAGAACCTGCAACCGTATGCGAAGAACGACGCTAGCCACTACCGCTCCAAGCGCCAGCCCGAACGGGATCCATCCACCGCCCCGCGCAAACGGCGTGGGCGCGCGCGCGCCCGGCAAGGGGGCGGCGAGCACCCCGGTCTGCCCGAGCCCGAGAGCGCCGACCGTTCGCCCGCGCGCGTCGAACACCGCGGAGATCCCGGTGTTCGCGGCCCGAACGAGCGGCAGCCCTTCCTCCACAGCGCGCAGACGCGCCGCCGCAAGGTGCTGATAGGGGCCGGAGGAGAGGCCGAACCAGGCGTCGTTGGTCAGATTGAGCAGCCACGAGGGGCGCTCGCCAGGAGCGGTCACCCGGCCAGGAAAGATCACCTCGTAGCAGATCAGCGGTGAGAAGGGCGGCACAGCCGCTCCCTCGAGCGTGAGCGTGCGCGGCCCGGGACCTGCGGAGAAGTCGAGATTGCCCGGAACGATGGTCTCGAGCGGCAGAAGCCGCCGCAACGGCACGTATTCCCCGAACGGCACCAGGTGATGCTTGTCGTAGAGGCCGATCACCCGCGCCTCTCCGTCGAGCGCGACCAGGCTGTTCCAAATCCTGACCGGCGGCGCCGCGCCGTCCGGCAGACGCTCAAGACGCGGCGTTCCCGCGATCAGGACCGCGCCAGGGGGGAGCGCCCGGGCGGCCGCTTCGCGTGCCCGCTCGTCGGTGGCGAGAAGGTAGGGCGAAGCGGTCTCGGGCCAGACCACGACCACCTGCCCTTCTCCCTCCTGCTCCCGCGGCAGCGGAACACCGGCGGTGAGGCCGAGGTAGTGGCGGAAATGCGCAAGCTTGAGGTCGTCGCGCCACTTGTGCCCCTGGGCGATGTTGCCCTGCACGATCCGGATCGCCACCGGCTGCACCGGCGGCTCCTCCGGCCACAGGCGCGCAAGCCCGACGGCGAGGCCGCCGAGCAGGATCGCGCCTCCCAAAGCCGCGGCGCGCCGCGACCACACGAGCGGCAGGCAGGCGATCAGAACGGTCGCGAGGCTCAAGCCCCAGGCGCCGATCCAGGCCGCCCCCTGCACCGGCAGCGCCCCGAAGGCCCAGGCCGAGCCCACGAGGTTCCAGGGAAACCCGGTCAGCACCACCCCGCGCGCCATCTCGCCGAGCGTCCAGAGCCCGGCGAAGCCGAGCACGCGCGACCAGCCGTCAGGGAAGAGGCGAAGCGCGACCACCGTGGGGAGGGCGGCGAACAGCGCGAGAAGGGCGGCGATCGCAGGTACCGCGATCGGCACGAGCATGGCGACGATCGCCCGCTCGCTCTCCATCACGAGCGCGTTCGAGATCCACCACAGCCCGGCGATGAAGTGTCCCCAGCCCCAGGCCCAGGCTGTCCAGAACGCGCCCGCAAGCGTGCGCCGGCTGCCGGCGAGGATCAGAAGCCCGGGGAAAGAGAGCAGCAGCGCGGGCAGAAGGTGCAGCGGCGCGAAGGCGGCAGCACCCAGAGCGCCGAGGCCGAAGGCGGTCGCGCCCGCGCGCCAGCCCTGGCGCGAGCGGAGATGCGCATCGATGCGTGCGGCGAGGCGATTGATCATGGCGCCCGCACCCTGGCCGGGCTTCGACGCTCGCAGCAAGGGCTGTCGGAAGGCGCCCCGCCTCACTGCCGTGATCGCGACCGGGCAGCTAACGGATTGGAAAGCTCGCCCCTCTAGTGGATCTCCATAACCCTCGAGTTTTGCGATGAACGACGCTGTGCGGCGCGATCATCAAGGCCCACTCGCCACCCCTTCAGCCGAGCTGTTCCTCGAGATCGCCGGCGTGGGCGGCTGGGAGCTCGAGCTCGAAGGCGGCCGCGCGCGATCCATCCGTTGGAGCAGACTCACCAAGGCCATCCACGAGGTCGGGGAGGACTTCGTCCCAACGCTCGAGACAGCGCTCGCCTTCTACCCGCCCGAGGCGCGGGCGGTGCTCGAGCCCGCGATCGCCGCCGCCATCGACACGGGGGCGCCGTGGGACCTCGAGCTTCCCTTCGTCACCGCGCGCGGCAGGCCGATCTGGGTGCGCGCGCGCGGCCGCGTGGTCGAGCGAAACGGCGCCTGCGTGCGTCTCGCTGGAACCTTCGAGGACATCACCGCACGCCGGCAGAAGGCGCTCGAGCACGAGCGCCTCGCCCTGGTCGTCAGCCAGATGACCAACGCCGCGATCCTGACCGACGCCGAGGGCAGGACCGTCTGGGTGAACGACGCCTTCGTCTCGCTCACCGGCTACACGCTCGAGGACCTTGCCGGGCGAAAGCCGGGAGAGGTGCTGCAGGGGCCGCGGACGGACCGAGCCGAGGTCGCGCGCATTGCCGCGGCGCTGCGCGCAGCCGAGCGAGTCGAGGCCGAGCTCCTGAACTACCGCCGCGACGGCACGCCCTACTGGATCGGCATGACCATCACCCCGGTCCGCGACGCCTCCGGAGCGCTCACCGGCTTCATCGCGATCGAGACCGACGTCACCGCGCGGCGCGCAGCCGAAGCCGAGGCGGCGGCGGAGATGAACTGCCGCCGCGAGGCCGAGGCGCTGTTGCGCGACGTGCTCGACGCCATCCCCTCCGGCGTCATCGCCTATGATCGGGAGGACCGTTTCCTGCTCGCCAACCGCGCCTATGCCGCCCTCTACCCCGAGCTCGTGCCGCATCTCGTGCGCGGCAGGGCGCTGACGGAGATCCTCTGGGCGGGGGTCGAGGCGGGGCTCTATGTGCGCGAGCTCCCCGCCGACGCGCCCGCCGAGGAGAAACGCGCCTGGGTCGAGCGGCGGGCTGCCGACATCCGAAGCGCGCGGCGAAGCCGCGTATTCCAGACCGTCGATGGTCGCTGGCTGCAGGGGCGGGAGGGGCGCTCGCCCTCCGGCAACCTCGTCTGCGTGCGCACCGACATCACCCGCCTCAAGCGCGCCGAGGAGGAGATCACGCTGCGCGCGGAGACCGACCCGCTCACCGGGCTCGCCAATCGCACGGTCCTGTTCACCCGGCTTGCACACGAGTTCGAGACACGACGGGCGCGTGACCGGGGCGGCCTGCTCGTCACCTTCGACCTCGACCACTTCAAGGATATCAACGACTCGCTCGGGCATCAGGCAGGCGATACGCTCCTGCGCAAGCTCGGGCGGCGGCTTCGGGCCGCGGTGCGGGCGGAGGACACGGCGGCGCGCTTGGGCGGCGACGAGTTCGCCCTGATCCTTCCCGGGCTTGTGTCCCTTGCGGAGGCGGAGCGGTTCCTCGCCCGGCTGGTGGCGCGGCTCTCCCGTGCGATGACCGTTTCCGGGCACAAGATCGCGCCCGCGCTCTCGCTCGGCTGCGCCTTCTATCCGGGCGATGCCGGCTCGCCCGAGGAGCTCTACCGCGCCGCCGATGCCGCCCTCTACGAGGCCAAACGCCAGGGCCGCGGGCGCTGGACCTTCTTCGATCGCGCGCTCGAGGCGGAGACGCGGCGTCGCAGGACGCTCAGCGAAGCCCTGCGCAGAGCTCTCGAGGAGGAGCGGATCGAGATCGCGCTGCAGCCGCAGGTTCGGCTCGCCGACGGGGAGCATGTCGGCTTCGAGGCGCTCGTGCGCTGGAGCCGCGACGGGGTGCCGGTGCCGCCCTCGGAGTTCGTCCCGATCGCCGAGGAGACGGGGCTGATCGTTCTGCTCGGCTCGAGGGTGCTGCGGGCGGCGCTCGCGGCGATCGGAGCCATGCTCGCCCGCGGCCTCGAGCCGGGACGGCTCGCGGTGAACGTCTCGTCGCCTCAGCTCACCGACCCGGGTTTCGTGAGAATGGTGGAGCGGCTCTGCCGCGAGGCGCGGGTGAGCCCCGCGCGGCTCGAGATCGAGGTGACGGAGACCGTCCTGCTCGACCGTTCCGCTGCCCGGATCGCCGAGGTTCTCGCCGAGCTCCGCGCGCTCGGGGCCACGATCGCGCTCGACGATTTCGGCACCGGCTACGCCTCGCTCGCGCATCTGCAACGCTTCCCGGTGCAGCGTCTGAAGATCGACAAGAGCTTCATCGCCGCGATCGACCGCGACGGGCGGGAGGCGAAGATCGCTGCGACCGTGATCGGGCTCGCGCGCGGCCTCGGCATGGAGGCGGTGGCCGAGGGTGTGGAGACGGCGCGGCAGCGGGACTGGCTCGCGGCGCAGGGCTGCGCGATCGGCCAGGGCTATTTCTTCGCGCCGCCGCTTTCGGTCGAGGCGGCGGCTGAGGCGCTCGCGCGCCGCTGGACCCACGAGCCGCGCGCCGCCGTGGTGCCGCTGCCGCGCCTTCGCCGTCGCGCCGCGGCCCACCGCGCCGCCGGAACGGTCTGAGCGCCGTTGGCCTCCTTGGCCTCGGCTGCGTCACACGCCGGGCGGTCGGGGCTCGAGCCGCGCGACCCGGCTCGGTGACCCGCCCGCGCCGATGACGGCCTTCCGCAGGGGCGACCGAGCTGCCCGCACGGTCGAACCATGCCCCGCAGCGACGGCTGATCGGCCCCAGTATGGTGACGGGGGGAGCGCGCAGCGCTTCGCCGGCGCTCCCTACGCCGCGTCCGCCTCCGGCGCCGGGGCGGGCAGGGTGACGCGGAGCGTGCGGATACGGCGACCGTCGGCCTCGAGCACGTGGAACGACAGGCCGGAGGGGTGGGTGATCACCTCGCCGCGCGCCGGCACCCGGCCCGCAAGAGCGAGCACGAGCCCGCCCACGGTCGCGATCTCGGACGTCCGCTCGTCCTCGGACAGGAGCGCCCCGACATGGCGCTCGAACTCCTCGACGGAGAGGCGGGCGTCCACCTCGAGCGTGCCGTCGGGGCGGGGCTGCACCTTGGGCGCGTCCGGTTCGTCGTGCTCGTCGGCGATGTCGCCGACGATCTCCTCGACGATGTCCTCGATCGTCACGAGCCCGTCGATGCCGCCGTACTCGTCCACCACCAGCGCCATGTGCATGCGCGAGGCGCGCATCTCGCGGAGGAGGTCGAGCACCGGTTTCGAGGACGGCACGAACAGCGGCCGGCGCAGGAGCGCTTCGATCGCGACCGGCGCGTTGCCCATGCGCGCGGCGAACAGGTCGCGGATGTGGATCATGCCGATGATGTCGTCGAGCGTCTCGCGGTAGATCGGCACGCGCGAGTGCCCCTCGCGCTGGAACAGGCGCGAGAGCTCCTCGAGCCCGAGCGAGGCGGGGGCGGCGACGATGTCGGTGCGCGGCACCATCACGTCGCCCGCCGTGGTGCCGCGCAGCCTCAGCACGTTGGCGATCAGCGTCCGCTCCTGCGGGTCGAGCGGCGGCGGCTCCTCGCCTTCGCGCGCCGCCTCCTCGCTCCGCTCCTCGATCAGCTGCTCGAGGCTCTCGCGCAACGCCTCGTCACCGCGCCGGAAGAGCAGCCGTCGCAGCCGGTCGACGAGGCGGGCGATCGTTCCGTCCTGGCTCATCGCCGCGTCCGGTAGGGGTCGGGCACGCCGAGGCGACGCAGCACCATCGCCTCCCGCCGTTCCATCACGCGCCCGGAACGCTCGGTCGCATGGTCGAACCCGGCGAGGTGAAGCGTGCCGTGCACCACGAGATGGGCGAGATGGTCGGCGAGGCTGCGGCCAAGCGCGCGCGCTTCGCGCCGCACCGTGCCGAGGGCGAGCGCGAGGTCGCCCCCTCCGGCGGGATTGGGGAAGGAGAGCACGTTGGTGGGCCGGGGCTTCCCGCGGAAGCGCGCGTTCAGCCGCGCGAGGGCGGCGTCGTCGGCGAGGAGGAGCGAGACAGGTGCGTCAAGCCGCCCGGCGCGTGCGGCGGCAGCGAAGGCGCGTCGCGCGCGCGGCTCGAGCCCGCGCACCGCGCTGAGCCAGCGCGGCTCGGCGATGGTCACGTGGAGCCCCGGTCCGCCCCGCGCGTCGGGCTTGGGCGCGGCGCGGCCGGGGCGTGGACTACTGCCCGGGTCCATCGGTCGCTGCCGGCGGCGCTCGCTCGGCCGCGCGGGTGCGGCGTCGCGTCTCCCGCTCGGCCACGGCGCGTCGGCCATAGGCCTCGATGATGCGCGCGACCAGCGGGTGCCGCACCACGTCCTGGTCGGAGAACCGCACCACGCCGATGCCCGCGACCCCCTCGAGCGTGTCGAGCGCGTCGGCAAGGCCGGAGCGCGTGCCCGGGGGAAGATCGACCTGCGTGAGGTCTCCCGTCACCACCATGCGCGCCCCTTCGCCGAGCCGGGTCAGAACCATCTTCATCTGCACCGGCGTGGTGTTCTGCGCCTCGTCGAGGATCATGTAGCAGTGGGAGAGGGTTCGGCCGCGCATGAAGGCGAGCGGGGCGATCTCGATCTCGCCGTTCGCGATACGCCGCGCCACCTGGTCGGCGGGAAGCATGTCGTGCAGGGCGTCGTAGAGCGGGCGGAGATAGGGGTCCACCTTGTCGCGCAGATCGCCCGGCAGGAAGCCGAGACGCTCGCCCGCCTCGACGGCGGGGCGCGAGAGCACGATGCGCTCGACCCTGCCGGTGGCGAGCAGAGCGACGGCCTGGGCGACCGCGATATAGGTCTTGCCCGTTCCGGCGGGGCCGAGGGCGAAGACGAGGTCGTGCCCGGCGAGCGCCTCCATGTAGCGCGCCTGCGCCGGCGTGCGCGCGCCGATCGTCGCTTTGCGCGTTCGGATCGAGGGGATGTCGGAGAGCGGCAGGCGCGGCTCGTCCTCGGCGTCCGCGAGCCCGGCAAGTGCGTGCGCGGCCATCCGTACCGCACCGTCCACCTCCGCGCCCGAGACCGGCTCGCCGCGCCGCAGCCGCGCGTAGAGCGCCTCGAGCGCGGATCGCGCCACCTGCGCCTCGCGCTCGGGCCCCGCGACGGCCACGCGGTTGCCGCGCGCGGCGAGCCGCACACCGAGCCGGTGCTCGATCCGCGCGAGGTGCCGGTCATGCTCGCCGAACAGGAGCGGCAGGAGCGCGTTGTCGTCGAAGGCGAGATGGAGCGTCACGTGCGGGTGGGCGGCGGCGGCCGCGGCGGGCAGGTGGTTCATGCGGCGTTGCGCTGCGCGGCGGGGGAGAGCGCCTCCCCGGCCAGGCTGTTCGGATGGGCTGCGGTGATACGCAAGGGGACGATCTCTCCTGCCAGGGTGGCGGGAAGGGTGGCGTGCACCGGCTGGAGCCAGGGGCTGCGCCCGACCATCTGGCCGGGGTGGCGGCCTGGCTCGAGCACCAGCACGGGGATGACGCGGCCGATGAGCGACGCGGCGAAGGCGGCCTGCTGGTCGCGCAACAGCGCCTGAAGCTCGTGCAAACGCCGGTCCTTCTCGGGCTCGGGGACGGGGTTCCGTGCCTCCGCTGCCGGCGTACCGGGGCGCGGGCTGAACTTGAAGCTGAAGGCCTGGGCGAAGCCGACGCGGCGGACGAGGGCGAGGGTGGCGGCGAAATCGGCCTCCGTCTCGCCCGGGTGGCCGACGATGAAATCGGAGGAGAGGGCGAGGTCGGGCCGCGCGGCGCGCAGGGCGTCGACGAGGCGGACATAGTCGTCCGCGCTGTGGCGCCGGTTCATCGCCCGGAGCACGGCATCGGAGCCCGACTGGACCGGAAGGTGCAGGAACGGCATCAGCTGCGGCACATCCCGATGCGCCGCGATCAGATCGACGTCGCCGCCATGCTCGGCCATAAAGTCGCGCGGGTGCGAGGTGGTGTAGCGGATCCTGAAGAGGCCCTCGAGCTCGGCGAGAGCGCGGATCAGCCGTGACAGGCGCCAGGGTCTGCCGTCCGGTCCCTCGCCGTGATAGGCGTTCACATTCTGCCCGAGCAGGGTGATCTCGCGCGCGCCCGCGGCGACGAGCTGCCGTGCCTCGGCGAGCACGGCCGCGGCGGGGCGGGAATATTCCGCGCCGCGGGTGTAGGGCACGACACAGAAGGAGCAGAACTTGTCGCAGCCCTCCTGAACGGTGAGGAACGCCGTCACGCCGCCGAAAGACGCGGGCTGCGGCCCCGCTGCCTCAGGAAGCTCGTCAAACTTGCTCTCGGGCGGGAACTCGAGGTCGAGCAGCGCCCGCTCGCCTGCCTCGGCGCGGCGCACGAGAGCGGGCAGGCGGTGCGTCGCCTGGGGCCCGATGACGATGTCGACATAGGGCGCGCGCTCGAGCAGGGCCACGCCTTCGGCCTGGGCCACGCAGCCGGCGACGGCGATGATCAGGCGCCGGCCCTCCGCCGCCCGTGCCCGCTTGAGGAGCCTGAGCCGGCCGAGCTCCGAGAACACCTTCTCGGCGGCCTTCTCGCGGATGTGGCACGTGTTGAGAACCACCATGTCGGCCGCCTCGACCTGGTCGGTCGGGGCGTAGCCGAGCGGGGCGAGAGCGTCCGTCATCCGGGCGCTGTCGTAGACGTTCATCTGGCAGCCCCAGGTGCGCACATGGACGCGCTTCGAGGGGCTCGGGCGATCGGTCATCGGCTGCGGGAGGGGGGATCGATGGCGCGCCGCCCCGCCGGAAAGTCCTCCCGGACGGTCCACATCTGGCGGGGGGGTGTGGCGTCCTCGCGGACGGGCTCTCTCAACGGCGCGGACCTCTCCTCTCCGCACCAGTGACGCCATAGCGGGGGAGGCCGTGTCAAGCGGCGCGAGGTGTGGCGACCGGGCCGCCGTGATGAAGAGTCGGCGACGCCCACTCCCCTGCGTCCACAGGCCGGCCCTGGCGCAGGGCTGCGCACCCCGAATCCACGGCGGCGAAGGCGGCGTCCGCAAGCGCCTTGCGGGAGGGGAAGGCGGCCGGGTCGAGCGGCGGATGCAGAAGCACGGTGGCGCGCGAGGAGCGTCGCGAGAGCATCACCCAGGCATGGTCGGCGATGTTCATCGCGCCGTACCAGGCGAAGTGCGGCCTGTCCTTGCGGCCGATCGGCAGACCGTCGAGCCGGTCGAACACGAGCGACACGGGCTGCACGAGCGGACCGCCCCCAGCCGCCGCCCCGGTCTCGACCATGCCGAGCAGGGCAGAGCGGAAGGGCAGGACGCGGCTTCCGTCGCTCGTTGTGCCTTCGGGGAAGAGGATGATGCTGTCCCCGGCGGCAAGGCGTGCGGCGAGCTCGTCGCGCTCCCGACCCGTCTCGGTGCGTCGTCGGGAGACGAATACGGTCCGCCCGAGCCGCGCGACGGTGCGGATCAAGGGCCAGGTGCCGACCTCTGCCTTGGAGACGAAGCAAGCCTCGAGCACGCCGCCGAGAACGAGGATGTCGGCCCAGGAACTGTGGTTCGAGACGAACACCACCGGCCGGCCCGGGCGGTTCGCGGGCGTGCCGATCACCCGGACAGCCAAGCCCGCGATGCGGCAGTTCACGGCGTGGTAGACGCGCGCGATCACCACCGCCGGCCGCCGGCCGAACACGGGCATGCCCCAGATCGCGAGCGCCTGTACCGGGGCGCAGAGGAGCATCCAGAGGAGCAAGAGCAGCACCCGGCGCGCGGCGCGCACCTGACGCCAGGGCGAGAAGGACCGCGCCTCGGCGAAGTCGCGCGCCATCGACCGCTCCGCCTCGGCCATGCGCTCGCGCCAGTCGGTGTGCGCGGGCGGGCGGACGAGAGCGGTGCGGAAGCGTTTGACGGCAAGCCTGCGTGCCATGGCCGAAGCCATGGCGCAGCCTCGGGGCGTGAGGCAAGAGGCGGCCGCGAAGAGGAAGGGATGGGGGGAGGGGACGGGGAGAGCGGGAGGGGGAGAAGGAGGCGGAGAACACCTACTCGAGGGCGGCGAGGCGAAGCTCCGCCTTGCGGCGAAGCGCGGCGAAGAAGGCGGCGCGCTCGACCGCGCTGAGCGGGCCTCCGGCGATGGCCGGCGGAGCGGTCGCTGGCCCCTCGCCGTCCGGTGTCGGCTTGACGGCAGATCCTGTGGCGGGCGCTTCGATCCTGAGCGTGAGTTCCACCGTCATCGACGCTTCTCCTTTCACGAGCAGGGTCGCAGGGAGAGGTTGACGAGGTGTGAACGCGCCGCGACGCTGGGTCGTGTTCGCGCGGCGTCGCTTCCACGGGCCGTGACTGGGCGCGCCGGGCCGTCCGCGCTAGAGAGGATCGCGATGCGACGACGCGACCTCCTCGCCGCCGCCGGCGGCCTGACCCTTTCCGCGCAGCCCCTCGGCGCGCAGCCGGCCGCGCCCGTGCTCGGGCCGGCGCAGCGCGAGGCGGTGGCCCGCGCCGAGGCGGCGCTCTCCGCCATCCGCACGCTCAAGGCCCGGTTCCTGCAGGCGGACTCGCGCGGCGGCACGGCGCAGGGAACGGTGTGGATGCAGCGGCCGAACCGTGCCCGCTTCGCCTACGACCCGCCCGCGACCATCCTCGTCGTCGCCGACGGCACCTTCGTGACCTTCTTCGACAGCGCGGTGAACCAGACCTCCTCGCTGCCGATCGGCTCCACGCCGCTCGGCACCCTGCTCGCCGAACGGGTTCGGCTCGACGAGGGCGAGGGCCGCGTCACCGCGGTGCAGCTCGGCGAGGGGATGATCCGCATCACCGTCGTCAAGCGCAGCAACCCGGCCGAGGGAAGCCTCACCCTCACCTTCTCCGACCCCCCGCTCGAGCTCAGGCAGTGGACGGTGATCGACGCGCAGGCGCGCGAGGTCCGGGTCACGCTCTACGGGGTCGAGACCGGGATCAGGATCGACCCGGCTCTGTTCCGCTTCGTGCCGCCCGAGTTCGGCACGCCCGCGCCGGGCTGATGCCGCCTTTACGGTGCCGCAATCGAACAGAAATACTGTCCTATCCAAAGCGACATCCCTCGCTGCCGAAGGAGTCGCTGCGCGACAGATGAGGCCTGAGGCATGAAGCCGCTGATCGGCATCTCGTGCTGCATCAAGCCGTTCGGACCCTACCAGCGGCCGAACCACGCCGTCTCCGACACCTATGTGCGTGTGGTCGACCTCGTCGTCGGCGGGCTTCCCTGCCTGATCCCGGCGATGGGCGAGCGGGCGGACGTCGCCGGCTTCGCGGACGCGATCGACGGGCTGATCCTCACCGGCAGCCCCTCCAACGTCCGGCCGAGCCATTACGGCGGCCCGCCGCACCCCGCGGGCGTGCCGGAGGACCCGGCCCGCGACGCCGTTACACTGCCGCTCGTGCGCGAGGCGATCGCGCGCGGCGTGCCGCTGCTTGCGATCTGCCGCGGCATGCAGGAGCTGAACGTCGCGCTCGGCGGCACGCTCGACCAGAGGATCCAGGACCTTCCCGGCCGGATCGACCACTCGACTCCGACCGAGCAGGCCTTCGGCCCGGTGCGCACCGCCAAGGCGCACGCGGTGCGGCTCGCCCCAGGTGGCGCGCTTGCGGCCATCGTCGGGCGCGAGGAGCTCGCGGTGAACAGCCTGCACAACCAGGGAGTCGCCCGCCTCGCGCCCGGGCTCGTCGTCGAGGCGACGGCGCCGGACGGCACGATCGAGGCGGTGCGTGTCGCCGGCGCGGCGGGCTTCGCGCTCGGCGTGCAGTGGCACCCCGAATACGACTTCGAGACCGACAGCGCCTCGCGGGCGATCTTCCTTGCCTTCGCCGAGGCTGCGCGTCGCCACGCGGCGGCAAGGCGTGGGGAGGCGCCGCGGCGCCTCGCGGCGGAATGATCGCGCGGTGGTAGAGCGAGGCAGGGCGAACTGACGCAGCGGTCGAGAGAGCGAGGCGCGACAGCGGGCCGCGTGCACAGTCTCGCGGTGTCACCATTTCCGGGTTGCGCCCCGTCACCATTCAAGTATCCTCGTCATCCTCGGTGCTGTTCTGCGCCGACGTGCCGCGGGGGACGGTTTCCCCTGTCGACCCTCGCGGGTTCCGTACGGAACGAGCGGCGCCCGGTTACCCCCCTAACCGGGCGCTTTCTTTCCCGTCCTGCCGGTCGGTCGCTCCGCCCTCCCCGGGATCTGGCGGCTCCTCCGCACGTGCGCAGGCGCCGCGTCGAACGAGCCTGATCCCCACACTTGCTCTCTTGCGCCAGCTCTTGCCGTTTGCGGCCCTGCCGCGGCGCGCTATGCCTCGCCCATGCCCAAGCGCCGCACCCGGCTTCGCATCGCCACCTGGAACATCAACTCGGTCCGCCTCCGCCTCGCGAGGCTCGGCGACCTCGTCGCCGCGCTCGAGCCGGACGTCCTCTGCCTGCAGGAGACGAAAACCCCCGACGAGCTGTTTCCCCGCGAGGAGATCGCCGGCTTCGGCTTCCGCCACATGCTGGTGCGAGGGATGAAGGGCTACAACGGTGTGGCGATCCTCTCCCGCCTGCCGCTTGCTCCCGTCGACGAGCTGCCCGACTGGTGCGGCCGGGACGATTGCCGGCACATCGCCGCCGACCTCGACCTGCCAGGGGGTCCATTGCGCATCCACAACTTCTACGTCCCTGCCGGCGGCGACATCCCCGACCCCGAGGCGAACCCGAAATTCCGCCACAAGCTCGATTTCGTTTCCGAGGCGACGCTTTGGTTCGCCGCCGGCGCGGCCGACCGGGGCCGGACCGTGCTCGCGGGAGACCTCAACATCGCCCCGCTTCCCGAGGACGTCTGGAGCCACCGCCAGCTGCTCGACGTCGTCTCCCACACGCCGGTCGAGACCGAGGGCCTGCTCCGCTGGCAGGCGACAGCGGGCGGCTGGGTGGATGCCGTGCGCGAGATCGTTCCGGTGCCGCAGAAGCTCTTCACCTGGTGGAGCTACCGCAACCGCGACTGGCGACGCTCCGACCGCGGCCGCAGGCTCGACCATGTGTGGCTCACCCCTGACCTGCGCGGCGCGCTCAAAGGTGCTATGGTGTTGAAGGACGCGCGCGACTGGCCCCAGGCGTCCGACCACGTGCCGGTGCTTGCGGAGCTCGTGGTCTGATCCTGGCGTGAGGGAGAGAGGCCGCGTCCCTCCTGCCAGACCCGCGCCTTCAGCATGGGACCGCACTGCAGGAGCGGTTCGTCCCTGCCCCGCGCCGTGCCGAGCCCCGGATCGGCGCGTTTCTCCGGGCGGCGACGGGCGGAGCCATCCGCTGCCAGGTCTCGGTCTTGATCCGGTTCGATTTGCTCATTACGGAGCAGGACTGATGATCGCAACGGCGTGGGCATTCGAGCCACCATGTTTGCCGAACCGAACCTGCAACACCCGCCGTTTCACCCCGGCCAATGGGTTCGCCTGAAGGGCGATGCGCAGCGCACAGGTATCCGCGAGGACGTGATGTCGCGGCCGGGCGGGCATCTGCCGGTCGTCCAGACGCCGACCAGCATCGTTCGCTGGCCGCTTGATCAGATCGAACCCGTCCCTGACGCACGAGAGGAGCCACTGGCCTTTCTGCGCGCAGGCCGCTTCAGTGAACCGGCCCGCCTGCGCCAGGTGCTGACGCATATCCGGCTGACTGGCAGGCTCGCCGACATGATCTACAGCATGGAGGCGAGCAACACCGACGTCCACGCACACCAGTTCAAGCCTGTCCTGAAGATGCTCGCCTCGCCGACCGGCAGCCTTCTGATCGCGGACGAGGTCGGCCTAGGGAAGACGATCGACGCCGGGCTCATCTGGACGGAGCTACGGGTTCGGTTCGATTTCCGGCGCCTGCTCGTCGTCTGCCCGAAAGTGCTCACAAGGAAATGGGAGGACGAGCTCTCGGGGAAGTTCGGCCTCGACGCGAGGGCCTTCAGCGCGGCCGACCTGCTCGATGCGGTACGTGACAGCGACCGTTGGCAGCGCGGCTTCGTCGCGGTCTGCAGCCTGCAGGGGCTCAAACCACCCCGCGGCTGGGACGAAGAGGGATCGCCCGGCTACGGCCCCGCCCGTGCGGAACTCGCCCGCCTGCTGCGCGAGCGGGCGGACGACGAGCCAATCTTCGACATGGTGGTCATCGACGAGGCGCACCATCTCCGCAACGCCGAGATGCAGAGCAACACCCTCGCCCGGCTTCTCCGGCCGACGACCCAGCATCAGGTCTTCCTCTCGGCGACGCCGATCCACCTCGGGAACGACGACCTGTTCTCCCTCCCCTCGCTGATCGACCCAGAGACCTATCGGCACCCGACTGTCTTGGACGCCATCATCGAGGCGAACCGCCCGATCGTCGAGGCGCGTGAGGCGGCGCTGCGCGGCGCGCCGCTCGCCGAGCTTCGCGAGCGGATCGAGGCCGCATCCCGCCACCCTCTGCTGATCGGGACGCAGAAGATCGCGGCGGTGCTCACGAGCCTCGACGCCTGCCGCGACCCTCTGCCGCGCGCCGACCGCGCCCGCCTGGCCGACGAGCTCGACACGGTCAACCTCCTCGCCAACACGGTGACGCGCACGCGCCGCCGGGATGTCCAGGAACTCCGTGTCGTCCGGCAGGTTCGTGCCCTTCGGGCGAAGATGGCGCCGATCGAGCGCGAAGCGTACGACACGATCACCCGGGCCGTGCATCGCTACGCCTCCCACACGGACATGCCGGCGGGCTTCCTGCTGGCAAGGAACCCGATGCGTGTCGAACAGCGTATCGGCCGAGTGGACAGACTCGGACAGGCGGCCGAGTCGGTGACGATCCTCAACCTCCTGCACCGCGACACGATCGACGACGAGATCTACCGGCGCCTCTACGAGAGGCTGAACGTGTGCGAGCAGGCGCTCGGCGGGTTCGAAGACGTGCTCGGGGAAGGAGATCGGCAGGCTCACGCCGGAGCTCCTCCGCGGCGGCCTCACACCCGAACAGGTGGCGCAGCGGATCGATCAGACGAGCCAGGCCATTGCGAACAGGATGCGGATCGAGCGCGCGCTCGAAGAGGAAGCGGCGGCGTTGATCGCGCATGGTGACCGCATCCTGCTGTCGATCCGGGCGGCTCATGAGCTGCAGCGTTGGATCGGCTCGAGGGATCTCGGCCGCTACCTCGCCGACACCCTGCCTGCTCTCTTTCCAGGCAGCGCCGTGCGTGATCTCGGCCGCGACGATCTCTACGAGATCAGGCTGACGCAGGAGGCACGCGTCGAGTACGGCTTTTGGCTGCAGCAGCGCCGGCTGCCCGGGGGCGGACGGCTCGAGCGGGAGACAGGACCGGTGACGTGCCGTCTGGCGCGACCAGCCGGTCCGCGTGGGGCGCAGCGAGGCATCGAGGCGGTGACACAAACTCATCCCCTCGTCCGCTTCGTCTCGGAGCGTCTCGCGGAGACCGATGCGCCAAAGCTCCGGCCAGCAATCGCCGCGCGGGTTGCGTCAGCTTCCCTCCGCCCGACGACGTTCGTGCCGCCCGGGCGCTACGCGGTTCTCGCGATGCTGTGGCGCTTCGGCGGCGGGGTTGGACAGGAGCGGATCGCCTACGCGGGCGTGGCCGTCCCTTCCGGCGAGATCATTCCGGATGACGACGCCGAGCGGCTGATGCTCGCAGCGGCTGAGGCGGGAGCGATGTGGCCGGAAGCGGCGTCGGAGCTTTCGACCGAGGACGTTGCCGAGCTCTGCGAAGGAGCGTTGCTCGACCGGCTGGCGGTCCGGTTCGCCACCGAACGGTCAGTGCTGCAGGCAGAGCGTCAGGACCGCGCGTCGATCCAACTTCGCACGCTCGAGCAGAGGCTCGAGGACGATCTTCTCAAACAGCGTGAGATCGTCGATCGGAACCGAGAGGCACTCAGGCTTCGGACCGAGAACGAAGCGAAGGCCAAGTCTCAGATCGCGATGGCCGAAGGAAAGATCCCCACGCTCGAGGAGAGGGCGTCGCAGAGGCGGGCCGCGATCGCGCGCAGCGCCGAGCTGAGGGCAGAGGAAGAACAGCTCGCTCTCGCGGTCATCGAGGTGCTGCCGTGACGCGGCGCCCACCCAGAGAGCAACGGCACAAGGATGGGGCCATGTACCAGGCCATGCTGCGCGCCGCCTTGTGCCGCCAGAGCCGACCCATCCGGACGAGCGGCCGGACGGGGGCCGCGGCCCGAAACCACGGGGTGTCGCAAAGCCTTCGGGCACCACGCCGGCCGGATCGGAACGCGCCACAGGCGCGGGCGCGTCCGGAACGTGGCAGCGGAAAGACGATCGATCCGCCCGTGGGCTCAAGACGATTCAAGAACGATCCCCCGTCGTGGCTCGCGAGGCGCAGCGGCCGCACACACCAGCACCGGGGATGCGACACCAAACCGATGCGGTAACGCGACAAAATCGATCCGCCCTTGCAGCGTCACCGGAACACCGCGAGCTCTCGAGGGCACGGGCTTCGGCGGGGCTTGAGCAGCGCCTTGTAGGACTTCCTGAACGCATCGAGCAGCGCGCGCGGCAGGAGGCAGAGCACGCAGGCCTCGCTTCGAGCCAGGGTCTCGATGATCTGAGACGGCGGCTGAAGGCCAGCGACGACATCGATCGGCAGGCGTTTTCTGGAGGCCGACAGGTCGAGGTCGTGCTCGGCATCGACTACGGAACGAGCAGCACGAAGATCGTCGCGCGGCTTCCCTGCGAGGCAGGGGCCCCGGCGTTCGCCATTCCCGTTCCCGGCTTCGCGCGCGCCGGGTCGCGGCCGCATCTCTGGGCATCCAGGCTCTAGCTGGCGCGGGACGGCTCCTTTTCCTGTGGCCGCACCCTCATGCTGTGCTTGGCTGCGCGCTGAAGACCGCCCTGATGCGGGTTGGAGCGAATGACGATGTCGTCCTCCGCCACGCCCGAGGCCCGTCGGCCAGCGTGGAAGAGGCGGTGACGGCCTTCCCCGCCCTGCAGATCCGGCAGGCAAAGGGATGGCTGGCGACGGCCAAGGCGCCGCTGCTGCGGAACGCTCCGCCGAAATGATCCTACAATCTCGGCTTCCTGGCCGCGTCCCTCGATGACAGGGAACTCCGCTCACGCTACGAGCGATGTCTGGCGGCAGCGCTTCGCCTTCTGGAAGACGCGGGCGAGATCACGGTGACGACCGTCAGGCAGAGCCTCGCCTCGGTCCGCGAGAACGGCTCCGCGATCCTGGGCGAGAGGCGCGCTGCGCTGCACCCGGAGATCGCCGCGGCGATCGCGGGCTTTGCGAACTCGACGCGGCGTGAGGACGGGCTCTATGCCATGGTCGATATCGGCGGAGGAACGGTCGATTGCTGCGCGTTCACGCTGTTCGCGGATCGAACCGGACAGGCGCGGTGTCCGATCCTGCTCGCACAGGTCGAGTTGCTCGGCGTGGAACCGTGGCGCATCTGCGAGGACGATCAAGGACGTCGCGACGACTTCAGATTCCTGCTTGATACGCTCCAGAACCTTGTGATCTGGGGAACGAAGCAACGCCTCGACCCGAAACAGTCCCCGCTGGACAACGGGGCTTCCTCTCTTCTTTATCGGCGGCGGCGTCCACTCGTCTGTGCACGAGGAGAGCGTCAGGGGCCGCGATCTCTGGCTCAGGCAGTTCACCCCAGACAAGGCGGGCGTTCGCCTCGAGACGCTGCCCGAGCCGGATATCGAACTCGCTGAACACTCGAGGCACGACATTCATCGGCTCGCCGTTGCCATCGGGCTGAGCTGGCGTTCCGATGCCATCCCTGAGGCACAACTTCCGAAAGACATCCCCCGCATCCCCGGGGTCTCCCGCGTTCCGATCGAGACGCGCTTCGTCGACACGGATCACGTCTAGCGCACGCCGGTCACAGACGCGCTGTCGCGCGGGCGCTGGCATAAACGGTCCTGTCAGGTGCAGCGACACGCCATGCGAGGGCGGATCGCTCGAAGACGGAGCGCGACGCGACCGCCGAACCCGGCAACGACCCGCTCCGATGGGACTGCCGGTCGCGCAGGCGTCTTTTCAACCATCTGGCGCTCGCCTAGGGTCCGCGCGCGATGAAGGACCGGCCACCCCAGCGCCCGCCGCGCGGCGGGCAGCGCGACGACCGCCCCGGCTCGGACCGGCAGCGTGACGACCGGCCGCGCCCGCAGGCGTCAGGCGGAGGCGGCAGGCGGGCGTGGCGCGAGAACCGGCCGGCGCCGGTCGTGCTCCGCTCCCCCCCGCGCGAGGCAGAGCACGAGCGCGACCTCCTGCGGATCGCCGGCATGCCCGCCGTCGCCGCCTTGTTCGCCCGCTCGCCGCAGCGGGTCGAGCGCCTGTTCTACGAGGAGCGGCACCGCGAGGCCGTCGGCCCTTGGGCGAAGCTGCTCGCCGCTGCCCGCAAGCCCTACCGCATGGTGCCGCGCGAGGAGCTCGACCGGGTGGCCGGCTCGAAGCACCACGGCGGCATCGTCGCCGTCGCGCGGCCGAAGGCGATCCCAGCCTTCGACCCGGCCGCAGCCGTCGCCGAGGCGCCGAGGCGGCGCCTGCTCCTTGTCCTCGACGGTATCGGCAACGCGCACAATCTCGGCGCAATCGCCCGCACGGCCGCCTTCCTCGGCATCGACCGGATCGTCCTCTCCTCCGACCGGCGCCAGGCCCTCCCGTCCGATGCCGCCTACCGGATCGCTGAAGGCGGGCTCGAGCACGTGCTCGTGCAGCGCGCGGCCGACCTTCCCGCCGCTCTCGCCGCCATCGCGCCGGCCTATCTCACTGTCGCCGCCGTCGCCTCGGGCGGCACCGACCCGTTGACGCTCGCGGCCGCCGAGGCGGGGCGCGGCCGCCCCATCGCGCTCGTGCTCGGCAACGAGGAGACGGGGCTCGCGCCCGCGACCATCGAGGCCTGTGCCGCGAAGGCGACGATCGCCGGCAGCGGCGCGCTCGACAGCCTCAACGTCTCGGTCGCCGCCGGCATCCTCATGTATGCGCTCAGGCGTTGAGCGGCCTGATCACGCCTTCGCGCGGGCGGGTTTCCCCGGCGTACCGGGCGCGCCATCCTCTCCGAAGCCGGAGGACCGATGCCATGACCCATCGCCGCGCCATCCTCGCCGCCCTGCTCGCTGGCCTTCCCGCCACCGCTTTCGCCCACCACGGCTGGGGAAGCTATGACGCCCAGGCCCCGCAGACGCTCACGGGCGTGATCGAGCGTGTCGTGTTCGAGCACCCCCACGCCACGATCTGGCTCAAGACACCCGACAAGACCTGGGAGGTCGTGCTCGCCCCGCCCTTCCGGATGACGAACCGAAACCTTCCCGGCAGTGCGTTGAAGGTGGCGAGGAGGTCACGGTGATGGGCTATCCGCACCGCACGCGCGAGATCGCGCTCCGCGCCGAGTGGATCAGAATCGGCACGCAGGTGACGCAGCTGCGCTGACGGCGCCGCCTTGGAGGGCCACGGCACGGCGCCGGCCGCCTGGGCAGTCTGGCTCGAGACCTCGGCGCTCGGGGAGGTGGCCCGCGACAGCCTCTGGCTCTACCCCCTCGTCTCGATCGCGCATGTGCTTGCGATCGCGGTGCTCGTCGGCTCGATCGTTGTGTTCGATCTCCGCGTCCTTGGCCTCGCGCCGTCGATCCCGCTCGCCGCCGCCGGGCTGGCTCGTTCTGCCGCTCGCCCGCGCGGCCTTCGCTGTGGCCGCGCTTTCCGGCATTCGTGATGCTCGCGGCCGATGCCACCCCCACCTCGCCGCCAACCCCCGCCGTCCTGGTCAAGGGCGTGCTGATCCTCCTTCGCCGGCGCAAACGTGGCGCTGTTCCACCTGATCGCGTCAGCCTGACCTCGACCGTCCGGTGGGAGGGACTCACGCGCACCGCCGCCGCCGCTTCGGCCTTGCTGTGGCTGTCCGTCGCCGCGTCGGGGCCGGGCGATCGCTTATCTCTAAGGGCGCGGGCAGCCGCCTTCCACCGCGTCGGCGCCGCCTGCCCGGACCAGGGGCTTGGGCATGGGCTCGCGCGCGCTTGATCGCGGCCGCCGATTTCGGGGATTGATGCAGCGCACGCGAACGCCGCGCGTGCCGCGCGTGGAAGCGCAGCGGGCTGCGGCATCAGGTCAGGGTCTCGTGAACAATGGCAGGACAGCCAAGGGACGACGGTTGAACCCTCGGGCATCAAGCAAGCCCTATCATCTCGTCGATCCCTCGCCCTGGCTCGCTGGTCGGCGCGCTTGCCGCAGGCCTGCTCGCCTTCGGCGCCATCGAGGCGATGCACAACAAGACGTTCATCCTGCTCTCGGCGGGCCTCGCCGGCGTGCTCGCGACCATGTTCCTGTGGTGGCGCGACGTCTGGTTGTGCGCGAGAGCCGCACCCCCGGCCTGCACACGCCGGATCGTGCGGATCGGCTTCCGCTACGGGATGATGCTCTTCATCGCCTCGGAGGTCTGATGTTCCTTCGTCGCCTTCTTCCTGGGCCTTCTTCCATTTACGCCCTGTCCCCGACCATCTTCGCCGAGGGGCGTCTACGCCAAGGAAACGGGCCGCCGCCCGGCGTCTACACCTTCGACCCGTGGCACCCTGCCGCTTCTGTGATATCTACGATGATATCTCTGCTCTCTTTGTCGGGCTGCACGGTGACCTGGGCACACCACTCCCTGTTGCACGGCGACCCGCAAGGGCCTCGTGGCGGGCCTCGCCTGCACGATCGGGCTCGGCCTCGCTTCACGGGGATCCAGGCCTACGAGTACTTCGATCGCGCCCTTTCAGTTTCATCGACGGCGGGCTCTATTCCCTCGACCTTCTTTCTTGCCACCGGGTTCCACGGCTTTCCACGTCATCGTTGGGACGATCTTCCTGATTCGTCTGCCTGGTCCGCGCCATGAAGGGTCATTTCAACGCCTGAGCGGCACTTCGGACTTCGAGGCGGCGTGCGTCGGTACTGGCACTTCGTCGACGTGGTGTGGCTTGTTTCCTGTTCGTCTGCATCTACGTCTGGGCGGCTAGGTCCGATCGCGCAGCACTGACCCCCTGCTGCAGGGTGTGCGGCTCCCCTTGACGCGCCCCATCTGCCTATGGCCATGACCGATTAGTCACCGCCAGCTTGGCTGCGTTCTTTTCTGGCCCGCCGTCGCGACCGCTCTCGCTCTCCTCGCCATCCTGCTTGCCTTGGGCACCTGGCAGGTGCAAAGGCTTCGCGTGGAAGACTCGCTGTGGATCGCCCAGCTCCGCGCCGCCGAAGCCTTGCCGCCGGAGCCGCTTCCCGAGCGGATCGAGGACCCCGCCCCGCTCGCCTTCCGGCGCTTCTCCGCCACCGGAACGCTCGCGCCATGACCGTTCGGTCGTTGGTCGGCATCGCCGAGGCGGAACCGGCAGATCGGCGCCTTCCTCGCCACCCCCCTGATCCGCCGCGGCGCCGATCCGGTTCTGGGTGGTGCGCGGCTGGGTTCCCTACCCTGCCCTTCCCCTCGCTCGCCGCACCGGAGGGGGAGGTGACGGTTGTCGGCTATCTGATGCTGCTCCGAACGACGCGGCTGGTTCTCGCCCTGAGGACAAGCCCGCCGAGCGGCGCTTCTGGGCGATTTGCAGCCGGTGCCAATGGCAGAGGCGGTCGGGCTCGGGCCCGTGCCGCCTTACGCTCTTGCTCTCCTCGGCGAGGCGCGCGAGCCGCCGATCCCGCAGCGCCGGCCGCCCACCCCCGTGTGAACAACCATCTCGGCTACGCGATCACCTGGTTCGGCCTCGCCGCCGTTCTCGTCTGGGTTCTTCGTGTTCTGGGCGCGGAGCCTGCTCGCCCGCTGCGCCGTGGCGAGGTCGCATGACAGCGCTCTCTCCCTACGACCGCGTCTGCGCGCCGCTTCGCACGGATCGCAGCTCTTCGAGGAGGCCTCCTCGATCCTGCACTGGGACACGTCCGTGGTGATGCCCCTCGGCCGCCGCGCCTGCCCGCGGCGAGCAGATGGCGGCGCTTGCCGCCGTTGCCCTACGCCCTGCTCACCGATGCCGCGACCGGCGAGGCGCTCGCCGCCGCGAGGCGGGTGGCAGAGGCGCTCGGGGCGGAGGATTCGCGCCAATCTCGCCCTGATTGCGCCGCAAGTACCGGCGCGCCATCCGCCCTGCCGGCCGATCTCGTCGAGGCGATGGCTGCGCGCCACCTCGGTCCTGTGAGGCGACCTGGCGCGAGGCACGCCGCGCCTCCGACTTCCCGTCCCTCGTCGCCCCGCTTCTTGCCGAGGTGGTCCGGCTCGTGCGCGCCCAAAGCCAGGCGCTCGCCGACGCCACCGGCCTCTCTCCCTATGACGCGCCTCTTGGACGGATACCAGCCAGGGTCTTTCGCGATGCGGCGCGTTCGCCGAGCTGTTCCGCCCGTGTCGAGGACGGTGTCGGCGAGGTTTCTCCCGTGCCGCCTCTCGAGCGCCAGGTCCGCCGAGCCGGAGCCTCTGCCCCTTGCTCGGGCCCTTCCCCGTGGCGTCCGCAGCGCGCCCTCTGCTCGGATTGCTCGCCGAGCGCGCCGGCCTCGACTTCACCCGCGCCCGTCTCGACGAGAGCACCCACCCGTTCTGCTGGCTGGCAACCCCGACCGACATTCCGGATCACCACCACGCTACGACGAGTCCGACCCGATCCCAGGCTGACTCCTCGGCGCTGCTTGCACGAGTGCGGGCATGCGCTCTACGAGGCCAACCTGCCCAAGGCTCTTCGCCCGAACCCCGCTCGGCGAGGCGGCCGGGGATGGCCGCGCACGGAAAGCCAGAGCCTGATCATCGAGATGCAGGCTGCCCGGTCGGACGCCTTCCTCTCCTGGCTCGGCCCGCGCCTGCACGAGGCTTTCGGCGGGGACCCGGCGCCCTATGCGCCCTCGAACCTCGCCCGGCTCTGGGCGCCGCGTGCGCCCGGGCTTCATCCGTGTTGAGGCGGACGAGGTCACCTACCCGGCCCACATCATCCTGTCGCTGGTGCGTCTCGAGCGCGCGCTCGTCTCAGTGCTGATCTCGCGGTCGCGACCTCACCGGTCGCCTGGAACGAGGGATGAAGGCTCTGCTCGGCCTCTTGGGACGTGCCGGAACGACCGGCGCGATGCTGCCTCCAGGACATCCACTGGTATGACGGCTGCCTTCGGCTACTTCCCCCTCCTACACGCTCGGGCGATGGCGGCGGCCGGCGCAGCTGTTCCAGGCTGGCGGTGGCGGTAGCGGCAGGGATCATCAGCTCGCTCGTCCGAAGGCAGTCAGTTTCGCCCCGCTCGTTGCCTTGGCTTGCTCTGCGCGTTGCATGCGCACGGGGCACGCACGGGTTCGACGGGCTCGATGGAGGGCGGCGACCGGACGCGGTGCTCGACCCGTCGGTCATTCGAACGTCACCTGCGCGCGCCTGGTTGTATCTCTGAGGGTCGTCGGGCGCCTCCGCCTCTCCCCCCTTCCGCCCCGGGCAGACCCCACCCCCTAATGTCCGCCGGCTCATGCGCTACTGTCTCGAACGCGGCGATAGCCCCGACCTTGGGTTTCGACGGACACGCTTCTAGCCGGCCTCGCCGCCGACGGGGGCCTCTACGTGCCCGAGACTCTGGCCCACCCTCTCGGCCGAAGAGTGGCGGCGCCTACGCCCGCTCGCTTACGCCGACCCTCGCGCGCTGCCTCCTCTCCCCCTTCGTCGGCGAGGCGTATCGACCATGCCACCCTCACCCGCCTCTGCCGCTGAGGCCTCATGCGGGTCTTCGGGCATGCGGCGCGTCGCCCCGCTCGTCCAGCTCGACCATCGGCTGTTCGCGCTCGAGCTCTTCCACGGCCTCCCCACCCTCGCCTCTCAAGGACATGGCGCTACAGCTGCTCGGGCCGCCTTCTTTGACCATGGCTCGCCCCGCGCGGCGACGGATCACCATCGTCGGCGCCACCTCAGGGACACCGGCTCGGCGGCGATCGAGCCTGCCTGCTGACCGCGAGCGGATATCGACATCGTCATCCTCCACCCAAGGGCCGCACGAAGCTCCGACCAGCTCGGCGGCAAGAATGACGACCGTGCTTGCGCGAATGTCGGCAATGTCGCGATCCTCGGCACCTTCGACGACTGCCATGGACCTCGTGGAAGGCGATGTTCGCCGACGCCCCGTTCCGCGCGGCGATGAGGCTTTGCGGCAGTGAACTCGATCAATTGGGCGCGCGTCGCGCGCGCAGATCGCCTACTACGCCTACGCAGCGCTCGCCCTCGGCGCGCCCGACCGCGCGTCGTGCTTTCGCCGTGCCGACGGGAATTTTCGGCAAACGTCTCGCGGCTTGGGCGGCGCGGCGCATGGGGCTTCCTGGTGCTACTCTCTCATCATCGGCGCCCAACCGGAACGGACATCCTCGCCCGCTCATCGGCTGGCAACGATATGTCGATCCGCAGCGGTGGAGCCCTTCGCTCTCGCCGTCGATGGACATTTCAGGTCTCGAGCAATTTCGAACGCCTGCTGTTCGAGCTCTCCGACCGCGACCGCGCGCGCTCCACCGCCCGAGGCGATGGCGCGCTTCCGGAAGGAAGGCGCATGCCTGGTGCCGGACGAGGCCTGGCTGTGCGCCGCCGCGCTCTTTCCGCGCCGCCGGCGGGTCGGTACGACGATCTGCCGCGACACTCGCGCCGAAATCTGCCCGCCTCGACGCCGCGTCCGGCTACCTCGCCGACCCGCCACACGGCGGTCGGCATCGCCGCGGCGCGGGGCGCACATGCCCCATGATGCCGACATCACCCGTCATCGTCGCCGCCACCGCGCATCCGGCCAAGTTCCCCCGACGCGGTCGAGCGCGCGACCGGGCGGCGGCCCGCGCTGCCCGCGCGGCTTTGCGATCTCGAGACGCGCCCGAGCGCTGCACCGTTCCTGCCGAACGACCTCGCGGCGGTGGAGGAGTTCGTCCGCGCGCCACGCCTTGAGGAATGCCCGCTATGAGGAACGATTCATGACCGACACGATCCGCACCACCCGCCTCCCCCTCCGGCCTGACGGTTGGTGCACGGAGTACGATGCCGCATGTCGGCACCTGTCAGCTCTCGGCGCCTATGTCGCCGCCCGGAACCCGCATCTGAGCGCGCGGAGGAGAACGGCGCGATGCCACTCTCCTCGAGCACATGGCGTTCATAGGGCACGGCGCGGCGGGAACTGGCGGCGCGGATTCGCCGAGGAGATGCGAGGATGTCGGCGGCCATCCTCAACGGCCCTAACACCGCGCGCGAGCGCACCGCCTACTACGCCCAAGGTGCTGCGTCGAGACGCGCCGCTTGCGGCCGACATCATCGCCGACATCCCTGCAGCACTCGGTGTTCGATCCGGAGGAGCTCGAGCGCTGAGCGCGGCGTGATCCTGCAGGAGATCGGCCAGGCCAACGACACGCCGATGACATCGTGTTCGACTATTCCAGGCCACCGCTTCACGGGCCAGCGATGGGGCTTCCCACCCTCGGCACATGAGGGCGGTTTGATCCGGACGATGCCGCGCGAGGCACTGATTCTCCTACATGCGTTCGCCACTACACGCCGGGCCGCGTGGTGCTCGCTGCCGCCGGGCGATCGAGCACGAGGCCTTCCTCGACCTTCGTGCGCACCCACTTCAACCGACTGCGGAGGGCCCCTGCCGCGCCGCCCGCCCGGCGCACTACGGGGCGGGGAGTTCCGCGAGCGCGGGAGCCTCGACCAGGTGCATCTCGTGCTCGGCTTCCCCGCCGTATCGTATGCCGACCCGCAGTATCACGCCGCCCTTCTGCTCTCGTATGCTTCTGGGCGGGGGATGTCGAGCCTGCTGTTCCAGGAGGTTCGGGAGAAGCGCGGCCTCGTCTACGCCATCTCCTCCTTCCTCTCGCCCCTATCACGATGGGCGGAACCTTCGGCATCTATGCCGGAAACGGAGAGGCCGAAGCCGCCGATCTGGTCCCGGTCGTGCTCGGCGAGCTCGCCGCCGTGCAGCGGGCGGTGACGGAGGAGGAGCTTGCGCGCGCCCGTGCCCAGGTGAAGGCCTCGCTCCTGATGTCGCTCGAGAGCACCTCGGCGCGCTGCGAGCAGATCGCGCACCAGATCCACACCTGGGGCCGTGTGATCCCGCTCGAGGAGAGCCTCGCCCGGCTTGCCGCCGTCACGGTGGAGGATGTCGCCGCCACGGCGCGGCGGATCTTCCGCGCCGCACCGACGCTCGCCGCGATCGGGCCCGTCGGCAGGCTGCCCGCTCTGCCTGCGATCGCCGAGAAGCTCGCGGCATGAGCGACGCGCCGGCGCTTCCCGATCGCCTCGGGCTGCTCGCCGATCTCGTGGCGGCGGCGAAACGGGCCGGCGCCGATTCGGCCGATGCGCTGCTCATCGAGGGGGCGTCTCTCTCGGTGCAGCGGCGGCTCGGCCAGACGGAGGCGGTCGAGCGTGCGGAGAGCCGCGACCTCGGCCTTCGCGTGTTCGTTGGCCGGCGCCAGGCGATCGTCGCCACGACCGACACGAGCCCCACGGGCTTCGCGCGGCTCGCCGAGCGCGCGGTGGCGATGGCGCGCGCTGTGCCGGAGGACCCGCATGCCGGGCTCGCCGAGGCGCCGGACGGGATGGCGGGGCTCGCCGCACGGCGCGACGCGCTCGCGCTCGCCGATGCCGACGAGCCCGATGTCGCCTCCCTCGCGGCGCGCGCCGCCACAGCCGAGGAGGCGGCGCGCTCGGTTCCGGGCGTGACCAACAGCGAAGGCGCCGAAGCCGGCTTCAGCCGAAGCGTGATCGCGCTCGTGGCCTCGAACGGGTTCGCGGGGACCTACACGCGCACGAGCCATTCCGTCTCCGTCACAGCCGTGGCGGGAATGGGGACGGCGATGCAGCGCGACTACGACTACGCCACCGCGACCCGGCTCGCCGACCTCGAGGACCCGGCAGCGCTCGGCCGGCGCGCCGGAGAGCAGGCGGTGGCGCGGCTGAACCCGCGCCGGCCGGCGACCGCGACGATGCCGGTCGTCTATCACCCGCGTGTCGCGGCGAGCCTCGTCAGCCATTTCCTCGCCGCGATCAACGGCGCCTCGGTGGCGCGCGGCACCTCGTTCCTGAAGGAGGCCCTCGGGCAGCGCGTGTTCGGCCCCGGGATCGCGATCCATGACGACCCGCTCCGGCCGCACGGCTTGCGCTCCCGCCCCTTCGATGCCGAAGGGATCGCCCCGCGCGCGCGCGCGCTCGTCGAGGACGGCCTTCTCCAGAGCTGGATTCTCGACTGCCGCACCGCGCGCATGCTGGGGCAACGCAGCACCGGCCATGCCGCGCGCGGCGTCTCCTCACCGCCGTCGCCTGCGCCCACCAATGTCTGGCTCGCTCCCGGAACGGTAACGCCCACCGAGCTGATCGCCGATATCGCGGAAGGCCTCTACGTCACCGAGCTGATCGGCATGGGGGTGAACCCTGTCACCGGCGACTATTCGCGCGGCGCCGCGGGGTTCATGATCCGCAATGGTGCGATCGCGGAATCGGTCGCGGAAATCACCGTCGCGGGCAATCTCCGCGACATGTTCGCCCGCCTCGCCCCGGCAGACGACCTCGTGTTCCGACGCGGCATCGATTCGCCGACGGTGCGCATCGACGGGCTTGCGGTCGCGGGAGCGTGACGGGGGGGAGCATGATCGATCTGAGGCGCTTCCGGGTGCTCACCTTCGACTGCTACGGCACCCTGATCGACTGGGAGAAGGGGATCCTCGCCGTCCTCGCGCCCCTCTGCCGGCGCGAGGGGAGGGATTGGTCGGAGGCGCCCATCCTCGAGGCCTTCGCCGACATCGAGCACCGCGAGCAGGAAAGGGACCCGGCCGCCCTCTATCCCGAGATCCTCGAGCGCACCTTCCTCGCGCTCGCCGACCGGCTCGGGCTGCGGCGCGATCTCGAGACGGCACGCGCTTTCGGCCACTCGATCCCCGACTGGCCGCCCTTCCCCGACACGCCGGCCGCCTTCGCCGAGCTCGCGCGGCGCTTCACCGTCGGCATCCTCTCGAACGTCGATCGCGCCTCAATCGCCGCCTCGATCGCGGCGATCGGCACCGCTCCCCACTTCCTCGTCACGGCGGAGGACGTGGGCCACTACAAGCCGCACCCGGCGCATTTCGAGCGCGCCGCCGCGCTGCTTGCTGAGCGCGGCATCGGCCGCGAGGCGTGGCTGCATGTGGCGCAGTCGAAGTTCCACGACATCGCGCCCGCGCGCGCTCTCGGCATCCCCTCCCTCTGGGTGAACCGGCGTGCGCGTCGCCCGGGCGGCGGGGCGACGCCGGAGGCATCGGTGGTGCCGGACTGGTCCGTCACCTCGCTCGCCGAGTTGGCGGCGATCGCGCGCACCGAGTTCCATGGACACTGAGGGGGCCGCCGGAATGAGCGACACCGCGTTCGATGTGATCGTGATCGGCGGCGGGCCGGGCGGCTATGTCTGTGCCATACGCTCGGCCCAGCTCGGCATGCGGGTTGCCTGCGTCGAGCGCCGCGCCACCTTAGGCGGCACCTGCCTCAACATCGGCTGCATCCCCTCGAAGGCGCTGTTGCAGTCCTCCGAGAAGTATGAGGAGGCGCGCCACGGGCTTGCCGCCCACGGCGTGGTGGTGAACGGCGATGTCGCGCTCGACCTCGCCCGCATGCTCGCCCGCAAGCAGGAGGTGGTGGCCGCGAACGTCTCGGGGATCGAGTTCCTGTTCCGCAAAAACAAGGTGACGTGGCTGAAGGGCACGGGGCGGATCGCCGCCCCCGGTGTCGTCGAGGTCGATGGCGTGGCGCACACCACGCGGCACATCGTGATCGCGACCGGTTCGGAGAGCGTCGACCTCCCCGGTGTCGAGGTGGACGAGAAGCGGATCGTGACGAGCACGGGCGGGCTCGAGCTTGACCGGGTTCCGGGCCATCTCGTCGTGATCGGCGGCGGCTATATCGGGCTCGAGCTCGGCTCGGTGTGGCGTCGGCTCGGGGCGAAGGTGACAGTGGTCGAGTTGCTTGACCGGATCGTTCCGAGCATGGACGGAGAGGTCGCGCGCCACTTCCAGCGCATCCTCGCGAGGCAAGGCATGTCGTTCCGCCTCGGCACCAGGGTGGCCGGGGCGCGGCGGACGAACGAGGGTGTCGTGCTCACGCTCGAGCCGGCGAAAGGCGGTGCGGCGGAGGAAATCACGGCCGATGTCGTGCTGGTCGCGGTCGGGCGCAGGCCCTATACGGCGGGGCTGAACCTCGAGGGGGTGGGGGTCGCGCTCGACGAGCGCGGCCGGGTGCGCACGGAGGGCTTCGCCACGACCGTTCCGGGGATCTGGGCGATCGGCGACGTGATCGCCGGGCCGATGCTCGCGCACAAGGCGGAGGAGGAGGGGGTCGCGCTCGCCGAGCGCCTCGCTGGCCAGCACCCGCACCTGAACTACGACGCCATCCCGGGCGTCGTGTACACCGCGCCCGAGGTCGCCGCGGTCGGTGCGACCGAGGAACAGCTCAAGGAGCGCGGCATCGCCTTCCGCGCCGGGAAGTTCCCCTTCTCCGCCAATGGCCGCGCCCGCGCGATGGGCGAGACGGAGGGGTTCGTGAAGATCCTCGCCGATGCCGCGACCGACCGGATCCTCGGCGCCCACATCATCGGCCCGGATGCCGGAACGCTGATCGCCGAGCTCGCGCTCGCGATCGAGTTCTCGGCTTCCGCCGAGGATGTCGCGCGCACATCCCACGCCCACCCCTCGCTCAACGAGGCGGTGAAGGAGGCAGCGCTCGCCGTCGCCGGCCGGCCGATCCACATCTGAGGCGCCCCGGGAACGAGGCAGGGAGGCCGCCGCCTTGAACCACGCCTTCCTGCTCGAGGCCCTGTCCGTGCTCGCGGACGAGAGCCTGCTCCATCTGTTCTTCGCGCTGCTCGCGATCTACGTGGTCGTCACCGAGCTCGGTGACCGGATCGGCCGCCGCGTGTAGAGCCGCCGCAGGGCGGATGAGACGGAGCGGTCCGGCGTTGGCTTCGTTACGGGGGGCATCCTCGGCCTGCTCGCCTTCCCGCTCGGCATCACGCTCGCGCTCGCCGAGGGCCGCCACGATGAGCGTCGCGGCGTGGTGCTGGCGGAGGCCAACGCGATCGGCACCGCCTGGCTCCGCGCCGAGGTGATCGGCGGCGAGGAGGGGGAGAGGATGCAACGCCTGCTCGCCGACTACGCCGAGGTGCGCATCCAGGTCTATCGCGACATCCGCACCCGAGCCGATGGCGACCGGCTCGATGCCGAGACGGCGAAGCTGCAGGGGGAACTCTGGGGCATCGCCGCAGGCGTGGCGCGGGCGAACCCGACGGCGGTCACGGGCCTGATGCTCTCGGCGCTGAACGAGATGTTCGACCTCGCGACGACGCAGAAGCGCTTCTTCGCCGAACGCGTGCCCGCGCACATCCTGCGGCTCCTGCTCTGGACCTCGATCCTCGCCGTCGGCGCCCTGGGCTACACGTTCGGCGTCAACGGCAGCCGCCAGGCGGTGATGAGCGTGCTCCTTCTCGTGCTGTGGAGCTCCTCGCTCGTGCTGATCGTCGACATCAACCGCCCGCGCCAGGGCGCGGTGACGGTCAGCCACGCCCCGATCGAGTGGACGCTCGAGAGCTTCGGCCCGCGGCGCTGAGGGCTCGGGCCTCGCCGCGGCGCGAGCGGGCGAGCGCGACCATCGCCGCCAACGCCACAAGCCCGAGCAAGACGGTGAGCGACGCGACACCCGCGGGGCCCGCGCGCCCGAGCACGGCGGCGAAGAGCGGCGGCGCCGCCGCGACCATGAGGTGGCCCGGGAGCGCGAGCCGGCCGGTCAGCGTGCCGTAGCCCGACGCACCCGCGAGCTCGAGCGGCAGGGCGGCGCGCACCACTGTCATCAGCCCGTTTGCGACGCCGAACGCGACCGTGAACAGCCCCGCCCACACGGCCTCGCCCCCGGCCGCAAGCGGCAGAATCGAGAGCGGCAGGAGCGACACGGCGAACAGGCCCGTCGCCGTGGCCGAGGTGCGGGGGCCGAGAGCGAGGTCGATGATCCGCGCGGTCACCTGCGCCGGGCCATGCAGGGCGGCAAGAGCGATCGCTGCCGCAGGCGCATGGCCGAGCCCGCCAAGCAGCGCGATCAGCACGAGCTGCAGCCCCGAGGTCACGGCATTGGGGAGCCCAAGCGCGAGCACGAGCAGGACGAAGCGCAGCGGCGTCACCCCGCCATCCGCCCGCGGCGTGGCGGCCGGCCGCTCGGGCGCCGGGGCGCGCGGCGGCAGAACGAGGCGGTAGAGCGGCAGGGCGAGACAGAGATGGGCGGCGGCGAAGGCGGCGAGCGTGCCGCGCCAGCCCAACCCCGCCTCGAGCGAGGCCGTCACGGGCCAGGCGATGGTCGAGGTCAGCCCCGTGAGCAGCGTCAGAAGCGTCATCGCCCGCCGTGCAGCGGGGGCGGGAACGGCTTGCGCGATCGCGGCGAAGCCGGTCGGCCCGAGCACCATCGGCAGCATCAGCCCGAGCCCCACCCAGGCCGCGGCATAGCCGGCGAGCCCCTGTGCAGCGGCAAGCAGGGAGAGGGAGGCAGCAGCGACCACCGAGCCCGCAACCATCATCTCCCGCGCCCCGCGCGTATCGACGCGCCGCCCAACCCGCGGCGCGGCGACGGCGCCGACGAGATACATCACCGTCACCCCGGCGAAGATCACGTCCTGAGCGAGCCCGAGGCTCTCGCCCATCCGTGGCCCGAGCACCGACGGCAGGTAGAAGGTCGATCCCCAGCCGAGGATCTGCGCCGCGCCGAGCCCCGCGAGCAGGACGGGGCGGGAGACGGGCGGGCTGGGCGCGGCCATGGCGCGACAATCACGCGGCCGCGCGCACGCGGCAAGCGGGGTTGCGAAGCCTCGCGGGCGGAGCCATACGGCTTGCCGCCATGGCACGACGCCGCGAATACCTCACCATTCCCCGGATGCTGCCCCCCAAGCCGCCGAGCGCCTGGGCGCGCCGGGGCAAGATCCTCTCCGGATGGGGCTTCCTGCTGCTCGGCGTGGCGGGGCTGTTCCTGCCCGTGCTGCAGGGCTTCCTGTTCCTCGCGGTCGGCCTCTACATCCTGCGCGACGAGTATGCGTGGGCGCAGCGGACGATCGACTGGATGCGCCGGAAATTCCCCCGCTACACCGCGCAGATGGACCAGGGGCGTGACCGCGCCGCCGCGTGGCTCCAGCGCTGGCGTCGGAAGGTTCGCCGCACGATCTACCAGGTGCGGCGTTAGGCCTCAGGAGCGACGCGCACGCAACGGGGAGGTCGGCCGCGCGCGCCCGGTCGGCGCTCACGCCCTCGGGTGGGTCTTCCGCCACACCGCCATCATCCGCGCCGCGTCCACCGCCGTGTAACGCTGCGTGGTCGAGAGGCTCGCATGGCCGAGCAGGTCCTGGATCGCGCGCAGGTCCGCCCCGCCGGCGAGCAGATGGGTCGCGAAACTGTGGCGAAGCGCGTGCGGGGTGGCGTGCTCGGGCAGGCCGAGCGCGCGCCTCAGCGCGATCATCGCCGCGCGGACCTGGCGCTGGTTCAGCCTGCCGCCGCGGACGCCGACGAACAGCGGGTCGCCCGGGGCAAGCCTGTGCGGGCAGAGGGCGAGATAGGCCGCCACGCTCTCGCGCACGGCGGGCAGAACCGGCACCACGCGCTCCTTGCCGCCCTTGCCACGCACGCGCAAGCCCGCCTCCGAGCCCGGCAGAGGCGCCTCCGCCCGGGTGAGCGAGAGCGCCTCGGCGATCCTGAGGCCCGCGCCGTAGAGAAGTGCGGCGATCGCCCGATCCCGCGCCGCCACCCACGGCGCGGCCTCGGCCGAGATCGCCTCCGTCACGAGGAGCGCATCGCCTTCCGCGAGCGCGCGCGGCACCGGCGGCCGCCGGCGCGGTGAGCCGAGCGCGGCGGCGGCCGGGTTCTCGGGGCCACCTGTGCGGGCGAGGAAGCGGAAGAACCCGCGCACCGCCGCAAGAGCTCGGGCGCGCGAGGTGGGTGCGAGCCCCTTTGCGGCGAGGTGGGCGAGCCAGGCGCGGAGATCGGCCTCGCCGAGCGCCCCGAGAGCGCGCCGGTCCGGCTCGGCGCCGAGATGGACGGTGAGGAACCCGAGGAAACCCGCGACATCGCGGCGATAGTTCAGAACCGTCGCCGCGGCCGCGCGACGCTGCCCGCCGAGCCAGCCGAGATAGGCGTCGAGCAGCCGCTCTCCCGCCACCGGGCTTCACCCCCGGCCGAGAGCGACCGCGGCCGCCGCGGCGAGGAAGGAGACGAGGTCGGTCGCCTGGCGGGCCTCGAAATGGCCCGGGTCGCGCGAGCCGCAGGCGAGCAGCGCCTCGCCTCCCGAGGCGAGGGTCAGCCGCGCGAGCGCATCCGAGGCGACGAGCGCCGCCGCCTCGCCATAGAGCGCCTCCTGGTCGGTGGCCCGGGAGCGGAGCGCGAAGGGCGAGCCGTTCGGCAACAGACGCGCGATCGTGCCGCGCGCGAGCGGGCGCGCGCCGAGCACCGCCCGGCCTTCGGCGCAGACCGAGACGACATCGAGCCCGAGCAGATCCGGCCAGTCCTGCACGATAATGTCGAGCGCCTCCGCCGCCGACCGCGCCGCCATCAGGGCAAGCACGGCCTTGTGCGCGCGCGCCTGATTGGCGGCGTTGTGGCGCCCGTGCGCCACAAGCTCCTCGAGCGTGGCACGGAGCTCGGCGCCGCGGGCGCGCTCCGCCTCGAGCATCGCCGCCATGTGGTCGGCGAGGCGTTCGCCATGCACGCGCCGTGGCGGCAGAAGCGTGCGGTAGAGCGACGGACGCTCGGCGAGAAACCCCGGGTGCGCCCGCAGATAGGCCTCGACCTGGGCCGCCTCGTCAGGCTCCTGCGCCTGTCCCCTCACCCTGCGGGGCTTGTCGCCGCTCATCCGTCCGCCCCGCCCCGTGGCACCTCAGAGGATCGACTGGCCGGTCTTGGCCCAGTCGGCGAGGAATGCGGCGAGGCCCTTGTCGGTCAGCGGATGGGCGAACAGGGCCCGGAGCACCGCAGGCGGAAGGGTCGCGACATGGGCGCCGAGCTTCGCCGCCTCGACCACATGCACGGGGTGCCGGACGGAGGCGACCAGGACCTCGGTTCGGAGCGCCGGATAGTTCCGGTAGATCGTGACGATGTCGCGGATCAGACCCATGCCGTCATGGCCGACATCATCGAGCCGGCCGACGAAGGGAGAGACGAAGGCCGCGCCCGCCTTGGCGGCGAGCAGGGCCTGGGCCGGCGAGAAGCAGAGGGTGACGTTGACCATCGCGCCGTCGTCGGCGAGCGCGCGGCAGGCGCGCAGGCCCTCCATCGTCAGCGGCACCTTGACCGCGACATTGGGCGCGATCGATTTGAGGAATCGCCCCTCCTTCAGCATGCCGTCAAGGTCGGTCGCCGTCACCTCGGCCGAGACGGGGCCGGGAATAGCGGCGCAGATCTCGGCGATCACCTCGGCGATCTTCCGCCCCGATTTGGCGATCAGGGAGGGGTTGGTCGTCACGCCATCGACCATGCCGAGGGAGGCGAGTGCGCGGATCTCGGCAATGTCGGCGGTATCGACGAAGAACTTCATGCCAGACTGGCTCCGATGGCGGGCAGTCCGACCATAGACCCGCAGGGGCCGGACGCAAAGCGACCAGCGGCACGGGCGCGGGTGCCAGTGCTTCTGCCGCTGCCGCTCGCCCAGGCCTACGACTATGCCGTGCCGGAGGGCTGGCCGGTGCCGCCGCCCGGGACCATCGTCGCCGCCCCGCTCGGCGGGAGGGTGCTTGCGGGCGTGGTCTGGGACGGCCCAGGCGACGGCTCGGTGCCGGAGGCGAAGCTCCGCCCGCTCGCGGCGCTCCTGCCCGTCCCGCCGATGACGGAGGCGCTCAGGCGCCTGATTGCGTTCGTCGCCCGCTGGACTCTCGCGCCGCCCGGCGCGGTTCTGCGCATGGCCCTGCCGGTTCCGGCGGCGCTCGAGGCCCCGAAGCCGCGGTTTGGCCTCGTGCTCGCCCCGGGCGTTGAGGTCGGGTCGCTCCCGAAGGCGCGGGCGCGGGTCGCCGCCGTGCTTACCGAAGCGCCCGTTCCCTGGGCAGCGGCCGAGCTCGCCCGCGCCGCCGGCGTCGGCCCCGGCGTGGTCTCGTCGATGCGGAACGCTGGGCTGCTCGTCGCCGTGCCCATCCCCGAAGCAGCAGCGCTGCCCGACCTCACGACCGGGTCACCGCCTGTGCTGTCGCCCGCCCAGGCAGAGGCTGCCCGCGTGCTTCGCGCGGCCGTCGCCGAACGACGCCCCGGTGCCACCCTGCTCGACGGTGTGACCGGCTCGGGGAAAACGGAGGTCTATCTTGAGGCGGTGGCCGAGGCGGTCGCGCACGGCCGGCAGGCGCTCGTTCTCCTGCCCGAGATCGCCCTCTCCGCTCAGGTCATCGAGCGGTTCCGGCAGCGGTTCGGATCGGCCCCAGCGGTGTGGCACTCGGAGCTCTCCACCGCGCGTCGTCGCGACACCTGGCGGGCGGTGGCCGAGGGCAGGGCGCCGATCGTGGTCGGCGCGCGCTCGGCCCTGTTCCTGCCCTTCCCCGACCTCGGCGTGATTGTGGTGGACGAGGAGCACGAGGCGGCCTTCAAGCAGGAGGAGGGGGTGACCTACCACGCGCGCGACATGGCGCTCGTGCGCGCGCATCTCTCCGGGATCCCCGCCATCCTCGTCTCTGCCACGCCGTCGCTCGAGACGCTCGCGAACGTCGAGCGCGGGCGGCACGCGCGCCTGCACCTGCCGAGCCGGCACGGCTCTGCCGGGATGCCACAGGTCGAGGCGATCGACCTCCGCGCCACGCCGCCGGCGCGCGGACAGTTCCTCTCCCCGCCGCTGGTCGCCGCGATCGAGGAGGCGCTCGGGCGTGGTGAGCAGGCTCTGCTCTTCCTCAACCGACGCGGCTTCGCCCCGCTCACCCTCTGCCGCGCCTGCGGCCACCGGTTCCAGTGCCCGAACTGCACTGCCTGGCTCGTCGAGCACCGCTATGTGAAGCGGCTCGAGTGCCACCATTGCGGCCATGCCGAGCCGGTCCCCGAGGCCTGCCCCGCCTGCGGCGCCGAGGGCGCGCTCACCCCCGTCGGCCCGGGCGTGGAGCGGATCGCCGCCGAGTGCCGAGAGCGCTTCCCCGGCGCACGGATCGCCGAGATGAGCTCGGACACGATCCATGGCGCGCACAGCGCCGCTCACTACGCGGCGATGATCGAGCGCCGCGAGGTCGATCTCGTGATCGGCACGCAACTCGTCGCCAAGGGCTGGCACTTCCCGCACCTCACCCTGGTCGGCGTGGTCGATGCCGATCTCGGCCTTGCTGGGGGCGACCTCCGCGCCGCCGAGCGAAGCTTCCAGCTTCTGCACCAGGTCGGCGGCAGGGCGGGGCGGGCCGATCGCCCGGGGCGCGTTCTGCTCCAGACCTGGGCGCCTGACCAGCGGGTGATGCGCGCGCTGGTATCTGGCGACATTGACCGTTTCGTCGCCGAGGAGATGGCCGAGCGTCAGGCCGGCGGCTGGCCTCCCTATGGCCGGCTTGCGGCGCTCATCGTCTCCGCCGCCGAAGCGTCGGTGGCGGATGCGGCGGCGTTGGCGCTGCGGCGCGCCGCTCCGGGACGGGGGGGCGAGGGGGAGGGGTTCCGGGTGCTCGGCCCCGCGCCGGCGCCGCTTGCGGTCCTGCGCGGCCAGCACCGGCGTCGGCTTCTGCTCAAGGCGTCGCGGAGCACGGATGTGCAGGCGCTCCTGCGCGACTGGCTCTCCCGCGCCGAGGTGCCGCGCGCCGCGCGCGTGGAGGTCGACGTCGATCCCGTCAGTTTCCTGTAGTCTCCGCGGCGTTTCGGGAGGAGGACACGTGATGGAGGTCCAACCGATCCTTCTGCCCTATGCCGGCGACGTCGGCCGCTGGGGCGCGGCACGGGGGCCGGAGGCGATCCTCGCGGCGGGGCTCGCGCGGGAGCTTGCGGAGTCGGGGCACAGGGTGGCCGAGCCCGTCTCCGTCTCTCTGCCGCGGGAGAAGCGCACCCGGGATGTGGTGACCAACATCGGCTATCTCGCCGCGCGCGTCTCCGACCGGGTGGCGGAGGCGCTCGGCGCCGGCCGCTTCCCGCTCGTTCTCGAGGGAAACTGCACCGGCGCCGTCGGGCCGGCCGGGGGGGTGGCGCGGGCGAAAGGTGCGGCCGGGATCGTCTGGTATGACGCGCATGGTGACCTGCACACGCTCGCCACCACCTCGACGGGGCTGTTGGGCGGCATGCCCTTCGCCGTCTGCCTCGGGTGGGAGTTCGACGATTGGCGCGAGCGCGCGGGCCTGCGCACCCCGGTGCGAGCCTCAGCCGCGGCGCTGATCGGCGCCTCCGACCTCGACCCGGAGGAGGAGGCGGCGCTCGCCGCCCACCCGATCGCGCGGCTCGACGCCGAGGCGATCGGCCCCGACGCGGCGGAACGCACCACCGCCCTGCTCGCCCCGCGCGCCGCGGCCGCGCCCGGCTGGTATCTCCACATCGACCTCGACGTCGCCGGGCCGACGGCGGTTCCGGGTGTGCTCACCCCGCCGCCGCGCTGGCCCGCGCGCGACCACCTGATCGCCTCGATCGCGGCGGCGGCAAAGGCGGTGCCGCTCGCCTGCCTCGGCATCGCCGCCTACGACCCAGGCGGCGACCCCTCGGGGCGCGGCGCGCGTCTTGCCGTCGAGATGGCGTTGGCCGCCCTCGGCGAGGGGGGATGAGCCGGGGCAGGCCCGGTCGCGCCTCGGGCGCGGCGCGCCATCGATCCGCAACGAACGCGCGGTTGCCGGACCGGAACGGCCATGCGAGCCTGCAGGGGAACCGGAGGACACGCCGATGCCCGCCCGCCCGAGTTCTGCCCGTCTGATCGCCGCGTTCCTGCTTGCCGTGGTCGCCCTGCCCGCCGCCGGGCAGCAGCCGCAACGCCCCGCGCAGCCGCAGCCGGCGCCGCAGTTCACCATCAAGAACGAGGGCGAGGTGACGCTGCAGGAACTCTATGTGGCGCGCGGCGGGCAGGGTGCCCGCAACTGGGGGGCCGACCGCTTCGGCGCGGAGGTCGTGCCGCCGGGGGAGAGCTTCCGCGTGCGCCTGCCGCCGGGCTTTGGCTGCTCGGCCGACATCCGCATCGTGTTCGAGGACGGGGAGGAGGAGGTGCGCGAGCGGGTGGACATCTGCCGCACGCGCGAGGTGGCCTTCGCCCGCGCCCTGCCCGCTCCCCCGCCCGAGCGCGAACTCGCGGTCGAGAACGCCTCGCCGCGACCCATCGAGCGGCTCTATGTCAGCGGCACCGAGGAGAGCGAGTGGGGCGAGGACAGGCTCGGCAGCGACACGCTCGCGCCGGGCGACAGTGTCACCGTGCGCGTGCCCGACCAGGGCTGCAGCTACGACATCCGCGCCGTGTTCGACACTGGCGGGGCGGAGGAGCGTCGCCGCGTCGACCTCTGCACGCTGTCGCGCCTCGTCATCGCCCCGGGCTGGACGACGGCCGACGACCTCGCCGCGCCCGTGCCACGAGAGGAGCACAGGGCGCAGCAGGAGCCACGCGGCGTCGCCCCGGCCTCGCCCGGGACGGTTGGCATCACCAACCGCTCGGACAGGGTGGTGTTCGAGCTCTACACCTTCCCCGACGGCGCCGGGGACGAGGGGCCGGACCGGCTCGGTGCGCAGGTGCTTCGCCCCGGCGGGTCGGTTCGCGTTCCCTCGGCTCGGCCGCCCGCCTGCGCCACCACCGTGCGGGTGGTCTACGACAACGGCGAGGAGGAAACGCGTTCGGGGATGGATTTCTGCCGCCTCGCCGAGGTGGTGGTCGCGCCCGGCTGGACCACCTCCCCCCCGTTCGCCGCGGCGCGGATCGTCAATGCCGGCACGCTGCCGATCATCCTCCTGCACGCTGACCCGCCCGGCGCCCCGCCCGGGCCTGACCGGCTCGGCGAAGCGGTGATCGGCGTCGGTCAGTCCTTCAGCCTCGCCCCGCCGCAGGACGGGGTGTGCAGCTACGACCTCACCGCCGTGTTCCGCGACCGGCGACGCGTGCGCGTCGCCGGGGCGGATCTCTGTGCCGACACCGAGATCAGGATCGCGCCATGACACCGATGACCAGCGCGAGGCCCTTCGCCGCCCTGGCCGCAGCGGCGGCCCTTGCCCTCGCCGCTCCGGCGCACGCCCAAGGCCCCGCCACGGCCGCGCCGATCCCGCCCGCCGCGCAGGGGCTGTGGGTGAACGGCGCCTGCTCCGACCCCGACGCCCTGCTCTTCGTCACCGGCCGCGCCTGGGCGCTCCTGCCGCGCGAAGGCGCGCAGGAGCTCTGGCGTGTCGAGCGGACGGACCAGACGGGCGGCTTCACCCTTGCCGTCGCCGACGACCCCGATCGCACGCGCCTGTTGCTTCGCGCCGACGGGACGAGGCTCGAGACCCGAACCCCGAGCGCGAAACAGGCGGACGACCAGCTTCCCGGCGACGCTCCGGCGATCGAGTGGGCGCGCTGCGCCGGCGTGCCGACGACGCTCGCCGCTCTGCATGGCGAGGGGCTCGCCTTCCTCGGGGCACTCGACGGCATCGAGGCGGCCTGCGCGGGCGGCGAGGCGGCGCCCTGCCTCGCCGCCCTGTTCGGCTGGGCGGATCTGACCCGCGATGGCGTGCTGTCGGCGGCCGAGATCGCCCGCCTCGTCCGCGGCGTGACGCATGTGGCGATGCTCGCGACCGGCACGGAGGTCGGCGATCTCGCCGCCGCGGTCGGGGCGTCGGCGGTGGGCGGCCTCGCGGCGGCCTATGCGCTCATCGCGAGCCTCGACTATGACGCCTCCGGAACGCTCTCCCTGGCCGAGCTGTTGCAGGATCGCTCCCCCATGCCGGGCCTTGCCGGACCCGCGTCGCCGCCGGCTCCGTCCGTCGCCGGCCCGCCGCTTGCCGGTGCGGCGCTCGCCGGCCAGCTCGGCGCCCTGCGCACGCTTCTCGACCAGCTCGGGCCGATGCTTGGCCTGCCGCCGCGCTAGCGGACGCTCGCTCGCCCCGCCGCGGGCTGTTGCACCGCCACAAGGCGTGTGATACCTCCCCGCGCGCCGTGGGCGGCCCCGCCCGGGCCAAGTTCTCGCGGCCTTGGCACAGCGCTTCCGCGCGCCGGCCGTCAACGCGAACCGGAACCGAGGCCTCCTTTTGCCGCCGACCGAGACCGCACGCATCGCCGAGATCACCGAGGCCATGAGGCTCGCGCGCGAGGCGCGCGCGGCCGTTGACGAGATCCCGGCCCGCTATGCCGCAGGCCTGCTCGCGCTTGCGGACGAGCATCGCCAGAGGGGAGACGAGGGCGTCTATGACCGTCTGGCCGAGGCGCTCGCGGCGATCGAGCGCCTGTATGCCGAGAGCGCTGAGTTCCGCACGCTCGTCGAGGACCCGCGGCTGCCGCGCGAACGGCAGATGCAGGCTGTGAAGCTTCTCGCCGAGAGCGCCGGCCTCGAGCCGATGGTGCGGAACTTCCTCGGCGTCATTGTCAGCAACCGCCGGCTGTCGCTCCTGCCGCGTATCCTCGCCGCCTTCCGCGCCCAGCTCTCCGCGCGGCGCGGCGAGGAGACGGCCGAGGTGGTCTCCGCCGTGCCGCTTTCGGAGCCACAGCTGCGCGCTCTCGAGGCGTCGCTGATCCGCGCGGGGCATGCGCGTGTGCGGCTCGCCGCCCGCGTCGACCCGTCGATCCTCGGCGGGCTGGTCGTCAAGATCGGCTCGCGCCTTTACGACAGTTCGATCCGAAGCCGCCTGCAGCGGCTGTCACAGGCCATGAAGGGGGCAGCCTGACATGGAGATCCGTCCGGCAGAGATCAGCGCGATCCTCAAGAGCCAGATCGCGAGCTTCGACACCGGGGCCGACGTCGCCGATGTCGGCCAGGTGCTCTCGGTGGGCGACGGGATCGCCCGTGTCTATGGCCTCGCCTCGGTGATGGCCGGCGAGATGGTGGAGTTCCCCGCCGCGGGCTTGCGCGGCATGGCGCTCAACCTCGAGAGCGACAATGTCGGCGTGGTGATCTTCGGCGACGACCGCGCGGTGCGCGAGGGCGACCTCGTCAAGCGCACCGGAGCGATCGTCGACGTGCCGGTGGGCAAGGGCCTGCTCGGCCGCGTCGTCGACCCGCTCGGCAACCCGATCGACGGCAAGGGCCCGATCGAGGCGACCGAGCGGCGCCGCGTGGACGTCAAGGCGCCGGGAATCATCCCCCGCCGGTCGGTGCACGAGCCGATGCAGACCGGCATCAAGGCGATCGACGCGCTGATCCCGATCGGCCGCGGCCAGCGCGAGCTCGTGATCGGCGACCGCCAGACCGGCAAGACGGCGGTGATCATCGACACGATCCTGAACCAGAGGACGGTCAACGCCACCGAGGACGAGAGCCGCAAGCTCTACTGCATCTACGTCGCGATCGGCCAGAAGCGCTCGACGGTCGCCCAGCTCGTCAAGACGCTCGAGGAGTATGGCGCGATGGAGTACTCCATCGTCGTCGCCTCGACCGCATCCGAGCCCGCGCCGCTGCAGTATCTCGCGCCCTACGCCGGCTGCGCGATGGGCGAGTACTTCCGCGATAACGGCATGCACGCGCTGATCGCTTATGACGACCTCTCGAAGCAGGCGGTGGCGTATCGTCAGATGTCGCTGCTTTTGCGCCGCCCGCCCGGGCGCGAGGCCTATCCGGGCGACGTGTTCTATCTGCACTCGCGGCTTCTCGAGCGCGCGGCGAAGCTCAACGCCGACCACGGCTCGGGCAGCCTGACCGCGCTTCCCGTGATCGAGACCCAGGCCGGCGACGTCTCGGCCTACATTCCGACCAATGTCATTTCGATCACGGACGGCCAGATCTTCCTCGAGACCGACCTGTTCTACAAGGGCATTAGGCCTGCGGTGAATGTCGGCATCTCGGTCAGCCGCGTGGGCTCGGCGGCGCAGATCAAGGCGATGAAGCAGGTCGCGGGGCGGATTAAGCTCGAGCTCGCGCAGTACCGCGAGATGGCCGCCTTCGCTCAGTTCGCCTCCGACCTCGATGTGGCGACCCAGCGCCTGCTCGCGCGCGGCGCGCGCCTGACGGAACTCCTGAAGCAGCCGCAGTTCCAGCCAATGCCGGTCGAGGAGCAGGTGGTGTCGATCTTCGCCGGCACGCGCGGCTATCTCGACAGCGTGAAGGTCTCGGACATCGGCCGGTTCGAGCGCCAGATGCTTGCCGAGCTCCGCGCCTCCGGAAGCGGCATCCTCGAGGCGATCCGCAACGACCGGGAGATCAAGCCCGAGACCGAGGAGAAGCTGAAGGCCTTCCTCGACGCCTTCTCGCGCAGCTTCGCCTGAACCGCAGCGCGCCCTGGGGGCACGACCATGCCGAGCCTGAAATCGCTTCGCACGCGGATCAACAGCGTCAAGTCGACGCGCAAGATCACGCAGGCGATGAAGATGGTGGCCGCCTCGAAGCTGAAGCGTGCCCAGGGTCAGGCCGAAGCCGCGCGGCCCTATGCAGAGCGGATGGAGCGCATGCTCGCGACCCTTGCCGCCTCCGTCGCCTCGAGCCCGACCGCGCCGAAACTGCTCGTCGGCACCGGCAGGCAGGACGTCCACCTTCTCGTCGTCGTCTCGGCCGATCGCGGCCTCTGCGGGGGCTTCAACGCCGCCGTCGGCCGCTTCGCGCGCGCCCGGATCCGCGCGCTCGAGGAGGCCGGGCGGACGGTGAAGCTGTTCACCATCGGCCGCAAGGGGCGCGACTATCTCCGCCGCGAGTATGCGCGCCAGATCGTGGGCGAGGTGAGCTTCATCGGCCGCAAGTCGATCGGCTTCGACGATGCGGCGCAGGTGGCCGAGCGCGTCACCGCGCTGTTCGCCGCCGGCGAGTTCGACGTCTGCACGCTGATCTACAACCGGTTCCGGTCGGTGATCTCCCAGGTTCCGTCGGAGCAGCCGCTGATCCCGGCCGCCCTGCCCGCGGCGGCGACCGAGGGGGCGGAGGGGGCACGTGCCGTCTTCGAATACGAGCCGGCGGAGGAGGAGATCCTCGCCTCGTTGCTTCCCCGCAATCTCGCGGTGCAGATCTACCGGGCGCTGCTCGAGAGCGCGGCCGGCGAGCAAGGCGCGCGCATGACGGCGATGGACAACGCCACCCGCAATGCCGGCGACATGATCGCGCGGCTGACGCTGAGCTACAACCGGCAGCGCCAGGCGAACATCACCAAGGAACTGATCGAGATCATCTCCGGCGCCGAGGCGGTCTGACCGGCAGGCGACGGAACGAGTGGAGAGCGGAACGATGGCGAGCAACAACGTCGGCAGGGTTACCCAGGTGATGGGCGCGGTGGTGGACGTGCAGTTCCCCGGCGAACTGCCCGCCATCCTGAACGCGCTGCACTGCCACTTCGACGGCCGGACGCTGGTGCTCGAGACGGCGCAGCATCTCGGCGAGAGCACCGTCCGCACGATCGCGATGGACAGCACCGACGGCCTCGTCCGCGGCTACGAGGTGGTGGACACGGGCGGGCCGATCACCGTTCCCGTCGGCCCCGAGACGCTCGGGCGGATCCTCAACGTGGTCGGCGAGCCGATCGACGAGCGCGGGCCGGTGCCCGCCTCGCGCCGCCTGCCGATCCACCGCGAGGCGCCGCGCTTTGTCGACCAGGCGACGGAGGCGCAGATCCTCGTCACCGGCATCAAGGTGATCGACCTGCTCGCCCCTTACCTCAAGGGCGGCAAGATCGGCCTGTTCGGCGGCGCCGGTGTCGGCAAGACCGTCACGATCATGGAACTGATCAACAACGTCGCCAAGAAGCACGGCGGCTATTCGGTGTTCGCGGGCGTGGGCGAGCGCACCCGCGAGGGCAACGACCTCTACCACGAGATGATCGAATCGGGCGTGATCAAGGTCGACGGCCCCGGCTCCAAGGCGGCGCTCGTCTATGGGCAGATGAACGAGCCGCCGGGGGCGCGCGCGCGCGTCGGGCTCACAGGGCTCACGATCGCGGAATATTTCCGCGACGAGGAGGGCCAGGACGTCCTGTTCTTCGTTGACAACATCTTCCGCTTCACCCAAGCCGGGTCGGAGGTGTCGGCGCTCTTGGGCCGAATCCCCTCGGCGGTCGGCTACCAGCCGACGCTTGCGACCGACATGGGAGCGCTGCAGGAGCGGATCACCTCCACCAAGAAGGGCTCGATCACCTCGGTGCAGGCGATCTACGTTCCAGCCGACGACCTGACCGACCCCGCGCCCGCAACCTCGTTCAGCCACCTCGACGCGACGACGGTGCTCTCGCGCGCGCTCACCGAGATCGGCATCTACCCGGCGGTCGATCCGCTCGATTCGACCTCGCGCGCGCTTGACCCGAGGATCGTCGGCGAGGAGCACTACACCGTGGCGCGCGAGGTGCAGCGGATCCTGCAGACCTACAAGTCGCTGCAGGACATTATCGCCATCCTCGGCATGGACGAGCTGTCGGAGGAGGACAAGCTGATCGTCGCCCGGGCGCGCAAGATCCAGCGCTTCCTCTCCCAGCCCTTCCACGTCGCCGAGGTGTTCACCGGCCAGCCCGGCGCCTTCGTCGAGCTCGCCGACACGATCCGCAGCTTCAAGGCGATCTGCGCCGGCGAGTACGACCACCTGCCGGAGGCGGCCTTCTATATGGTCGGCACGATCGAGGAGGCGGTGGCCAAGGCGGAGCGGCTCGCCGCCGAGGCGGCCTGAGCCAGGGGCCCCGGGGGGATCCGCGCCATGGCGACGCTCACGCTCGACATCGTCTCGCCCGAGCGGCTGTTGTTCTCCGATGCCGTGGAGATGGCGGAGATCCCGGCCGCCGAGGGCGACATGGGGGTGCTGCCGGGGCACGCGCCGATGATCGTGACGCTGCGCGGCGGTGTGATCCGCGTCCACCGCGGCGGATCGGTCACGCATCGGCTGTTCGTCGCCGGCGGCTTCGCCGAGGTGACGCCCGAGCGCTGCACCGTTCTTGCCGATGACGCGACCCCGGTGGCCGATCTCTCGATCGAGGACGCGAAGGCGCGGCTTGCCAAGGCGGAAGCGGCCTATGCGAAGGCGGCAAAGGGTGCCGACGAGGCCGGCCGCGAACTCGCGATGGCCAGGCTTCTTGCGGCGCGCGCGGAACTCGCCGCCGCCTCCGCGCCGTCCCCGTGAGCAGGACTGCGGCGGGTGAACGACGCTGATCCTGCCAAGGCCCTCTAAAAGGACAGGGGCCAGGAGGGGCTCCGGGGGCTTGTTCCCGCCGCGTGCGATCACCATTCCTGTTGACGTGCGGCCCCCGCAGCCGGTGCACTGCAGGCGTCTGAGGCGCGGCGGCCCAGGGCCTGCGCGTGACTCATCCCGGAGAGGCGAGGGAGGCCATGTCAGGATGGGATGTCTGCCGATCCGGCCTCCGGAGCGGAGCCGTGCCGGCGTCGCAGGGCAGGGCCCGTAACGATGCCCGCACGGAGAGGGTGGACCGGTTTCGGACCGTGCGGACATCGATCCCGCGGCTGGATCGTGCGGGGCGGAGGTGAGCGATGAAGCACTGGCACATCGACCAGGTGTCCTGGCACAAATTCGACCCCTCCAAGGTCGACCCCGAAATCGTGCCGCTCGTGAAGGCGGCGGCGATGGTCGAGCGCAACGGCGACATCTACGCCGAGTATCTCTGCAACGTGTTCCATGACGACCCCGACTTCCAGGGTGCGGCGCGCAACTGGGCGGTCGAGGAGGTGCAGCACGGCGAGGCGCTCGGCCGCTGGGCGACGCTCGCCGACCCGGCTTGGGACTTTCGCGCCGCCTTCGAGCGGTTCCGCAAAGGGTTCCGGATCGAGACGAAGGTCGATCGTTCCGTCCGCGGCAGCCGCACCGGCGAGCTGATCGCCCGCTGCATGGTCGAGACCGGCACCTCCTCCTACTACACGGCGCTCGGCGAGGGCAGCGAGGAGCCAGTGCTTGTCGAGATCTGCCGGCTGATCGCGGCCGACGAGTACCGGCACTTCAAGCTGTTCTACGACCACATGCGGCGCTATCTCGTGCGCGAGAAGCTCTCGGTGATCGAGCGGCTTCGGATCGGGCTCGGGCGGATCGGCGAGACGGAGGACGACGAGCTCGCGCTCGCCTTCCACTGCGCCAACCGTCCTGAGGGCGCCCCCTACGACCGCCGGGCGGCGATCGCGGCCTACATGGCGAAGGCGATGGGCTACTACCGCCAGCATCATCTCGACCGCGGGGTGGGCATGATCTTCAAGGCGGTGGGGCTGCCGCCGCGTGGCCGCCTGTCCGACCTCTCGGCGCGTGCCGCTTACCGGTTCCTCAAGTTCAAGCAGCGCCGCAACGCGGCGATCGCCGCGAAGGAGTGGCAGCCCGCACCGGTGACCGTCGCCGCCCAGGCGGCCTGATAGCCGCCCTGATCGCCCGCCACGCGGCGCGGTCGATCGGGACGGGAGGGCCGCACGCGTTGTCGACCGATGCCGTCGGCCGAAGCGGTCCCGGTGTCCGCTCAGGCGGCCTCAGACACTGGCGCGGCGTCCGGCGGCCGCGGCGCCGACGCCGCGGCCTCCGGCTCGGGGCCAGAGGAGACGGCTGGGGAGGGGCGGCCGAGCAGGAAACCCTGCGCCTCGTCGCACCCCTCAGCGCGCAGGATCGCGAGCTGCTCGGGGCGCTCCACCCCTTCCGCAAGCACCGACCGGATCACCGCCATGGCTTCCGCCGAGCTCTCGATCTCGGCCATGAAGAACCGGTCGAGCTTGATCTTGTCGAAGGGGAAGCTCCGCAGCGTCTTGAGAGAGGAATAGCCGGTCCCGAAATCGTCGAGCGCTACTCGAACCCCGAGCGCCTTGATGGCGCGGAGGATCGAGAGCGCCCGCTCCTGGTCCTCGACGATCGCGGTCTCGGTGAGTTCGATCTCGAGCCGTTCCGCTGCAAGACCCGTCTCCGCCAGCACCTCGGCAACGAGGCCCGGCAGCGAGGCGTCGGCGAGCTGAAGCGGCGAGACGTTCACGGCCACGCGCCACGGATGCGGCCAGGCGGCGGCCTCTGTGCAGGCGCGGCGCAGCACCCAGGCACCGAGCGCCGGGATCAGGCCCATCTCCTCGGCGAGCGGGATGAACACGGAGGGCGGGATCATCCCCCGCGTCGGGTGGCGCCAGCGGAGCAGCGCCTCGTAGCCGGTGATTTCCCCGGCCGTGACCGACGCCTGGAGCTGGTAATGCAGCATCAGCCCCCCTCCGGAGGCGAGCGCCTCGCGCAGCGCCGCGGCAAGGCTGCGCTTCTCCCGTGCCGCTGCGTCCATCGACGGGTCGTAGAAACAATGCGCGGTGAAGGGCAGGGCCTTGGCGCGATAGAGGGCGAGATCGGCATTGTTGGTGAGCTGGCCGGGGTCGGTGCCGTCCTCCGGGAAGCAGGCGATGCCGAAGGAGGCGCCGAGCGTCACCGTGAACTCTCCGCCCGACCCGTCCTCGATCGTCACGGGGGCGGATGCCGCCGCCTCGAGACGCGCGATCACGGCGTCGAGCCCGCTTCGGGTGCGGAAGGGGAGGAGCGCGGCGAACTCGTCCCCGCCCATCCTGGCGAGGCAGGCATTGGCGCCCACCGCCGCCGCGAGACGCTGACCGATCGCGCGCAGCGCCGCGTCGCCGGCCGCGTGCCCATGCGTGTCGTTCACCTCCTTGAACCGGTCGAGGTCGATCGCGATCACCGCCGCGCGTGCGCTCACGGCAGCGGCGCGCTCGAGCCCGCGGGCGAGCCGCTCCGCGAAGGCAGCCCGGTTCGGTAGGCCGGTGAGGGGGTCGGTCATCGCGAGGTGCGTGAGCCTACGCACCGTCTCGGTCTGCGACCGCCGGTCGAGCAGGAAGGCGAAACCGCCTGCCGTCATCACGATCAGGCCGGCGAGCGCGACCGCGAGCGCCATCGCATGCTGGGCCTCTACCGCAGCCTCGGTGCCGGCGGTCCCGAGCGCCGTGATGGTGACCGCCGCCATCCCCGTGAAGTGGAGCGACAGGACGGCGAGGGCGAACACGCCGCCGGCCGCGCGCGGCACCCTCTGTCCGGCGTAGGTGGAGGCGAGCAGGAAGGCCGCTGCCGAGATCGTCATCGAGAGCGCGACCGACAGGGCGATCACCGAAGGGTTCCAGACGACGATCCCCTCCACCCGGTAAGCCGCCATCCCGGTGTAGTGCATCGCGGCGATCGCGGCGCCCACCACCGCCCCGCCGGCGACCGCCCGCCAGTGGCTGAGCGGCGCCTCCTCCGCAGCGCCCCGTGACCCGGAGCTGGCGCTCGCAGCGAGGAGCAGCCCGGGAATGGCGCCGAGGATCGGCACGAGGAACGAGACGATCGTGAGCACCGCGTCGAAGCTCACCGGAACGCCGGGGCGGTGGGCAAGCATGGCGATGAAATGCGTGCACCAGACGGCGGCGCCGAGCGTGAGCGCGCAGAGCAGGGTTCAGCCGAAGGCGGCGAGGCCCCGATCGGCAGCGGCGCGCCGGAACAGCTGCATCACGGACAGCGCGCCCGCGCCGCACATCAGCCCGGCAAGAAGCACGAGCCAGGGGTCGTGGGTGGCGGCAAGACAGGTGATCGCCTCGATCATCCGCGCACGCAGGCCCTTCCACTCAGCATGGGAGAGCCCACCCGGCTTCGGTTAACGGGCCGGAAACGAACGCCTCAACGGGCGAGATGAGCGAAATCGCGTGCGAGCCGCTCGTAGATCGCCCGCTTGAAATCCACCGCGAGCGCAGGCAGCGAGTCGAGCGTGGTCCAGCGCCACGCGTCGAACTCGGGGTTCGGGTCGGCGTCGAGGCGTATGTCGGCGTCCCGCCCGAGGAAGCGGAGTGCGAACCATTTCTGCGTCTGGCCGCGGTAGCGCCCGCCCAAGGCGACGCCGATCAAGTGGGGCGGCAGGTCGTAGGTCAGCCACTCCGGATGCTCTTCGATCACCTCGGCGCGGTCGGTGCCGATCTCCTCGGCGAGCTCGCGCAGGACCGCTTCCGCCGGATCCTCGTCATCGTCGATCCCGCCCTGGGGGAGCTGCCAGCCGCCCGGCGCGCCCTCGGCATTGGGCAGATCCGCGCGCCGGCACACCAGCACGAGGCCGTCGGGGTTGAACAGCACCGCCCCGACATTGCGTCGATAGGGGAGAGACGCGCTCATCGCTGCGCCCGGCGCTCCTCGGTCGGCACAAGAGCGGTGACGGGGGCGAGCACGAGCCCCCGCTCCTCCAACCCCGCGGCCCAGGCCGCGATCCGCTCGACCGCGATCGTGCTCGCCCCGGCAAGGCCGAGCGCGCTGCCGCGCTCGCGCGCAATCCGCTCGAGCTCGGCAAGCCGCAGGTCGATCTCGGCCCGGCTCTGCCGGTCGTCAAGCACGAGGTCGATCGAGCGGGCGGGCAGCCCCTCGGGCGCCGGCTCGCCGACCCGCCCGTCGACGAACATCAGGCCGCGCGCCCGAAGCACCTCGAGCACCGGCCGGATCGCCTCCGGGCTTGCGGCGAAGCGCTCGCCGCGCAAGGTGGGCCCGAGCACGCTCGTCGCCCCAACATAGCCCTGGAAACGGGAGAGCGCCCACGTGAGGCGGGTGTTGTTTTCACCCCACGGAAGGGAGGTGAGCAGAGCCTGGGGGCCGGGGTCGTTCAGCGGGAAGCCAACCGGCTCCATCGGGATCGCGACCAGGACCTCGTGCCCGTCGGCGCGGGCAGCCGCGGCGAACTCGGCGAGTCTCAGCCCGTAGGGCGAGAAGGCGAGGCTGACCGCACCCGGTAGCCGCTGGATCGCCGCCTCGGTCACGCTCTCGCTGATCCCGAGGCCGGCGACGAGCACGCCGACCTTCGGCCGCCGGTCTGACTGGTTGAAAGGGCGGGCGTAGAGGCGCCAGGCAGCGCGGCCGTCCGACCCTAGGCGCGGCAGGGCGCCGTCGCGCAGGCGCTCGAGCAGAGCCGGGTCGGGTTCGGCGATCGGCGGCGCGCGCTCGGCCGGCTGCGGAGGCGGTCGCGCCTCCCCTGCCTCGGCGGGGCGCGATGTCCCCTCACGGTGCGCCGTCTCGGGCGCCTCGGCCACCTGATCGTGCCGGGCGGGAGGGCCGAGCCGGTCGAGCCACGCCACGACGAGCACACCGCCGACCAGGAGCGCGAGCCAGAAATAGCCGAGCGCACGCAGGCTCCGCGCGCCGGGAGGGGACGCCTCAGGCGCTCTCGGCTGCATCCGCCGCAGCTCCCGCTCTCGCCTCTCGCCTTCCGGCGCGGTGCGTCAGTTCGAGGCGCGGGCCCGGGCGGCCATGGCGCGCACGAGCTCGAGGCCCTTGCGCATCTGGTAGTCCTTGGCAAGGTCGCCGAACACGACCGCCGGACCCTGAGCATCGGCCGGGGGCGGGTCGGGCGGCGAGATGCTCTCGACGAAGCCGGGCGGCAGCGCGACCGGCGGAAGCTGCGGCGCCGGAGCACGACTTGCCGAACCGGTGCCGCCGTCGTTCCGAAGCGCGCGATTGAGCTGCGCCTCGCGGTCGCGCGCCTCGGCACGCGCCTCGCCCTTCAGCGCCTCGATCACGACATCGGGCTCGATCCCGGTCGCCTGGATCGACCGCCCCGACGGTGTATAGTAGCGGGCGGTGGTGAGCCGGATCGCGCCATTACCGGGCAGCGGCATCACCGTCTGCACCGAGCCCTTGCCGAAGCTGCGCGTGCCGATGACGACGGCGCGGCGATGGTCCTGCAACGCTCCGGCCACGATCTCGGAAGCGGAGGCAGAACCGCCGTTGATCAGCACCACCAAGGGCAGCCCCTGGGCGATGTCGCCGGGTTTGGCGTTGTAGCGCTGCGCGTCCTCAGGGCGGCGGGCGCGAGTGGAGACGATCTCGCCCTGGTCGAGGAAATCGTCCGCGACCGCCACGGCCTGGTCGAGCAGGCCGCCCGGGTTGTTGCGCAGATCCAGGAGGACGCCGCGCAGGTTGCCGCCCGCCTGCTGCCGGATCTGCTGCATCGCCCGGCGCAGGCCGGCATCGGTCTGCTCGTTGAAGCTCGTGATGCGGATATAGGCCACATCCCCCTCGAGCCGCGCCCGGACCGACTGGATCCGGATCACGTCGCGGATGATCGCCATCTCGATCGGCCGCGGCGAGCCCTCGCGCCGGATCGTCAACCTGATCTCGGTGCGCGGCGGCCCGCGCATACGCTCCACCGCCTCGTTGAGGGTGAGCCCCTGGGTGGATTGGCCGTCGATATGGGTGATCAGGTCGCCGGCGCGCACCCCGGCGCGGGCGGCCGGCGTGTCGTCGATCGGCGCGATCACCTTGATGTAGCCGCCCTCCTGGGTGACCTCGATGCCGAGGCCCCCGAACTCGCCCCGCGTCTGAACCTGCATGTCGCGGAAGTTGCGCGGGTTGAGATAGCCGGAGTGCGGGTCGAGGCTCGTCAGCATCCCGTTGATCGCCGCCTCGATCACGTCCCGGTCGTTGACCGGCTCGACATACTCGGCGCGGATCCGCTCGAACACGTCGCCGAACAGCGAGAGAAGCCGATAGGTCTCGGCCCGGCTCCCTTCTTGGGCGAAGGCCGCGAGCCCGAGCGTCGCGTCGAGATAGCGGCCGAGCGGGCCGTTCACCCCGAGGCCGACCGCGAAGGCGAGGCCTGCACCGAGGAGAGCCGAACGAAGCGTGACCTTCATGCGCCTTTCCGTTGCTGCGCTGCCTCCGGCGGGGTGCGACGATCGCCCCCGCAGCGCCGGGCCAACGCCCGGTCACCCTCCCGCAGCGAGACGCAAGAGTAGTTTCTCGGCACCGCTCCGATCAAGGCGCGGGCACCGCGGCGGCGGACACGACCGCGCCAGAGCAGGGGCCCGCAAGCAGGCTTCGGCCCGTCATCGTCTCGGGCTTCGGAAGTCCGAGCAGCTCGAGCAGCGTGGGCGCGACATCGGCGAGACGCCCGTCCCGCAGGCGGGCGCCCGCCGGGCCGCCCGCGAGCAGAACCGGAACCGGGTTGAGCGTGTGCGCCGTGTGGGGCCCGCCGGTCTCGGGGTCCCGCATCAGCTCGGCATTGCCGTGGTCGGCCGTCACGAGAAGCGCCCCGCAGGCCTTGCGCACCGCCTCGGCGATCCGGCCGAGACCGGCATCGACCGCCTCGACCGCCTTGATGGCCGCCTCGAGCGAGCCGGTATGGCCCACCATGTCGGGATTGGCGAAGTTGAGCACGATCAGGTCGAACCGGCCTGAGGCGATCGCCTCCACCGCGCGCTCGGTCACCTCCGGCGCGCTCATCTCCGGCTTGAGGTCGTAGGTCGCGACCTTCGGCGAGGGAACGAGGATCCGCTCCTCGCCCGGGAACGGCGTCTCCTCACCGCCGTTGAAGAAATAGGTCACGTGGGGATACTTCTCGGTCTCGGCGATGCGAAGCTGGCGGAGGCCCGCGCGCGCGACCACGGCGCCGAGGATGTCCTCGAGCGATTGCGGCGGAAACAGCGTCGCCATCAGCGGGGCGAGCGAGGCCGAATACTCGGTCATGCCGAGCGCGGCGGCGAAGCGGGGCGTGCGCGGGCGGGGGAAGGCGGCGAAGCCCGGGTCGAGCAGGGCGGCGAGGAGCTCGCGCACCCTGTCGGCGCGGAAGTTGAACGAGAGAACGCCGTCGCCATCCGCCATGCCGGCGTAGTCGCCGATCACCGAGGGCGGAATGAACTCGTCTGTGACGTCTTGGGCGTGGGCGTCGGCCACCGCGGCGTCGGCCGAGGAAAAGCGCGGGCCTTCGGCCAGAACCATCGCCCGCCAGGCCTTCTCGACCCGCTCCCAGCGATTGTCGCGGTCCATCGCGAAGTAGCGGCCCGAGACGGTCGCGATCCGCGCCCGACCGGGCAGGGCCTGCTCGAAGGCCTCGAGGAAGCCCGGGGCCGACCGCGGTGGGGCGTCCCGCCCGTCCGTCCAGGCATGCACGGCGACTGGGATGCCGGCCTGATCGAGAACGCGGGCGAGCGCCACTGCATGGTCCTGGTGGCTGTGCACGCCGCCAGGGGAGACGAGCCCCATCAGGTGGCAGGTGCCGCCGGAGGCTCGCAGGGCCGCGATGAAGTCGGTGAGCGCCGGCAGCGACGCGAGGCTGCCAGCGGCGATCGCCGCATCGATCCGCGGCAGGTCCTGCATCACCACGCGGCCGGCGCCGAGGTTGAGGTGGCCGACCTCGGAATTGCCCATCTGGCCGTCGGGGAGGCCGACATCGCGCCCGGACGTGCGGAGCAGGGCATGCGGCGAGGCGGCCCAGAGTGCGTCGAAAGCGGGGGTGCGGGCCTGGAGGACGGCGTTGTCGGCCGGGTCCTCGCGCCAGCCCCAGCCGTCGAGCACCACCAGCATCACGGGTTTCGGTCGCGGCATCGGGTCCTCCTCGCGGGTGCTGTAGCGCCGCGGGGGCGGCGCGGAAACCCCGCTCAGGTCCTGGCGAGCGCGGCCTTAAGCCCGGCGACCTCGGCGCGCAGGGCGCGGAGTTCGCCCAGGATCGTCTCGGCGTCGGCGTGGTGCTCGGCGCGCGCGGCAGAGGTGGCGGCGGCGAGCGCGGCGTCGCGCGCCTCTTCCGCCTCGTCATGCTGCTTGCGCAGCGTCTGGATGCTCTCGACGATGATGCCGATGAACAGGTTCAGCACCACGAAGGTGGTGATCAGGATGAACGGCACGAAGAACAGCCAGGCCTGCGGCGAAGCCTCCATCACCGGCCGGACGATTCCCATCGACCAGCTCTCGAGCGTCATGATCTGGAACAGCGAGTACATGCTCTCACCGATCGTGCCGAAGAACTGGGGGTGAGAGGGGCCGAACAGCTTGGTCGCGATCACCGCGCAGACATAGTAGACGATCACGAGAAGCAGCGCGACCGCGCCGATGCCCGGGATCGCGTGCAGCATCGCCTCCACCACGATCCGCAGACGCGGCAGCATCGAGACCAGCCGCAGAATGCGCAGCACCCGCAGCGCGCGCAGCACCGAGAGCGGGCCCGTGGCCGGCAGCCAGGCGATCGCCACCACGGCGAAGTCGAACAGACCCCACGGGTCGCGGAAAAAGCGGCCGCGGAAGGCGAAAATCCGCAAGCAGATCTCGACGGTGAAGAGGACGAGGAAGAGCGTGTCGAGCGCGACCAGAAGCCCGCCCCAGCGCGCCATGATCGAGGGCGCCGTCTCGAGCCCCAAGGTGACGGCATTGGCGAGGATCAGGCCGATGATCACCCGCTGCGTCGGCTCGGCGAGGATGAACCGCGCCACCCTCGCTCTGAGGTCGCGGCTGTGCGCGTCCCACTCCGTCAGCACGTCCTGCATGCACTCCCCCACTGGCTTTCGCGGCGCGGCAGATGGGGAGGCGTCGTGGCGAAAGGAAGGCAACGCGCCGGGCCGGCCGCCCCCGGCTCAGCGCAAAAGGTCGGCGAGCGCGTCCGGAACACGCTCCTCCGGCACCGTGATTTCGCGCGTCGTGCCGTCGGCATAGGCAAGGGTGAGGGTGAATGAGAAGCGATCCGCCCCCGGTGACGGGCCGGCGGCAGGGGAAGCGGCGAGAGCCTCGAGCGCCTGTCTCTGCGCCTCGGTGAGCGAGGCGACGTCGATCGTCCGGCGACGCATCAGCCCGGCGACCCCGCCCGAGCGCAGGATCGACAGCGCCGCGAGCGGCGCCTGAGACGCGCCGCTGCGAGGCCTGCGCTCAGCCACGGCGCGTGGGGCGGAGGCTCCGCGCGGCGAGCGCCGAGGCGCCGGCACGCGGCCGGGTGCCTTGGGTGCGCGCCGGCTTGGCCGCCGGCTTCGAGCCGCCCTTGGGCGACGCCTTCCTCTTCGCCGCGGCGGGTTTCGGCGCCGCTTTCGCAGCCGCCCGCTTCGTCGTGGTCGCCTTCGGCGCCGTCTTCTTGGGCGCGGCCGTCTTCTTCGGCGCGGCGGGTTTCGGCGCGGGCTTGCGCACGCCTGTCGGCACCACGCCGACCGAGTCCCAAGCCTCGGCGACCAGCGCTGCGGCCTGCGCGTCGTAAAGCAGCCGCGCCACCTCGATCGTCTCCTTCGCGGCCTCGCGGAAGGAGGCGCGGGCGCTCATCCGCCCCGGCTCGGTGAAGGCACGCCACCAGATCCGCCCCGCCTTCTCCCAGGCATAGCCGCCGAAGCCGATCGCCACCCGGTAGAAGACGAGGTTCGGGATTCCGGAGTTGATGTGGACCCCGCCCTGGTCGGCAAGGCCGCGGTAGAGGTCCTTCATGTGCGCGGGCTGAGGGTCCTTGCCCAAAAGCGGGTCGTCATAGGCCGTGCCGGGCGCCTTCATGCTTCGCAGCGCCACCGCGTGGCCGGGCGGGTTGCGGAGCTCGGGCCCGAGCAGCTCGGCGCCGATCAGCCAGTCTGCGTCCTCGGCCTTCTGGCCAAGCTGCCACTGCTTCACGAGCACGCCGATCACGTCGGAGAAGTGCTCGTTCAGGGCGCCCGGCTGTTCCCAGTAGACGAGCCCGCTCGTGAACTCGGTCACGCCATGCGCGAGCTCGTGGCCGATCACGTCGAGGCTTCGGGTGAAGCGTAGGAACACCTCCCCGTCCCCGTCGCCATAGACCATCTGCTTGCCGTTCCAGAAGGCGTTGTCGTAGCCGCGGCCGTAGTGGACGGTCGAGACGATGCGCAGGTTGGCGCCGTCGAGGCCGGCGCGGCCGAACACGGTCTTGAGGAAGTCGTAGGTCGCGCCCGAGCCGTCGAAGGCCTCGTCGACCGCTGGGTCGCCGGTCGGCGGGGCGCCTTCGGGGCGGATCAGGCTGCCGGGCAGGGACTGGCCCTGCCGGGCCGAATAGACGGCGCGCTGCTTGCCCTCCGGCTTGGGCCGAGCGGCCATCTCCGGCTCCGGGTCGGGCGCGGAGGCCGAAAGTCGCGCCTCGCGCAGCGACCGGGTGACGGCGAGCGTGTCCTCGGCCCAGCGTTTGAGCGAGGGGCGCTTGGCCCTCTGGGCGATGGTCTCGAGCATCAGCGGCGGGGTGATGCAGCAGAGGCCGCAACGGCAGGCCGCGCTCGACATGGGCACTCCTCGAGGGCCGTGGCTCCGGCTGACGGCCGGATTCGTCACCATTCTGCAATGGGATAGCGGCCGTTTCCAGCCCCGTCTGCGGCCGATGCAGCGAGCGTGAGGCGGGGTCTCCCGGAAACCGGTGCGCGGCGTTCAGATCCCCGGCCGGCTGACCACCGAGATCGAGAGGGCGGCGGGGTCATAGAGCCGCGCGGCGGCGCGGCGCGCATCCGCTAGCGTCACCGCCTCGATCCGCCCGATCCGCCCCGCGAGCCACTCCGGCGGGCGGCCGAGTGTTTGGAGGGAGGCGAGCGTTCCCGCAATCTGCCCGCTCGAGGTGAAGCCCAAGGGGAAACTCCCGGTGAGATAGGCGCGGGCAGCCGCCACCTCCTCGGCCGTCGGCCCCGCCTCCGCCATCCGCGCCCACTCTGCCTTGAGCAGAGCGAGTGTCTCGCCAAAGCGCGCGTTTTCAGTCGAGACCGAGCCGAGAATGAGGCTACGCCCGCGGAACGGGGCGAGCTGCGTGCCGATTCCGTAGGTGAGGCCGCGCTTCTCGCGGATCTCCTCGGTCAGGCGCGAGGAGAAGCCGCCGCCGCCGAGGATCCAGTTCACGACCTGGAACGCCTCCCAGTCGGGGTCGTCCGGGTCAGGCCCGCCATGGCCGAACACCGCGACGGCCTGAGGCACGGCCCGCTCCGTGATCGCAAGCCCGAACGCGCGCGGCGCCGGCAAGGGGGGAACCTCAGGGGCGACGCCCTCGGCCACGCCGCCGAAGGCCTCGTCCAGCATCCGCCCGAGGCCTGCGGCGTCGATCGCCCCGGCGGCGCCGACCACGAGCGCGCCGCGTCGCACCTGCACCTCCAGGGCAGCGAGGAGATCATCACGCCCGAGCTGGCCAAGAGCGGCCTCCGTCCCGCCCGGCGGCCGAGCGAAGGGATGCGGCGCGACCGCCCTCTCCCACCAGGCGCGGGAGGCGATGGTGCGCGGCTCCTCCGCCTTGCGCCTGAGCGCGATCAGCCGCTGCGCCTTCACCCGGGCGAGCGCCTCCGCATCGAAGCGCGGGCGGGTGAGGGCGAGCGCCAGCATCGAGGCGGCAAAGCCCGTCTCCTCGGCGAGGCACCGGAGCGAGCCAGTGAGCTCGTCTCGCCCCGCGCCGAAGGAGAGGCTCACCGCGCGGTCGCGCAGCGCGGTCGCGAAGCCGGCGGTGTCGAGCTCTCCCGCCCCCTGGTCGAGCAGGGCGGCGGCAAGCGACGCCCGCCCCTCGCGGCCCTCGGGGTCGAGCGCTGCCCCGCCCCGGAAAGAGAAGGAGAGGGAGACGACCGGAACCGAGTGATCCTCGATCAGCCAGGCGCGGATGCCCCCTGGGCTCGCGACCGTCTGGACCGGAACCGACCAGCCGCTTGACCGCGTGCCGCTCATGCCCGGCTTCCCGCCTGGGGCAAAAGCCAGCCGGTGGCCGAGCCCTCCTCGTCGAGAACCGCCCGGAGCGCTGCGGTGACGGCTTCGGCCGTCACTTCCCTGATCCGCTTGGGCCACGCCTCGACCGAGGCGAGCGGCAGGCCGACAGCAAGGGCGGCGCCGATCGCGCGCGCCCCGTCCATCAGGCTGTCGCGGGCGAGCGCCGCTCCGGCCGTGAGCTGCCGCGCCGACCGCTCGACCTCCGCCTGCGTCACCCCCTCCTCGAGCGTGCGCGCCACCGCCGCGTCGAGCGCCGCCTCGACCCGCTCGGGCGGCACGCCGGGGCGCGGCGAGGCGAACAGGCTGAACTCGGTCCGGTCCACCGTCTCGCCGTTGTAGTAGGCGCCGACGGAGGCGGCGAGCCCGGTCTCGACGAGTGCGCGCCAGAGGATCGAGGTCGGGCCGGAGCCGAGCAGATGGGCGGCGACATCGAGCGCGTCCGCCATCTCCTGGCCGGCCCGTGCCGAGGGAGCGCGGTAGAGCCGCGTCATCGACGGCTCGCGCACCCGCGGCGAGTCCCGGAGCGTCAGGCGCGTCTGGCCGAGCGCGGGCGGCTCCTGCGGCCGGGCGCGCACCGGAGCGGGGCCGGACGGGATTTGCCCGTAGGTATCCTCGGCCAGCCGGCGCACGGTCTCGACATCGACATCCCCCTGCACCACGACGATGGCGTTCGCGGGCAGGTAGAAGCGTTTGTAGAAGGCAAGCAGCGACTCGCGGTCGATCGCGCGGATCTCGTCCTCCCAGCCGATCACCGGCCGTCCATAGGGGGAGTTGACGTAGAAGACGGCGGCGAGGCGCTCGCGGAAGCGGGAGCGCGGGTTGTTCTCGACGACCTGACGACGCTCCTCGACCACCACGAGGCGCTCAGGCGCGATGTCCTTCTCGTCGAGCAGGAGGTTGACCATCCGGTCCGCCTCCATCGCCATCACGAGCGGCAAGCGGTCGGACGCGACCTGCTGGAAATAGGCGGTGTAGTCGTGGCCGGTGAAGGCGTTGTCGCGCCCGCCCTCGCGGGCGATGCGTCGGCTGAACTGGCCGGCGGGGACGGAGGGCGTGCCCTTGAACATCAGATGCTCGAGGAAATGGGCGAGCCCGGAGTGGCCCTGGCTCTCGTCCGCTGCTCCGACCCGGTACCAGACCATGTGCGCGACCACGGGGGCGCGCCGCATCGGGATCACCACTCCCTGCATGCCATTGGCCAGAGTGAAGGTCTCGGCGCCGAACACCCGCTCATCCGCGCGCGGGCGTGACGGCAGTGCCGTTTCGGCGTTTCCGACCCGCGGAAGCCCGGCAAGGGCGGCGCCGGCGAGGCCGCCGAGCAGGAGCGGCCGACGCGCGAGCCCCTCTCCCGCCTCCGCCGAGATCGACGTGGGCGGGAGGTGGGGCGAGGGTGGCGCGGTGTCGGGGAGGTCGCGACGGTCGCCTGGCATCGTGATGTCCTCCTCGCTGTTGATCGGTCGCCGCGTGACTTCTGTGACGTGGCGCTCACCACCGGCCTGTCGAGACAACCCCGCCCCCGCGCCGGAGGATGTGAGAGGGCAGGACCCGGTCGCGCCCGGCCGCAGCGCGCTCAGAACAGCCCCTCGAAGATGCCGCGCTGGCGACGCTGGATGATCGGCGTGTCGCCGATCGAGGGCGGGCGCCCGAGGGCGGCATTCTCGCGCAGCCGCTGCTGCTCGCGGGCGGGATCGATCACCACGCCAGGGGGCTGCGGTTGGCGCCAGAACAGGAGCCGCTCGGTGAAGGAGCGGCTCGTCGGCTCGAGCAGCGTGGTCTCCTCGTCGATCCTGCGCCTAAGGTCGGGCGGCGGAGCGGGGCCCGCGGCCGCGAGAAGCGCCTGTTCGCCCGCCGAGGCGCGCACGGTGGGAAGGGCCGCTCCGACGACAAGCCCGGGGCGGCCGGCAAGCACAGCAGCCGCCTGGTCACGCAGCCGGCCCTCCTGCGGTCGCGGCTGGCCGGGCTGGGGCGGGCGCAAGGTGAAGTCAGGCGGGACGGTCAGTGGCGCGCGCGTCGTCACCTGGAACTCGTCGGGCGGGTCGCGCGTCAGGCCGAAGGTCCGCGCGACGTCGGTGCTGCACGCCCCGACGAGAAGCGCGGCGGCGAGCGTCGCGGCCAGCCTCGGCGGGCGGGCACGGCCGTGCGGTGCGGCGCTGGTCATCCCTTCTCGTTACCCCCCGACCTTGGCCGGAGCAAGGCGTCCGAAAGCAGAAGCCCGACCCCGATCACGATCGCACTGTCGGCGACGTTGAACACATACCAGTGCCAGCCGAAGGCGTGCAGGTCGATGAAATCGACCACGGCGCCGAAGCGCAGCCGGTCGATCACATTGCCCACCGCGCCGCCGAGGACAAGCCCGAGTGCGAGCGAAACCAGCCGGTTCTCCGCCCGGGCGAGCCACAGGAGCAGAAGCCCGACGACGAGGCAGGCGATGGCGGCGAGCAGATAGGGGTGCCACCAGGCGTCGCCCTGCAGAAGCCCGAAGGTCACGCCGCGGTTCCACACCATCGTCAAGTTGAGGAAGGGCAGAACATACACCCGCCCGAGCTCGGGCAGGCGCACCACCTCGAGGATCCACCATTTCGAGGCCTGGTCGGCGGCGAGCAGGACGAGGGCAAGGCCGAGCCCGAGGCGGAGGCCCGCCCGGTCGCGCGCGCTCACGCAGCCCGGCGCCGCGTGACCAGCCCCGACCGCACCGCATCGGCGCAGCGGTCGCAGAGGCCGGGATGGTCCTCGTGCGTGCCGACTTCGGGCAGAACCTTCCAGCAGCGCTCGCATTTCCGCCCCTCGGCCCGTTCGGGCACGACGGCGACGCCGGCGAGGCCCTCAAGCGTGAACGCGCCCGGCGGGGCAGGGTCGGTCGAGACCGTGAGCCCGGAGGTGATCGCCACCTCCGCCCAGGTCGCGGCGTCGAGAAGACCGGCGTCGGGCCCGGTGAGATGGAGAACCGGGGCGGCCTGGAGGCTCGAGCCGATCCTGCCTTCGGCACGCTCCTTCTCAAGCGCGCCGGTGACGGCACGGCGAAGCTCGCGGATCCGCGCCCATTTCGCCGCGAGCGTCTCGTCGCGCCACGCGGCCGGAACCTCGGGGAACAGGCGCAGATGCACCGAGCCGTCCTCGGACGGAAAGCGCGCGAGCCACGCCTCCTCGGCGGTGAAGACGAGCACCGGCGCAAGCCAGGCGGTGAGGCAGTGGAACAGATGGTCGAGCACGGTGCGCACGGCGCGTCGGCGCGGGCTGTCGGGACGGTCGCAGTAGAGCGAGTCCTTGCGGATGTCGAAGTAGAAGGCCGAGAGGTCGGTGGCGCAGAACTGGTGCAGCTCGGCGAACACGCCGGTCCAGGTATAGCCCTCCGTCGCCTCGCGCACCCGGGAGTCGAGCTCGGCAAGACGATGCAGCACCCAGCGCTCGAGCTCGGGCATCGCCTCGGGCGAGACGCGTTCGGCCTCCGTGAAGCCGTCGAGAGCGCCGATCAGCCACCGGAGCGTGTTGCGGATACGCCGGTAGAGCTCCGCCTGCTGTTTGAGGATCTCGGGGCCGATGCGCTGGTCCTCGGTATAGTCCGAGGCCATCACCCACAGCCTCAGGATGTCGGCGCCGTATTCCGCGATCACCTCCTGCGGCGCGACCACGTTGCCGAGCGATTTCGACATCTTCCGCCCCTGCTCGTCGAGCGTGAAGCCGTGCGTCAGCACCGCCTTGTAGGGCGCGCGCCCGCGCGTGCCGCAGCTCTCGAGCAGCGAGGAGTGGAACCAGCCGCGATGCTGGTCCGACCCCTCGAGGTAGAGGTCGGCGGGCCAGGCGAGGCTCTCCGAGCCTTCGAGAACGAAAGCGTGGGTCGAGCCGCTCTCGAACCACACCTCGATGATGTCGCGCACCTGCTCGTAGTCGTCCGGGTTCCGGCCCTCGCCGAGGAAGACGGCAGGCGGGGTCGTCCACCAGGCATCCGCCCCTTCGCGCTCGAAGGCCTCGGCGATCCGGTCGATCACCGCCTGGTCGCGCAGCGGCTCGCCGGTGCGCTTCTCGACGAAGATCGCGATCGGCACGCCCCAGGCGCGCTGGCGGGAGACGCACCAGTCGGGCCTCTGGGCGATCATGGCACGGAGGCGGTTCTTGCCCTGGGGCGGGACGAAGCGCGTCGCCTCGATGGCGGCGAGAGCCCGGGCGCGCACCCCGTTCGGCCCATCCATCGCGACGAACCACTGCGGCGTGTTGCGGAAGATCAAAGGCGCCTTGGACCGCCAGGAGTGCGGGTAGGAGTGCACCAGCACGCCGCGGGCGAGCAGGGCGCCGGCTTCGGCGAGCGCGTCGCAGACCGGATCCGCCGCCTCGTAGACATGGATGCCGGCGAACAGCGGCACGTGGTCGAGGAACCGCCCGTCCGGCCCGACCGTGTCGGGGGTGGGGAGCCCGTGCTTCTGGCCGAGCAGCCAGTCCTCCTCGCCATGGCCTGGGGCGATGTGGACGAAGCCCGTCCCGGCGTCCGTGGTAACGAAGTCGCCGGGCAGGGCGGGCACATCGACCTCGTAGCCCTTGCCGCGGAGCGGATGGGCGCAGACCGTGCCCGCAAGCTCCGCCCCCTTCAGCACGCGACGCACGAGGTGCTGAGTGATGCCCGCCTCCTTGGCGACATCGGGCAGGAGGTGCAGGGCGACGAGCAGATGCTCGCCCACGCGGGCGCGCGCGCCGTCCCGAGCGCCCTCGACGGCCACGAGCGCATAGTCGATCTCCGCCCCGTAGGCGACGGCGCGGTTGCCCGGGATGGTCCAGGGCGTGGTGGTCCAGATCACGATCGAGGCGCCGCGGAGGTCGGGCGCGGGGGCCTCAAGCACCGGGAACCGAACCCAGACCGTGGTGGAACGATGGTCATGGTATTCGACCTCGGCATCGGCGAGAGCGGTCTTCTCCACGGGGCTCCACAGAACCGGCTTGGCGCCGCGATAGAGGCCGCCATTCATCAGGAACCGGCCGATCTCGCGCCAGATCATCGCCTCCGACCGGAAGTCCATCGTCGAATAGGGTTTGGCCCAGTCGCCGGCCACGCCGAGTCTCTGGAACTCGGCGCTTTGGACCGCCATCCAGTGCGCGGCATAGGCGCGGCACTCGGCGCGGAAGGCGACCGGATCGACCGCATCCTTGTCGCGGCCGGCGGCGCGGTACTGCTCCTCGATCTTCCACTCGATCGGCAGGCCGTGGCAGTCCCAGCCCGGCACGTAGTTGGCGTCATAGCCCGCCATCTGCTTGGCGCGGTTGATGACGTCCTTGAGGATCTTGTTCAGCGCGTGGCCGATATGGATGTTGCCGTTGGCGTACGGGGGGCCGTCGTGGAGGATGAATTTCGGCCGGCCCGCGGCCGCGGCGCGCAGCCTCTGCCACAGCCCGATCCTCTGCCAGCGCTCGAGCAGCGCGGGTTCGCGCTTCGCAAGCTCCCCCCGCATCGGGAAGGAGGTGACGGGGAGGAACACGGTGTCGCGGTAGTCGCGCTTCGGCGCGTCGGTCATGGTCTGTCCTGGAATGGCGCGGGGTGCCGCGCGGTCGGCCACGGGGTGGGGTGAACCCGGCGCCCCCTCAGGGCGCCGGGCAACGAATTCGGAAGGAGTGCCGCCGCGCCATGGGCTGATCGATACCGAAGCGGCCACACCGGGTCAAATGCTGAAGGCCGGCGGCCTGCCCTCGGTCACGAGAGGAGCTTGAGCGCGGCGACGCCGATCACGATCGTGGCGATCGCGCCGATCCGCGCGAGTGTCGCGGGTTCGTCGAACAGCATCATCCCGGCGATCGCGGTTCCCGCCGCACCGATTCCGACCCAGACCGCATAGGCCGTGCCGATCGGGAGATGCCGCGCGGCAAGGCCGAGCAGGATGACGGAGGCGGCCATGGCCGCGACCGTGAGCGCGGTCGTGCCTGGCCGGGCGAGCGACAGCCCCTGCGAGAGCTTGAGCCCCACCGCCCAGCCGATCTCGAGCAGGCCCGCGAGCACGAGCAGAAGCCATGACCACGCCTGCGCCATGGGCCGGGGCCTCAGACCGGGGCGAGCAGGGAACGCGCGGCGTCGCAATCGGCGCGCATCTGGGCCGCGAGCGCCTCGAGGCTCGCGAACTTCGCCTCCTCGCGCAGGAAGGCGGCGAAGGCGACGCGAAGCCTACGCCCGTAGAGGTCGCCCGCGAAGTCGAACAGGAACACCTCGAGCAGAGGCTCGGGAAGCGGGTTCACCGTGGGCCTCAGCCCCACGCTTGCCGCCCCGTCGAACCAGGTGACGCCGCCCGCCTCGTCCTCCACGCCTGCGCGCACGGCGTAGACGCCGAAGCGCGGCGCGAGATGCCTGCCCAAGGGGATGTTCGCGGTGGGGAAGCCGAGGGTCCGGCCGAGCGCTGCGCCGCGCTGCACCACGCCGCGTATTTCCCACGGGCGGCCGAGGATCGCGTTGGCGCGCGGCACGTCGCCTGCAGCGAGCGCCTCGCGCACGGCGGTCGAGGAGAGCGGCAGCCCGCCTTCGCCGACGGCCTTCTCGACCACCGTGACACCGAAGCCGAGCTCCGCCCCGAGCGCCTCAAGCAGGGCCGGCGTGCCGCCGCGGCGGTGGCCGAAATGGAAGTTCGGCCCGCAGGCCACGTGCCGAGCCCCGAGGCGCTGCACGAGGATGTCGCGCACGAACGCCTCCGCGGGGATTCGGCTGAAGGCGTGGTCGAACGGCACCGAGACGAGCACCTCGACGCCGAGGGCGGCGAGCGCATCCCGCTTCGCCTCGGCCAGGGTGAGGCGGAAGGGTGGGTCGTCCGGGCGGAACAGCTCGCGCGGGTGCGGCTCGAAGGTCAGCGCCGCGACCGGGGCGCCGAGGCGACGCGCGGCCTCGGCTGTGGCGGCGATCACCACCGCATGGCCGCGATGCACGCCGTCGAAATTGCCGAGCGCGACAGCGGCGCCGCGCCAGGGCGGCGGGATCTCGCCAAGGTCGGAGACGACATGCATCACGGGCGACGGTTAGGGCCGCCGCCGGCGGGGGTCAACGCGGTTCAGGCGGCCGCCGGCTTCGCCTCGGCGGTTCCGATCGCGCCGCGCGAAGGCACCATCACGAGCGCCTCGCCGTCGACCACCGTCCTTCCCGCGACGGTGCAGGTCGTCCGCAGCGTCGCCCGCTTCTTCTCGGCATCGAGCGAGAGGACGGTGCAGGTGGCGGTGACGGTGTCGCCGATCCGCACCGGGGCGCGGAAGGTGAGCGACTGGGCGAGATAGACCGATCCGGGCCCAGGCAGCTTGGTGCCGAGCACCGTAGAGATGAAGGCGGCCGACAGCATGCCGTGGGCGATCCGGCCCTTGAACATCGTCTTCTCGGCGTATTCGGCATCGAGATGCACCGGGTTCATGTCGCCCGACACGCCGGCGAACAGCACGATGTCGCTCTCCGTCACGGTGCGGGAGAACGAGGCGCTCATACCTTCGGCGAGATCCTCGAAATACATCAAGCCGTTGCCGACCACAGCGTTCATTGTGACTGCGCCCTTCCCCAAGCGCCCCTGCGGGCGCTGCTGCATCGCAGCATGCAGGACCCTAGCCGATGTCATGCGGCGTGGACAAGCGCCGACGCCGCACGCACCATCCGCCCTCCCGCATGCCGGAGTGTCGCAGGCACCGATGAACCGGGCGTTTCCAGGATGACCCTCGCCCTTCGCACCGACCCAGGGGCCTCGGAGCGGATCCTCGAGGGCTTGCGCGACTGGGTCGAGACCGAGAGCCCGACCGACGATGCCGGCGCGGTCAATCGCCTCATGGACAAGGCGGAGCGCGCCTTGCGCGCGGCAGGCGCCGCGGTGACGCGGATTCCCGGCCGCGACGGCTTTGGCGACCTGCTTCGCGCCCGGATCGGCCCCGCCGAAGGAGGGGGGATCCTGATCGCCGGCCATCTCGACACGGTCTGGCCGATCGGAACAATCGCGACGATGCCGTTCCGGATCGAGGGCGAGCGCGCCTTCGGCCCCGGCATCTACGACATGAAGGCCGGCTCCTTTCTCGCGCTCCATGCCGTGACCTCGCTTCTCGGGCAGAAGGTGGCGACCCCGCTGCCCGTGACGCTGCTTCTGACCCCCGACGAGGAGGTCGGCAGCCCGACCTCACGCGAGCTGATCGAGGACGAGGCGAGACGCTCGGCGTACGTTCTGATCCCCGAGCCGGCGGGGAAGGGCGGAGCGGTGGTGACGGCGCGCAAGGGGGTTGGCCGGTTCGAGCTTGAGGTGCGGGGCCGGGCGGCGCATTCCGGGGGGGCCTTCGAAGAGGGGCGGTCGGCAGTCGTGGAGCTCGCGCACCAGATTCTTGCGATCCACCGCATGGTCGACCCCGCGCGCGGGATCACGACCAATGTCGCGCCGATCCGCGGCGGCACGCGCCCGAACGTGATCGCCGATCGCGCCTTCTGCGAGATCGACCTGCGCGTGGCGAGCCTCGAGGACGGGGAGCGCATGGAGCGCGCGATCCTCGGCCTCCGCGCCGTGACGGAGGGCTGCACCGTGACGGTGCAGGGCGGCATGAACCGCCCTCCCTTCGCCGAGACTGAGGCCATCCGTGTCCTCTACGAGCGGGCCCGCGCGATCGCGGCCGAGCTCGGCTTCGAGCTGCCGCGCGAGCATCGCGGCGGCGGCTCCGACGGCAATTTCACCGCCGCGCTCGGCATCCCCACGCTCGACGGTCTCGGCTGCCCGGGCGGAGGCGCGCATGCCGACCACGAGCACATCCTCTGGCGCGACCTCGCCCCCCGCGCGGCGCTTCTGCTCGGCCTCATCGAGACGCTGAGCTAGCGGGCGGACCGGCGACCGGGCTCGCACCGGCCGACGTGCCGAGCGAAGCGATGCCATCGCCTGCGTTCGGCGCATGATGCACGCAACCATTGCAGGAGCGAGACGGCAAGCGTGTGCATCGCAGGAGGCGCGGCCGATGTCTCGCCGGCAGAACGCTTCCCTAGCGGCCCGCCCGCGCCACTGCCTCCCGAACCGCCGCGCGCTTCGAGGCAAGATGCTCGCGCAACGCCGCCCCGAGCGCCGCCCCGTCGCGCCGGGCGAGCGCCTCCATCATCGCCGCATGCTCGGCGACGCTGCGCTCCCAGCTCTGCTCCTCGACCTGCGCCACGAAGCGTATCCGCTTGAGCCGGAGCGACAGCGCGCGGTGCAGGGACGCAAGCGTGGGGTTGCCGGCAGCGCCGACGATCCGCTCGTGGATCGCCTCGTTGTGGGCGAGGAACGCGGCGCGGTTGCCGGCGCGGTGGGCGGCGAGCATCGCCCGGTGCAGCGCCTCGAGCTCTGCCCGCTCCGCCTCGCCCATGCGCTCGGCGGCGAGCTCTCCGGCGCAGCCCTCGAGAGCGGCGAGCACGGGGAACACCTCGTCCACCTCCTCCGGGGTCACGGGCGTCACCACCGCCCCCTTGTGCGGCTCGATCGCGACGAGGCCTTCGGCGGCAAGCGCGCGCAGCGCCTCGCGCAGCGGAATCCGGGAGATGCCGAGCCGTGCGGAGAGCTCGGCTTCGGTCAGCCGCGCGCCCGGAGCGAGCGTGCCGTCGCCGATCAGGCTCCGGAGCCGCTCGGCCGCCGCCTCGGCGAGGGTGCGGCGCTCGACGCGCTCCGCCCCGCTCATGCCGGTCGGCTCAGGACGGCGCGGTCGCCGCGAGGTAGCTCATCGCCGCCGCCACGCCGCCCTTCTGGTGCGGCACCTTGGCGAGCTCGAGCCCCATCTCGATCCCCCCAAGCGTGCCGACCAGCATCAGGTCGTTGAAGTCGCCGAGATGGCCGATTCGGAACACCCGATCGGCGAGACGGGAGAGGCCGTTGCCGAGGCTCATGTCGAAGGCGTCACGGATCCGCGCGCGCAATCCGTCGGCCGAGTGCCCATCGGGCATCAGCACGGCGGTGAGCGAGGAGGAGTAGTTCCTCGGCTCGCGGCAGAGCACCTCGAGGCCCCAGGCGCGCACGGCACGGCGCGTTGCCTCGGCGTGCCGGTCATGCCGGGCGAAGACGTTGGCGAGGCCCTCCTCGTGCAGCATCGCGATCGCCGCCTCGAGGCCGTAGAGAAGGTTGGTCGCAGGCGTGTAGGGGAAGTAGCCGGTCGCGTTCGGCCCGGAATGTTCCTCCCACGACCAGAAGCTGCGCGGCAGACGTGCCTTCGCGGTCGCCGCCATCGCCTTCTCCGACACGGCATTGAAGGAGAGGCCGGGCGGAAGCATCAGCCCCTTCTGCGAGCCGCCCACCGTGACGTCCACGCCCCATTCGTCGTGCCGGTAGTCGATCGAGGCGAGCGAGGAGATCGTGTCGACCATGAAGAGGGCCGGGTGGTGCGCGGCGTCGATCGCGCGCCGGATCGCGGGAATGTCGGTGGTGCAGCCCGTTGAGGTCTCGTTGTGGACGACGCACACGGCCTTGATGTCATGCGCGCGGTCCTCGGCGAGGATCGCTTCGATCTCGGCCGCTGCGGCATCGGCGCCAACGCGCCAGTCGGTGGCGATGAAGCGGGGCTTGAGCCCGAGACGCTCGGCGAGCCGCTTCCACAGAAGGGCGAAATGCCCGGTCTCGACCATCAGCACCTCGTCCTCCGGCGAGAGCGTGTTGACGAGTGCCGCCTCCCACGCGCCCGTTCCGGAAGCCGGGTAGATGAACACGTGCCCCTCGGTGCGGAAGATGGTCTTCATCCCCTCGATGCAGGCGCGGCCGAGCCGGGCGAAGGCGGGGCTGCGATGGTCCATGGTGGGCGCGTCCATGGCGCGGAGGATCCGGTCGGGAACGTTGGTCGGCCCCGGGATCTGCAGGAAATGCCGGCCTGCGATACGCCCCGGCGCATTGCTTCCCGCCTCGTGCCGAGCCCTCTGCGTTCCGTCCGGTGCCATCGCCGCCCTCCGTGCGCCGTGTTGCCTCGGGCATTCGTATACAATATGCTGAGCAGGGCGGCAACGGAGAGGCGGGCGATGGGAGTGACAGTCCGGCCGGGGCTCGAGCGGCGTCTCAGGGCGGCGCTGAAGGGGGAGGTGCGGTTCGACGCCGCCACACGCGGCCGCTACGCCACCGACGCCTCGCACTACCAGGTGATGCCGATCGGCGTCGTCACGCCCGCAGGGCCCGAGGACGTCGCCGAAGCGCTCCGGATCGCCCGCGAGGAGGGCGTCCCGGTGCTCGCCCGCGGCGGCGGCACCTCGCAGTGCGGCCAGACGGTGAACGAGGCGCTCGTTCTCGACTGCTCGCGCCACATGACACGAATCCTCTCGCTCGACCCGGACGCGCGGCGCGCCGTGGTCGAGCCGGGCCTTGTGCTCGACGAACTGAACCGCGCGCTCAAGCCCCATGGGCTCTGGTTCCCGGTCGATGTCTCGACCGCGAGCCGCGCCACGCTCGGCGGCATGGCCGGCAACAACTCCTGCGGCAGCCGCTCGTTGCGCTACGGCACCATGCGCGACAACACGGTGGGCCTCGAGGCCATCCTCGCCGACGGCACGGTGGCGCGCTTCGGCCCGGTCGATGCCGGGACCGACCGGCCGGTTCCGCCCGGCCTCGTCTCCGACCTGCTCGCCCTCGGCGCCCGCGAGGCCGAGGAGATTCTTGCCCGCTTCCCCCAAGTGCAGCGTCGCGTCGGCGGCTACAACCTCGATGCGCTTCTGCCCGCGAATCGGCCGCAGAATCTCGGCCACCTGCTTGTGGGGTCGGAAGGCACGCTCGCCTTCTTCACCGCGATCGAGCTTGCGCTGTCGCCGCTGCCGCCCGCGCGTCGCCGCCTCGGCGCCTGCCACTTCGGCAGTTTCCACGGGGCGATGGCCTCAGCGCAGCACATCGTCCGCCTTGGGCCGACCGCGGTCGAGCTCGTCGATTCCACGATGCTCGAGCTTGCCGCCTCGATCCCGCTGTTCCGCCCCACCCTCGAGGCCTTTCTCCGCGGTGCGCCGGAGGCGCTCCTGCTCGTCGAGTTCGCGGAAGAGGACGATGCCGAGAACGCCCGTCGCGTGGCCGCACTCGCCGACCTGATGCGCGACCTCGGCTTCTCCTGGGAGGGGACGGGCACACGCTTCGGCGGCGTGGTGGAGGTCACCGATGCGAAGCTCCAGGCTTCCATCACCGAGCTCCGCACCGCCGGCCTCAACATCATGATGAGCATGAAGGAGGAGCGCAAACCCGTCTCCTTCGTCGAGGACGCTGCCGTGCCGCTCGAGCACCTTGCCGACTACACCGCGCGTCTGACCGAGCTGTTCGAGAAGCACGGCACCAGGGGCACCTGGTATGCGCATGCGGGGTCGGGCTGCCTGCATGTGCGGCCTGTGCTGAACCTCAAGCTCGAGAAGGATCTCCGCGCGATGCGGGCGATCGCCGAAGAAGCCTTCGCGATGGTCCGCGCCTACAAGGGAAGCCACTCCGGCGAGCACGGTGACGGAATCGTGCGGTCCGAGTTCCACCGCATGATGTTCGGGGACCGGATCGTTTCCACCTTCGAGGCGGTGAAGGACCGCTTCGACCCCGCGGGCCTGTTCAACCCGGGCCGGATCGTCCGCCCGCCGCGGATGGATGACCGATCGCTCCTGCGCTATCACGACCGCTACGCCGCAAGCACTGTGGTGCCCCGGCTCGACTGGTCCGAGTTCGCAACAGAGGCGCGCCCCACGCCCGCGCTCCAGTTCCAGGGCGCGGTCGAGATGTGCAACAACAACGGCGCCTGCCGCGCGCTCGCGGGCGGGGTGATGTGCCCCTCCTACCGTGCGACGCGCGAGGAGCGCGACAGCACCCGCGGCCGCGCAAACACGCTGAGACTCGCGCTCTCGGGCCAGCTGGGCCCGGACGCCTTCACCTCCGAGGCGATGGCCGAGACGATGGCGCTCTGTGTCGGCTGCAAGGCCTGCAAGCGCGAGTGCCCCACCGGCGTCGACATGGCGCGGATGAAGATCGAGGTGCAGGCCGCCCGTGTGGCCGCCCGCGGGCTTTCGTTGCGGGAGCGGCTGATCGCCTTCCTCCCTCGCTACGCGCCTCTCGCCCGCCACGCCCGCGCTGCGATCGCCTGGCGCAACCGCACGCCCTGGCTTGCGCGGGCGATAGAGCGCGCCACGGGGTTCGCTGCGGAGCGTTCGCTCCCGGAATGGTCCACCGAGCCGTTCCGCGACGCGGAAGCCGCTGGCGGTGCCGGTGAGCGCGTCATCCTGTTCGCCGACACCTTCAACCGCTGGTTCGAACCCACAAACCTGCGCGGCGCGGTCGCCGTGCTGCGCGCCGCGGGTTTCGCCCCCGTCGCTGCGAGCGCCGGCGGCCGGCCGCTCTGCTGCGGCCGGACCTTCCTCGCCGCGGGCCTCGTTGACCGGGCGCGCGAGGAGGCGCGCCGCAGCCTTGAGGCCCTTCTGCCGGCGGTGCGCGCCGGCCTGCCCGTGATCGGGCTCGAGCCCTCCTGCCTTCTGACACTGAAGGACGAATGGCTCGCGCTTGGGCTTGGCGCGGCGGCGCGCGAGGTCGCCGAGGCTGCCATGTTGTTCGAGAGCTTCGTCGCGCGCCGGGGCGAGCGGTTCCGCGCGGTGTTCCGCCCGCGCGAGGCCGAGGCGCTCGTCCACGGGCACTGCCACGCGAAGGCGCATGGGGTGGCGCAGGACATCGTCGCCGCGCTTCGCCTCGTGCCGGGGCTCTCCGTCTCGATGGTCGAAAGCTCCTGCTGCGGCATGGCGGGAAGCTTCGGCCTGCAGGTCGAGACCGCCCCGGTGGCGCGCAAGATGGCGGAGCTCTCCTTGCTTCCGGCCGTGCGGCGGGCCGCGTCCGACGCGATCGTGGTGGCGAACGGAACCTCCTGCCGACACCAGATCGGCGAGCTGGCACCCCGCGAGGCGCTGAGCCCCGCCCGCGTGCTTGCCGCCGCGCTCGGGCCTCAGTAGCCGCGGGCGCGGTCCACCTCCGCCGGCCTCGGCGCGTGCCGCAGGCCGATCCGGGCGGTCCCGCCCCGAAGCGGCTCCCTGAGCGCGCGTCGCGCAGGGGATAGCGCCCCCTTCGCCACGGCGGCCGAGAGGCGGCTGCGCTCGGGTCCTGCCGCGCCGGGGCGCCTTGCGTGCGCTGTGGCCTGGGCGTGGGGGGCACCTCGACGACCCACACCAAGAACGCTATACAGTTACAAGTCTTGCGCTCCCACCACACCGCCCCGAAACACGCGATGCTCCGCCTCCTCGTCACCCTTCTCCTCGCCCTCGCCGCTCTCCCCGCCGCCATAGCGGAGGAGCGCACCCTCCGCGTCGTCTCGCCCTGGGAGATCACGAGCCTCGAGCCCTCCCGCGCGGGCTACGTCTTCACCCGCATGGAAGTGGCCGAGACGCTCACGGGAGCCGACGACGGCGGGCTCGCGACCCCTGCGCTCGCGGCCTCATGGACCGTCTCCGACGACGGTCTCGTCTGGCGCTTCCGCCTGCGCGAGGGCGCCCGCTTCCACGATGGCACGGCGGTGACGGCCGAGGCCGTGGTCGCGGCGCTCGAGCGGGCGCGTGCGGCTCCTGGCGTGCTCGGCAATGCGCCGATCGCCAGCTTCGCCGCTCTTCCCGGCACGGTTGAGATACGCCTCACCCGGCCCTTCGTCGCGCTTGCGGCCTTCCTCGCGCACTTCTCGACGCAGGTGCTCGCCCCCTCCGCCTACGACGCCGAGGGGCGGGTGCGCGCCGTGATCGGGTCCGGCCCCTACCGGGTGGTCACGGTCGAGCCGCCGCAGCGTCTCGAGGTGGCACGCGCCGAGACCTGGGAGGGGCCACCGCCCGCGATCGGCCGCGCGAGCCTGCTCGCCGCGGGCCGAGGCGAGACGCGCGCAGCGCTCGCCGAAAGCGGCCAAGCTGATCTCGTCTACACGCTCGATCCCGCAAGCCTCGAGCGGCTGAAGCGCAACCCGCGGATCACCGTGATCGCACGCCCCATCCCGCGCACCATCACGCTCAAGCTCAACGCCGCCGATCCCCGTCTCGCCGACCCGCGCGCCCGCGCCGCCCTCTCCGCCGCGATCGACCGGCAGGGGATCGCCCGCGCCATCCTGCGCGCCCCGGAGATGGCGGCGACCCAGCTCTTCCCCCCTACCCTTGCCGAGTGGCACGTGCCCGGCCTCGCCCCGCTCGCGCACGCACCCGAGCATGCCGAGGCGCTTCTTGCCGAGCTCGGCTGGCGCAAGGGCCCGGACGGGATCCTCGTGCGCGAGGGCCGCGCGTTCCGCCTCACACTCCGAACCTTCCCCGACCGGCCCGAGCTTCCGGTGATCGCCGCCGCGCTGCAAGACCAGTGGCGCCGCATTGGCGTCGCGCTCGAGGTCTCGATCGGCAATGCGAGCGAGATCCCGGCCGGACATCGCGACGGCACGCTTGAGGTGGGGCTCTTGGCGCGCAACTTCTCCCTCGTGCCCGACCCGATCGGGACGATGCTGCAGGATTTCAGCCCCGGTGGGGGGGACTGGGGAGCCATGGGCTGGTCAAGCGAGGCGATGGCGCGTGCGCTTGCCGCCCTCTCCGCCACCACCGACGCGGCCGAACGCGCCCGGCTGCGCGGCGAGATCGCCGCCATCCTGCAGGCCGAACTGCCCATCCTGCCGATCGCCTGGTACCAGCACACGCTTGCCGCCTCGAAACGACTTGCCGGCGTCACGCTTGATCCGCTCGAGCTGAGCTACCGAATCGCGGCGATGCGCTGGGCCGAGTAGCGGTGCGGCGCGTCGCCGCCGCCGCCGCCCGGCGCGGGGGGCAGGCGGTGCTCGTCGCTGTCACGGTCGGGGCTCTGTCGTTCCTGCTCGTCCACCTGCTGCCGGGGGACATCGCGCTGCGCATCGCCGCGGGCCGCTACGGCTACGATCTCGTCTCGGTCCAGGCGGCCGAGGCGGTGCGTGCCGAGCTCGGGCTCGACCGGCCGGTCCTGGTCCAGTTCGCCGAGTGGCTCTGGCGTCTCGGGCGGCTCGAGCTCGGCGTCTCTCTCGTGACCGGCGAGCGTGTCGCCGCCGAGATCGCGCGCCAGCTCGGCGCCACCCTCACCCTCTCCTTCGCCGCGCTCGCTCTCTCGATCCCGATCGGCCCGGCGCTCGGTGTGCTGATGGGCCTTCGCCCGGGCGGGGTGCTCGACCGGGCGGGACTTGCGGTCGCCTCGGCCCTCCGCGCCGTGCCCTCGTTCGTGCTTGGCGTTGCGCTGATCATCCTCGTTTCGGTCGAGCTCGGCGCGCTTCCCGCCGCCGGCCACGGCGAGGTGGAGAACATCGTTCTGCCGGCCGTGACGCTCGCGCTCAGCCTTGCCGCTGTTTCGAGCCGGGTGGCGCGCGAGGCGATGGCCGAGGTGCGCGCCGCACCGTTCTTCGCCTTCGCCGAGACGAAGGGGCTGACGCGACGGGCGGTGCTGTGGCGGCACGGGCTGCGCAACGCCGCCGTGCCCATCGTCGCCTTTCTCGGCGTGCAGCTTGTCTCGCTGGTGGAGGGCGTGGTGGTGGTCGAGAGCCTGTTCGCCTGGCCCGGGATCGGACACGCGCTTGTGCACGCGGTGATCGCGCGTGACGTGCCGATGGTTCAGGGAACCGCGCTCGTGCTCGGGCTGATTTTCGTGCTTCTCAACGCCGCCGTCGATCTCGCCTGCCTTGCTCTCGACCCGCGCGCGGGGCGGCGATGAGCCGCGCGCTCGGGCTCGTGCTCCTCGGCGCGGTGACTCTGTTCGGCCTCGCGGGCCCGGTCGTCATCGCCGCCGACCCGGCGGCGCAGGACCTCTCTGCCATCCTGCATCCTCCCTCGCCGCAGCACCCGCTCGGCACCGACCATCTCGGGCGCGACCTTGCGGCGCGGCTTGCCCATGGGACGCGCCTTTCTCTCGGCCTTGCCATCCTCTCCGTGCTGTCCGCCGCCGTGCCTGGAGTTCTGCTCGGCCTCGCAGCCGCCGCTTCCGGCGGCCTGGTCGATCGGGCGCTGGCATCGCTCGCCGATGCGACCATGGCACTGCCGGGATTGCTGCTCGTGCTGCTTGTTGCCGGCCTCGCCCCGGGGAAGGTGTGGCCGCTCTGGCTCGGCCTTTCGGCGGCGCTGTGGGTCCAGTATTTCCGGCTGACCCGCGCCACCGCGGCCGTGCTGCTCGCCTCGCCCGAGGTCGAGGCCTCTCGCCTGCTCGGCTTCGGGCCGGCCTATATCCTGAGACGCCATCTCTGGCCGCGTCTGGCTCCGCCGCTCGCCGCGCTCGCCGCCTTCGGCGTCGCGGGCGCGGTGATGGCGATCGGCGCCCTCGGCTTCATCGGCATCGGGCTGAGGCCGCCGATGGCGGAGTGGGGGCTGATGATGACCGAGCTCCTTCCCCACTACCACGACGCGCCTTGGGCGCTCGCCTGGCCTTCGGCGCTTCTGTTCCTCACCGTGCTCGGCCTGCAGCTGCTTGCCGGGGCGAGGCGATGAGCGGCCTCGTCGTGACCGATCTCGCCGTGATCGCGCGTGACGGTGCACGGCCGGTGGATGGCGTTTCCTTCTCGCTCCGGCCGGGCGTGCCGCTCACCCTGCTCGGCGAAACGGGCTCGGGCAAGACACTGGTCGCGCAGGCGGTGATGGGAACGCTCGCTCCCGACCTCCGCGCCACGGGAAGCATCCGGTTCGAGGGGCGCGAGCTGATCGGGCTGGCCGGGCGGGAGAGGCGCGCTTTCTGGGGCAGGCGTATCGCGCTTCTGCCGCAGGAGCCGTGGCTTGCGCTTGACCCGACGATGCGCGCCGCGCGGCAAGTCAAGGAGGTGTTCGCGCTCGTGCGCGGGCTCGGCCAGAGGGAAGCGGCTGAGCGCACCCGCGCGGCTCTGCGCGCGGTCGGGCTCGAGGGGGCAGAGCGCGCCTTCCCGTTCCAGCTCTCGGGCGGGATGGCGCAGCGCCTTGCCTTCGCCGCCACCGCGGCGTCGGAGGCCGCCCTGTTGATTGCCGACGAGCCGACCAAGGGGCTCGACGCTGCGCTGCGCGACGGCGTCGCGCTGCTGCTCGGCGCCGTCGCAGCCTCCCGGCGCATGCTTCTCACGATCACCCACGACGTTTCGGTCGCGCGACGCCTTGGCGGGGAGGTTGCCATCATGCTCGAGGGGCGGATCGTCGAGCATGGCCCTGCCGAGGCGGTGCTCGCCGCCCCGCGCCACGACTATGCGCGACGCCTCGTCGCCGCTGAGCCGGCCGCCTGGCCCAAGCGCCGCCACCCGCCGCCCGGTCCCGTCGTGCTCGCGGGTCGCCGCCTCGCCAAGCGCTACGGCCCGCGCACGCTGTTTGCGAATCTCAGCCTTGCTGTGCATGCGGGCGAGACGGTGGCGGTCACGGGCCCTTCCGGATCGGGCAAGACGACGCTCGGCAATGTTCTTCTTGGGCTTGTCCATGCCGATGCCGGAACGCTGAGCCGCGCCCCAGGTGTGGCGCGTGTGCGCTTCCAGAAACTCTGGCAGGACCCGCCCGCCGCCTTCGCGCGCGGGGTTCCGCTCGGGCGTCTGATCGAGGATCTCGCCCGTCGCCACGGCATCGCCCGGGCGCCGATCGAGGCGTTGCTCGCGCGGCTTCGGCTTTCGCCCGGCCTGCTCGGGCGCAGTGCCGAGGCGATCTCGGGCGGGGAGCTGCAACGTTTCGCTCTCGCCCGTGCTCTCCTGCTCGACCCGGTCTTCCTGTTCGCCGACGAGCCGACCAGCCGGCTCGACCCGATCACCCAACAGGAGACGATCGCACTGCTTGCCGACACCGCGGCCGAACGGGGCCTTGCGCTTCTGCTCGTGACGCATGATGCCGACATCGCCGCGCGGGTGGCGGCAAGGCGGCTCGATGTCGCCGCGGGCGAGGTTCGGATGGTGGCGTGAGTGGGCTCAGAGGCGGCGCCGCGCCGCCGCGGCGGGGCCGACCACCGCTGCCAGCACCGGTGTCTGCGTCGCCGGCGCGCTTCCTCGCCGTGGCCTCGACGGTGTGGCGCCGAGGCCCATCACGGCCGCTCCCATCGCGGCGCTGCCGAAGGTCACCGAGACGCCGAGGGTCAGAAGCGCGAGCGCGACCGCCCCGTCCGCCCCGCGCAGCATCAGGCCCCTCAGCCCAGCGATGTCGAGCGCGAGGATGGCGGCGACGAAGAGCCAGCCGACACAGACGCCGATCGCTGCGTGGCCTGCCAGGAACCGAATGTGGGGCGGCACGGAGCGGAACCGTTCGGCGCGCATCAGAGCATCTCCACCGAGAGCGCCTGGCGGCTCTTCGGCCCGGTCACGACGGTGGCCTTCACGCGTCGGCCAGGGGTGAGGCTCTCGGGCGTCAGCGCCCCGAGCGCGCGCATCGGCACGAACACATCGCCCGCTCCCGTCTCCGGCGTGATGAAGCCGAACCCCTTGCGCATGTCGAAGAACTTGATGGTGCCGGTGACGAGCTCGGTCGGCCCGTCCGGCGTGCGCGGCCCGCCGCCGAACTCGCGCCGCTGCGGCCGGTCCCCGGGGCTGGAGGAGAAGTCCCGCCGCGGGGGCCGGTCCCCGAAGTCGCGCCTCGGGGGCCTCTCGCCGTAGCCGCCTGCGAACTCGCGCCGCGGCGGCCGGTCGCCGAAGTCGCGCCTCGGGGGCCTCTCCCCGAAGCCGCCTGCGAACTCGCGCCGTGGCGGGCGGTCGCCGCTGTCGCGCCGCGGCGGCCGGTCGCCGCCTTCCGGCACGGGGGCGGCGCCGTGCTTCACCTCGATGATCCGAGTCACCTGGCGCCCGCGCGGAACGTCGCCGATCTCGCACACCAGCACATCGCCCTGGTCGACCGCGGTCTTCCCGATCGCGGTGAGCGAACTGACGTGAAAAAAGACGTCCTTGCCGTCCGCCAACGTCACGAACCCGAAGCCCTTCGCGCGATTGAAGAACTTCACCGGCGCCTCGATCGGGGCGCCAACCTCGCCATCATCGTTCAAGGGAATACCCGTATCTGCCCTGCCCGCACTCCCCCAAGCACGGCATGATAGCGGGCGAAAATCAAGCCTCACAGCCTCCGACGCGGACCGCGGGCGCTGGTGCCCAGCCGGGCAGCGGGATAAGCAGCGTGACGTGACCCTGCCTTCGCGCCTGATCGCTGCCCTCATCCTGCTCGCACCGCCGGTCGCGCTGATCCAGAACCGCGGCCTCGTGCCCCTCGCCGCACTCGGCACGGTGGCGGTGCTCGCTGCGCTTCGCCCAAGGCTGCGGGCCCTTGTCGCCGCCCTGGCTTCCCCGCCCGTGCTCGCCGCGCTCGCGCTCGCGCTCTGGGGTGTTCTGTCCGGGACTTGGGCCATGGCGCCGGAGGCTGCGCTCGCAGCCGGCCTGAGGCTCGCCGGCCTAGTCGTGATCCTCGCGGCGCTGGTGGCCGTGGCGTCGCGGCTCGATCGGGCCGGCGAACGCCTGGTCCTTCACGCCATCCTGGTCGCGTCGCTGCTCTGCGCGGCCCTCGTCGCGGTCGAGACGCTCGCCGCCGCGCCTCTCAACAACGCGCTCCGCCTCTTCCCAGACCCGCCCAGAGGGCCGAATGCCGCGAAGCCGGCGGCGACCCTGCTCGCGGTGTTTGCGGGCCCTGCCGTGCTTGCGGCAGCGCTGCGAGCGGGCGCTTACGGCGCCCTCGCGGCGGCCGTGGCGCTCGGCGCGAGTGTTGCCCTGAGCACGAGCGAGGCGGCGCGCCTTGCACTCGCCGCCGCTGCCGTGGCGGCGATCGTTGCGCTCGCGTTCCCCCTGCTCGCACGCCGCGCCCTGCCCGTTGCGCTCGCGGCCATCGTGCTCGCCGGCCCGCCGCTCCTCGAACACGTGGCTGGCGCAGCCACGCGCGCGGGACTGCTTCCGTTCTCCGCCGTGCACCGGACGCTGATCTGGGATTATGTCTCAGAGCGCGCCGCCGAACGTCCCCTCCTCGGCTTCGGCATGGACTCCGCCCGCTCCCTCCCCGGCGGCCGCGACCGTGTCGAGGCGGAACGGCTCGACCGCTTCCGCGTCACCGGGACGATCCGCGCCATCTTCGATCGGGCGCCTGACGGCTCGATCGAGCGCATCCCGCTGCACGCGCATTCGATGCCGCTTCAGGTTCGGCTCGAACTCGGGTGGGTCGGGCTTGGGCTGTTCGCCCTGTTCGCATGTCTTGCTGGCCGTGCCGCGGCCGCCGTGCCCGGGCGCGCGCCGTTCGCCGCCGCCGTCGCGGTGGCTGCGGCCACGTCCGTCGTGTCGCTCCTGAGCTACGGCGTGTGGCAGCACTGGTGGTGGGTGACGGTGGCGGTCGCGTCGCTGCCGCTCGCTGCGCTCCGCGCGAGGGAGGAGCGCTGAGCCGGCCGAGCGTGCCCCGAGCCCGTTCCTGCGCAGGGTGTCGGTCGGGGGACGCCTGCCGGGGCGGCTGCACCGGTCGGACCGGAGCGTCCGTCCCCACCGCCCGCGCGGGGCCTTCCGTCGGCGGCCTTGCAGGCTCACACGCTCATGGCCGAAGCCCGGAGGAGGCCGGAAGGGCGGACCGGCTCAGCGCCTGCAGGGGATCGCGGTTCGCCGACGCGAAGCCTCGCGCACCCACGCGCCGAGCGGCCGCTCAGCGGTCCTCGTCGTTCTCGTTCGGCTCGACCTCGATGTCGGCGGCGAGCTCGTCCGGGCTGTCCTCGAGCTCGTCGGCATCCTCGAGCACGGCATCGTCCTCCGCCTCGTCGGCCACCACCTCGAGTTCGACATCCTCCGGCACCGGCGCCGCCGCCGGACGCTTGGCGCGCGCATCCGCCGGCACTGCTGCCGCCCGGCGGGCGCGCGGCAGTTCCGCCGGCTGCTCGGTGCCGCACTTGGGGCAGACAGCGGGCGACCGCATCAAATCATAGAACTTGGCGTTGCATGCGACGCAGACGCGCTTGAGACCGAGCTCCGGCTTGGCCATCGCGACACTCCTCGTGGGCAGTGGACCTGCCCGCGCCCTGACCGGCCCGGCGCGATGCCACATGGGCCGGAGCGTGTCAAATGCCGATCCGCCCGGCCCGGCCTCCCGCTCCCCCTGCCCAGAGGGGGCGAGCTGTGCTTAATGCGCGCCATGCACCAGCACGCCAGCCTGCCCATGATCGCGCGCCAGCCCTCGGGCCCCCTCTCGGGATCGGTGCGCGTGCCCGGCGACAAGTCGATCAGCCACCGCGCGCTGATGCTCGGCGCGCTCGCGGTCGGCGAAACCCGGATCGAGGGCCTGCTCGAGGGCGAGGACGTGCTCCGCACGGCAGCGGCGATGCGCGCCCTTGGCGCGACCGTGACGCGGGAGGAGGGTGGCACCTACACCGTGCACGGCCGCGGCATCGGCGGCCTCGTCGAGCCCGCGGACGTGCTCGACATGGGCAACAGCGGCACGGCCGCGCGCCTGCTTGCCGGCATCCTCGCCGGCCACCCTCTGTTCGCGGTGCTGACGGGCGACGCCTCCCTGCGCCGCCGCCCGATGAAGCGGGTGATCGACCCGCTCTCGGCGCTCGGCGCCGCGTTCTGGTCGCGCGAGGGGGGGCGCCTGCCGCTCGCGATCCGCGGTGCCGCCACCCCGCTTCCGGCCGACTACACCGTGCCGGTGGCCTCGGCGCAGGTGAAGTCGGCCGTGCTGCTCGCCGGCCTCTGCGCCCCCGGCGTCTCCCGCGTTGTCGAGCCCACACCGACTCGCGACCATACCGAACGGATGCTGCGCGGCTTCGGCGCCACCGTGGTGGTGAACACCACCGGCGAGGGCGGGCGCGAGATCCTGCTCACCGGCCAGCCCGAACTCACCGGCCGGCCCGTTTCGGTTCCGGCTGATCCCTCCTCTGCCGCCTTCCCGGCCGTCGCCGCCCTGCTCGTGCCCGGCTCATCGGTCACGCTCGAGGGTGTGGGCCTAAACCCGCTGCGCGCCGGGCTCTACGACACGCTCGCCGAGATGGGGGCCGACATCGAGATCAGGAACCGGCGCGACGAGGCCGGCGAGACGGTGGCGGACCTTACCGTCTCCTCCTCCCCGCTCTCGGGCGTTGACGTCCCTCCCTCCCGCGCCGCCTCGATGATCGATGAGTTCCCGATCCTTGCTGTCGCCGCATCATGCGCCTCCGGAACGACCAGGATGCGCGGGCTTGCCGAGCTCCGCGTGAAGGAGAGCGACCGTCTCGCCGCGATCGCCTCGGGCCTTGCCGCCTGCGGCGCCCGCGTCTCGATCGAGGGTGATGATCTCGTCGTGCACGGCACCGGCGCGCCGCCCAAGGGCGGGGCGACCATCGCCACGCAGATGGACCATCGGATCGCGATGAGCTTCCTTGTGCTCGGCCAGGTGACGGAGGAGCCCGTCCGGGTGGACGACGGCCGTTTCATCGACACCTCCTTCCCGGGCTTCGCCGAGCTGATGCGCGGCCTCGGCGCCGCGATCGGCCCGGCATGACCGCGCCTCTCGTCATCGCGATCGACGGGCCGGCGGCGGCGGGGAAGGGAACGCTCGCGCGTCGGCTTGCCGCCGCCTTCGACCTGCCCCATCTCGACACCGGCCTGCTCTACCGTGCCGTCGGCCGGCGCGTGCTCGACCAGGGCGCCGATCCGCGCGATGCCATGGTGGCGGAGGCGGCAGCGCGCGCGCTGACGGAGGAGGATCTCGCCCGGCCCGACCTGCGCGGCCCGGTGGCCGACGCCGCGGCCTCGGCGGTGGCGGCGATCCCCGCCGTGCGCAACGCGCTCGTTTCGTTCCAGCGTCGTTTTGCTGCCGAAAAGGGAGCCGTGCTCGACGGCCGCGACATCGGCACCGTGATCTTCCCAGACGCGCCGGTGAAGCTGTTCGTCACCGCCTCGGCCGAGGAGCGGGCGCGCCGCCGCCTGCTCGAGCTTCGGGCGAAGGGGATCGCCGCCGACCCCGACCAGGTGCTCGCCGAGATCCGCGACCGCGACGCGCAGGACGAGAACCGGCCCGTCGCGCCGCTCCGACCCGCGCCGGACGCGGTGCTGATCGACACCACGGACCTCGACGCCGAGGCGGCCTTCGCCCGCGCCCACGCCGTCGTTGCCGAACGCCTCGCCGCCCTCGCCGGCCGGAGCTGACGGCGCGGCTGACGCGAGGAAGAGGGGCAGGCGATCGCGGATCGGAGGTCGCCGAGGCTGTCGAGCTCCTGGCGGCGTGCCGCGCGCATCGCGTGACCCTTGCTCGCGGGATCGGTGCTGAGGCCATGCGTAGGTCTGGGCGGGGAACCGTCTCCGCCCCTGCCCTGCCGCGCTGCGTCAGAAACGGTCGCGCGCGGGGCTCAGGCGCCGAAGGCCACCGTCGCCCCGGCGAAGGAGAGCGTGCGGGACGCGAGGTCGAAGGTCATCAGGTCCTCGCCAAGAACGAGCGGGCCGCCCCAGTGGGCGCGCACCTCGGCGACCAGAGCGTCCGGGTCGAACCGCGTCGGCACGAAATGGGTAAGCACGAGCAGGCCGACATCGGCCTCCGCCGCCACACGGCCGACCTCGGCCGAAAGCGTGTGGTAGGAGGCGACGCGGTCGATCGTCTCCTGCGGCCGGTGGTCAGGGTCAGGGCGCAGTTCGCGGCGAATGAACACCTCGTGCAGGAGGAGGTCGGCGCCGCGGGCGGCGGCGATCAGCGGCGGCCAGACGACCGTGTCGCCGGAGAGCACGAGCCGGAGATGATCCTGTTCGACGACGAAACCATAAGCTTCCGGGAACGGGTCGTGGTTCACCTTGACGGCGGTGACGGTGATGCCGCCGCCGCGGAAGCACTGGCCGTCGGCGAACTCCGTCACCGTCACCTCGAGCCCCGACTCGTTCGGGCGCTGCTCATGCGCGATCCGGAGGTCGAGCTCGGGCTTCCAGAGGGCCGCGGAGCGTTCGACGAAGCCGATCGTTCCGGGCGGGCCGAACAGCTTCCACGGCCTCGACCGCCCCTGGTGCCAGGACGAGACGAGGAGCTGGTGAAAATCGACCACATGGTCGCTGTGCAGGTGGGTGAGGAAGAGAGCGTCGATCGCCGCCCCATTCGTTCCGGCCTGAACGAGTCGCTGCGTCACGCCCGAGCCGCAGTCGAACAGGATCTGCCGGCCCGAGCCGCGCACAAGGGCGGCTGGACCCATGCGTGCGGGATCCACCTGCGGGCAGCCTGTGCCGAGCAGGGTGAGGCGCAGTCCCTGGCCTGGTGCCGCGGTGCTCATGCGACCCCCCGGAACGAGGCCTCGATCTCGGCAAAGATCGCCGCAAGCGCCTGGTTGAACCCGGCGACGATGGCGGCCGGAGCGAGCGAGGGAAGCGGCGCGCGGCGGTCATGCTGACGTTCGGCGAGAACGCGCGGCGGCGTTCGGTCGAGCCCGAGCGTGAGCGTCTGCATCTGTACTCGCGCGACGGGCGGGGTCTCCGCCGCATCGGCGAAGAGAGCGTTCAGCACCGGCTCGAGCGCGAGCGAGGGGGTCGCGCGCGTGCCCTGGTCGACTACGGCGGCGAACAGGCCGCTGTCGGCGAGCCACTGGCGGAGCTGGTCCTGAATGAGGGCAGGTGGGGCGGCGAAGAACTCGTTCCAGAAATCCGCCCGCTGCTGCCCGCCCGGCAGGCGCGTGACGATGCCGCGCAGCTCCGCCCCCGGGCCCGCCGCGACGGTGCGAAGCTGCAGCACGCGCCCGCGCGGATTGGGAGGGAGGCGCTGCGGCCGGCGCGCCTCGAGCACGAAGAAGGTTTTCTCCGGAAACGGCTGCGACAGCGGGTTGGCGCAGGCCGAGAGAAGCGCCGGCGCGGCGAGGAGGAGGGCGCGCCGCTCCCTCATCGTGTTCCTTGCGGCACGACTCATCGCGCTCCCCCCAGCACGCTCCCCGGCGCGGAGGCTGGGTCGCGCGGCGGCGGGGCGCCGAACAGGACCTGGCTCGGATATTGGCGCATGTTCTCGGTGATGACCCTCAGGTTCTCCGCGGCAAGGCGAAGTTCGCGCAGCATCGGGCCGATGTCACGGTCTGCGTCGGCGGTGACGGTGTCGAGCCGCCGCGCCGCCGCCTCGATGGCGGCGAGGGCCTGCGGCAGGCGCCCCGTCGCGGCTTCGAGGTTGCGCAGGGTCTGCCGCGCTTCGCGGCCGTTGAGCGAGGCCTCGACCGCGGCGAGAGCGCGCCGCGCCTCCTCCGCGGCGGCGACGAGCGGCGGCGACGCCTGCCCGGCCACGGCCCTGAGCTCGGCGACGAGATCGGAGGCTTCGACGAGCATCCGGTAGGCCTCGCCGCTCGTCAGCGTCTCCGTCAGCGTCGTGATCAGGGCATTGGCGCTCTCGATCAGCTCGGGGAGCCGCGCCTGCTCGAGCCGGGCCACTAGCCGTTCCGCTGCCGAGGTGAACTGGGTGAGCGTGCTCGGCGCCGAAGGAATCACGGGGTGGCGGGGCTGCCACGGCACCGCGATCGGGGGGAAGCGCCGCGAATCGAGGAAGTCGGCCTCGAGATAGAGCACCCCGGTCAGGCCCTGGCCCGACATCCGCACCCGCAAGCCCCCCTGCACCAGACGCGCAACCTCTTCCTCGGGGCGCTGGACGAAGCGTTCGGGGAACACCTCGAATCGGACCACCACAAGGGTGAAGGCCTCGTCGCCGAGCACACGCTCCGCCTCCGGAACGGGATACTCGGCAAGCGCCATGCTGATCTCGGTCACCCGCCCGACCGGGACGCCGCGGAAGCGCACGGACGCGCCGACCTCGAGCCCCTGCACGCTCTCGGAGAAATACGTCTCGAAAGTGCGCCCACCGGAACGGAACGCGTCCGCCCCGACCCAGAGCACGAGCCCAGCGATCATCGCAAGCCCTGCGAGGACCACCACCCCGACGCGGAAGTAGATCGCCTTCTGCTCCATGCGTCGGTTGCCCTGCCCCGTCCCGCCCGCGCCTCAGGCCGCCGCGGGGATGCGGTTGAAGAAGGCCCGCACCGTCGGCTCGGTGCTGGTCGCGCGGAGGACGCGCGGATCGCCCTGTGCGATCACGCCGCGTGCCGCCTTGTCGAGCATGATCACGCGATCCGCAACCGTCAGGATCGAGTCGAGCTCGTGGGTGACGATCACGAGCGTAATGCCGAGCTCGTTGGCGAGCGCGAGGATCAGCTGGTCGAGGCCGGCGGAGGTGATCGGATCAAGCCCGGCGGAGGGCTCGTCGAGGAACAGCAGCGGCGGGTCGAGCGCCATCGCGCGGGCGATCGCGGCACGCTTGACCATGCCGCCCGAGATCTCGGAGGGAAGCTTGTGGACGGCATCGCCGAGCCCGACCATGCCGAGCTTGGCGCGTGCGACGAGGTCGATCGCCTCCGCGGGCAGGCTGGTGAAGCTCGCAAGCGGCAGGGCGACGTTCTCGAGCAGCGTCATCGAGCCGAACAGCGCTCCCTGCTGGAACATCACGCCGAAGCGTCGCAACAGGAGCCGACGCGCCCTTCCCCCCGTGGCGATCAGGTCCTCGCCGAGCACCGTGATGCTGCCCGCGCTCGGGCGCCTCAGCCCGATCAGAAGGGCGAGCAGGGTCGACTTGCCGCAGCCGGAGCCGCCAAGGATGACGAACACCTCGCCCGCGCGCACCTCGAAGCTCACATTCTCGAACACCGTGTTGCTGCCGAAACGCATGGCGAGGCCCTTCGCCTCGATCACCTTCGGCGCATCGGGCCCGGGCGCCACCCTGCCCGCGCGCGCAGGTGGGACGTCGGGGACCATCACCAGCCCATCAGGTAGAAGAACACGGCGAAGCAGCCGTCGATCACCACGATCGCGACGATGCCCCCAACCACGGCGGCGGTGGCGGCCTCGCCGACTGCGCGCGGGCCCGCACCGGTGCGCATCCCGCGCGCGCAGCCGATGCCTGCCACCACCGCGCCGAACACAAGGCCTTTGGCAAGGCCGCCCGCGACGTCGCCGGGCGTGGTCCAGCTCACCACCTGGTTCGAGATCGCAACCAGCGGGAAGCCGAGCGAGACCATCACCGTCGCCATGCCCGCCACAGCCGCGAGGTCCATGGTCGCGATCAGCACCGGCATCATCAGCACGGCGGCCAACAGGCGCGGCACGACCAGGAAGCGGAACGGATCGAGCCCGATGGTGGCGAGCGCGTCCACCTCCTGGTTCACCTTCATCGTGCCGATCTCGGCGGCAAACGCGCTGCCCGACCGGCCGGCGAGGATCACCGCCGACAGGAGCGGCCCGAGCTCGCGGAACACCGAGACGGCGACGAGGTTGGCGACGAAGATCTCGGCGCCGTACTGGCGCATCGGGATCGCCGACTGGAAGGCGAGGATCAGCCCGAACAGGAAGCCGAGCATCATGACGAGCGGCAGCGCTTGCGTGCCCGCCGCCTCGGCGTGGCGCATCGTGTCGCCCCAGCGAAGCGTCCAGGGGCGGGCCAGCGCGCGCCCCGTCGCCGCCACGGCTTCGCCGAGGAAGGCGATGCTGTCGCGCTTCTCCGCGACAGCGGCGACGGTGCTTCGGCCAAGCGAGACCGCAAGCCCCTCCGGCTTCCACCGCGCCGGCCGCGCCCAGGCGCGCTCCGCGCCGTCGCGCGCACGCGCGATCACCGCGGCGACGTCCGGGGCGGCGCCCACGACCGCGCCGCCGCCCTCCGCCTTGGCGCGCCGTTCCGCGGCGAGAACGAGCGCCGCGCCGGCGCCGTCGCAATAGGTCACGCCCGAGAGGTCGATCACGACAGGGGCGGAGGCGGCGCGCATCGTCTGATGCCACAGCGCGGCCACGGCAGCGGCGTCGAGCCTGCCGGACAGAGGCAGCACCGGTCCGGTCACGGCCGCCCCGCCGCCGCGCCGCGCGCCGAGAGGACGCGCACGAGCAGCATCAGAACGAGCGAGAGCACGGTCAGCATCGTCGCCGCCGCGAGGATGGTGAGCTCGATCGTGTCCTTGAGCCCAGCGAACATCTGCCGCGGCAGGGTGCGTTGCGACGGGCCGGCGAGGAACAGAACGACCACGCTCTCGTCGAGCGAGGTCGCGAACGCGAACACCGCTCCTGCGACGACGCCGGGCAGGATCAGAGGCAGCATCACGCGCCGGAAGGCGGTGACCGGCCCCGCGCCGCAGGCAGCGGCGGCGCGCAGAAGCGTGCGGTCGAACTGGGTGAGCGTCGCGCCGACGGTGACGACGACGAAGGGCGAGGCAAGCGCCGCATGCGCGATGATCAGCCCGAGATGGGTGCTCGCAAGCCCCACCGGGGCGTAGGCGAAGGTCAGCGCCACGGCGGTGATGATCGAGGGCACGACCATCGGCAACAGGAGCACCCCCATGATCGCCGACGCCCCGGGGAGGGGGGCGAGCCAGAGGCCGACCGCGGCAAGCGTGCCCAAGGCGGTCGCGATCGCGGTGGCGGAGAGGCCGACGACGAGGCTGTTCCACAGAGACGCGAGCCAGAACTCCGAGGCGAAGAAGGCGTGGTACCAGCGCAGGCTCACGCCCGGCAGCGGGAAGTGCAGGAAGCTGCCTTCTGAGAACGACAGCGGAACGATCACGAGAAGCGGGGCGACGAGGAACAGCGCAACCGCGACCGAGACCGCCCACCAGAGGAGCCGAAGAGCGCTCACGCCGTGCGCACCGCGCTGAAGCCGACGAGCCTGCCGTAGAGCCCGACGATGCCGAGTGTTGCGACGAGCAGGAGCAGGGACAGGGCGGCGGCAAGGCCCCAGTTCACCGTCTGGTTGGCGTAGAAGCCGATGAAATAGGGCAGCATCTGGTCCGCTCCGCCGCCGAGGAGGGCGGGGGTGACATAGAAGCCGAGCGCCTGGATGAACACCATCAGGCACCCCGCACCGATACCCGGCAGCGTCTGCGGCAGCCAGACCCGCCAGAAGGCGGCAAGCGGAGGTGCACCGAGGCTCGCCGCCGCGCGCAGATGGATCGGCGGGATCTGCCGCATCACCGCGTAGAGCGGCAGCACCATGAAGGGCAGAAGGATGTGCACCATCGCGATGACGACAGCGAACCGGTTGAACAGGAGCTGCTTCGGCGCGCCGAACAGGCCAAGCGCGATGAGCGCGTGGTTCACCACGCCCTCGCGCGCGAGCAGAACCATCCAGGCGGCGGTGCGGACGAGCAGGCTCGTCCAGAACGGCAAGAGAACGAGGAACAGGAGCACGGCCGAGACGGAGGGGCGCGCGAGCGCGATCAGCGCGGCGAGCGGATAGCCGGCTGCGAGCGTGATCGCCGTGACCATTGCCGCGATCCAGAAGGTGCGGAGGAAGACGGTCCGGAAGATCGCCTGGTCCTCGGGCACCGGGCCGATCCTCCCCGTGGCGTCGCGCCGGAGGTCAAGCGCGGCGAGGAGGAAGAAGTCGGTCCAGGGGCCCCGGGCGCGGACGATCGCCCCCCAGGTCTCGACCTGGCCCCAGGCAGGGTCTGCCCGAAGCACCGCCTCGCGGGCCGAGCCCTCGAACGGCGCGGCAAGCCGCCGCGCCGAGGCGACGAGCGTGGTGCGCAGGCCCGCGGTGTCGTGGTTCAGCCGGCTCGCCGCCACGGGCAGAGTGCCGGCGGCGCGGGCGGCGCGCAGATCCTCGACGAGGGCGGCGAAAGTCGCCTCGTCGGGCAGGTCGGTGCCGTCCCAGCGCTCGAGCGCGGCGAGCGTGCGCGGCAGAACCGGGCCCACCTCCGGGTCCTCCACGCCGCGAAGCAGCATCGCGCCGATCGGTGCGGCGAAGCTCACGAGAACGAACACGAGAAGCGGTGCCACGAGGAGCGCGGCCGAGACACTCCTGCCCCGGGCTGCGCGCCGCCTGCGGCGCCCGAGCGCCTCCGCTCTGCTGGTCTCGATCGCCGCCGCCTGAGACATCGGGAAGCGAGGCGCGGGGGCGGCTCAGCCCCCGCGCGGATCAGCACCCTACCGGGCGAGCCAGGCGTTGAAGCGCTGCGACAGCCGGTCGAGATTGTCGAGCCAGAACTGGTCGTCGATCATCAGCGACACGGCGAGGTTCGCAGGGTTCGTCGGGCTCACCTCGAGGAGCTCGGGCGGGAGGCCGTCATTGGCTCCCTTCGCGGTGCCGCCATAGGGGATCAGCGGGATCAGCTTTGCCTGCACGGCAGGGTTCGCGGCGAAGGCGAGGAAGCGGTAGGCCTGCTCGCGGTTTGGGCTGCCCTTCATGATCACCCAGCTGTCGATGGTATAGAGACTTCCGGCCCACTGGATGCCGAAGTTGCGACGCTCGGTGCGGTTGGCGTTGGTGATCCGGCCGTTCGGAGCCGAGGTCATCAGCACCTCGCCCGAGCCGAGGATCTGCGGCGCCTGGGCCGAGGACTGCCACCAGACGATGTGCGGCTTCAGCCGATCGAGCATGCGGAAGGCGCGTTCGACGCCTGCCTCGGTGCGCAGCGTCGCGTAGACCTGGTTCGGGGGAACGCCGTCGGCGAGCAGGGCGAACTCGAGGTTGAGCTTCACGCCGCGCCTGAGGCCGCGCTTGCCCGGATAGCGCTCGACGTTCCAGAAATCGGCCCAGGTCGGCGTGCCCTGGAACTTCGCCCGGTCCCAGGCGAGGACGAAATTGTAGAGGATCGTTCCCACGCCGCAGTCGTGCACCGCCTCGGGGAGGTAGTGGTCGCGCCCGCCGATGCGCGCATAGTCGAGCTTCTCGAACAGTCCCTCCTCGCAGCCGAGCAGAAGCTCCTCGCTCTCCACCTGCACGAGGTCCCAGGTGTTGTTGCCCGACTGAATGCGCGTGCGCAGAACGCCGATCCCGCCATCCCAGCTGTCCTCGACGAAGCGTATGCCGGTGGCCTGCGAGAAGGGCCGGAAATAGACTTCGCGCTGCGCGTCCTGGTAGGCGCCGCCCCAGGAGACGATGGTGAGGTCGCGCGCCGAGGCTGGCGCGGCGGCGAACAGCAGGGTCGCTGCGGCGGTGGCGAGGAAGGACCGTCTCATCTCTCTTGCTCTCCCGATCCGGATTGGCGAGGGACGCGAGCGTAGAGCAGGCCACGCCGCGATGGAACTGCATCCGCTTGCGCATCGGCCGAAGCCCCAGGCGGCACACGCCCGCCGTCGTCGCGCCGCGGCCGACTGCGTCAGACGTCGGGAGCGAAGGCGATGGCGTGCTCGGGCTGCCACGCGACGGCGACCGTTTCGCCCGGCGCGAGAGCGAAAGCCGCCGCGGCGGGGCGCTTGGCGACGAGCTCGATCCCTCCCTCGAGCAGGAGGCGGACGCGGACGTGATCGCCGAGATAGATCACCTCCGCGACCGTGGCAGGAAGGGCATGCTCGCCGAGCTCCTCCGGCGAGGCGGCGGCGAGCGCGACGCGCTCCGGGCGCACCGACAGCACCGCCCGCGCGCCCGCCGGCCCGGCATCGCCGCGTCGGGCGCGGAGCCGCTGCCCCGAGGCGAGCTCCACCGTCACGAGGCCGTCCTCCTCGCCCACGACGCGCGCAGGCAGCCGGTTGTTCTCGCCGACGAAGCTCGCGACGAAGGCATCCGCCGGCCGCTCGTAGAGCGCCTGCGGGGCGTCGAGCTGGCGGATCGCGCCGTCGCGGAACACCGCGATCCGGTCCGACATCGTCAGCGCCTCTGCCTGGTCGTGCGTCACATAGACCATGGTGACGCCGAGCCGCTCGTGGATGTGGCGTATCTCGAGCTGCATCTCCTCGCGCAGCTGCTTGTCGAGCGCGCCGAGCGGCTCGTCGAGCAGGACGAGCGGCGGCTCGAACACGAGCGCGCGGGCGAGCGCGACCCGCTGCTGCTGCCCGCCCGAGAGCTGGGCGGGGCGGCGGTCGCCATACCCGGGCAGGCGGACCATCTCGAGGGCGCGGGCAACCCGCGCCTCGCGCTCGGCTCGCCCCACCCCGCGCACCGAGAGCGGGAAGGCGACGTTCTCGGCCACCGTCATGTGGGGAAAGAGGGCGTAGGACTGGAACACCACGCCGATGCCGCGGCGGTGCGGGGGCAGGCGCGCGATCGGCCGCCCCTCGAGCAGGATCTCTCCCGCCGTGGGGGTCTCGAAGCCCGCGAGCATCATCAGCGTCGTCGTCTTGCCCGAGCCGGAGGGGCCGAGCAGGGTGAGGAACTCCCCGCGGAGGATGTCGAGGTCGAGGTGGCGGACGGCCTGCCGAACCCCGTCATAGCTCTTCTCGACGCCGAGGAAGCGAACCAGCGTGTCGGGAACGGGACAGTGCCGGGATGAGGTGTCTGCACGGGCGGGCATCGGCGCGACACTTTGGCAGCGCTGCTGCGATGCGGCAAGGAAGCGCGCGCCCGCTTTAGCGACCTGTTCATCTTCCGATGGAATGGTCCGGCCGATGGGATGTCTCGGCACGACCTCGCCGCAGGCGGAGGAGCGGCGCATGACCGCGCAGCCGCCGCGCCATGCGCCATACGCTCGCCGCCGCGGTGCCGCCGTGCGGGCCGCGCTCGTGGTCGCAGGCACGGTCGCTCTGTCCGGCCTTGCCCCTGTCGCGATTGCTGAGGCCCTCCCCTCGGCGGCTGCCGCGCCGGGGGCGTCGACGCTGCAGAGCCTCGGCGCCGCCGCCCTGCTTGCCGCCCTCTCTCTGCTCGCCGGCCTCGGGCTCGGCCTCTCGCTCGGGCGACGCCGGTCGTGCCTGAGCCACTCCTGCGCCGAGGTGAACTCCTGCGCGGCGGTGGCGGAGCAGACGGAGGCCCTCCGCGAGGCGCACCGCCGTTTCGACGCGGCGCTGAACAACATGTCGCAGGGCCTCTGCATGTTCGACCAGGACAATGTGCTCCTGGTGGTGAACCGGCGATTCTGCGAGATCTACCGTCTCGATCCGGCCCTGATCGTCCCCGGCATCACCTTCCGCGACATCATCGCCGCCTCGATCGCGGCCGGAAACCACGCAGGCATCGATGTCGACGGGCTGGTGCGACGACGCCTCGAGTTCGTCGCCCGCCGTGCCGCCGCCACCACCTTCCAGGAACTGGCCGATGGGCGGGTGATCGCGATCTCGCACGAGCCGATGGCAGGCGGCGGCTGGGTGGTGACCTACGAGGACATCACCGACCGCCGCCGCGCCGAGGCGCAGATCGCCCACATGGCGCGCCACGACCAGCTCACCGGCCTGCCGAACCGTCTGCATTTCCGCGAGCGCGTCGAGGCCGCTCTACTCGCCGGCCTTCCCCTCGCTGTGCTGTCGATCGACCTCGACGATTTCCGGGCGGTGAACGACACGCTCGGCCACGCCGCTGGCGATGCGGTGCTGCGCGAGGCGGCGGCGCGGCTCCTTGCCGCCGTGCCCGAAGGCTCGATCGTCGCCCGGCTCGGCGGAGACGAGTTCGCCGTGGTGCACTGGCCGGTCGCCGGCGCCGACAGCGTCGCCTCTCTCGCCGAGCGGCTGATCGGCGTTCTGTCCGAGCCTTGTCCGGTCGGCCACGGCGAGGCGATGCTCGGCGCCTCGATCGGCATCGCGATCGCCCCGGCCGATGGCGAGACGGCGGACGCTCTGCTCGCGCATGCCGATCTCGCGCGCGACCTCGCCCGGCGCGAGGGACGACGGTCCTGGCGCTTCTTCGAGCCGGGAATGGACGCGCGGCAGCAGAAACGCCGCCAGCTCGAAGCCGATCTCCGCCAGGCCCTCGGCAACGGCGAGTTCCTGCTTCACTACCAGCCGGTGGTGGAGCTTGCCTCTGGCAGGGTCACCGGTTTCGAGGCGCTCCTGCGTTGGAAACATCCGCGCCGCGGCCTCGTCTCGCCGGCCGACTTCATACCGATCTCGGAACAGCTCGACCTGATCGGCCCGATCGGCGCCTGGGTGCTCGCCCGAGCGACAGCCGACGCCGCCGCCTTCCCGGGCGCCCCGCGGATCTCCGTTAACGTCTCGCCGCTGCAGTTCCGCCGCCCCGGCCTCGTGGAGGCGGTGGCCGATGCGCTTGCCAACTCCGGGCTCGCCGCTGACCGGCTCGAGCTCGAGATCACCGAAAGCGTGCTGCTCGACGAGAACGCGTCGACGCGCGAGACGCTGCACCGCCTTGGCGCCCTTGGTGTGCGGGTCGCGATCGACGATTTCGGCACCGGCTACTCGTCGCTTCGCACGTTGCGCGCCTTCCCCTTCGACCGGCTCAAGATCGACCGAAGCTTCACCCGCGACCTCGGCATCAGCCCCGACGCGCGCTCGATCGTCTCGGCGATCGCAGGGCTTGGCCGGGCGCTCGGGATGCGAATCACCGCCGAAGGGGTCGAGACGGAGGAGCAGCGCGCCTGCCTCTTGGCCGAGGGGTGCCTCGAAGGCCAGGGCTTCCTGTTCTCGCGCCCCCGCCCGGCGGAGGAGATCCCGCTCCTCTTGCGGACGCTCGAACGCCGTATGGAGGAGCGCGCCGCGCTCCGGCGGGCGGGTCAGGCCTTGGCCTGAGCCGCGGCCTGCGCCTCGTCGCGCGCCGCGGACGCCTCGTTCGTTCCGAAGTCGATCGGGCAGACCCCGGCCGCGCAATCGACGTGCTCGCGCCCGACATCCTCGGCCGCGGCCTCGGCGATCGCCGCCGCGATCAGCTCGTACTCCGCCTTCGTCACCGGCTGTTCGGGCTGGTACTCGTAAGCCGTGGTGTCGGTCTGCGGCATCACCGAGCAGGCGCGGATCGTCGGCTGAAGCTTGAGGATCGTGTCGCGGAACTCCTCGAAGGACACCGTCTTCGGGTCGTATTTCAGCGTGTAGGAGACCTGGTTGCCGGTATCGACCGCAAGCGGCTCTCCCTGCTCATCGACGCCCCTGATCCAGTACTTCTCGAGCAGCTGCAGGTAGCGGTACTGGTCAGCCGGCTTGGCTTCGCCTGCGGTGACGAGCTTGTCGGCGAGCCCGAGCTCGTCGGCGAGCTTGACGATTTCGGGCTTGGTGGGGAGGCCGACGACGGTGGTGCCGCGATAGGTGGTGAGGCTCTTCACCGGGTAGCCCTTCGCGCGGTATTCCCGCACCATCGGGTCGTCGTTCCGGAACTGCACCCAGCGCAGGTACTCCCGCATCGAGGGCAGGTGCGCGCCTTCCGTCAGCCCGAACAGTTTCGAGGTCGTTCCTGCGGGCTTCATCGTGGTGTCGGTGTGGGGGCGCACGACGCCGAGCGCGGCCGAGTAGCGCGCCGCCTCGTCGGCAACCGCGCGCTTGAACCGCGCGAGCATCATCCAGAACGGCTTCGACCGCTCCTCGTCGATGAGGTCGGCCCAGCCGAAGCCGAAGCGCTTGAGCGCGTACTCGTGCAGGCCGGTGATGCCGACGCCGATCCGGTTCGTGCGCCGCGTCTCAGGCCGATAGAGGCAGTCCATCAGGTTGACGCGGATCAGCGCACGGGCGGCGGCGCGGAAGGCGGCCTCGGCATCGTCGTCGTCCGCGGCGTGGTAGGGCACGACGTCGGCGATCACGCAGTAGCCGCCGAGCATGAACAGGCTGATCTCGCCGCAGGGATTGGTGATCTGCGTGTAGCGCGAGGCGCGGGCGCGTGCGACGAGATCGCCGAGCAGGGGCTTGGTCTCCTCGTCGGGCTGGTACTTCTCGCTGCCGACGAAGAGCGCCCCGGACGTGTAGGCATCGAGCCCCTCGTCATTGGCGACGAGCTTGTCCTGGTTGATGAAGCCCGGCTCGCCCGTGCCGTCCTCGTAGGCCGCGCGCACCGCCGCCTCGAACACCGCATGCGCGTGCGCCCACTCCTCCCGCGTCGCCTCGTCCCAGTCCGGATCGGGGTCTTGCTGCCGCACATGCTCCCAGAACGCGGCGTCGACCGTGATCGAGTTGTTCGACGACCACAGGAACCCGCCGCGCTTGACCGAGATGAAGCTGAGCACGGAGCGGTCGCGCCACGTCTTGGTGCTCATCCGCGCCGAACGCCGCGCGCCGCCGACGAGAACGCACTCGGCGAGGTAGTGGTCGACGAACAGCGTCGCCCGCCAGGGCTCCATCCCTGAGCCGCGCACCATCGCCACGCGCGCGAGCGCCTGCATGTAGGGGCCGGGGCCGGAGGCGGGACGCCCCTGCATGCCCATGATCGGCGCGCCCTTCGGCCGAACCTTGGTGAAATCGAGCAGCACCACCTCGTCGCGCCGGCGCTCGAACGCCATCCGCTCGACGAGCTCGACCGCCTTCGCCCAGCCCTCGCGCGAATCGCCGACCTCATGGACGACGATCCGCCCATGCGAGGCGTAGAGATGCTCGGCGTCGCGCCGCGTGAGGAACCCCGTCACCGTGCCGGACTGCACATCCGGATGCGACCAGTCGATGACCGGAACGATCAGCGGCATGTCGCGCGCCCAATCCACCGCCATCATCGCGTCGTCATAGGCGCGCCCGACACCGGAGCCGTTCAGCAGGAGGAGATAGCAGAGGAAGCTCGTCGCGGCCGTGGAACAGTTGGTGAACACCTCCATGTTCCGCGGCGGCTGCGAGGCGTCGCCGTGCTGCAGGTGCCGCCCGCTCATCAGAAGCGAAGCCTGGCGGAGGTGGTGGCGAAGCGTCGCCCGCTCCGCCTCGCGCCACTCGGGCCTCGGCTCGAGCAGCGCATTGCCGAGCGCGACACGCTCGGCGACATCGGCCCAAGCCTCGGTCTCGATCCGCCCGACCGCCAGGATCCAGCCGGAGACGGTCACGTCGTCGCCGTGCTCGACATGGAACCCCCCCTCATAGGCCCAGCCCTCGCGCCGCGCCCAGGCCGCGAGCTGGCTCTCGAGAGCGGTGGAGTCGTCGCGCGGCACCACGAAGGGAACGCGCTGCGGCGAGGGGAAGCGACGCACGATTCGGCGGTTGATCGTCCGGTCCGCCACCGCCTGGCCCATCCCGGGCGCGTAGGTTCGCGCCGGCGTCTCGCCCCACGGGAGCAGCGGCTGCGACAACAGGGAGGGGGGGACGGGCTTGATCAACGTCATCTGTGGCAACCTCGGCGGTGACGACTTATCGGCGAAGGTTTGCCGGAGTCGGGTTGGATTGAATCGTGAAAACGACATCAAGGGGAAAGTGGCCGTCTTTACCTCTATATGTTGCGTCCGTGCCACCGAGCCCGATGTTGCATGGCAGCATCCGCGCTGCTACCGCTCACCCTTGTCAGGGGTCGAACGGGGCGCGCGATGACCGACACCGCCGATCAGGGCATCGGGGCTGAACCGACGGTGCGCGCGGAGGTCGCCGACGGGGTCGGCCGCCTCACCCTGAACCGGCCGCGCGCGCTCAACGCTCTCGACCGCGCGATGATCGACGAGCTCGCCGACGCGCTCACGGCCTGGCGCGACGACCCTGCCGTGCGGCTCGTCACGATCGAGGGCGCAGGCGGGCGCGCCTTCTGCGCCGGCGGCGACGTGCGCGCGGTGCGCGCGCTCGTGCTCGCCGGACGCCACGCCGAGGCCGAGGCGTTCTTCGCCGCCGAGTACGCGCTCAACCGGATGATCGCCGAGTATCCGAAGCCCTATGTCGCGCTGATCGACGGGCTCTCGATGGGCGGGGGCCTTGGCGTCTCCGTCCATGGCAGCCACCGCGTGGTGACCGAACATGCCACGCTTGCGATGCCGGAGACGGCGATCGGCTTCTTCCCAGACATCGGCGCGACCTTCTTCCTGCCGCGCCTGCCGGGGCAGTCGGGGATGTATCTCGGGCTTACCGGCGCGCGCCTCTCGGCTGGCGATGCGCTGCACACCGGGCTTGCCACACACTTCGTCCCGCGCGCGGCGCTCGCGGCGTTGAAGGCCGGGCTCGCGCGCGCGGGCACGGCCGCGATCGCCGCGCATGCGCATCCCGCGCCCGAGAGCCTGCTCGCCGCCGACCGGCCGGCGATCGACCGCTGCTTCGCCCAAGCGAGCGTGCCCGCGATCCTCGACGCGCTCGAGGCCGAAGGCACGCCTTGGGCGCACGCGACCCTCGCCACGCTCAGGGCGATGTCGCCGACCGCTCTGGTCGTCACCTTCGAGGCGCTGCGCCGCGGGGCGCGGATGACGCTTCCCGAGTGCCTCGCGATGGAGCTCACGCTGACCCGGGGCGTGACGCGCCACCCCGACTTCGCCGAAGGCGTGCGCGCCCAGGTGGTCGACAAGACTCGCGACCCGCGTTGGACGCCCGCGACCGTCGCCGAGGTCGACGCAGCCGACATCGCCGCCCTGTTCGAAGGGCGCTGGCCGCGCTGACCGGGCCGCTACCGCCCGGCGAGGATCAGCACCACGCCGGCGACGACGAGCGCGAGACCGAGGACATCCGTGCGCCGCACCGCCTCCTTGAGGTAAAGGCGCGAGAAGGCGAGCGTGAACACCATCTCCACCTGGCCGAGCGCCCGCACGAGCGCCACGGGCGCAAGCGCGAAGGCGGAGAACCAACAGGACGATCCGGCGGCGGAAAGAAACCCCACCCACGCGGCGCTTCGCCACGCGCTGAAGGAGAGGCGGAACTGGGCCGGGTCAAAACGCCAGAGCCAGGGGCCGAGCATCAGCGTCTGCAGGATGTTGGTCGCGACCAGGGTCGCAAGCGCGCGGAGGATCGGGTCGTCGCCGGCGAGCGCGACATTGGCGACCTTGAAGAGCACGGCGGAGAGGGCGAAGGCAGCGCCGGCGCCGAGGCCGCACAACGCCGCGGGCTCAGCGATGCCGCGCGCGAGCTCGGTGACCGAGAAGCCGTCCTTCGGCAGCGACAGGGCGAGCACGCCCGCGGCCCCGACCGCGACACCGGCCGCGGCGAGCGGCGAGAGCGCCTCGCCGAGGATGATCCAGGCCGCGATCGCGCCCTGAACGGCTTCGGTCTAGGAGTAGGCGGTGCCGACAGCGAAGTTCCGGGAGCCGAACGAGCGGATCAAGAGAAGCGTGCCGACGATCTGCGCAAGCCCGCCCGCGGCGCAGAGGGCGAGGAACCAGGCGTGCGGAGCGGGCGGTGCCTCCCCGGTCGCAAGCGCCCACGCCGACATGAACAGGGCGGCGAAGGGGGCGCCATAGAGGAACCTGACGAAGGCGGCGGCGTTGACCGAAAGCGCGCCGCGGAGCTTCTGCTGCAGCGCGGTGCGCCAGGTCTGGAACAGAGCAGCGGCGACGGTGATCGGGATCCAGGCATCGGCCGTCATCGCGGCCGCCCTGTCGTGCGCCGCCCTGAGCGCGGGGCAGGCTCGGCACCGATGCCGCTCGTCGCGCCCGATGCCCGGACCGACCTTCGCCGCTTCGCCATGCGTCTCGGCGCGGGGCTCTGGCTCGCGCCCGTCCTCGCGGTCTCTTCGCGGGCGGCATGGGGCGACACGATCGAGGCGGCGGAGGCGGTGCTGACGGCGGTCTCGCTCGCGCTCGCTGCCCAGGCCGCCGCGGCAAGCGCGCTCGTCGCGCTCGCCGCGCGCGCGCTCGTCGCCTGCCTGCTCGCCGCCGCGCTCGGCGTGGCGCTGATGCTCGGCGCAACGCTGCCGATCGTGCTCGTGCTGCCGAGGGGCATGGAGGCGATCGGGCCGGAAGCGATGGCGCTCCTTCTGCCGGCGCTTGCGGGCTTCGCCGCCGTTCCGGCCGGGCTCGCGCTCAAGGCGCTCTTCGCCCTGGTGCGGCGCGCGTGACCCTGGCTCAGAGCCGCACGCGCCCCCAGCCCGGGTCGCAGGCGATCAGGCGCCGAAGGCCCGAACGGTCGAGCATCGCCTCCGTTTCGGCGGCGGCCTCGGCGAGAACCTCGGCCTCGTCCACTGTGGTGACGATACGGTCACGCATCAGAACGCGGCCATCGACGATCACGTCGCGCACATCCGCCGCACCGGCGAAGAACACGAGCCGATGGACGGGCATGTTCGGCGGATACGCGTGCGGGGTCGAGAGATCGACGGTGATCACGTCCGCCTTCTTGCCCGGCTCGAGGCTGCCGATCGAGGCCGACATGTTGAGCCCCTTCGCGGCGTCGATGGTGATCATCTCGAGGAGTTTGCCCGGCGGCATCAGGCGCTCGTCGCGCGCCGCGCGCTGGTGCAGCCGCGCGCACATCACCATGTGCCGGAACATGTCGGTGCCGCGGTCGGGGGCGGTGCCGTCCGAGCCGATCATCACCGTCACGCCGCGCTGGAGGAGAAGCGGCACCGGGCAGTGCCCGCGCACCTGGGCGATCGCGGTGGGGTTGTGCACGATCGAGACGCCGGTGCGCGCAGCACTCTCGATGTCGTCCTCGGTCAGGTCGGTGCAGTGGCTGTAGAACGCATCCGGCCCGTTGAGGCCGAAGAGGCGTTCCGCCATCGCGATAGACCCGTTGCGGTGGCCGTCCTGGTGGAACAGCGTCCCCGCCTTGCGGCCGAGCTCGCGGATGATTCGCCCCTGCCGCTCGATCAGCGCCACCTCCGCCGGGTCGTGCCGCGTCTCGCGATAGACCGGCATCAGGGTCGCGATCGCAAGGCGCCCGTCCTGCGCCCCGTGCAGACGCTCGATCAGCGTCCCGACCACCTCGGCCTGACGCTCAAAGCTGACGTGATGGTCGATCCGCTTTGCCCCGTCCCAGGTGGCGTAGAGGCGCGGGTGCGGCGGCCGCGTGGGGCCGACCGCGATGATCGCGCGTATCCCCACCTCGCCCACGCCGGCCGCATGCGCCTCTCCGTGCGCCGGGTCGTCGACGCGCATGATGCTGTCGCCGCCGCCGAGCAGAGACACGCCGGTTGTGACGCCGCCCCGGAGACGCTCGAGCGCCGCAAGCCGCGCCTCCGCCCGCCAGAACGAGGGCGGCGAGGCGGTGGTGTAGATGATCCGGCAGGCCTCCGACCACGCCTCGCTGTCGCCGCCGCCCATGGTCTTGACGAGGCCGTGCCCGGCATGGGCGTGGCCGTCGATCAGCCCGGGCAGGATGGCGCGGCCCTTCGCCTCGATCACCGTCGCCGCCCGTGGGTGGGCGGCCTCGACCTCGGCGCGGGGCCCGACGGCGACGATCCGGTCGCCGGCGATCGCGACGGCTCCGTCCTCGATCACCCGCCGCGCGGGGTCCATCGTGACGAGGAGGCCGCCGCGCACCAGGATGTCTGTCATCGCCTCACGGCATCCGCACGAGCCACAGACGAAGCCGGTTGTCGGGCGCCTGGGCGAGCTCGATCCCACGCCGCGCCGCCCACACGATCGGCTGCTGGTGCAGCGGCACATGCGCGATGTCGCGGCGCTCGAGGTCCAAGGCCTCGCGCATCAGCGCCCGGCGCTTCGCTTCGTCCGTCTCGCGGCTCGCTTCCTGCGTGAGCGCGTCGATGCGGGGGTTCGAGTAGCGGCCGGCGTTCAGGCCGCCCGTCCTGTCGGTCTTGGTCTGGATCACCTCCGAGAGCACATACCAGGCATCGGCGAGCGGCAGGCCGGCGTGGCCGAGCATGAACATCGACACGTCATGCTGGTTCACCCGGCGCGACCACACATTGAGCGGTTCGATCTGCGGCTGAACGCGGATGCCGACGCGGCCGAGCATGGCGATCACCGCAAGGCAGATCCGCTCGTCATAGACGTAACGGTCGTTCGGGCAGGAGAGGCCGACGGCGAACCCTTCCGGGTAGCCCGCTTCGGCGAGCAGGCGCCGCGAGGCCTCCGGGTCGAACGGGAAGAGCCGCTGGTTCAGGTCCTGCGGCGCCCCGGTCAGGAAGGGGCTTGCCATCATCCCCGCCGGCCAGGACTGCCCGCGCATGATCTGGCGCCGGATCGTCTCGACATCGATCGCCTGGTAGATCGCCTGGCGCACGCGGATGTCCTTGAACGGGTTCCTTCCCTTGACGTCGCTGTAGAGAAGCTCGTCGCGGAACTGGTCGAAACCGAAATAGATCGTCCGCAACTCTGGCCCCTGGATCACCTCCAGCCTCGGGTCGGCCTCGACGCGGGGGATGTCCTGAAGCGGCAGTTCGACGGTCGCGTCGATCGCGCCGGAGAGGAGCGCGGCGGTGCGCGTCGCGGCGCTCCGGATCGGCTGGTAGGTGACCTCGGTGAGGTTGTGCACAGGCCTGTCCCACCAGGAGGGGTTCGCCTCGAGCACGGTGCGGCTGTCGGCCTCGCGCAGCCTGAGCCGGAACGGACCCGTTCCGTTCGCCATCCGGCTCGCCGGGCTCTCCTGCCGGTCGGAGAGGTTGGAGCTGGTCGTGGCGTTGTTCCGCTCCGACCATGCTTTGCTCATCACGAAGAAATGGGTGAGCGAGGAGAGCAGAACCGGATAGGGCTGAGAGGTGACGAACTCGACCGTGTGGTCGTCGACCTTGCGCACCTCCGTCACCGGCCCGATGGTGCGGCGGACGAGCGCGCCGGGCGTGTTCATCCGCGCCCAGGTGAACACCACGTCGTCGGCGGTGAAGGGAGAGCCGTCGTGGAAGGTGACGCCGCGTCGCAGGTAGAAGCGCCACACGGTCGGCGAGACGATCTCCCACCGCTCGGCGAGCGCGGGCTCGATCTCGATCTTCGCGTTGTGCCGCGTCAGCCCCTCGTAGATGTTGTTGACGAAGGCGTTGGTGAAGGTGTTGTTCGAGGCGTGCGGGTCGAGCGTCATCACGTCGGAGCTGAAGGCCCAGGTGAAGCTCTTCGCCGCGATCGGGCCCGACGCAAGCATCGCCACCAGAGCCGCCGCCGACGCCATCGCATCGAGCCGGATCGTCCGCATCTCGCCCCTCCGCGCTGTTGTCGCGCCGAGCGTGCTGCGCCGCGGCAGCGCCGTCAACGGGCAGGGCTCAGCCGAGGCGCGGGTCGAGCCAGGGGCGATCGATCGGCACCCAGGGCCGCTCGGCGGCGACACCAGGGCGGAGCGCGCAGCCGAGGCCGGGAGCATCGGGCGCCTCCGCGCGCCCGCCCGTGGCGGCCGGGACCGAGCCGCACACGATCTCGAAGAAGAGCGGGGTTTCGCCGAACTGCACCTCGAGGAGGGTCGCGTTCGGGATTGCCAGCGCAGCGTGCACGGAGTGCGCGTGGCAGACCGGGCCGGTCGGGTTGTGCGGCGCGATCTCCACGCCGTGCAGGTGGGCGAGCGCGGCGATTCGGCGCATCTCCTCATGCCCGCCGCAGTACTTGATGTCGTGCATCACCACGTCGTGAGCCTCCGCTCCGAGCACGGGCGCGAAGCTCGCAAGGCCTGCAAGCGTCTCGGCGCCGGCGAGGCGTATGCCGCGGTCGTTCGCACGCCCGCGCAGGCGCCGGAGCGCAGCGAGGTTCGATTCGGCGACGGGACATTCCACCGAGAAGGGTGAGGCGGCGGCGAGATCGGTGATCAGCGCCGCAGCGCCGCCCGCCGAGAAGCGCCAGTGGCAATCGATCATCACCGCGATGTCGGGCCCGACGGCTGCGCGCACGGCGGCGACACGATCGAGCCCTCGGGCATAGGCGGCGCGGAAGCCCGGATCGGAGGCGTCCTCCCACACCAGCGGGTCGAAGGGCGCGAGCTTGACCGCGTCGAACCCCTCCGCCATGGCCCGGCGCGCGGCTTCAGCGAAGCCCTCGGGCGTGCGATGGGCCACACCGCGGTTGATGTTGGCGTAGAGCTTGATCCCCTCCCGGACTGCGCCGCCGAGGCGGAGATGGATCGGCTCGCCGACGCGCTGGCCCTCGAGGTCCCATAGCGCCTGGTCGAGCGCCGAGAGAACGGCATGGCGCACGAGGCCCGCCGGTGCATGCGGGATGAGCCGCGCGAGCAGGGTGCGCCGGCGCGAATCCTGGCCCACGAGCGTGCGGCCGAGCCGCGCGGCCTCCGACTCGAGCGCCATCTCGTGCTCGGCGAGCGTGCACTCGCCGATCCCTTCCCGGCCATCCTCGGTTCGCACGACGAGGAAGGACCAGTTCGTCTTCGGGGTGACGTTGACGGCGACGAAGCTGACCGCGGTGATGCGCACTCGGCCTACTCCTGGGCCAGGTTCCGCTCCGCGACGAGGCGGCGCCACTTCGCGATATCGGCGACGATCCGATCCCGGAACGCCTCCGGCGTCGAGGCGCGCGGGAACCCGCCGATCAGGCGTATCTTCTCGATGACGTCCGGCAGGGCCGAGATCTCGACACAGGCGCGATGCAGCGTCTCAATCACCGGTCGCGGCGTGCCCGCTGGTGCAAGGAGACCGAACCAGGCGATCGTCTCGAACCCGGGCAGGCCGCTCTCGGCGACCGTGGGCACGTCCGGCAGGTCGGGCGTGCGCTCGAGCGAGGTGACGGCAAGCGCGGCGAGCTCGCCGCGTCGGATGGAGGCCATCGCTGGGGGAAGGTTGACGAACATGACCGGCGGCTCCCCGGAGACGAGCGCCTGCAGCGCCGGCCCCGCGCCGCGAAACGGCACGTGCTCGAGATCAACGCCTGCGAGGGACTTGAAGAGCTCCATCGTCAGATGCGCGGAGGTGCCCGGCCCTCCGGAGGCGTAGGCGATCTCCCCAGGGCGCCTCTGGGCGTACGCGATCAGTTCGGCGACGTCCTTCACCGGCAGTTTCGCTCGGTTGACCACAAGGACGTTCGGGGCCTCCACGAGCAGGCTGATCGGGGCGACGTCGCGGGCGATGTCGTACGGGAGGCTGCGATAGAGCGCGGCGTTGATGCCGTGGCTGCCCGCGTTGCCCATCACCAGCGTGTAGCCGTCGGGGGCGGCGCGCACCGCGACCTCGGTGCCGATCCGCCCGCCGGCGCCAGTGCGGTTCTCCACGACGAAGCTCTGGCCGAGCCGCCGCTCGAGATGGTGGGCGTAGAGACGCGCGATGCTGTCGCCCCCGTCGCCGGGTGCAGAGGGAACGATCACGCGCACGGTCCGCGTCGGGTACGAGGCCTACGCACGCGACGGCGCGGCGAGCGAGGCGAGGGCCAGGGCGCAGAGGGTTCGGCGTGCGATCATGTCGTCTCTCCCCGATGGAAAGACGGTGACACGCAGGTCTCCGGTCGCATCCGGCTGCCCGTTCACGCCCCTGCTTCCGGAAGCGTGACGAGCACGACGGCGGCGATCTTCCATGATCCGTCCGGCTGCAGTTCCATGGTGTAGAGCGCGAGATGAGCCCGCCCGTCGGGACCGACCAGCAGAACGCGTTGCACCACCTCGCCGTTCTCGACCACGGTCTCGGCGAAACGAACGTCCCGCGGCCGATACACCGGCGCATAGCCGGAGCGGACCATGCGCATGAAACTCTCGACGGACGGGAACAGGGCCTTCACGCCGTCCGCGGCGAAGGCGTAGGCGGCCTCGCCGTCATCGCGCCGGAAGGCCTCGATCTGCGCGGTGATCACCGCCTCGATCGCCGCGCGGGCCTGAGCCGGCACCTCCGCACGGAGCGGCGAGGCGAGCATCAGCAAAAGGGCGAGGGTGGCACGGGACATCGTCGGTCTCCTCTCGGCACGCTACTCTGCCCGGGACGGGGCCATGACGGGAAGGAGGAACGGCATGGACGAGGAGATTGGAATCCTCAGGCAGCGCACCATCGAGGCGGCCTTCGCGAAGGAGCTGCATGCCGAGATGGCGAAGGAGATCGGCGAGGAACGCGCCACCGCCATCCTCGCCCGCGCGGTGATCCGCATGGCGAGGGCGGCCGGCGCCGAGTGGGCGAGGAGGGCGGCGGGTGGGCGCACCTCGATCAGGAGTTTCGCCGAGACGCTGCCTGCCTGGACGAAGGATGACGCGCTCACGATCGAGGTGCTGAAGGAGACCGAGACCGAGTTCCACTTCAACGTCACCCGCTGCCGCTACGCCGAGACCTACCGGGCGATGGGCATCGGCCATCTCGGGGCGGTGCTCTCGTGCAACCGCGACGGAACGTTCTGCGAAGGTTACGACCCGCGGCTGAAGCTCACCCGCACGCAGACGATCATGGAGGGCGCTTCGCACTGTGACTTCCGCTACAGCCTCGAGGAGCGGCCTCGCGCGGAATCGTTCAGCGAGGCAGAAGGATCCCATCCCCCTCCACAGTCACCGTGATCGGAACCTCGGCCGGCTGCGCCGACGGAGCGGTTCGGGCGGCATCGGCCGCCATCGCCATCGGCGCCGGCAGAGGCGGGCGGGCGAGGCGGCCGGCATCGACCCTGAGCTCGCGGAAGCCCGCGAACCGCATCCCTATCATCCCTGCGAGACGTTCCGCGCGCTCCTTCAGCGCCGCGAGTGCCTCCTCCGTTGCGGCGTCTCGCTCGCGCTTCCGCAGCGGCGAGGACACCTCGAAGACAAGACGGCTGACAGCAAGCCCCTGGCCCTGAAGCGTGCCCACGAGCTCGAGCAGCGCCGGGGCTGCCTCGATGGCGGTGAGACGGAGCTCCTGGCTCCCCTGCCACTGCTCGCGCCGCTCGCCGATGCGCCATGTCGTGTAGCTGCCGGTCGAGACCGTCACGCCGGGTGCGGCACGGGCGCGCTCGAGCGCCGCGGCGACCATGCGGTTCACCTGCTCGCCCACGGCGGCGGCGGAGCTTCCGACCGCCTCGGCGCGGAGCACGGCGTTGAGTTCGTCTGCTCGCACGCTGCGCTCCACCGTTTCCGAGAGGCGAAGCAGCGTCTCGGGTTGTGCCGCCGCAGGCGCGGCGAGGAACGCGGCGAAGGCGACAGCGGCAAGACGTGTTCGGCGCATCCGGTCTCTCCGTGCAGGCAACGGCATCGCTGGGCGCTGCGGCGGCTTTGCGGCGAGGGGGTCACGCAAGCGCGAGCGCCTCCTCGAGGGTGAGCGGCGAATCGTCCACCCACGCCTCGGCGATCGCCGCCTCCTGCGCGAGATCGCCGCGCGCGAGCGGGTCGCGTGCCGAAAGCCGATGCTCGAGCACGAGCCGCGCGAGCGCGAGCCGCCGCGCATCGCCACGGAGGGACGCAAGCCGCGTTCCCTCCCAGGCGAAGAGGACGGCGGTCGCGGCATGATACAGGGCGGAGGCAGCCTGGCGGTTGAGCACGCCCGAGCCTTCTGCCGCCGCCTCCTCGGCGAAAGCGGCGGCGCGGTGCAGCGCCTCCGAGGCGGGGCCGGCGAAGGCGAGCGGCACGTCGGCCAGAAGGGCGGTGAGCGCGACGACGAAGGGGCCGAGACAGCCCGAGCGGCCGACGGCGCGCGCGATCGCATCCTCGGCGACGATGCTGCTCGTTCCCTCCCAGATCGAGCCGAGATGGCAGTCGCGGACGAGCCGAGGCTCCACGAAGTCCTCGATGTAGCCGTTGCCGCCGCGCATCTCCATCGCATCGCCCGCCACCTTCCGGGCATCGCGGCAGGCGCGGAACTTCAGAAGCGGTGTTGCGAGGCGGAGCACCTTGGCGGCGTGCGAATCGCCCGCATCGGCGCGCGCCATCGCATCGGCGGCGAACAGCGAGAACGAGAGCGCCTGCTCGGCCGGGAGCCTGATCTTGAGGAGCTGGCGCCGCGCCGCCGGATGGTCGGCCACGCGTCGGCCGAAGGCGACGCGGCCGGCGGCGGCGACCGAGGCCTCGATGAGCGCCCGCCGCATCATGCCGGCAGCGCGCACGCCGTTTGAGAGGCGCGAGGCGTTCACCATCTCGAGCATCTGCGCGAAGCCGCGCCCGAGGTCGCCGACCGGCCAGGCGGTCGCACCCTCGAGCACGATCTCGCCCGAGGCCATAGAGCGTGTGCCGAGCTTGTCCTTGAGCCGAACGATCCGGAAGCGGTTGCGACGCCCGTCCGGCAGAAGCCGCGGCAGGAGGAACAGGCCGAGCCCCGCGGTTCCCGGAACGCCGCGCGCGCGGGCGAGCACGAGCGCCACATCGGCGCCCGCGTTCGAGCAGAACCATTTCTCTCCCGTGAGGCTCCACGTGCCGTCCGGGTTCGGCGTCGCGATGGTCGTGATCGCGCCGACATCCGACCCGGCCGCCTTCTCGGTCATGAACATCGCGCCGGTCGCCCAGGAGTCGGGGTCGTCGCTCGTGAGGGCGGGCAGCCAGCGGGCAGCCAGCACGGGGTCGAACCGGGCGAGCACGCGCGCCAGAGCATCCGTCATCGAGATCGGGCAGAGCAGGCCGAACTCTGCTTGGGCGAACAGATACTGGAACGCGTATTTGGCGAGCGGCGGCAGCGGCTCCGGCCAGCCGAGCACGCCCGGCCGATGGCTCATCGCCGCAAGGCCGAAGCGCCCGAGGCCGATCTTTTGCATCTCCCGATAGGCGGGGTGGTGTTCGACGAGATCGATCTCGTTGCCGAACCGGTCGCGCTTGCGCAGCACGGGAGGGGTGCGGTCCGCCTCGCGCGCGAGCGCATCGAGTCGCCCACCCGCGAGCGCGCCGAGCTCGACGAGATGCGGCTCGAGATGGGCGCGCAACGAAGGCTCCATCCAGAGGTCGAGCAGGGGCCTGAGCGCCCCGTCAGCCTCGTAGAGGTTGAGGCCTGATGCGTCGGGCGCGATCCCCGACGGAGGTGGCCCGGTCCTCGCGTCGTCCGGCATGGTTGTCCTCCCGCGGGCGCAAGGATCGGCCCGGCAGTGATGCAAGTCTAGCAACGATCGGCCCCTGCGCGTGCTACGATCACGCGCCGGGCCAGAGGAGAGGAAGGAGACCCATGTCCGCCCTGCGCGCCGTTCTTGTCGCCGCGGCCTTGGCGATCACGCTCGCCGCTCTGCCGGCACGCGCAGCCGTGGCCTGCACAGGCGTCTCGCCCGGGGAACCGGGGCGCGAGGAGTACATCGTGTTTTTCCCGGTCGGCTCCGCGGAGCTCGATCAGGCCGCGAGGGCCGTGGTGCAGCGCGCGGCCGCCCGCGCGACCGCGACGTTCCCGACCGAGATCTGCCTCGTCGGCCGAACCTCGCCCACCGGCTCGCCGCAGGCGAACCAGCGGCTCGCTGAGCAGCGTATCCAGGCGGTTCGGAACGCGCTCATGCAGCGCGGCGTGCGCCGCGAGACGCTCGGCAGCGTCGTCGCCGGCCCCGGCTTCGGCGCGCGGGTTGACTGGGCGGAGAACCGCGCCGACCGAAGCGTGACCATCGTCTTCGTGCGCTGACGCCTACGCTACCGTCGCGCGAGCGGCAGGGCAGCACCGGCAGGGAGGGGTGGCCGGGCGAGGGGCACCCCTCCCTTTGCGGCGGGGGCTTGCGCGCCCATCTCTCACCAAATCCGACGGAGGGACCGATGACCCAGTCCTCGACGCGCGCGCTCGCGACACTTGGTGGCGGCTGCTTCTGGTGCCTCGAGCCGATCTTCCGCGCTCTCGAGGGGGTGGAGGATGTCACCTGCGGCTATGCCGGGGGGCATGTGCCGAACCCGACCTACGAGCTCGTGTGCGGCAAGCGCACTGGCCACGCCGAGGTGGTGCAGATCGCCTTCGATCCGGCGGTGATCGACTACGCTGACCTGCTGCGCGTGTTCTTCTCCGTCCACGACCCGACGACCAAGGACGCGCAAGGGGCGGATGTCGGGCCGCAATACCGCTCGATCATCCTCACGCATGACGAGGAGCAGGCGCGGACGGCGCGGGCGGTGATGGCGGAGGTGGAGGCGTCGCGGCTCTGGCCCGCGCCGCTGACCACCGAGGTGGTGCCGCTCACCACCTTCTGGCCGGCCGAACCGGAGCACCAGCGCTATTTCGAGCGCAACCCATGGGCGGGGTATTGCCGCGTCGTGATCGCACCGAAGGTCGCGAAGTTCCGCAAGGCCTTCGCCGCGCGGCTGAAGGCGGCGTGAGGGCAGGCGGCGCGGCGGCGTCGGCCGCCGGCATCGAATCGCGCCAATCGCGCACGCGCCGTCGCCAGCGCGCGTTTCGCCTGCCTCGTCCCTCGCCTGCGCCGACTTGCCTTGCCGTCACGCTCCTCCGGTGCAGCGCGCGCGGGACACGTCGGCGGGCCGCCGCTCTCAGGGGGCCCGGTAGGCGATCGCCGCGATCTCGATCTTCACATCGCGCGGCAGGCGCGCGACCTGGACGGTCGCCCGCGCCGGGGGATTGGTCGGAAAGTACGTGGCGTAGACCGCGTTCATGCGCGGGAACTCGTTGAGATCGGCCATGAACACGGTGGTCGAGACGATGTTGGCCATGGTCATGCCCGCCGCCTCGACCACCGCCTTGAGGTTGTCGAGCACGAGCTTCGTCTCCTCCTCGATCGTGCCGCGCTTCACCTCGTTGGTTGCGGGGTCGATCGCGATCTGCCCGGCGAGGAACAGGAACGGCCCTGCCTGGATCGCTTGGCTGTAGGGGCCGATCGCGGCCGGGGCGTTCGGCGTCGAGATCACCCGCTGCGCGGCGGCAGGAGCGGCGGCGAGCAGGGCTGCGGCGACAACAGAAGCAAATCGGATCATGGTCGGCCTCCCGGAGGCTTGAGCCCCGGTCATGATAGCGGATCGATCACGCCTGTGGCACCCGCGCGCGCCTCGATCACCTCTCCGAGCGAGAGGCAGATGTCCTCGCGGAACCGGGCGGCGACGAGCTGCACACCGAGGGGGATGCCGTCGTGCACCACCGCCGTCGGCACGGAGAGGCCGGGCAGGCCGAGCAGGTTGATCACGTAGAGCGGCGCCTGGGCGGCGAGGATGCGCGCGCCCGCCGCCTCTCCCTCCTGGTCGAGACCCTGCGGGAAGGGCGGCTCGAGCGACACGGGCAGGAGCGCGGCCGCATAGGCCGAGAGGAAGACCTGCCAGTCGCGCCAGATCGCGGTCCGCCGCGCGAGGCCTGCGGCGAAGGCATCGGGCGCGAGCGGGGCGACGTTCGCGGCCCACGCCGCGTAGGCGGTCTTGATGGCGTCGTCGCCGAGCTGTTCGATCGCCGGGCGAAGCGCGCGCTCGGACTCGGTCACGATCAGGGCGCGCCAGAGCTCGGCCGCCTCGTCGAACCGCGGCAGGGCGACCTCCTCGACCACGCAGCCGGCCTCGGCAAGCCAGCCCGCCGCCTGGCGCAAAGCCTGCACCACCGGGGGCGAGGCGCCGAGCGTCGCAAGAGCGATCCGCCAGGGCCGTTTCGGCTCGGGAAGCGCGAGCGGAACCGGGCAGTGCCAGGGGTCGCGCGGATCGGCCGCCGCCATCGCCGCGAGCGCAAGCCGCAGGTCGCCCACGGTCCGAGCGAGCGGGCCCTGCACGCTCAGCATCTGCAGCGTGATCGGCCGTTCCTCGACCGCGGTGCCGTTGAAGGCGGGCACCCGGCCGAAGGAGGGGCGCAGGCCGACCACGCCCACAGCATAGGCCGGGTAACGGATCGAGCCGCCGAGATCATTGCCATGGGCGATCGCCCCGACGCCCACAGCCACCGCCGCTGAGGCGCCGCCCGACGAGCCGCCCGGCGTGAGCCGCGGGTTGCGCGGGTTGAGCGTGCGGCCATGCAAGGCGTTGTCGGTGAAGAAGCGGTAGCTGAAGGCGGGCGTGTTCGTCCGCCCCATCGGGATCGCGCCGGCGCGTCGCAGGTTGGCCACCACCGGGCTGTCGCCCGTGGCGATCAGGTCCTTGAAGGCTGCCACGCCGTTCGTGGTCGCATAGCCCGCCTGGTCGATGTTGACCTTGATCGTCACCGGCACGCCGTGCAGCGGGCCCAGCGCCTCGCCGTGCCGGACCGCTGCATCGGCCGCGTCGGCGGCGGCGGCGAGCGCCTCCTCCTCGCGCAGCTCGACCACGGCGTTGATCGCGGCATGCGTCGCCTCGTGCCTGGCGATCACGGACGAAACGACCTCGCGGGCGGAGGCCGCGCGGGTGCGGATCAGCCGTGCCTGGTCTGCGGCGGAGAGCGCCCAGAGCCCGCTCATGCCGCGCCTGCCCCGGGCAGCCCGAGCACGTTCTTGGCGATGATGCTGCGCTGGATCTCGTTCGAACCGCCGTAGATCGAGACGACGCGGCTTTGAATGAAACTCGAGCCGGGGTTGAGCGCCCGGTTACCGCCGATCGGTTCGACCAGCGCGCCCTCCTCGCCGGCGATCTCGAGCGCCGCCTCGGCGATCCGCTGGAAGAGCTCCGACTGCCACACCTTCAGCATCGAGACCTCGGGGCCGAGCTCCTCGCCGCGGCGCAGCTTCGCCACCTGCGTCTCATAGAGCGCCTTGAGGTCCTCGAGGTCCATCCTGAGGCGCGTGAAACGGTCGCGGAACACGGCGTCGTCTGCCACACCGTAGTGGTCGGCAAGCTGCGCGAGCTTGGCAAGCGCGTAGGTGGATTGTTTCGGCGAGCCGAGGAAGATGCGCTCGAAGCCGAGCAGCGCCTTGGCCATGGCCCAGCCGCGGTTGGGCTCGCCCACGAGGTTCTCGGCCGGCACGCGGACATTGTCGAAGAACACCTCGCAGAACTCGTCATGCCGGTCGAGCGTGATGATGGGGCGCACGGTTATCCCAGGGCTGTCCATCGGCGCGAGCAGGAAGGAGATGCCGTCCTGCTTCTTCGCCGTGCGGTCGGTGCGCACGAGCAGAAAGATCCAGTTCGCGTCGTTGGCGAGCGTGGTCCAGATCTTCGAGCCGTTGACGATGTAGTGGTCGCCCTCGAGCACCGCCTCGGTGCGGAGCGACGCGAGGTCCGACCCCGCGTTCGGCTCGGAATACCCTTGGCACCAGATGTCCTCGCCCGAGAGGATTCGCGGGAGGAAGCGCTGCCGCTGCGCCTCGGTTCCGTAACGGATGAGCAGCGGCCCGATCATGGTGATGCCCATGTCGTTGGTCCGCGGCGCCCCGTGCCGCTCGAGCTCCTCGATGAAGATCACCTGCTTGGCCGGGGAGAGGCCCATGCCGCCGTATTCGCGCGGCCAGCCGGGCGCAAGCCAGCCCTGACGCGCGAGCGCCATGTACCAGGGCCTCGTCTCTCGCCAGTGCAGCCGACGCGGCGGGTGGCGCAGATGGGGCGGGCAGTTCGCCTGGATCCAGGCGCGCACGCGCTGGCGGAACACCTCGTCGGGCAGCGCCTCCATGTCCTCGCCAGGGCCTGGGATCGTATCGGTCATGTCACGTTCCTTCGGAGAATCGGGGAGGGCGCTTCTCGAGGAAGGCCGCCTTTCCCTCGGCATGGTCGGGCGTGAGGTAGAGCGCGGCCTGGATGTCCTGCTCGCGCGCGAGCGCCGCCTCGAGCCCGGCGGCGAGCGCGGCCTTGGTGAGCGCGAGCGTCAGCGGCGCCTGGGCAGCGAGCAGGGCCGCGCGCTGCCGCGCCGCCGCGAGCGCGTCGGCTGCGGGAACCACCCGGTCAACAAGCCCGATCGCAAGCGCGCGCGACGCGTCGACCGTCTCGCCGAAGAGGAGGAGCTCACGCGCCCGCCCCTGGCCGACCCTGAGCGGAAGCGTGTGCAGGAGGCCGAGATCGGGCAGAAGCCCCACCTTGCCGAAACTCGCGACGAACCGCGCCCCCTCGCCCGCGATCACGTGGTCGCTCGCGCAGGCGAGGGAGATGCCGGCACCCGCGCACCAGCCCTCGACGGCGGCGATGATCGGGACGCGCGCCTGCACCATCAGGCGCACGAGCCGGTGCGTCTGCCGCATGCGCTCCCGGCCCTCGGCGAGGCTCCCCACCTCCATGCCGGCGAGGTCTCCACCCGAGCAGAAATGCTCTCCCGTCCCGGTGAGGATGACAACGCGAACGGAACGGTCTGCCTCGATCTCCTCGAGCGCATCGGCAAGCGCGCGCCGCATGGCGACCGAGAGCGCATTGCGGCGCTCCGGCGCGTTCAGCGTCAGCGTCACGAGGGCGTCGTCGCGTGCGACGAGGACGGGGTCGGAGGGGATCATGCGTCGAGGTCCAGAGGCGGGGCGCACGCGGCATAGCGTCGCCGATGCGCGGTCGCGGTGCCGAAGGAGGTGGCGAGTGCCATGGCGCGGCGGAGGAACAGGCCGATATCGGCCTCGTCCGTGTAGCCGATCGCGCCATGAAGCTGGATCGCCTGGCGTGTGATCAGCATCGCCGCGTCGGAGGCGCGCGCCTTGGCAAGCGACACCGCTGCCGCGCGCCGCTCTGCCGGCGCATCGGTGTCGCACATCGAGGCGGCGTGGCCGACCGCGGCGCGCGCGAGCTCGAGCTGGATCTTGAGGTCGGCGGCGCGGTGCTGCAGCGCCTGGAACGAGCCGATCGGGCGGCCGAACTGATGCCGCGTGCCGAGATAGTCGAGGGTGATCGCGAAGGCACGCTCCATCAGCCCGAGGAGCTCCGCGGCTGTGGCCACTGACGCCTCGTCGAGAAGGCGTGCGACGAGGGCGCTGGCATCGGACGCGACGCGTCTTGCCGGCGCGTCGTCGAGCGAGAGCGTCCCGAGATGGCCGCCATCGACGGTCGAAGCAGTGGTCAGCGCGACACCGGGCGCTGACCGCTCGACGAGCGCGACGATCGGCGTCTCGCCCTCGCGCGCGGTGACGAGGAACCCGTCCGCCCCGGCCGCCATCGGCACGGCGAGCTTCCGCCCGCTCAGCCGCACCCCCGCCTCATCCGAGGTCGCGATCGTGTCGCCGAAGGGGTCGAGAGTGTGCGGCCGCTCCGCCCAAGCCGGAAGGAGCACGCGCCTGCCCGCGAGCACGTCCGGTTCGGGCACGAGCGGTGCCGCGATCGTGGCGATCGCCACAAGCGGCTCGGGCCGCAGCCCGTGCCCCATCTCCTCGGCGAGAGCGCAGAGCTCCGCCACACCCAGCCCCGCCCCTCCCGACGCGTCCGGCACGCGCAGCCCGAGCCAGCCAAGGCCGCCCATCTCGGCAAGAACGGCGCGGTCAAAGCCTGTTTCGCTGTCGCGCAGGGCGCGCACGGCGGCAAGCGACCCGCCGCGCGGGCTGATCGCGCCCGCGCTCTCGCGGAGGAGGCGGAGTCCCTCCGCCCGGTCGGCGTCGATCACGGTCATGACGCGAGGGAGAGGGGCGCGTCGGTTCGCGCCTGCAAGGCCTCGAGCGTCAGCCCGGGGATCATCTCCCGCACCACGAAGCCGCGCGGCGTCACATCGAGCACGGCGAGATTGGTGTAGACGCGCCTGACCACGCCGAGGGCGGTGAGCGGAAAGCTGCAGCGTCGCACGAGCCGCGGCCGCCCGTCCTTCGTCGTGTGCTCCATCACGACCCAGAGCCGTTTCGCCCCCACGGCGAGGTCCATCGCCCCGCCGACCGCGGGCGCACGCTCGTTCGCGCCGGTGGACCAGTTGGCGAGATCACCCCGCTCCGAGACCTCGAAGGCGCCGAGCACGCAGAGATCGAGCCGGCCGCCGCGGATCAGGGCGAAACTGTCGGCGTGGTGGACGAACGCCCCGCCCGTCCGCAGCGTGACGTAGTGCTTGCCGGCATTGATCAGCCACGGGTCGCGCGCGTCCTCGGGCGGGGCGGGGCCGACGCCGATCACCCCGTTCTCGCTGTGGAAGATCACCTCGCGTTCGGGCGGCACATGGTCCGACACGAGGGTGGGGATGCCGATGCCGAGATTGACCACCCAGCCCTCCGGGATGTCGGCGGCGACGCGCGCGGCCATCTCCGCCCGTGTGCGCGGCTTCGGCTCGACGGCGGCGTCCATCTCTCCCTCCCTTTCAATAGAGCGGCGTGCCGAGAACAGGGTCACCGTAGGGGATGTGAACGACGCGGTCAACGAACACGCCGGGGGTGACGATCGCCTCCGGGTCGAGGCCGCCGAGGTCGGCGACATGCTGCGTCTGCGCCACGGTGAGGTCGGCCGCCATTGCCATCACCGGGTTGAAGTTCCGACCCGCGCGGCGGTAGGTGAGGTTGCCCCAGCGGTCCGCCGCCCAGGCCTCGATCAGCGCGACATCGCCCCGAAGCGCCCGCTCGAGCACGTAAGCGCGGCCGTCGAACTCGCGCACCTCCTTGCCTTCGGCGAGAGCGGTGCCCACACCGGTCGGCGTGTAGAAGGCCGCAAGCCCCGCGCCGGCCGCCCGAAGCCGTTCCGCGAGCGTTCCCTGCGGCACGATCTCGAGCTCGATCCTCCCCTCGCGGTAGAGCTCCTCGAGCACCACCGAGCCGGCGCTGCGCGGATAGGAGCAGATGATCTTGCGCACGCGCCCCTCGGCCATCACGCGGGCGAGGCCATGCGTTCCGGTGCCGGCGTTGTTGCACACCACCGTGAGGTCGCGCAGATCAAGCTCCGACAGGGCTTCGATCAGAGCATTGGGCGTGCCGACCTGGCCGAAGCCGCCGATCAGAACGGTCGCGCCGCTCTGCACGCCCTCGAGCGCCTCCGCCGCGCTGCGGACGAACTTGTCGATCACAGCGCGACCTCGCACAAGCCGTGCGTGATCACCGTCACGTCGCGCTCCGCCACGCGGGCGGTGAAGGCGAAACGCCCGCCGCCCTCGTCCCACAGCCGCGTCTCGATCGTCTCGCCCGGGAACACGGGAGCGGAGAAGCGAAGCGCAAGCTGCCGCAGCCGCTCCGGCGCGCCGCCGCAGGCAAGGCGCAGGAGCGCATGCCCGACCACGCCGAGGGTGCAAAGCCCATGCAGGATCGGGCGCGGGAAGCCGGCCCGCGCCGCGACCTCCGGGTCGGCGTGCAGCGGATTGAGGTCGCCGTTGAGCCGGTAGAGCAGCGCCTGTTCCGGCCGGGTCGCGAGAGCGAGCGCGGCGTCATGCGGCCTCTCCGGGGTCGGATGCGGCTGCTTGACGGGGCCCGTCGGGCCGCCGAAGCCGCCGTCACCGCGCAGCAGCGTGGTGCTCTCGAGGGTCGCAAGAGCGTTGCCCTCGCCGTCGGTGAGCTCGCGCGCGGTGTAGAGGATCGCCCCCTTCCCGGCGCCGCGATCGATAAGCCCGGTGATACTCGTCCGCCCAACCACCGTCCCCTCAACGGGAAGCGGGCGGTGCAGCGTGATCGACTGTTCCCCGTGCAGAACCTTGGCAGCGTCGACGCCGGTCGCGGGGTCGCCGAGCCAGAAGCCGGGATAGCCGAGCACCACCGCCATGGTGGGAAGAGCCACGAGATCCTTCTCGAACACGAAACGGCGCTGCCAGTCGTCCATCGGGTCCTGCCCGAGCCCGACCGAGAGCGCGTAGAGCATCACGTCCTTGCGCGTGAGCGTCTGCCGAACCTCGGGGATCGGGTAGGCGTAGAGCCTCTCGGGATCAAGCGGCATGGCTCTCCTCCAGCGTCACCACGGCGTCGAGCGCGACCGCGCCTCGGCCTTCGGGGAGGACGAGGATCGGGTTCACCTCGACCCCTACGAGCCGGGGCCCGGCGCCGGCAGCGAAGCGCGAGAGGCGGGACAGCGCGGCGGCGAGGGCGGCGACGTCCGCCTTCGGCCGCCCGCGCGCGCCGTCGAGCAGCGGAAAGCCGCGCAAGGAGCGAATCATCTCCATCGCGTCCGCCTCGCCGAAGGGGCAGAGCCGGAGTGCGGTGTCGCGCAAGACCTCGACGAACACGCCGCCCAGAGCGACCATCGCGACCGGGCCGAACACGCGGTCGCGCGTCACCCCGATCAGGCATTCGACGCCCCCAGAGAGCATCGGCGTGACGAGAACGCCGCGCAGGCGTGCGTGCGGCGCGTGGCGCTGTGCGGCCGCAATGATCTCATCGTAAGCGGAACGAACCGCTTGGGGACCGGCAAGCCCGAGCCGCACCCCGCCGATGTCGCTCTTGTGCACGATGTCGGGCGAGACGAGCTTGAGCACCACCGGAACGCCGAGCGCCGCCGCGACGTCGGCCGCTTCCTCGGCCGAGGTGCAGAGCCGCTCCTCGGGCACCCTGATGCCGATCGCCTCGAGCAGACGCTTCGCCTCGACCTCGTCCGGGCGCGTCGTGGGGAGCGGTGCCGCGAGCGGTTCGGGGCGCGCGGCGGGGGGCCGGGCGAAGGCCTCGCCGAAACGTCCCATCGCCGCGACCGCTGCGACCGCGCGCGTCGGGTCCTCGAACACGAGATAGCCCGCCTCGCGCCAGGCGGCGAGCGTCTCCGCAGGGCCGGTGACGGAGAGGATGAAGAGACGGTCGGGGAAACGCGACACCACGCGGTCGAGCTGTTCGCGCAACGACGGCGCGATGCTCCGCGAGGCGCCGACCTGGGTGAAGAAGGCGATCGCGCTTGCATACCCGCCGTCGGCCAGCATGCTCTCGGCGAAGGCGCCGATCACAGAGAGGTCGTTGAAGGCCTGGGCGGTGCAGTCGACCGGATTGGCGGGGTTGCAGAACGGCACGAGCGACTTGAGCCGCGCCTGCGCTTCTTCTGGCATCGGCGGCATCGCAAGGCCGGCGGCGTCGGCGGCATCGGCGATCAGAACGCCCGCGCCGCCCGAGATCGTCACCACCCCGAGGGTGTTGGGGCAGGGGTAGATCCGGCGCGTCGCTACCTCGGCGATGTCGAGGAGCTCCTCGGTGTTCCGGACGCGCACAGCTCCTGCGTCGCGCAGCACCGCCTCCGTCACCGAATCGTCCCCGGCGAGCGAGGCGGTGTGGCTCGCCGCGGCGCGCGCCCCGAGCGCCGAACGCCCCACCTTGATGATGGCGACGGGTTTGCGCCTCTGTCGTGCCGTCTCGAGAGCGGCGAGGAAGGAGGGGGCGTCGCGTACGCCTTCGGCGTAGGCGACGATCACGTCCGTTCCCTCGTCCTCGGCGAGCCAGCCGATCGCCTCGCCGAGCGTGACATCCGCTTCGTTGCCGGTGGTGATCAGAACCGGCGTGCCGAGGCCGCGGTCGCGCGCGAGCGCGAAGAGGTGGGTGCCATAGGCGCCCGACTGGCTCGCGATGCCGATCCGCCCCGGCCGCGGCCAGCCGTTTTCGAAGCTCGAGGAGAAGATCGGGAACCAGCCGATCCGCGCGTTGAAAAGCCCGAGCGTGTTCGGCCCAAGCAGCCGCATGCCGGCCGCCCGCGCCGCGGCGGCGAGGCGCGCCTGACGCTCCGCCCCGGCCTCGTCCACCTCGGCGAAGCCGGCGGTGAACATGATCGCCGCCTTCACCCCCTTGGCGATGCAGTCCGCCACGGCCTGTTCGGCGGCCTCCGCCGGCACGGCGATGATCGCGGCCTCCACCTCGCCGGGAACGTCGGCGAGCCGCGGCCAGGCACGCAGGCCCTGAACCGTCTCGCGGTTCGGGTTCACCGGCAGAATCGGCCCCGGAAAGTCCCGCTCGAGCATATAGGCGATCGGCCGGCCGCCGATCCGCCTCGGGTCCTGGCTCGCGCCGAGGACAGCGACGCTCTTCGGCGCGAGCAGAGAGTCGAGCGAGCCGAAGGCCACAGGCGAGACCTAGAGGGCGGCGTCCGATCCGAGCAGCGCGGTCACCTGGCTCGAGAGCGTGCCGCCATTGCCGTGCACGAGCGCGACATCGCAGACGGGAAGCTGGCGCTCGCCCGCGCGGCCGCGCAGCTGCAGCACCGCCTCGACAATCAGAAACAGGCCGTACATGCCGGGGTGGACGCAGGAGAGCCCGCCGCCATTCGTGTTGACGGCGAGACGGCCGCCGGGCGCGATCGCCCCGTCCTGGACGAACCGTCCGCCCTCGCCCTTCGGGCAGAAGCCGAGATCCTCGAGGAACAGGATCGTGGTGATGGTGAAGGCATCGTAGAGCATCGCGAGGTTCACGTCCGAGGGCGAGAGGCCGGCGGCGGCGAAGGCGCGCGGCCCGCTCTCGGAGGCAGCGGTGATGGTGAGATCGGGCATCATGCTGATGCTCCGGTGCCACTGTGCACCGGCGGCGCCGAGGAACCAGGCGGGCTTCTGCCGCAGGTGCCGGGCGCGATCGGCGCGCGTCAGAACGCAGGCGGCGGCGCCATCGGTGACGAGGCAGCAGTCGAGCACGGTGAGCGGATCCGACACCATGCGGCTTGCGAGCACGTCCTCGCGTGTGAGCGGCCCGCGCGCGAAGGCGGCCGGGTTGAGGTTCGCCCAGGCGCGCGCGGCGACGGCGACGTCGGCGAGCATCTCGCGCGTTGTGCCGAACTGGTACATGTGCCGGGAGGCGGCGAGCGCATAGGCCGTGAGCGGATGGCGCGGCCGATACGGCGCCTCCCAGACCTGCGGTTCCGACATCGAGACGAGCCGACCGCCCGCGCTGCGCTGGTTCGAGCCGTAGCAGATCAGGGCGACGTCGCAATAGCCGGCATCAAGAGCGAGCGCGGCGTGCAAGAGATGCGCCTCGAAGCTCGCGCCGCCCACGTTCGTGCCGTCGAAGAAGCGCGGGCGGATGCCGAGATATTCGGCAACCGAAAGGGTGGGGAAGGCGTGCACCGACGTGGCGGTGAACAGCCCGTCCACCTCCCCGAGCGCGAGCCCGGCATCGTCGAGAGCGGCGAGCGAGGCCTCGGCCAGCAGCTCGATGGCCGACCGGCCGGGTGCCTCGCCGCAGCCTGCCGTCCCGATGCCGACGATCGCAACCTTGCCGCGAAGCGCATGCGCCATTCTGCGTCCTCCGAACGTGTCAGGCCGGGTCGAACACGAGGCCCGGGGCGCCATCCACCTCGGCGATCCGCGCCTTGACCCTCATCCCGATCGTCACCGCCTCGGGCGCGATCCCCTCCACCCGGCTCATCAGCCGCGGTCCCTCGTCGAGCTCGATCAGGGCGATGTTGTAGTCGGCCCGCGACCCGTCGGGGTTCGGGCGCTGCCGCGTCACGGTGGTGGCGTAGACCGTGCCGAAGCCCGAGGCCTCGACCCAGACGAGATCACGCGCTCCGCTGCCCGGGGCGGCGACGCGCGGGTAGAACACGAACGCTCCCGTCGAGGCGCTCTTCTGGAGCATGAACCGGCCTTGGGCGAGGAAGGCGCGGAACTCCGCCTCGGGCCCGGGTGCGGGCGGGAATTTCGGTGCGTCCACAGAGCGTTTCCCTCTCGTTATAAATGATCCCGCCCGAGGGGCGGACGCCGGGCAGCATGGCGCGGCAGCGGCGGCGCGGCAACCTCGGGCGCGACCGAGGACGTGCGGGTCAGCCCTGGGCGTCGGGCGCGAGGGCGATGCAGGAGGTGTTGGCGCGCTCGAGCCTCTGGCAGGCGGCCACGGCGGCTTCGGCCGAGAGCCCGGCGAGGCGAGCGCGGGTGAGGGTGCCGCTCGCCGTCCGCACCGGGCGGAGCTCCTGCCGCGCCCCGGCGAGCAGGTCGGGGGCGGCACGGCGTGCGGCTTCGGCGGCACTTCTCGCCTGCGCCTCGCCCTGAAAGGCGCCGACCTGGATCGCCCACGCGCCGGCGAGGCTTGCCGGGCGCGGCGCGGCGAGCGCGGGTGCGGCATGGGCCGAAGAGATCAGCCTGAGCCCGCCGCCCTGCGCCGGCGCAGACGGCGGGCGCTGCAGCGCCGCTGTGACCACGGGCTCGCGCACCGGAGCGGTGACGGGCGCGGGGGCAACCGCGGTTTGGACCGGCGGGGCAGGCGGCGGCCGCGGCGGCGCGTAGGCGAGAAGCGGCGTCGGCTGGCCGCGTGCGGTGCGGCGCGGCCCTGGGGGAATGTTGGTCGGCAGAGCGGCATAGGCGTACGCCGCCGGAGAGGCGCGGGTCTGCGGGTGAACGCCCGCGATGCGCGGTGCGATCATCGCCACATAGCGACGGGTCTCATCCGGCAGGCCGCGGCGACCCGCGAGATAGGTGTCGAGCGTTCCGGGGCCTGCGTTGTAGGCGGCGAGGAAGGCCGGGTTGCCGAACCGGTCATACATCTCGCGGAGATAGGCGGCGCCGGCGAGGATGTTGTCGCGTGGGTGGTAGGGATCGGGGCCGAGATCGTACCGGGCGGCAAGCTCGGCGTAAGTTGCCGGCATGACCTGCATCAGCCCCATCGCCCCGGCGCTCGAAAGCGCGAGCGGCCGGCCGCCGCTCTCAACGCGCATCACCTCGCGGATCCAGAGCTCCGGAACGTCGAACCGTCGCGAGGCCTCGACGATGTAGGGGCCCCAGGGGTCGTGCGGCGGGCCGGGCGGGGCATAGCTCGCCTCGCGCGGCTGATAGGCGGGCGGATGGCCGCCACCGCCGCAGGCGGCGAGACCAGCGAGGGCGAGACAGGCGGCGACGAGGCGAAGGGAGCGGCCGATCCGGCCTGGTGTCCTTTCCCCTGCGACAGTTGCCACGTCCGCACTACTCCCTGAACGATGTTGTGCTGCGACTCGCGCCGCGCCCGCCTTGTCCCGCCCGGCGTTGAGGGTGGGGCTGAAAAAAGGCAGCCAAATGGCTATCGCGGAACGAGACGCCGTGCCAAGCCCGGTAGCGGGCGAAGGGTGGCATGTTCGCCATCGTGACGGCATTCTGTTGCCCAAGGGCCACAGAGGCGGCTGGCTGGAGAAGGACGGAGAGCCGTCGCGGAGGGGGTTTCCATGCATTCGTCTGTGAAGTTGGTCTTCGGCCTCTGCGTCGCCGGCCTGGTCGCCTCGGGCTGCGCCCGCGGGCCCGGACCGAACGTCTATGAGAGCCGGGAGGTGAACCAGGCGGCGGCGGTGGAGCGCGGCACCATCGTCTCGATCCGCCCCGTCTCGGTCGAGGGAACGGGCCACACCGGAACGCTGATCGGCGGGGCGGCCGGCGGGGTGGCGGGCAGTTTCATCGGCGGCGACTGGCGGTCGAACCTGCTTGCCGGGATCGCCGGAGCGGTGGCGGGCGGCGTCGCCGGCGGTGCGTTGGAACGGTCAATGACCGGACGGGTCGCAGCCGAGTTCATCGTCCAACTGGAGAGCGGCGGGACGATCGCCGTGATCCAGGACAACGAGGACGGGTTGCGGGTCGGCGACAGGGTCTCCGTGCTCAGGGGACAGAGGACCCGTCTTGTTCCGTCGCGCGGGTGAGGGTCGTGTTGGCGCAGAGATGCATCACGCTGCGGGTCGGCGTCGTGAAGACGCGCTCGCGGATCCTCCAGCCGGCGGCGGCGAGCGCCCGCTCCCAGGCGGCGAGCGAGGTTGCCGCGGTAGCCGACCTCCCAGTGGTGCTCCATCAGCCCGGATGACGGGGTGAACCGCCGCCAGCTCTTCGGCCATTTCAGCGCCAGCTTGGCGCGGAGCCAATGCGGCGTCACGTGCAGCGACAGCGTGAGATCCGCTCCCGACCAGGGCACCGAAACGATCAGGAACCGGCTGCCGGTCGCGGCGAGCGTGCGCAGCGTCGCCTGCGCCGTCTCCCAAGGGATATGCTCGAGCGTCTCGCAGCAGAGAATGGCATCGAACCCCGTGAGCGTGCCGGGCGCCAGCGTGGTGAGGTCGACGTCGTGGTGTGGCACGTCCGGCCGGGCGAAGGCGCGCGGGCCGAAATCGAGGGTTTCGACGGCGTAGCCGGCATTGTCGAGAAGCGCGGTGACGTAGCCGAGATAGGGCCCGATCTCGAGCACCCGCCGCGCCGGAATGCGGCCGAGGAGCTCGAGCTGCATGTGCTGATGCGCGCTCCGTTTCGGCGAGTAGTAGCGGTGCCATTCGGCGCGCAGGGAGGCGTCGTGCAGGTCTGGCATGGGCTGCCTCATAGACCGGGTGTCGCCCCTGCAACAGGGACGCGACGGAGGCGCGCGAGCTGCGCCTCCCGCCGGGCGATGTAGGCGACCGAGCCGAGCATCAGCGCCACCCCGGCGAAGAGCGGCCAGCCCGGCCGTTCGCCGAAGACGAGGAAGCCGATCACCGCCCCGAGCGGCACCTGCGCGAATTCGACCGGGGCGAGCAGGCTCGCCTCCGCCCGCCGCAGAGCGATCGAGGCCAGGAAGTCGCCCGCGATCGCGGCCAGCCCCGCGGCCAGGAGGAGCGCGAGCTGCGTTCCCGTCGGCGCCTGCCAGACAGCGAGGCTCGGCGGCGTCCAGGCGACCAGGCTGATCACCCCGTAGAGGAACACGACCCGGAACGGCGGCTCGCCCACCGCCGCGAGCCGGCAGACGAAGGCGCCAACACCCGCCCCGGCGATCGAGGCGGCAAGCGCCACCGCGGTGCCCGGATTGAGGCCGAGGCCTGCGCCCGCGCCGCGCTTGCCGAAGGCGACGACGAGCACGCCTGCGAACCCCACGAGAGCGGCGAGCGGCCGCCGCCAGCCGACCCTCTCGCCGAGGAACAGCACCGCGATCACGAGCAGCCAGAGCGGGCGCGCCTGGTTGAGAGCGATCGCGTCCGCAAGCGGGATCAGCGTCAGCGCAAGCGTCGAGAACCCCATCGCGGCAAGGCCGCAGAGACCGCGCCCAAGATGCAGCCAGGGCCTGCGGGTGGCGACCAAGCCCGCCCCACCGCGGCGCGCGAGCCACGGCGCGAGCACCAGCATCGTGATCAGTGCCCGCGACAGGAGCACGATCGGCAACGGCAGGCCCGAGGCGAGCACCGCCTTGGCGCAGGCGCCCATGACCGAGAACAGCGCCATCGCCACCAGCATCAGGCCGACGCCGGAGAGAGGCGAGCGGGCGCGGAACATCCTCATCGCCGCCCCGCCATCGCCACGCCGGCGAGGATGAGCACGAGGCCAAGCGCATGGAACGGCCGCACCGCCTCGCCGAGCAGCGGCACGGCAAGCGCGGCCGAGAACAGCGGCATCAGGTGCAGGAAGGGCCCGGACGCGGCCGGGCCGATCAGCGCCACCCCGCGGTGCCAGCAGAGATAGGAGGCAAGCGAGGGGAACAGGCCCATCTAGGCGACGACGCCGAGCGACGCCGCGTCCGACGGCATGGGCCCGCCACCGAAAGCGAGCTCCCCGAGCCGGCAGAGCCAGAGTGGCGGCAGCCCGAACACGATGGTCGCGGCCAACAGCCCGAGCGGCCCGAGCCGGGCGCCGAGCTCCCCCGGGACCCGGCGCAACAGAACCGTGTAGAGCGCCCAGGCGACGACCGCGACGAGCAACAGGAGGTCACCGGCGTTCACCGCAAGCCCCGCCAGCGCGGCCGGGTCGCCCCGCGCGACCACCACCGCGACCCCAGCGAGAGACAGGGCGAGGCCGGACATCTTCGCCCGCCTCGGCCGCTCCCGGTCGAGCACGCTCGCCGCGGCGAGAATGGCGAGTGGAATCAGGCTGTTGGCGAGTGCGGCGTTGATCGCCTCGGTCTTGTTGAGGGCGACATAGGTAAGGGTGGTGAAGCCGCAGACGCCGAGCAGGCCGAGCGCGAGGAGGATCCGCGCTGCCTGCGCGAGCCCGGCCCGCTCTGCCCAGAGCGTCCGGGCGGTGAATGGGGCAAGGACGAGGCCCGCGACGACCCAGCGCCAGAGGGCGAGGCCGGCGGGGGGGATCCCGCCCGCAGCGGCGCGTCCGACCACGAAGTTTCCCGCCCAGAACAGGCAGGCGGCGGCGAGCAGGAGCGATGCCGCGAGCCGTGCACGCACCTCTGGCGGCGAGGCGATCCGCGACAGCGGTGTCATTCCCGGCGGCTCATTCCGGCTGCAGGTCTACCCCGCCCGCGCCCGCGAGGCCATCGCACACGCCGGACCGATCGGCCCGGCCTTGCACCGCCGGGCGGGTTTGGCTATCCGCCGCGACGCGTGCCGTCACGCGGCCGTCACATCCGCCCGCCTTGTCCGCCACCCCGCCCGAGGAGGGGCCATGCTCCCCTGTTTCGCGCCCGATGGCGCGGCGACCCTTCCCCTGCTCGCCGCCTCTCCCGGAAGCCTCGCTGCGGTGCTCGCGACCCTGCCCGAGGCGTCGCGTCGTTTCGCCAGCGCCGCCGGGTTCTCGGCTAAGTCGGGCGAGACGCTGCTCCTGCCAGGGGCCGACGGTCTTGCCGGCGCCCTGGTCGGGCTCGGCGAGGGCGGGTCGGTGCTCGCCGCCTTCGCCTCTGCCGCTGCGTCCCTGCCGGAGGCGAGCGCGTGGCACCTCGAGGGTGTGGCCGAGGCGGAGGCGGCCACGCTCGGCTGGGCGCTCGGCGCCTATCGCTACGGCCGCTTCAAGCCGGGTCGGATGCCGCCGCGTCTCGCTCTCGGCCCAGGCCAAGGGTTCGCCCGCCTCGAGGCGGAAGCGGTCTGGGCGACGCGCGACCTGATCAACCACCCTGCGAATCTGCTCGGGCCGGCCGAGCTCGCCGAAGCGGTGGCGGAGGTGGGCCGGGTCGCCGGCGCACGGGTGACGCTGACCGAAGGCGACAGGCTCGCCGAGGCCTACCCTGCCGTGGCGATGGTCGGCCGCGGCAGCGCCCGGCCGCCGGTCGTCGCCGAGCTCGCCTGGAGCGGGGCCGGGCCGGACGCCCCGCTCGTCGCCCTCTGCGGCAAGGGGGTGTGCTTCGACACCGGCGGCTACGATCTCAAGCCGCCCGCGGCGATGCTCAGGATGAAGAAGGACATGGGCGGGGCGGCGGTCGCGCTCGGGGTGGCGCGGCTCGTGATGCAGGCGGGGCTGCCGGTGCGGCTTAGGCTGCTTGTGGGGGCGGTCGAGAACGCGATTGGCGCGCATGCGATGCGGCCGCTCGACGTGGTGCGCACACGCAAGGGCGTGACGGTCGAGATCGGCAACACCGATGCCGAGGGGCGGCTCGTCCTGTGCGACCTGCTCGCCGATGCCGATGCCGAAAACCCCGCGATCTTGCTCGATTTCGCCACACTCACGGGGGCGGCGCGCGTCGCGCTCGGGCCCGACCTCGTGGCGCTGTTCGCGAATGACGACGCGCTTGCGGCCGATCTGCTCGCGGCCGGAACGGAAGCCGAGGACCCGCTGTGGCGTCTTCCCCTGTGGCAGCCCTACCGCGCCTGGCTCGAGAAGGGGCCGGCGGAGCTCGCGAACGTCGCCGGCAACACGCATGCGGGCGCGGTCGTCGCCGCGTTGTTCCTTGAGCGTTTCATCTCCCCAGGCACGCCGTGGGCGCATCTTGACCTCTACGCCTGGAACGATCACGCGCGGCCGGGCCGGGCGGAGGGCGGCGAGGCGACCGGGCTGCGCGCCGTCTTCCGCATGCTCAGGCGGCGTTTCCCGCCGGCCTGATCGGCCGCGGCGGGGGCAAGGAGCGCGCCCGGCCGGCGCTGCGGCGGCGGCATGTCGTGGATGCAAGGCAGGTCCGATCCCGTGTCAGGCGGAGTTGATCACGTCGCTGTAACTTTTTCGTTCCGGGGTCTGGCATTTTCCGGAAAATGCAATACATCACTGCGCAGCGCGGCCGGAACGGTTCCGCGACATCTGCATGAGGACAATGATATGGCAACCAATCCCGCCAGCGAGCACCTTCTCTCCGTGCTCCGTGAGACCATCGTCGCACTCGTTCGCCGCGATGGGCCCGACCTCTCCGCCCGCCAGCTCGGTGTGTTCCTGACGGTCTATCTGACCGAGGGCCCCCATACCGTGCGTGGGCTCGCGCACACGCTGAACGTGTCGAAGCCCGCGATCACCCGTGCGCTCGACCGGCTCGGCGAGCTCGACCTCGCCCGCCGCAAGGTCGACCCGCAGGATCGCCGCAGCGTGATCGTTCAGCAGACGCTGAAAGGGGCGGCTTTCCTGCGCGAGCTGCGCAAGATCATGAACGAGGCGAACGGCACCGGCCGAAGCGCCGGGATGCGCCGGGCCGGCTGAGGCGGCACGGCGCCCCCGCAGGGGCGCGACTCGTTCGAAAACGAAACGGGCCTGGGCTCGGTCGAGCCCGGGGCCTGTCGTGCGCGCACTCTGCCCGCGTCAATAGCCGACGGACACGTCCACGACGTTGAGCAGCGGCCGCCCCTCGCGAAGCCGCGCAAGGTTCTCAACGACCTGCGGGGCCACACTGCGCGGGATCGTGATCGACGCCACATGCGGCGTGACGATCACCTTCGGGTGCGTCCAGAACGGATGGTCGGGTGGCAGAGGCTCGGTGCGGAACACGTCGAGCGCCGCACCGCTGATCTGCCCCGCGTCGAGCGCGGCAAGCAGGTCCTCCTCCACCACGTGCCCGCCACGCGCGGCGTTGATGAGATACGCGCCGCGCGGCAGGGCGGCGAGCGTGCGCGCGTTGATGATTCCTTCGGTCGCCGGCGTCAGCGGCAGCAGGCAGACGAGGATGTCGGTGCGCGCAAGAAAAGGAAACAGCGCCTCGGGGCCGGAGAAGGTTTCGATCCCATCAAGCGCTTTCGGCGTGCGCGACCAGCCGGCGACCCGGAAGCCTAAGGCGCGGAGCTTGCGCGCCGCATCCCCCCCGAGCGTGCCGAGGCCCATGATGCCGATCCGCGTCACCTCGGTGTCCGGGGCGGGAAGCTCCTCCCACACCCGTGCCGCCTGGAGCGCGCGATAGCCGGCATCCTGCCGGTGATGCCGCAGCACCGCGAGCAGCACATACTCGCTCATCGCCGTTGTCAGAAGCCGATCGACGAGCCGAACCACGGCAACACCGGGCGGCGGCCCCGGCGGTCGGAACAGGTGGTCGACGCCCGCGCCCATCGAGATCAGAAGCCTGAGGTTCGGATAGCGGTAGAGGTCCTCGGGCGGGTGGTTCCAGGTCACCGCAGCGATGATGTCCTCGACCGGGCCGGTGTCGGGGAAGAGGCGTATGTCGAGGCTGGGGTCGAGCGCGAGGAGCTCCCGGCGCCACACCTCCATCGTCGCGGGCTTGGTCGAGAGCAGAAGCGCGCTCATGCGAGGCCGTCTTCCCGGTCCTGCTCCTGTTGCGTCCGCGTCTCACGCACGAAGGCCGCCCCGTCGCCGCCCGGGGGGCGGCACTCCTCGCCGCCGCGACGCAGCGTCACGGCACCCGCCTCCCACACGCGCAGGAACGCCTCCGGATCGCTGCTGATGTAGCCCAAGGTGCGCTCGTACACCTGGTCCTTGAGGCGCGGCAGGATGACCAGGAACCAGACAGCGAGGCCAGCGGTCAGCGCCAGCAGCCCGAGCGGAAAGCCCCCGATCGCGACCGCGATGACCACGCCCATGATCCCGAGAAAGATCGGCAGCGCGGTCTCGATCCGGCGGAACACCGGGCTTCCGGGCCGGTTCATCAGCCCGATGTTGACGCCGAGCGTGAGCCGGCGCTCGCGCAGAAGCCGGTCAAGCCGCGCATGCGCCGCGCGAACGGAACGATCCGCCACCCGCTCAGCTCCGCACCACGTCGCCCTCGGTGGCCTTGAGCGCGAAGGCGGCATCCATCAGCGCCCGCGTGTAGGGCTCGCGGGGATTGTCCATCACCGCGCTTGTCTCACCCTGTTCCACCACCTTGCCGTCCTTCAGCACCACCACGTGATGCGCCATCGCGCGCACCACCTTGAGGTCATGGCTGATGAAGAGATATGCGAGCCGGTGCCGCTCCTGAAGCCCCCGCAGCAGCTCGACGATCTGCGCCTGCACCGACATGTCGAGCGCCGAGGTCGGCTCGTCGAGCACCACGAAGCGTGGCTTGAGCACGAGCGCGCGGGCGATCGCGATCCGCTGCCTCTGCCCGCCCGAGAACTCGTGCGGGTAGCGCTCCGCTGCGGCAGGGTCGAGCCCGACCTCGACGAGGGCCTCGGCCACCAGGCGCTCGCGCTCTACGGCGGAGAGGTGCCGGGCATGGATTGCTAGCCCCTCGCCGACGATCTCGGCCACCGACATGCGCGGCGAGAGCGAGCCGTAGGGGTCCTGGAACACGATCTGCATCCGCCGGCGAAGCGGGCGCATTGCCGCCCGGCCGAGCCCCTGGATCGGGCGCCCCTCGAAACGGATCTCGCCTTCTGATCGCTCGAGCCCGAGCAGCGCGAGCCCCATCGTCGTCTTGCCCGAGCCTGACTCGCCGACGAGCCCGACCGTCTCGCCCTCGCGCACGCGCACCGTCACCCCGTCGCAGGCCTTGACCACTGCGACGGTCCGGCGCAACAGCCCACGCCTGACCGGGAAGTGGACCTTCACGTCGATGCCCGCCATCACCTCGGGCGCGTCGGGAGCCACCGGAGCGGGCACCCCTTTCGGTTCGGCCGCGAGCAGCATCCGCGTATAGGGGTGCTGCGGCGCGCCGAACACGTCCGCGACCCTGCCTTGTTCGACGATTCTGCCCTTCTGCATCACGCATACGCGGTCAGCGAAGCGCCGCACGATCGCGAGGTCATGCGTGATCAGGAGAAGCGCCATCCGAAGCCGCTCCTTGAGCTCGGCGAGCAGCTTCAGGATCTGCGCCTGGATCGTGACGTCGAGCGCCGTGGTCGGCTCGTCGGCAATCAGCAGCGCCGGGTTGTTGGCGAGCGCCATCGCGATCATCACGCGCTGCCTCTGCCCACCCGAGAGCTGGTGCGGATAGGCGCCGAGCCGCCTCGCCGCGTCGGGAAACCCCGCCATGGCGAGGCACTCGATGGCGCGCTCGCGCGCCGCAGCACGCGACAGCGGCCGGTGCAGCTCGATCGCCTCGACGATCTGCTTCTCGATCGTGTGCAGCGGGTTGAGGCTCGTCATCGGCTCCTGGAACACCATCCCGGCGATGCCGCCGCGCGCCTCGCGCAAGGTCGCCGCATCGGCGCCGATCATTTCGCGCCCGGCAAGACGGATCGAGGAGCCTTCCGGGTGGCGCGCCGCAGGATAGGGCAGGAGCTGGAGCACCGAGAGTGCGGTGACCGATTTCCCCGAGCCGCTCTCGCCCACAAGCGCGAGCGTCTCGCCACGGTCGAGCGTGAAGGAGGCGCCCTCCACGCCGACCACGTCGCGCCCCGCGACATGAAAGGTGACGCCGAGATCGCGCACCGCGAGCAGGGGCTCGCTCACCGCCTCCCTCCCGGGAGCTTGCGCGGGTCGAAGGCGTCGCGCACCGCCTCGCCGATGAACGTCAGAAGCGTCAGCTGCAGCGCGAGCACCACGAAGCCGGTGATGCCGAGCCAGGGCGCTTGGAGGTTGTTCTTGCCCTGCGCCAGAAGCTCGCCGAGCGAGGGCGAGCCGGGAGGCAGGCCGAAGCCGAGGAAGTCGAGGCTCGTGAGCGCGGTGACGGAGCCCGCGAGGATAAACGGCATGAAGGTAAGGGTGGCGACCATTGCGTTGGGGAGGATGTGCCGCGCCATCACCCGGATGTCGGACATCCCCAACGCCTTGGCGGCGCGCACGTAGTCGAAGTTCCGCCCGCGCAGGAACTCGGCGCGCACCACGCCGACGAGCCCCATCCAGGAGAACAGCAGCAGGAACAGAAGCAGGATCCAGAAGCTCGGCGTGATGATCGAGGCGAGGATGATCAGGAGATAAAGCGTGGGCAGGCCGGACCAGATCTCGATGAAGCGCTGGAAGGCGAGATCGACCCAGCCGCCGTAGTAGCCCTGAACCGCTCCGGCGGCGATGCCGATGATCGAGGAGATGATCGTGAGCGTGAAGCCGAACAGGACCGAGATGCGAAAGCCGTAGATGACACGGGCGAGCACGTCGCGTGCCTGGTCGTCGGTGCCGAGGAGGTTGAGGGAGGACGGCGGGGAGGGGGCGGGCACCGGCAGGCCCTTGACCACCGTCTGGTAGCTGAACGGGATCGCCGGCCAGACCATCCAGCCCTTCTCGTTGATCAGGGCCTGGACCTCGGGGTCGTGATAGTCAGTTCGGGTGGGGAAGAAGCCGCCGAAGGTCGTTTCGGGATAGTCGACAAGCACGGGGAAGAAGAACGCGCCGTCATAGCGCACGAGCAGCGGGCGGTCGTTCGCGATCAGCTCGGCGAACAGGGTGATCGTGAAGAGTGTTGCGAAGATCCAGAGGCTCCAATAGCCGCGGCGGTTGGCGCGGAAATTGGCGAGCCTGCGGCGGTTGAGCGGCGACAGTCGCATCGGCCGAGGTCAGAGCCGCGCCTCGAAGTCGATCCGCGGATCGACCACCGTGTACATCAGGTCGCCCACGATCTGCATGACGAGCCCGAGCAGCGTGAACATGTAGAGCGTGCCGAACATCACCGGATAGTCGCGGCGAATCGCCGCCTCGAAGCCGAGCAGGCCGAGCCCGTCGAGGCTGAAGATGATCTCGATCAGGAGCGCGCCGGTGAACAGGATGCCGATGAAGGCGGACGGAAAGCCCGCGATGATGAGCAGCATCGCGTTGCGGAACACGTGGCCGTAGAGGACGCGCGCCTCCGACGCGCCCTTGGCGCGCGCTGTCATCACATATTGCTTGCCGATCTCGTCGAGGAACGAGTTCTTGGTCAGCAGCGTGAGCGACGCGAAGCCGCCGATCACCATCGCCGTCAGCGGCAGGGCGAGGTGCCAGAAATAGTCGATGATCTTCGCGCCCAGGCTCATCTCCGACCAGCCGGGGCTCGTCAGCCCCCGCAGGGGGAACCACTGGAGGAACGACCCGCCCGCGAACAGGACGACGAGCAGGATCGCGAACAGAAAGCCCGGGATGGCGTAGCCCACCAGCACCACGGCGGAGGTCCACACATCGAAGCGGCTGCCGTCGCGCACCGCCTTGCGCACGCCCAAGGGGATCGAGATCAGGTAGACGAGCAGGGTGGTCCACAGCCCGAGCGAGATCGAGACCGGCATCTTCTCGAGGATCAGCTCGACGACGGAACGGTCACGGAAGAAGGAGCGGCCGAAGTCGAAGGTGAGGTAGTTCACCATCATGTCGACGAAGCGTTCGAGCGGCGGCTTGTCGAAGCCGAACATGCGCTCGATCTCCTTCACGATCGCCGGGTCAAGGCCGCGCGCGCCGCGATAGAGGCTCTCCGTCCCGCCGCCCCCGGCCGCGACGTCACCCTGCGGGCGGACCATCTCTCCCTGGCCGCCGGCAATCCGTTCCGTCGCCGCCACTGCCGTGCCCCGCAGTTCGGCGATCATCTGCTCCACCGGGCCGCCGGGGGCGAACTGGATGACGACGAAGTTGATCACCATGATCCCGAACAGCGTCGGGATGACGAGCAGCAGACGCCGGAGGATGTAGGCTCCCATCGCGGGGCGGAGTGCCTTGCGTCAGCCTGACCGCCGCGCCTCGGCGAGCCGGCGCTCGCGCTCGGGGTCGATCCACCAGGTGTCGAAGCCGAGGCCGTAGCGCGGCGGGGTGGCGGGGCGGTCGAACTTGTCCCAGAACGCCACCCGGAAGGTGCGGCTGTGCCAGTGCGGCACGACGTAGTGGCCCCAGAGCAGGACGCGATCGAGCGCACGGGTGCGGATGATGAGCTGCTCCCGGTCTGGGGCGGAGATGACGAGCTCGACGAGCTCGTCGATCACCGGGTCGCAGATGCCGATCGAGTTGCGCGAGCCTTCCTCGCGCGCCTTCGCGCAGGTCCAGTAGTCGCGCTGCTCGTTGCCGGGCGAGAGCGACTGACCGAACACATCGACGGTCATGTCGAAGTCGAACGAATCCATCCGCGCCTGGTACTGCGCGGTGTCGACCGTGCGCACCCGCATCTCGATGCCTAGGCGCTGCAGCTGCTGCGCGTAGGGAAGGGCAACGCGCTCGAAGGAAGGCGAGGAGAGGAGGAGCTCGAAGCTGAAGGGACGGCCCTGGGCGTCGACCAGCCGCTGGTTGCGCACCGTCCAGCCGGCCTGCTGCAGGAGCGTGAGCGCGCGGCGGAGATTCTCGCGGTTGTTGCCCGAGCCGTCCGTCACCGGAAGCTTAAACTCGCGGCTGAACACTTCCTCCGGCACGCGGCCGCGGAAGCGTTCGAGCAGCTTGAGCTCCTCGCCCTCAGGCAAGCCGGAGGAGGCGAGCTCGCTGTTCGAGAAGTAGGAGGTGGTGCGCGCATAGGCGTCGAAGAACAGGTTGCGGTTCGACCACTCGAAGTCGAAGGCGAGCATCAGCGCCTCGCGCACGCGCCTGTCCTGGAACAGTGGGCGGCGGATGTTCATCACGAAGGCCTGCATGCCGGTGGGCAGCTCGTGGGGGATCTCCTCGAGCTTCACGAGGCCGCGGCGCCGGGCGGGGAAGTCGTAGCCGGTGGCCCACTCCTTGGCGATGTTCTCGGTGCGGAAGTCGATCTGCCCGGCCTTGAAGGCCTCGAACGCAACCGTTGCGTCACGGAAATATTCGTAGCGCATCACATCAAAGTTGTCGGTGCCTTTTTTTGTCGGCAGGTCGCGCCCCCAGAAGTCCGGCACGCGGCGATAGGTGACGGTGCGGCCCGCCTCGAAGCTCTCGATCCGGTAGGCGCCGGAGCCGAGCGGCGGCTCGAGCAGGGGCCGGGTGAAATCGCGCCCCTCCCACCAGTGCTTCGGCAGGACAGAGAGCTGGCCAAGGATCAGCGGCAGCTCGCGGTTCGAGCCGTCCTTGAACCGGAACACGACGCGGCGGGGGCCCTCGACCAGAACGTTGGTCACATCCGCCCAGTAGGCGCGGAAGAACGGCCGCCCGTGCTGGCGCAGCGTGGCGAAGGTCCAGGCGACGTCCTCGGCGGTGATCGGACGCCCGTCATGCCAGACCGCGTCGGGGTGGAGCTCGAACGCCACCCAGGTGCGGTCATTGGCGAGCTCGATCGCCTCGGCGAGGTGGGCATACTCGGTCGAGGCCTCGTCCTGGCTGCCGCGCAACAGCGTCATCCAGAGCATGGACACGCCGGCTGCGGGCACGCCGCGGACGATGAACGGGTTGAAACTGTCGAAGCTGCCGATCGCGGCGAGCGTGACCTCGCCGCCCTTCGGCGCGTCGGGGTTGACGTAGGAGAAGTGCGTGAAGCCCGGCTTGTAGCGCGGCTCACCCAGAAGCGACAGCGCGTGCGTGCGGGTCGAGCCCGATGCCGCCACGACGCGCCGCGGAAGCGCCGCGACAAGGGGTGCGGCCAGTGTTGCCGAAACGATCGCGCGGCGCTTCATCGCAGGCTCTCCTCGGGCCGACGGGCACGTCCCGCCCGATTAGATCATGCAGCGTGATGCGCGCCGCAAGGGAGAACGGGCCACGCGCCGGTCACGCCGCCGCCAGCAGCCTTACCACGCCGACACAGCGCTCACGCCACGGCCAGCACGGCGAGCGCCTCGGCGTGCAGAGCCGCCGACCCGGCCGCGAGCACCGAGCCGTCGGCGCCGAGGCGGAGCGGCGCGCCGGACCAGTCGGTAATCACCCCGCCTGCGCCCTCGATCACGGGAACGAGCGCTGCCCAGTCCCACGGCTTGTAGGTGGTCTCGGCGATGAGATCGAGGCAGCCGAGGGCGAGCAGGCCATGCGCGTAGGCATCGCCGCCCCAGGTCACCTGCCCGACGCGGGCGGCGAGCCGCTCCCAGCGCGGCCGACTGTCCGGCGTGAAGAGGTCGAGTGTGGTGCAGGAGAGCTGCGCCTCGGCGAGCGCGACACCCTGGCGCGTGCCGACGGCGGCGGCGAAGCCCGGCGGGGCGGAGAAGCGCGTCGGCCGGCCGGCCAGCCCGATCCAGCGCTCTCCCGTGATCGGCTGGTTGATCACCCCGAGCACCGGCACGCCCTCGTGCAGGAGGCCGATCAGCGTGGTGAAGCTCGGCCGGCCGGTGATGAAGCTCTTGGTGCCGTCGATCGGGTCGAGCACCCATTGCCAGGGGCTCGCCTCGCGTTCCGCCCCGAACTCCTCGCCGATCACGCCGTGATCGGGGAAGCGCTCGGCGAGCAGGGCGCGGATCGCCCGCTCGGCCGCCCGGTCGGCCGCTGTCACCGGGCTCGCATCCCCCTTGCGGAGGATGGAGAGGCGCTCGCGGAAGAAGGGGCGCGCAACGGCGGCCGCAACGTCGGCCGCCGCCTCGGCAACCCGTGCGGCCGCCTCGAGGTCAAGCCCCACGTCGGGCGTCAGGGAAGCGGCTTCGGTTCGGCGGCGAGGCTGCGGAGGAAGGCGATCACGTCAGCGCGCTGCGCCGCGGAGGCGATGCCGTTGAACGCCATCCGGGTTCCGGGGGCGTAGGCCCGGGGCGCGGCGAGGAACTGGTTGAGCTCCTCGTAATCCCACGGCCGGTCGCGCATGCCGACAAGCGCCGCCGAGTACTGGAAGCCCTCGGCATGGGCATGCGGCGCGCCGACGATGCCCCAGAGATTGGGGCCGACGCCGTTCCGGCCACCCTGGTTGAAGCTGTGGCAGGAGGCGCACTGGCGCTGCGCGATCGCCTGGCCGTTCTGCGGGTTGGCGGAGGCGAGCAGCGGCCCGATCGGCTCGATCGCAGGGGCGGCGGGGGCGGCCGGCGCTGCCGCGTCACCACCGGCCGGGGCGCCGGCGATCTCGAGCACCGATCGCTCGAGCCGCTTGGGGTGCACGAGCGCATCGCCGATGATGCCCGTGACCATGAAAACGATGCCAGCCGTCAGGATCGCGGCAAGCATCTTGTTCAGTTCCATGCTCATGGCGTGATCCCGGCTCCTCGCAACCCACGCTACGCCCTGCCCCGCGGAGCTGGGGCTTTTCAGGCGCGCGGCAGTCCATTAGGGCATCGCCCGCCGCCCCTCAACCCTCTTGCCGCAGAGCAGCATGCTGAGACGCCCGCTCCGATGCGCCCGATCGTCCTGATCCCGGCCCGCATGGCGTCGTCGCGCCTGCCCGGCAAGCCGCTCGCGCCGATCGCCGGCCGGCCGATGATCCTGCATGTGCTCGATCGCGCCCGCGCGGCCGGGGTCGGGCCCGTCGCGGTCGCCTGCGCCGAGGAGGAGATCGCCGCCGCCGTCCGCTCGGCCGGCGGCACCGCGGTGCTCACCGACCCTGACCTTCCCTCCGGCTCGGACCGCTGCTTCGCCGCCCTCTGCGCGCTCGACGCGGAAGGACGCCACGACGTGGTGGTGAACCTCCAGGGCGACCTTCCGACGCTCGAGCCGGAGGCGATCCGCGCCGTGCTCCGCCCGCTGGCCGACCCGGCCGTCGACATCGCCACCCTGGTCACCGCCATCCACGACGCCTCGGAGGCGATGGCGCCGAATTTCGTCAAGGCGGCGGTGGTGTTCGGCGAGGGCCAGGACTCGGCCCGGGCGCTCTACTTCTCGCGCCTGCCGGTGCCCTACGGCCCCGGGCCGCTGTGGCACCACATCGGCATCTATGCTTGGCGCCGGCCGGCGCTCGCTCGGTTTGTCGCTCTGCCGCCCTCGGGGCTCGAACAGCGCGAGAAGCTCGAGCAGCTGCGCGCCCTCGAGGCCAACATGACGATCGCATGCACGCGGATCACAACCGCCCCCTTCGGCGTCGACACGCCGGAGGATCTTGCGCGGGCGCGCGTTCTCCTCGAAGGACACGACCCGTGACCAAACCTGCTGCGACGGAGGGCGTGATCGCCTTCCAGGGCCTGCCCGGGGCCTATTCCGACCTCGCCTGCCGCACCGCCTATCCGAAGATGCGCACCCTTCCCTGCCCGAGCTTCGAGGATGCGATCGCGGCCGTGCGCGAGGGGCGCGCGCAGCTCGCCATGCTGCCCTGCGAGAACAGCCTCGCCGGCCGGGTGCCCGACATCCACCGGCTCCTGCCCGACAGCGGCCTGTATGTGGTGGCGGAGCAGTTCCAGCGCGTCGAGCACTGCCTGCTTGCGCCGAAGGGCGCCACGCTTGCGGGGCTCAAGCGCGCGCGCAGCCACGCGGTCGCGCTCGGCCAGGTGCGGAACGTGCTGCGCGAGCTCGGCCTCGAGCCGGTGATCGAGGCCGACACGGCGGGAGCTGCCGCGCACGTCGCCGAGCTCGGCGGCACCGAGGATGCGGCGATCGCCTCCGCGCTTGCCGCCGAGATCTACGGGCTCGAGATCCTGCGGCGGAACGTCGAGGACGCGCCGCACAACACCACCCGCTTCTACGTGATGGCGCGCGAGGCCGCTCCGCCGCCGCCCGACACGCCCGGGTTGATGACGACGTTTGTCTTCCGCGTTCGGAACGTTCCGGCCGCTCTCTACAAGGCGCTTGGCGGCTTCGCCACCAACGGCGTGAACCTGACCAAGCTCGAAAGCTACATGGTAGGCGGCGCCTTCACCGCCACCCAATTCCTGTGCGACGTCGAGGGCCACCCGGAACAGGGGCCGCTGCGGCGCGCGCTCGAGGAGCTGCAGTTCTTCTCGCGCGAGACCCGCGTGCTCGGCGTCTACCGCGCCCACCCCTACCGTCTGCAGATGGCGTCGGGGGACTGAGCGGGGCGACGACCCGGCCGGCCCAGCCTCTCGCGGTCAGTATCCCGACGGTGCCCGCGGCGTCGGCTGCGGCCCGGCCGCGGGAGCTGCCGGCGGCGGGCGGCCCTCCTCGCCGAACCGGACGGGCCGGGCCGGCTCGACGCTGAAGCCCGCCTGGCCGAGCGCGCCTTCGCGCACAAGACAGGCCGTGTAGATGTTCCGCTCCGCCCAGGCGAGCTCGTCGCGCCAGCGGTCATGCGCCTCGCCCTGGGTCAGGGAGGGCTGGCGTCGGGCGATTTCGCGCACGGCCGGTGCGTCGGCCGCCTCGCTCCGGCAGGCGATGACGCGCGGGTCGTCCGCGGCGAGGCCGGCCGGAACCGGCAGTTCGGAGCGCCCGATGCCGCAGCCGGCGAGCGCGAGCAGGGCCATGAGCCTCGCCGCCCTCATCTCTCCACCCAGTCCTCGATCAGGCGTCGCGCGATGCTGTCGACCCGCGGCAGGCGCAGCCCGAGCTTTTCGATGTCGCGGATCTCCTCGCGGGTGAACCAGCGCGCGTCCTTGAGTTCCTCCGTGTCGATCCTGAGGGTGGGGTCGTCGGCGACCGCGTAGAAGCCGAGCATGATGGAGGAGGGGAAGGGCCAGGGCTGGCTCGAGTGGTAACGCACGTCGCGCACCACGAGGCCCGCCTCCTCGAACACCTCACGCGCCACCGCTTCCTCGAGGCTCTCGCCCGGTTCGACGAAGCCGGCGAGCGTCGAATACATGCGTGCGAGCGGGAAACGGTGGCTGTGCGCGAGCAGGCAGCGTTCGACGCCCGCCGCGTCGCGGTGCGAGACGAGCATGATCACGGCCGGGTCAGTGCGCGGGAAGTGCGTCGCCCCGCACGCGAGGCAGGCCATCACATGCCCGGCGCTGCGCGGCTCGCAGCGCCCGCCGCAGACGCAACAGAACCCGTGCCGGCCCTGCCAGTGCATCAGCCCGCGCGCCTGCGCAAGCACCGCCGCTTCGGCGGGGTCAAGCTGCCCCGCCACCGTGCGGATGTCAGCGAAGGCGACGCCGCCGAGCTCGGCGACGAGCGGCTCGGGGTCGTCGACGTCGGAGAGGTCGAGCGCGAACACCGCGCGCTCTCCCCAGAGGCCGAGGAAGGCGTGCCGGCGCCGCTCGAGCCCGATGGCCGCGGCGGCGAGGGTGGTGAGGAACACGGCCTCGGGCGAGCCGCTCTCGAGGCCGCGCAGGAGCGACTTCGTCCGCCAGACCGGAGCGAACAGCGTGTCGGGGTCAGCGAGCGCGCGGGCGATGAAAGCAGCGTCGTCGCGCCGGTGCGCGGCGCGGTCGAGCGGGCTTCCCGTATACGGATTCGGTCGGCGTGCGAGGCTCATCGGCGGGCGGGCGTGACCCTGCCACGCGTCGCCGTCCGCGTCCATGCGGGTTCGGACGGGCCGCCCGCTGCGGGGGTGGCCGTGACGTGCCGCGGCGTGCTAGACCATGGCTTGGGAGGTTGGCGGCGGACGGGCTCCTCGCCAACCCGGTCAGGTCCGGAAGGAAGCAGCCGTAACGGGTTCTTGCCCGGGTCGCCCGCCAGCCTCCCACCCTCTCCCCCGCCGCCGGGACGCGATGGCCAACCTGTTCGGAGACGAGCCGCCGCTTCAGGGCGCTCCCCCGCCGCAGGAGGGCCTTGGCCTGTTTGGCGACGCCCTGGCGCAGTCCCCCGCACCCGCCGCCGCGGCCGCGCCGCCTCCCTACCGCGTGCTCGCCCGGAAATACCGGCCGCAGGAGTTCGCGGAGCTGATCGGCCAGGAGGCGATGGTGCGCACGCTGACCAACGCCTTCGCCTCCGGGCGGATCGCCCATGCCTTCATGCTCACCGGCGTGCGCGGCGTGGGCAAAACGACGACCGCCCGCATCATCGCCCGCGCCCTCAACTGTCTCGGCCCCGATGGGGCGAACGACCGCCCCACCATCACGCCCTGCGGTGTGTGCGCCAATTGCCGCGCCATCGCCGAGGACCGGCACCCCGACGTGATCGAGATGGACGCCGCCTCCCGCACCGGCGTCGATGACATCCGCGAGATCATCGAGGGCGTGCGCTTCCGCCCGCTTTCGGCGCGGCAGAAGGTCTACATCATCGACGAAGTGCACATGCTCTCGCGCAACGCGTTCAACGCTCTGCTCAAGACGCTCGAGGAGCCGCCCGCGCATGTGACCTTCATTTTCGCCACCACCGAGATCCGCAAGGTTCCGGTCACCGTCCTCTCCCGCTGCCAGCGCTTCGATCTGAGGCGCATCGACTCGGCGCGGCTCGCCGAGCATTTCCGCAGCATCGCCGCGAAGGAGGGGGCTTCCGTCGAGGAGGGCGCTCTGCGCCTGATCGCCCGCGCCGCCGACGGCTCGGTGCGCGACGGGCTGTCGCTGCTTGACCAGGCGATCGCGCTCGCGGGCGACGGCCCGGTCACCGAGGCGTCGGTGCGCGACATGCTCGGGCTCGCCGACCGCGAGGCGGTGTTCGACCTGTTCGAGGCGGTGATGTCGGGACGGGTGGCCGAGGCGTTGGCCTTGCTCGCGGAAGCGAATTCTGTCGGCGCCGACCCGGGCGTGGTGATCGCCGATCTGCTCGCCGTCACCCACACGGTCACACGGCTCAAGCTCGCGCCCGCGCTCGCCGAGAGCGCGGCCCTCTCCGAGGCCGAGCGGACGCGCGGTGCGTCGCTCGCCGCCGCGCTTCCGCTGCCGCAGCTCGGCCGTGCCTGGCAGATGCTCCTCAAGGGGCTTGCGGAGGTGAACGAGGCGCCTGACCGGCTCGCCGCCGCCGAGATGGTTCTGATCCGGCTCGCCCATGTCGCCGACCTGCCCACACCGGGCGAGATCATCCGACGCCTCGCCAGCGATCAGGCTACGTCGCCGTCGCCCCCCCGGGCCCCGGGCGGCGGCGGCGGCGCGCTCCGCGCCATCGCCGGCGGGGCAGGGCGGCCTCTGCCGGAGCCAGCGCCTGAGCCCGCTCCGCCCCCCGGCTCCGTGCCCGCGATCGCGAGCCTCGCCGACATCGCTGCTCTCGCCGCGGCGCGCCGGGAACCGACGCTCGCGGCACTGATCGCAAGCCGCGTCCATCTCGTCCGGATCGAGCCCGGGCTTCTCGAGATACGCCCCGACGAGGACGCGCCGCGCGACCTCGCCTCCCGAATCGCCGCCCTGCTCTCGGAGGCGACCGGCCGGCGCTGGACGGTCGCGATCTCGACCGAAGCGGGATCGCCGACTCTCGCCGAGCTCGAACAGGCGGAGGCCGCCCGCCTGCGCGCCGCAATCGAGCAGGAGCCGCTCGTGCGGGCGATCCTCAACACCTTCCCCGGTGCGACGATCGAGGCGATCCGCCCGCGTGCCATGCTGCCGGATGCGGCTGTCGACGACGATACGAACGAGGACGAGGACGGATGAAGAATCTCGCCAACATGATGAAGCAGGCGCAGGAGATGCAGGCGCGCATGCACGAGATGCAGGAGCGCCTCGCCCAGGCCGAGGTCGAGGGCGTGGCCGGCGCGGGCATGGTGCGCGTCACGATGACGGGCAAGGGCGAGGTCAGGCGGCTCAAGATCGACCGCTCGCTCGTCGATCCGGAAGAGGTCGAGGTGCTCGAGGACCTCGTGGTCGCCGCCCTTGCCGACGCCCGGGCGAAGTCGGAGGCGATGGTGGCGGAGGAGATGGGCAAGCTGACAGGCGGCCTCGCCCTGCCGGCGGGTCTCAAGCTCCCGTTCTGAGCCGATGCCAGGCCCCGGGCCGATGGGGCCCGAGCTCGAGCGGCTGATCCTGCTGCTCGCCAAGGTGCCGGGGCTCGGGCCGCGCAGCGCGCGCCGCGCCGCGCTTGCGCTCCTGCAGAAGCGGGAGACGCTGATGCGCCCGCTCGCCGAGGCGCTCGCGGCGGCGGCCGAGGCGATCCGCCCCTGTTCCGTGTGCGGCAACCTCGACACGTCCGACCCCTGCGGGCTCTGCGCCGATCAGCGTCGTGACCGCGGCACGATCTGCGTGGTCGAGACGGTGGGCGACCTCTGGGCGCTCGAGCGCGCGGCCGCGCATCGCGGTCTCTACCACGTGCTCGGCGGCACGCTCTCGGCGCTCGCGGGACAGCGGCCGGAAGACCTCGCGATCGAGACGCTGATTCGCCGGGTGGCCTCGGGCGGGGTGCGGGAGGTGATCCTCGCCACCTCGGCGACGGTCGATGGCCAGACGACGGCGCACTACCTTGCCGAGCGGCTGCGCGCGACGGGGGTTGCGATCACACAGCTCGCCCACGGCGTGCCCGTGGGCGGAGAGCTCGTCTATCTCGACGACGGAACGATCGCCGCGGCGCTTGCCGCGCGACGGCCCGCCTAGCGACGCATGCGCTGCGTTGCGCAGCGGCAGGGCGAGCGAACGCACGCCCGCGTCCGGCAAGCCTCTCGCCCACCGAGCATCGCCGCACCGGCTGCGACCGTCAGGACCACGAGGACAACCGACAGCATCGTCGCACCCCTCACACACCCCTCTCGTGTTGCTGCCCCTCAGACGTGGCGCGGGCGGGGGAAGAGTGAAGGTCCGGCCATCCATCTCACGCAACCGTGAGCGAAACGGTCATCCGGGCAGGAGCGCTCCCACCGCCGCCCCCGTCATGCAGCAGGCGAGCGTGCCGGCGAGCGTCGCGGCAGGGCCGAGCGTGGCGATCTCGCCCCGACGCTCGGGCACGAGCGCGCCCAAGCCCCCGACGATGATCCCCATCGAGCCCGGGTTGGCGAAGCCGCAGAGCGCCCAGGCGAGGATGATCCGCGTCCGTTCCGATAGCACTGCGCCCGAGCGTGCGAAGTCGAGATAGGCGACGAACTCGTTGATCACGAGCTTGAGCCCCAGGAGCCGCGACGCCTCCGCCGCCTCCGCTCCGCCGATCCCCATCGCGAGCGCGACGGGCCGCATCAGCCAGGCCGCGATCTTCTCGAGCGTGACGCCCGCGATCGGAACGAGTGCGGCGTTGATCAGGGCGACGAGCGCGACGAACACGACGAGCGCCGCGATCACCCCGAGCAGGATGGCGAGCCCGTCCGCCGTGCCGCGGGCGACCGCCTCCATCGCGCCAGCGTAGAGCCGAGGCGGCGGCAGCGCTTCCGCCTCGCTGCTGCCCGGGTCAGGCGGCAGCATCAGACGCGCGACCAGCACCGCCGCCGGCGCGCTGACGAGGCTTGCGGCGACGAGCTGTCCGGCCGCGTCGGGCAGGACGTCGCGCAGGAAAACGGAATAGACCGCGAGCGTGTTGCCCGAGATGGTGGCAAGCCCCGCCGTCATCACCACGAAGAGATCGGCGCGGGAGAGCCCCGCGAGCCAGGGGCGGACGAGCAACGGCGCCTCGATCATGCCGACGAAGACGTTGGCCGCGGTGGCGAAACCGGCCGCGCCGCCAAGGTTGAAGCCGCGCGCAAGCAGAACCGCCATGCCGCGCACCGCGAGCGGCAGGACGCCGAGATGGTACAGCAGCGCCGAGAGGGCCCCGACCACGAGGATCAGGGGCAGCGCCCGGAAGGCGAGGATGAAGGAGGAGCCCGGCCCGGTCTCGGCGAAGGGGAGCGGCGCGCCCCCGAGATAGCCGAACACGAGCGCCGTGCCGGCCTCGGTCGCGCGCGCGAGCGCGTCAACGGCCGAGCCGATCGCGCCGAGCGCTGCGCGCACGGGGGGAAGCCACAGAAGCAAAGCCGCGAGCGCAAGCTGCACGGCAAGCCCCACCAGGATCAGACGCCAGGGCACGGCAGCGGGGCCCCGCACGCGCCCGAAACCCCAGGCGAGGGCGGCGAAGGCGAAGAGCCCGAGCGCGGAGACGAGCTGCGTCGTCACGGCGTCGGCAGCGGCGACGGCGGGTCGTCGAGCCTCACCTCGGCGATCCGTTCCGCTTGGCGCTCGATCTTCTCGGTCGAGATCGCGATCTGCCGGACGTCCTCCTGCGCCTGGCCGAAGTGGCGCTTGAGCTGCTCGACACGCTCGGCGAGGCGGCGGACATCCTCCGCCAGACGCTCCACATGGTACTGGATGGTCCGCGCTTCCCGGCGCATCCGCGCATCCCGTGCGACGGCCCGCATGGTGTTGAGGATCGCCATCATCGTCGTCGGCGAGACGATCCAGACGCGCCTGCGGAACGCCTCCTCGATCACAGCAGGGAATTCGGCATGCAGCGTGGCGTAGACGGCCTCGGAGGGAACGAACAGGAGAGCGCTGTCCGCCGTCTCGCCGGGCAGGATGTACTTCGCCGCGATGTCGCGCACATGCTTCAGCACATCGGCGGCGAACTGGCGCTCGGCCGCCTTGCGGTCCGCCTCCGCCTCGGCGGACCGAAGCCGCCGGAAGGCCTCGAGCGGGAACTTGCTGTCGACGCCGACCGGCCCTGGCGGATCGGGCAGCTTGAGGAGGCAATCGACGCGCGTGCCGTTCGAGAGCGTGTGCTGCTCCGCATACTCGCTTGGCGCCAGCACGTCGCGCACCAGAGCCATCAGCTGCGCTTCCGCGAACGCCCCGCGCGCCTGCTTGTTGCCGAGCAGGGTCTGAAGCCCCGTCACCTGCTCGGAGAGCGCGGCGATCGTCCGCTGCGCCTGGTCGATCACGGCGAGCCGCTCGCCGACCTTGCCGAGGCTCTCAAGGGTCGCCTGCGCGGCCGACGCAAGGCGCGCATCAAGTCGTTCCTTCAGCGTATCGACCGCGGCCGAGAGGGCGCGCTCCTGCGCGGCGAGCCGGTCGGCGAGCGCCGCTTCCTGCGCGCTGAGCGCCATCGCCTGGGCCTGCTGGTCGCGCCCGATCTGGTCGAGGCGGCCCGCAAGCATCGCCTGCTGGTCGCGCAGCGCGTTTACGGCTGCGGCAAGTTCGGCCGGCACCGCCGACCGGCGCGCCAGCACAAGAAGGAGGATCGCGAGGAGGAGCACGAGCGCGACCGGCGCCCATGCCGGCCACTGGGAGAGCAGGGCCTCCATCGCGCTCAGTGCCGGAAATGGCGCATGCCGGTGAACACCATCGCAAGCCCCCGCTCGTCGGCGGCCTTGATCACCTCCTCGTCGCGCACCGATCCGCCGGGCTGGATCACCGCCGTCGCCCCTGCCTCGGCGGCGCTGATCAGACCGTCGGCGAACGGGAAGAAGGCATCGGAGGCGACCACCGAGCCGCGGGTGAGCGCCTCGCCAAGCCCCTGTGCCTTGGCGGCTTCGGCCGACTTCCAGGCGGCGATCCGGGCGCTGTCCACCCGGCTCATCTGCCCCGCCCCGATGCCGACCGTGGCGCCCCCCTTCGCATAGACGATCGCGTTCGACTTCACGTGCTTGACGACCCGGAAGGCAAAGACGAGATCGGCAAGCTCGGCGTCGGTCGGCGCGCGTTTCGTGACAACGCGCAACAATCCTGGCTCGCAGCGGCCAATGTCGCGCGTCTGGGCCAGGAACCCGCCCGAGACCGAGCGGAAGGCGAGCCCAGGAGCGGCCGGGTCGGGCAGGCCGCCGGCGAGCAGGAGCCGAAGGTTACGCTTGCGTGCGAACACCGCCTTCGCCCCTTCGGTCGCATCGGGGGCGATCACGACCTCGGTGAAGATCGAAGCGATCCGCTCCGCTGCCGCCTCGTCGAGCGGCCGGTTGGCGGCGACGATGCCGCCGAAGGCCGAGACGGGGTCGCAGGCGAGAGCGCGGTCCCAGGCCTCGGCCAGCGTCGAGCCGATCGCCGCGCCGCAGGGGTTGGCGTGCTTGACGATCACGATCGCGGGCTGTTCGAACTCGGCGACGCACTCGTAAGCCGCATCGGTGTCAGCGATGTTGTTGTAGGAGAGCTCCTTGCCCTGGACCTGGCGCGCGGTGGCCACGCCGGGGCGGTCGTCGGTGCGGTAGAAGGCGGCCTCCTGGTGCGGGTTCTCGCCGTAGCGCAGCGTCTGGGCGAGCGTTGCGGCGAAGGCGGCGCGCGGCGGGAAGAGCACGCCGTTGGCGGCGGCGAACCAGCGGGCGATCGCGGCGTCGTAGGCGGCGGTGCGGGCGAAGGCCTCGGCCGCGAGGCGTCGTCGCGTGGCAAGCGTCGTCCCGCCCTTCTCTGCGAGCTCGGCACGCACCTCCGAGAGGTGGTCGGGTGCGGTGAGCACGGCGACGAAGGCGTGGTTCTTCGCCGCCGCGCGGATCAGCGCCGGGCCGCCGATGTCGATGTTCTCCACACACTCGTCGAAGCCCTTTCCCTCGGCCACGGCCGTTTCGAAGGGGTAGAGGTTGACCGCGAGCAGGTCGATCGGGCCGATCCCGTGCGCGGCGAGCGACGCCATGTGGGCCGGGTCGTCGCGCCGGGCGAGCAGCCCCCCATGGACCTGTGGGGCGAGCGTCTTGACCCGCCCGTCTAGGATCTCGGGAAAGCCCGAGAGCTCGGCCACGTCACGCACCACAAGCCCGGCCTCGCGCAGGGCGCGTGCCGTCCCTCCCGTCGAGACGAGCTCGACGCCGAGGCCCGAGAGGAAGCTCGCGAAGGGAACGATCCCGGTCTTGTCGGAGACGGAGAGCAGGGCGCGTCGGACCGGCAGCGTGTCTGTCATGGGGCGGGTTCCGGAGAGTGGCGGCGGGGATTATAGGCCGAGGAGCTCGATCTGGCGGGCGATCACGCGAGACTCGTCATAGAGCGCGCGGGCGCGGGCAAGCCCGGCGGCGCCGAGGCGCGCGCGTAAGCCCGGGTCGGCCACGAGGCGGCCGAGCGCGTCGGCGAGCGCCGCGGCGTCGCCGACCGGCACGAGCAGCCCCGTCTCGCCATGCACCACCTGTTCGCGTGTGCCGCGGATGTCGGTTGCGACGACGGGCAGCCCGGTCATCATCGCCTCCGCAACGGTGCGCGGCATGCCCTCGAACTCGGAGGGAAGCACGAAGATGTCCGCCGCGCGGAGGACCCGCTCGACATCACTCCGCGCCCCGAACAGGGCGAGGCGCGGGCCGAGGCGGGCGCGCGCGGCGGCGAGGATGTCGTCGATCCGGTCGCCATGGTCCGTCGGCAGGCGTTCGCCGACCACCCAGACATGCGCTTCGGGAAGCCGTTCCGCGGCGGCAAGAAGTGGCCCGTGGCCCTTGTGCGCGACGAGGCGCGAGACGATCACGAGCACCACCGTGCCGTCCTCCGCCCCGAACTCGGCCCGCAAGGCCGCGCGGTCGGCACGCTCTCGGTCATTCGCGGGGGGATGGAACCGGGCGGCATCCACTCCGTTGCCGATCGCAACAGCGCCCGAGCGGGGCGCGAGGCGAAGACGCTCGGCGAGCCGCGCCTCCTCGGCGCTCTGGGTGAACAGCGTGGTCTGGCAGCGCGCGGCGACCGCCTCGGCGGCGAACATCGCGGCGCGCACGAAGGGGTTGCCCGGCTTGAGGAACGAGTATCCGTGCGAGGTGTAGACGATCTCGGGCACGCCGGCCCGCCGCGCCGCAAGCCGGGCGAGGTGCCCCGCGACCGGATAGTGCCCGTGCACGATGTCGAACCGCTCGCGCTTAAGCAGATCGGACAGGGCGCGATAGGCGATCCGGTGCGCGCGGAGATCGAGGCTGCGCGAGAACGGGATTGGATGGACGGTGAACCCTTCGGCACGGACGGCATCGAAATAGGGGCCGTCCCGCGCCGCCACTTCCACCCCGTGGCCGCGCGCGCGCAGCGCACGCATCAGCGGCATCAGGAAATGCCATACCTGGAAGTCGATCGCCGCGACCTCGAGGATCCGCCGCGCTGTCATCGGCCGCGCGCCTCGAGCCAGCCTGCGAGCATCAGCACCGTCCACAGCGCCGCCGAGCGATCGCGCTGCCCCGACTGGTGCTGGTCCCAGGCAGAAGCGACGACGGCGCGATCGACGAGGCCCGAGTCGGCGAGCGCGCGCGAGCCGATCAGGTCGCCCGCCCAACCACGGAGCGGGCCGCGGAGCCAGGCGTCGAGCGGAGCGCTGAAGCCCGTCTTTTCCCGTTCGAACAGGCGCCTTGGCAGGTGCCGCGCGAGCGCATCCCGCAGCGGTGCCTTGCCGCCGTCGCGCCGGACGAGCAGCGACGGCGGCAGCGAGAAGGCGAGAGCGATCATCGCCGGCGAGAGCAGCGGCACGCGCACCTCGAGCGCGACCGACATCGAGGCGCGGTCGACCTTCGCGAGCACGTCGTCCTGCATGTAGGTGAGGGCGTCGAGAGCGCGCATCCGTGCGAGCGGTTCGTCGGGCAGCGTCCGCGGCGGAGCGTCCGGAGCCGGGCTCGTTTCGATCGTCTCGTGTTCGTCCCAAGAAGAGACGAGCCGCGCATAGGCATGGTCGAGGTCGCGCGCGGCGAGCACCGCGGCGGTCTTGTGCAGGGTCTCGCCGGGCCGGCGCGGCGTGCCCGGGAGCCGCCCGAGCAGCGAGTCCCAAGCGCGCGGCGGCACCGCCGCGACGAGGCGGGCGAGCGGCCGGCGCAGCGGCAGGGCCGAAAGCCGCCGCCAGAGGCCGGCCGCGAGACGGTGCCGGCGGTAGCCGCCGAACAGCTCGTCCCCGCCATCGCCCGAGAGCGCCACCGTGACATGCCCGCGCGTGAGACGTGAGAGCAGGAGGGTTGGCAGGGCGGAGCTGTCGGCGAAGGGCTCGTCGAACAGCCGCGGAAGTTCGGGAGCGAGCGCCTGCGCCTCCGCCTCCGTCGCGCGAAGGACCGTGTGCCTCACCCCGAGCGCCTCGGCGATCGCCGCAGCGTCGCCGCTCTCGTCATAGCGCGGATCGTCGAAACCGATGGTGAAGGCATGCGCCGTTCCAGGCGCGGCACGGGCCATCGCCGCGACCACCGAGGAACTGTCGACCCCCCCCGAAAGGAAGGCGCCGACCGGGACATCGGCGACGAGCTGGCGCCTGACGCTTTCGCCCACCGCCCGGTCGACCGCTTCTGCGGCTTCGGCCGCGTCGCGCACCCGAGGGGCGGCGTCGCGGGCGATCGCGCCGAGATCGAACCAGCGACCTTCGCGCACCGTCCCGTCGAGGCCGATCTCGACCATCCCCCCCGGCGGCAGCTTCCTCACGCCCGCGAAAACGGTCAGCGGAGCAGGCACCACCCCGAGGCGGAGATAGGCGGCCACGGCCGCGCCGTCGAGCGAGAGAGAAAGCCCAGCGGCGGCGAAGGCGCGAAGCTCGGAGGCGAAGAACGCACCCTCCTCCGTCACCGTCCAGGCGAGCGGCTTGATGCCCGCATGATCGCGCACGAGCGTCAGACGGCTCTCGAGCCTGTCCCACAGCGCGAAGGCGAACATTGCATCGAGCCGCGGCAGCGTCGCCTCAAGCCCCCAGTGCGCGATCGCCGCGAGCAGCACAGCCGTATCCGAGGCGGAGGAGACGATCACTCCTTCCGCAGCAAGATCGTTCCGAAGCGCGATATAGTTGTAGCACTCGCCGTTGTAGCTGATGGCATAGCGGCCGCAGGCCGAGAGCATCGGCTGGGCGCCGCCGGGCGAGAGGTCGATGATCGCGAGCCGCCGGTGCGCGAGTGCGAGCCCCGCGGCCTCGTCGGCCCACTGGCCCTCGCCGTCGGGGCCGCGATGGGCGAGCGCATCTCCCATCGCCCGGGCGCGCGCGAGCAGCGCGGCGCGCTTGGCCGGCCGGCGCAGGAACAGGCCGGCGATGCCGCACATCAGCCCCTGCCGCGGCGCGCCGGCGCCGAGGCGCCGAAGCGCGGCCGCCCGGCGGGCTCCTGACGCATGCCGCCGCTCATCCGAGCTTCGAGATCGCCCATTTCACAAGGCAGGGGCCGTCCTCGGGCGTGCCGCTGAGCACGATCTGCTCGCTCCGCCTCGGCTCCCCGCCGCCGGCATAGATGCTCTCCTCGAGCGTAAGCCGCGCGCCTTCGGCGCGGAACACCCAGCCCGTGCCCGAGGGCGTGCGCAGGAGCACGCCCGCGCCGTCCTGCTGCAGCGAGGCGCCGATCGAAGGGTGGAGGTGGAAGCGGATCGCGAAGGGCTGCGGCGTCGCGGAATCGATACTGTCCTCGCCGCGGACATCCTCGCCGCTTTCGCCGAGATAGAGCCGACGGCGGTGGATCGCGCCGAACGGCTTGCGCCAGCCGTCATGGCTCGCATCCAGCCAGTGTGCTCCGTTCGCCTCGTGCCGCTGCACCGCCACCTCTTCCGGCCGCCGGCCGAGCCCCCCCTCGCGGAGTTCCGACGAGTTGACGTCGGCGATCACGAGGGTCGAGTGCGCGGCGGTGGCGCGCAGCGCGTCACGCCAGGCGGCCGAGGCTGCCGGGGCGGCGCCGCAATTGACCACGAGCCGGTCCCGCCCGACCGACATCTCGAAGGCGAGGGTTCCCGCATGCGCGAGCCGGTCCTGACCGCGCGGTGCGGGCACGCCCGTGTCGATCACGATCACCGTCCGGCCGGCGGCGAGCCGCTGGAAGCCCATCTCGGGAAGCCGTTGCACGGCACGGGCGCGCGCCGGCGCCTGCGCGAAGGCCTGGGCGAGCCGGCCGGCGCTCTCCTCCCGCGTGCCATTGAACAGGGCCGGAGCGCCATCGCCATGGCGCAGCGCCGCGAGCGCCGGCGCGATCCGCTCGATCGCCCCAGCGAGCCACCCCGGCACCGTCTGGCGCACCGCGCCGAGGAGGTGCCGCACTTCGATCAGGTCGGCGAACACGGAGAGGAGCGCCGCGGGGCTGCGTTCGACATGCCCGCCATCGGCGAGCACCTGGCGCGCCACCTCCTGCTCGAGGAAGCGGATCGCGCGCGCGAGATAGGCCTCCGCGCCCGGCAGGGCCACGCCCGCGACCGCAAGGCCGCGCAGGGCGGAGATGGCGCGCGCATCGATGGTCTCGGGCGGGAGCATGTCGGAGAGCGCCCGCGCGTCCTCCACCACCTGGGCCATCACCGAGGCGCGGAAGCCTGCTTCGGCGCTCTCGGCAAGGAAATCCCAGTGCGCGAGCAGAGCCGAGAGCCGGTTGCCGCGCACCTCCGCCCGGGCGGCGACCGGCGTGGCCCGCCCCGCCCCGGCGATCCAGGCCTGGGCGAGAGCGCGCGCTTTCAGCCGCGCGGCATCGGAGCCGACGGCGCGAAGCTCGCGCAGCCACAGGAACCCATGCGCCGCTTCCGCCCAGACCGGCGAGGCCTCCGCCCCGCCCCAGAGGCCCGGCTCGAGCGGACGCGCCGTGCCAGCGACGAAGAACTCACCCTTGAGCACCCGCGCGCCGGCTTGGGGCTCGCCGGCCCAGGGGTCGCGGACAGGGACCGCCGGCGCGTCGGGCAAACGACCGAGGCGAACCGGCGGCGTCGGAAGCCGGCCGAAAATCCTCCCGACCGCTCTCACCCAGGCGCGCGGATCGAGCGGGTCGAGCCCCGCCATCACCCGGCCCGGCCCGTCAGGCGCGGCCAGAGCATGCGCCGGCCCTCATGCCGCCACGGTCAGCGGCGCCTTCAGCGCCGCGATCGCAGCGGCGTAGTCGGACGCGCCGAACACCGCCGTTCCGGCCACGAGGACGTCGGCTCCCGCCTCGCGCGCGCGCCTGCCCGTCTCGGCCGTCACCCCGCCATCGACCTCGAGCGCGATCGCCCTGCCCGAGGACTCGATCAGGCGCCGCAGCGCGGCGATCTTCGGAAGTTGCGCCTCGAGGAAGGCCTGCCCGCCGAAGCCCGGGTTCACCGTCATCGCGAGGATCAGGTCGATGCTGTCGAGCACCCACTTGACCGCCGAGATCGGTGTCGCCGGATTGAGCGCCACCCCGGCCCGGCAGCCGAGCGCGCGGATCGCCTGCAGCGTGCGGTGCAGATGCGGCGAGGCCTCGGGGTGGACGGTGATCAGGTCGGCGCCGGCTTCGGCGAAGGCGGCGAGATAGGGGTCGGCCGGGGCGATCATGAGGTGCACGTCGAGCGGCCGCGTGGCGACGCGCTTGACGGCGCCTACGAGCTGCGGCCCGAAGGTGATGTTGGGGACGAAATGACCGTCCATCACATCGAGGTGCAGCCAATCCGCGCCGGCGGCCTCGACCGCACGCACCTCCTCGGCGAGGCGAGCGAAATCGGCGGCGAGCAGGCTCGGGGCGACTCGGACGTCGGGCACTGCCATCGGCGCGTTCTAGCGGCGGCGCGCGGCCGCTTCAAGGAACCGGCCCGGCCTCCCTCACGCGCAGGCGATCGCCTCGATCTCGACCTTGTCGTCAGGGCTCGCGAGGCCCGCGACAATGAGCAGGGTCGAGGCCGGCGCGAAGCCCTCGCCGAACGCCGCCGCCCGCGCCGCACGATAGGCCGGGATCAGGGCGGGGTCGGTCAGGAACACCGTCAGCTTGACGATGTTGGCGGGCGTCATTCCGGCATCGGCGAAAAGGGCGCGCAGATTCGCGAACGCGACCGCGCACTGTTCCTCGCCCGTCTCCGCCACCGTCCCGTCCGGCCGCGTGCCGACCTGGCCTGAGAAATGCGCCCAGCGCTCCGCCCCCTCGACGATCGCGCTGTGGCTGTAGCGGCCTCCGGTCGAATGCACGCCGGGCGGGTTGCGGAAGGTCAGGCGTGGCATGGGCGTCTCCTCTCTGCGCGGGGCGTGGCCCGGGCGTGGCGGTGCGCTCAGCGCCGGACGGGCAGGGTGCCGAGCGTTCCCATGCCCGGTGTTCCCCCTGGGCCGGGCACGAGGCCGGGCGGCGGGGTGGCCGGATCGGGGGAGCGCGGCGGCGCGGGCGCAAGCTCGCGCGGGGCAGAGGAGGCCGCGGGCGGCGACGACCCGGGTGGGCCGAGGTCCTGGACCTCGACGGCGGCGGGGTTCGGCCGCGGCATCCCCTCCGGCACGAGCAGGCTTCTGAGCGCCTGACGCACCTGGAACTCGAACTCGACATTCATGCCGCGCGCATCGTCCATCGCCTCGCGCAGCATCTCGTCCCAGATCCGGTCACGCCCGGCCTGGGGAACGTCGTCGTTGACGGTTCGGACGCGTTGGACGCGTGCCTCGGCCCGGCCGTTGATGCCGCCGCCGCGCAGCGCCCCGCCGCCGCGGATGTCGAGCGTGACCGCAAGCGTCAGCGTGTACCGCTCCGAGGGCTGGGAGCCGAACAGGCCGGCGAGGCCGCCCTGACGCGGCAGGCGCTCCTCGACCATCGAGGCGTCGGTGATGGTCACCGTGGCGGTCCCCTCGGTTCCCCAAGGGAGGACGCGGTCGCGCGCCATGCGCTCGAGCGCGGCGCGCGGCTCCACCGCCATCCGGTGGTCGACATGGGGTGGCAGGCGCGGCGGAACGTAGCCCTCGACGATCTCAACCCGGGCGACGTCGAGCCTGAGCGGGGTGAGCCAGGTGTAGTCGAGCGCCCGCGGCGCGAGCGGGGGCGGGGGCGGTTCGCCGGCGCAGCCGGCGAGAGCGAGCGCGGCGAGAGAGGCGGCTGCGGCAGCCAAGGCAGGCCGGCGTGCGATGCGCATGCGCGTGAGGCGTCCCCCGTCCCGGTCGGCGCGTCTCAGGGCGCGCCCGCGCCCAAATCGCTGCGCCGGAAGCGGAAGTCAACGTTGCAGAACTCGCAGGTGACGGTGATCGTTCCCGCCTCGGCCATGTCGTCGAGCTCCTTCTCGGCGAACCCGGCGAGGATCCGGCCGATCCGCTCGCGGGTGCAGCGGCAGCCGAACGAGACCGGCCGCGGCGCCTGCGCCTTCGGGCCGAGCTCGTGGAACAGGCGCCACAGGAGCCGCTCTGGGCTCAGCCCGTCATCGAGCAGCTCGGCCGAGGTGACGGAGCCGGCAAGCATCACGGCCGTGCGCCAGGCCTCATCCTCCTCCTCCGGCGTTTTCTTGACGCGCGCCCCGCCGCCCTCGAAGGCGAGCCGCTCGAGCAGGAGCGCGGCGGCGCGCCAGCCGGCCGGAGTGGGAGCGGCGACCAGCTTCACCGCCGCCTCGACCTGCTGGCTCGTGCGGAACCAGGTGTGGGTGAGGTCGGACAGCGTCGCGCCCTCGAGCGGGACGATTCCCTGATACCGCTCCATCTCCGGCCCCTGGTCGACGGTGAAGGCGAGATGGCCGGCGCCGAGAAGCCGCGCAGCCGAGGGGTTGGCGGCGAGTGCGGCGACGGCCTCGGCATCGACCTTGGCGTAGCCGCGCAACGCCCCCGTCGCCGTGCAGTCGGCGAGCAGCATCGCCACCGGCCCGTCCCCGCGCGCCTGAAGCGAGAACGAGCCTTCGAACTTCAGAGCCGCGGCGAGCCCGGCGGTGAGCGCGAGCGCCTCGCCGAGCAGGGCGGCGACCGGGGCGGGGATGGCGTGGCGCGAGAGAACCGCCTCGGCGAGCGGCCCAAGACGGACGAGCTGGCCGCGGGCGGGCGCGCCCTCGAGATAGAACGGACGGATCGCGTTCGGAACAGTGAGGTCGGGGACGGGGTGGGCGGCGTGATCGGGCCCGGCGCGCGCGCTCATCGCCCCGCGGTCACCGCGCCGCCCGTGCCGCCTCGCCGACGCCGAGGCACCAGGCGAGCACCCCGGCCTGGGCGTGCAGGCGGTTCTCCGCCTCGTCGAACACAACGCTCTGCGGCCCGTCGAGCACGCCGTCGGTGACCTCCTCGCCGCGATGGGCGGGCAGGCAATGCATGAAGATCGCCCCCGGGGCGGCTTTCGCCATCAGCGCCTCGTTCACCTGGAAGGGGCGGAGGAGGTTGTGGCGGTTCGTGCCCGGAGCGTCGTTCATCGACACCCAGGTGTCGGTCACCACCGCGTCGGCACCGGCCACTGCCTCCTCCGGGCTCTCGGTGAGCTCGATCACCGCTCCTTCCGCGCTTGCCCAGGCGAGCAGCTCCGGCGGGGGGCGGAGCGCCTCGGGGGCGGCGATCCTGAGCGTGAAGCCGAACCGCGCCGCGGCATGGATCCAGCTGCGGGCGACGTTGTTGCTGTCGCCGCACCAGGCGACGGTGCGGCCGCGGATCGGCCCACGATGCTCCTCGAAGGTCATGATGTCGGCCATGAGCTGGCAGGGGTGCGACTTGTCGGTCAGCCCGTTGATCACCGGAACGGTCGCGGCCGAGGCGAGCTCGGCGAGCTTCGCGGCACTGTCGGTGCGCAGCATGATGGCATCGACATAGCGGGAGAGGACGCGCGCCGTATCCGCCACCGTCTCGCCGCGGCCGAGCTGCATCTCCTTGGCCGAGAGCACCACCACCTCGCCGCCGAGGCGGCGCATCGCCACCTCGAAGGAGACGCGAGTGCGCGTGGAGGGCTTCTCGAAGATCAGAGCGAGCGCCCGCCCTTCGAGCGGGCGTGTGGCGAGGACGCCGCGGCCGGCCTTGAAGGCGCGGCCGAGCTCGAGCATGTGGCGGAGCTCCGCTTCCGAGAGGTCGCAGAGATCGAGGAAGTGGCGCGGCGGAGCGGGGGGCGGGCGGGAGGCGTCCGGCGTCCCCGCTGCATCGGCCGCGTCGCGGCGGACGGCACGCTGCAGGTTCATTGCGCCGCCGCCTTCGGCACCGCTGCCTCGCGCATTCTCGCGAGCGCGCGTTCGAGCAGCATCACCGCCTCATCGGCCTCCGCCTCGGTGATGATCAGGGGCGGCGCGAGGCGAAGCACGTTCTGCCCAGCTGCCACCGTGAGCAGCCCCTCCGCCACCGCAGCGGCCTGGAGATCGGTGTTGAGGACGCCCTCGCGCAGCCGGATGCCGAGCAGGAGCCCCGCCCCGCGCACGTCCTCGATCAGGTCGGCGTTGCGCTCCTTGAGCGCGAGCAGGCCGCGCCAGAGATGGCGCGCCACCCGGTCCACGCGGTCGAGGAAGCCGTCGGCGAGGATCACGTCGAGCACCGCGTTTCCGGCGGCGCAGGCGAGCGGGTTGCCGCCGTAAGTGGTGCCGTGCGTGCCGGGCTTGAGGTGCTTCGCCACGTGCTCCTTGGCGAGGATGGCGCCGAGCGGGAAGCCGCCGCCGATCCCCTTCGCGGCCGACATCACGTCGGGCTCGATCCCCGCCCACTGATGCGCCCAGAGCTTGCCCGAGCGGCCCATCCCGATCTGCACCTCGTCGAGGCCGAGCAGGAGCCCGTACTCGTCGCACATCGCGCGCAGCTCGCGCAGGAAACGGAGCTCGGCCGGCCGCACCCCGCCCTCGCCCTGAACCGGCTCGATGATGACCCCGGCCGTCGCGGGGGTGATCGCATCGCGTACCGCGTTCATGTTGCCGAATGCAACCTGGTCGAACCCGTCCACCTTCGGGCCGAAGCCGTCGAGATATTTCGGGTTGCCGGTGGCAGCGAGGGTGGCAAGCGTCCGGCCGTGGAAGGCGCCTTCGAAGGTGATGATGCGGTAGCGCTCGGGGCGGCCGGTCTCGGCCATCGTCCGGCGCATCGCCTTGATCATGCCCTCGTTCGCCTCCGCCCCGGAGTTGCAGAAGAACACGCTGTCGGCGAAGGAGGCGGCGACGTGCCGCGCCGCGAGACGTTCGGCCTGCGGGATCCGGTAGAGGTTCGAGACATGCATCACCTTCGCCGCCTGGTCGGCGATCGCGCGGACGAGGTGCGGATGCGCATGGCCGAGGCTGGAGGTGGCGATTCCGGAGCCGAAATCGAGGAATCGTCGCCCGTCCTCCGCCCACAGACGCGCGCCCTCGCCCCGGACGAAGGCGAGGTCGGCGCGGGCATAGGTCGGCATCAGGGCGGGAATCACGGTGCTGTCCTCTGTCCTCTCCATCCGGCTCCGGGGTCGATCCCGGAAAAGCCGGAGAGTGGGCACCGGCTCGGGCAAAGTCAAATGACGCGGCCGCTTGCATGGCCGCCCCGCGCGCGGCGTGGTGCAGCGGACGCCACGGCTTGGCATGCTGCGCCGATGCCGCGCCGCTCCCCCCCTCCGGAACGACCGACCGAGGCCTCGCTGCACGAGGCAGCGCTCGCCCATCTCGCCCGCTATGCCACGACGCAAGCCGGGCTCGAGCGTGTGCTCGTCAACCGGGTGCGGCGCTGGGCGAGCCGGGCTGGCCTCGGGGAGGACGAGGCGGCCGAGGCGATCGCGCAGGGGCGAGCGGCGGCGGCCCGCGTGGTGGCCCGCCTCGCCGCGGCCGGGGCGGTCTCCGACCTTGCCTTTGCTGCAACACGGGCGAGACGCCTCGCGCGCGGCGGCCACTCCCGGGCGGTGATCGCCGCGAAGCTCGCCGCCAAGGGCGCGGGTGAGGAGGTTGAGGCGGCGCTTGCCGAGGCCCTGCCCGACCGGGAGGCGGAGCTCGCCGCGGCCTGCATCGCCGCGAGGCGTCGCAGGATCGGCCCCTTCGCCGCGGAGGCGCCGCACGATCCTGCCTCAGCCGCGGAGGCGCGTCGCCGTGCCCTTGCCGCGCTCGCCCGTGCAGGGTTTCCCCGCTCGGTCGCCGAGGCGGTGCTCGCGATGGACGCGGCCGAGGCGGAGGCCCGAATCGCCGCGTTCCGGCGCTGACGCGCCCGGATGGCCGTCATCGCCACAGGCGAGGGGTTCCGGCGCGGGGTCCGCTCCGCCCTGCCGCTGACGCTCGGGCTTCTCCCTTTCGGCCTCGTGGTCGGCGTGCTCGCGCAAGGCAAAGGCCTGACGCTCCTCGAGGCGGTTCTGATGAGCGGGCTCGTGTTCGCCGGCACGGCGCAGATCCTCGCTCTCGAGAGCTGGCAGGACGCCGCGCCCGTGCTTTCGGCCGTGGTTGCGGCGCTTGCCGTCAATCTCCGCTTCGCCCTGATGGGGCCGTCGCTCGCGCCGTGGCTCGATGCGCTCTCGGGCTGGCGGCGCTGGCTCTCCGTCGGCACGATCGTCGATCACGCCTGGGCTCTGTCGCTCGCCGAGATGCGGGCGGGGCGGCAGGACGCGCTGTTCTATCTGGGCGCCGCGCTCGCGTTGTGGGCGGCGTGGCTCGTCACCACGGCGGCGGGGCACGTGATGGGGACGGTGGTGGCGCTGCCGCCGGGGCATCCCCTGTTCTTCGCCGCGCCTGCGTGCCTGATCGCTCTGCTCGTGCCGCTGTGGCGTGGTGTGGGGCCGGACATTCTTCCCTGGTCGGTCGCCGCTGCGGTGGCGCTCGGCGTCACCCCGATCCTGCCGACCCCTGCGCTTGCGGTGGTGATCGGTGCGGTGGCGGGGGCGGCCGCCGGCGCCTGGCGTGACACGCGGGCGAGGGGGGCGAGGCGATGAGCGGGGTCGACATGCTGACACTCGGGGCGATCCTGGGCATGGCAGCGGTGAGCTTCGCGGTTCGTGCCTCGGGCTATCTTGTGCTCCGGCGGGTTCAGCCAGGGCCGTTCCTGCGCGCCTTTCTCTCGCACTTGCCCGGGGCGATCTTTGTCGCCTTCGCCGCGCCGGCGGTGGCGCAGGAGGGGCTTGCCGGCCTCGTCGGCGCGGCGGTGACGCTTCTTGTGATGGCGCGCACGCGCTCAGCGACGTGGGCGCTGCTTGCGGGTGTCGCGTCGTTCTGGGCGGTGCGGGCGTCGGGGGGCTGAGGCGGGCGAGAGCCCCGCGTCCGCGAGCCTCTGCCCCTCGGCGTTCCCCCCGCTGCGGCCGGGCACGCCGGCTCAGATCGGCCGTGCGGCGCTCTCCCCGCCCCGGATCAGCGCCCGCCGAAGACGCGCGCTGATCAGGTCGATCGCGTAGACAGCGATCAGGATGAGCAGGATGATCGTGCTCGCTTCGCCCCAGTCGTACACGCGCAGCCGATCCGACAGCTGGTAGCCGATGCCGCCGGCGCCGACGATGCCAAGGATCGTCGCCGAGCGTGTGTTGCTTTCCCACATGTAGAGGGTGCTTGCGAGCATGTTCGGCAGCACCTGAGGCAACAGGCCCCAGCGGATCGTCTCCGGCTCCGAGGCTCCGGTCGAGCGCGCCCCCTCGAGGGGACGGCGGTCCACATTCTCGATCGCCTCGGAATAGAGCTTGGCGAGGGTTCCCGCATCGACCACGGCGATCGCCATGATGCCGGCGAGAGGACCGAGGCCCACCGCGCGCACGAACACGATCGCCCAGATCAGGTGGTCGAGGCTGCGCAGCGAGTCGGCGAAGCGGCGGAAGCCAAACTGCAGCGCGCGCAAAGGGAGCGTGTTGCGCGCGCAGGCGAAGCCGAGCGGGACGGCGGCGATCGCGCCGAGCAGAGTGCCCATGAACGCCATGGCGATCGTCTCGGCTAGCGCGTTCAGCCATTCCGGAAGGTGCTGCCAGCCGCGCGGCGGAACCATCATCGACGCGGCATCAGCAAGCTTCGGCAGACCGGCTGCGAACTTCGCGCCGATCAGATCGAAGCGCATCGCGGCGAAGACGAGAAGCGCGACCGCGGCGAGAAGTGCGAGCCGCAGCAGCCACGGATCGGGCCGGCCGGAGACGAGCGCTCGTGCGAGCCGCTGCCGCCGCTCTGCCTCAGCCGTTGCCGCCTCCACCGTCACTGCCTCGCCCCCTGCATGATCCGACCGCGTAACGCCTCCGACGCGCCGTCAATCGCGAACACGGTGAGCGCGACGAGTACGAGGATCGCGCCCGCGTCGTCGTAGTAGGAGAGGCGCAGCGCCTCGTAGAGTTCGAGGCCGATGCCGCCGGCGCCGACGAAGCCGATGATCGTCGCCGAGCGCACGTTCACCTCGAACCGCCAGAAGGTGAAGGAAATCCAGTTCGGCAGGACCTGCGGCAGGACCGCGTAGACGATCTCCTCGCGCGGGCTTGCCCCGGCAGCGCGCAGCCCTTCGAGGGGCTTCATGTCGATGTTCTCGTTGGCTTCGGCGAACAGTTTCCCTTGCGCGCCGAGCGTGTGCAGGGCGATCGCGAGAACGCCTGCGAGAGGGCCGAGGCCGAAGGCGAACACGAACACGATCGCGAACACGAGGTCAGGGACGGCACGCGCGAACTCGAGCAGCCGGCGCGAGATCCAGTAGGTGACGGGCCCCGGCGTGAGGTTCGCCGCGGCCGGAAAGGAGGCGACCGCGCCGCCGAGCGAGCCAAGCGCGGTGGCGAGGAACGCCATTAGAAGCGTGTCGGCAAGCAGCGCGAGCCACTTGCCGAGGCCCCAGTACCACTCGCCCAGATCCTCGAGGAGGTGGTCCGGCCGCAGCGGCGGCACGAGCAGGTCGAGGAACTCTCCGACCCGGGGAAGGCCCGCGATCAGCCGTGCCGGATCGAACCCGCCAACTACGGCGGCGAGCAGCACTGCCGTGGCGAAGCTCGCAGCCGCGCCCACAGAGCGTAGGGACCGGCGGCGGCGGTGGCGCGCAAGCGCGCCCGCGAACGCCTGCCCGCGGGCGCTGCCCTCGAGCGGTACCGCGTCAGCCACCGCGGCGCCGCGCGTCCCTCAGCATGCGGCGGCTTTCGATCGTGCTCTCGTACTGGGCGAGGCCCACCCGCACGAAGCCCTGGGTCTCGCCATGCGCGACCGCGCGGGCCAGGTCGGGCCGCTCCTTGTGCAAGTCGAGGAAGAAGGCGGTGAGCGTCTCCTTAAGGTCTGCCGGCATGTCCTTGTGTACGATGATTGGCGGTGCCGGGACGAGATCGCTCTCCCAGATCACCCGGATCTGATCGCGCCGGAGCATGCCCTTGTCGATCATCGTCCGGATCTGGCCGTAGCCGTCGCCGCGTGTAGTCCAGGTGAAGGCGGCGTCGTAGGTGCCGTTCAGCACGCCGAGCACGGACTGGGTGTGGCCGCCGGAGACGGGGCTCGTGAAGAACCGATCGACCGGCTTGCCCATCTTGGCGAACTCGATGGTCGGCACCAGGAAACCGGACTGCGAGTTCGGCTCCGTGCGGGCGACGGTGCGGCCCTTGAGATCGTCGATTGTCCGGAAGGAACTGTCGGCGCGCACGATCAACACAGAGTTGTAGCCGAGGTTGCCGTCCTTATCGAGCGCGGCGACGATCGGCTCGACGCACTGGCATTCGAGCCATGAACCCGCCATCGCCGAGGGGCTTGTCCAGGCGAAATGGATCTGCTTGGCGATCAGGGCGTTGTTCACGCCGATGAAGTCGGAGGCGGTGAAGAGTCGTACCGGCACACCGAGCTTGGCGGTCGCATAGGGGATGAAGGCCTCGAAGGAGGCCATCGCCTGGGTCTGGGTCTCGACCGGGATCACCCCGAAGCCGAGCTCGCGGAACTGGCCGCGCCAGTCCGCCCGGGCAGGGCCTGCGATGCCTGCGGCGGCAAGCCCGATCAGCAGGAAGCGGCGGATCGTCATCAGAGTGTCTCCTTCAGGTCTTTGAGGGTGGCTGATGGCTGAGCGAGATCAGGCGGTTTCGAGAAGCCGCGGGGCCGCCTCCTCAGCCTCCGCCTCGTCGCCGGCGTAGAGCGAGGCGATCAGGGTCTTGCTGAGATCGGCGGGGGTGCCGTCGAAGACGATCCGGCCGGCACGGAGCGCGATGATCCGGTCGGCGAAGGCCCGGGCGAGGCCGACATCGTGCAGGTTGACCAGCGTCGTCATGCCGCGGGTGCGGTTGATCGCGCGCAGCGTCTGCATCACCACCGTGGCGTTGCGCGGGTCGAGCGAGGCGGTCGGTTCGTCGGCGAGGATCATCGCCGGCCGCTGCATCAGGGCGCGTGCGATGGCGACGCGCTGCTGCTGCCCTCCCGAGAGCCGCTCGACCCTGACGAAGGCCTTCTCGGAAAGCCCGAGCTCGTCGAGCAGCAGCATCGCGTCGAGCTGGTCGCGATGGGGGAAGAAGCCGGTCCAGGAGCGCCAGAACGGGAGGTCGATAAGCCTGCCCGTGAGGACATTGGTCAGCGCATCGAGCCGCGGCGAGAGGTTGAACTGCTGGAAGATCATCGCCGCACGCGCCCGCCAGCGGTGCAGCGCCCGGCCCTTGAGCCTGGTCACGTCCGACCCCTCGCCGAACAGCCGCCCGCCGCTGATCGGCACGAGCCGATTGATGGCGCGCAGAAGCGTCGACTTGCCTGCGCCTGAGGGGCCGATGATGGCGACCATCTCCCCGCGCGCGACAGCGAAGGAGACGGAATCGACAGCGACAACACTTCCGAAACGGACGCTGAGCCCTTGGGCAGCGATCGCAGGCGAGGCGGAGTTCGTCACGACCCCACAATAGGCGTGGTACGTTTCGGCCCAAACTCAAAACGGTTAAGGATTGGTGACAAAACCGCGCGCCCCGCGTTCTTGCGGCCGGGCGCGATGGGCGCGGAGAGGCATGTTGCGCCGGCGGGCGAGCCCTGGGCGCTTTCGGCCGGCTGGCCGACAGGCCTTGCACCGGAGGCTCCGATCGGATGCCGGAGGGGTGCTGCCCGGCTGCGCGCGCTTACGCCGCCCCGGCGATCGCGGCGGCCTGTTTCGCCTCGGCGCTGACGGGCCTCCCACCTTCGGCCTGAACCACCACCTTCCGGTAGGGGAACGGGATCTCGATCCCGAGCTCGTCGAAGCGCTTCTTGTAGCGCCGGTTGAACTCGCGCGAGACGGCCCACTGGCTGCCCGGGTTGGTGCGGAAGCGGCAGCGGATCACCACCGCGCTGTCGAGGAAGCGATCCACCCCCATCACCTCGAGCGGCTCGCGGATCACGTTCGCCCAGCGCGGCTCGGCGCGCATCTCGGCGCCGACCGCACGCAGAACCTCGACCACCCGGTCGGTGTCCTCGCCATAGGCGACGCCGACGTCGAACACGGCGAAGGCGAAGTCCTTGGTCATGTTGGAGACGGTGGTCACGGCCGAGAACGGGACGATATGCACCGTGCCGTCGATGCTGCGCAGCCGGATCGAGCGGATCGAGAGCGCCTCGACCACCCCGCCTTGGCCCGCGACGTTCACCACATCGCCCACCGCGATCGCATCCTCGGCGAGCAGGAAGATGCCGGTGATCACGTCCTGGACAAGTTTCTGCGAACCGAAGCCGATAGCGATGCCGATCACGCCCGCACCGGCGAGAAGGGGCGCGATGTTCACCCCGAGCTCGTTCAGCACGATCAGAGACACGACGATGATCATGAGGAACAAAAGCGCGGTGCGCAGCATCGGCAGAAGCGTGCGCACGCGCGCCGTACGCGCCGCCTCGGCATCGCGCGAGAGCTTCTCGAGGTGGCGGTTGATCGCCGAGTTGATCGATTCCCAAACGAACAGCGCGATCACGAGGGTCAATAGCACCGAGGCGAGCGCGCTCACCACCCGCGCTCCGAGCCGCCCCTGCTCGAACCAGGCGAAGGCGCCGAGGCCCCAGAGCTCGAGCAGCACCACCGCCGCGGTCGCCCAGATCGCGGCATGGATCAGCGTGCGCAGGATCGGCGTGTAGCGGTTCACCCGCCCCTCGAGCCCGGGGTAGCGGCCCTTGAGGTCCGGCTCGACGCGCAACACGCGCCCAAGCAGACGGTCGGAGACGAGTTCCGCGAGCTTGGCCGCGCCGAGCACGGCGAGCGTCGTTGCGGTGAAGCGCAACAGATACGCATAGCCGTCGGAGATCTGCAGCGCGCTGACGGCCCAGCCGGCGACGAGATAGGCGACCGCGAGCAGGTGCCAGACATCGGCCAGCCGGTTGCGCGCGACCGTCCAAGGACCCCGGGCCTCCTCCGGCGCCCGGATCACGGCAGCGACCGCGGCGCGGTTCTGCAGCACGATCAGCACCAGGAACAGCATCAGGACGAACTCGACGAAGCGGACGAGCCCGTCATGCGCCGCCTGGCCGAGGCCGAAGATCAGCACCGCCTCGGCCACCGCATAGCCGGTCACCACCCAGACGCTGATGCGCCGCAGCCACACCTGGCAGTAGGCGGCGGTCTCGTCCGCCATCGGGATCAGCCGAAGCTGCGGCACCTCCGGGGCGAACACGAGCCGGCCGACCGCCCGGGCGAGCCGCGCCGCGAGATAGGCATTGTTGGCGACGATGAGCAGCAGGCGCTGCGAAGGCCAACGCTCGATCGCGGTGATCACGGCATAGCTCACCGCGGCGAAGGCGATCACCGGTATGAGGTCGACGAGGAAGCGGGCGAAGGAGAGGCCGGCGCGCTGGCCGTAGCGCTCGACCCCTTCGGCGGCGACAGCGATCCGCCGGCGTGCGGGGCGCAGCAGCGCGACCAGGCTGCGCTCGACCGCGATCCCGGCCGCGAGCACGACCATCGCCTTCCAGAACAGGTCGAAGGCACGGCCGCGCACGGCCTCGTCGAACAGGAAGCGCCGGCCGGCCTCGACCACGGCGGGCAGGTCGTTGGCGCTGCGCACCGCTGCGATCACCCAGGACGAGATGTCGCCGAGCGTGTTCGACAGGGCGAGCAGAACCTGGGCGAGCAGGCTCTGCGGCGCGAGCGGTAGCGGCAGGGGCGGCTCGGCCTGGGGAGGGGGCGCAGGCTCCGCCCGGCTCGCCGCCACCTGCGCGAGGCTGTCGAGCAGCGCGATCAGCTCGTTCCGACGCCGCTCATCGCGCAACAGCTCGGCGAGCCGTGCGGCTTCGGCTGCCGGCAGGGCGAGCGCCGGCGCAGGGGCGCGGCCGATTGCCGGCTCCGTCACCGCCTGGCCGGGAGCGGCCGGTGCAGCGCTCTCCGGCAACGGGCCCAATTGCGCCACGGCTGTTGACGGGCCCGCGAACGCCGCCGCCAGGGCCCATGCCAGCACGAGAAGCCTCGCCAGAAGCGCCGCGCCGCGGCGCGGAACTGGAGCATGCATCGCGTTCTGCCCTCTCCCTGGGAAGCGACGGCACCCAAGCCGCGCAGGGCGGGGGTGTCAAGCGCGCCGGCCTCGCCTAGAGTGTGGGGCATCATGGCCTCACACGCGACGCGCGGCTCCGCACCCTCGATTTCACTCGTCCTGATCGCATTGCTCGGCACGCATCTTGCGGCGATGGGCGCCTTCCTCGGCGTTCCCGTTCTCGCCCCCCTGATCGCCGAGGACACGGGACTCCCGCCCGGGCTTGCCGGAATCAATGTGGCGCTCGTCTATGCCGGCTCGCTTCTCTCCGGCCCGCTGACCGGCCCGCTGATCGCCCGGCTCGGGCCGGTGCGGCTGTGCCAGGCGGCGCTCGCCGTGATCGCCCTCGGGCTGATGGTCGCGACCCTCGGCCACCCCGCCGCTCTGGTCGCCTCGGCGCTGATCGGCGGCGTTGGGCACGGGCCGCTGACGCCGGCGGGAAGCCACCTCCTGCATGACATGGCGCCGCAGCGGAGCCGAAGCCTCGTCTTCTCCGTCAAGCAGACCGGCGTTCCCGGCGGGGCGATGCTGATCGGCATGATCGCGCCGCCGCTCGGGCTCGCGCTCGGCTGGCGCGGCGGAGTCGCGGGTCTCGCCCTGCTCGCGGTGATGACGGCTCTGGCGCTGCAGCCCTTGCGCCGTTCCCTCGACGCGGATCGCGACCCGACCACCAAGGTCGGCCTCGCCGGGGCGAAGGCGAGCCTCGGCCTGTTCCGAAGCCAGCCCAAGCTGCGCGCGATCGCGCTCGTCGGCGCCGCCTTCGGCGTGTCGCAGTTCTGCTTCTCGTCCTTCTTCGTCGTGTTCCAGACCGAGATCCTGCACTACGACCTCCTGCTCGCCGGGCTGAACCTCTCTCTCGCGCAGGCCGCCGGTGTGGCGGGGCGCGTCCTGTGGGGGCTCGTCGCCGACATCGTCGGGCCGCTCTTCGTGCTCTCGGGGCTCGGCCTCGCCACGGCTGCTGCCGCGGTGACGCTTGCGCTCGCCGAGCCGGGCTGGCCGCCGGTGCTGGTGGCAGGGGCGGGCGTGGCGATGGGCGCGACCGCGATCGGGTGGAACGGCGTGCTCCTGTCGGAGACGGCGCGGCTCGCCCCGGTGGGCCAGGTGGGGGCGGCGACCGGCATGCTCTCCTTCGTCTTCGCGCTTGCCATGGTGGTCGCGCCGACCGGATTCTCCGGCCTTGTCCAGGCGACGAGCACCTACGTGGCCGGGTTCCTGGCCTGCGCGGCGTCGGCGCTGATCGGCGTCTTCCTGCTCGCCCCGCTTAGACGCTCGGCTGCCGCGACGGTGCGCTCGCCGCAGCGTCCGTGACGGCACGGGGCGTGACCCGGGCTGCGTGGCATGGCAGGGTCGGGGCATGACGACCTTTCTGATCCTCCTTGTCGCGGCGGCGATGCTCGCCACGCTTGGCGTTCTCCTTGCCGGCGTGGTCGGCCTCGCGCGAGGGGTCGACCCGGCCCGGAGCAACGTGCTGATGCGCTGGCGTGTCGTGCTGCAGGCGGCGGCGCTCGGCCTGTTCCTGCTCCTGCTCGCTCTGGTCGGGCGCTGAGCCTGGCCTCGCTTGCGCAACCCGGCATACGCCGCTACCGTCGGAGTTGCCTGTTGCACGTGCGAAGAAGACGACGCGGGCGCGTCCGCGCGACCCCCCGGCTCCGGCCCGTCACGGTGGTGCCGCCCCGTCCCATCCTCTCGATGCGCGTGCACGCTCCATCCAGCGTGGCAGGACAGAGATGAAGATCCTCGTGCCCGTGAAGCGGGTCGTCGACTACAACGTCAAGATCCGCGTCAAGGCGGACCAAACCGGTGTCGAGACCGCCAACGTCAAGATGTCGATGAACCCCTTCGACGAGATCGCCGTCGAAGAGGCGGTTCGTCTCAAGGAGAAGGGGCTCGCCGGCGAGATCGTTGCCGTCTCGGCCGGTGTTGCCGCAGCCGCCGAAACGATCCGCACGGCTCTCGCGATGGGAGCGGACCGCGGCATCCTGATCGAGACCGAGGTCGAGCTGCAGCCGCTTGCGGTCGCGAAGCTTCTCAAGGCGGTGGTTGCGAGGGAGTCGCCCGGCCTTGTGATCATGGGCAAGCAGGCGATCGACGATGACATGAACGCCACCGGGCAGATGCTCGCCGCCTTGCTCGGCTGGCCGCAGGGAACCTTCGCCTCGAAGGTCGCGCTCGCCGACGGCCGGGTCACGGTCACGCGCGAGGTCGATGGCGGGCTCGAGACGGTCGAGCTCGCTCTGCCGGCCGTGGTCACGGCCGATCTGAGGCTCAACGAGCCGCGCTACGCCTCGCTGCCGAACATCATGAAGGCGCGCAAGAAGCCGATCGAGACCCTCACGCCTGCCGCGCTCGGCGTCGACGTCACGCCGCGGCTCGCCGTGCTCAAGGTCGAGGAGCCGCCGAAGCGCAAGGCCGGGGCGAAGGTCGCCTCGGTCGCGGAGCTGGTCGCGAAGCTTCGCACCGAGGCCAAGGTGATCTGAGAGCGAGACCCTGCGAAGGAGTGGGTGATGGCGATTCTGGTTCTGGCCGATCATGACGGAGGCGTGATCAAGCAGCCGACGCGCTCGGCGCTCGCTGCCGCCGCCCGGATCGGCGCTCTCGCCGGCGGTGAGGTGCACCTTCTCGTCGCCGGGCATGGAAGCGGGGAGGCGGCCCGCGCCGCCGCGCGCCTGCCTGGGGTGGCGAAGGTGCTGCACGCCGATGGTGCCTCGCTCGCGCACGCTCTGGCCGAGCCGATGGCCGCACTGCTCGCCCGGCTCGCGCCTGGCTACACGCACCTCCTCTCCGCCGCCACCGCCCAGGGCAAGAACGTCATGCCGCGTCTTGCCGCTCTGATCGACGTGCAGCCGATCTCCGACATCGCCGCCGTGGTGGCGCCCGACACCTTCGTCCGGCCGATCTATGCTGGCAACGCGCTCGCGACCGTGCGCTCGTCCGACCCGGTGAAGGTGCTCACCGTCCGCGCCGCAAGCTTCGACCCGGTGCCGGCCGAGGGCGGCGCAGCAGCCATCGAGGCGTTGCCGGTGCCCGAGGATCCGGGCCTTTCCCGCTTCATCGGCCAGGAGCTTACCGCCTCCGCCCGGCCCGAGCTCACCTCGGCTCGCGTGGTCGTCTCGGGCGGCCGCGGCATGGGCTCGGCCGAGAACTTCAAGCTGATCGAGGCGGTGGCGGACAAGCTCGGCGCGGCCGTCGGCGCCTCGCGCGCCGCGGTCGACGCGGGCTTCGTGCCGAACGACTACCAGGTCGGGCAGACCGGCAAGATCGTCGCCCCGGAACTTTACATCGCCGTCGGCATCTCGGGCGCGATCCAGCACCTTGCCGGCATGAAGGACAGCAAGGTGATCGTCGCCATCAACAAGGACGAGGAGGCGCCGATCTTCCAGGTCGCCGACTACGGCCTGGTGGGGGACCTGTTCCAGGTCCTGCCCGAGCTCGCCGCCGAACTGGAGAAGACGGCGTGAGCGCAACGATCTCCCGCCTCGGCGTGATCGGCGCCGGCCAGATGGGGTCCGGCATCGCGCATGTCGCCGCTCTTGCCGGGCTCGAGGTTGCGATGGTCGATGTCAACCCGGCCGCGCTTGACAAGGCGGTCGCCTCGATCGCGCGCAACATCGACCGCCAGGTGGCGAAGGGCGCGGTGACCGCGGAGGCGAAGGAGAGGGCGCTTGCACGGATCACAACGGGGACGGACCATTCCGTCTTTGCCGACGCCGACATGGTGATCGAGGCCGCGACCGAGAACGCGGAGGTGAAGAAGGGGATCTTCCGGGCGCTCTGCCCCGTTCTGAAGCCCACGGCGATCATCGCCACCAACACCTCCTCGATCTCGATCACCGGCTTGGCGGCGGCGACCGACCGTCCCGCCCGCTTCATCGGCATGCACTTCATGAACCCGGTGCCGGTGATGCGGCTCGTCGAGGTGATCCGCGGCATCGCCACCGATGACGCGACGTTCGAGGCAACCGTCGCGCTCGCGCAACGGCTTGGCAAGACCACAGCGACCGCGGCCGACTATCCGGGCTTCATCGTCAACCGCATCCTCGTGCCGATGATCAACGAGGCGGTGCAGGCGCTTCAGGAGGGGGTGGGCGACGTCGTCTCGATCGACACGGCGATGAAGCTCGGCACCAACCAGCCGATGGGTCCGCTCGAGCTTGCCGACTTCATCGGGCTCGACACCTGCCTTGCGATCATGCGCGTGCTCCACGAAGGGTTCGCGGACAGCAAGTACCGCCCGGCCGCGCTGCTCGTGAAATACGTCGAGGCCGGCTGGCTCGGCCGCAAGACGGGGCGCGGCTTCTACGACTATTCGACGACCTCGCCTTCGCCGACGCGCTGACCGGCACGTGCGTGGGGCTGTGGTCTCCCGCACAGCCGGTCCTGGCGTGTGGGTGCGGCCTCGGGCGCGAACCGTGAGGGGAACGAGCCGCCTGCGTTCCGACGTCGATCCGCGCCGGGCTCCGTGGCGCGCTCCCGCAGCGTCCGCACGGCCGGTTCGCCTCCCACGGCCGACCCGCGTTTTCCCTGCGGTTCCGCCTGAACGCCGCGATCTGACCGCCGGAGTGACGCGATGAGCCGACGCGAGCCGCCCCCCTCGCCGTGGCAGCGCCGCTGGCAGGAGCGCTACGAGGCGGGAGCCTGGCTGTTCGGAGAGGCTCCGAACGAGTGGCTCGTCTCGAACGCCTGGCGCCTGAAGCCCGGCATGCGTGCCCTCTGCCCCGGCGAGGGCGAGGGGCGGAACGCGGTGTTCCTCGCTTCGCTCGGGCTTGCCGTCACCGCGGTGGATTTCGCCCCCGCCGCGCTCGCCCGCGCCCGCTCCCTTGCGGCGCGGCGAGGTGTGGCGATCACCACCCTCTGCGCCGACCTCGCGTCGTGGGACTGGCCGGAGGCGGCGTTTGATCTCGTGGCGCTGATCTTCGTGCAACTCTCGCCGGAGGAACGCCGCGCGGTGCATGCCGGGGCGGGCCGCGCGCTCGCGCCCGGAGGCTGGCTCGTGCTCGAGGCCTTCGCGCGTGGCGGGCCGCCCGGCTGCGGCCCGCGCACGGAGGAGAGCCGCTACGATGCCGCGATGCTGCGCGACGATTTTCCGGGCCTCGTGATGCACGCTCTGACCACCGGCACCGTGCTGCTCGACGAAGGCGAGGCGCATCGCGGCGAGGCGACGGTGGTGCGCCTGCTCGCGCGACGCGGGGCGTAAGCGACAACGCGCAGGACCGGATGGAGACGCGATGACACCGCTCGCTCCCGGAGACAGGGTCGCGTTCATCGGGCTCGGCACGATGGGCGCGGCGATGGCCGCCAACATCTCCCGCGCGGGCTTCCGCCTCGCAGTGCACACGCGCACGCGCGCACGCGCCGAGGCGCTGGTCGCCTCCGGCGCGCTCTGGGCGGAGACGCCGGGAGAGGCGGCGCGCGAAGCCCGGGCCCTCTGCCTCTCCCTGCCCGACGCGGCGGACGTCAAGGCGGTTCTGTTCGGCGCGGGCGGCGCGGCCGAGGCGCTCGCGCCGGGGTCGATCGTGATCGACTTCTCCACGATCGCCCCGGAGGAGGCGTCGCGCGTCGCCGCCATGCTTGCCGAGCGTGGCGTGGCGATGCTCGACAGCCCCGTCTCAGGCGGGCCGATGGGTGCGGTGCAGGCCACCCTCACCTGCATGGTGGGAGGTGATCGATCCGCCTTCGCGGCTGCCTCGGCCCTGTTCTCGGCCGTTGCCCGAACCGTCACCCATCTCGGCCCCGCGGGATCGGGCCAGGTGTGCAAGGCGGCCAATCAGCTCATCATCTGCGCGACCATGCAGGCCGTCGCCGAGGGGCTCGCTCTCGGCGCCCGCGCCGGGCTGGACGTCGCGGCGATGCGCGAGGCCCTGCTCGGCGGCAGCGCGCGCTCTGCCGTGCTCGAGACCCACGCTTTGCGCATGCTCAAGCAGCGCTTCTCACCTCCCGCCTTCCGCGCCGGGCTGATGCGCAAGGACATCCGAATCGCGCTCGCCGCGGCCCAAGTGCATGGCGTGTTCGCGCCCGCCACGGCGCACGCGGCGCAGATGTTCGAGGCGCTCGCGAACCAGGGCCGCGACGGGGAGGACTGCACCGTCCTCGGCCAGCTCGTCGCCGAACTCTCCGGCCTCGCCGGCGTCCAAGGGTGAGCACGGCTCCCTCCCCGGCCCGGTACGGGCGAATCCTCGCGCTCGCCCTGCCGACGATGACGGTCGCCTCCACCCAGGCCGCGTGCCAAACCCTTGAAGTGGCGTTCATCGGCCGGCTCGGCACCGAGGTGCTCGCGGGCTACGCGCTGGTTCTGCCGCTGCTTCTCCTGATGCAGATGATGTCCACCGGGGCGATGGGGGGCGGGGTTGCCGCCGCGATCGCCCGCGCTCTCGGTGCGGGGCGTCGCGACGAGGCTTCGGCGCTCGTGGTTCATGCTGCGCTGATCGGCCTCTTCATGGGGCTCCTCTTCACGCTTCTGATCGAGGGGTTCGGGCCGGCGCTGTTCCGCGCGCTGGGCGGCACGGAGGAGGCCGTGCGTCACGCCACCCTGTTCGCGCGTATCCTGTTCGCCGGCTCAGTTCTCGTGTGGCTTGCGAACACGCTGGCTTCGGTTCTGCGCGGCGCGGGCAACATGCGCCTGCCGGCGCTGATCATGCTCGGGGCGTGGGGGGTCGACGCCGCGCTCTCGATCACCCTCCTGACCCGGACGTCGCTCGGTATCGCCGGGGCGGCGATCGCCTATGTCGCGACCTTCCTGCTCGCCTGCATCGCCATGACGTTGGCGATCCTCAAGGGCGGGGCGGGGGTGGTGCCGTCGCTTCGGGTCCGGCTCGATCCGGCCCTGTTCCGGCGAATCCTCTCCGTCGGCCTCGTCGCCTCGGCGATGGCGGCGATCGCCAACCTCACCACGGTTCTCGTCACGGCTCTCGTCTCCCGCCACGGCTCGGCCGCGATCGCCGCCTACGGCGTCGGCGTCCGGCTCGAGTTCCTGATGATTCCGCTTGCCTACGGCATCGGCGCGGCGCTGACCGCTCTCGTCGGCCTGCGCGTCGGCGCGGGGGATTGGGCGGGGGCGCGGATCACCGCCTGGCGCGGCGGGGCGCTTGCCGCCGCGATCGCGGGCATGATCGGCGCCTCCGTCGCGCTCGCGCCCGAGCCCTTTGCGCGCGCCTTCGCGGCCGACCCAGCGGTGCGCGAGGCGATCGTTCTCTACCTCGTGGTGATCGGCCCCGCCTTCCCGGCGCTCGGCCTCGGCATGGCGCTCTACTTCGCCGCGCAAGGCGCGGGGCGGATGCGCCTTCCCTTCCTTGCCTCGCTCGCACGCATCGGGCTTGCCGTCGGCGGCGGTGCCTGTGCCGGGGAGCGTTTCGGGCTCGCTGGTCTGTTCGTCGCGCTCTCGGCCGCGCTCGTCGGCTACGGGGCGATCGTCGCGCTCTCGGTCAGGCCGCGCCTATGGTCGGCGGGGCGCGGCGGGCGTTGAGCGGGAGAGCGCGTCGGTGCGGGCGGTCGGGGTCGAACCGACACGCCGGTTGCCCGGCTGCGGATTTTAAGTCCGCTGCGTCTACCAGTTCCGCCACGCCCGCTTGCTACGAGGCATAGCATCCGCGCACACGGCCCGCGAGGCGGGCGATTGACCGGCGTGGCCGTGCGCCGCACCGTCGGCCCCGGAACCGAGGGGGTGACGATGGCGACACGGATCGGTGTGGCGGGGGTGGGAGGGCGCATGGGGCGGCTTCTGGTCGCGGAGATCCTCCGCACGCCTGGGGCCACGCTCGCAGGCGGAACCGTCCGCCCCGGCGGGGCGCTGATCGGGCAGGATGTCGGGCGGATCGCCGGGCTCGAGCCGATGGGCCTGCCGGCGACCGATGACATCACCGCGCTCGCCGCGCGCGCCGATGTGCTGATCGACTTCACCCACGCGGACGCGCTCGAAGCAAACCTCGCCGCCGCCACGGCCGCGCGCACGGCGCTCGTGCTTGGCACGACGGGGCTCACGGCGGACCAGGAGCAGGCGGTTGCCGCCGCAGCGCGCGCCATTCCCGTGGTCCATGCCGCCAATTTCGCCCCGGCGGTGAACGTGATGCTCGGCCTCGTTCGGCAGGCGGCCGCGGCGCTCGGGCCCGAGTACGACATCGAGATCCTCGAGATGCACCACCGCCAGAAGGTCGATGCCCCCTCGGGCACCGCGATCGCGCTTGGCCGCGCCGCGGCGTCGGGGCGAGGTGTCGTGCTCGAGTCGGTGATGGAGAGCGGCCGGCACGGGCATACGGGGCGCCGGGCCGACGGCGCGATCGGCTTCGCCGCCTTGCGTGGCGGCCAAGTGGTTGGAGAGCACAGCGTGATCTTCGCGGGAGCCGTGGAGCACATCACGATCGGCCACCGCAGCTTCGACCGGCGAATCTATGCCGAGGGCGCGCTGCGCGCCGCGCTCTGGGTGGCCGGGCGCGCGCCCGGCCTCTACGGCATGCTCGACGTGCTCGGGATGGAGCGGCCTTGAGCGCGGAGTTTGCGCGGCGCTTTCCCACCCTGTTCCACGTCACGGACGCCGACGCCCTGCCCTCGATCGCCCGGCACGGGCTTCTCTCGGCCGAGGCGCTCTGCACCCTCTTCGACATGGCGGACGCCGGCACGCTCTTGTCGCGCAACCGCGACCGCTATGTTCCGCTCACCCACCCTGTGCATGGAACAGCGGCGCTGCGCCGGCAGAAGCTGCATGACCGTGCGCTCGGGCCCCATCTCGCCGACGGCGTCACGGCCGAGGCGTGGCGCCGCTTCATCAACGCGCATGTCTTCTTCTGGGTTTCGGCGGGGATGGCGGAGACGCTGCGCCGGGCCGAGCCAGGGCGGCGGCAAGTGGTGCTCGCCCTGCGCTCCGCCGCGCTCCTCGGGTCGGGCCTTCCCCTCCTTGCCGCGCCGGTGAACGGCGGTGCCGTGCCGCGCGCGGCGCCGCGCGACGGCAGGCTGCGCGGCCTGGGCCTCTATCGCCCGGTGCACGCTCTCCCGGCGTGCGCGACCGTGAAGGAGGTAGCGGTGCCCGCACGGATCCCGCCCGAGGTTCTCCACACCGCGCGACACGGCTGATGCGGCGCCGCCACATGCAACCATGCTGCCTTGACCCGGCCATGGTTCCCTGCGATCACCCCGCGCGGCGAGACCGGGGGCTAGGGTTCGGGGACCCCGGCGGCACCAGAACCACCCCCGCGACAAGAGGACGAAGCACGCCATGCGCGCGACGGGCGACTACCTGTTCACGAGCGAATCCGTCTCGGAAGGCCACCCCGACAAGGTGGCCGACCGGATCAGCGACACCGTGCTCGACGCCTATCTCGCCGCCGACCCCTACAGCCGCGTGGCGTGCGAGACGCTGGTCACGACCAATCGCGTCGTGCTCGCCGGCGAGGTCCGCGGCCCCGAGACCGTCACACCCGACTATCTGATCCACCTCGCGCGGATGGCGATCCACGACATCGGCTACGACCAGGCCGGCTTCTCCTGGAAGCATGCCGAGATCCACTGCCACCTCCATGCCCAATCCGCCGATATCGCGCTTGGGGTGGATGCCGCCGGCAACAAGGACGAGGGGGCGGGCGACCAGGGGATCATGTTCGGCTATGCCTGCCGTGAGACGCCCGAGCTGATGCCAGCGCCGCTCTACTACGCGCACCTGATCCTGCGGCGGATCAGCGAGCTGCGGCGGAACAAGGACAAACTCGTCGAGGGACTTCTGCCCGACGCCAAGAGCCAGGTCACCCTCCGCTATGTGGATGGCCAGCCCGTCGGCGCCACCTCGATCGTCGTCTCCACCCAGCATGTCGAGGGGCTCGAGCAGGCGGAAATCAAGCGCATGCTCTGGCCGATCGTGGAGAGCAGTCTGCCGCCGGGCTGGATGTGCCCCGAGAGCGAGTTCTACGTGAACCCGACCGGCAAGTTCGTGATCGGCGGGCCGGACGGCGATGCCGGGCTGACGGGGCGCAAGATCATCGTCGACACCTATGGCGGCGCGGCACCGCACGGCGGCGGCGCCTTCTCCGGCAAGGACCCGACCAAGGTCGACCGTTCGGCGGCCTATGCCTGCCGCTACCTCGCCAAGAACGTGGTCGCCGCCGGGCTGGCCGACCGCTGCACCATCCAGGTGAGCTATGCGATCGGTGTGTCGAAGCCGCTCTCGATCTATTTCGACCTGCACGGCACCGGCAAGGATGTCGACGAGGTGAAGCTCGCGCGCGTGGTGGGCGAACTCATGAACCTCTCACCGCGCGGCATCCGCGAGCATCTGCACCTCAACCGGCCGATCTACGTGCCCACCTCGGCCTATGGCCATTTCGGCCGCACTCCGGACGAGGAGAAGGGCACGTTCACCTGGGAGCGAACTGACCTCGTTCCGGCTCTGAAATCCGCCTTCGGTCGGTGAGCGGGCCCGCGCCGCCGGCACGGTCGAAGAAGCTCGACCGCCCGCCGGCGGAGCGGCTCTATGGCCGGCGCCGCGGCCATGCGCTCAGGCCGCGCCAGCTCAGATTGCTTGCCGAGACCCTGCCGCGTCTCGCCTTCCGCCTCGACCAGGCGGCCGAGCCGGCCTCCGCCTTCGCCGTTCCAGTGCGGGAGGTGTGGCTCGAGGTCGGCGCCGGGGCGGGTGAGCACGCTCAGGCGATCGCGGCGGCGAACCCGGAGATCGGGCTGATCGCGGCCGAGGTGTTCGAGAACGGGATCTGCAGCCTGCTCGCGCGCCTCGTGCCCGAGGGGGCCGAGGCGCAGGCGCCGCTTCCGCCCAACCTGCGGCTCTGGCCTGCGGACGCGCGCACGCTGATCGCGGCCCTGCCCGAGGCCTCGCTCACGCGCCTGTTCGTCCTGTTCCCCGACCCATGGCCGAAGGCGCGGCACGCGCGCAGGCGCTTCGTCCACCCGGCCACGCTCGGTGCGCTCGCCCGCGTGCTCGCCCCCGGCGCCGAGTGGCGGCTTGCCTCCGACGACCCGACCTACCAGGCCTGGGTCGAGGAGACGCTCAGGAGCCAGCCGTGGTTCGCCCTCGACAGCGTGGTTGAGACGCGGCCCGAAGGCTGGCCGCCGACGCGCTATGAGGCGAAGGCGCTGCGCGAGGGGCGGCGGCCGCTCTACTGGACGCTCAGGCGCCGGGCCGTTCCGGTGTGAGCGGTGCGACGCGGGCGCACGCGGCGTTGCCGGTGCGATTGCGGTCGCGGCACGGTCCGCCCGCGGGCGAGGATGATGAAGCACAGTCCTCCCGGAACGCCGCCGTGACGCCATCGACGCCGACGCTCGCGATCCTCTCCCTCGCCGCGACGCTCGCGCTTGCCGGAACGGCGGCGCTGGCGCAGGTGCAGCCTCAGGCGCCGGCGACGCCGGTCGGCGTGATCGTCACCGCCGAGGAGGAGGTCACCCCCGCGCAGAGCTTCATCGGCCGAATCGAGGCGGTGAGTCGTGTGTCGCTGGTTGCGCGCGTGACGGCTTCCTCGAGCAGCAGACCTTCCGCGACGGCCAGGAGGTCGAGAAGGACGCGCTCCTGTTCGTGATCGAGCGCGCGCCCTTCATCGCCGCCGTCAACGCGGCGAAGCCGGCGCTCGCCTCCGCCGAAGCCGAGTAGCTCAACGCCGATCTGCAGCTCGAGCGCGCCGAGGAGCTCGCGCGGACCAACAACATCCCGGACGCGACGCGCGACCTTCGCCGCGCTGAGGCGGCGGTGGCGGCGGCGAAGGTGCTCGAGGAGAAGGCCGCGCTCGAACAGGCCGAGATCAATCTCGGCTACACGCTGATCCGCGCGCCGGTTGCGGGGCGGATCGGACGGTCGGCCGTCTCCGTCGGCAACGTGGTCGGGCCGACGACCGGGCCGCTCGCCCTGATCGTCAGCCAGGACCCGATGTACGTCACCTTCCCCGTGAGCCAGCGCGTCCTGCTCGAGCTCAAGCGCGAGCGGCTCGCCACGGGGGCGGCGGCCGGCGCGGTCGACGTGCGCGTCACCTTTCCCGACGGCTCGGTCTACCCCGAGATCGGGCGGATCGATTTCGTCGACGTCACGGTCAGGCAGGCGACGGACACGGTCACCGTGCGCGCCGGGATCGCCAACCCCGACCGGCTGCTCACCGACGGCCAGCTCGTGACGGTTCGGGTCGAGGGACGTGAGCCGGAGAGGAGAGTCGTGATCGCGCAATCGGCCATCCTGCTCGACCAGCAGGGGGCCTATGTGTTCATCGCCGAAGCGAACCGGGCGGCGATGCGCCGGATCAGGACGGGCCAGGCGATCGGTGCGCGGATTGTCGTCGAGGAGGGGCTGAAGCCGGGCGAGAGCCTGATCGTCGACGGGATCCAGCGCATCCGCCCCGGCGCGGCGGTCGTGCCTTCGCCGTTGCCGGCCTCGCCTGGGCGATCCGGCGCGGCGCTCTCGCCGCGGGCGGGCTGAGGCGTCGTGGTCGCCGCCCTGTTCGTCGCCCGCCCGCGGCTTGCCGTCGTCATTGCGGTCGTGACCGTCATCGCCGGGCTGGTGGCGCTCTCCCGCATTCCGGTCGCGCAATATCCGGACATCGTGCCGCCGCAGGTGCGGGTGACGGCGGCCTATCCCGGCGCCTCGGCCGCCGTCGTGGAGGAGACGGTGGCGCAGGTGATCGAGAGCCAGGTGGTCGGGGTCGACAACGCGATTTACATGCGCAGCCTGTCCTCGTCGGACGGGACGTATGCGCTCACCGTGAGCTTCGAGCTCGGCACCGACCCTGACCTCAACACGGTGAACGTGAACAACCGTGTGCAGCTCGCGCTCGCCTCCCTTCCCGACGAGGTGAAGCGGATCGGCGTGACGGTGAAGAAGGTCTCCTCCGCCTTCCTCAAAGTGATCGCCGTCTATGACCCGGACGGGCGCTACGACAACCTCTTCATCTCGAACTACCTCACCATCAACGTGCTCGACCGGCTCAAGCGCACGCCCGGGGTGGGCGATGTGACGCTGTTCGGGCCGCTCGACTACGCGATCCGCGTCTGGCTCGACCCGGCGAGGCTCGCCCAGCTCCGGCTCTCTCCGGCGGACATCCAGGCGGCGATCCGCGGGCAGAACATCCAGGCGCCGGCGGGAAGGATCGGCGCGCGTCCGATCAGCGAGGACCAGCAGTTCCAGCTCACCATCACGACGCAGGGAAGGCTCGCCACGGCGGAGGAGTTCGAGCGGATCGTGCTGCGCGCCAATCCTGACGGTTCGGTGCTTCGCCTCGGCGACGTCGCCCGCGTGGAGTTCGGCGTCCGCGTCGCCGATGTCGAGACGCGCTTCCGTGGCCGGCCGGCGCAGCTCTTCGCCGTGTACCAGGCGCCGGGCGCGAACGCGGTGGCGGCGGCGCGGGCGGTGCGCGCGGCGATGGCCGAGATGGCTAAGCGCTTCCCCGAAGGCCTGCGCTGGGAGGTGACGTTCGACGCCACGACCTTCGTCACCGCGACGATCGACGAGGTGCGGAAGACTCTGCTCGAGGCCTTCGTCCTCGTCGTTCTCGTGGTCTATCTGTTCCTCGGCAACCTCCGCGCCACGCCGATCCCGACCATCGCCGTGCCGGTGAGCCTGATCGGCACCTTCGTCGTTCTCCTCGCGCTCGGGTATTCGGCGAACACGGTCTCGCTGCTCGCGATGGTGCTCGCGATCGGCATCGTGGTCGATGATGCGATCGTCGTGGTCGAGAACGTCGAGCGGGTGATGCACGAGGAGCCTTCCCTCTCGCCCGCTGAGGCGACGGTGAAGGCGATGGCCGAGATCACCGCGCCGATCATCGCCATCACGCTCGTACTGCTCTCGGTGTTCGTCCCGATCGCCTTCATCCCCGGCATCACGGGCGAGCTCTTCCGCCAGTTCGCGGTGACGATCTCGGTGGCGATGGTGCTCTCGGCGATCAACGCGCTGACGCTTTCGCCCGCCCTTTCCTCGCTGCTGCTGAAGCCCTCCGCCGGGCCGAGGCGCGGGCCGATCGAGGCGGTGATGCGGGGCATCGACCGTGTCGCCGAGGGCTATGCCGCGGTGGTGCGGCGGCTTCTGCGCGTTTCTTTCCTGTCGCTCCTGCTGATCGGCGCCTCGATGGCGGGCGTGGTGGGGCTGTCGCGATTGACGCCCGGTGGATTCGTTCCCGAAGAGGACCAGGGGGCGCTGTTCGTGGCGATGCAGCTTCCCGATGGCGCCTCGGTCAACCGCTCGGCCGCGTTCGTGGCCGAGGTCGAGCGGATCGTCGCGGCCCATCCGGCGGTCGAGAGTGTGGCCTCGGTGGTGGGCTTCAGCTTCGTCGACGGGGCAGCGCAGCCGAACGCGGCGTTCCAGATCGTCCTGCTCAAGCCGTTCGCGGAACGTCGCGCGGAGGAGCTCCGTGCCCAGGCGGTGATCCGCGATCTCGCGGCGGCGTTCCAGGGCTTGCGCGAGGGCATCGCGCGGCCCGCGAACGTTCCGCCAATCGTCGGCCTCGGCACAGGGGGCGGCTTCACCTTCATGCTGCAGGATCTCGAGGGACGGCCTCCGGCCGCGCTCGCCCAAGTCATGCGGGGCCTTGTCGTCGCGGCGAACTAGGACGCCAGACTCGCGCTTGTCTTCTCCCCGTTCTCCGCCTCGACCCCAGCGATTTTCCTCGACATCGATCGCGACCGGGCGCAGGCGCTCGGGCTTCAGGTCGCTGACGTGCTCGGCACGCTGCAGGCGCTGTTCGGCCAGGCCTATGTGAACGGCGTCACCCTGTTCGGTCGCACCTGGCAGGTGACTCTGCAGGCCGAGCCGGAGAGCCGGCGCAGCGTGGAGGACATCCTCGGCGTGTTCGTCCGCGGCCCCGCAGGCGAGATGGTGCCGATCCGGTCGATCGCCGAGGTCTCGGTGGTCGAGGCGCCGCAGGCGATCACGCGCTACAACAACGTCCGATCGGCGCCGGTGCTCGGCGCGGGCGCGCCGGGCGTGTCGTCGGGCGAGGCGCTGAGCGCGATAGAGGAGATCGCGGCGCGCACGCTTCCCTCGGGCTACGGCTTCGAGTGGTCGGACATCTCGTTCCAGGAGAAGCGCGCCGAGGGGCAGGTTCCGGCGCTGCTCGCGATGGCGATCCTGTTCGCCTATCTGTTCCTCGTCGGCCTCTACGAGAGCTGGACCATTCCGGTTCCGGTGCTGCTGTCGGTCGCGGTCGGCGTGCTCGGGGCCTTCGCGGGCCTTCTGGTCGCACGCGCGCCGCTCGACCTCTATGCGCAGATCGGCATCGTCGTCCTGATCGCGCTTGCGGCGAAGAACGGCATCCTGATCGTCGAGTTCGCGAAGGAACAGCGCGAGCGTGGGGTGGCGCTGATCGAGGCGGCGACGGCGGCGGCGCGGCTTCGGTTCCGGCCGGTGATGATGACATCGTTCGCCTTCATCCTCGGTCTCGTGCCGCTGGTGACGGCGGACGGCGCGGCGGAGCTCGCGCGGCGGAACGTCTCGGTCGGCGTCTTCGCCGGCATGATCGCCGCCTCTTCTTTGGGGATCTTCGTGATCCCGATGCTCTACGTCGTCTTCCAGCGCTGGCGGGAGCGGATCAAGGGCCGGCTTGCCGGGACGCGCGCGGCGCCTGAGCCGGGCCGCGCCGCCGGAGGCTGAACGCGCGCCACGACGGCCGGTGTCAGGCGAAGCACATCATGCTCAGCCGACGGCTCAGTGCAGGTGCTGCGGGCGCGCAGCGTGTCGCCTGCCTCAGGCGAAGCGGCCAATCTCCGTGCGGCCGGAAATCTCGCGGATCAGCTTGCGCAGCACCGCTCCCTGGAAGGAGTGGAAGTCCTCCGCCGGGATGACGAAGGCGCCAGGGCCGCCGATCACGAATTCCTCGAAATACTGGTCGAGCGTCATGTTCTGCGGCTGCCCGAACGGGGAACGGTCATTCAGGATCGGCAGGCCGTTGATGGTGATTCCGGCATCGACCGCGAGGTCGCGCAACAGCGTCACCGGCGCGCCGGAGTTGTTCACCCCGTCTCCCGAGATGTCGATCACCTTGCGCGTGCCCTCGAAGGGCGCCGCGGCGATCGCCCGCATCGACGCCTCGATCGCGCCCGAAATCGAGGTCCAGCTCATTGAGACGCGCGGCGCGGCGGCAAGCCGTTCCGCCCAGGCATTCGCGGCCTCCTGGCCGTCGATCCGCGTCCAGGGGATGACGATGCGCTGATAGTCGGCCGACGCCCATTCGAGATAGCAGACGGCGATGGCACCCAGCGTGCCCGACCGGATGGCGGAGACCACCCGAGGATCGGTCATCGCGGCGCGGTAGCCCTCGCGCTGGAGCTTGGCTTCGTCCTCGTCGATCGAGCGGCTGACATCGACCGCGAGCACGAGCAGCATATCGACCGGCTCCTCGCTCGCCCGGGCGGCACGCGCCGCGGCGAGGGCGGGAAGAGCGGCGAGCAGGGTGCGACGCGACGCGTTCATGCATGCGACCGTAACAGAGCTGGCATGCGCGTTTCCAGCGCCGCAAAACACTCACGCGAGTTGTGATGCGCCTCTGCTACTGTGCCGCGTCGAGCCCGACGGCGGCTTCCGAAGCGGGCGCGATCTCGGTCACGGGCTCGGCGCGGAGGAGAGCCGCGAGGCGTTCGAGGCGTCGCGACACGCTCTCGCCGGCGAACACGCCGCCACCTTGGGAGAGCCTCAGGATCAGCCGTTCGTTCTCGCGACGAAGGCCGGTCAGCGCCAGAAGCGCGGCCGAGCCGCCCGAAAGCGTGTAGGCGAGACGCAGCGCCGCGCCGATCGCTTCCGCACGCTGCGCCGCGGCGCTGTCGAGGAGGATGCGCGCAGGCGCGAGCCAGGGCTCATCCCGCTCGGCCTCGTGCCGCATCGCGACCGCGAGCGCGAGGAAGGCGCGGGCGTGGTGGTCGAGCCCGATCCCCGGCTGGCGAAGCATGCGCAGGAAGGCCTGCTCCGCCTTGTAGTCGGGATGCTCGTGCGCGCCGATGTCGGAGACCCAGCAGGCCGCCTCGCGCAGCCGACGCTGCTCGCGCGTCTCGCCTGGGAACAGCGGCGCGGTCCAGTCGATCAGGGCAGGCGGCAGGGTCTCGCCGCGGCCGAAGCGGGCGTTGAGCTCGCGCCCGGCGGCAAGCAGCGGGTCCTCGGCGCGCACCGAGGCGGGAAGCCTGCCGGCGAACCAGCCCTCGCGCATGCCGTTGGCCGAGAACACCACACGCCGCGCCCCGGTGACCCGCAACAGCCGACGCAGCACCACCGCGGCGAAGGGCAGCCCATCGACCCGCCTGCGGCTGAGGCCCGGGATCCGGTCGAGCGTGCGCTTGGAGAGGTTGCTGACCACGCCCGTAAGGTCACGCGCCTCCTCGCGCGGCAGGGTGTAGTGGTGGACGATCGCGAGCGGATAGCCGGTCTGGCCGATATGAATTCGCGCCAACGCACGCCAAGCGCCGCCGACGAGGTAGAGATCGCGCCCCGCCCCTTCGCGAAGCCACGGCACAGAGGCGAGCGCCTCCTCGGCGATCGCCCGGGCGCGCACCACGTCTCCCCCGGCGGTCTCCGCAAGCCGAATCACGCCGAGCGGGAGCGTGGCGGTGGCCGCGATCGTTCCCGCCTCGAGATGCACGAGCTCGAGGCTGCCGCCGCCGAGATCGCCGAGCACGCCGCAGGCGTCGGGGATGCCGCAGAGCACGCCCTCGGCGGACAGCCGCGCCTCCTCCTCGCCGGAGAGGACGCGGATCGAAAGCCCCGGGAAGCGACGCCGAAGCATCGCGACATAGGCCTCGCCATTGGCTGCCTCGCGCACCGCGGCGGTGGCCAGCACCTCGAGCGGATCGGCGTCCATTGATCTCGCGAGCGCGACATAGCGCTCGAGAACAAGGACGGATCGGGCCATCGCCTCCTCGTTCAGACGGCCGGTGGCTTGCAGGCCACGGCCGAGGCCGAGGATCGCCTTCTCGTTGAAGATCGCCGAGGGGTTCCGGCCGAGGCCCTCGAAGACGACGAGCCTCACCGAGTTCGACCCGAGATCGACCACGCCCGCGCGCGGCGGCGTGCCCGGCTCCGGCATGCGTGCGGCCGCCCTCCTCAATCCTGGGCCATGCGGTCAGGCCGCTCGCGCCCCTGCCCCGCGGTGGGGATCGAGGCGGGGCCATGGAGGGCGCTGCCGCGGCCGGAGAGAGAGGGGTTGGTCATGAAGTACTCGTGCGCAGAGAACGCGCCCTCCCCGGCGCGGACGCGGGTATAGACCCCGTCCGCGCCGAGCGTCCAGGACTGCGCCTCGTCCTTGAGGTTCACCACCATGATCTGGTCGAGGATCTGCGCGTGCACGGTGGGGTTGAAGATCGGCGCCATCGCCTCGACGCGCCAATCCATGTTGCGCGCCATCCAGTCGGCCGAGGAGATGAACACCGCCGCCTCGCGCGAGGGCATCGGGTGGCCGTTGCCGAAGGCGAAGATGCGCGCGTGCTCGAGGAACCGCCCGACGATGCTCTTGACCCGGATGGTCTCGGACAGCCCCGGAACGCCCGGGCGCAGGCAGCAGATGCCGCGGCAGACGATCTCGATCACCACCCCCGCCTGCGAGGCGCGGTAGAGGTGATCGATCAGCGTCTCGTCGACGAGGCTGTTCATCTTGAGCCAGATGGTCGCGGGGCGGCCTGAGCGCGCGAAGGCGATCTCGCGGTCGATCAGCTCGGCGAGCTTCGCGCGCATGGTCAGCGGCGCGAACGCCATCGCCTCCATCCGCGCTGGCCGCGCATAGCCCGTCATGAAGTTGAACAGACGCGCGGCATCGCGCGTCAGCGCCGGGTCGCAGGTGAAGAAGGAGAGGTCGGTGTACACCCGCGCGGTGTAGGGGTGGTAGTTGCCGGTGCCGACATGGGCGTAGGAGCGCAGCACCTGGCCCTCGCGGCGCACCACAAGCGAGAGCTTGGCGTGCGTCTTGAGCTCGATGAAGCCGTAGACGACCTGCACGCCGGCCGCCTCCATCTCGCGCGCCCAGCGTATGTTCAGCTCCTCGTCGAACCGCGCCTTGAGCTCCACCATGGCGGTGACGATCTTGCCGTTCTCGGCCGCCTCGATCAGCGCCCGCACGATCGGGCTGTCGCGGCTCGTGCGGTAGAGCGTCTGCTTGATCGCCACCACGTTCGGGTCCTGCGCGGCCTGGCGCAGGAACTGCACCACCACGTCGAAGCTCTCGTAGGGATGGTGGACGACGATGTCCTTGTGCCGGATCGCGGCGAAGCAGTCGCCGCCGAAATCGCGGATCCGTTCGGGAAAGCGCGGCGTGTAGGGGGTGAACAGGAGGTCGGGCCGATCATCGACGATGATCTGTTTCAGGTCTGCAACACCGAGGATGCCGTCGACCAGGAACACCTCCGTGCGCGGCGCGTCGAGCTCCGAGGTGACGAACTCGAGCAGGTCTGGCGGCATCGCGGCATTGACGGTGAGGCGAATGACGCGGCCGCGCCGGCGGCGCTTCAGCGCCGTCTCGTAGGAGCGGACGAGGTCCTCTGCCTCCTCCTCGAACTCGACATCGCTGTCACGGATCAGCCGGAAATAACCCTTTCCGGCGACCCGGTAGCCCGGAAAGAGCCGGTCGAGGAAGAGGCCGATCGCATCCTCGAGAGGCAGGAACCGGATCGAGGGCCCGGGAGCACCCGCCTCGGGCAGCCGGATGAAGCGCTCGACCTGGCCCGGGATAGGCAACAGGGCCCGCATCGCCGTGCCGTCATCCGCATGGGTGAGCTTCAGAACCATCACCAGGCCGAGCGAGGGGATGAACGGGAAGGGGTGAGCCGGGTCGATCGCAAGCGGGGTCAGGACCGGAAAGATCCGCTCCATGAACCACTGTTCGAGCCAGGCACGGTCCTCCGCCCCGAGCTCGTCGGGCTCGACCACCGCAAGCCCCGCCCCGCGCAACAGGCGCGCGAGGTCGCGCCACACGCGCTGCTGCTCGACGATCAGCTTCTCCGCCTCGCGGTGGATGGCGGCGAGCTGCTGCGTCGGCGTCATCCCGTCGGGGCTCGGCTTCACCACGCCCGCGGCCGCCTGCCCGACGAGGCCGGCGACACGGACGGCGTAGAACTCGTCGAGGTTGGAGGCGGAAATCGAGACGAACCGCACCCGCTCGAGAAGCGGGTGGCGGGGATTGTTTGCCTCCTCGAGGACGCGGGTGTTGAAGGCGAGCCAGGAGAGCTCGCGGTTGATGAAGCGCTCGGGGCTCTGCATGAGGTCGGCCGGCCGGGGGTCGGTCCCGCCTCCCTCCGTGCCATCGACCGGCCTCGTGACCTCTCGCACGCGTGCCATGCGGCCTCTCCGACGCTCGCGCCCCACCCGATGCGGCCGGATGACCCTAGCGCAGGTGCGGCTTTCCGGGCGAGGGATCAGGGCCGGGCGGCAGGGGCGTGTCATCCGCCGCGGCCGGGTCGGCTCCGGGCGCGTGCCCCGTGACGGCAAGGGCGTGGGCGAGTGCGGCCGCCGCGAGCTCGCGCGTCACCCGGCGACCGGCGGCGAGTGAGGCAGCGTCGAGGGCCTCGGCGAGGGCCTGGACGGCGGCGAAATCACGCGGCAGGCGAACCGCGAGCGCGGCCAGAAGGCGCGGCGGCACCACGAGCTGCCGATCCGCCATCAACTTAGCGAGCACCGCCTCGATCAGCGCCTCGTCAGGGGAGGCGATCGTTGCCGTCGCCGTGGCGGCGAGCCGCGAGCGGAGGTCGGCAAGCCCCGTCCGCCAGCGCGACGGCGGGGTACGGGCGGTCATCAGCACCGTGCCGCCCGCCTCCGACGCGGCATTGAGGAGATGCACCAGCGCCCGGCCCTGCGGCACGGCGTCGGCGTCCTCGACCAGGATCGCGCCGGAGGGGTCGGCGAGGTCGAACAGGCTCCGCGCCGAGGCGGCGGCGACGGCGGCTCCGGTGAGGGCGAGCGCCCCCGTCCGCTCCCGCCACACGGCGGCGAGATGGCTCTTGCCCGAGCCGGGCGGGCCGATCAGCGCGAGCCGACGCCCGGGCCAGTTGGGCCAGCGGTCGAGCCAGGCGCGGGCCTCGGCGTTCGCCGCCCCCGGAACGAAGTCCGCCGCGGCGTAGGAGAGTGCGGAGCAGAACGGCAGGGCGAGCTGCGCGCCGCGATCGGCCGGCGGCATCGTCTCAGCCGTCGCGGTCGTTGAACAGAGGGCTCGCGAGATAGCGTCGGAGCCAGAACCGCGCGATCACCCCGATCGCCGCCGCCGCAGGAACCGCGAGCAGAACGCCGAGGAAGCCGAAGGCGGCACCGCCGGCGAACAGGGCGAAGATCACCCACACCGCGTGAAGCTGCACCCTGTCCCCGAGCAGGCGCGGATAGATGATGTAGCCCTCGACCGTATGTCCGATGACGAAGATCGCGGCGACGACCGCGACATCCTGCCAGGTCGGGAACTGCATCGCCGCCATGCCGATGCCGATCACGAAGCCGGTCAGCGTCCCGACATAGGGGATGAAGCTGATGATCCCCGCCGTCAGCCCGACGATCAGCCCGAGCTCGAGCCCGGCAAGCGTGAGCGCGACCGCATAGAAGGCGCCGAGCAGGAGGCAGATGATCGCCTGGCCGCGCACCCAAGCCGCGAGCACGCGGTCGATCTCGGCCGCGATCTGGCGCGTGGTGGCGAGGTAGCGGCGCGGGATCCAGCCGTCGATCGCAGCGAGCATCTTCGGCCAGTCGCGCAGAAGGTAGAAGGCGACGACAGGGGTAACGATGGCGAGCGCAAGAACGGTGAACAGCCGCGCGCCGCCGCCGATCAGCGTCCCCAAGGCGCCGGCGATCCAGCCGAGCATGCCCGCCGCCTGGCCGACGGCGAGCTCACGCAGGCGGCGGTCCACCACCTCCGGTCCGAGCGTATCGGCAAGCCACAACAGGCTCTCGGTGATCAGCACGCGGAGCGCGCCGACATAATCGGGGATCCGCGAGATCAGGATGGTCAGCTGCGCGAGCAGGAGCGGGTAGAACAGAAGCAGGAACAGGACGAACAGGGCGAACACGCCGGTCACGAGCAGGAAGGCGGCGAGACCGCGCGGCATGCCGATCGCCTCGAGCCGATCCGCCAGCGGGTCGAGCAGGTAGGCGATCAGAGCCGCCACCACGAAGGGAAGCAGGATCCCCGCGAAGAGGTGCAGCGCAAGCAGAAGCGCCGCCACCCCGACGGCGAACGCGATCAGGCGCTGCCGGCGCAGCCGCTCGGCAGGCCCTGGCCTCGCGGTTGTGCCCACGTCAGCGGTCGGCACGCTCGACCGCCCCAGGGTCGGCTCCCGCGCGTGGTCCTCCACCGGTTCGGGAGCGGTTCGCAGGCTCATGCCGCGGCACCTCCGCCACGCACCCAGCGCGCCGCATAGGCGACGCCGGAGGCGAGCGTTGAGGCTGCCACCCCCCACACCAGCGCGTCCACCACGATCAGCGCCGGCACGCCATAGGCGTTGTCGAACAGCACGAGCGCAGCGAGCGCGATCTGCAGCGCCGTGTTCACCTTCGAGACCGGCAGCGGCCTGATCTCGGGCGGCGAGCCGAGCACGTAGAGCATGAGCACCCCGCCGACGATGAACACGTCGCGGAACACGACGAGGATCACGAGCCAATCGGCGAGCCGCCCCGTCAGCCCGAGCGTCACATAGACGGTGACGAGCAGCGCCTTATCCGCCACCGGGTCGAGCACGGCGCCGACCGCGGTCTGCGCGCCGAAGCGCTTGGCGATGTAGCCGTCCAACGCGTCCGAGACGCTGGCGGCGACGAACAGCCAGAAGGCGAGCACCATTTCGCCCTTGAGGATCAGCCACACCGCGAGCGGCACGGCGCAGAGACGCGCGAGCGTGATCGCGTTCGGGATCGTGATCATGCCGCCGCGGCCGAGGCCTCGCCCCTCGCCCATCCCGCCGAGAACGGAGGTCACGGCATCAGGGTGAGCACAGGGCCGGTCGGGCCGTCGGCGAGGCGCAGCCCGGCCTGCTCGAGCGCCGCCGCGCCGGCCGCCCCGCCCGGCAGGGAGAGAGCGAGCCTCGCCTCCCGCCGCGACAGGGAGAGGAGCTCGTAGCCGCCGACCGCGGGGGCGTTGGCGAGGCGGCGGCGGAGCTCAACCCAGTCGTTCACCCCCTGGAGCGGAGCCGCGACCTCGAGCCGCGCAGCCGGGGCGCGCCCCGGCGTGGCGGCAAGGAGCGACCGGACCCGATCGGGGCGGAAGTTCACCGTCAGCGTCGCGGCATAGCGCGTGGCGCCGAGGCGTTCGTTCTCCACCTCGTAGCTCTCGACGAGCCGCTCGAGCTCGTCCGCGCTCACGGCGCCAAGGCGGGCCTCTTCCGCCGGCGCCTCGCGCGCGAGCAGAGCGAGCCAGGCGCTGCGGAGCCCAGCGGCGATCGCGCGCTCGCGGGCGGCGATCGCGGTCTCGGCCGTCGCCTCTGCTGCGATGCCGCTGACCGTGAAGCCCGCGCCTTGGGCCGAGGCGGTGGCAAGGGTGCCCGGGCGGGCGAGAGCGACCGCCGCCGCGGCCGCGGCCAGGACCGTGCGCCGCCACACCGGCCTGCGCGATGGGCGGCTGATTTCTCGTCCCCACGCCTCTATTGTCACGCGCGATCCCCCTGGGCTCGCGGCAGGCCGCCGCGCGGCCCGGCCGGAGCGCACCCCTTAGCCGATCGGAGGCAGACATCGCCAGCCTGACCTACCGTGACGCCGGCGTCGACATCGATGCGGGCGATGCTCTCGTGCGGCGGATCGCGCCGCTCGCCCGCGCCACCGCCCGTGCCGGAACGATCGGGGGCATCGGCGGCTTCGGGGCGCTGTTCGACCCGAAGGCCGCCGGCTTCAAGGACCCGGTGCTTGTGGCCACCACCGATGGGGTGGGCACCAAGCTCAAGCTCGCGATCGAGATGGGACGGCACGCGACCGTCGGCATTGACCTCGTCGCGATGTGCGTCAACGACCTCGTGGTGCAGGGGGCGGAGCCGTTGTTCTTCCTCGACTACTTCGCGACCGGACGGCTCTCGGTCGAGGAGGCGGCGACCGTGATCGGCGGCATCGCCGAAGCCTGCCGCGAGGCGGGCTGCGCCCTCGTCGGCGGCGAGACGGCCGAGCTCCCCGGCCTCTATGCCACTGGCGACTACGACCTCGCCGGCTTCGCCGTGGGCGCCGCTGAGCGCGGCGCGCTTCTGCCCGCGCCCGATGTCGGTGCGGGCGACGTGGTGCTCGGCCTCGCCTCCTCGGGCGTGCATTCGAACGGCTTCTCTCTCGTGCGCCGGATCGTCGCCGCCGGAGGGCTCGGCTGGCACGCCTCCGCCCCCTTCGCGCCCGGCCAGACGCTCGGCGAGGCACTGCTCACGCCGACGCGGATCTACGTCCGGTCCCTGCTCGCGGCGCATCGCGCGGGGCTGATCAAGGCCGCCGCCCACATCACCGGCGGCGGACTTGTCGGCAACCTGCCGCGCGTGTTGCCGGCCGGAACCGTCGCCGTGCTCGACGCCGCCGCCTGGACGCCGCCCCCCGTGTTCGGCTGGCTCGCACGGACGGGCGGGGTGGCGCCCGAGGAGATGCTGCGGGTATTCAACTGCGGCATCGGCATGGCAGTGGTGGTGGCGGCGGAGAAGGCAGAAGCGGCGCGGCAGCGTCTCGAGGCTGAGGGCGAGCGCGTGGTGGCGATCGGCAGGATCGAGCCCGGAACGGGCGAGGCCTCGGTCGCGATCGCGCCGCCGCCCGGCTGGTTCGGCTGACCGGCGAGGCCATGGAGCGCGTTCCCGTCGCGGTTCTGATCAGCGGCCGCGGCAGCAACATGCGGGCGCTTGTCGCGGCCGCCGCGCGGCCTGACTATCCCGCGCGGATCGTGCTCGTGCTGTCGAATGTCGAGGGCGCCCCCGGACTTGCCCATGCCGAAGCGTCGGGCATCCCGACCCTGACCATCCCCCACCGCGCCTTCGGGCGTGACCGCGAGGCGCATGAGCGGGCGGTCGATGCGGCGCTGCGGAAGGAGGGCGTCGGACTCGTCTGCCTTGCCGGCTACATGCGGCTCCTGACGCCGTTCCTCGTGCGCGCCTGGGCGGGGCGCATGCTCAACATCCACCCCTCGCTCCTGCCGGCCTTCCCGGGGCTCGATACCCATGCGCGCGCTCTCGCCGCCGGGGTGAAGCTTCATGGCTGCACCGTCCACCACGTGACCGAGGCGATGGACGAGGGGCCGATCGTCGCCCAGGCCGCTGTGCCGGTGCTGCCGGGCGACACCGAGGCCTCGCTCGCCGCACGCGTGCTCGCCGCCGAACACCGCCTCTACCCCGCAGCCCTCGCCCTCGTCGCCCGGGGCGAGGCGGGCGTGCCGGCGCCAGGAGAGTCGCTGCTCGCCAACCCCTTGCCGCTCTCCACCGACGACGTTTAGAACCGCGGCAAACTGCAATGGAACGACAGGTTGAGACGATGGCGGAGCACGGAGCAGGCGCAGTGACGGCGGGCGAGAGCGCTGCCGAGACGGAGCTGATCGCCGAGCGCCAGGCGATGTTCGGCGGGTTCACCACCTTCACAACCTACGCGGTCGCCGCTGTGGCCGCGGTGCTGATCCTGCTCGCGATCTTCCTTCTCTGACCCGGGGCGCGACCGCGCCGAGGGCGTCGGCCCGCTCAGCCCGGCCTCAGCCGACGATCTCTGAGCCCGCGAAGAAGTAGGCGATCTCTGCCGCCGCTGTTTCGGGGCTGTCGGAGCCGTGCACGCTGTTGGCCTGGATGCTCTCGCCGTAGAGCTTGCGGATCGTGCCTTCGGCCGCTTTGGCCGGATCGGTCGCCCCCATCAGCTCGCGGTTCCGCGCCACCGCGTTCTCTCCCTCGAGCACCTGCACCACGACGGGGCCGGAGCACATGTAGTCGACGAGCTCGTGGAAGAATGGGCGAGAGGCGTGCACGGCGTAGAAGGTCTTCGCCTGCTGGCGGCTCATCCAGATTCGCTTCTGCGCGACGATCCTGAGCCCCGCCTCCTCGAAGATCGCGTTGATCTTCCCGGTGAGGTTGCGGCGCGTCGCATCCGGCTTGATGATGCTGAAGGTGCGCTCGATGGCCATCCCCCGTCCCTTTGGCGTGTTTCCGATGCGCGCGCCTCTACGCCAAGGCCCGGGAAAAGGAAAGCCGCCACGCTCTTCCGCCGCCGCGCGGGTCGAGGCTAGACCCGTGCCCATGGGCTGCGGGCCATGACCATCCTCACCTTGCGCGAGGCGACGATCCGCGTCGCTGGCCGGACGCTTCTCGCGGGGGCCGATTTCACCCTCGAGGCGGGGCGGCGTGTCGGCCTCGTCGGCCGCAACGGCGCGGGCAAATCGACGCTTCTGAAGGCGATCGCGGGCGAACTCTCGCTCGATGGCGGCACGCTCGCTCTCTCCCCGCGCGTCCGGCTCGGACGCGTGGCGCAGGAGCCGCCTTCGGGAGAGGCGTCGGTTCTCGACACCGTGCTTGCGGCCGATGTCGAGCGCGCACGCCTGCTTGCGGAGGCCGAGACGGCGCCGCCCGAGCGGCTCGGCGAAATCCATGACCGTCTGCGCGCGATCGGCGCGGACGCCGCACCCGCGCGTGCGGCCGCGACCCTCGCGGGCCTCGGCTTCGATACGCACGCGCAGGCGCGGCCCATCGGCTCGTTTTCGGGGGGGTGGCGGATGCGCGCCGCACTCGCCACCGCTCTGTTCCTCGAGCCCGATCTGTTGCTCCTCGACGAGCCGACCAACCATCTCGACCTCGAAGCGACGCTCTGGCTCGAGGGCTGGCTCGCCCGTTTCTCCGGTGCGGCGATCATCGTCAGCCACGACCGTTCCCTGCTTGATTCGGCCGTGCATGCGATCGCCCATCTCGAGCGGGGGAAGATCACCGTCACCCCGGGCGGCTTCACCGAGTTCGTCAGGCTGCGCACCGAACGGGCCGAGCGCCAGGCGGCCGAGGCGGCGCGAATCTCCGCCCGTCGCGCCGAGCTGCAGGCCTTCGTCGATCGCTTCCGCGCCAAGGCCTCGAAGGCCCGCCAGGCGCAGAGCCGTCTCAAGGCGATCGCGCGCCTGCCGGTGATCGAGGCGGTGGTCGAGGAGGCGCCCGCGCACTTTTCCTTCCCGGAGCCCGAGCCGCTTCCGCCCCCGATCCTCGCCGCCGATCGCGCCGCCGTCGGCTACGGCGCGAGGCCGGTGCTCGAGAACCTCTCCTTCCGGATCGACCAGGACGACCGGATCGCTCTCCTCGGCCGCAACGGCAATGGCAAGTCGACGCTCGCCAAGCTGCTTGCCGGCCGGCTCGCACCGCTGAAGGGTTCGCTCTTCCGCGCGCCGAAACTCAAGGTCGGCTACTTCGCCCAAAGTCAGGAGGAGGAGCTCGCCCTCTCCGAGACGCCGATCGACCACATGGCGCGCGCCCTGCCGCGCGCCACGACGCAGGAGGTGAGAGCTCAGCTCGCCCGTTTCGGCCTCGACGCGGACCGAGCCGGGACGAAGGTCGGCGCGCTCTCCGGCGGCGAGAAGGCGCGGCTCCTGCTCGCGCTCGCCACGCGCGACTCACCGGGGCTTCTGATCCTCGACGAGCCGACCAACCATCTCGACATCGATGCCCGCGAGGCGCTGGTGCGCGCACTCGCCGCGTATTCCGGAGCGGTGGTGCTGATCAGCCACGACCCGCACCTGATCGAGCTTGTGGCCGATCGCCTCTGGCTTGTCGCCAACGGCACCGTCTCGCCCTTCGAGGGCGACCTCGACGACTACCGCGCTCTGCTCGCCGAGCGGTCGCGCCCGCAAGCGGGGGCGCAGCGCGGCGGGGCGCGGGCTGAGGATCGCCGCGCCCGTGCCGAGGCGCGCGCCGCCCTCGCGCCGCTGCGCCGCCAGGTCGCGGAGGCGGAACGGGTGATCACTGAGCTCGCCGCTGAACGCGCCGCTCTTGAGGCACGGCTTGCCGATCCGAGGCTCTACGAGGGCGGCGGCCAGGCGGCGGAGATCGCCCGCGCCAACGCCCGACTCGCCGCGATCGCGCGCGAGACCGCCGCCGCTGAGGAGGCTTGGCTCGAGGCGCAGGCCGCGCTCGAAGCGGCCGAGCGACGCCCCCGTCAACCGATCGGCAACCCTTGGTCGCAACACTCGCGTCCGTTTCAGGACGGAGAACGCGACCATGCGCCATTTCAGGATCGGCCTTGTCGCTTCGGCGCTTCTTGCGCTCGTCGCGCCGCGCGAGGCCAACGCGCAGTGGCGCGAGCCCGACCGCACCCTGCCCGCCCACCCCTCCTCCTGCACGGTCGCGCGGGTGATCGACGGCGACACCCTCCAGTGCACCGACGGCCGCCGGATACGCCTCCGCGGCATCGATGCTCCGGAGCGTGGCGAGCGCGGGCACCGCGCCGCGACCGAGGCGCTCAGGCGCCGCGTCGAGGGCAGGAGCGTGACCGTCACGCCGCACCACATAAACCGCGGCCGCATCGTCGCGGACGTGACGGTTGAGGGCCGGAACGTCGGGCAGGAGCTCGACCGGCTCGGCCACTCCAAGCGCCGCGGCGCGCGGCGCTGACCGCTCTTGCTTGACGCCGCCGGCGCGACCCCGTAGCGCAGGGGCGGGGAGGACCTCGCCGATGCTCGACCGACGCTCGCTCTTCGCCGCAACCGCCGCCGCGCTGGCGCTGCCCGCCGTCGCGCAGGAGCCCTATCCCTCCCGCCCGATCCGGATCGTCATCGCCTATCCCCCCGGCGGCTCGACCGACCTGCTCGGCCGCGCCCTTGCCCAGCGCCTCTCCGAGCTCTGGGGCGGTGCAGCGGTGGTGGTCGAGAACCGGCCCGGAGGCGGGGCGATCGTCGGCACCCAGGCGGTGGCCCAGGCGGCGCCCGATGGCTACACGCTCGCCCTCGGCAACAACCAGACCCACGCCTCGAACCAGGCGATGGCGCGGAACCTGCCCTACCACGCGGTGGAGAGCTTCGCCCCGATCGCCCGCCTCGCCTCGGTTCACCACGCTCTCGTGGTGCCGGCGAACCACCCGGCGAAGACGCTCGCCGAGCTCGTGGCGAAGGGGCGCTCGGGCCGCGTGACCTATGCCTCCTCCTCCGTTGGCTCGGCGAGCCACGTGATCGCCGAGAGCCTCGCCCGGCGCTTCCGAATGGACGCGACCCACGTTCCCTATCGCGGCGGGGCGCAGGCCACACAGGATACGGTGGCCGGGGTTGTGGACTACTTCATCTCCACCTGGCCGCAGGTCGTCGGGCTCGTGCGCGAGGGCAAGCTCCGGGCGCTTGCGATCGGCGCCCCGGCGCGGCTTGCGGAGGCGCCCGAGGTGCCGACCTTCGACGAGGCCGGAGCGCCGGGACTCTCCGTCGATGCCTGGTTCGGCATGTGGGCGCCGGCAGGCACGCCCGCGCCGATCATTAACAAGCTCGCCGACGCGCTGCTTGCGATCATCGCCGAACCCGCGATGCGCGAGCGGCTCGCCGGCATGGGCTTCGCGCCGGCGCCGCTGCCGCCCGCCGAGTTCGCCGACTTCCAGAAGGCGGAGGTCGCACGCTGGCAGGAGCTCGTCGCTCTCACCGGGATCCGGATGGAGTGAGAAGGTGCTGTTCCGTCGTCTCGCGGGTCGCCCCGCCGTTGCGGTGCCGCAGCCCGCGCATGCCTGGATCAGCGGCCAGCTTGCCCGCGCCTGGGGCAATCAGCGCTTCGGCGCGGTGACACCGCGCGAGGCGGTGTGCCTCGCCGCCGAACAGCACGACATCGGCTGGCTGCCCTGGGAGGCGGAGCCGACGCGCGATCCGGCCACGGGCCTGCCCTACAGCTTCACGAGCCTGCCGCGCAGCGTGCACGCCCCGCTCTGGGCAAGGGGCGTCGACATCGCCGAGGCCTCGCTCGGACGCTATGTCGCGCTGCTGATCTCGCTGCACGGCATGGGCATCTATGTGCGCTTCGGGAAGTCCCCGCCCGGCAGCGCCGACGCCGCCGCTGTCGAGGCCTACAACGCCTCCGAGTCGCGCCGCCAGGAGCGGCTGCTCGCCTCCCTCGCGGCCGACCCTGCCTGGGCCGAGGCGTCGCGGCCGGAGGCGGTCGAGCGCAACCGCGCGCTCGTGCTGGCGTGGGACCTGATGTCTCTGATCATCTGCCACGGGCTTACGGACGCGCGCGAGGTCGCCGAGGTGCCGGACGCACACGGGCTTACGACGGTGACGCTCACCGCCATCGATGGTGATCCGGAACGGATCGCGGTCGATCCCTGGCCCTTCTCGATGCCGCAGCTTGCCGTCGTCTGCGAGGGCAAGGTGCTGCCCGAAGGCCCCTTCGCCGACGATGCCCTGATGCGCTCCGCACTTTTGGCCGCGCCGCGGGTCGAGGTGCGAGCGGTGCTGACGCCCCGCTGATCAGCCGCCCTTGCGCTCCCAGCCGCGCTCCGTCTGCTGCCAGTAGGTCAGTGTCTCCCCGCGCGCCCGCGCCGCCGCCCAGCGACGCCGTGCTGCCGCAACGGCCGCCTCGTCCTCCCCGTCGAACAGGTCGAAGACGCGGGCGAAGGCGGAGGCGTCCTCGGCGTCCGCTCCGGCGACCAGGAAGAGGTGTCGCGCTCCGTTGGGGTTCTCGGCGACGGTCGTGAGCCAGATCGGCTGCAGGTCGGCATGGCCGGTGCCGGCATGCCCGTGCGGCAGCCAGTCGGGGTCGGCCGAGAGCCAGAGAGCCGTCGAGATCGGCTCGAGCCGCTCGGGCTCGCCGATCAGCACCACCGCGCGTTCGCCTAGCGCGAGCACGCGGCCGAGCAGCTTCGGCAGGGCCGTCTCGAGCGGGGTTCGGGTGAGGTGGTAGAAGCCGCGCTCGGGCATCGCCCGGTTCATACCTCCTCGGTCTCGAAGCGGAGCGAGACGAGGCGATCAAGCAGCCGGGCGCCGAACCCTGTCGCGCCGCGAGGCCCGAGCGGTTCGTCCTCCTCCCGCGCCTCGACGCCGGCGATGTCGAGATGCGCCCATTTCGCGTCGCCGACGAAATGCTTGAGGAACGTCGCGGCGTGGCAGGCATCGGGCTGCCGGCGCTCGGGCGAGCAGTTGCGCAGATCGGCGATCGGGCTCTCGAGTGCCTGCGTGTAGCCGCCGCCCATCGGCATCGGCCAAACGGGCTCGTCCACTGCCTCGCCGGCGGCGGCGATCTGCGCGGCAAGCGCGGCATCGGTTGCGAACAGGCCGGCGCGATGGTGCCCGAGCGCGACCACAATCGAGCCCGTGAGTGTCGCGAGGTCGATCACCGCGCGGGGGGCGAAGCGGCGGAGCGTCCAGGCGAGACAGTCGGCGAGCACGAGCCTGCCCTCGGCGTCTGTGTCCACGACCTCGACGGTCGTTCCGTCGACGGTCCGGACGACGTCGGAGGGCCGTTGCGCCTCCGCCCCGATCATGTTCTCGGCAAGCCCGAGCACGGCCACCGCCGGCGCGGGGCTTTGGCGCAGCGCGAGCGCGAGCATCGCCCCCGCACAGGCGGCTGCACCTGCCATGTCGGCACGCATCTCCCACATCCTCTCGGCGGGCTTGAGGCAGACCCCGCCTGTGTCGAAGGTGATCCCCTTGCCGACGAAGGCGACAGGCGGAACCTCGAGCCTGCCCTTCCAGCGCAGCACGACGACGCAGGGCGGCTCGGCTGAGCCGCGCGCGACCGCAAGCAGCGCACCGAACCCTGCCTCGCGCAACGCCTTTCGCCCGAGCACCTCGATCGTGACCCCGTGCCGTTCGAGCGCGCGCAGGCGCCGGGCGAAGCGGCGAGGGGTGAGGCGGTTCGCGGGCTCCGTGACAAGCTCGCGCGCGAACAGGGTTCCCTCCACCCCGGGGCGGAGCGCGTCCCACACCGCTCTCGCCTCGCGCTTGCCTGTCACCACGATGTCGATCCGCCGGAGCAAGGGTGGCGGCGGCTCGGGGTCGTCCTCGCGCGGCGGCGGCGCCCCCGAGAAGCGCCAGGCGCGCAACACCGCGCCGACCGCGGCTTCGGCGGCGAGCGCCGGCGGCAGCGCCCGGGCGTCGATTGCAAGCCGACTCTCGCCATGCGCGAGCGACACCGCGCGGCCCGCCGCCTCGCGCACCATGCGTGCCGAGGGAACGCGCCCGAGTCCGGCGCAGATCAGCCGCCTGCCGGAGGCGTCATGCCACGACGACGTCTCCTCGGCCGCCCCTGTGAACCCTGGCGGCGTGGCATCGGGCACCGCACCGGGGCCCGCGAGCAGGGCGCGGGCGCCCTTGTCGGGCATGCGCCTGCGGAAGCGGACCGCGATCATCCCCGCACGCCGAGGTGGGCCTCCTCAGGCCTTGGCCGCCTCGTGGTGTTCGGCGACGAAGGCGTCGAGCAGGCGCACGCCGAAGGCGGTCGCCCCCTTCGGCACGGTCGGCTTGTCCTTGGTGCTCCAGGCCGTGCCCGCGATGTCGAGATGCGCCCAAGGACAGCCGTCGACGAAGCGCTGCAGGAACTGAGCGGCCGTGATCGACCCGCCCGGCCGGCCGCCGATGTTCTTCATGTCGGCGATGTCGGATTTCAGCATCCGGTCATAGGCCTCGCCGAGCGGCATGCGCCACACGGTCTCGCCGGTCGCCTTGCCCGCCGCCGTGATCGCCTGGGCGAGCGCGTCGTCGTTCGCGAACAGGCCGGCATGCTCGTGCCCGAGCGCGATGATGATCGCCCCCGTGAGCGTTGCGAGGTCGATCATCAGTGCGGGATCAAAACGCTTCCTGCAGTACCACATCACGTCGGCGAGCACGAGCCGGCCCTCGGCGTCGGTGTTGAGAACCTCGACCGTCTGGCCGGAGGCGGTGGTGACGACATCGCCCGGCCGCTGGGCGGTGCCGGAGGGCATGTTCTCGACGAGCCCGACGAGGCCGACGGCGTCGACCTTCGCCTTCCGCCCGGCAAGCGCGGCCATCAGCCCGATCACCGCGGCCGCTCCGGCCATGTCCCACTTCATGTCCTCCATGCCGGCGGCGGGCTTGATCGAGATCCCGCCCGTGTCGAAGGTCACGCCCTTGCCGAGGAAGGCGAGCGGCTTCGCGGCCTGGGCGGCCTTCGCACCCTTGCGGCCGCCCTTTCCCCCGGCCTTGCCCGCCGCTGTGGCTCCGTGCCACTGCAGCACCACCATGCGGGGCTCGTTCGCCGAGCCCTGGGCGACGCCGAGCAGGGCGCCGAAGCCGAGCTTGCGCATCTCCTTCGGCCCGAACACCTCGACCGCGAGGCCGAGCCCCTCGAGCGCGCGGCAGCGCTCCGCCATCTCGGCGGGCGTGAGCACGTTCGCCGGCTCGCTGACGAGATCACGGGCGAGGAAGACGCCCTCCGCCACCGCCTTCGCCGAGGGCCAGGAAGCCCGCGCGGCGGCCGGGTCATCGGCCAGCACGGTGATGCGTTTGAGCTTCGGCTTGTCCTCCGGCTTCTCCTTGGTGCGGTACTTGTCGAAGCGGTAGCAGCGCAGCACCGCGCCAAACGCTGCGCGCGCCGGCCCGGCCTTGCCCACCGCTCCGGCGGAGGCGGCGCGGGCGTCGATCGCCGCCTCCTCGTCCTGAAGCAGCGCGGCAGCGGCCGTTCCGCCCGCCTCCTCGACGGCGAGCGGCGTGAGCTCCTCCGCCTTGCCGAGCCCGACGAGAACGATCCGCGAGAGACCGAGGCCCGACGGCGCGAGGATGGTGCAGCTCTGCCCCTTGCGGCCCTTGAACGAGGCGGCCGCGGCGGCGCGCGAGACCATTCCGCCTGTCGCCGCGTCGAGGTCGGCGAACGCGGCCTCGAGCGCGTCCTCGGCCACGAGGACGGCAAGTGCGCCGGAGCTCGGCAGCGACGGCTTGGCGAACAGGATCTCGGGCATCGACGACATCGGCGGGAAACCTCGCGTGGTGTGTGACAGACGTGGCGCGTGGAGGAAGGGGAGCAGGCGCGCGACTGTAGCGACCGACCTGCCGCTTTGCCATCCGCGACGGCCGGGCTAGAGAACGCCGTGGCCTTCGCACCGTGCCCGTCCGACACATCCGCCCTGCTCGCGCTTGCCGAACGGCTCGCGCGCGACGCGGCCCGTGTGGTCATGGCCGTCCGGTCGTGCGGCGCCGCCGTCGAGACGAAGGCGGATGCCACGCCGGTGACGGAGGCCGATCGCGCCGCGGAGCGGCTGATCCTCGCCGGCCTGCGTGCCGCCACGCCCGAGATCCCGGTGGTCGCCGAGGAGGCGGTGGCGGAGGGGCGTGACCCTGGCCCTGCCTCTCGGTTCTGGCTGGTCGACCCGCTCGACGGCACGCGCGAGTTCGCCGCCGGACGGCCCGAGTTCGCTGTCAACATCGGCCTCGTCGAAGCGGGGCGGCCAGTGGTCGGAGCGGTCGCCCTGCCGGCGTTCGGGGAGGTGTTCGGCGGCATCGTCGGGGTCGGCGCGTGGAAGGAGGACGCGTCAGGCCGGCGCCCGATCGCGGCACGCAGGGTGCCGGCCGCTGGGCCTGTGGTGTTCGCCTCGCGCCACCATGGCGATGACCAGCGGATCGTCGCCTTCGCCGAGGCTCATCGCGCCGCGCGCGTCGTCCATGCCGGCTCCGCCCTCAAGTTCTGCCGCGTCGCCGAAGGCGTGGCCGACCTCTACCCGCGCTTCGGCGCGACGATGGAATGGGATACGGCAGCGCCGCAGGCGATCGTCGAGGCGGCCGGCGGAAGCGTCACCACCGCGGGCGGCGCTCCGCTCCGCTACGGCAAGCCCGGCTGGCGCAACCCCGACTTCCTCTGCCGGGGCCGCGAATGACGCGGCGTCTTGGCGCCGACACCTCTGGTATCGCCGAGGCTGCGTCGCTGCTCCGCTCGGGGCGTCTCGTCGCCTTCCCGACCGAGACGGTCTACGGCCTCGGCGCGGACGCGACCGATGACCGCGCGGTCGCCGCCGTGTTCGAGGCCAAGGGCAGGCCGCATTTCAATCCGCTGATCGTGCACGCGGCCGACGCGGCGGGGGCCTTCGCTCTCGGCCGCGCGGATGAGCGCGCCGAGCGTCTCGCACAGGCGTTCTGGCCGGGGCCGCTGACGCTCGTCCTGCCCTGCCGCCGTGACTGCCCGGTCGCGTTGCTCGCCCGCTCCGGGCTCGAGACGGTGGCGTTGCGCGTGCCTGCGCACCCGGTGGCGCTCGCGCTGCTCCGCGCCGCTGCCGTGCCGGTGGCGGCCCCTTCGGCGAACCGCTCCGGAGCGGTGAGCCCGACCGCACCTCAGCACGTGCTCGAGGACTTGGCCGGGCGGATCGAGGCGGTGGTCGACGGCGGGGCGTGCCCGATCGGTGTCGAATCGACCGTGCTCGACCTGAGCGGACCCGTTCCCGTGCTGCTCCGACCTGGCGGCGCGACGATCGAGGCGATCGAGGAGGTGATCGGCCCGGTCGCCCGGCCGCTCGCCCCTGAGGCGGCGGAGGCGTCGCGCACGCTCCGCTCGCCCGGGCTTCTCGTCTCCCATTACGCGCCCGTCCTGCCGGTGCGGCTTCTCGCAGAGCGTGCGGGCGAGGACGAGGCGCTGCTCGCCTTCGGGCCGGAGGTGCCGCTGGCACCGCTCGCCTTTAACCTCTCGGAGCGGGGCGATCTCGCCGAGGCCGCCGCACGGCTGTTCTCGGGGCTGCGTTTCCTCGACGCCGAGGGACGGGCCCGCGGGCTTCGGCGGATCGCGGCGATGCCCGTGCCATCGTCGGGCCTAGGTTTGGCCATCAACGACCGCTTGAAACGCGCTGCGGCACCGCGCTGATCTCCAAGCCCGAGCGCTGCCCAGGGCGTGGTTGACCCAAGGGAGGCGAGGCGGCAAGCCTCGCTGGCCGGATCGAGGACAGCGAGCGAGACCATGCCTGACACAACCCCGCCCCAGGTCGCGCGCCACGGCTTCACGCCGGCGCTCGCCGAGCGACTTCGCGCCTTGCTCGGCGACCGGGGCATGATCACCGATCCGGCCGAGATGCGGGGCTACGTCACCGAGTGGCGGGGCCTCTGGACGGGCCGCTCCCCCGCCATCCTCCGGCCTGCGTCCACCGCCGAATGCGCCGAGGCCGTCCGGCTCTGCGCCGAGGCGGGGGTGCGGATGGTGCCTCAGGCGGGCAACACCTCGCTGGTCGGTGCCTCGGTGCCGCACGAGGCCGGCGACGAGGTGGTGATCTCGGTGGGCAGGATGAACCGGATCCTCGACCTCGACCCCGCCGACATGACGATGACGGTCGAGGCCGGCGCCGTGCTTGCCTCCGTGCAGAAGGCGGCCGAAGAGGCGGGCTGCCTCTTCCCGCTCTCGCTTGGGTCGGAGGGAACGGCGCAGATCGGCGGCCTGCTCGGCACCAATGCGGGAGGAAACGCCACGCTGCGCTACGGCAACGCGCGCGATCTCGTGCTCGGCCTCGAGGTGGTCCTGCCCGACGGCCGCGTGCTGGATATGCTGCGCCGCTTGAGGAAGGACAATACCGGCTACTGCCTGCGCCACCTCTTCATCGGCGCCGAAGGCACGCTCGGCATCATCACCCGGGCGGTGCTGAAACTGTTCCCCCGCCCCAGCGACATCCAGCTTGCGTTCGCCGCCGTGCCGTCGGTGGAGGCGGCGCTCGCCCTGCTCAACCGCTTCCAGAGGCATGACGGCGCCTCGCTCTCCGCCTTCGAGTACATGGGGCGCTTCGGGCTTGAGCTCGTGTTCCGCCACATCCCCGGCGCGGCCGACCCCTTCGGCGCGCGCCACGAGCACTACTGCCTGGTCGAGCTCTCCTCGCCGCGGCCGGATGCCGGGCTGCGCCACGGGCTCGAGGCCGTGCTCGAGGGGGCCTATGCCGACGGCCTGGTGCTCGACGCCACGATCGCCGAGAGCGAGGCGCAGAGGGCGTCGCTGTGGCGTCTGCGCGAGGAGCACTCCGAGGCGCAGAAGCGCGAGGGCGCCTCGATCAAGAACGATGTCTCGGTCCCCGTCAGCCGCGTGCCAGATCTGATCGCCCAAGCCTCGGCCGCCTGCAGGGCGCTGATCCCGGGGGTCCGCGTCTGCGCCTTCGGCCATGTCGGGGACGGCAACATCCACTTCAATCTTTCGGCACCGGAAGGCGCGGACGGTGCGGCTTTCCTCGCGCGCTGGGACGAGGTGGCGGAGGCGGTCAACGGCGTGGTGCGAGCCTTGGGCGGCAGCTTCTCGGCCGAGCACGGCGTCGGCCGGCTCAAGACGCGCACCCTCGCCGCCTGGCGGGCGGGGCCGGAGCTCGATCTGATGCGCGCGATCAAGCGGACGATCGATCCGGGGAACCTGATGAATCCCGGCAAGGTCGTCATCTCGGCCTGACGGCGGCGAGAGGCAGGAGGCAGGGGCAGCGCGGATGGGAAGCCACCTCTTCCGCTACGTGTTTCGCCAGCTCGCTTTGGGGCTCGTCGCGGTGACGGCGGGGCTTGCCCTGCTCGTGTGGCTGACCCAGGCGCTCCGCTTCATCGAGCTCGTGCTGAACCGCGGGCTGTCGCTGCTCGTGTTCCTCGAACTGACGGTGTTCATGCTGCCGAACTTCGTCGCGATCATCCTCCCCGTCGCGACCTTCATCGTCATCCTCGCCGTCTACACTCGGCTCGAGGGTGACCGCGAGACGGTCGTGATGCGTGCCGCGGGCGTAAGTCAGGTCGCGCTGGCAGGCCCCGGCCTCACGCTCGCGGCAGCGGCGGCGCTGATCGGCTGGACGATGAATCTCTGGGTCGTGCCCGAGAGCTACCGGATGTTCCGCGAATACCAGTTTGAGATCCGCAACCGCATGGCGGCGGTTCTGATCCAGGAGGGTGTGTTCAACACGCTCGGCGAGGGGCTCACCGTCTATGTCCGCAAGCGCGATGCCGACGGCACCTTCCACGGTATCCTGGTGCATGACGAGCGCGACCGCGGCGCGCCGGCGACCATCCTCGCCGAGCGTGGCCGGCTTTTGATCGCGGGCGAGCTGCCGCAGGTGAGGCTCGAGAACGGCACCCGCCAGGAGCTCGACCCACGCACCGGCCGGCTTCGCCTTCTCACCTTCGCCGAGAACACGCTCACCCTCGCCGCGCCGGCCGAGCGCGAGGAGGTGCGCTATCGTGACGCGCGCGAACGCGGGGTGCTTGAACTGCTCGACCCGCCGGCCTCGGAGAATGTCAGCAAGCGCGACCGCGGCCGTTTCGCGGTCGAGGCGCATCAGCGGCTCGCGGGCCCGCTGCTCACCCTGTCGCTCGCCTCCGTCGCGCTCGCCATCATGCTCGGCGGCGGCTTCAGCCGCCATGGCCGGACGGGCCGGGTGCTCGCTGCCGTCGGCATCGGAGCCACCCTCGTCGCCTCTGGCCTCGCGCTCGGCAACGCCGCCGCGAGCCGGCTCGGGCTGATCCCTCTGATCTGGGTGCATGCGGTCCTGCCGGGGGCGGTCGCGCTCGCGCTCCTGATCCGCCCGCCCCCGCACCGACTGCCCTTCGCCGGCGGCATGGCGGCGGAGGGGTAGGGGGCGATGTGGATCACCCCGGTGCTGTCGCTCTATGTCGGGCGGGTCTTCCTCGCGACCGCGCTCGCCGCGCTCTCCGCCCTGCTCGCCGTCGTCGCGCTGTTCGACCTCATCGAGCTCATGCGCCGCGCCTCGGGGCGCGAGGAAGTCGGGTTCGGCGACCTCGCCACCATCACCGCGCTGAAGCTTCCCTTCCTCGCGATCGAGATCCTGCCGTTCGGGATCCTGCTCGGCGGGCTGATCGCCTTCTGGCGGCTGACGCGAAGCTCGGAGCTGATCGTCGCCCGTGCAGCGGGCGTCTCGGCTTGGCAGTTCCTTGCCGTGCCTATGCTTGCGGCGGTGGCGCTCGGCGCGCTGGCGACCGTGGCGCTGAGCCCCGTCTCGGCGATCATGCTTGCCCGGGCCGAGCGGCTCGATCAGGCACTCTTGCGCGGCGGGGCGGGCGCCTTCGGGCTCGCGGGCGGCGGGCTGTGGGTGCGCCAGTCCGACCCCGCGATCCCGGGCGGTTCGGCGATCATCCGCGGCCGGCGCGTCGAACTCGCGGGCGAGTCGCTCCTCCTTCGCGGGGTGAGCGTGTTCCGGCTCGAGCGCGACGACCGGTTCCACAGCCGGATCGAGGCGTCCGAGGCGGTTCTCGAGCCCGGCCGGTGGGTGCTGCGAGAGGCTGCCGCCGTGGCGGTCGACCGCCCGCGCGAGCCGATCGCCGAGCTCGCGCTGCCGACCGAGCTCACGCTCGAGCGGCTCGAGGAGAGCCTCGCTCCGCCCGACACGCTGAGTTTCTGGGCGCTGCCGCGCTTCATCGCCCTGCTCGAGGAGGCGGGGTTCTCCTCGCGCAAGCACAGGCTCCGCTTCCAGTCGCTGCTCGCGCTGCCGCTGCTCGCGGGGGTGATGGTGCTGATCGCGGCGGGCTTCTCCATGCGCCCCGCGCGGCGCGGCGGCGTGGGGCTCGCGATCGGTGCGGGCGTGGGCGCGGGGGTCGCGTTGTTCGTGCTCGCCAAGGTGGTCGGCGAGTTCGGTGGTTCGGGCACCATCCCGGTCACCCTCGCCGCTTGGACGCCGGCGGGCGTCGGCCTTGCGCTTGCGGTGACGATGCTCCTGCACCTGGAGGACGGGTGAGGCGCCGGCGCTCCTGGCTCGCGGGCGGCGCGCTCCTGCTCGCCGCCGCCGGCGCCGCGGCGCAGCAGGCGGGCCGGGAGGGAGCACCCGGCGCCCGGCCGGCCGAGCGCGAGCCGGTCACCTTCACTGCCGGGGAGCTCGTGTTCGACGAGCGCACCAACACCGTGATCGCCTCGGGCGGCGTGGAGGCCTGGCAGGGGGACCGGGTGCTGCGCGCCCGCGAGATCCGGTTCGATCGCAACACGAACCGGATCACTGCCTCGGGCGATGTCGCCCTCGTCGAGGCCGATGGTCGGGTGCTGTTCGCCGAGACGGCCGAGCTCACCGACGACCTGCGCGAGGGCGTGGCGCGGAACATTCGCGCGCTGCTGGCCGAGGGCGGGCGGTTCGCGGCCACCGGCGCCCGCCGGTCGGAGGGACGGTTCACCGAGCTCCGCCGCGGCGTCTACTCGACCTGCGAGCCCTGCGCGACCGACCCTGAGCGCCCGCCCTTGTGGCAGATCCGCGCCGACCGGGTGCTGCATGACGAGCAGCGCAAGACGGTCGAGTACTTCGACGCGACGATGCAGATCGCGGGCGTTCCGGTGGCCTGGGTGCCCTATTTCTGGCACGCCGACCCCTCGGTGCGGCGGCAGTCGGGCTTCCTGTTCCCGGATTTCGGCTCGAGCCGGCATCTCGGCGTCTTCTTCCGCCAGCCCTACTACTGGGTGATCTCGCCCCAGGCGGATGCGACCATCGCGCCGATGGTCACGACCAGGCAGAATGTTCCGCTCTTCGCCGAGTATCGCCACCGCTTCAACTCGGGCTTCCTCGCGGTGCGCGGCAGCGGCAACATCGAACGCGATGGCGAGGCCCGCGGGGCGGTGTTCTCCACCGGCCGCTTCTCGGTGAACGACACCTGGCGCGCCGGCTGGACGTTGGAGCGGACATCAGACAACGCCTATCTGCGGCAATACCGCGTCGGCAGCACCGACAGTACAGCCGTGCTCGTGACCACGCAATTCTTCGAGGGGTTCGGGCGGAACTTCTACGCGCGGGCCGACAGTTTCCTGTTCCAGGGGCTGCAGAATCCCGCGTCGAGCCGGTTCGTCCCGGTGGTGCTGCCGCGCCTCCATGTCGAGTATTTCGGCGAGCACGACCACTTCGGTGGCCAGTTCCGGATCGACGGCGGCGTGTTCGCGGCCTCGCGCCGCGACGGCACCGACACCCAGCGGCTGGTCTCGCGCGCCAACTATCGGCTGCCGCTGGCGGGGCCGATCGGCGATCTCTGGACCTTCGAGGGCAATCTCGACCTGATCGGCTACAATGTCGGCGGCGACCCGCTCGCCACACCGTTGATCGGCGGCAGGGAGGGGGCAAGGGGACGCGCCCATCCGCAGCTCGCCGCCACCTGGCGGTGGCCGCTGATGCGCGTGGGCTGGGGCGGGGCGCAGCTGATCGAGCCGATCCTGCAGGGCATCGTCGCGCCGAATGTCGGGCGTTCCCAGCTCCAGTATCCGAACGAGGACAGCGTCGACCTCGAGTTCAGCGCCTCGAACCTGTTCCGCTTGAACAGGTTCCCCGGGATCGACCGGCTCGAGGGCGGGGTGCGGCTGAATGCCGGGCTGCGGGCGGCCTACTACATCGGGGGTGCGAGCATCGACGCGCTGATCGGCCAGTCGTTTCGGGTTCGGGACGCCCGCGAGTTCCCGAGGGGCTCCGGGCTCGACGGAAGGCGGTCAGACTACGTGGCGCGGCTCACCGTCTCGCCCAACGACTACCTCAGCCTCACCTACAGCGGCCGGTTCGATTCCGACGACCTCTCGAGCGCGCTCACCGACATCACCACCACGCTTCAGTATGCTGGCCGCTATCTGAGCCTGTCCTATTTCGACGCGCCGGCGCAGCCGCTCGCGAACCAGCCGCTGGCGCGGCGCGAGATCGCTGGCGCACTCGGCGGCAGGCTGTTCGGCTTCTGGTCTGGGGCGATCGGGGCTCGGCGCGACCTCGAGGACGACAAGATGGTCGCCTCCTACGGCCTGCTCGCCTACGAGGACGAGTGCTTCGCCTTCCAGGCGGTTTTCACGCGCCGGTTCTCGAGCACGTTCGCGAGCGGCAGGGGCAGCGCGCTCGTGTTCCGCCTTGTCTTCAGGACGGTGGGCGATTTCGGCTTCTCCGCCTTCTGATTCGGCCCGAGGCGATCGGGCCATTGCCGCCGGAGCCATCCGCCGCTAGGGAGAGGCGCATGAAGGCCGCGCTCGCCGCCCTCCTTCTCGCCGCGGTCGCGCCTTTGGGCGCCGACGCCCAGCCTGCGGCCCGACCTGACCCGCCCACGACCCAGGCGCAGGCGATGGGCGCCGGGATCGTCGCGGTGGTGAACGGCGACGTGATCACCCGCTTCGACCTCGAGAGCCGAAGGCGGCTGTTCGCCATCACCGCCGGCCTGCCGCTCACCCCTGCCGTGCTCGATCGGCTCACCGCCCAGGTCACCCGGCTCCTGATCGACGAGAAGCTTCGCCAGCAGGAGGCGATCCGGCGCCGCATCGGCGCGACCGACCAGGAGGTGGCGGAAGCGGTGGCGCGGGTCGAGCAGCAGACCAACCAGCCCCCCGGCTCGCTGCGCGCCACGCTCGCGCGCCAGGGCATCGACATCCGCGCCCTCTATGCCCAGCTCCGCGCCCAGATCGCCTGGGGCAAGGTGGTGCGGCAGCAGCTCGGCGCGCAGGCGCAGCTGAGCGAGGAGGAGGTGCGCGAGCGTCTGCGCGAGCTCGAGGCCGCGACCGGCCAGCCGGAGTTCCTCGTCTCCGAGATCTTCATCGCGATCGACGACCCGGCGCAGGAGGCGGAGGCGCGGCGGACCGCGACGAGCCTGATCGAGCAGCTTCGCGCCGGAGCGCCGTTTGCCGCCGTCGCGGCCCAGTTCAGCCAGGCGCAGTCGGCCGAGAATGGGGGCGATCTCGGCTGGGTCCGGCTCGGCCAGCTCGAGCCGGAGGTGGATGCGCTTCTGACGCAAATGCCGCCGGGCGCGATCTCGACCCCGATCCGCACCGCGGGGGGGCTGACCATCGTCACGCTCCGGCAAAGGCGCGAGGTCGGGCGGGATCTCGCGACACTCGTCACTGTCCGCCAGCTCTTTCTGCCCTTCGATGCGCCGCTCAATCCGCAGGCGCCGACGGCGCAGCAGATCGCCACGCTTCAGGCGGCGCAGCGTGTGAGCGAGACGGTGCGCTCCTGCGCGCAGATGGATGAGGCCGCGCGCCAGCTCCGCTCGCCGCGGCCGGCCGATCCAGGCCAGGAGATCAGGCTTGACGCGCAACCGGGCCCGATCCGGCAGGTCCTTGAGGGGCTGCGCCCCGGCGAGCCGACCCGCCCGCTCATCTCGCCCGACGGGATCACCGTGCTGATGCTGTGCAGCCGCCGGGTCGAAAACCTCGCCGCGCCGAACCCGGAAGCCGTCGCCCTTTCGATCCTGCGCGAGCGTGCCGACCTCGTCTCGCGCCAGATGATGCGCGACCTGCGCCGCCGCGCCGACATCGACCTCCGCTCGTGAGCGTCCCGCCGCTCGCTCTCACCATGGGCGACCCGGCCGGGATCGGCCCGGAGCTCACGCTCGCCGCCTGGGAGAGGCTGCGCGGCGGCCACCCCTTCGCCGTGATTGCCGACCCGGACCATCTCGCCGCTCTTGCCGCGTCGCTCGGCTGGGAGGTGCCGGTGCGAGCTGTCGAGACGCTCGCCGAGGCGGCGTCCATCTTCCCGACTGCCCTGCCGGTCCTGCCCGAGCCTCTGCCAACGCCCGCCGTGCCCGGCCGGCCCGACCCCGCGCACGCGGAAGCGATCGTCTCCTCGGTGCGGCGCGCGGTCGCGCTCGCCCGCGCGGGCGCGGCTGCGGCCGTGGTGACCAACCCGCTCGCCAAGACCACGCTCCTCGAGGCCGGGATCGGCCATGCCGGCCACACGCTCTGGCTCAAGGAGCTCGCGGGCGGCGGCACGCCGGTGATGATGCTCGCTGGCCCGATGCTGCGCGCCGTCCCCGTCACCGTCCACATCCCGCTTGCCGAGGTGCCGCGCGCGCTGTCCCGCGCGGCGATCGTCACAGCCGGCCGCGTGGCGGCGGCGTCGCTTGCCTCCGATTTCGGCCTCACCGCGCCGCGGCTCGCCGTCGCCGCCCTCAATCCGCATGCGGGGGAGAGCGGCACGGTCGGGCGCGAGGAGATCGAGGTGATCGTGCCGGCGATCGAGGAGCTCCGCGCAGAGGGGATCGACGCCACCGGCCCGCACCCGGCGGACAGCCTGTTCCACGCCGCCGCCCGCGCGACCTATGACGCCGTCCTCTGCATGTATCACGACCAGGCGCTGATCCCCGTCAAGGCGCTCGACTTCGCCCATGCGGTGAACGTCACCTTGGGCCTTCCGATCGTGCGCACCTCGCCAGACCACGGCACGGCGTATGGCCTCGCCGGGCGAGGGGTGGCGGACGCGACGAGCCTGATCGCCGCGCTCACCCTCGCCGCTCTGATCGCCGCGCGCCGGAGCGAGCGGCAGGCAGTGTGAGCGAGGCGTCCCCGACGCTGCCGCCCCTGCGCGCGGTGATCGCCGCCGCCGGGCTCGCGGCGCGCAAGGCGCTCGGACAGCACTTCCTGCTCGACCTGAACCTGACGGGGCGGATCGCCCGCGCGGCGGGCGACCTCACCGGCCGGCACGTGATCGAGATCGGCCCGGGGCCCGGCGGGCTCACCCGCTCCCTGCTCGCGACCGAAGCCGCCGACGTCACCGCGATCGAGCTCGATCCGCGCTGTGTGGCCGCGCTCGCCCCGCTCGCCGAAGCCTATCCGGGCCGGCTCCGGATCGTTCCGGGAGATGCGCTCAAGGCAGACCTGCCCGCGCTCGTGCCGGCTCCTCGCGCGATCGTCGCCAATCTCCCCTACAATGTCGGCACCGCGCTGCTCGTGCGCTGGCTCGGCGAGGCCTCGGCCTACGAGAGCCTGACGCTGATGTTCCAGGAGGAGGTGGCGGAGCGGATCGTCGCCGCCCCGGGCCGGGAGGCGTATGGACGTCTCGCGGTGCTCGCGGCCGTCGTCGCCGAGGCGCGGATCGTGCTGCGAATCCCGCCCGCCGCCTTCACCCCGCCGCCGAAGGTCTGGTCGGCGGTGGTGCGGATCGTGCCGCACCGGGAACAGCCCGCGCCCGCACTCTTCCGCGCGGTGGAGCGCGTCACGGCGGCGGCCTTCGGCCAGCGGCGCAAGATGCTCAAGCGCGCGCTCGCGCCCCTCGGCGACGCCGCGTCTCTGCTCGACCGCGCCGGCATCGACCCGACCCGTCGCGCCGAGACGCTCGCACCGGCCGAGTTCTTGCGTCTTGCAGCTCTGCTCGTCGAGCCGGAGTCAGCCTCCGAGCAGCCCTGAGACGAAGGCGGCGAGACCGGTGCGCCGGCTTCGGCGGAGCCGCTCCGCGGCGAGGATCGCCCGCGCGGCGGCGACCGTCTCGTCGAAGTCGCGGTTGACGAGAACGTAGTCGTACTCCTCCCAGTGGCCGATCTCCTCCGCGGCGCGCGCCATCCTGCGGGCGACCGTCGCGGCATCGTCCTGCCCGCGCGCCGCAAGCCGGCGCTCGAGCTCGGCCATCGAGGGCGGAAGCAGGTAGAGCGAGACCACATCCCCAGGCAGCGCGGCGCGGAGCTGCCGCATGCCCTGCCAGTCGATGTCGAACAGCATGTCCTGGCCGAGGGCGAGGGCCCGCTCAACCGGCGCGCGCGGCGTGCCGTAGCGGTGCGCATAGACCTCTGCATGCTCGATCATCGCCTTCGCCGCGACGGCGCGCAGGAAGGTCGTCTCGTCAACGAAATGATAATCGACCCCGTCGCGCTCTCCCGGCCGGGCGGGACGCGTGGTCAGAGAGACGGAGAGGTGGAGGTTCGGGTCGCCCTCGCGCAGCGCGCGGCCGACCGAGGTCTTGCCGCCGCCCGAGGGAGAGGACAGGACGAACAGGAGCCCGCGCCGGGCGATGCCGTCCGCATTCGCCTCACTCAAGGTTCTGCACCTGTTCGCGGAACTGCTCGATCGCGGCCTTCAGCGCAAGCCCCGTGGCGGTGAGGCTTCGGCTCGCCGCCTTGGCGCAGAGCGTGTTGGCCTCGCGCGTCAGCTCCTGGGTCAGGAAGTCGAGCCGCCGGCCGACCAGCCTGCCTTCCGCGAGCAGCGCTCGGGCGGCGGCGATATGGGCGGAGAGCCGGTCGAGCTCCTCGCGCACATCGGCGCGCGAGGCGAGGAGGGCGGCTTCAGCGGCGATCCGCTCCTCGCTGAGAGCGGGCGTCTCGCTGGCAAGAGCGCGCAGCGAGGCGACGAGCCGGTCCCGCACCGCTCTGGGCTGCGTCGCCGCATCCGCCTCCGCCTCGGCCACGAGCGCCTCGAGCTCAGCAAGGCGCGCGGCGAGCACAGCGCCGAGCCGCGCCCCCTCGGCGCGCCGAGCCTGGTCGAGAGCGGCGAGCGCCCGGGCGAAGCTCTCGGCCACCGCCCCAAGGCGTGCCTCCATCAGCGCCTCGTCCGGCTCCTCGAGGGCGGTGCTGCGCAGCACGCCGGGGAGCGCGAGCAGGTCGGTCGCCCTCGGCGGGGGGCTGTCGGGCAGCAGCGCACGCACCTCGGCGGCAAGCGCGATCGCCGTCTCGAGAGCGGCCCGGTCGAGAACGGGGCGGCCGGTCTCGTCCTGCCTGCGGATCGAGAGCGTGGCGCTGAGGCTGCCGCGCTTGAGCCGTCCCTCAGCCGCTTTCCTCAGCCCCGGCTCGATCGCGTCCCATCCGGGGGGGAGGCGGAAGCGGAGGTCGAGGCCACGGCCATTGACGCTCTTGAGCTCCCACACCCAGGCGATGCCGTGGGCTTCACCGCGGTCGCGCGCGAAGCCCGTCATCGAGGCGAGGTCGGGCGAGAGGGGGGTGTGCATCGACGCGCGGGTTATAGACGCGGCCGTGTATCCTCGAAAGCCATGGCCGAGTCGCTCGCTCCCCCGTTCCCCGACCGTGTGCTGATCACCGGCGCTTCCTCCGGCCTCGGCGCCGCCTTCGCGGTTGCCTGCGCTCGCCCGGGCGTGACGCTGTTCCTCGGCGGGCGCGACGCGCCCCGGCTTGGGCTCGTGGCCGATGCCGTGCGCGAGAAGGGGGCAGAGGCGGCGATCGCGGTGGTGGACGTGCGCGACGCCGCCGCGATGGCGTCGTGGATCGCTGGCGCAGCACCGCTCCGGCTCGTGCTCGCCAATGCGGGGATCTCCGCCGGCACCGGGAGCGGGGTGGCGGAGAGCGCCGACCAGACGCGGGCGATCTTCGCGACCAATCTCGAGGGGGCGTTCAACACCGCGCTTCCGGCCGCCGAGGTGATGCGCGCCCAGCCGGCCGGCCCTGACGGGATACGCGGGCGGATCGGGGTCGTCGCCTCGATCGCCGCCTTCGTGCCCGCACCCGGAGCGCCCTCCTACTGCGCCGCGAAGGCGGCGCTGGACACCTGGGCGGTGGCGACGGCCCCCGTGTGGCGTCGCGAGGGCGTGGTTCTCTCGTCGATCTGCCCAGGCTATGTGCGGACGCCGATGACGACGGGGAACCGCTTCCCGATGCCCGGGCTGATGGAGCCGGACCGCGCGGCCGCGATCATGCTCAAGGGCCTCATCGGCAACCGGGAGCGCATTGCCTTTCCCTGGTGGCTCGCGGCCGCGGCGCGGCTCGTCGGCCTTCTGCCAGCCCCGGTCGCGACCACGCTCCTCGGCACCCAGCCGGGCAAGGCGCCCGCGCCCTAATCCCCCGCGGTTCAGTTCCGACGCAAGCCCCGCTCGCGCTCGATCTCACGCCAGCGCGACACCGCTCGGTTGTGCTCCTCGAGCGTGCGGGAGAAGGTGTGGCCGCCCGTGCCGTCGGCGACGAAGTAGAGCGCATCCGTCTCTGCCGGGCGCACCGCCGCCATCAGGCTCGCCCGGCCCGGGGCGGCGATCGGCTGCGGCGGCAGGCCGCGATTGCGATAGGTGTTGACCGGATGGTCGGTCTCGAGATCGGCGCGGGTGAGCGGGCGGTCGAGCACGCCCGTGCCGCCCGAGACGGCGTAGACCACCGTCGGGTCCGACTGGAGCGGCATGCCGCGGCGCAGCCGGTTGACGAACACCCCCGCGACCTTCGGCCGCTCCTCGGCAGACGCCGTCTCGCGTTCGATGATCGAGGCGAGGATCAGCGCCTCCCGCGGCGAGGAGAGCGGCAGGTCGGGCGCGCGCGCGGCCCAGGCCTCGGCGAGCGCGCGGTCCATCGCCTCTGCCATGCGGCGGATCAGGGAGGCGCGCGTGTCGCCCCAGGAATAAACCCAGGTCTCGGGAAGGAGCGTGCCCTCGGCAGGGGGCGTCTCGATCGCCCCCGTGAGCCCCTCCGCCGCGTCCACGAGCGCGAGGATCTGCGCGACCGTGAGCCCCTCGGGGATGGTGAGGCGACGCTGCACCGTCCGTCCCGTGCGCAGGATCGCGATCGCCTGGCGGATCGAGGCGCCGGCGGGGAAGGCGTACTCTCCCGCGCGCAGGGCTGGGCCACGGTCGAGCGCGAGCGCGAGCAGGAACAGCCGCTCGCTCGCGATCACGCCGGCAGCGGCGAGGCGCTCGGCGATCACTGCCGCCGAGGCCCCACGCGGGATCACCACCGCTGTCTCGGCGTCGAGGGGCCCGCGCGCGTCGAGCTGCGCGCGCACCCACGCCGAGGCGCCAAGCCCGGCGGCGCCGACGAGGAGAACGAGGCCGATCAGCGCCGCGACGAGAGGGAGCCGCTTCCGGCGCCTCGCCTCTGTCCCGCCGGCATCCGCCATTGTTAATGCAGCTTGCGGAACAGGATCGAGGCGTTGGTGCCGCCGAACCCGAAGCTGTTCGACAGCGCGACCTCGATCCTTCGCTCCTGCGCCGTGTGCGCGACCCGGTCGATCACGCTCGGGGTCGAGGGTTCGTCGAGGTTGAGCGTCGGCGGGGCGACATCGTCGCGCACGGCGAGGATCGAGAACACCGCCTCGACCGCTCCGGCCGCGCCGAGCAGATGGCCGATCGCCGACTTTGTCGAGGACATGGCAAGCCCGCGCGCGGCGTCGCCGAACAGGCGTTCGACGGCCTGGAGCTCGAGGTCGTCACCGAGCGGGGTGGAGGTGCCGTGGGCGTTGATGTAGCCGACCTCCTCCGGCCTGACGCCGCCGTTGCGAAGCGCCGCCCGCATCGCCCGGAACGCGCCCTCGTGCCCCTCGGCAGGCGCGGTGATGTGGTAGGCATCACCCGAAAGCCCGTAGCCCGCCACCTCGGCGTAGATCTTCGCGCCGCGGCGCCTCGCGTGCTCATACTCTTCGAGCACCAGAACGCCCGCTCCCTCGCCCATCACGAACCCGTCGCGATCCTTGTCCCAGGGGCGCGAGGCCCGGGTGGGCGTGTCGTTGAACCCGGTGGAGAGGGCGCGCGCCGCGCAGAACCCGGCGATTCCGAGCTCGCACACGGCTGCCTCCGAACCGCCCGCGACCATCACGTCGGCGTCGCCGAAGGCAATCAGACGGGCGGCGTCGCCGATCGCGTGCACGCCGGTGGCGCAGGCGGTCACGACCGAGTGGTTCGGCCCCTTGAAGCCGTAGCGGATCGAGACATGGCCGGAGGCGAGGTTGATCAGCGCCGAGGGGATGAAGAACGGCGAGAGCCGCCGCGCCTTGCCCTCTGCCACCATCTGCGAGGCCTCGAAGATCGTCTGCAGCCCGCCGATTCCGGAGCCGATCATCACGCCGGTGGCGCAGGCGTCCTCCTCGGTCTCGGCCTTCCAGCCGGAATCCGTCACCGCCTCCTCGGCGGCGACGAGCGCAAGCTGGATAAACCGGTCCATCTTCCGCTGGTCCTTGGGCGGGATCCACTCGTCGAGGGTGAGCCCGCCCTCGGCCCTGGTACCGGCGGGAACCTGGCCCGCGATTTTCGCCGGCAGGTCCTTCACGTCGAAGGACTGGATGGCGCCGATGCCGCTTTCGCCGGCCAGAAGCCGCCTCCAGACATGCTCGACCCCGATGCCGAGAGGGGTGACCACTCCCATCCCGGTGACGACGACGCGGCGCATCGGTTTCTCGGCCCTGCCCTGGTCGGTGTCGAGCCGGCCTGCTCAGGCCGACTTCTGCTTCACGATGTAGTCGATCGCGTCCTTGACGGTGGTGATCTTCTCGGCGGCGTCGTCGGGGATCTCGATGCCGAACTTCTCCTCGAAGGCCATCACGAGCTCGACGGTGTCGAGACTGTCCGCGCCGAGATCGTCGATGAAGGAGGCGGTCTCGGTCACCTTCGCCTCATCGACGCCGAGATGCTCGACGACGATCTCCTTCACCTGCCTCGTGATCTCTGCGGTGTCGGCCATGGCGCGGGTCTCCTGCGATGGGTTGCGTGGCGGTGGCGTCGCTTGGCGGTGACGTCAGGCGGCGATGCGGGCGGCCTGCCTCAGGGATCGTGGCGCGCGCAGCAGCGCAGCCGGCCTCCTCTCCGGGGCAGGATCGCGCGGCGCCATATCATGCGTCCGCGCGCTTGCAAAGCCGGGCGAGCGCCCGTCGGCCGCTTCCCCGCTCACAGCATCGCCATCCCGCCGTTGACGTGCAGGACCGTGCCGGTGATCCACGCCGCCTCGTCCGAGGCGAGGTAGTGGCAGGCGGCGGCGACGTCCTCCGGAGCACCGAGCCGCCCGAGCGGGATCCGACCCGCAAGCGCCGCCTTCTGCTCGGCGGAGAGCGCCTCCGTCATTGGTGTCGCGATGAAGCCCGGCGCGATGCAGTTGACCGTCACACCGCGGGAGGCGACCTCCTGGGCGAGCGCCTTGCTCATGCCGATCAGCCCCGCCTTGGCGGCGGCGTAGTTGGCCTGGCCCGGGTTGCCGGTGACGCCGACGATCGAGCTGATCGAGATGATCCGCCCCGACCGGCGGCGCAGCATGCCCTTGAGTGCGGCGCGCGCGAGCCGGAAGGCGGCGGAGAGATCGACCTCGATCACCACCTGCCAGTCCTCGTCCTTCATGCGCAGGGCGAGCCCGTCCCGGGTGAGGCCGGCGTTGTTGACGAGGATCGAGACCTGGCCCATCGCGGCTTCGGCGGCGTTGACGAGGGCGTCGGGCGCGGCCGGGTCGGCGAGGTCAGCCGCGAGCACATGCGCGCGGGCGCCGAGCTCTGCCGCGAGCGCCTCGAGCGCCTCCCGCCGCGTTCCGGAGAGGCCGACCGTCGCCCCGGCGGCATGCAGGCGTCGGGCGATCGCCGCACCGATGCCGCCAGACGCCCCCGTGACCAGCGCCATCCTGCCGTCGAGCCTGAACATCTCGCCCTCCTCAGGCGGCCGCGAGGAAGGCCTCGACCTCCTCGGGCGTGCCGATCGAGATCGCGGCGAGGTCCTTGTCGATCCGCTTGACGAGTCCGGCGAGCACCTTGCCCGTGCCGAGCTCGACCACCGTGTCCACCCCGATCGCGCGCATCGCGAGCACGCTCTCGCGCCAGCGGACGGTCGCCGTCACCTGGCGCACGAGAAGCTTGCGGATCTCGTCCGGGTCGGTCGCCTTCGCCGCGGTGACATTGGCGATGAGAGGCACGACGGGAGCGCGCAGCTCGGCTTCGGCGAGCGCCCGTTCCATCGCTGCCGCGGCAGGCGCCATCAGGGCGCAATGGAACGGCGCCGAGACGGGGAGCCTGATCGCGCGCTTGATGCCCTTCTGGGGTGCGAGAGCGATCGCGCGGTCGACGGCCGCGGCCGCGCCGCTGATCACCACCTGGCCGCCACCGTTGTCGTTCGCGAGCTCGAGAACCTCGCGCCCCTCCGGACCTTCGGCGGCTTCGGCGCACAGTGCCTCGGCGTCGACGAGCTCGGCGCCAAGCAGCGCCGCCATCGCCCCCTCTCCTGGCCGCACCGCCTGTTGCATCGCCTGGCCGCGCAGGCGCAGAAGCCGCGCGCAGGTGGCGAGGTCGAGGGCGCCGGCGGCGGCGAGCGCGCTGTATTCGCCGAGCGAGTGGCCGGCGACGAGGATCGCCGCCTCGGGAAGGGCGAGGCGGCCCTCGCGCGCGAGCACCCGGAGCGCGGCGATGGAATGCGCCATCAGCGCCGGCTGGGCGTTCTCGGTCAAGGTGAGGGTCTCGAAAGGCCCCTCGAACATCAGCCGGGAAAGGTGCTGCTTCAGCGCCTCGTCCACCTCCTCGAACACCTCGCGGGCGACCGGGAAGGCCTCGGCCAGAGCCCGGCCCATGCCGACGGCCTGGCTTCCCTGGCCGGGGAACACGAAGGCGCGCACCGGCATCTCTGGCTCTCCCCCGGGCTCGATCTCTCGATGTGGTGACGGCCGCGTCGCGGCGCGCGGGCCGCGGTGGTAGGCGCGGGGAGGGGGACTGTCAAGAAACCGCAAAGACCGGTCACGGGCCTGGGCGGTTGCGTCACTCGGGCGCTTGTGTATAACGCCGCCAATCCCTGCCGGCCGCAAGGCGTGCGGCCGGCTATGCCCGTTTGTGCCGGGATGGTTCCGGGGTCGCGGGCTGAGACAATCCGGAGGGAAGAGAGATGCCATTCTACGAGTGCGTGATCATCGCGCGAAGCGATGTCACGACCCAGCAGGTCGATGCCTTGGGCGAGCAGCTGACGGCGCTGCTCACTGAACTCGGCGGGGCGGTTCGGAAGACCGAGTACTGGGGCCTCCGCTCGCTCGCCTATCGGATCAAGAAGAACCGCAAGGGGCACTACCTGTTGCTTGCCATCGACGCGCCGGCCGCAGCGGTGAAGGAAATGGAGCGGCAGCTTCGCCTGAACGAGGACGTGCTGCGCTTCCTGACCGTGGCGGTCGATGAGATCGAGGAAGGCCCCTCCGCAATCCTCACCAACCGGAGCCGCGAGGACCGCGACGGCCGCGGCGCCGGCGGCCCGGGCCGGTCGGCGGACCGCGGGCCGCGCCCGCCACGCGGCGAGCGTGGTGACCGTGCGCCGCGCGCAGAGATGGGGGCCTGAGCCATGGACGACACCCAGGGGATCATTCCCGCGACGCGACGGGTCGCCGTCGGCGCCCGCCGGCCGTTCTATCGCCGCCGCAAGTCGTGCCCCTTCAGCGGGCCGAACGCACCGAAGATCGACTACAAGGACGTGCGTCTGCTCTCCCGCTACATCAGCGAGCGGGGCAAGATCGTCCCGTCGCGGATCACCGCCGTCTCGGCCAAGAAGCAGCGCGAGCTTGCGGTCGCGATCAAGCGTGCGCGCTTCCTCGCCCTGCTTCCTTACGTGATCAAGACCTGAGAGGGGACCGCCCGCCCCGGCGGGAGCGTGGCGGCGAGCGATGGGGAGTCTCGGGCGGCATGAACGCGCAAACGACGGCGGCGCTGGCGGCGGGGATGCTCTCCGCTCTCGCCACCCTCGCTGCCGTACGGGGCATCCCGCTCGGCGGCGTGCTCCTGTGGCTGACGCCGTTCCCGCTGTTCGCTCTTGCCTTCGCCTTCGGCACCGCCGCACTGCCGATGGCGATCGGTGCGGGGCTTTTGGTCACGATCGTCTCGGGCGGGGCACCGGCGGCGGCGGTCTGGCTTCTCGTGTTCGCCCTGCCGGCGTTCGCGCTGACCGCGCTCGCGGCTCGCGGCCGGGGCGCACCGTCGCTCGGGGTTCCCTTCGCTCTTCTCGCGCTGTGGCCTGCGGCGCTGCTCGCCGCCGGAGAGGTGGCTCTGGCGGGGGAGCCGGGAGGGCTCTCCGGCACGCTTCGCCGGGCGGTCGAGCAGGCGCTCGCGCAGATGGGGGCGCCGCGCGACGCGACCACGGCCGAGCTGGTCGAGGCAGTGGTCAGGCTCAAACCGCTTGCCTTCGCTCTGTGGTTCGCGGTGGTGACGCTGCTCAATGCCTCGGCCGCGCAGGGCTTCGTCGCGCGGCGTGGGCTTGCCACCCTGCCGCCGGTGCGCTGGGCCGAGGTGGCCCTGCCGCGCTGGTATGCGCCTGTGGCGGTGATCCCGGCGCTTGCAGCCGGGTTCGCGCCGGGGGAGCCCGGGTTCTTCGCGCAAGGGCTCGCGATGATGCTTTCCGTGCCGCTCGTGTTGCAGGGGCTTGCTGTGGTGCATGTGTTGAGCCGCGGCAGGCCGGCACGGCCGGTGCTTCTCGCCGCAACCTATCTTGGCCTCGTGCTCTTCATGTTGCCCGTGGGGCTGGCTCTGGCCGGGCTCGGACTCGCCGAGCTCGCCCTGAACCTGCGGGGGCGCGCTGCGGCGCGCGGACCGAAATCGGGGCAGCTTCCCCCTGAGGAGTGAGATCGGAGACCGACGATGGACGTGATCCTGCTGCAGCGAATCGAGAAGCTCGGCCAGATGGGCGAGGTGGTGAAAGTCAAGCCGGGCTATGCCCGGAACTACCTTCTGCCGCAGATGAAGGCGATCCGCGCCACCAAGGAGAACATCGCCCGCTTCGAGGCGAGCCGGGCCCAGCTCGAGGCGCAGAACCTCAAGCGGCGCGAGGAGGCGGAACGGGTCGCCGAGCGTGTGGCCGGGCTTGCGTTGGTGATGATCCGCCAGGCGGGCGAGAGCGGCCAGCTCTACGGCTCGGTCACCGCGCGCGACATCGCCGCAGCCGCGACCGCGGCGGGCCTCACCATCACCCGCCAGCAGGTCGTGCTTGAGCACCCGATCAAGACTCTCGGCCTGTTCACGGTGAAGGTCGTGCTGCACCCTGAGGTCTCGATCCCGGTGACGGTGAACGTCGCGCGCTCTCCCGAGGAGGCGGAGAAGCAGGCGCGCGGCGAGCGCGTCGGCGGCCCGGCCGAGGCCGAGGAGCAGGTCTCGGCAGCCGAGCTGTTCGAGGCCGGCGCCGCCCCGCCGGGCACGGGCGAGCAGCCGGACGTCTGAGGGCGCTCGGCCACGCCACGCTTGGCGCGCCCGCCGCAGCCTCTCTAGTCTCTCCCTCGGGATCGAGGCGGCCGGAGGGGGAGGTGTGCGATGCTTCTGCTCGATCGGGTGCTGCGGACGGTTGTGGCAGCAGGAACGCTCGACGTCACCTGGCCAGACGGCCGAACCGTGCGCTATGGCACGCCGGGCACAGGCCCCGCCGCAGCGATCCGCGTGCGTGACGCGGCCACCGCAAGGCGCGTCGCGCTGAACCCCTCGCTTGCCTTCGGCGAGGCCTGGATGGACGGGGCGATCGACACGGTGGGGGACTCCACCCTCTACGACGTGCTCGACCTCCTGATGCGCAACCTCGCCAAGGGGCGGATGCCGTGGCACGCGCGCGCCGCTGAACGCGTCGCGCGCTGGTTCCGACGCCTGCAGCAGCGGAACCCGGCACGCAGGGCGCGGCGGAACGTCGCCCACCACTATGACCTCTCCGGCCGGCTCTACAGCCTCTTCCTCGACCGCGACCGGCAGTATTCCTGCGCCTACTTCCCGACCGGCAACGAGACGCTCGAACAGGCGCAGGTCGCGAAGAAGCGCCACATCGCTGCCAAGCTCTGCCTCGACCGCCCGGGCTTGCGCGTGCTCGACATCGGCTCTGGCTGGGGCGGGCTCGCGCTTACCCTCGCCGCGGAGTACGGCGCCGACGTCACCGGCATCACGCTGTCGGAGGAACAGTTCCGCGAAAGCAACGCCCGCGCCGAGGCCGCAGGGCTTTCGCATCGCGTGCGCTTCCTTTTGCGCGACTACCGCTCTGTCACCGACCGGTTCGACCGGATCGTCTCGGTTGGCATGTTCGAGCATGTCGGAATCGTCCACTACGACACGTTCTTCCGCACGGTGTCACGCTGCCTCGCCCCTGACGGTGTCGCGCTGATCCACGCGATCGGCCGCCCCGACGGACCAGGCGTCACCAATGCGTGGCTGAGGAAGTACATCTTCCCGGGCGGCTACACGCCGGCGCTGTCGGAGGTGCTGCCGCCGATCGAGCGGTCCGGCCTGCTCGTGACCGACATCGAAATCCTGCGTCTTCACTATGCCGAGACGCTGCGGCACTGGCGCGAGCGCTTCGCGCGCAACCGCGACGCGGTGGCCGCTCTCTACGACGAGCGCTTCTGCCGGATGTGGGAGTTCTACCTCACCGCCTGCGAGCTCACCTTCCGGCACCAGGGGCACATGGTGTGGCAGGCGCAGCTTGCGCACCGCGCCGCTGCGGTGCCGCTGACGCGCGACTACATCAGCCGCGCCGAGGCCGAGGCGGCGGCGCGCACCGCCGCGCAATCCCCGGTTTCCACAGGCACGTGAACAACGTGCGCCTGCCGCGCGCGCCATCCTCTGCTAGCCTCGCGCAAGAGCTCGCACATCCGGTGCCCCGATGCCTCTGACCACCGAAAGCGCGACACACGGCCGCGCCGACAGCCTGCTCGGGCTGAGGCTGCGCACGCCGCCCGCCAATCTCGAGGCGGAGCAGGCGCTGCTCGGCGCGCTGCTCGCCAACAACAAGGCCTATGAGCGCGTCTCGGAGTTCCTCGCGCCCGAGCACTTCGCCGACCCGGTGCACGGGCGGATCTTCGCCGCGATCGCGCGCCGGATCGAGCGCGGCCAGCTCGCCAACGCGGTGACGCTGAAGGCCGACCTCGAGGCCGATGGCGCGCTCGAGGAAGTGGGCGGCACCGCATATCTCGCCCAGCTCGTCTCGGCCATGGTCGGCGTGGTGAACGCCGCCGAGTACGGGCGGGTGGTGCACGATTGCTGGCTTCGCCGCCAGCTCGTCGAGATCGGCGAGGAGGTGGTGAACCGCGCCTTCGGCGACGCCGAGGGGCTCGATGCGTCCGAGCAGATCGAGGCGGCGGAGCAGGCTCTGTTCGAGCTTGCCGCGCGCGGGCCGAACGAGGGCGGGTTCATCGCCTTCGAGCGGGCGCTGACAGCGGCGATCGAGGGGGCGGAGCGCGCCTTCAAGTCGGCCGGCGGTGTTGCTGGCCTGCCGACCGGGCTCAAGGCGATCGATTCGATGATGGGCGGGCTGCACGCCTCCGATCTCGTGATCCTCGCCGGCCGGCCGGGCATGGGCAAGACGGCGCTCGCAACACGGATCGCTTTGGGCGCGGCGAAGGCGCTTGCCGAGGACGCGCGGCGCGTGGGCGCCCGCAAGCCGTCCGGCGCGGTCGCGGTGTTCTCGCTTGAGATGTCGGCCGAGCAGCTCGCGACCCGTCTGCTCGCCGAAGAGGCGCGCGTCTCCTCCGACCGGATCCGACGCGGTGTGCTCGACCAGCGCGACTTCCGGCGCTTCGTCGAGGTCAGCCGCACGCTCGCCGCCTACCCGATCTACATCGACGACACGCCCGCGCTCACGATCAGCGCGCTGCGCACGCGCTGCCGGCGCCTCAAGCGCACGCAGGGGCTCTCGCTCGTGGTGGTCGACTATCTGCAGCTTCTGCGCCCCGCTCCGGGCACGCGACCCGAGAGCCGGGTGCTCGAGATCAGCCAGATCACCCAGGGGCTGAAGGCGATTGCGAAGGAGCTTGCGGTGCCAGTGCTCGCGCTCTCGCAGCTCTCCCGCGCGGTCGAGAGCAGGGAGGACAAGCGGCCGCAGCTCTCCGACCTGCGGGAATCCGGCACGATCGAGCAGGACGCGGACGTGGTGATGTTCCTCTACCGTGATGAATACTATCTCCAGCAGCGCCAGCCGAAAGAGATGAACTACGACAACGAGGACAAGTACCAGGCCGCGCTCGACAAGTGGCAGAAGGACATGGAGCGCGTGCACAACCTCGCCGAGCTGATCGTCGCCAAGCAGCGCCACGGCCCGACCGGCAAGCGCGACCTGTTCTTCGAGGCGGAGTTCACCCGCTTCGCCGACCTCGACCGCGACCACCAGGGCGACGACGCTGACTGAGGCTGTGCCCGACGCCGCGCCGTCGCGTCACGGGGCGGCGACGCTCTCGATCGACCTCGAGGCGATCGCCGCCAACTGGCGCGACCTCTGCGCGCGCCACCCCTCCGGCCCGGTCGCCGCCGTGGCCAAGGCGGACGCCTACGGCCTCGGTGCGGCCGAGGTCGTGCCGCGTCTCGTCGCCGAAGGCTGCCGGCACGTCTTCGTCGCGCAGCTCGCCGAGGCCGTGGCGCTGCGGCCGCGCCTCGGCGAGGGCGTTCTTGTCGCGGTGCTGAACGGCGTCACACCCGGCAGCGAGGAGGTTTTCATCCGCGAGCGGATCGTTCCCGTGCTGAACGATCCTGGCCAGGTCGCGCTCTGGCGCTCAGCTGCGCGCGCCGCGGGTCGGGCGCTCCCCGCACTCCTGCATGTCGATACGGGGATGAACCGGCTCGGCCTGTCTGCCAGGGACGTCGAGCGTCTCGCCGAGGACGCGCAGTCCTTCGCGGGCATCGACCTCCTCTATGTGATGACGCATTTCGTCTCCTCCGAACTGCCCGAGGACCCTCTGAATGCCGCGCAGGTCGCGCGGTTCGCGACCACGCGGGCGCGCCTGCCGGCCGCACGGACGAGTCTCGCGAACAGTTCCGGGATCTTCCTCGGTCCGCTCGGCGCCTCCGACCTCGCGCGCCCAGGCGCTGCGCTCTATGGCATCAATCCGACGCCAGGGCGAGCAAACCCGATGCGCTGCGTCGTCTCGCTCGATGCGCCGGTGCTTCAGGTGCGCGAGGTCGCTGCCGGCGAGACGGTGGGCTACAACGCCACCTGGCGTGCCGAGCGGCCGAGCCGGATCGCTACGGTTGCGGCGGGCTACGCTGATGGCTACCTTCGTTCACTGTCCGGCCGTGGTGTCGCCTTCTTCCGTGGCCGCCTCGTCCCGCTCGTGGGCCGCGTGTCGATGGATCTCCTCACCTTCGATGTTACCGACGCACCGGACCTCGCCTCGGGCCACACACTCCGCCTGCTTGGGCCGGAGCTGCCGCCTGATGCGCTGGCCGAGCGCGCGGGAACCAATGCCTACGAGATCCTGACCGCGCTCGGGGAACGCTATGCTCGCGTCTACGGGCCGGTGCGGCCGGAAGCGTGATGCAGACCGTGCTTGCCTTCCTCGGCGGCATCGGCTCGGGCGCGTTCGCGATCCTCGCCGCTGCCGGGCGGGTGGTTCTATTTGCGCTTGCCGCCCTCTGGCACACGGTCCGGCCGCCCTTCTATCCTCGCCAGCTGGCGCGGCAGGTGGTCGAGATCGGCTACTTCTCGCTGCCGGTGGTCGCGCTCACCGCGATCTTCTCCGGCATGGTGCTCGCGCTTCAGTCCTACACCGGCTTCTCGCGCTTCTCGGCAGAAGGCGCGGTCGCGACCGTGGTCGTGCTCTCGATCACCCGCGAGCTCGGCCCCGTTCTCGCGGGGCTGATGGTTGCGGGCCGGATCGGTGCCGCGATCGCTGCCGAGATCGGCACGATGCGGGTGACCGACCAGATCGACGCGCTCACCACCCTCTCCACCAATCCGATCAAGTATCTCGTCGTGCCGCGCGTCGTCGCCGCCACGCTCGTTCTGCCGCTGCTCGTGATCGTCGCCGACATCCTCGGCGTGATGGGCGGCTTCATCGTCGGTGTGGCCAAGCTCGAGTTCAACGCAAGCACCTACATGACGCGCACCTGGGAGTATCTCAAGGCCGAGGACGTGATCTCGGGCCTCGTGAAGGCTGCCGTGTTCGGCTTCATCATCGCGCTGATGGGCTGTTTCCAGGGCTACCACTCGAAGGGCGGCGCGCAGGGGGTGGGGGCGGCGACCACGAACGCGGTCGTCTCGGCCTCGATCCTGATCCTCGTCTTCAACTACGTCATCACCGAGCTCTTCTTCGCGCGATGAGCGAGGCTGACTCCCGCCCGCCCAAGATTCGCATCCGCGGCCTCTGCAAGGCCTTCGGGCCAAAGGTGGTGCTCGACCGTCTCGACCTCGACGTGCCGGCGGGGCGCTCGCTCGTCGTGATCGGCGGTTCTGGCTCGGGCAAGAGCGTTCTCATCAAGTGCATCCTCGGTCTGATCGAGCCGGAAGCCGGAACGATCGAGATCGACGGCCGCAACGTTCTCGCGATGCGCCGGGCCGAGCGAGAGGCGATCAACGAGCATATCGGCATGCTGTTCCAGGGCGGGGCCCTGTTCGACAGCCTGCCTGTGTGGGAGAATGTTTGCTTCGGGCTGATCGCGAAACGGAGGCTCAAGCGCCGCGAGGCGAGGCCGCGCGCGATCGAGATCCTCGCCCAGGTCGGGCTTGGGCCCGAGGTGGCCGACCTCTCGCCCGCGGAGCTCTCAGGGGGCATGCAGAAGCGTGTGGCGCTCGCGCGCGCGATCGCCGCCCAGCCCGACATCATCTTCTTCGATGAACCGACGACGGGGCTTGATCCGATCATGGGCGCGATCATCGACGCGCTGATCGTCGAGCAGGTGCAGCGCCTCGGCGCCACCGCCTTCTCGATCACCCATGACATGGCCTCGGCCCAGCGGATCGCCGACACGGTGGCGATGATCCATAAAGGGGCGATCATCTGGACGGGGCCCGCGAGCGAGATGCGCCACAGCGGCAACCCCTATGTCGACCAGTTCGTCCGCGGCTCGACCGAGGGGCCGATCCGCATGGAGGTGCGGCGCTAGAGCCGCCGGCCATGCCCCGCCCCACGTCACGCTATGTCTGCTCGGCCTGCGGTGCGGTCGCGCCGAAATGGGCGGGGCGGTGCGAGGCCTGCGGCGCGTGGAACACCATCGTCGAGGAAGCGGCCGAGGCACTGCCCGGGCCGGCGGCGAGGGGCATCACGGGCGGGCGGAAGATCGCGTTTGTTCCGCTCGCGGGCGAAAGCGCCCCGCCGCCGCGCACGCCCTTCGACATCGCCGAGCTCGACCGGGTTCTGGGGGGCGGGCTCGTTCCGGCCTCGGTCGTTCTCGTCGGCGGCGACCCGGGGATCGGCAAGAGCACGCTGCTTCTCCAGGCCGCTGCACGGCTCGCCGCGGGCGGGGCGCGCGCCCTCTACATCTCGGGCGAGGAATCGGTCGAGCAGGTTCGGCTGCGTGCGTCGCGGCTCGGGCTCGCTGCCGCGCCGCTCGCGCTTGCCGCCGCCACAAGCCTGCGCGACATCGCAGCCTCGCTCGAGGCTGAGCGAGGCGTCGCCCTCGTCGTGATCGACAGCATCCAGACGATGTGGCTTGATGCGCTCGAGTCGGCCCCCGGAACGGTCGCGCAGGTGCGGGCCTGTGCGGCCGAGCTGATTCGGCTTGCCAAGTCGCGCGGCTTCGCGCTCGTCGTCGTCGGTCACGTGACGAAGGAAGGCGCGATCGCGGGCCCGCGCGTGCTCGAGCACATGGTCGATGCGGTGCTCTATTTCGAGGGCGAGCGCGGCCACGCCTTCCGGATCCTCCGCGCGGTGAAGAACCGCTTCGGCGCGACCGACGAGATCGGCGTGTTCGAGATGACTGACCGCGGCCTCGTCGAGGTCGCCAACCCCTCCGCCCTGTTCCTCGCCGAGCGCCGCGGCAATGTCGCGGGCTCGGCCGTGTTCGCGGGCGTGGAGGGAACCCGCCCCGTGCTCGTCGAGGTTCAGGCGTTGCTCTCGCCCTCACCGGGCGGCAGCCCGCGCCGCGCCGTGGTGGGATGGGACCAGGGGCGGCTTGCGATGCTGCTTGCGGTGCTCGAGACGCGCGCCGGCCTCGCGCTCTCGGGAGCGGATGTCTATCTCAACATTGCCGGCGGCTTGCGCATCACCGAACCGGCGGCCGATCTTGCGGTCGCCGCCGCCCTCGCCTCCGCCGCGACCGGCCGGCCCACCGATGCGTCGATGGTGTTCTTCGGCGAGGTCGGGCTTTCGGGCGAGGTGCGGCTCGTGTCGCAGGCGGAGGCGAGGCTCAAGGAGGCCGCCAAGCTCGGCTTCACCGCCGCCGCCCTGCCGCGCCGGCCCTCCGCCAAGGGGCGCGCGCTCGCGGTGCCTCAGGGCCTCGCCGCCTGGGAGGTCGGGCACGTCTCCGATCTCGTCGCCCGGATCGCCGGCAGAGCGGCCGGGCGCGCGCGGGGCGCCGCCGGGCCTCGAGGCGAGAGGTAGGGCGGGCAGGGCGGCCGTGACGCTGGCCATGACAGGCTCGCTGAAACGTGCCGATACGCAGCGATGCGGTGAGCGCTGGAACGTAACGTCACCGATCCGACCCTTCATCCGAGGAGACCGAGGCCGATGACATCGATCCCCGCCAACTCCTGGCTCGCCTTCCTCTTGCCGCCGCTTCTGCTCGTCGGCTCGAACGTGCTGATGACCGTCGCCTGGTACGGCCACCTGAAGCAGCCCTCCTGGCCGCTCTGGCTCGCCGTGCTCGTCTCTTGGGGCATCGCCTTCTTCGAATACTGCCTCGCCGTGCCGGCGAATCGAATCGGCTATGGCACCTACACCGCGCAGCAGCTCAAGGTGATGCAGGAGGTCATCACCATGGCGGTGTTCGCGGGCTTTGCCGTGCTGGTGCTCGGCGAGCGTCTCAGCTGGAATTACGGGGCGGCTGCGCTCTGCCTCGTCGCCGCCGTGGTCTTCATCTTCCTGCCAACGGGGAAGTGAGGAACTGGAGAGGGAGAGGAGGGCAGGGATGCGGATCGGTGTCCCGAAGGAGACAAAGGTGCACGAATACCGCGTCGGGCTCGTTTCCGGCGTCGGTTCGAGAGCTCGTGCACGCCGGCCACACGGTGCTCGTGCAGTCGGGAGCGGGCGAGGGAATCGGCTTCGGCGACGAAGCCTATCAGCGCGCCGGCGCGAGCATCCTGCCCGACGCGGCCTCCGTGTTCGCCGTGGCCGAGCTGATCGTGAAGGTGAAGGAGCCGCTTCCGCCCGAGATCGCCCTTCTGAGGCCGGGTAGGTTCTGTTCACCTATCTCCATCTCGCGGCCGACCCTCAGCTGGCGAGGGGGTTGATGGCCTCGGGCGTGACGGCGATCGCCTACGAGACGGTGACGGACCGCTCGGGCGGACTTTCGCTGCTCGCGCCGATGAGCGAAGTGGCCGGGCGTGTGGCGGTCCAGGTCGGGGCGCGTTGCCTCGAGAAGGAGAATGGCGGGGCAGGACTCCTTGTCTCCGGTGTGCCCGGGGTGCGCGGCGCGCGCGTCACCATCCTCGGTGGCGGCGTGGTCGGCTCGAACGCGGCGCGGATCGCGGCCGGGATGCGGGCGGAGGTGACGGTGATCGACCGCGACCTCGCGCGCCTCGACGCGCTCGACCGCGAGTTCGGCGGCAGGGTCACGACCCTGCACGCCACCGCCGATGCGATCGAAGCTTCGGTTCTCGCGAGCGACCTCGTGATCGGCGCGGTGTTCGTGCCTGGTGCCGCGGCGCCGAAGCTGATCTCCCGCGCCATGGTTTCGCGCATGCAGAAGGGAAGCGTGATCGTCGATGTCGCGATCGACCAGGGCGGCTCTATCGAAACCTCACGCCCCACCACCCATGCCGACCCGACCTATATCGTCGACGGCGTGGTGCACTACTGCGTCACCAACATGCCGGGCGCGGTCGCCCGCACCTCGGCGGTGGCGCTCAATAACGCGACGCTGCCTTTCGTGATGGCGGTGGCAGGCAAGGGCTGGCGGCGGGCGATGGCGGAGGATCCGCATCTGCGCAACGGGCTCACCGTTCATGATCGGCGCATCACCCATCCGGCTGTCGCTGCGGCGCTCGGCGAGAAGCTCTACCGCGCCGAGGAGGCGATCGTTCCGTGAGCGCCGTGGCTCTCGCCGCCGCGGCGCGCGAGGTCGCCCGGCTCGGCCTCGTCAGCGGCACCGCGGGCAACCTCTCGCTGCGGGCGGGGGAGACGCTGCTCGTCACGCCGACGGGGCGCGAGCTCGCCTCGCTCGCGGCCGAGGACATCGTCACGCTTGACCGCGAGGGACGAGCGGTCGGGGAGGGGCGGCCGACCAGCGAGTGGCGACTGCACCGCGCGGTGCTCGACACAAGGCCCGATCTCAACGCCGTGGTGCACACGCATAGCTCATGCGCCACCGCCGCCTCGGCCCTCCGGCGATCCATTCCGGCCGTGCACTATACCGTTGTCGCGGCCGGCGGCGAGGACATCCCCTGCGCGCCCTACGCCACCCCCGGAAGCGCGGCGCTCGCCGAAGCCGCGGCGCGGGCGATGGCCGAGCGCGATGCCTGCCTCCTTGCGCATCACGGCGTGGTGGCGGCCGGCGCGACGCTCGAGGCGGCGGTGTCGCTCGCGCTCATGGTCGAGGAGCTCGCCCGGATCTGGCTTCGGCTTCTTGCCGCCACACCCGACCCGCCGGTGCTCCACGCCGCCGAGATGGCGTCGCTGAAGGCCGCCTGGGCCACCTACCGGAGCGGCGGCATGACTGAAGGGCTGCCTTCCGGATAGCCAGTGTCGCCTATCTTTTAGTCGCAATCGCCGGTTCGATCCCGCGTCAGCCCATAAAAAGGGCGGATTTTGGATCCCGCAGAAGTTGGCATCGTTTTTGCCTACTCGGTGACAGCGCAGCGTCGCTTCGGCGACAGCTTCGGTTGGCGTGCCACCTGTGTGTTCCACAGACGGGCCGGTCCATCCGCGCGGGGCCCGTCCCGGGAGAAGGAGAACGGGCCATGTGCGACCGTCACGGTGATGCCTTCGTCGATTACGGTGCGATCGCGGAGCGTTTGCGCGGGGCGCGGCTCGGCCGTCGCGCCGCGCTGAAGGCGACCGCCGCCGGTGCGCTGACCCTGGCGATGGGCCCGGGGCTCGCGCACGCGCAAGCGCGCGGCGCGCTGCGGGGCACGCACGGCACCGGCTTCTGCAACCTCAACTTCTTCCTCGCCCACTCGCTTCAGCTCGCACGCGAGGACGGGGTGGAGATCCAGTTCGTCAACACACCGACCTTCGCCGAGCAGGTGACGTTCCTCGGCACCGGCCAGGTCGATCTCGGGCTGATGCCCTATACGAGCTTCATCGCGCTGTTCAACGCCGGCGCGCCGGTGAAGATCATCGCCGGCGGCGGCATCGAGGGGTGCGCCATCGTCTCGCGCCCCGGCCTCACCACGCCGCAGAGCCTCCGCGGCAAGACGCTCGGCACCTTCCAGCTCGATACGCTCGAGGTGATGCCCTACGACTACCTCAAGAAGCACGGGATCAGCTTCCGCGAGGTGCGGGTGCGCTACATGGGCAACACGCCCGAGGCGGTCGAGGCGTTCAAGGCCGGGGCGCTCGACTGGATCTGCACCATCGAGCCCTATGCGACGGCGCTCGTGAACGACGTCCCCGGCGCGACGATGCTGACCGACGGGCGCGACCTCTACGGCCCCGGCTACACCGACTGCGTGCTCGCCTGCCGCGCGAGCCTCATCAGGGAGAACCCGGCAGCGCTGAAGGCGGTGATCAAGGCGATGATGCGCGCCCAGGCCTTCGCCGAGAGCCGTCCCGAGGAGACGCTGCAGCGCCTCGTCGGCACCTACTACAAGACCTCGATGGACAACGCCCGGGTTGCAATGGCGAAACAGCCGGCGGTGGTCGACGCCCGCAGCCAGACCGATTTCATCCTCGGCCGCACCGACAGTCTGGTCGAGATGGGCTATATCCGCAACAAGCCCGGCCGTGACGCGATCGACTGGACGCTCTTGGAGCAGGTGATCGCCGAGAACCAGGAGCTCTGGCGCTCGCTCAAGCACAAGTCGGCCTGAGCGGGGAAGACGATGCCCGGAGACGGCACGGCGGCGGCGCCCGGCCGCGTCGCCGCCGAACCGAGCGCCGGCGCTGCGCCTCGGGCGGAGTGGCCGCCCCGCCTGCGCTCGGCCCTCGAGCGGCTCGGCTGGTCGATCGCCTCGGTCGGGCTGTTCGTCCTGATCTGGGAGTTCTGCTGGCTGGTCGGCTGGGCCGACCCGAAGCTCCTGCCGCCGCCGCACATCTTCCTCGGCGACATCCCCGACCAGGCGCGCTTCTTCAACACCGCCACGCGCTGGCAGATCGGCGTCAACCCGGCGGACGGACCGAGCCCCTATGGCGCAGTCGCGATCACCGTCGCCTCGACGACACTGCGCGTCTTCGCCGGGCTTGCGATCGCCGCCGTCCTCTCGGTCGCGGTCGGCGTCGCGATCCGTTACTGGGAGCTGTTCGGCAAGCTCACCCTGCCGACCATCACGCTTCTGTCGCCGGTCTCGCCGATCGCCTGGCTGCCGGTCGCGATCTTCCTGTTCGGCATCGGCAACGCGCCGGCGATCTTCATGGTCGTGGTCGCCCTGTTCTTCCACATGCTGCTGTCGACCATCAGCCAGATCGACAACGTCAACCGGAACCTCATCAACGTCGCTCGGACCATGGGGGCGACGCGGCGACAGGTCTATGCGCGGGTGATCATCCCCGCGATCCTGCCGCAGCTCCTGATCGTTCTCAGGCTCAACCTGTTCGCCTCCTGGATGGTGGTTCTGGTGGCGGAGACGACAGGCGTCGGCTTCGGGCTCGGCCAGGTGATCATGCTCGCGCGCAACACCTTCAACCCCTCGCTCGTGTTCTTCACCATCGCGCTGATCGGCCTGCTCGGCTTCACCTCCGACTGGCTCCTGCGCCAGGTTCAGCAGCGCGTGCTCTGGTGGGTGCCCGAGAATGGAGGCGTGCTCCGTGGTCTTTGATCCCCACCGGCCCGTCTCATCGGCCGATGCCGTCGCCTGCCGTGGCGTGGGCAAGATCTGGGCGGCCGGGACGGAGCGCGCGCATGAGGCGCTCGCGGGAATCGACCTCGACGTCGCCGCGGGCGAGTTCGTGGTGCTGCTCGGCCCCTCGGGCTGCGGCAAGTCGACGCTGCTCTACCTGATCGCCGGGCTCGAGGCGCCGACCTCGGGCGAGATCTGTTTCTTCGGCGATCCGGTCGAGCGCCCTTCCCCCGACCGCAGCCTGATCTTCCAGGAGACGTCGCTCTTCCCCTGGCTCTCGGTCGGCCAGAATGTCGCCTTCGGCCTCTCGATCCGCGGCGACCCGCCGGAGGCGCGACGCGCCGCCGCACGCGAGGCGCTCGCGCGCGTCGGCCTCGCTGCGGCGATCGACAAGCGTCCCGACGAGCTCTCGGGCGGGATGCGGCAGCGTGTGGCGGTGGCCCGAGCGCTCGCGATGCGGCCGAAGCTCCTCCTGATGGACGAGCCTTTCGCCGCGCTCGACGTCCAGACACGGGCGAAGATGCAGGACTTCCTGCTCGATGTCTCGCAGGCCTCCGGCGCCTCGGTGCTGTTCGTGACCCACTCGATCGACGAGGCGGTCGCGCTCGCCGACCGCGTTGTCGTCTTCACCGCCCGGCCGGGACGGATCAAAGAGATCGTTCCTGTGCCGATGCCACGCCCGCGCGATCCGTTCGCGCCCGACTGCGTCAAGCTCCGCCGGCTTCTGACCGAGGCATTGAGGAGCGAGGTGGATCGCGCCTTCGCCGAGCAGGAGGCGCTTGCCGCGACCGGCTGAGGCGCCTTCGCGCCGCCCCACGAGAGACCGCAGACGAACCGAAACCGACCCGACATCGGAGCAGACGCCATGGCCGTCAGCCTTGTCCGAAGCCGCGCCCTGATCACCCGCGCCACCGGCCGCCACACTTGGGAGCAGATCGACGACGGCGCCGTACTTCAGAAGGACGGCGTGATCGAGGAGATTGGCACCTTCGAGGAGCTCTCCAGACGCTACCCGACCGTGCCGGTGGTCGGTTCGGGCAACGAGATCCTGTTGCCGGGCTTCGTCAACGGGCACCACCACATCGGGCTGACCCCGGTGCAGCTCGGCTCGCCCGACATGCCGCTCGAGCTCTGGTTCGTCACCCGCATGGTGACGCGCAACCTCAACCTCTATCTCGACACGCTCTATTCCGCATTTGAGATGATTGCGTCTGGGATTACCACCGTCCAGCACATCCACGGCTGGATCCCGGGAACACTTTCCGAGGTCGAGGCGAAGTCGGACCAGGTGATCCGCGCCTACGAGGACATCGGCATGCGCGTCTCCTACTGCTTCGCGGTGCGCGACCAGAACCGGCTCGTCTACCAGGACGACGCCGCCTTCGTCGCCTCGCTGCCCGAGGAGCTGCGCGGGCCGATGCGCGCCTGGTTCGACCGGTTCCGCATGACGCTCGATGACCAGCTCGAGCTGTTCCGCTCGCTGCACCGGCGGCACGGCAACAAGGAGCGCGTGCGCATCCAGCTTGCGCCCGCGAACCTGCACTGGTGCTCGGATGCGGCGCTTGCGGGCCTCGCGCGGCTGTCGGAGGAGTTCGACGCGCCGATGCACATGCACCTCGTCGAGACCGCCTTCCAGAAGGAGTATGCCCGGCGTCGCGGCGGCGGCAGCGCCGTCGAGTATCTCGATCGTTTCGGCATGCTCTCGCCGCGGCTCACCCTCGGGCACGGCGTGTGGCTGAGCGAGCGCGACATCGGCCGGCTCGCCGAGACGGGCGTGTGCATCTGCCACAACTGCTCCTCGAACTTCCGGCTTCGCTCCGGCATCGCGCCGCTCAACCGCTTCGAGGCGGCCGGAATCAACACCGCGATCGGCCTCGACGAGGCGGGGATCAACGACGACCGCGACATGCTCCAGGAGATGCGCCTTGTGCTGCGCGCGCATCGCGTGCCCGGGATGGACGAGGACGATGTCCCGGGCATGGGCCAGGTTCTGCGCATGGCCACGGTGGGAGGGGCGCGGACGACACCGTATCGTGACAGCCTCGGCACGCTCGAGCCTGGGAAAGGCGCCGACATGGTGCTGATCGACTGGAACGAGATCTCCTACCCCTATCTCGACCCGGAGACGAAGCTGCTCGATGCCGTGATCCAGCGCGCCAAGGCCTCGGCCGTGCGCGCCACGATCTGCGCCGGCGAGGTGATCTACGAGAACGGCCGCTTCACGCGGGTCGACCGTGACGCGGCGCTCAAGGCTCTGCATGACGACCTCGCCCGCGCCCTCTCCGACGAGGAGGTCGAGCGCCGGCGGCTCGCCAAGGCGCTGCTGCCGCATGTGCGGCGGTTCTACGCGGGCTACATCGACCCGTCGCGGCACGAGCCGTTCTACCGGCAGTCCTCGCGGGTCTGAGCGGCAGGGCTCAGGCGCCGGCCGGCTGCGCTGGCTCCAGCGTGGCCGCTCCTTGGGCGGCCGGCAGCCACACCGTGAAGGTGCTGCCTTTTCCCTCCTCGCTCTCGATCTCGAGGAGGCCGCGGTGGCGGTTGACGATGTGCTTGACGATCGCAAGCCCGAGCCCCGTTCCGCCCACGGCGCGCGACCGCGCCGCATCGACCCGATAGAATCGTTCGGTGAGGCGCGGCAGATGCAGGCGCGGGATCCCCGGGCCGTCGTCGGTGACGGAGACGGCAACGCCTGCGCGGCGCCGGCCCTTCTGCCCGTCGGGGCCGTCGCGACGCAGCGTGAGCTCGATCCGCCCCCCCTCGCGGCCATACTTCACCGCGTTGTCGAGCAGGTTTGCGAGCACCTGGGCGAGCTGGTCTGCGTCGCCGGTCACCGTCGGCAGGCCCGGCTCGATCGAGAGCTCGAGCCGCATCCGCCGCGCCGCGAGCCGTGGTGCGAGCGCCTCGGCGCTGCGCCGGGCGAGCACGGCGAGATCGACCTCCGCCGTGGGCGGCGTGTGCTCCATCAACTCGATCCGCGACAGGCTGAGCAGGTCCTCGATCAGACGCCCCATGCGCGCCGCCTGGTCCGCCATGATGGGCAGGAAGCGCGCCTGCGCCTCGCGGTCCTCCGCGGCCGGGCCGCGCAGCGTCTCGATAAAGCCGATCAGGCTCGCAAGCGGCGTGCGCAGCTCGTGGCTTGCGTTGGCGACGAAATCCGCACGCATCTGTTCGAGCCGGCGCTCGCGCGTGCGGTCGGACAGAACGAGCACGAGCCGCCCGCCATCGGGAAGCGGCGGGTCGAGCAGGATGAGGGTGGCGAGCAGCTCGCGCTCGACCGGCACGGGCAGCGTTACCTCCGCCGTCTGCGTGCCTTGGCCGGCGAGCGCGCGCTCGAGCGCGCCGCGCAGGCCCGGGTTGCGCAACAGCGCGGCCAGATCGGCGCCGTCCTCGCCAAGCAGGGCGCGTGCGGCCGGGTTCAGGACCAGCGGCCGTGCGTCGGCGCCGAGCACGCAGAGCGCCTCCGGCAGGCGATCGACGATCCGCACCGCGGCGGCGGCGTTCGCCGCCGCCTCCGCCCCGCGCGCCCGCAGGCCCGCCGCGAGCCGCCCCGCCGCCTCGGCGATCCGCCGCAAGGGCGGGAAGAGGGGGAGCGTCGGCGTCGGGCCGCCCGCCTCGGCTGCCTTCAGCGCCGCCGTCAGCCGCGCGATGTCGCGACGCCAGAGCCAGCCGAACACCCCGCCACAGAGGAACAGGGCGAGGCTGACCAGGGCGGCGGCATCGACCGAGATCGCGTCCGCAGCGGCGAGGGCGGCGAGCAGGACCACAGGTGCCGCGCCGATGGCGGCGGCGACCGCAACCGCGATCAGCGGCCCCGGCTCCGGGAGGCGGTGCGGCATCACCGCCGGTCAGAACACGCGGTCGTCGAACCGTTCCGGCGCCGGCTCGACCGTGCGCGCCCCGCCGCGCGTGACCTCCATCAGGGCAAGCCCGCGCTGGTTCGTTCCGTCCGGCAGGAGCCGAACGATCCCGAAGACGCCCGCGAACCCCGCCGGATCGGTCAGCGCGGCGCGCGAGACGTCCCCTTGCGCGGCGAGGACGGCCGCGATCGCGGCGGCATCGAAAGCGACGCCGGCGACGAGCGGCGGTGCCGCGCCGAACGCTTCGGCGAAGCGCGCCTCGAAGGCGGCGCGTCGCGCCTCGTCGGGGGCGGCGTAGAGCGTGCCGACGAGCGCCGGCTCGCGCCCCGCATCCGGCATCGCCGCGAGCAGAGGCGTGCCGAGGAAGCGGACGGGCGGGTTGTCTATGTCGTAGAAGGGCAGGAGCGAGGCGACGGCGCGAAGTTGCTCGCCGCCATCGGCGAGGATCAGCGCATCGAAATCGGGCGGCGGAATGCGCGCCTCGCGGGCGAGCGCGGCGGCGCGTCGGCGGCCTTCCGCCGTGCCGAGAGCGCGCGCGGCGCGGATCTGCGCATCGACCGGGCCGCGGCGCCGGGCGTAGTCGGCCAGGCGCTGCACCGCTGGCGCCGGGTTGCCGGCGTAGATCTCCTCGCGCACGACACTGCCCCCGGATGACGCGACGGCTGCGCGGAAGGTGGCGAGCACCGCCCGTCCATAGGGCGTGTCGGGCACCAGGGCGGCGAACCGCTCCGCTCCGGCCGACCGTGCTGCGGCGACGACGCGCCGCACCGCTGGGCCGGGAAGCTGGCCGAGCACGAACACGTTGTCGCGCGCGGCCGAAGCATCGGTCGTGAAGGCGAGCACGTTCACTCCGGCGGCGCGGGCGAGCGGGCCCACCGCCTCGGTCTCGGCGGCGAACAGGGGCCCGAGAAGGATCGAGGCGCCTTCGGCGAGCGCCGCTCGGGCCGCTGCCGCGGCGCCTGCCGGCGTGCCGCCCGTGTCCTTCGGCAACAGGACGAGCGGGGCCTCGTGCTGGAAGAGGGCGAGGGTCGCGGCATCGAGCATCGCCCGTCCGACCGCGGCCTGCGGCCCGCTCAGCGGCAGGAGAAGCCCCGCACGCACCTGGCCATCCGGGCCGAGGGCAGGGCGCTGCAGAACCGGCGCCGCCGGCTGGGGCGCCAGAGCCTGGGCGCGGGGCGTAGGCGCGTGCGGCTGTGGCCCGGCGCAGGCGGCAAGCGCTAGGCTCACGAGAACGAAGGGGAGAAGGAATGGACGGGCAGGACGACTCACCGGCTGATCCCCTTGCTTCCACCGCGGGCAGCGCCGACGCCGCAGGCCCGCCCGGAACCCTCACCCTCGTCGCCACGCCGATCGGCAATCTCAGCGACATGGCCCCGCGCGGGCTTGCGGTGCTCGCCGCCGCCGACGTGGTTCTGTGCGAGGATACCAGGGTCACCGCGAAGCTGCTCGCGGCCGCCGGCCTTACCCGCACGCTTACCGCCTACCACGAACACACCGAGCGGGCGATGACCCCGCGCGTGCTCGAGGCGCTCGCGGAGGGGCGGCGCGTCGCGCTCGTCTCGGATGCGGGCATGCCGCTCGTCTCCGACCCCGGCTACCGCCTCGTCTCGGCCGCGATCGCTGCGGGGCACAGGGTCACTGCCGTGCCCGGGCCCTCGGCGGCGCTCACCGCGCTCGCGCTCTCGGGGCTGCCGCCCCAGCCGTTCCTGTTCCTCGGCTTCCTGCCCCCCAAACCGGGGCCGAGGCGGGCGAGGCTCGAGACGGTGCGCGCGGCGGAAGCCGCGGGGCTCGCAGCGACCCTCGTTCTGTTCGAGGCGCCGCAGCGTGTGGCGTCAACGCTTGCCGATCTCGCGGCTGCGCTTGGCCGGCGCCAAGCTTCGGTGGCGCGCGAGCTCACCAAGCTGTTCGAGGAGGTGGCGCGCGGCCCTCTGCCCGATCTCGCTGCCCGCTTCGCCGCCGCGCCGCCGCGCGGGGAGGTGACGATCGTCGTCGCCCCCGCCGCCGGGGCGGAGCCTGCGAGCGAGGCGGAGGTCGCCGCACGGCTGCGTTCCGCCCTTGCGTCCGGGGCGTCGGTGAAGGACGCGGCGGCGATGGTCGCCGCGGCGACCGGCCGGCCGAGGCGTGCGGTCTATGCCCTCGCGCTTTCGATTGCCGCCGGCGGGTAGCGGGTGCCGCGGGAGGCGCGTCAGCGGCGGAACAGCGCCAGCAGAGCCGACGGCATGGCGTTTGCGATCCCGAGGCTCTGGATCGAGAGCTCGGCGCGGACCTGGAGCGAGGCGAGCCGGGCTGCCTCCGCACCGAGATCGGCATCGACCAGCGCGCCGAGACCCTCGCGCAGCCCGTCGGCGAAGGCGCGCTCCGCCGCCTTCGCCGCCTCGACCTTGCGCACGCCCTCGCCGAAATGCCCGGCATCGTCGGCGGCGCGGCGCACCGCCACATCGATCTGCGCGAGACCGGCGGCGGGATCGTCGAAACCGAGGGCGTCGAGGCCAAGGCCGGCCGCCGTCATGTCGCGATAGGCGACGCCGATCGACGCGCCGGAGGGGTGGCGCATGATCTCGAACCGCGGCGGCTCGGGCGGGGGGCCCGGCGGCGCTCCGGGAAGGTCGAGCCGCAGGTCGAGGATGACCCAGCCGGAGCCGCCGCCGTCGGGGTTGAAGCGGAGCTCGAGCGTCGTGCCGTTGCCGGGGTCGTAGTCGAAGACGAGCGTCTGCAGGCCGTTCACCGGCAGGCCCGGGTCAACCGGCGCGCCGCCCGAGGCGGGCGGCCGCCCCGTCGCTGCGACCCGCACCGGCCCCTGCCAGATCTCCACGACGTCGTTCGGGGGTAGAAGGTCGAGGTCCAGCACGACGGGGGCGGCGACCGGCCCGGCGTCGACCGTGAAGGTCTGCGAGCCCGATCCGGCGCTCGAGCCGATCAGCGAGGCGAAGTCAGGCGGCTGAGCGGGCGGCGGCGCCGGCACGTCCGGGATGACGAGCAAGTTGACGCCGTTGAAGCTCGCGCTTCGGGCCATCGCGTCGATTCGCGCGACCAGCCCCTCGATCTCACGGCGGACGCTCGCGCGGTCGCCCTCTCCGGGAAGGCCGAGCCACTGCAGGTATTTCGCCTTGACGGTCGCGAGCGTGTCGGAGATGGCGCGCGCCGCGTCCGCCGCCGTCGTCACCACCGCGCCGCCGAGGCCGAGGCTCGCGCGCACCGCCGCCCAGCCTGCGAGATCCGCCCGCATGCCTTGGGCGAGACGAAGATCGCCGGGTTCGCCTCCGCCGTCGGCACGGCAAGCCCGCTTTCGATCCGAGCCTTGGTGGCGGCAAGGGAGCTCATGGTGGCGGCCAGGCTTCGGGCCGCCTGCATGGCCGCCGGGTTGGTGGTGATCGAGGTCATGGTGCGGAATGCCTGGGGGCGCCTTGGATGCCGGATCGGATGAACGCCGTGTTGCATGCATCATACCTGCATGCATCGTGCCAGCCGCGAGGCGTCACGACAGGCGAGGCCGGCTTCGGTTGCGCCCGGACCGACATCGGCGACGATAGAGGATGGCGATGCCGGGCGGCAGAAGGTGCCGGCCAGACCCTGCCGGCAACCGCGCGCCTCCGCCGGCTCAGCCCCGGCGTTCGACCAAAAGCCGCTTGATCTCGCCGATCGCTTTCGCCGGGTTGAGGCCCTTCGGGCAGGTCTTCGTGCAGTTCATGATCGTGTGGCAGCGGTAGAGCTTGAACGGGTCTTCGAGCGCATCGAGACGTTCGCCGGTCGCCTCGTCGCGGCTGTCGGCGATCCAGCGATAGGCCTGAAGCAGAACCGCGGGCCCGAGATAGCGGTCACCGTTCCACCAATAGGAGGGGCAGGAGGTCGAGCAGCAGAAGCAGAGGATGCACTCCCACAACCCGTCGAGACGCGCCCGCTCTTCGGGGCTCTGCAGCCGCTCGCGGTCGGGCGGGGCGGGGCTGTCTGCCTTCAGCCACGGCTCAATCGAGCGGAGCTGGGCGTATCCCTGCGAGAGATCGGGAACGAGGTCCTTGATTACCGGCATGTGCGGCAGCGGCGTGATCCGCACCGGCCCCTTCACCTCCTCGATCGGCTTGAGGCAGGCGAGCGTGTTGGTGCCGTCGATGTTCATCGCGCAGGAGCCGCAGATGCCTTCGCGGCAAGAGCGGCGGAAGGTGAGAGTCGTATCGATCTCGTTCTTGATCTTGATCAGCGCGTCGAGGACCATCGGCCCGCACGCGTCGAGGTCGATGCGGTAGGTGTCGAGGCGCGGGTTCTCGCCGTCGTCCGGGTTCCAGCGGTAGATGCGGAACTCCTTCACACGCGTCGCGCCGGCCGGCGCCTCGAAGGTCCTGCCCGGCCTGATCCGGCTGTTGGCGGGCAGAGTGAATGTCGCCATGGTTCGTTTCCCTGTCGGTCCGTCCCGCCTGCTTCGTCGAGGGCGCCTGTCAGTACACCCGCGCCTTCGGGGGGAAGGACTGAACTTCGTTGGTCAGCGTGGTCAGCGTCACGGGGCGGTAGTCGAGCCGTACCTCGCCGGCGGCGTTGCACCAGGCGAGGGTGTGCTTGAGCCAGTTCACATCGTCGCGCTCGGGATAGTCCTCGTGGGCATGCGCGCCGCGGCTCTCGTGCCGCGCCTCGGCCGACACCACCGTCACCATCGCGTTGCCCATCAGGTTGTCGAGCTCCATCGCCTCGACGAGGTCGGTGTTCCAGATCAGGCTCCGGTCGGTCACGCGCAGGTCGTCCATCTGCCGCCAGTGGCCGCGCATCTTCTCCACACCTTCGGCGAGGCTCGCCGAGTTGCGGAACACCGCCGCATGGGCCTGCATCGTCTTCTGCATGGCCAGCCGTATCTCGCCTGTGGTCGACCCGCCCTTGGCGTGGCGGATACGGTCCATCCGATCGAGCGCCGCCTCGCCCGCCTTGGGCGGGAGCGGCGGCTGGCTCTGCCCGGGCTTGACGAGCTCGGCCGCCCGCTGCGCCGCGGCGCGGCCGAACACCACGAGGTCGAGAAGCGAGTTGGTGCCGAGGCGGTTGGCGCCGTGCACCGAGACGCAGGCCGCCTCGCCGACCGCCATAAGCCCCGGCACGACGCGGTCTCCCTCCGGGCCGCGGGTGATCACCTCGGTGCGCCAGTTCGTCGGGATCCCGCCCATGTTGTAGTGCACGGTGGGCAGGATCGGGATCGGCTCGCGGGTGACATCGACTCCGGCGAAGATCTTCGCCGTCTCGCTGATCCCTGGAAGCCGTTCGGCCAGGAGCTCGGGGCCGAGATGCTCGAGGTGGAGCAGGATGTGGTCCTTGTTCGGGCCGCAGCCCCGCCCTTCACGGATCTCGATCGTCATCGCGCGGGAGACGACGTCACGGCTCGCGAGGTCCTTCGCCGTTGGCGCGTAGCGCTCCATGAAGCGCTCGCCCTCGCTGTTGGTCAGATACCCCCCCTCGCCGCGCGCGCCTTCGGTGATCAGGCAGCCGGCGCCGTAGATGCCGGTGGGGTGGAACTGAACGAACTCCATATCCTGCAGCGGCAGGCCGGCGCGAAGCACCATCGCGTTGCCGTCGCCCGTGCAGGTATGGGCGGAGGTGCAGGAGAAATAGGCGCGGCCGTAGCCGCCGGTCGCGAGCACCGTGAGGGCGGCGCGGAAGCGGTGGATCGTTCCGTCCTCGAGACACCAGGCGACCACGCCGCGGCAGGCGCCGTCATCGTCCATGATGAGGTCGAGGGCGAAGAACTCGACGAAGAACTCGACCTGGTGCTTGAGGCTCTGCTGGTAGAGCGTGTGCAGGATGGCGTGGCCGGTGCGGTCGGCCGCCGCACAGGCGCGCATCGCCGGTGCCTTGCCGTAGTCCTTCATGTGGCCGCCGAAGGGGCGCTGGTAGATGCGCCCGTCCTCGGTGCGGCTGAACGGCACGCCGAAATGCTCAAGCTCGTAGACGGCCGGGATCGCCTCGCGGCACATGTACTCGATCGCGTCCTGGTCGCCGAGCCAGTCCGACCCCTTGACGGTGTCGTACATATGCCAGCGCCAGTCGTCCTCGCCCATGTTGCCGAGCGCCGCTCCGATCCCGCCCTGGGCCGCGACGGTGTGGCTCCGGGTCGGGAACACCTTGGTGATGCAGGCGGTCTTGAGCCCGGCGGCGCCGAGACCAAGGGTGGTGCGAAGCCCAGCCCCGCCGGCGCCGACCACCACAACATCGTAGGTGTGGTCGACGATCCTGTAGGCGCCGCGCGACGGCATGGTGATCGCGTTCATGACCTCTCGTCCCGTTCCCTTTCGACCACGCCGCTCAGAGCGCGACGCGCAGCACCGCGAGGATGCCCATCAAGGCGCCGATGAGCAGCACGGCCTTCACCGCGAGCAGGACGGCAAGACGCCGCCCCTCACTGCGGATGTAGTCCTCGATCACGACCTGCAAGCCCAAGGACGCGTGCCAAAACGAGGCGCCGACGAGCAGGATCAGCAGAACCGTGTTCAGCGGCCGGGCGATCCAGGCCGAGACGGTGGCGTGATCCGCTCCTGCGAGCAGGATCAGAGAGGCGATGAACCACAGCGTCAGAGGCACGAGGGCTGCGGCGGTCAGACGCTGCACCCACCAGTGCCGCACGCCCTCCTTCGCCGCGCCTAAGCCCCGCGCGCGGCCCAAGCCGCTGCGCAGCATCGTCCGGGTGGCCTTCGCCTGGTTCGCCATCGCGCCTCCCCTCAGCCCATCACCGCGTAGCCGAGCACCCAGGCGAGCAGGGTAAGCCCGATCGCCGCCCCAACCGTGAACCAGCCCGAGCGTGTCACGCTCTCGAGGTCGTAGCCGTGGCCGAGGTCCCAGGCGAGGTGCCGGATCCCGTTGCAGAAGTGGTAGAAGAGGGCGAGCGTCCAGCCGAACAGCATCAGCCGGCCGAGGAACGAGCCCAGGAAGGCCTGGGCGTCGGCGAAGGCGTCAGGACCATCGGCGGCGGCAAGCAGCCAGGACACGAGCAGGAAGGTGCCGACGGCGAGCGCAATGCCGCTAAAGCGATGGCTGATCGAGAGGACGGAGGTGATCTGCGGCCGGTAGACCTGCAGATGCGGGCTGAGCGGGCGGCGGACCAATCTGCCGTCGCTTGTCGTGCCCGTCATCAGGGCGTCGCGGGAGTCCATCTGGCGTTCCCTTCTTTGCGTCCGCCGCGCCCGCCCGCACGGCGCCCGGTCAGGGCGGGAGGGCGAACGGTCTCGACCTCACGGCCCGAGATGAAAAAGGACGCGGCGCACGCGGCCCCGCGCCCCCTCTGGGCATGGTGAGTGTTACGCCTGCTGCGGTGCAGCGTCAACGCGCGGGGCGATCGCGGGGCGGCTTGGCGGACGCCATCGCCCACCGGTCACCGGCAGTCCCGCCGCGCGTCGTCGACCCTAACGCTTCCCGAAGCGCGCCTTGAGCGGGATCGCGGCGAGCGCAAGCGCCGCAAGCCCCACGAGAGCGCCGAGCACCTGCGGCGTCAGAACCGAGCGCACGTCGAACGCCCCGCCCGCTGCGAGCACGTCGCCAAGCCCCGCCCCGGCGAGGCTGAACACCGCCGTGCCGGGCAGGATGCCGAAGAAGGTCGTCACGACATAGACCGGAAGCCCGACGCCCACGAAGGCCGGAACGAGGTTGACGAGGAAGAAGGGGAAGAGCGGCACGAGCCGGAGCACGAGCAGGTAGGACGCGGCGTTGCGCCGGATCGCGGCGGCGAGCGCCTCGGCGCGGGGCCCAAGCCGCGCGAGCCCATTCTCGCCAAACAGGGTGCGCGCGAGCAGGAACACGCCCGTGGCGCCGACCGTCGCCGCCGTCACCGCAAGCGCCGTTCCCAACACGGCACCGAAGAGAAGGCCGCCCGCGAGGGTGAGGACCACCGCCCCCGGAACCGACAGGGCCACCGCCGCGGCATAGAGCGCGACATAGGCGGCAGCGGCGACCGCCCGGTTCGCGTCCACGAAGCGGGCGAGCGCCGCATGGTGCCGGGCGAGGGTCTCGAGCGAGAGGTGGTCGGCAAGGCCCAGCAGCCGCGCGGCGACGACCGCGCCCGCCACCAAGAGCGCGATCCACAGACGCCGGTCGCGGAGAAGGCGCGCCGCCCTCATGGCAGGAGACGCTGGGTCAGCCCGACCAGGCGTCGCATCCACGGGCCGAACACGAGGGGAGCGAAGTGATTGCCGGCAGCCCGCTTGCTGAGCTCGCCGAGCGTGGGGTAGGGGGCGAGCAGCGCGGCGATCGCGCCGATGCGCAAGTTCCGCTGGATCGCAAGCCCCCACAGCCCGATCAGCTCGCCGGCATGTGGGGCGACGATCGTGGCCCCGAGAACCCTGCCGCGCCGGCCGAGCACGATCTTCGCCAGACCCTCGGCCTCACCCTCCGTTCGGGCGCGATCATTGCCCGAGAGCGGCTCGAGCAGAACCGAGACGGGGTATCCCGCCCGCCGAGCCTCTGCCTCCGTCAGCCCAACATGGGCGAGCTCCGGGTCGGTGTAGGTGACCCAGGGGAGGGCGCGGTAGTCGGCCCGAACCGGCAGGCCGAGCAGGGCGGAGCGGAGGACAAGTCCGGCATGATAGGCCGCGATGTGGGTGAACTGCGGCCCCCCCGCCGAATCGCCGATCGCGTAGACGCGCCGGTTGGTGGTGCGCAGGGCCCGATCGACGGTGATCCCGCGCGCGGTCGCGGCGATTCCCGCCGCCTCGAGGCCGAGCCCTTCGAGCCGCGGCCGTCGCCCGGTGGCGACGAGAAGGTGCGTGCCCTCGATCACCCGGCCGTCGCCGAGGCTGACTGCGACACCGGCGGCGGCACGCGACACGCCGGCAACCGTCGCGCGTTCATGCAGCGAGACCCCCTCCGCCACGAGCCGGGAGCGGATGATGGCCACCGCCTCCGGCTCGTCACGCGGCAAGATCGTTCCGATGTCGATCAGGCTCACCGACGCGCCGAGCCGGCGGAAGGCCTGCGCCATCTCGACGCCGATCGGCCCCGCCCCGAGCACGACGAGATGAGCGGGCAGGGCGGTGAGGTCGAACACCGCTTCGTTCGTGAGGAACGGCACGTCGGCAAGCCCCGGCACGGGCGGCAGGGCGGGGGAGGAGCCGGTGGCGATCACGAAGCGTCTCGCGCGGATACGCTCGCCCCCGGCCTCCACCTCTGCGGGGCCGGTGAAGCGCCCGGGCGCGAGGATGACGGTGACGCCGAGGCCCTCAAATCGTTCCACGCTGTCGTGTGGCGCGATCGCCGCGATCACCCCGTGCACATGCGCCTGCACACGGCCGAACTCCACCTCCGGTGGCGGGGCTGTGATGCCGAAACGCGCGCTCCGGCGCACGGCTTCGGCGGCATGCGCCGCGGCGAGCAAAGCCTTCGACGGCACGCAGCCCGTGTTCAGACAGTCCCCGCCCATGCGGTGCTTCTCGATGAGCACCACCGCCGCGCCCATCTGCGCGGCGCCTGCTGCGACCGAGAGCCCGCCGGAGCCTGCGCCGATGACGCAGAGATCCGCGTGCAGCACCCCGCCCTTACGCCAGGGGCGTCTCGCCGGCAGGGGGCGGCGGTGCGGATCGGTCACGGACTCTCCTGGTCGGGGTGGTCAACCCGGCTTCGGATGAACCGCGGCCAGTCTAGGCCGGCCGCGACGGCGCGCGGGAGGGCCTGCATTCGCTCGGGGCGATCGCGCGCGGCGGCTCAGGTTGGCCTCGGCACGTCCGGCTTCGGCCGTGCCCGCCGCTGCCGAGACGACGCGGCGGCCAGGACGCGCGTGCCGGCCCAAGGCGTCGCCTCAGGCCCCGAGCACGCGGTCGATCTCTCCTTGGGCGAGATCGCGCCCCGTTGCGACACCTTCAGGCAGCGTGTGCATCAGCGCCGAGACGGTGACGCGCTCCGTCGGCTCTGCCTCGGGCACAAACTGGCGCAGAGCGTCATCGACCTGTTCGAGATGCTGAATGGCGCGGCGTATCCGCTGCCCCGTCAGGTCCTGGAAGGCGCAGGCCTCGAAGATCGCGTTGACCTCGGCGGAGAGCGCGGCGGCGGTCTCGGCGTCGAGCGCGGCGGCGGTCTCGGCGTCGAGCGCGGCGGCATCGAGCCGCGCCTGGATGGCCTCGGCCGCCTCGAGGATCCGGTTGGTCGCGGCTTCGGTCTCGAGCACCACGGCCTCGAGCTCGATGCCGCTGTTTCGGCTCTCCCGCGCCGGCACCGAGACGAGATTGGCCACTGTCGCATGGATGCGCTTGAGTTCGCCGGCGAGCTTCTCCTCCGAGAGGTCGGAGAGCTGCACATGCGCGTCGAACTCGGCCGAGAGCTCGGCGATACGCCGATCGACGAAGCGCCGGAGCTCGCCGAGGAGCGGGGCGATCTCCTCGCGGATGGCGGCCCGCACGGCCGCGTCGAGAGCCTCATTCATCCGAGCCTCACCCCTCCTGGTCGCGACGCCGCCCCGTGCTGAGCGCGGGGTCGGGCCCGCACTGTGCCGCGGTGCGGTGAAGACGGGATTACCGAAACGGGACGTTCCCTCCCTCTGGCGATCCGGCTGACGCCGCCGTCCGACGCACGGGCGGCTCCAGCTGACGCGACGCGTCAATAGGGCGTGCGGTCCTCCTTCGCCGTCCAGGCCCTCAAGGCGGCGAGCGCCTCGTCGCGGAGCATCTGCGCAAGCGGAATGGCGCGCAACGCCGCCGGCTTGCGGCCGAGCTCGGCCTCGATAAAGGCGTCATCGAAGCCCACGGCTGCGGCGTCGGCGGCGGTCGCGGCGTAGAACACGCGCCTCGGCCGCGCCCAGTAGAGCGCGCCGAGGCACATCGGGCAGGGCTCGCAAGGAGGCATAGACATCGCAGCCCGCGAGCTGGAACGAGCCGAGGCGCCGGCAGGCGTCACGGATCGCCACCACCTCGGCATGGGCGGTCGGGTCGTTGTCGAGGGTCACGCGGTTCGCGCCCTGGCCGACGATCCGTCCATCCCGAACGATCACGCAGCCGAACGGCCCTCCCCCCTCGGTCACCGAGGCGACCGAGAGCCGGATCGCCTCGCGCATCATCGCCGCGTCACCCTCCATCGCACCCTCCCCCTCCCTGCTCTCCGCGGCCCGGATCCCGCCCGGCGCGACCGCCGTCATGGCGGGTCGATCGCTGGCGGGGTCGAACAGCGCCATCCTGCCCGCCGCAGCGCGGCTGTCGAGAGCACCGCTCGCCGCCGCGGCGGGCGGCGACCTCCCTCGCCGCAAGGGCTTGATCCACGTCATGTCGAGGGGCATGCCGGGAGGCGAGACTGAGCAACGAGGAGGGTTCCGATGTCACGGCTCTACACCGTTCGCATGCTGCTCGCGCGCAACCCGGGCTTTCCGGAAGGCTCGAACGAGCGCGGCTACGAGCTTCGCGTGCCGCTGACGGCGGATGGCCATCTCGATGTCGAGGCGTGGCGGGAGCGCCGCGCCGAGTGCACGGTCCGTCGCTTCTGGCACGACGAGCCTGACCGGCACGGCGAGCTGATCCACGGCCGGCATGGCTGGGCCTTCAGTTACGAGCCGGGAGAGGCGGATGACGAGCCGCTGTTCAAGCTCGAAGGACACGTCTTCCGCCCCGGCGAGTACGTCACCGTCCGCGAGACCGACGGCGAGGCCCTCACCTTCAGGATCGTCAGCGTCCGCTGAGCGGCACGGCAGAAGAGGAGAGGCGCGCAGGATGTCGCACTACCACGCCGTCGTCTGGCTTGACTCGCGCGAGGCCCACATTTTCCACATCACCGAGACGGAGGCGGAGAAGATCACCGTCCGCGACCGCAAGCCCGACAAGCATCTGCACGGCGGCGGCTCCAAGGGGCGCGAGCACGCCCACGCCGACCAGGACTATCTGCACCGCGTGGTCGAGGCGCTCTCGGGCGCGCAGGAGTGGCTGATCGTCGGCCCGGGCGAGGCGAAGCACGAGCTTGTCCGGCACATCGAGAGGCACGACCCAGGGCTGCGGTCCCGCATCAAGGGAGTCGAGACGGCGGACCACCCGAGCGACGGCCAAGTCTGCGCTCTGGCGCGGAAATACTTCGCCCGGATCGACCGGATGTTGCCGCAGAGGCCCTGAACGGCCCCCACCCGGTCTCGCGCAGGCGAACAATCAACAGCTGTGACGCGTTGATTGACGACACGTAAAAATCCTTCTTGAAGCCTGGCATACACGCGCGTTATCCCGCTTGCTCGCGTGGGAGTGGAGCCGCCTCGGCGTTTCGGTGTCGTCCGCGGTTTCGGCGTGGCGCGGTCGCGGCAGACCTGTTCGCTCCCCGCAAAGGCCCGGGTCGCTGACCGGTGCGCTGCGAAGGGGTAACGGTCGTGGTGCGTGTCTGTCGCCTGACGCTGCTCGCCGGAACGGCCCTGTGCGCGCCCGGTGCCCTCTCTGCCCAGGCGCCGGCGCCGAACACCCTGCCTCAGGGGGGGGCGGTGATCGCCGGCCAAGCCTCGATTGCCACCACCGCTCCGAACCGGATGCAGGTGACGCAATCGTCCGATCGGGCGGTGATCGGCTGGCAGAGCTTCTCGGTCGGCGCGAACGCCGGCGTCGACATACGCCAGCCGGGGGCGGGCTCGATCTCCGTCCAACAGGTCCAGGGCAACGATCCGAGCCGGATCTTCGGCCAGCTCTCCTCGAACGGGCGCGTTGTCGTCGCCAACCCAAACGGCGTCTGGTTCGGCCCCGACGCGCGGGTTGACGCTGCCGGGATCGCCGCCGTGGCGGGGCGGATGAGCCAAACCGCGATCGAGCGGTTCATGGCCGACGGCACGGTGCGGCTGGACGAGGGCGCGGCCGCGGGCGCCGAGGTGGTGAACGAGGGGCGGATCACCGCCGGGCGCGGCGGTCTCGCCGCCCTGGTCGGGCCCTCCGCGCGAAACGCCGGCACGATCGAAGCGAGCGGCGGGCGCGTGCAGATCGCCGGAGCGGCGGGGGCGACGGTCGATTTCGATGGCGACGGGCTGATCGCTCTCCGCGCCGCCCCTGGGGCGCTCGCGGAGAACACCGGCCGGATCCTCGCCGAAGGCGGGCGGGTTCGGCTCACCGTGGCCGAGGCGAGGGGCGTGCTCGCGGGCGCGGTCAATCTCGGCGGGGTGGTAGAGGCGCGTTCCGTCAGCACCGATGGCGGGGGCATCACCCTCGGCTCGGTCCATGCCGAGGCGCCGTCGGTGACCGTGACCGGCCGGGTCGACGTCTCGGGGCCCCGCGGCGGGACGGTTTCGCTGCTCGGCGACGAGGTGAGCGTTCGGCAGGGCGCGCGGATCGACGCCTCAGGCGCCCAGGGCGGCGGAACGGTCCGTGCGGGCGGAGACGTGCGTGGCGCTCCCGGCACCCGGACGGCGCGGACGACGACCGTCGAGCGCGGTGCGACGGTGGCGGCGGATGCGACCGCGAACGGCCACGGCGGAACGGTCGTGGTCTGGGCCGATGGTGTGGCGACCATGGACGGGGCGATCACCGCGCGCGGGGCAGGGGCGGGGGCGGGCGGCTTCGCCGAGGTCTCGGGGCTCGGCGGCATCGCCTATGGCGGAACGGTCGATCTCCGCGCGCCGTCGGGCCTCTGGGGCACGCTCCTGTTCGACCCAACGGTGATCAACATCGTCGCCTCGGGCGGGACCAACGTGATCCCGAGTCCCTCGACGCCGGGCGTCGTCACTCTCAACGCCTCCGCCGTGGTCGCGCAGCTCTCTCTTTCGAACGTCGATCTCGTCGCCTCGAGCGCGATCAACGTCAACGCACCGCTCGCATGGGGCACGCCCGGGCGGCTGACGCTCACGGCCAATACGGTGACCGTCACCAGCGCCATCACGCTCAACGGCACCGGAAACCTCGTCATCGGTGCGCGCGGCTCGGCCACCGTCTCCGGCACGCTGACCATGAACAGCACCGGCAGTGTGGTGATCAACGCCGTCAATGACGTGACACTTCAGGGCACGGTTGCGAGCGCGCCGGCCGCCGCGGGCTCGCTTACCGTCACGGCCGACAGCGACCTCAATGGCGTGGGCGAAGCGTTCCTGCGCGGCAACATCCAGCTCCGCAGCGGGGCGCTCACGGTCTCCGGCGCGAGCGTCACCGTCGGCCGCACGACGGCGAGCGATCTCAGCGTCAGTACGACGACCGGAGCGATCACGCTCGAGGCGACGAACGGACGCCTCGCGATTGGCACCACCGCCGCTTCGAACAGCAACACGCTGGTCGAGAGCAGCGAGGGGGGGGCTATCACTCTGCGTGCCTCTGGCAATGTGCTGGTCGGGCGGGCGACGGAGACGCCGGTCACCGGAGCGGGGACCTGGAGCCAGGTGCGGAGCCCGGCCGGCGCAGTCTCGATCGAGGCGGGCGGCAGCGTCCTTGTGCGCGCAGGTGCCGGCTTGATCACGCCGGACAGTTTCGGCCGCGTGCTCGCGGGCACGAGCCTCTCGGTCACCGCCGGAAGCGATGTGGTGATCGGCGGGGGAACCGGCTTCGGCACAGCGGCGGCGAGCGCCGACAGCGCGATAGAGACGCGCGCCGGCCCCCTTGTGGTCAACGCCACCGGGAACGTGATCGTGCGCTCAGGCGGCGCATTCGCCCAAGCAAGCCTCCGCAGTGGCGGCGACCAGACGATCACCGCCGGTGGCGCGATTGAGGTGACAGGCGGCGGGAGCGCGGCGTCGATCGCCGCCGCCGGAACCCAGACCCTCACCGCGACCGGGGCCATCACGCTCTCGGGCGGCAGCGCCGCGGGGTCCGTGGCCTCGATCGACAACAGCGGCGGGGCGCAGACCATTTCGGGCCGGAGCGTCAGCCTCACAGGGAATGGCGGCGAGGCGCGGCTCCGCAATGCCGGCGGCGCCCAGGCGGTGACCGGGACGGCGGGTGCCGTCACCGTGGCGGCCCTGGGCAGCGGCCCGGCGGGCATCGAGAACAGCGGCGGCGACCAGGACGTGTCGGGAACGGAGATCACGCTCTCCGCAGCGGGCAGCGGGGCCGTCTCAATCAGCAATCGGGGCGGGGCGCAGAACGTCGTCACGACCGCCGGAGCGATCGGCCTCACGGGGGGGAACAACGCGGCGGTGCGGATCGCCAACGACGGCGGGGTGCAGAGCGTGTTTGCCGCGACGACGCTCACCCTCACCGGCGGGGCGGGCATCGGCACAGCGGAGATCGCGAACGGAGCGGGCGGGCAGACGGTCGACGCGAGGGTCGGCATCACCCTCAACGGCCGGGAAGCGGCCGCGCGGATCACGGCCGGCGACGGCGACCAGACGGTGCGCAGCGACGGCAGCATCCGCCTACTCGGCTCCTCGTCCGGAACCGTGTCAGGCCCGCTCAATGTCGAAATCCTCAACGGCCTTGGGCTGCAGACCGTCACCGCGGGGCGCAACCTCCTCGTCCGCGGCGGCGGAGCGAATGCCGGCGCGGCGATCCGGTCCGGCCGCGAGCAGATAATCACCGCCGGCGGGCGGATCGAGATCAGCGCGCGCGATGCGACCGCACGCCTCGCCGCCCGCGGCGCGCAGACCGTCACCGCGACGGACATCGTCACGCTCTCGGGCAGCACCAGCCCGGGCCTCCTGGCGGAGATCACGAACAGCGGCGGCGACCAGGCGGTGTCCGGGCGGGTGGTCGAGCTCCTCGCCAACGCCGGCGGCGCTGCGATCACGAACCGGTTCGGCAATCAGGCGGTCACGGCCGCCGAGCTCCTCGAGATCAGGGGCGGCGCGGGCATCGGTCTGATCGCCAACGAGGGCGGCGGTCAGGCCGTCCGCGGCGAGGCGGGTGTCCTGCTTCGCGCCGCAGCGAATGGCGGACCGGTCGCGATCGACAACATCCTCGGCAACCAGACGGTCAGCGCGTCACGGGGCCTGATCGCGCTTGTCGCCGCCGCCGAGGCGCCGGTCTTCATCGGCAATCTCCGCGGTGACCAGACCGTCACCGCTGCGACCTCGATCGAGCTCTCCGCCGCCGGCGGCACGCGCGGGCAGGCGGCGATCTTCAATGACACGGGTGCGCAGAGGATCGAAGCGGGCAGCGACCTCTCGATCACTGGCGGCGCGAGGAGCCCGGGCGGCCTCGGCGGTGCGGCCTATGTGATCGCTCTCTCCGGGCCGCAGACCATCACCGCCGGGGGGCGGCTGACGCTCACCGGCGCCCCGGACGCAACGCCGCTCGGCCTCTCGGCGACCTCCCCGACGGCGACGCCAACCCCCGGCAGCGCCTCGATCCAGTCCGACCCGCGGACGCTCCCCGGCGAGGCCAATGGCACGGCAGACCAGAGGGTCAGCGCCCTCGGCGTCATCTTCGCCGGGCCGGCCGGGACGAGCGCGATCGGCCTTCAGGACCTCCGCGCCGAGAACGACAGCCCCGCCGCGCGGCGCTACCAGTCGGTGCTCTCGGGTGGCACGGAGCTCTCCGTTGCGGGGAGCACCACCGTCTTCGCCCTCACCCCACCGCCAGGACCCCCGGCCCCACCACCGCCGCCGCCAACGAGCCGCGGCCCGAGCGTGCTCGACCCCGCCGTGGATGCGCTTCGCCAGCTCCTCTCTCAAGGGTTCCCAAGACCCGTGGCCGACCAGCTCGGCGGCGGAACCGGTGGGTTCGTCCCCGCCGGCCTTACCGAGGAAGGGGAGGAGGAGACGGTGGCGATCGCGGGCGAGGACCCGGCCGCGGTGTTCGCCAACGCCCTGCTCGCGGCGCGAATCGAGGGGCTCCTCCCCCCGCCCGTGCCGTATTTCCCGGGCTTCGTATCGCCGCCGCTCGCGGCCGCGACGCTGCGCTGACCATAGGCTTGGGGTTCCGGGCCGCGGCGACGGGCGATGACAGCGACCGCATGAGCCGCCCGGGATGACACGCCGTGCGATCCGCGGCGGGCCTCTGCGCCTTCTCGCCTGTGCCGCTCTCCTGCTCCCCGCCGCCGAGGCCGCCGCGCAGGCGCCGCCCGCGCTCCTCCCCGGCGGCGTCGATCCTGCCCGGGCACCGCGGGAGGCGCCGGTCCCGCTGCCGCCTGCCGGCGTGCCGGCCGCGCCTGCGCCCGCGCCCGAGCCGGCGGTGAGCCGCGCACCACCGGGAGCGGAACAGGTCCGCTTCCGGCTGGCGGACCTCGTTCTCGAGGGTGTGACGGCGTACCGGCCGAACGAGCTCCGCCCCCTCTACGCGCGCTTCCTCGGGCAGGAGATCTCGGTCGCCGAGCTCTTCGCGATCGCCGAGGCGATCACCGACCGCTACCGCGCCGACGGCTACCTGATCAGCCGCGCGCTCGTTCCGGCGCAGCGGATCGAGGCGGGTGTTGCGCGAATCCAGGTGATCGAGGGCCACATCGCCGCGGTCACGGTGGAGCCCGGCAACGCGGTGCTGCAGCGCCGTGCCGAGCGTGCGGTCGGCTCCTCCCGGCCGCTCACACTCGCGCGGCTCGAGCGCGCTCTCCTCTTGCTCAACGACCTGCCGGGTGTGGCCGCGCACGGCGTGATCGAGCCGCTTCCGGACGGTCCGGTCGGGGCGGCGCGGCTTGCCGTCACCGTGGAACGCCGGCGAGGGTGGGAGGGATATGTCGCCCTCGACAACCGCGGCAGCCGCTATGTGGGGCCGTGGCAGGCGTCACTCGGCGGCAGCGTGTCCTCGCTCAATACCGCCTATGACCGGTTCACGTTCCGCGCCATCGGCGCCGTGCCGCTCCGCGAGCTCCGCTTCCTCGAGGTCGCCTACGAAGCGCCCATCGGCGCGGACGGCTTGAGCCTGTTCGGCAGCACCTACGTCTCGCAGTCAGAGCCCGGGTTCACGCTTGCTCCGCTGCAGACGATCGGAACGTCCTATGGCCTCTCGATCGGCGCCGCCTATCCGCTGATCCGAACGCGCGCGGAGAACCTGCGCCTCTCGCTCGCCTTCACCCCGTACGTCAGCGAGAACGTCCTGTTGGGCCGGCTCGACCTCAGCCCCGGCTACCAGGACGCCATACGCCCGATACGGCTCGGCCTCACCTACGACCTCGCCGACCGCTGGCGGGGGCTCACCTATCTCTCCGTCGAGCTCAGCCGCGGGCTCGACGTGCTCGGCGCCTCGCCGGAGAACCGCCCCAACCCTTCGCGCCCCGGAGCGCGCACGAGCTTCACCAAGGTCCGCCTCGAGGCGAACCGGCTGCAGCCGCTCGACTGGATCACGCAAGGCCTTGCCCTGTTCGTCGCCGCCCAGGCGCAGTGGTCCTTCGACTCCCCGCTCGTGGCCTTCGAGCAGCTCGGGCTGGGCGGGGCGCGGTTCGGCCGCGGCTATGATCCGGCTGAGATCTCGGGCGACAACGGCATCGCCGGGCTGATCGAGCTTCGCTATGCGCTCGACGTCGGCCGCGGGAGAGTGACCTTCGACCGTACGCTCACACTCCAGCCCTACGTGTTCTACGACGCGGGCATTGTGACGAACGTTCGGTCGGAGTTTCCCGCCCGGAGCCTCGCGAGCACGGGCGTTGGCCTCAGGCTGTGGCTCGGCGAGGCCTTCGCCGCTTCGATCGAGCTCGCCAAGCCGCTGACCCGCCCTGTTGCGGCGGAGGTGCTGGCCGGCGGGCGCGGCAACGAGCCGCGGCTCTACGTCTCGACCGTGCTCCGGTTCTGACCGCCTCTTGCCCGCCGTGGCGGCACGCCCCACGTCGCATGGCATGGACGCCCTTCGCGACGCCATTCTCGACGAAGCGCTCGCCCAAGCCGAGCGCGAGGGCTGGGAGAACGTGAGGCTCCGCAGCGTCGCCGGGGCCTTGGGGATCCCGCTTGCGGAGGTGTTCGCCCGCTTCCGCGACGCCGATTCGGTGGCGGACGCGCTGTTCGCGCGCCTGCTGCGTGCCATGCTCGCCCCTCCCGACGATCCGGCCGCCTTCGCGGTCGCGCCCCCGCATGAGCGCGTCATCGAGGTTCTGTGGCGCTGGTTCCGCGCCGCCCTTCCGCACCGGCGCACCGTCGCGGCCATGCTCGCGGTGAAGGCCTGGCCGAGCCATCCGCACACCTGGGTGCCGATGGTGTTCAACCTGTCGCGTCTGATCCACTGGGCGCGGGATGCGGCGCGTCTCGATCGCGGCGGCATCGCCCGGATGGTCGAGGAGGTCGGGCTCACGGCGGCGTTCCTCGCCACGCTCGCGCGCTTCGTTACGGACACGAGCGAGGGGGCGGCGCGCACGCGCCGGGTGCTCGAGGCGGCGGTGCGCCGCGTTCCGCTCGGCTGAGCCGGGGCACTGCTGGCGCGTCAGGATTTGATCCAGGGCAAGTCGCGAGCCGCGCCGCCGCGGCAACGGTCGCGCCATGCCGCGACCAGGATCTGTGCGTCTCGCCGCCGCCTATGCCCTGGTCGCCGTCGGCCCCGCCCTGTTGTGGCCCGAGGGGAGGAGCACGTGAGACCATGCCGTCTCGCCGGCGACGCGGGCGGCCTTCGCGCTCCTGTTCGTCGAGTTCGTGCTGTCGGGGCGTTTCCGGTTCATCTCGCACCCCATCGGCATGGACGCGACGATGCGCCTGCACCAGGTCGCCGCCCGCCCCGTCGCCGCGATCCTTCTCCTGCATCCATTCCTGTATGCGGGCGTGGAGGTGCCGGAGGGGAGGGCGGCGCTCACTCGTCCTCGCCTGGCCGCTCCTTGGCCTCGTCGTCCTCACCGCGATCGGCCGCGACCGCTTGCCCTGGCGCTACGAGACCTGGCGGCTGTCGCATGGGCTCGGGGCGCTCGCGCTCGCCGCCCTCGGCGCGGTGCACGCGATCGAGTCGCCGCGCGGGCCGCATCCGGCGCTCGCCTTCGTGTGGATCGCGCTCGCGGCGATCGCTCCTGCGACCCTCGTCTTTGTCTACTTCTTGCGCCCGCTCGCCCGGGCGCGCCGGCCCTGGCGCGTGGTGTCGGTCGCGCCGGAGGCGGAGTCTGTCTGGAGGGTAACGATCGCGGCGGACGGGCATCAGGGGCTCGCCTTCCGCGCCGGCCAGTTCGTTTGGCTCGTGCTCGACCGCGGACCCTTCAGCCTCCGCGAGCATCCGTTCTCGATCGCCTCGCCGCCGTCGGAACCAGCGCGGCTCGAGTTCGTGATCGCCGAAGCTGGCGACTTCACCCGCACCGTTGGGTCGATCACGCCGGGCGCGCGCGCCGATCTCGACGGGCCCCATGGCGCGCTGACACCGCTTGAGCGCGACGCCGAAGGCTTCGTGCTGATCGCGGGCGGGACGGGCATCGCGCCGATTCTCTCGATCCTCGGCGAGGCGGCAGCGTAGGGCGAGAAGCGGCCGTTCCTCCTGATCGTGGGCGCGTGGCGCGAGGAGCGTCTGATCGGGCGCGAGGCGCTCGCGGCGCTGCGCGGGCGGCTCGATCTCACCGTGGTCGAGGTCCTGTCCGATCCGCCCGAGGGCTGGGACGGCGAGCGGGGCGTGCTCGACCAGGGCGTGCTCGCCCGCCACTGCGGCGGTGCGCGGCGCGGCTGGCTGCATGTGCTCTGCGGCCCGCCCGGGATGCTCAAGGCGGCGACGGACGCGCTCGCGGCCCTCGGCGTCGCCCGCCGCCACATCATGGCCGAGAGCTTCCGCTACGACTGAAGGTCCGGGCTCACGCGTGGCCGGACGCGCCAGATCTCCTCCGCATATTCGCGCACCGTGCGGTCGGAGGAGAACCAGCCGACATGGGCTGTGTTCAGGATCGCCTTCCGGCGCCACGTCACCTGGTCCTGCCACAGCCGATCCACCTGCCGCTGCGCCTCCGCATAGGCCGCGAAATCGGCCGCGACCATGAAATGGTCGCCGCCATAGAGCGACCCGACGAGCTCGCCGTAGCGGCCCGGCTCGTCGGGCGAGAACAGCCCCTGCGCGATCGCCTCAAGCGCATCCTTGAGCGCCGCTGTCGCCTCGATCGTCGCCCGCGGGTCGTAGCCCCGCGCGCGCAGGGCCGTCACTTCCTCGGCGCACAGCCCGAAGATGATGATGTTCTCCGCGCCCACGAGATCGCGGATCTCGACATTGGCGCCATCGAGCGTGCCGATGGTGATCGCCCCGTTCAGCGCGAGCTTCATGTTGCCGGTGCCGGAGGCCTCCATGCCCGCGGTCGAAATCTGCTCGGAGAGGTCGGCTGCCGGGATGATCCGCTCCGCGAGCGACACGTTGTAGTTCGGCAGGAAGACGATCTTGAGCTTGCCCTGGACCGCCGGGTCGGCGTTGACGACGCGGGCGACGTCGTTGATCAGCCGGATGATCAGCTTCGCCCGCCAGTAGGAGGCCGCCGCCTTACCCGCGAACACCTTGACGCGCGGGACGGGGAAGCGGTCGGGGTCGGCGCGGATCGCGTCGTAGAGCGCCACCGCCTCGAGGATGTTGAGGAGCTGGCGCTTGTACTCGTGGATCCGCTTGACCTGGACGTCGAACAGGGCGGAGGGGTCGACGCGCACCCCGGTGCGCTCGCCGATGAGCGCTGCAAGCCGCTGCTTGTTGGCCTGCTTAACCGCCGCGAACGCTTCCTGGAGGGACGCGTCGTCGGCGTGCCGGGCGAGGTCGGAGAGCGCGGTCGCATCCTCCATGAAGCGGTCGCCGATCGTCTCGCGGATGAGCGCGGTCAGCCCCGGGTTGGCCTGGAACAGCCACCGCCGCGGGGTGATGCCGTTCGTCTTGTTGACGATCCGGTCCGGGTGAAGCCGCGCGAGCGGGGCGAACACCGTCTCCTTCATCAGCGCGGTGTGCAGCGCCGAGACGCCATTGACCTTGTGCGAGCCGATGAAGGCGAGGTTGCCCATGCGCACGCGGCGCCCGTTGCTCTCGTCGATCAGGCTGACCGCGGCGATGAAGGCGTCGTCCGCCCCGGGCAGCCGGCGCGCGTCGGCGAGCAGCCTTGCGTTGATCGCGTAGATAATCTGCATGTGGCGCGGCAGGAGCCGCTCCATCAGATGCACGGGCCAGGTCTCGAGCGCCTCGGGCAGGAGCGTGTGGTTGGTGTAGCTGATGGTCTCGCGCGTCAGCGTCGCCGCCTCCTCCCAGGAGAGGCCATGGACGTCGACGAGCAGGCGGATCAGCTCCGCGACCGCGATCGCCGGGTGGGTGTCGTTGAGCTGCACCGCCGCGTGCTCGGGCAGCGAGCGCACGTCGCCGAACTGCTGGACGTGCCGGCGCAAGAGATCCTGCAGCGAGGCGGAAGTGAAGAAGAACTCCTGCCTCAGCCGGAGCTCCTGGCCTGCGGGCGTACTGTCGGCCGGGTACAGAACGCGCGAGATCGACTCCGCGCGCATCCGCTCTGTCACCGCGCCGAGATGGTCGCCCTGGTTGAAGGCCTCGAGACGCATCGGGTCAATCGCCCGCGCGGCCCACAGCCGCAGCGTCGTCACCGACTTGCCCTTCCAGCCGACGATCGGCGTGTCGTAGGCGACCGCGATCACCCGCTCGGCCGGCTTCCAAGTCGGCTTGGTGGCGCCGTCCCAGTCCTCCCTGCCCTCGACCGCGCCGCCGAAGCCGATCTCGTAGGCCGCCTCGCGGCGCTCGAACTCCCAGGGGTTGCCGTGCGACAGCCAGTCCTCCGGAACCTCGACCTGGCGGCCGTCGACGATCTCCTGGCGGAACAGACCGTGTTCGTAGCGTATCCCGTAGCCCATCGCTGGAATCCCGACGGTCGCCATGCTCTCGATGAAACAGGCGGCGAGACGCCCGAGCCCCCCGTTGCCGAGCGCCGCGTCGGGCTCGATCTCGGCGATGTCGTCGAGCGCCACACCGAAGGAGGCGAGCGCCTCGCGCAGCGGTTCGAGCAGGTCGAGGTTCGAGGCCGCGTCGCGGAACAGCCGGCCGATCAGGAACTCGAGCGAGAGGTAGTAGACGCGCTTGCGCCCCGAACGGTAGGTCTCGCGCGTCGAGGCGATCCAGCGGTCGATGATCGCGTCCCGCACCACGTGGCTCGCCGCGAGCAGCCAGTCATAGCGTCGGGCGACGAAGGGGTCCTTGCCGACGGCGTAGGTGAGCTTGCGCAACAGCTGTTCGCGCACAACGCTCGCCCGCGCGCCGAGGGGCGGCGCCTCGACGGCCGGTGCGGCGGGCATGGTCGGGCTCGTGAGGTCGATCTCGTTCATGGTCAAGCGGATCCGTTCCTCGCCATGCTGGCGAAAGTCTCATGGTGCAGTGCACACTACGTTAACACCGGTTCGGCCGACGTCGCGCCAAATCTCGCCGTCGAGCGGGAGACGGCACGCACTCGGCGAAGGTTGACAGACGCCGCGCGGGGGCCTACCCGCCCCGCCATGGACGCCCCCAACCCCGACAACGCCGCGTCGCTCGCCGCCCGGATTGCCGCCCGCACCGCGACCGTCTCGGTCATCGGGCCCGGGTATGTGGGGCTGCCGCTCGCGCGGGTGTTTGTCGAGCGCGGCTTCCGCGTGCTCGGCTTCGACACCGGCCACGCCAAGGTCGCAGCGCTGGCGGAACGGCGGCGGTCGCCCGCGCTTGACCACGCGGTCGTGCAGCGCACTGTGCCGGTCTCGAGCGCGGCCACGGCGGAAGCGGTGACGCTCGCCAGGAACGTCATCCGTCCCGTGGACATCCCGCTCGAGAACACGCGAAAGAGCGTGTTCGACGCGATAGGGATCGACGTCTGCGAGGTGACCCGGCCGCCTCCACCACGCCTTTCGGCTCCATGCCTTTCCGGCCAGGCTGCGTCGATGACCACGATCCGTACGTTCCGGAGCCGGGCCGCTCCCGCGAGCATCCCCGCCTCGCCGGGCGCCGCTCCGTGCCGTGGGACCCCGCGCGATTCGGCTCCTACGACGCGGCGATGATCGTGACCGACCATGACGGCGTCGACGATCGCGGCCTGTTGCAGGCCTGCCGGCTCGTGGTCGACACCCGCAACGCCTGCCGCCGCGCCGGAGCGGCCGGCGAGAACCTCGTGCTCGCCTGAGTGCGCGTGCGATCTGGAGACCCCTGATGTCCGACAGCGTCGCCACCGCCCCGATCGCCTTCATCGATCTCGACGCGCAGCGCCGCGCGATCGGGCCGCGGATGGAGGAGGCGATCCTCCGCGTGGTCCGGTCGTCGCGCTACATCCTCGGGCCGGAGGTGGCCGAGCTCGAGGCGGCGCTGTCGGCCTTCGCCGGCGTGCCGCACACGCTCAGCTGCGCCAACGGCACGGATGCGCTCGCGCTCGCGCTGATGGCGTGGCAGGTGCGCCCGGGCGATGCAGTGCTCTGCCCGGCCTTCACCTTCGCCGCGACCGCCGAGGTGGTGGCGTGGCTCGGCGCGACACCCATCTTCGTCGACGTGTGCGAGGCCGATTTCAACATGGACCCCGCGAGCCTCGAGGCCGGGATCGACACAGCGAGGCGGATGGGGCTCACGCCGCGCGTGGTGATCACCGTCGACCTGTTCGGCCAGCCTGCCGACTACGATTCGCTGCTCCCGATCGCGCGCGCGCACGGCCTCAAGCTTCTCGTCGATGCGGCGCAGAGCTTCGGCGCAACGCATCGCGGCATCCATGTCGCTGCGATCGGCGACATGGCGGCAACGAGCTTCTTCCCCGCCAAGCCGCTCGGCTGCTACGGCGACGGCGGCGCGGTGTTCTGCCACGATCCCGAAACGCTCGCTGTTCTGCAGTCGCTGCGCGTGCACGGGCAGGACAACCAGGACAAGTACGAGAACGTACGCATCGGCATGAACGGCAGGCTCGACACGATCCAGGCGGCGGTCCTGCTCGAGAAGCTTCGCGTCTTTCCGGCCGAGATCGCGGCGAGGCAGGAGGTCGCCCGCCGCTACAATGCGGCGCTTGCCGATGTCGCGATCGTGCCCGAGGTGCCGCCGCATCGTCTCTCGGTCTGGGCGCAGTACACGCTGCGTATCCCCGGGCGCGATCGCGCCGCCGTGCTCGCCTCCCTCAAGGCGCGAGGCGTGCCGACCGCGATCTACTACCCGAAGCCGCTGCACCGCCAGCGTGCCTATGCACGCTATCCGGTGGCAGGCAACGGGGCGCCGGTGAGCGAGCGGCTCGCGCGAGAAGTGTTCAGCCTGCCGTTCCACCCCTATCTCGACCCGGCGACGCAGGACCGCATCATCGCGGCGGTGAAGAGCGCTCTTGCCTGAGGCAAAGGTGCCGGAGCGGGCCACCGCGGTCGTCATCCTCGCCGGCGGTCCAGGGGCATGCCTCGGTGGGAAGACGGGTGCGCGGTCGAAACTGGCGGGCGGGATCGGCGGGCGTGCGGCATGGCAGGCAGCGTCGGCTCCCGCGAATGACGATGGCCGGCACGGGCGAGGCGGTGACTGCGGGAAGCGGGGTGACGGAGCTGGCCGCGCAGCGCGCCGATCGGGCGCGTCGTGACCGGCGCGACCGCGGTTGTCGGAAGACGGCGCCTTGGCAGGCGCCACGCGCGCGCCGAGCGGAAAACGGCGATTTCCCGACGCGGACCTGCCCGAGCCGGCGGCCGGAAGGCTCCGCACTACACCGTGAGCTTCGCCGATCGCCGGAAGCGCCGGCGTTCGGCCCGACCCCGCAGACCGGGAAACCCTCCGTCGCCGTCCCGGCACCGCCCCGGGCGAGCCGGTGCGGCGCCCGAGGCTAAACCGCCCGGTTCGCCACCAGGTCCTCGACCACCGTCGGGTCGGCGAGGGTGGAGGTGTCGCCGAGATTCTCCGTCTCGTTCGCCGCGATCTTGCGCAGGATCCGCCGCATGATCTTGCCCGAGCGGGTCTTCGGCAGCCCGGGCGCCCACTGGATCACATCCGGTGTCGCGATCGGCCCGATCTCCTTCCGCACCCAGGCGACCAGCTCCTTCCGCAGCTCCTCCGTCGGCTCGACCCCGGTCTTGAGCGTGACGTAGCAGTAAATGCCCTGGCCCTTGAGGTCATGCGGCATGCCCACCACCGCCGCCTCCGCTACCTTCGGGTGGGCCACGAGCGCGCTCTCGATCTCGGCGGTGCCCATCCGATGGCCCGAGACGTTGAGCACGTCGTCGACCCGCCCGGTGATCCAGTAGTAGCCGTCGGCGTCGCGGCGTGCGCCGTCGCCCGTGAAATACATCCCCGGATAGGTCGAGAAGTAGGTCTGCTTGAACCGCTCGTGATCGCCGAACACGGTGCGCATCTGCCCGGGCCAGGAGTCGACCAGGCAGAGATTGCCCTCCGTCGCCCCCTCGAGCACTACACCATTGGCATCGACGAGAACGGGCTTCACCCCGGGCAGAGGCAGGGTCGCCGAGCCGGGCTTGAGCGCCGTCGCCCCAGGAAGCGGGCTGATCAGGATCCCGCCCGTCTCCGTCTGCCACCAGGTGTCGACCACCGGGCAGCGCTCCTCGCCCACCACGCGCCAGTACCAGAGCCAGGCCTCGGGGTTGATCGGCTCGCCGACGCTGCCGAGGATGCGCAACGACGCACGCGAGGTCTTCTTCACCGGTGCCTCGCCTTCGCGCATCAGAGCGCGGATCGCCGTCGGCGCGGTGTAGAAGATGTTCACCTTGTGCTTGTCCACCACCTCCCAGAACCGCGAGACGGTGGGATAGTTCGGCACGCCCTCGAACATCAGCGTGGTCGCACCGTTCGCGAGCGGGCCATAGACGATGTAGGTGTGGCCGGTCACCCAGCCGACATCGGCCGTGCACCAGTAGATCTCGCCGTCGTGGTAGTCGAACACGAGCTGATGGGTGAGGCTCGCCCAGACCATGTAGCCGCCGGTGGTGTGCAGTACGCCCTTCGGCTTTCCGGTCGAGCCCGAGGTGTAGAGGATGAAGAGCGGGTCCTCCGCCCCCATCGCCGCCGGGGTGTGGGTGGGCGAGGCGGCGGCGCAGAGCTCGTGATACCAGTGGTCACGCCCCGGCTGCATCGGGACCTCGCGCCCGGTGCGCCGGACCACGATCACGTTGCGGATCGTCGGGCAGCGGGCGAGGGCGGCATCGGCATTTGCCTTCAGCGGCACGTGCCGGCCGCCGCGCAGCCCTTCGTCGGCCGTGATCAGCAGAGTCGAGCTGCAATCCTCGATCCGCCCGTGCAGGCTCTCGGGGCTAAACCCGCCGAACACGACCGAGTGGATCGCGCCGATCCGCGCGCAGGCGAGCATCGCCACCGCTGCTTCGGGGATCATCGGCAGGTAGATCGTCACCCGGTCGCCCCGCTTCACGCCAAGGCTCTCCATCGCGTTGGCGAGGCGGCAGACGCGCTCGTGCAGCTCGGCGTAGGTGATGTGCGCGCTTTCGGCCGGGTTGTCCCCTTCCCAGATGATCGCGGTCTGGTTCGCGCGCGCGGGCAGGTGACGGTCGAGGCACTGCACGGAGGCGTTGAGCAGCCCGTCCTCGTACCAGCGGATCGAGACGTCGCCCCGGAAGGAGACGTTCTTGATCCTGGTGGGCGGCGTGATCCAGGTGAGTCGCTCCGCCTGTTTCGCCCAGAAGGCCTCCGGGTCGGCGGCCTCGGCCTCGACCATCGCGCGGTATTTGGCGGCATCGACATGTGCCCGCGCGGCGATCTCAGGCTTCACCGGGATGAGCGTCTCGCCCTGCTTCTGGCTGACGGTGTCGGGCATCGCCTGTCTCCTCCCCCATTCTCGCAGCGGGGCACGTCGCGCCCGGGCGAGCGCGCTGTGGCGCCTCTGCGGCGGCTCTGCGTTTCCGGACAGGTATGGCCTTGCGCGGTGCGCGAGGGCAAGGGGCGGGCGTGCGGCAGGGCCGGGCGCCCCGTGCGCCTCTACCCCTCCTGCGCGACGAGAACGACGCCGTTCTCGACCCGGTGCGGCACGGGCGTGAGCGCGGCGCCGACGCACGGGCCCCTGACGCACACCCCGTCCTCGACCCGGAACAGCGCGCCATGCGTGCCGCAGAGGATGTGCCGCCGGCGCGCATCCAGGAACCGGTCGGGCGCCCAGTTCAGCGGCACGCCGAGATGCGGGCAGCACTTCTCGTAGACCACCACCGTGTCGCCCCGGCGGACGGCGAACATGCTCAGGAACCGCCCGGGCTCGGGGCCGAACTCGCGCGCGCCGCCCTCCTCGATCTCCTCGAGCCGGCAGAGCGCGGCCCGGGCGGTGACGCTCATGCGCGTGCCGCTCAGCCCGGACGCCCGTTCTCGCCCTCGAGCCCGCCCATCGCGCAGATCCGCCCCCACTGCGCGGGCGTGACGGGCTGGACCGAGAGCCGGCTCAGGCGCAACAGCGCCATGTCGGCCAGCGACGGCTCCGCCCGGATGGAAGCGAGCGTCACCGGCCTCGGCATGGGCGCCACCGCCTTCATGTCGACGCACACCCAAGGGGAGCCGGGTTCGGCCGTCGGGTCGGGATAGGCCTCGCGTACCACCTCGACGATGCCCATCACCGCCTTGCCGACATTCGAATGGTAGAAGAACGCCCGGTCGCCAAGCCGCATCGCTTGGAGATTGAGCTTGGCCGAGTGGTTCCTGACCCCCGTCCAGGGTGTAACCCCGTCCGCGACCTGCTGGTTCCAGGAATAGGCGTCGGGTTCCGACTTGACGAGCCAATAGGCCACGGCTCGGCCCTCAGCCGGCGATCTGGGCGCCGTCCTTGAACACGATCCGCATCGGACGCACGACCACGCTCTCGAACAGCCCGGCCTTGGCGTAGGGGGCGGCGGCGATGAAGGCCTCGGCCGCGGCGCGGTCGGGCAGGTCGAGCACATAGAGGCTGCCGCGCGGCTTGCCCTCGTCGTCGAGCACCGGGCCGACCACGACGAACTTCTCCTGGTTCGCCCTGAGATACTCGAGATGTGCCGGCCGTGTGGCGAGGCGGAGCTCGAGGCTGTCGGGCTTGTCCACGCACTGGATGGTGAAGTGCATCGGCCGCCTCCTCTCCACGCTGTGTTCGGCGAGCGCTTCTGCCACGCCCCCGGTTTCTCTTCAAACCCCCGCGAAGTGCCCATATGCTCGTGGCATGGACGGAACGCCGGCAGCACCGCCGCGGGGCAGCGCGCTGCACCGCTTCGCCAACCCGGGCCGCTTCATGCGGCTGTCGGGCGCCCTCCTGCCCTGGGTGGCCGCTGCCGGCCTCGCCCTCTCCGCCACCGGCCTCTGGTGGGGGCTCGTCGAGGCCCCGCGTGACTGGCAGCAGGGCGACACGGTGCGGATCATGTTCGTGCACGTGCCGGCGGCATGGATGGCGATGGGCGGCTATCTCGGGCTTGCCGTCGCCTCCTTCATTGGCCTCGTCTGGCGCCATCCGCTCGCCGACATCGCCGCCCGCGCGATCGCGCCGGTGGGTGCGATGTTCACCGCGATCTGCCTGATCACCGGCAGCCTCTGGGGCAAGCCAATGTGGGGCACCTGGTGGGTGTGGGATGCCCGCCTGACGTCGGTGCTCGTTCTGTTCTTCCTCTATCTCGGCCACATCGCGTTGACCAACGCCTTCGACGAGCCCGATCGCGCTTCGCGCCCGGCCGCGATCCTCGCTTTGGTCGGGGCGGTGAACCTGCCGATCATCAAGTTCAGCGTCGACTGGTGGAACACCCTGCACCAGCCGGCTTCGGTGACGCGCCTCGACGCCCCGGGAATCCACATCGACATCCTGGTGCCGCTGCTCGTCTCGGCGGCGGGATTCCTGTTCGTGTTCGCCGCGCTGGTTCTGTTGCGCACGCGCACCGGCGTGCTCGAGCGCCGTGCCCGCGCGCTGATGGCGGCGCGCGCCGCCGAACCGGCGCCTTCGGGTGCGGCCGTGACGGTGTGAAGGGCGGGAGACGGCCTTGGCCGGGGGCGCGCAGTGACAGAGGGGTCCTTCTGGGCGATGGGCGGATACGCCGAATTCGTGTGGCCATCCTACGCCATCGCGATCGGGCTCATCGTCGCTCTCGCCATCGCCTCCTGGCGCAGCTACCTCGGCGCGCGTCGCGCGCTCGCGCGCCTCGAGGCGGAGAGCCCGCGCCGGCGTCGCGGCAGCTGAGCGGAGGCGCGGGGCGATGACACGTAAGCGGCGCCGGCTCTGGATCGTTCTGCTCTGCGGGCTCGGTCTCGGCTCGGCGGCGGCGCTCACGCTCACCGCCTTCGAGGAGAGCCTCGTCTTCTTTCACTCGCCGTCCGATCTCGCCGCGAAGAATATTCCGCCGGGTCGAACGATCCGGATCGGCGGTCTGGTCGAGGCCGGCTCGGTCGACCGAACGACGACGACGGACGGCAAGCTACAGATCGCCTTCCGGGTGAGCGACGGCGCGGCGAGCCTGCGCGTCACGTATACCGGCATCCTGCCTGATCTGTTCCGCGAGGGGCAGGGCGTGGTGGCCGAGGGCATGCTCACGCCCGACGGCTCGTTCCGCGCCACTCAGGTGCTCGCCCGCCATGACGAGACCTACATGCCGCCCGAGGTCGCGGACGCGCTCAAGCGCGCGGGGCACTGGCAGCCGGGGGAACCGCCGCCGCCGGCACGCGACTGGAACACGCTGAGGCCCGCCGCTTCCGGCGGCACCTCGCGACTGACGAATTGAGGGCGCGATGATCCCCGAACTCGGCCATTTCGCTCTCGTTCTGGCGCTCCTGCTCGCCGGCGTGCAGTCGATCCTGCCGCTCGTCGGCGCGGCGCAGGGCGAGCGCCGCGGCGCGCTTCTGATGGCGACCGGCCCGTCCGCGGCGATCGGGCAGATGCTGTTTGTCGCGCTGAGCTTCTTCTGCCTGATGTGGTCCTACGCCGTGTCGGACTTCTCGGTGGCGAATGTCTACCAGAACAGCCACTCGCTGAAGCCGATGCTCTACAAGCTCACCGGCACCTGGGGGAACCACGAGGGCTCGATGGTTCTGTGGGTGCTGATCCTCGCCCTCTGTTCGGGCGCGGTGGCGGGGTTCGGGCAGAATCTGCCCGCCACACTCCGGGCGCGCGTGCTCGCCGTGCTCGGCATGATCGCCTTCGGATTTCTGCTCTTCACCCTGCTCACCTCGAACCCTTTCAAGCGTATCTGGCCGGTTCCGGAGGACGGGCGCGACCTCAACCCGCTTCTGCAGGACCCGGGCCTCGCTTTCCACCCGCCCTTCCTCTATCTCGGCTATGTCGGCACGGCGGTCGCGTTCGCTTTCGCCTGTGCTGCGCTGATCGAGGGGCGTGTCGATGCAGCCTGGGGCCGCTGGGTGAGGCCCTGGACTCTCGCCGCCTGGTGCGCCCTCACCCTCGGTATCGGCCTCGGCTCCTGGTGGGCCTATTACGAGCTCGGCTGGGGCGGGTTCTGGTTCTGGGACCCGGTCGAGAACGCCTCGCTGATGCCCTGGCTGCTTGCGACGGCGCTTTTGCACAGCGCGATCGTGGTCGAGAAGCGCGAGGCGCTGAAGGTGTGGACCATCCTGCTCGCCATCCTCACCTTCTCCCTGTCGCTGCTCGGAACGTTCCTGGTTCGAAGCGGCGTGCTGAACTCGGTGCACGCCTTCGCCAACGATCCTGAGCGCGGCGTGTTCATCCTGATGCTCCTTGCCGTCGCCGTCGGCGGCTCGCTCATCCTGTTCGCTTGGCGCGCTCCGGCGCTCGAACCGAAGGGCCTCTTTGCGCCGATCTCGCGCGAGGGCTCGCTCGTGCTCAACAACCTCCTGCTCGCCACCTCCTGCGCGGTGGTGTTCGTCGGCACGCTCTACCCTCTGTTCGCCGACCTCCTGTTCGGGGCGAAGATCACGGTCGGGCCGCCCTTCTTCAACGCCACCGTCTTCCCGGTGTTCGTGCCGCTGCTCGTGGCGATGGGGGTGGGCCCGCTTCTCCCGTGGAAGCGCGCCGATCTCTGGGCCGCGCTCGCGCGCCTGAAGCTCGCCGCCCTCGTCGTCCTCGCCTTCGCGGTGGTGTGGATCGCGGCGGTCGACCGCAGGCTCCTGCCGGCGCTCGGCTTCGCTCTCGCGCTCTGGCTCGTTCTTGCCGCCGCGACCGACTTCGCCGACCGCGTCAGGCTCGGCCGCGTGCCGCTCGCCGAAAGCTTCGCGCGCGCCCGTGGCCTGCCGCGTGCAATCGTCGGGGGCATCGTCGCGCACGCTGCCGTCGGCATCTGCCTTGCTGGGATCGCCGGCAAGGGGATCGCGCCGGAGCGGATCACGCTGATGCGCCCGGGCGACGTCACCACGGTCGGGCCGCACACGCTTCGTTTCGATGGCAAGGCCGACATCGTGGGGCCGAACTGGCGCGGCACGGAGGGGCGTCTCACCCTCCTGCGTGACGGGCGTGAGGTCGCGGTTCTGACGCCCGAGCGCCGGTTCTATCCGGTGCAGCGCATGTCTACGACCGAGGCCTCGATCCGCACCTCAGGCCTCGCCGACCTCTACGCCGTGATCGGCGAGACCTCCGAGGACGGCGCGACCGTGGTGCGGCTTCACTGGAACCCGCTCGCGCCGTGGATCTGGGTCGGCACGGTTCTGATGGCCTTGGGCGGGTTGATCTCGCTGTCTGACCGTCGCCTGCGCGTCGGCGCGCCTGCGCGCCGGCGCCGCGAGGCGCTCGCGCCTTTGGCGGCGGCGGAATGAGGGCGGAATGACCCGGCGGCAGCTCATGTTCGCGCTTCCCGCGGCTGCGACCCTCGCCGCTGCGGGCGGGTTCTACGCCATGCTCTCTGGCATGCGCCGCGGCAGTTTCGACCCACGCGGGGTTCCCTCCGCCCTGATCGGCCGGCCGGTGCCGAGCTTCGAGCTCGGGCCTCTGCCGAACTGGAACAAGCCGGGCCTCTCAAGCCGCGACATCCTCGAGGCGGCGTCGCTTCGACCGGTCCTCGTCAACTTTTGGGCGTCCTGGTGCGTGCCCTGCCTCGTCGAGCACCCGCAGCTGATGAAGCTTGCCGCCGAGGGCGTGCCCGTCTTCGGCATCAACTATCACACCGGCACGCAGACCGACCCCGGCGCGACCGCCTGGCTCCGACGCCACGGCGACCCCTTCGCGCGGATCGGCATCGACCTCACCGGGCGCGTAGCGGTCGACTGGGGCGTCTATGGCGTGCCGGAGACCTACGTGATCGACCGGCGTGGCATCATTCGCTGGCGCATGGCCGGCCCGATCACGCCCGAGATCGACGCCGAACAGCTTCGGCCCCTGCTCCGGTCGCTCGCCTGATGCGCGCGCGCGCGGCCTCGCTCTTGCTGCTCGGGGCCGTTCTCGCCGGCGGGCCTGCCTCGGCGATCGTCGATCCGCGCGAGATGCTGCCCGACCCGGCCCAAGAAGCGCGCGCGCGAGAGATCGGGCGGGAGCTGCGCTGCCTCGTCTGCCAGAACCAGTCGATCGACGACAGCAACGCGGGGCTTGCGCGCGACCTGCGCCGGATCGTGCGCGAGCGTGTCGCCGCCGGCGATACGAACGAACAGGTGATCGCCTTCATCACCGAACGCTATGGCGACTATGTGCGCCTCACCCCGCCTCTCAAGGCGTCGACCATCGCGCTCTGGGCGTCTCCGGTGGTGGCGCTCGCGGCGGGCCTGTTTGCGGTCGCCGCCTTCTACCGGCGCCGACGCGCGCTCGTCCCGCCGCCTGAGCTGACGGAGGAGGAGCGCGCGCGGCTTGCGCGGCTTCAGGCGGAATGATCTCGACCTGGATCGCCCTCGGGGTCGCGACCTTCGCTGCCGTGCTCGCCGTGCTCTGGCCGAGCCTCAAGGGGGTTCGCGGCTATGCGCCGCGCGCCGCGCATGATGCGGCGCTCTACCGCGCCCAGCTCGCCGAGCTCGACCGCGAGAAGGCAGAGGGAAGGCTCTCGGAGACCGAGCATCGCGACGCCATGCTCGAGGTGCAGCGCCGGCTTCTCGCCGTGGGCGAGGTTCCCGCCGAAACGACGCCTGCGTCGCCCTCGGGGCGCTGGCTCATCGCGGCCGCGGCGGTGGCTCTGCCGAGTCTTGCGCTTCTGCTCTACCTGCCGCGCGGCACGCCTGAGATGCCCGGCTTCCCCTTCGCCGAGGTTCAGGCCCAGCGGGCGGCCGAGAACGCGGAAGCCGAGGCCCTGATCGCCCAGGTGCGGGAGCGTATCAACAGCCTGCCGCATGACAGCGAGGAGGCGCGTCGCGGCTGGGTGCTTCTCGCGGGTGTGGAGCGCCGGCGCGGCAATCTCGCTGCCGCGATCGGCGCCTATCGACGCGCCCTTGCGATTCGATTCGAGCCGGCGCTTGCGACCGACCTTGCCGAGACGCTGGCGATGGCCGCCGACGGCAGCGTCACCGACGAGGCGATGGCGCTGCTGCGCCGCGCCGCCACGGCCGAGCCCGCCGATCTCCGCACGCGCTTCTACCTCGCTGTCGGCACACTCGAGCGCGGAGACGCGCGCGCCGCGCTCGAGAGCTTCCGGGCGATCGAGGCGGCCGCTCCGGAGGGGTCGGCGGTGCGGGCGATTGTCGCCGAACGGATCGCCGATGCGGAACGGCGGCTGCGCGCCGGCGCCGCACCCGGGCCGACGGCGGAGCAGATGGCGGCGGCCGCCGAGCTGCCTCCCGAACAGCGCGAGGCGATGATCGCCGCGATGGTCGAGCGTCTTGCGGAACGGCTGCGCGCCGAGCCGAACGATGCGGAGGGGTGGCTGAGGCTCGCGCGCGCCTATCGCATCCTCGGCCGAGGGATGGAGGCGCGCCAGGCGCTCGACCGTGCCGCCGCGCTGCTGCCCGACGACCCCCGCGTCGTGGCCGAGAAGATGGCGCAGGGGAGAGGCGGCTAGCGGCGGCAGCCTCTTTTCCCTTACAAGAGCAACGATGTCGCGATGTTCCGGGCGATGGATGCGCGCGCGTTCCACGGTTTGGTTGCGTTTGCATCGCTGAGGGAGGCCGAGAATGAAGCGACTGGCGAACGAGCTGCTGGCGCGGTTCGGCTATCGTCTTCGATGGTATCCGCCGAAGCTTCTGGCCGATTGGCATCGGCATCTGGAACTGCATTTTCAGCATGTCGCGGCGCACTTTATGCTCAAGCAGAAGGATATCTTTTTCATCAGCATAGGTGCTAATGACGGCATGACTCGTGAACCTGTGTATCCATTCATTCGAGACCACGGCTGGAAGGGCATCATGGTTGAGCCGATTTCATTTGTCTTTCAAAAGCTCCAAGAAAACCTGGGCCATTTTTCTGGCGTTAGTTTGGTGAACGCGGCGATCGGCGAGAGGGATGGCTCTCAGGTGATCTACACTGTCGATCAGTCGGCACCAAAATCTTTCAAAATGTCTTTTTTGAGCTCGTTTGAGAGATCTGTTTTACTTGCTCACAAGCCAATTTTTAGGGATATTGAGCAGCATATCCGCGAGGAAACAGTCAAAGTCATCACCATTCCGACATTGTTGGAAAGCCATCAGGTCGACCGAGTCGATGTATTGAAAATCGACACAGAGGGATATGATCTAAAGATTTTGAAGACTTTAGACTTTTCACAAATCAAACCGGTCATTGTTTTGGCAGAACACGCTCATCTCTCCAGATCAGAAAAAGAGGAAATGTGCGAGATATTATTAGACAATGGATATAAAGTTACCATCTCTGATCTGGATATGCTGGCTTATCGGGCAGGCCTGGACTAACCGCGCCCCGCGAGCGTGCGGATGAGCCGCTTCGCGCCCTCGACCTGCGTGCCCAACCACGAGCCGGTGGCAAGACGTTCGGACCCCGAACGATCACCGGTCGCCGGATAGGCGCCGCCGAAGCGGGCGGTTCCGAACAGGATATCCCACACTGGCAACAGGACGCCGAAATTCACCCCGTGCGCCCGCGCGCCGATGCCCTCGTCATGGTCAAGCGCATGGTGCAGGCGATGGAAATGCGGGCTCACCACCACCCGGCCGAGCGGCCCGAAATCGAGCCGCACATTCGCATGCGAAAGGCTCTCCATCACCCGCACGAGCAACACCAGAAGCGGGAACTGGCCGGGCGGCACGCCGATCAGAACCGCCACGCCCGCGAACCAGAACCCGGCGATGAGATCGTCGAGCAGGTGGTTTCGGTCATCGGTCCAGAACGTCATCTGCCGCTGCGCATGATGCAGCGAGTGCAGCGCCCACCACCATTCGAAGCGATGCTGGAACCGGTGCCGCCAGTATTCCGAGAAGTCGAGGATGACAACGTAGAGCAGGAAGGTGACGACCGGCCAATCGCGCAAGGGCGGGACGAGGGTCTCGAGCGTCGGCGGGATCAGGCCGAGGTTCGCAAGCAGAGCGTCCCAGGCCACCTCGAGCGGCTGCAGCGCGACGAAGGCGAAGAGCGGAACGATGCCGAGGCGATTGAGGAGCGTGTAGGTGACGTCGGTGCGCACGCTCGAGCGGTCTCCCTCCCAGCGCTCGACCGGAAGCGCGGCCTCGAGCGGGCGGCAGACGAGAAAGGAGACGAGCACGGTCGCGGCACCGAGGAGAGCGAAGTCGAGCCACTTGAAGGCGGCCTCCTCCCACTGCATCAGCCCGGCGGCATAGAGGCCCGGCAGGATCAGGCGCTCGAACAGCCAGACCTTGAGGTCGACCCAAGCGTTGCCGATCGCGTCACCCATGGCGCCGATCATCGCCGCGCCTCGGCGAGCAGACGCGGCGGCGGGGCGGTCAGCGTCGCGAAGCAGAAGCCGCGCTCCTTGAGGCCGAGGATCAGCGCCTCGAACACCTCGGCGAATTTCTGCTGCCGCGAACGTATCCCCCAATGCATCATCAGAACCTCGCCGTCGCGGATCGTGGCGAGCGCGCGCTCAAGCAGACGATCGTTCGGATAACGATCCGACGGCAGCTCGTCGCCGAGGAAGCCGTTCGCCGTCCAGCCGACATGGCTGAAGCCGCAGGCTTCGGCGAAGCGGAGCGCGTTCGGCGTGGTCCGCCCGCCCGGGGCGCGCCAGATCGGGTCGAGGCCGCGGCCGGTCATGGCGCGAAGCCTCTCCTCCGGCGCGCGGAGTTCGGCGCAGAAGGCCGGGCGGTCGAGCAGCGTCCCCGCGCGCTCTCCCCATGCGACGTAGCGCACCCGCTCCCCCTCGTCGCCGCGGAAATACCAGTGGCGAAGCGTGTGGCTGCCGAAGGCATGGCCCTCGGCCACGCGGGCGCGCCAGAACGGCGCCCAGGAGTCGGAAAGAGAGGTGTCGCCGCGAAAGGTGCGCTCGTCGGCGATGAACAGCGTGGCCCTCACCCCGTGCCGCGCCATCACCTCCGCGATCAGCTCAGCCGTGTCCATCCAGCCCGTGTCGATCGTGAGATACACGGTCCGCCGGCACGCGGAGGCGGCGGCGGAGGTGGGCGCGAGCGCGGCAAGGGCGGCGGCGCCGAGCGCCCTACGCGAGAGCATGGAACAGGATGCCGTGCGGGCTCCGCCCGACGGGCAGGTTGGCGATCAGCGCGCCCGTTTCGAGATCGAGCACGCCGACACGGTTGGCGACGCGCTGGGTGAACCAGGCCTGCCGCCCGTCGGGGGAGAAGTCGAGGCAGTCGGGGGCGCCCGGAGCGCGGAAGCTGCGCACGGCGGCGAGCGTCTCGGCCTCCAGCGCGGTGATTGTGCCGGCGACCCGGTTGGTCACGTAGAGGAACAGCCCATCCGGCGAGGGGAAGATGTTGTGCGCGCCGGCGGCCGTCCGCACCGCGCGCAGGATTCGCCCGTCCTCGGGCGACTGGATCGTGACATTGTCCTCGCCCATGTTGGCGACGATCAGCCCGTGGCGGGCGGAGAAAACGATTCCGGCGGGAGTCTTCCCCGTCGGCTGCGTCCAGAGGAGACGTCCCGTCGCCGCCTCCACTGCCGCGACACGGTTGTTGCCCTGGAGCGTGACATAGGTGACGCGGCTGTCGGGGCTCCAGGCGATGTGGCTCGGCATGTCGGGAACCGACAGGCGATGGCGGAGCTCGAAATTCCCGGCCGAATAGATGTCGATCTGGTCGCGCCGCAGCGAAGCGACCGTGAGCATGGTCCGGTCGGGGCTGAACAGGAGGTGGTAGGGGTTGGAGATCCGTAGCCTGCGGGTGACGGCGGCGGTGTCGGGGTCGAGGAACTGGAACTCGTTTCCCGCACTGTCGCCGACGATGATCTCGCGCCGGTCCGGCGTGTAGACGAGGTGGTGCGGCTCGCGCAGCGTCGGCACCCTGGCTCGTTCCGCTCCCGTCACGGAGTCGAGCACGGAGATGGTGGCGTCGCGGCTGTTGAGCACGAACACGCGGCCTGGGCGTTCGGAGAGGGGGCCGGTCGGCAGGCCCTGCCTCGCGCCCGCAGCGGCCGGAAGCGCAGCAGAGGCCGCAAGCGCCCCGAGAAAGGCTCTTCTCTCCATCCTGGTCTCCATTGCCGGCTCGAAGCCTCTAGCAGATCGGCGCCGCGTCGGGCAACGCCCCTCCGCTCAGGCCGCCGTCGCCACCGCTTCGATCCGGCCGTCACGCAACGCCACCAACCGGTCGAACAGGCCGAAGATCTTCTCGTCGTGGGTGACGACGAGGACGGCCGCTCGACGCTCGCGCGCCACCCGACGCAACAGGTCCATCACCGACCTGGCCCGCTCGCTGTCGAGCGCTGCGGTCGGCTCGTCGGCGAGAATGATCGGCGGGTCGTTGGCGAGCGCACGGGCGATCGCCACGCGCTGCGCCTCGCCTCCCGAGAGTCGCGCCGGCATGGCCGCGGCCCGGCGCCCGACGCCGAGGACGTCGAGAAGCCCCCGGGCCCGCGCCCGCGCCGACGCGAGATCGGCCCCGCCAAGCGTCATCGCGAGCGCGACAGTGTCGGTCGCATCGAGGAACGGCAGGAGGTTGTGGAACTGGAAAATGAAGCCGATCCTCTTCCGACGCAGCGCTCAGAGGTCGGCCACGAGATAGCGCCCGTCCGCCCACACCGGGCCGTCATCGAGCGAGAGCGTTCCCTCGTCGGGCGGGGTGATGCAGGCCACCACGTTGAGCAGGGTGGACTTGCCGCTGCCCGAGGGGCCGCGCAGGCCGACCACTTCGCCCGGGAACACCGAGAGCGTCACGCCATCGAGCGCGCGCACCGCCGTCTCGCCGCTGCCGAACCGCTTGCACATGCCCTCGAGGCGGATGAGCGGAGCCTCAGCCACCGAGGGCCGCCTGGGCGTCGATCTTCAGCGCCGCGCGGATCGAGACGAGGCTTTCCAGGGCGCAGATCGTCACGACGACAGCGAGCATAACGCCGATCTCTTCGGGGCCGAGGGCGACGGTGCGCGGGAAACGGTCCCGCACCGCGAAGATCAGGGCGAGACCGGCGGCGAAGCCGGCAAGGCCGAGCAGCAGCGCCTGCTGCAGCACGAGCCCGGCGATCGTGCGGTCGGGTGCGCCGATCAGCTTGAGCGTGGCGATCTCGCGCAGCTTGTCCATCGTCATCGTGTAGATGATCAGCGCGATGATGACGCCGGTGACGAACAGAAGCACCACCGTGAACATGCCGAGCTGCACCCGCGCGCGATTGGCCACCGAGCGCGTCAAGAGCTCCGACTGCTCGGCGTCCGTCAGCGCGGAGAGATGCTTCCAGCGGCGGATCGTTTCGGCAACTTCCCTCGCGTCCGCTCCCGGATGCAGGCGGGCGATCACGGCGTTCACCGTGTCGGTGCTTCCCTGGCCTGCGCCCGACGCAGCGGCGCGGCGTGCCGCCGGCGGCGAGAGCTTGAACTGCAGCTCCTGGCTGTCGCGGAGGTGGATGAACACGAGCGGATCCCCGCCCGAGGCGACGAGGCCGCGCGTCAGCCCCACAGTCCGGTAGCGGTCCTGGCCCATCAGGACGGTGGCGCCGAGCCCGAGCCCGGCGCGCTCGTCGGCGACGAGCTCGTGGCGCGCGCCGCCAAGCCCTCGCCCGGCCGAGATGTTCGAGGGCCAGCCCGGCCGCCCCGGCTCATAGCCCATCACCTGGGCGCGAATGATCCGCCCCGGCGCTGCCATCTCCGCCGTGCGCAGCGTGATCGACCCGGCCGCCGACACCCCCGGCACGCGCGCGACCATCTCGCGCACATCACCGGGGATTCGCCTCGCCTCGGCGAAGGGACCGCGCGTTCCCGCCTCCACCACCCAGAGCTCGGCGCGCAGGCTGCGCGTGAGGGCGAGCGCCTCGGCCACCACGCCCTGGGAGATGCCGACCATCGCGAGCGCCACCCCGAGCAGGAGCCCGACCCCGAGGCAGGTGATCAGGAAGCGGCCGAGCCGGTGGCGTATGTCGCGCAGAGCGAGGTTCATCGCGCGGGCCCGGCCGGAACGACCCGCCGGCCGGGTGCGAGTCCGGGGCCGGTGGCGGTGACGATCGGAAACCCGCCTGCGGCATCCGGCGCGAGCGCAAGCCGCGCATCGAGCGTGCGCGCGACCACCCGAACCTCGCGGCGGGCGAGCCGCCCCTCTTCGATCACCCAGACACGCGCGGTGGCGCCGTCGAACCCTTCCGCCGCCGCCTCCGGAACGAGCTTGGCTGCCGGAAGCCTGCCGATCTCGATCTCCGCTTCGATCTGCTCGCCGAGGAACACCTGGTCCGGGCAGGCGCGGCAGCGGAGCAAGACGCGCCGCTCCTCCGTCACCCTGTCGCTCTCGAGGCCGATCCGCACGACCTCTGCCGGGATCGGCTCGCCCGGCCGGCTGCGCATCCGAACCACTGCCGGCTGGCCGAGCTGAATGCCTCCGGCCCGCCCCTCATCGACATGGGCAAGCGCCCAGATCGTCTCCGGCGCGACGAGGGTGAACACCGCCTCGCCGGGGTTGAGGGGGGCGCCCGGCTCGCGATGCCGCGCCACCACCACGCCGGCGAAGGGGGCGACAAGCCGGTGCTTGGCGAGCGTGGTCCGCTCGGCGAGCAGGTTCGCCCGCGCATCCGCCATGACCGCGAGCGCCACCGCGGCATCGGCCCGGTTCACCGCGAGGTTGGCGAACGCCATCGCCACCTCCGTCTCCGCCTGCTCGGCCGCCTCGATGCTTCCCGAGCCGCGCGCGGCGAGCTCGCGCCGGCGCTGCGCCGCCGCCTGCTTCTGGGCGAGCAACGCCTCCGCCCGTTCGCGCGCTGCCTCGGCGCGCTGTGCGGCAGCTTCCGCGCTCATCACCGCCGCTTCGGCGCGCGCCACCCGCGCTCTCTGGGTCGACTCCGAGAGCTCGGCGAGGAGGTCGCCTTCGGCGACTCGGTCGCCATGGTCCACGTGCACGCTCCGAAGCGTGCCGCCGACATCGAAGCCGATCCGCGAAAGGACCTGCGCCTCGATCGTGCCGAGGCCGAACACCCGCACGGGGACATCGCGCTCGATGGGAGCGACAGGCACGGGCACGGGACGGAGGGAGCGCCAGGAGACGAACCCCGCCGCATTGAGGAGGGCGGCGAGGGCCAGGACGAGGCGGAGGGAGAGTCGCATGGCGGCGTTTCCTGCCGCGGTGCCGGCGCGGCCGCCTTGCGCTGCCGCAACCGCGCCTCGGGCTTGCGGGGGCGCGGCCGCGCGGCCACGCTTGGCTGATGCCTGACTGCGACGCGACCCGGCTCACGCGCAAACGCCCCGTCCGCCCGAGCGATGCGGCAAGCCTTGTGCTCGTGCGGCACGAGGGAGGGGCTGTCTCCGTTCTGATGGGGCAACGCTCAGCCCAACACCGGTTCATGCCGCGCGCGCTCGTCTTTCCCGGCGGGCGCGTCGATGCGCGCGACCGCAGCGCCCCCGCCCCTGTGGTGCCCGGCCTGCCTGCGGGCTTCGCCGCCACCGCCCTGCGCGAAACGAGGGAGGAGACGGGGCTCGTGGCCGGCGCGGACGTGCCGCTCGCCTATCTCTGCCGGCTCGTCACCCCGCCCTGGATGCCGATACGCTTCGACGCGCGCTTCCTGGTCGCTCCGGCCGAGGCCTTCTCGGGCACGCTCGGCGGCTCGGGCGAGCTCGAGCTCCTGCGCTGGGTCCCGCTCGAGGAGGCGTTCGCGCTCGATCTTGCGCAGCCGACGCGGGTGGTGCTCGACGAGCTCGTGGCTTGGCTTGCGCTCGATCCGGCTCAGCGGGCCGTCCATGTGCCGGGATGCTGGCGGCACCGCGCTGGCCTTCTGCGGCGCGAACCGCCCGGTCAGTTCGCAAGCCGGAAAGTATCGGAACCGCCCTGATCGCGTGCGAGCAAGCCTTCCGCCTCGAGCTTGAGGAGGTGGGCGAGCACCGAGCCCTCGGCGGGGCGAACAAGCGGCGCAGCGAGGCCGGGATAGAGGCGCAGCACGATCGACGCTGGGGTGGCGAGGCCCTCGCGCACGGCCTCGAGCACGGCCGCCTCGCGGGCGAGCCGATGCGCAAGCAGCGCCGCGATATGTCGTCTCGGTTCCGTCACGGCTGGGCCGTGGCCGGGAAGCAGAAGCGCGTCGTCGCGCGCGAGCAGGCGTCGCAGCGAGGCCATGTAGGCCGCCATGTCGCCATCGGGCGGTGACACGACGGAGGTCGACCAGCCCATCACATGGTCGCCCGAGAACAGGATGCGCTCGCCGGCGAGCGCGAAGCAGAGATGATCGGAGGCGTGGCCGGGCGTGTGGAGCGCCTCGAGCCGCCAGCCTGGCCCCTCGATCACCGCGCCGTCCTCGAGCGGCACATCCGGCGGGAACGACCCGCGCGCACCGCCGGACCCGGCGCGCTCTCCTGCCCGCGGCCGGGCGAAGCCGTACGTGGCGGCGCCGACCGCTTGCGCGAAGGCGGCCGCACCGCCGGCGTGGTCGGTGTGGCCGTGGGTGAGGAGCACATGCGTCACCGTCTCGCCGGCGAGCGCCTCGAGCAGGGCGCGTCGGTGCGCGTCATCGTCCGGGCCTGGGTCGATCACGGCCACACGGCCGTGGCCGACGATCCAGCTCGAGGTGCCGTGGCAGGTCATCGGCCCGGGGTTGCGCGCGACCACGCGGCGCACGAGCGGATGCGCCGGGATCACCACACCGTGGGGCGGAACCGGTTCGGTCAGAACCGGGGGGGACGACATAAGCTCATCCCTCCGCGCCGGTCAGCCGCGTCGCTGGCCCGGCTTCGGCCGCGCGCGCAGCCCCACGCCCTGCCAGGCGAGCATTGCCGCGCCGAGCGCGAGCCCGGCCCAGTGCGGCGCCGGAATGGCGACCCCGCTCGCCCACTCGACCAGCCCGTCGATCGCCGAGGGGAAAACGAGCAGCGTTCCGGCAAGGGCGGTGGCCCAGCGTTCCCATCCCGCCATGCGGCGAAGCCCCATCCCTTGCGCGGCGGCGGCGAGCAGGCCGAGGCCGAGGGTCGCGAGCAGCGTGATCCACGCCACATCGCCCCAGCTCATGCCCGGCGCGCGCTGCAACAGAAGCCCGACCCCGAGCGGGTCGGTCACGAACACGAAGGGCAGGACGAAGGCGGGAAGCGTGTACTTCCAGGCCATCAGCGTGGTTCGATAGGGGCCGGCGCCGGTGATGGCGGCCGCGGCGAAGGGCGAGAGCGCGGTCGGCGGCGAGACCTCCGACAGAACAGCGTAATAGAAGATGAACATGTGCGCGGCGAAATCGGGCACGCCGAGTTTGATCAGGGCCGGAGCGGCGATCACCGCCGAGATGATGTAGGAGGCGGTGACTGGCACCGCGAGGCCGATCACCCACACGATCAGCCCGGTGTAGATCGCAGTCAGCGTCAAAGACCCGCCGGCGTAACGGATCGCGATCTCGGAGAACTTGAGCCCGAGACCGGTGAGCGTGACGACGCCGACGATGATCCCGGCCGAGGCGCAGGTGGCGGCGACGTTCAGCACCTGCACCGCTCCGCCCTCGAGCGCGGCGACGAGCTTGCGGGGCGTCATTGCGCACTCGCGCCTGAGCCACGACAGCACCGCCGCGACGGCCGAGGCATAGACGACCGAGAGCGTCGCCGAATAGCCCCACAGGAGGAAGGCGACGATCGAGACGAGCGAGGTGAGGTGGAACCAGTACTTGCGCAACAAGGCCCCGGCCGTCTCCACCATCGCCGTCTCGCCGCTGTCGCGCACGCCGATCGCGCGCTCGTCAAGCTCCACCATGAACAGAAGCGAGGCGTAGTAGAGGACGGTGGGGATCACCGCCATCTCGATCACTTGCAGGTAGGAGATCTTGAGGAACTCGGCGATCAGGAAGGCGGCTGCGCCGAGCACGGGCGGGGAGATGATCGCGCCGAGCCCGCCAGCGGCGAGCAGCCCGCCCGCATCGGCCGGGGCATAGCCGACGCGACGCATCATCGGCCAGGCGACCGAGCCAAGCGTGACGGTGGTGGCGACACCCGAGCCCGAGGGGCCGCCGAGGAGGAAGGAGGCGAGCACCACCGTTCGCCCCGCGCTCGAGGCGCGCCCGCCCATCAGAGCGAAGGAGAAGTCGACGAAGAACCGCCCCGCGCCCGTCACCTGCAGCACCGCGCCGAAGATGGTGAAGAGGATGATCAGGGTCGAGGAGACATCGACCGCGGTGCCGAAGATTCCGTCGAGCGTGATCGTCAGGTGCGGGATCAGGCGGACGTCGTCATAGCCGCGGTGCGTCCAGGGCGGCGGCAGGTGGTTGCCGAAGAAGGCGTAGAGCATGAAGGCGATCGCGATCGCGGGCATGATCCAGCCCGTCGTCCGGCGCGTCGCCTCGAGCACGAGAAGGATCAGCGCCCAGCCGACCCAGAGGTCCATTGGCTCGGGGAAGATGTAGCGGTCTGTCAGCTCGTCGCCGCCTGCGACGAGATAGTAGAGCACGTAGAGCGAGGCGGCGATCAGCGCCACGTCCCACGGCATCAGCCGGTGCCGGAACCGGCGCGCAGCCGGAAACATCAAGAAGGTGAGGACGAGCACGCACCCGACATGAAGGTAGCGCAGATACATCGTCGGGACGATGTCGATCGCGGCGTAGAGGTGGAAGAGGCTCGTCGCCACGGCGGCGATCGTCGCGACAAGGGCGAGTGGACCGCGGAAGCGGTTCTGCGCTCCCTCTTCCTGCTCGATCAGCTCCTCGACCTTGGCGGCCGTCCGGTCGTCGAGCGGCGCCGCCTCGGGCGGCAGGTGATGGTCCTCTCTGGTCATGCGGAGAAGGGGGGTGCGAAGCGGGCGGGGCGGTGGGTGGCCACCCCGCCCTCGCCCGTCAGCCGAGGGTCGCGCCGCGCGCCTTCCAGAACGCCTCCGCCGCCCTGTGCCAGGGAATACCGGCCGCGGCCGTCTTCTGGTTCTCGAGCTTGAAGTTGCGCGCCTCGGCATGCACCCGATGGAGCTCGGGGAGATTGTCCCAGATCGCCGCAAGAAGCTGGGTCACCAACGCGTCAGGCATGTCCTCGCGCACGGCGATGATGTTGGCGACCGACATCTGCTTGTTCGGTGTTGTCTGGCCAGGGTAGGTGCCGGCCGGGATCTCCTCAGCGAAGTAGACGGGGCCGTATTTCGCGACGATCGCCGGGACGTACTCCGCGTGGTCGATCAGCCTGATCTGCTGGCCCGGCGTGGCGGCGAGGTCGGTGATCGCCGAGGCGGGCACGCCGGAGACGAAGAAATAAGCGTCGAGCTTGCCGTCCTTGATCGCGTTCGTGCTTTCGGCCGGCGAGAGCCGCTCGCGCGAGCGGAAGTCGCGGTCGCGATCAAGCCCCACCGCCTCGATCAGCCGGAACGCCATCACCTCGGTGGCGCTGCCCGGCGCGCCGGTGGAGACCCGCCTGCCCCTGAGATCGGTCATCTTCGTGATCCCGGTCGAGGCGACCGTCACCACCTGCATCCGGTTGGTGTACATCACGAGGATGGCGCGTGCCGGCACCGGGCGGTTGGCGAAGCGGTCACGGCCATTGACGGCATCCACCGCCGCGTCGACCTGGGTGAGGATCATGCCCACCCGCCCGGCGCCGAGCAGCTGGAGATTGGCCACCGACCCACCGGTGACCTCGACGGTCGCACTCATGCCCGGAATGACCCGGCTGAAGATCGCGGCCATGCCGCCGCCGAGCGGATAGTAGACGCCGCCCGTCGTTCCGGTGGCGATAGCAAGCTGCTGCGCCCCTTGCGCGATCGCCGGCGCGCCGAGCTGGGTCAGTCCGAGACCTGCCGTCGCAAACCCGGCCCCGCCTGCGAGCAGGGCGCGCCGCCTGATCCGAGTGCTCATCCCTTCCGTCCTCCCTTGTCCGCCGGCGCGCCATGGGCGAGGGCGCCGGCCGCTATCGCCATGACCATACGCAGCGCCCGGCGGCGAGGCAAACACCCTGAGGTTGACGCACATCAAGGAGCGTAGGATGGGGGGGCGTTCTCATGGCCCGGTGACAGTCGTGATGGCGGCTGTATGCTTCGGCAGCCAGCATACGCGACGGATCAAGGAGGGGATGCTCATGAAGGCACGCGACGTGATGACGCCGGACGTGGTGACGGTGGCGCCCAACACGCCGGTGATGGGGGTCGCGCGCCTGCTCGCCGAACGGCACATCAGCGCCGTTCCGGTGACGGATGCCGACCGCAAGGTGCTCGGCATCGTCTCGGAGGGTGACCTGATGCGCCAGGTCGCCGGCCGCGAGGAGGAGACCCCCGGCTTCTTCCGCAGCCTGTTCGCCGACCCGACGCGGATGGCCGAGCAGTATGCGAAGAGCCACGGCCGCACGGCAGCCGACATCATGACCACCAACCTCGTGACGGTGACGGAGGACACCCCGGTCGGCGAGATCGCCGAGCTTCTCGAGAAGTCGAACATACGGCGTGTCATCGTCGTCCGTGACGGCAGGCTGGTTGGGATCGTCAGCCGCGCCGACCTGCTCCGCGCCCTCGTCTCGCCGCCGACCACAACGCCGGCCGACACCTCGGATGAGGGGATCTACCGGGCCGTGATGAACGAGATGAAGAAGCAGCCCTGGGCGAGCACCTTCTACACCACCGTGGTGGTGAAGGACGGCATCGTCGAGTTCTACGGCTATTGCGGGTCGGACGAGTATCGTCGGGCCCTGCGCGTGCTCGCGGAGAACATCGCCGGCGTGAAGGGTGTCAAGGACCATCTCGTGGTCGGGCCGCTCTACGTCTATTCCTGATCGAGGCTCGGCAGCATCGAGGCCTGAAAACAGGCGTCTGAGCCGGCGGGCGGGATCGGCCTCCTGCCCCCGATGACGCGCGCGCGGGCCGCGCGCTTCCCCGAACCGGGCGCTGTGCGCTAGCGGGGGGCGCATGGCGAGGGCAAAAGCGAAAGCGCGGGTACGCAGCCCGATCGCGGTCACGTCCGGCGGCGAGCGCGGGCGCAGGCGCGCGGCCGCCGCGCCGCGGCCGAGGCGATACCGGGCGCTTCGCCTCGCCGTTCTCGCCCTGCTCTGGAGCGGCATTCTCGGCGCGGCGCTGGTCGTCTGGCTTGTCTGGGACCTGCCGCGGCCGGAGACCGCTCTCGCCGCCACGCGCCGCCCCTCGATCACCCTGCTCGACGCTGCCGGAGGCGTGGTCGCCCACAGCGGCGACCTCTATGGCGAGACGGTGATGCCGCGCGATCTCCCGCGCCACGTGGTCGCGGCGGTGCTCGCCACCGAGGACAGACGATTCTACCATCATTTCGGCCTCGACCCGATCGCGCTCGCCCGCGCGGCGGTGGCGAACCTCGCCGCCGGGCGCGTGGTCCAGGGCGGCTCGACCATCACCCAGCAGGTGGCGAAGAACCTGTTCCTCACGCCCGAGCGGAGCCTTCGCCGCAAGGGGCAGGAGGCTCTGCTTGCGCTCTGGCTCGAACGCCGGTTCACCAAGGACGAGATTCTTGCGATCTGGCTCAACCGAACTTATCTCGGAGCCGGAACATACGGGATCGACGCCGCGGCACGGGCCTATTTCGGCGTGCCGGCGCGCGCGCTCACGGTCTGGCAGGCGGCGGTGCTCGCCGGGCTGCCGAAGGCGCCCTCGCGTCTCAACCCGCGCGTCAATCCCGAGGCCGCGATCGCACGCGGGAGAGAGGCGATCGACAACATGGTCGCCGCCGGCTGGCTCACCGAGGCCGAAGCGGCGCGCGCCAAGGCGGAGGCCGCGCGCGGCTTCGCCGCCGCCCCGCCGCGCGGGCGTAACGCCTTTGCGTCCTGGGCCGAATCGCGTCTCGGCCCGATCGAGAGCGCCGGCGGGGCGGTCACGCTGCGCACCACGCTCGACCCTCGCCTGCAGGCGGCGGCAGAGCGCGCCCTCGGCGCGGTGCTCGCGGGCGAGGGGGCGAGGCTCGGCGCGGGCCAGGGGGCGGTGGTGGCCGTGCGCGCCGCGACCGGGGCGGTGCTTGCGATGGTCGGCGAGCGGGATGGTTCTGCAGGCGGGTTCAACCGGGCCGTGGCTGCCGAACGCCAGCCGGGCTCGGCGTTCAAGCCCTTCATCTGGCTCGCCGCTCTCGAGGCGGGGCTCACCCCCGAGACGGTGGTGGAGGATGCCCCTCTCACCATCGGCTCCTGGCGGCCGGAGAACATTGACGGGCGATACCGAGGCCCTGTGACGCTCGCGGAGGCGCTCGCCCAGTCGCTCAACACGGTCGCGGTTCGGCTGGCGTTGCAGGTGGGGCTGCCGCGCGTGACCGCGGCGGCACGGCGTGCAGGCTTGACCGGCGAGATCCCGCGCGATGCCACCGCCGCGCTCGGCTCTGGGTCGGCCGGGCTGCTCGAGCTCGCCGTCGCCTACGCGACCTTCGCTAACGGGGGGCGGCTCGTGGTGCCGCATGGTGTGGTCTCGGCCGAGGCGGACGGCGTGACGGTGTGGCGTCGCCAAGGCGGGGCGGTGCCTGTGATCGCTCCCGAGCACGCCGCGGCGATGGCTGCGATGCTGCGCGAGGTGGTTTCCCGTGGCACCGGCCGCGCCGCCGCCCTGCCCGGGCGCGTGGTGGCGGGCAAGACCGGCACGACCTCGGATTTCCGCGACGCCTGGTTCCTCGGCTGGGTCGATGACTCGGAGGGGCCGGTGGTGATCGGCGTCTGGGTGGGCAATGACGACAACGCGCCGATGCGCGGCGTCACCGGCGGGTCGTTGCCGGGTCGTATCTTCCGCGAGGTCGCCGCATCGGTTCGGTGACGCTGTCGGCGTTGCCGGAACAGGTCTGGCGTGCCGACAGCCGCGGCCCGGACCGCGAGGTGGCCGCCCGCGGCCAAGCCCGCGCCGCCGCATCGCGCGACAACATTGTCAGGGCTGTGCGGATCGTGCAGGCTTTGCATCATTGTTCGTGCCATGGCTTCGCATCCGCTTGCCTCGATCCTCCAAAGCTTTGATTTCCGCTTCGCGCCCGAGCGCGACATCCGCCTTCAGCCCTATTCCGGCTCGGCCTGGCGCGGCGCGTTTGGGTTCGCGCTGAAGCGGCTTCTCTGTGTGATGCGGCTTCGGCCCTGCGCGGGCTGCCCGCTTTCGGGCGTTTGCCTCTTCCCGGGCTTCTTCGGCGACGATCCCGAGCACGAGACGCCAAGGCCCTACATCCTTGCTCCGCAGCCGACGCCGCCGGGGGGGTGGATACGCGCAGGCGAGCCCTTCGCTGTGCGGCTCACGCTGATCGGCGGGGCGGCGCGCGCCGCGCCCTACGTCGCCCAGGCGCTTGTCGATGCGGCGGCGCGCGGGCTGGCACGCCAGCGTGTCCCCTTCGCCTGCCTCTCTGCCAGCGCCGCCGAGCCGATCACTCTGGGCGGTCCCTCTGGCAGCATCGAGGTCAACCAAGACCCGAGCGAACCACCATCGGCGCCGCGCACCGTCCGGCTGCGGCTTGCGACTCCGCTGCGCCTACGGCTTCGGGGGGATCTCGTCACCGGCCGAAGCCTCACCCCGGCACATATCCTCGAGGCGACGCTGCGCCGGGCGCGGCTGCTCGGCCTCGTCGAGCCAGAGCGCGACCTCTCCCAGCTGCGCGAGCTGGCGCGTCTGCTCGCCTGGCGCGACGCACGCTTCGGCTGGCTCGAGACGACGCGGTTTAGCTCGCGTCAGGACACGAAGATGCAGCTCGGTGGCATCGTCGGCGAGGCGTGGCTCGACCTCGCGCCCTCTCCAGAGCTCTGGCCCTGGTTCCGGCTCGCCTCCCTCCTCCATGTCGGGAAGGGGGCCTCGATGGGCTTCGGACGGATCGAGCTCCATGCCGAGTGAAACGACGCTCACGCCGCCCCTGCGGCTGCTCGTGATCACCGGCCTGTCGCCGCAGGTGGTGACGGAGACGATCTGGGCGCTGGCGCAGCGGACGCCGCCTGCCCTGCCGAGCGAGATCATGCTCTTGACCACGCGGGCCGGCGCGGCGAAGGCGACCCGCTTGTTGCCGAGCGCATTGACGGCGCTGTCGCGACAGCTTGGCGTCGCCCTGCCCGCACCGGAGATCCGCGTGATGCGCGACCGGACGGGCCGGCCCCTCGATGACATCGCACGCGCAGAGGACAACCGCGCGGCGGCAGACTCGATCACGGCCGCGATCCGCGCCGCCACCGCCGATCCCGCGATCCCCCTCCACGTCTCGATCGCCGGCGGGCGCAAGACGATGGGGTGCCTCGCTGCCATCGCGCTGTCCCTGTTCGGGCGCGAGCGCGACGAGCTGTCGCATGTGCTTGTGGAGGAGCGGTTCCAGGGGCGGGACGATTTCTTCTTCCCGCCCGAGCCTCCACGTCGCTTGCCGCTTGAGGACGGCGGCGTGCTCGACACGGCGGAGGCGCACGTCGTGCTCGCCGAGGTTCCGTTCGTCCGGCTGCGCGGCCAGTGGCGTCCCGAGTCTGTCGGGTCGGGCTATGCGGAGGCGATCGCGGCCGCGCAGACCGCACTCGCTCCACCTCGTCTCGAGCTCGACACGACGACCATGACGGCGCGCTTTGGCATGACGTCGTGCCGGCTCAAGCCCTCGCTGTTCGGTATCCTCGTGTGGTTTGCGGAACGGGCGCGACGCGGCGAGGGAGCGGTGATCTGCCCGCACAAACTCGCTGGCGCGAAGGCGCTTGCCGCCGAGTGCCTCGCCGCGGTCACACGCCTCTGCGGCTCGGCCGATCACGAAGCCTGCCGTGCCGTCAGACGTGGCGTCGCAGATGGGCTGCGGCGGGAGGTCCTGGCCGAGAAGGTCTCACGCCTCAATCGGCTGATCCGCGACCTGCTCGGGCCCGAGGGCGAACCGTACCGGATTCGGGCGGAGGGGCGACGCCCGTTCACGGGCTATCGGCTCGCTCTGCCGGCGGAGGCGATCCGCATCATTCCGGAGGCACCGTGACCGCTCGACCCCTTACCCCGCGCGAGGCAGCGCTTGCAGGGCTTCTGCACGACCTCGGCAAGCTCGCCCAGCGCGCGCACCCGGACGAGACCGCCTTGCGCGATGCCTATCGTGGCCAGGACTTCCAGGGTCTTGAGGCCGCGCTACTCCCGAGCGGCGAACACGGTCGCTACACCCACCGCCATGCGCTCTGGACCGATTTCTTCTTCGAGACGGTGCCGGCGCATTGGCCTGACGGGCTCGATCTCGAGCGGCTGCGCGGCGCGGCGATACGCCACCACAAGCCGGCCTGCGCGGAGGACTGGATCGTGGCGGAGGCCGACCGTCTTGCCTCGGGGCTCGAGCGCAAGAAGCGCGACGAGGAGGCGGAAGCAGCGGCGACGGGGCGTGCCGGCTTCCGCGAGGCCGAACTCGTGGCGCTCGTGCCGCGGCTCGACCTCGGGCTCGGCGCTCCGCCGGCGCAGGCGTTTCGACACGCTGCCGAGCCGCTCACAGCCGCGTCGCTCCTGCCGACATCGCCGCAACCGGGCGGGCAGGCGGAACGACTGCGCCGTCTCTGGGATGCCTGGTGCGAGGGCTGGCAGGGCTTCGCGCTCCGCGAGGGGCTCCCGGCGTACCGTTTCGAGCAGTCGCTGATCGCGCTCTCGGAACGGCTCCTCTGGGCCGTCCCGTCCTCGACGGTGGATCAGCCGGACGTGTCGCTGCACGACCATGCGCTCGCGGTCGCGGCGATCGGGTCGGCGCTCGCTGCCTTCCATGCCGCCGCCGGAGACTGGGCGGAGGCGAGCATCAGGAACCGCAGACAGCCGAAGTTCCGGCTGGTCGCGCTCGATCTTTCGGGGATCCAGTCCGCCCTGTTCCGGCTTGCCGGATCCTCGGGTGCTGCGCGGGTGTTGCGCGCGCGCTCCTTCCTGATCGCGGAACTCGTCGCCTCGGCCGTGCAGGCGGTGCGCGAACGCCTCGGCGCGCCTGCGGCGAGCGTTCTGATCTCCGCGGGCGGCAAGGCGGAACTCCTGGTCGCCGCGACCGCCGACCTCGAGGCCCGACTCGAGGACGCCCGAGCGGAGCTCGACCGCTGGATGATCGCGCACTGGCAGGGAGACCTCGCGCTCAATCTGGCCGCGAGCGAGCCGTTCCCGGCGACCGTTTTCGAGGAGCGTGGCCGCGGTTTCCCCGCGGTGCGTGCCGGGCTCGCGGCACGGCTCGAGGAGGCGAAGCACCGCCCGTTCCAGGGCTGGCGCAGCGGCGGGCCGGACTTCGTCGGCACCGGCGTGATCGCCGCCCCCTTCGGCGCAGACGGAGCCTGCGTGACCTGTGGGGTGAGGCCTGCGGTGGTGCAAACCGCGCTCGATGGCGCGAGCCGCTGCGTTGTCTGCGACGCCGCCTATCGCTTCGGCCAACGCTTGCCGAAGGTGCAGGGCTTCGCTTTGGTCGACCATGCGGCGATGGACGGCGAGGATGCCGCGGCCGAAACCGTCCCGATGCCGTTCGGGTTTGCCCTTGTGCCGTGGCTGGCGCGCGGGGCGGAGGCGAAACGGACGGTCACCTTCGACGTCAAGGGCGACGCCGGAAGCGCCTTGCCGCGGCCGAAGGCATATGTGCCGCTCATCGACGACCCCGAGGCGCCGCGCTACCGCGCGCTCGGGCTCGACGCGCGCGGGACGCTCGAGGCGCCCCCCGAGGCCGGAGACTTGATGACCTTCGCGCACATCGCCGCGGAAGCCCTCGAGGAGGATGAGCACGGAGGGTTCCGCGGGCGGGCGCTGCTCGGCATCCTCAAGGCGGATGTCGATCGCCTGGGGCAGATCTTCACCCGAGGCCTTGGCGAGGATCGGTCGCCTGCGCGAACCGCTCAGCTCTCCCGTCTGATCGACGGCTATTTCGCCCGGCGCCTGCCCGCCCTGCTCGAGCGTGCCTTCCCCGCGACCTACACCGTCTACGCCGGGGGCGACGACCTGCTGCTCGTCACACCCTGGCGGCACGCGCTTCCGCTCGCGCTCGAGCTGCGGGAGGATTTCTCAGCCTTCGCCGGCGGCAACCCGAATCTCTCCCTCTCCGCAGGGATCGCCTTCGTGCATCCGCAGCACCCGATCGCTCTCGCCGCGGCCGAGGCAGAGGAGATGCTCGAGGGGGCGAAGGACGCAGGGCGGAACCGGCTTGGCCTGTTCGGACGCGCCCTGTCCTGGGCGGAGGCGAAGGCGACGCTCGTGCTTGCGGAGGCGCTCGATTCCGCGCTGCGGGATGAAAGCCTGCCGCCGACCTTCCTGCACCGCATGCGCGGGTTTGCCGCGATGCGCGACCGCGTCGGAACTGATTCGGAACGGAGCGGTGATCGGGCCTGGGCGGCCCGCTGGGGCTACCAGCGCGCGCGTTTCCTCGACCGGGCGAAGAGGGAGGCGCGCGAGGAGCTCGCGCAGCTGCTCGACCGGGCCGTTCCGCCCCCAGGCGTCGCGGTCGAGGCAGACACCGAGATCGCAATGACCATCGCGCTGTGGCGCAACCGGTGAGAGGAGCGAGCGGAATGACGAAGACGCATGGATATGGCGGGCCAAGGGGCAACGGCCCACCCGCCCAGCGTCATGGGGGAGGAGGCCCCGGCGCTGGCGCGGGCCAGGGCGCGCAGAGCGACCGGAAGCGCGAAATCGAACAGGCGCTGCGGCCACCGCAGCAGCCGCCCGCCTATTTCGCGCCCAACAGCCGGGCGGTCCGGCCAGAGCTTCTCGATGCGGAGGCAGAAAAAACTGCCAGGGACCTGGCGCAGATCCCGGCAAACCAACTGCGGCGCTTCTACGCCGAAGCCATGGCGCTGAAGCGCCGGATCGACCTCGCCCCCGACACCATCTCGGACGACGACGTGCGGGCGCAGATGGCGCTGCTGAAGGCCAAGGCCGCGTACACCTGCCGCCGCCAGGAGAAGTATCCAATCGAACTCGTGCGCTTCTTCGCGCGCCACGCCGCCGCCGTGCGGGGCAAGGACGATTTCCGCCGCGGCTTCCAGCCGCATTTCGAGGCCGTGATGGCCTATCACCGTGTCTATGAGGTCGAGAAGGGGGGAGGTGAGGGATGATCGAGCTCAGAGAGAAGGGGCGTGTGCGGATTGAGGGGAAGCTCCTCCTCCTCTCCGGCCTGCATATCGGCGCCGGAAAGGACAGTGTCGAGATCGGCGGCATCGACAACCCGGTGATCAAGCACCCCTTCACGGGAGAGCCCTACATCCCCGGCTCGTCGATCAAGGGGCGGTTGCGCTTCCTCATGGAATGGGCCTTCGATGCGATCCGCAACGATGGTCACGCCTGGGGCTATGATGACGGCCAGCCGGTCGACCCGAACGACCCGGTGCTCCGGATCTTCGGCAATGCGCTCAAGGATTGGAAGGGCGGGCCGACGCGGCTGATCGTGCGCGACTGCCCGCTCACCGCGGACGATCGCAAGCGCTACAGCGAGGCGCCCGATCGCTTCTTCGAGGAGAAGACCGAGGTTCTGATCGACCGGATCGCCGGCAAGGCGCGTGACGGGGTCGGCCCGCGGCGGACGGAACGCGTCCCCGCAGGCGTCAGGTTCGAGGTCGAGCTCGTCTTCCGCCTCTACGACACGGGCGATGGCGGAGTGCGCGACCTCGCCTGTCTGAACTGGACCCTGCTTGGGCTCTGGCTGCTCGAGCAGGACGCGCTGGGGGGCTCGGGCTCGCGCGGCTACGGGCGGATACGCTTCGAGGACCTGCACCTCGTCGCGCCGGGCGATGTCCGCCACGCCCTCGACAACCGCTTCCGCGGGCACCGTTTTGACCGCCACACACCGCCCGCGATCGTCTCGGCGGAGGCGCTCTTCCCCAAGGCTGCGTGATGCCGCTCCGTCGCTTCCGCCTCGCCCTCGACACGGCTTCCGCCTTCGGCACGCCGCCGACCTCGGGCACGCTGTTTGGGCATCTCGCTTGGGCGAAGCGCGCGCGCGAGGGGCGCGACGCCCTGCGCGCCTGGCTTGCGCGCCTTCCTCACGAGCCGTTCCTGATCTCCGACCTCCTGCCGGCCGATCACCTGCCGCGCCCGCTTCTCCCCGCCTCGGGCGGCGTGCGGGCGCAGCCGGAGGAGCGGAGGCCCACGCCGGCCTCGATCCGCGCCGCCGATGCCGCGAAGACGCTGAAGAAGCGACGCTACATCACGCTCGAGGACTGGCGGCGCCTGCGCATCGGTGCGACCGCCGCGGCGCTCGACCTGCTGCTTGCGCCGCGCGACGAGCCGCTCCCCGACCCGCCCTTCCTCCGCCCCAAGCGCGTGCCGCACAACCGGATCGACCGGCAGTCGGGCAAGACGCCTGAGGCGGGCGGCGGCGGCCTGTGGTTCGCAGACGAGTGGTGGCCATCGCCCAGGCGCGAGGGGGAGCGTTCCGTCAGCGCCGACCTCTACATCGACAGTGGTCTCGAGCCCTCGGAGGTGGAGGCGCTGCTTGCGCATGTCGGGGAGATCGGCTTTGGGCGCGACGCTGCGTTCGGCCGCGGGCGGTTCCGCGTCGAGGGGTCGGAACCGGCGGGGTGGCTCTCGGAACCGCCTGCAGGGGCGGGGACGCGGCGGATGCTCTCCCTCTCCCAGGGCGTGATCACCCGCAACATGGCGCACGCCCGATGGCGACGCTTCGTTCTGTTCGGCAAGCTCGGGCGAGAGATGATGGCGGAAGGCAAGCGCCCCTGGAAACTGCCGCTCGTTCTCGCCGAAGCCGGCGCGACCTTCGCCCCGGCCGACCCGGGTCCGTTCGGCGCCTGGGTCACCGGCCTGCATCAGGATGACGACCCCACAGACCCGATCGGCCACAACGCCTTCCACCTCGCCATTCCCTACACGGAGGCGCCCTGATGGCAGCGGTGGTGACGAAACAGAGGACGGTGACGCGGATCCTCCTCCACTGTGTGCCGCTCACCCCGCTTCATGTCGGTGACGGGACGGAACTCAGCCTCGACGAGTATCTTCTCGAGACGGCGGAGGAAGAGGGACAGTCCCCCAGGCTCTGCCGGTTCGACCCGGTCGAGGCCATGCGCCGGATGACGGCGGAGGAACGGACGCGTTTTCGCACTGCCCTCGACTCGGGAAGGCTCGCCGACGCATCGAAGGCGCTGAGAAGCGCCGGCAAACGGTGCATCGTCGAACGCGTGCCGGTCTCGCCGCGCTCACGCGCCGAGCTCGAGAAGGCTCTCAACGATCCATCCAGCCTGCGCAGCGGCGGCGTGCGTGCCTTCGTCCGCTCGGGGGGGCGGCCCTACATTCCCGGCTCCTCGATCAAGGGGGCGTTCCGGACCGCTCTTGCGAGCGCCCGCTTGCCGCGCGACCAGAGGCCCCACGCATGGACGCACGAGCTGGCCCTACAGGCCGCGCTCGGCCTCGACCCGGGCGATACCTCGACCGATCCGCTTCGTTTCCTCGGCGTGGCGGACGCGGAGCTGCCCGCAGGAGCGCTCATGATCGACCGCGCCGAGATCATCAAGCGCGGCGGCTCGCCCGGCCCCTCGAAAATCCAGATGCACTATGAGCGCACGTGCGCGCGCAGTCACGACCCCGCGGATCGGACCAGGTTCGAGGTCGGACTCACCCTCGACTCGCGCCTCGGCCTTGATCGGAAGCGGCTCTTCCAGCTGACGTCGCGCTTCCACTGGTCGATCTGGCAAGGCGAGCGCGAGCGGTTCTTCCGCGACCATCCCCGCACCTGCGACGCGATGGATCGGCTTCTCAGGGCGGTCAAACTCCCGGGGGAACGAACGGCTGCCGTGGCCGGCCTCGAGGAGGCGACGAATTTCGTTCTCCTCCGCCTCGGCCGGTTCGGCCATTTCGAGAGCAAATCGCTCGAGCACGTGCGCCGCGGCCACGTTCCCCAGGCCCGCGAGCGCGATCGCAAGATCCGACAGCCCGGCGAATGGGGATCGACCCGAACCGTCACGCGCCTACACGACGGCACCCCGATCCCCTTCGGCTGGGTGCTCGGCTATGAGAAGGACTACGAAATCCTGTGACGACTTTGCTCGTCGCTTCCGTCGGCGGCTCAACTGACCCCATCGTCAGCGCGCTTGTCGCCTCGCGTCCCGACGTCGCGCTCTTCGTTGTCACCGCCCAGAAGGGAACACAGCCCGGGTCGGCGGAAAAGGTTCCGGGGATCCTCGAAAAAGCCGGGCTTTCTGCGCTGCGGCACGAGCTCCTCGTGGTTCCGGCCGACGACCCCGAGTCCATCTTCCTCGCCCTGCGCGAGACGCTGCGCGACCTCCGCCGCCAGCACCCCAAGGCGCGCCTTGTCCTCGACTACACGGGCGGAACGAAATCGATGTCGACGGCGATGTTCCAATGCGCTCTGGCCACACCGGGCGTCGAGGTGCAGTTCATGGCCGGGCAACGCGACACGCTCGACAAGGTCACGCCCGGAACCGAACGGCCGACCCAGATCCCGATCGATTGGCTTCTTGCCGAGCGCACGGAGGCGCAGCTCCGCGCCTATTGGCGAGGCTTCGCCTATGCCGCCTGCGCTGCCGGCGCCAAGGGGCTTCTTGAGAACCTCGAGCATAACGAGAAGGCCCCCGAGGCAGTGCGCCAGCGCCTGCGCGACCTCGCCGCGGCGGCCCGTGCCTTCGACGCCTGGGACCGGTTCCGCCACGATGAGGCGGCCAAGGTGCTCGCCACCCTCCTGCCACGCCACCCCGAACTCGAGCAATTCCAGAAGCTCGCGGAGAGGTGCCGCGACAGCGAACCGCAGCGGATCGCCGATCTCTGGCGCAACGCCGAACGCTGCGCCGCTTCGGAGCGCTATGACGACGCGATCGCCCGCGCCTATCGCCTGATCGAGTGGGTGGGGCAGTGGCAGCTCACATCGCGGCACGGGATCGACGTCGGTCGGATCGACTGGTCGCGGATCACCGAGAGCGAGGTGCAGCGTGCCGGGCTCCAGGATCGCCACGCGAGCCGCGCGAAGACGCTCTCGGGCCTCGTCCAGACCCTGAAGCTCGCGGCTGCGAAGGACGAAGAGGGCGAGATCGCCCGGTTCCTGCGCGACGACTTCCCAGGCAAGAAGGGGAAGGACGGCGAAGGGCGCCTGCGCGACATGCTCGATCTTCGCAACCGGTCAATCCTCGCCCACGGGCAGATGCCATTGGGCAAGGCGGACTGGGACCGGTTCCTCGCGTTCATGGAGGTTTTCCGCCGCCAGGTCGTGACCCCGCTCCTGCGCTCCGCCGGGGCGGAGCCTGATCCGCCGCAGCTGCCACAGCGCCCACCCGACACGCTCTGAATCCCCCGCGCGCACGACAACATTGTCGCGGTTTTCTCGGGCGGGTGGCTTGCGCATCCTCCCTTCCATGACGCAACGCGCCCTCCATCTCGTCGCCTATGACGTGACGAGCCCGAAACGCCTCCGCCGCGCGCTGCACATCGTGCGCGCCTATGCGGTGGGGGGCCAGAAATCGGCGCACGAGTGTTTCCTGAGCGAGGGGGAGCGGCACGCTCTCATGGCGCGCCTGCGCCGCGTGCTTCACCCGGCGCAGGATCGGCTGCTCGCGCTTCGGCTCGATCCGCGCCAGCGGCAGCGCTGCCTCGGCATTGCTCGCGCCCCCTCCGCCAAGCCCTTCTTGATCGTTGGGTGAGGGCGATGACCACGCTGTTCATCGACCGACGCGACGCGGCAATCGAGGCGGAGGGAGGGACGCTGGTCATCCGCTCCGGCGAGGAGGGCCCCTGGCGCACGCCGCTTGCTCTGCTCGAGCGCGTGGTTCTGCGCGGCCCGGCACAGATCACCACGGGCGCGATCGGCGCGATCGCTGCCGCGGGCTGCGGCCTCTTTGTGCTGAGCGGCCGGCGCAGCGAGCCGGCTGGGATGCTCGTTGGCCGGCCGCACAACGATGCCGCGATCCGGCTCGGCCAGTATCGTCTCGCGACCGAGCCGGAGAGCCGGCGGCGAATCGCAGCGCTGATCGTCCGCCACAAGCTCGTGGGCCAGGCGCGCGTCTTGCGGGGGGCGCTCGCGCAGCGGCCCGACAGGCGGCTTGCGCTTCGCCGCGGCATCGAGGCCATCGCCGAGCTGCTGGAGCGTCTGCGCTCCGACGAGGGCCGTTCGGAGAACCGGCTCTCCGGCCTCGAGGGGGCGGCCGCTGCGGCCTATTTCGAGGCCTATACGAGCCTGTTTCCGCCCTCGCTCGGCTTCGTCGGGCGCAACCGCCGACCGCCGCGCGACCCGGTGAACGCGGTGCTCTCGCTTGCCTACACGCTCGGTCATTTCGAGGCCGTGCGCGAGGCGCATCTCGCCGGGCTCGACCCGGGCGTTGGGTTCCTCCACGCGCTCGCGCCTGGGCGCGACAGCCTCGCCTGCGATCTTGTCGAGCCGCTTCGGCCGCTCATCGATCGCTGGGTGTGGCGGCTGTTCGCCGACGAGGTGTTGCGCGGCGCGCATTTCAGCCGCGACGGCGAGGCCTGCCTGCTCGGCAAGGCGGGGCGGCTTGCCTTCTACGCCGCCTGGGAGGAAGCGTTCCTTGTGCCGCGTCGGCTGCTCCGGCGCGGGCTTCGGCCGCTCGTCCGCGCCGCTCGAGCGGCGGCGCAGGCGCTTCCTGACGGTGTTTTCGATGCTGCAGGCCCTGCATCTTGACGGGGCCGAGCATCCGGTCGCCGTGCTCCTCGAAGGGCCTGCGCTCAAGCTCCGGCGCCACGGCATCGCCGATGTCTTCGCGCCCCTGCCGCGGCTTGCGCGCGTGGTGGTGCACGGGCCGCGCGTGCAGTGGCGCACCGAGGCCCTGCTTGGGTGCCTCGAGGCGGGCGTGCCGGTTCTGTTCCTTGGCCGCCGCTCGGGCCTCGTCGGCGCCCTGGTGCCGCTTCGGCCGCCGTCGACGCGGGCTGACCTCGCCGCTCTCCTGGACGGCGCCGCCGCCGTGCCGGGCTTCCGACGCCGGCTCGAGGATTTCTGCGCGGCGGAGGAACGCGCCGCGATCCTCGCCCTGGCGGGTGCGGGGCGCGAGCGGTGCCGCGAGCCGGGGCCCGATCTGCGCGCGTCCGTGGTGCGGCGGCAGTTCCTCGAGTCTTGCGCCGCTCCGGCGGCGGCCGCGATCGTGGAGCTGATGCAAGGGCTGGCGTCAGCGATGGTGGCCGAGTCGCTCGCGCGCCGCGGCGTTGGCCCGCAGTTCCTTGCGCGCCGAAGCGGCGGCTTCCCGCTCGCCGAGTCGCTCGGGCGTGTGCTCGCGTGGCGTCTTCTTCCCGCGATCCGGTCGCTCGCCGGAACGGCCGAGCTCGACCCGGGGGGCGCTTTGACCGCCGCCTCGCGGCGCGACGCGATCGCCGCCTTCGAGACGGCCGGCCTTGCGCCCGCGCGTGACCAGCTGCTTGCGCGGCTCGCGGCGGTGCTTGCCGAGACACTCTATTCGGAGTGAGGGGGCGCGATGCCGGTGAATGCGCGCCGGGCCTGGATCATCGGCTATGACATCACCTCGCCGAAGCGTCTTCGGCGTGTGGCGCGGTTTCTTGAGCGTCGTGCGCTGCGGGTTCAGTTTTCCTTGTTTCTTGGGTTATGGACGGAGGCGGAGTTTGAGGAGGTGTGGTTGGGCCTGTCCTGTTTGATCAATCCGCGGCGTGATGACGTTCGCGCCTGGCCTGTGCCTGAGGCGGCCGAGGTGGTGTCGATCGGGTGTGGGTTGCCGGAGGGGATTGTGGTTGGGGAGGCGCGGTCGCGCGGGTTTGCGCGTGTGGGCGGTGCCCTTCGTTCGGGCGGTGGTGGGGTTGGTGTGTGAGCGGTTTGGAGGACAGGTTTGCGCGCCCGCCTCGGATGTGCGAAGCTTGTGTGGAGCTCATTGACATCGTTGGGTTTTTCGAGGGGGAGCCTTCCAAAGCAGACCCGATCTTCAGGGGGTCAAAACGCGCTAGCCCAACAAGCCGCCTGACCGCGGCGACTTCCAAAGCAGACCCGATCTTCAGGGGGTCAAAACAGTATCTGGGGCAAACACGTTTCGCCTCCAAGGTCTTCCAAAGCAGACCCGATCTTCAGGGGGTCAAAACCTTTGTCAAAGAAGCTATCCTTAGAAACTGGCTTCCAAAGCAGACCCGATCTTCAGGGGGTCAAAACGAAGATCTGGATCAAGAGCCCGAACATCTGTCACTTCCAAAGCAGACCCGATCTTCAGGGGGTCAAAACGCGTAGGCGGCGTCGACATATTTCTTTTTGTATCTTCCAAAGCAGACCCGATCTTCAGGGGGTCAAAACCCAGATAACCACCACGCCATGCCCGTGCCGTGCAGCTTCCAAAGCAGACCCGATCTTCAGGGGGTCAAAACGATGAAACGGCGCATTGCTGTAGCTCCCTTGCTCTTCCAAAGCAGACCCGATCTTCAGGGGGTCAAAACGTCGGGAGCGTAGACCCGACGCCTCCAAGGCTGCCCTTCCAAAGCAGACCCGATCTTCAGGGGGTCAAAACTCCGGCCCGAGATCGGAGAGCGCCTCGAACACATCCTTCCAAAGCAGACCCGATCTTCAGGGGGTCAAAACCTTCCGCCTCAGCAGCACGTTGCATTGCGTAGGCTTCCAAAGCAGACCCGATCTTCAGGGGGTCAAAACTTAGTCAGCATCGGTGTGTTCCCTTTTGCTTCCTTCCAAAGCAGACCCGATCTTCAGGGGGTCAAAACCACGCAGGAGCACACGCTAAACACAGCCGCGCTCTTCCAAAGCAGACCCGATCTTCAGGGGGTCAAAACCGGAGTTCGGCGGGGGTCATGATTGACTCGACCTGGCCTTCCAAAGCAGACCCGATCTTCAGGGGGTCAAAACCAGCCTCGACACCATAGCTGACAGGGTCAAGGGCTTCCAAAGCAGACCCGATCTTCAGGGGGTCAAAACGTGTTCGATATTGACGAAACTTCGCCTTTGGGCGCTTCCAAAGCAGACCCGATCTTCAGGGGGTCAAAACCTGGTGCGGTAGGGCCCGTGCCAGTCGGGGGCTCTTCCAAAGCAGACCCGATCTTCAGGGGGTCAAAACGCATCGCACCGGGGGTGGGCTGTCACCACCACTTCCAAAGCAGACCCGATCTTCAGGGGGTCAAAACCTTGATGCTTAGGACCTAAACCCCCACCGCTCGTCTTCCAAAGCAGACCCGATCTTCAGGGGGTCAAAACAAGACGAAACTCGTCAATAATCTTCACCCAATCACTTCCAAAGCAGACCCGATCTTCAGGGGGTCAAAACCAACGGCCGCAATGTCGCGAGCGGCCGCAAGAAACTTCCAAAGCAGACCCGATCTTCAGGGGGTCAAAACACTACGGGTCATCTTTTGTCTCCCTTGCTACTGCCTTCCAAAGCAGACCCGATCTTCAGGGGGTCAAAACCCGCGAGACCACGGAATGCCACCACGCTTGCGGCGCTTCCAAAGCAGACCCGATCTTCAGGGGGTCAAAACCGCGACGATGCGTCCGGCCTCGTCTCGGATTGCCTTCCAAAGCAGACCCGATCTTCAGGGGGTCAAAACACACGCATCGCGTAGGCGGCATCAACGTACCTTTTTTCTTCCAAAGCAGACCCGATCTTCAGGGGGTCAAAACAGATGCTTCCATTATGGTCAACAGTATCGAACCCTTCCAAAGCAGACCCGATCTTCAGGGGGTCAAAACACTACGGGTCATCTTTTGTCTCCCTTGCTACTGCCTTCCAAAGCAGACCCGATCTTCAGGGGGTCAAAACCGCCGGACGTCTGGGGGTCAGTCGAAGGTGGGGGTCTTCCAAAGCAGACCCGATCTTCAGGGGGTCAAAACGAAAGCCTTGGCGTCGATCTCGCCGCCGATGCCTTCCAAAGCAGACCCGATCTTCAGGGGGTCAAAACTCACTGTCACGGACTTATACCCAGGCAAAGACTTCCAAAGCAGACCCGATCTTCAGGGGGTCAAAACGTGGTGGCGGGGTGAGGGGGTGCGGCGCGCTCGCCACTTCCAAAGCAGACCCGATCTTCAGGGGGTCAAAACCCTGTCAGCATCCGGTATCCCGCATCGCGGGCCTTCCAAAGCAGACCCGATCTTCAGGGGGTCAAAACCGGAAGCCTTTGCCTGGATAGACAACGAAGCGAAGCTTCCAAAGCAGACCCGATCTTCAGGGGGTCAAAACCCGCCCACGTCACGCATGTCCACATCTCCGTCTTCCAAAGCAGACCCGATCTTCAGGGGGTCAAAACATCCACGAACCATCCGCGTTGTCGGCAACGAAGCCTTCCAAAGCAGACCCGATCTTCAGGGGGTCAAAACCCAAGGTCAAGATAGGCGAATCCTTCGCTCGCCCTTCCAAAGCAGACCCGATCTTCAGGGGGTCAAAACTACTGCCGCGCGATCCCTGTAGGCTTGAGCTTCCGCTTCCAAAGCAGACCCGATCTTCAGGGGGTCAAAACGCGAATCTCGTCCAGCACAAGCGGCAAAGGCACGGACTTCCAAAGCAGACCCGATCTTCAGGGGGTCAAAACGGCCGCGCGTCACGGCCCTCCCCCGCCACAGCGGCCTTCCAAAGCAGACCCGATCTTCAGGGGGTCAAAACCCACTGAAGCTCGATAACGTGGACAGCGTTCTCAACTTCCAAAGCAGACCCGATCTTCAGGGGGTCAAAACCTCACGCTCGGCGCGCAGCTCCCAAGCCGCTGCCTTCCAAAGCAGACCCGATCTTCAGGGGGTCAAAACACCGGAGTCCATATTTATCCTCCACCGTTTCCGCCTTCCAAAGCAGACCCGATCTTCAGGGGGTCAAAACAACAGTCGGCCGACCTGACGACCCGGACGGCCTCTTCCAAAGCAGACCCGATCTTCAGGGGGTCAAAACAGCTTGGCCTTCTGCATTTCCTCGGTAGTCAGCCTTCCAAAGCAGACCCGATCTTCAGGGGGTCAAAACTCTTGCGCCAACTTCGCTACCTTGACTTCCTCGCTTCCAAAGCAGACCCGATCTTCAGGGGGTCAAAACAAAGAGCCGGTCGCTTTTGTCAGCGACCTTCTCTTCCAAAGCAGACCCGATCTTCAGGGGGTCAAAACGCCGAACGCATCCGGATTAAGCGCCGCGGCTACCTTCCAAAGCAGACCCGATCTTCAGGGGGTCATAACGGCGGAAGCGGGTCAATCGACCCGCTTCCAACTTCCAAAGCAGACCCGATCTTCAGGGGGTCAAAACCATCACGAGTAAACATCTCGATTCTCCCTTTGCCTTCCAAAGCAGACCCGATCTTCAGGGGGTCAAAACGGGGGGAGGGACCATCGAGTCCCTCCCCCGAAGCTTCTAAACCAGACCCGATCCTCAGCGGGCAAAACACGCACGCGATCAGCAGCACCAGCCGCGCAAAGCCCAACCGAGACCAAAGCCCCACACGTCACACCCCGTCCCCGATCACGCAGCAACGCACGGCGCCAGGCCCCACCGCGAGCCCAAGCGTCTCGGCGTCAAAACCCAAGACGGCCGAAAAGTGACAGCCAACCAGGGCCGCGCCTCCACGCGCGCGAGCCCCGCCCGAGCGCCCGTCACATGCCCCAGCGCACGGCAACAACTCGCCGCGACGACGATCGCTCTTCCGACCGGAGAAGGTGACGAGCCGAAACGACCGGCACCGCGCACGGCGCCGCCGCAACCGCCCGGCCTGCCCATTAGCCCAAGGCGGTGCGTGGTGGAGCTGAGGGGAATCGAACCCCTGACCTCGTCATTGCGAACGACGCGCTCTCCCAACTGAGCTACAGCCCCACGTCAACCCTGCGTTCGCAACCCCGCTCTTATCAGCGCCGCCTGAGCCGAAGTCAACACGCCCCCGCCCCCATGACCACGAAGCGTCCACCCCCCGCGCGTTGATCACACCTCCTCCCGCCTGTAGGGTCCGCCCCAGCCCCGCCACCCGCAGGACGGACGTATGGTTGCCCTCCTCTGGCTCATCGACACCGTGCTCAGCCTCTACACCTGGGCGGTGATCATCGCCGTGATCCTCTCTCTGCTCGCCACCTTCGGCATCCTCGACACCCGAAACCGAATCGTCTGGGCGCTTGGCGACTTTTTCGAAAGACTCACCGAACCGGCGCTTCGGCCGATCCGTCGCGTCCTGCCCAACCTCGGCGGCATCGACCTCTCGCCGCTCGTCCTGATCCTGCTGCTCCAGGCCGCCCAGATCTTCCTCAAAACCACGATTGCCCCAGCGCTGCTGTGAGCACGCAAGCCGCTTCCGGCCTCACGGTCACCCTCAGGGTCACGCCGCGGGCACGCCGCGCCGGCCTGCGCGGACGCGCCCCCGATGGCACGCTGCGCTTCGCCGTCACCGAGCCGCCCGAAGACGGCAGGGCAAACGAGGCGCTGCTTCGCCTTCTCGCCGACACGCTCGGCGTTCCGCCCTCGGCCTGCCGCCTCGTCTCGGGCGGCGCGAGCCGGCAGAAGCGGGTCCATGTCGCCGGTGACCCCGCCGCGCTCGCGGCACGGCTCACAGCGTTGACGCCATGACCGCGCGCGTGATCGACGGCAGGGCGGTGGCCGCACGGCTGAGGGAACGGCTCGCTGCAGAAATCGCCTCCCTTCCCTTCGCGCCGAAGCTCGTCGTGCTTCTGGTCGGCGACGACCCAGTCTCCGCTGTCTACGTCCGGAACAAGGACAAGGCGGCGCGAGCCGCGGGGTTCACAAGCGAGACCGAGCGCCTGTCCGCGGCCACCACCGAGGCGGCCCTGCTCGCCCGGATCGCCGCGCTGAACGACGACCCGGAGGTCGACGGAATCCTCGTCCAGCTCCCCCTTCCTCGCCACATCCGCACGGAAGCGGTGCTTGATGCGATCGACCCGGCGAAGGATGTCGACGGCTTCCATCCGCTCAACGCAGGCCTGCTCGCGATCGGCCGCCCCGCGCTTGTTCCCTGCACCCCGAAGGGCGTCATGACCCTGCTCGCCGAAGCGGGCGTGCCGGTCGCGGGCGCGCGCGCGGTGGTGATCGGCCGGTCGAACATCGTCGGCAGGCCGATGGCCGCCCTGCTCACCCTCGCCGACGCCACCGTGACGCTCGCCCACAGCCGCACCCGCGACCTCGCCGCCGAGTGCCGACGCGCCGAGATCCTCGTCGTCGCCGCCGGGCGCCCAGGCCTTGTGCGGGGAGACTGGGTGGCGCCCGGAGCGTGCGTGATCGATGTCGGCATCAATCGCCTCGCCGACGGCCGCCTCGCCGGCGATGTCGCCTATGCCGAGGCGCTGCCGCACGCGGGCTGGATCACGCCCGTTCCGGGCGGGGTGGGGCCGATGACCATCGCCACCCTGCTTGCGAACACGCTGGCCGCGGCCCGGGCGAGGCGGGGCGTGGGAGCGATCGCGGCATGATCCTCTGGCGCCTTCTGCAGGCGATCGCCGTTCTCGCGCTCATTGCCTGCCTCGACCTTGCGACCAAGGCGACGCCGCTCCGTGGCGAAGGCTGGAATGCCGGGCGCCTGCTCTACGCCGGGTCGGGCATCGTCACGGCGCTGACCTTGTTCGCTCTCGCCGCCATCGGCATCGGGCAAGCGCGTCTGAGGGCGCAGCTCGAGCGGATCGAGGCAGCGCTGAGCAAACGCGACTGAAGGGCCGTTCGGAGCCCGAGGCTTGCGCGTCGCTCGCGCAGCCGGAGAACCGCGCCCCGGCGCCTTCGCCGCCCGGTCAGGCTGCGCGGCGCCGCCCACGCCGAGGCCGCCGCTCCCGTGCGCTGGGTGGCCCCTCCGCGGCCCCGGCGTCGCAGCCTCCGTCAGCCCGGCCGTGCCGGCACGCCGAGCTTGTGGTGGATCGCCGCGACGAGCTCGGGCTCGAGGCCGAGCTTCGCCGCAAGCGCCTCGAGCCACGCGAACTCCGCCTCCTGGTCGAGATCGACCGCCTCGACCGAGGCGATGTAGAGCTCCACGGCGCGGCGGCGGCTTCCGGCGGCACCGGCCGCGACCGCCTCGAGGTCGAGCGGGGCGCGGAACTCGCGGCTGATCCAGTCCATCACGTCAGGGTCGAACTCGGCGCAGCCGATCCGATCGAGCAGGCGCTCGCGCTCAGCGTCGGTGATCCGACCATCCGACTTGGCGGCGGCGATCATCGCCCGGATCAGCCCAAGCGCATGGTCCGACGCGGCCGGGCCGTGCGGCATGATCGCCCCGTCATGCCCAGGCCGGTTCTCCACGGCGAGCACATGCTGGGCTGCGGCCGAGATCCGGGCGAGCAGCGGGTCGTAGCAGCGCGGATGGGGCTTCATAGGCTGGCCTCCCGGGTCGATGACAGGAAGGCTACGGAACCGTGACGGAGCCCGCCTTGACCTCGCTCAAGCGCGGCCAGGGCGGAGCCGTGCCGGCCGGCGCGTCAGAGCGCCCCGCCCTTCCGCCCCGCCATCGCGCCGAGGCGGAGCCTGAGCGCGTTGAGGCGTATGAAGCCCTTGGCATCGGCCTGGTCGTAGGCGCCCTGGTCGTCCTCGAACGTCACGTACTTCATCGCGTAAAGGCTGTGCGGGCTCTCGCGGCCCGCCACCATCACATTGCCCTTGTAGAGCTTGAGCCGCACACGCCCGGTAACATGCGCCTGCGAGGCGTCGATCGCGGCCTGCAGCATCCGCCGCTCCGGCGCGAACCAGAAGCCGTTGTAGATCAGCTCGGCATAGCGGGGCATCAGCTCGTCCTTGAGGTGGGCCACGCCGCGGTCGAGCGTGATGCTCTCGATCGCTCGGTGCGCCACGGCAAGGATCGTGCCGCCCGGTGTCTCGTAGACGCCGCGGCTCTTCATGCCGACGAAGCGGTTCTCGACAAGGTCGAGCCGGCCGATCCCGTTCTCCCGCCCGAGCGCGTTGAGACGCGCAAGCAGCGACGCGGGCGAGAGCGCCTCGCCATTGATCGCCACCGGGTCCCCTTCCTTGAAGTCGATCGCGATCTCGGTCACCCGGTCGGGGGCGGCCATCGGCGAGACAGTGCGCTGGTAGACGATCTCGTCCGCTTCCTGGGCCGGGTCCTCGAGGATCTTTCCCTCCGAGGAGGAGTGCAGAAGGTTGGCGTCGACCGAGAACGGCGCCTCGCCGCGCTTGTCCTTGGCGATCGGGATCTGGTGCTTCTCGGCGAACTCGAGCAGCGCTGTGCGCGAGGTCAGCGTCCACTCGCGCCACGGCGCGATCACCGTCACGTCGGGCTTCAGCGCGTAGTAGCTGAGCTCGAACCGGACCTGGTCGTTGCCCTTGCCGGTCGCGCCATGGGCCACCGCGTCGGCGCCGACCGCTTCTGCGATCTCGATCTGGCGCTTGGCGATCAAGGGCCGAGCAATCGAGGTGCCGAGGAGATAGAGGCCCTCGTAGACGGCGTTGGCGCGGAACATCGGGAAGACGAAGTCGCGCACGAACTCCTCGCGCAGGTCCTCGACGAAGATGTTCTCCTCGCGGATGCCGAGCAGCCGCGCCTTCTCCCGCGCCGGCCCGAGCTCCTCCCCCTGGCCGAGATCGGCCGTGAAGGTCACCACCTCGCAGCCGTAGGTCTCCTGGAGCCACTTGAGGATCACGGAGGTGTCGAGCCCGCCCGAATAGGCGAGCACGACCTTCTTGACGGACGTCTTCGACATGGCCGGTGTTCCGCTCTGTCGCGAGGGAGAGGCGCCTTCAAGCACGCGCCCCGCCACACCGCAAGACCGCCCTCCGGGGCGAGCGCGGCGTGGTTCCCTCTGTGCCACCGCTGCTCTAGAAGCGAGGGCTATGCTGAACGACACCCGCGGAGCCTGCCCGCCGTGACCGCAAGCCTCTGGCTCGACCTCGGCGTCCTTGCGGTTCTCCTCGTCTCGGGCCTGCTTGCGATGCTCCGCGGCTTCGTCCGCGAGCTGCTCGGCATCGGCGCCTGGCTGGGCGCCGCTCTGGCGGGCCTGTTCCTTCATCCCCTCCTCGCGCCGCATCTCCACCCCTGGCTCGCACCGGGGCTGATCGCGAACCTCGCCGCGGGCGGGGCGATCTTCCTCGTCGTCTTGATCCTTCTGTCGCTGCTCGCGCGCTTTCTCTCCGACAGGGTGCGGGACAGCGCCGCCGGCAGCATCGACCGCACGCTCGGCCTCGTCTTCGGCCTCGTGCGGGGTGTCGCTCTCGTCTGCTTCGCCTATATTGCGGTGGCGTTCCTCGCCGGGGAGAGGGCGCGCTGGCCGGGCTGGCTCAAGGAGTCGCAGAGCGTGCGTTTCGCCGAGCCGGGTGCGGCCTGGATCGTGGCGCAGCTCCCGCCGGGGCTGTTGCCGCCGCCGCCTTCGGGCAGCGCGCGGCCGCCTGCGGTGGAGCAGCTCCTCCGTCCCGCCCCGGCGCGGCCGCCCGAGCGCGGCGAGGGCTACCGGCCGGAGGAACGTCGTGACCTCGACCGTCTGCTCAACACGACACGCTGAGGAAGGGGTGCGAGAGGGATGCCGACGGACCGCCGATCACCCGAGCCGCGCGAGCCGGTCGAGCCGGCGGCCTTCGCCCCGGCGGATGACGACCACCCTCGCGAGGAGTGCGGCGTCTTCGGCGTCTGGGCCGCGGCCGACGCCGCGGCTCTGACCGCGCTGGGCCTGCATGCGCTTCAGCATCGCGGCCAGGAGGCGGCCGGGATCGTCAGCTTCGACGGCGAACGCTTCCACAGCCACCGCGCCCTCGGCCTTGTCGGCGACACCTTCTCCGACGCCCGCGTCATCGCCTCCCTGCCCGGGCGGGCGGCGATCGGCCACAACCGCTACGCCACGACCGGCGACACGGTTCTGCGCAACGTCCAGCCGCTCTATGCCGATTTCGAGTTCGGCGGCTTTGCCGTCGGCCACAACGGCAACCTCACCAACGCCACCCAGCTCCGCCGCGCGCTTGTGCGGCGCGGCTGCCTGTTCCAGTCGACGACCGACAGCGAGGTGTTCGTCCACCTGATCGCGATCAGCCTCTACTCGACGGTGGTCGACCGGCTGATCGACGCGCTGAAGCAGGTCCAGGGCGCTTATTCGCTTGTTGCCCTGACGGCGGAGGCGATGATCGGCGTGCGCGACCCGTTCGGCGTGCGCCCGCTGATCCTCGGCCGGTTGCCCTCGCCAGCGAAGGAAGGCGGCTGGGTGCTCGCCTCCGAGACCTGCGCGCTCGACATCGTGGGCGCGAGCTTCGTGCGCGATGTCGAGCCGGGCGAGATCGTGGTGATCGACGACAACGGCGTGCGCAGCATCAAGCCCTGGGCGAAGCAGGCCTCGCGCTTCTGCATTTTCGAGTTCATCTACTTCTCGCGCCCCGACAGCGTGGTCGAGGGAACGCCCGTCTACGAGGTGCGCAAGCGCATCGGCGCGGAGCTCGCGCGCGAGAGCCACGTGCCGGCCGACCTGGTCGTTCCGGTTCCCGATAGCGGCGTTCCGGCCGCGATCGGCTATGCGGCGGAGGCGGGTCTTCCCTTCGAGCTCGGCATCATCCGCAACCACTATGTCGGCCGCACCTTCATCGAGCCGACGGACAGCATCCGCCATCTCGGCGTCAAGCTGAAGCACAGCGCCAACCGCTCGCTGATCGCGGGCAAGCGCGTGGTGCTCGTCGATGATTCGATCGTTCGCGGAACGACCTCGCGCAAGATCGTCGAGATGGTGCGTGCCGCCGGGGCGGCGGAGGTGCACATGCGGATCTCCTCGCCGCCGACGACGCATTCCTGCTTCTACGGCATCGACACGCCGGAGCGCGACAAATTGCTTGCCGCGCGGAACGATGTCGCGGCGATGGCGCGGATCATCGGCGTCGACAGCCTCGCCTTCATCTCGATCGACGGTCTCTATTGCGCCGTCGCAGGGGTGGCGCGTGACCCCGCACGGCCGCAGTTCTGCGACGCCTGCTTCACCGGCGACTACCCGATTCCGCTCGTCGACCTCGCCTCGCCCGCGAACGACCGACAGCTTTCGCTGCTCGCGGAAGGATGAGCGACAAGCCGCTTGCCGGGCGCGTCGCCCTCGTCACCGGCGCCTCGCGCGGCCTCGGTGCCGCGATCGCGGTGGTGCTCGGCGCCGCCGGCGCGCAGGTGGTCGCGCTCGCGCGGAACGCCGCTGCGCTCGAGGAGACGGACGATGCGATCCGCGCGGCGGGCGGCGCCCCGGCCTCTCTGCTCGCGCTCGACCTCGCGCGCGGCGAGGATGTGGACATGATCGGGCCGACGATCGCCCAGCGCTTCGGCCGGCTCGACATCGTCGTCGGCAACGCCGCCGTGCTCGGGCGTCTTGGGCCCGTGACGCACCTGCCGGCGAAGGACTGGGCCGAGGTGATGGCGGTGAACCTCACCGCGAACTGGCATCTGATGCGCACCACCGAGCCGCTGCTCCGCGCCTCGGATGCCGGGCGCGCGGTGTTCGTTACCTCCCGCCGCGCCGCGCAACCCAAGGCCTATTGGGGCGCCTATGGCGCGTCGAAGGCGGCGCTCGAACACCTCGCCATCACCTGGGCGCAGGAACTCGCGATCACGCCCGTGAAGGTGAACCTGTTCGACCCTGGCATCGTCCGCACGCGGATGCGCGCCGCCGCCATGCCCGGCGAGAACCCGATGACCGTCCCCGCGCCGGAGGAGGTCGCGCCGAAGGTGCTGCCGCTCTGCCTGCCGAGCGAGACGCGCTCGGGCGAGATCATCCGTGCCTGAGGCGACTCTCGTCACCGGCACGTCGGGCTTCGTCGGGCTCGCCGTTGCGGAGGCGCTCGTGGCGCGCGGCGACACGGTGGTGGCGTTCGACCGCGCGCCTCTGCCTGAAGAGGCGCGGTCGCGGCTCGCCTCGCTTCCGGGGCGGATCATTCCGGTCGAGGGAGATGTCCGCTCCCGCTCCGACCTTGCCAATGCCTTCGCCGCCGCGCCCGTGGGGCGCGTTCTGCACGCGGCCGTCATCACCGCAGGGCAGGAGCGCGAGCGTCGCGATGCCGAGACGATCGCCTCGGTGAACCTGCTCGGCGCGATCGCCGTGCTCGAGGCGGCGGTCGCGCACCGCGTCCGACGCCTCGTCTATCCCTCCTCGGTCGCGGTCTACGGCCGTCCGGCGGAGGGCGATGCCGCCTTTAGGGAGGACGGCACCTGGCCGCGTCCGGTGCTTCTCTATGGCATCACCAAGCTCGCCGCCGAGCAGGCGCTCGCGCGGCTTGCGCGCGCACACGGCCTCTCCTTCGCCGCCGCGCGCCTTGCCTCGCTGTTCGGGCCGTGGGAGCGGGATACCGGCGTGCGCGACACGCTCTCGCCCCATCTCTCCGCCATCGGCTGCGCGCTTGCGGGGCGCGAGGCGGTGCTGAATCCGCCCACGCGGGGGGACCATCTCTACGTCCGCGACGCCGCCCGAGGGCTGATCGGCCTGCTCGATTCCCCCGCACTTGCGCATGACCTCTTCAACCTCGGCAGCGGTCGGGCGACCTCCGTTGCCGAGTTCTGCGACGCCCTTGCCGCCCGGGTTCGGGGCTTCCGCTGGCGTCTTGCGCGCGACGGCGAGGAGGCGAACGTGGTCACGCACGTGCCGTTCGACCGCCCGCCGATGGACATCTCCCGCCTTGCCGCCGCGACCGGCTTTGCCCCGCGGTTTGACCTTGACGCGGCGGCGGCGGACGCGCTCGCCTTCTTCTCGGCTCAGCCCTCGGCGTAGGGGTTCTTCGTGCCACGCAGGCTGAGCCTGATCGGCACGCCCTGGAGACCGAAGTCGTCGCGGATCGCGTTCACGAGGTAGCGGGCATAGGCGTCCGGCAGAAGCTCGCTCCGCGTGCCGAAGATCACGAAGGTGGGGGGGCGCGCCTTCGCCTGGGTGATGTAGCGAAGCTTGAGCCGGCGCCCGTCGACGAGCGGCGGCGGGTGGCGCGCGATCGCCGCCTCGAACCAGCGGTTCAACTCCCCCGTCGGCACGCGCGTGTTCCAGGCGTCGTAGGCCTTCCACACGGCCGGCACCAGCTTCTCGACGCCGGCGCCCGTGAGCGCCGAGAGCGGAACAACGGGCATGCCCCTCAGCTGCGCGAGCGAGGCCTCGAGCCTGTCGGCGAGCAGCCGGCGTGCGGCATCGCGCTCCGCGATAGGCACGAGGTCCCACTTGTTGAGAGCGATCACCAGCGCGCGCCCTTCGCGCTCGGCAAGAGTCGCGATCGCGATGTCCTGGCCCTCGAGGGGCGCGAGCGCGTCGAGCACGAGCACGACGACCTCCGCCTCCTTGAGCGACCGGATCGTTTCGGCAGTGGAGAGACGTTCGAGCTCCCCCGTCACACGGGCGCGCTTGCGAAGACCTGCCGTGTCGACGAGGCGAACGAGCCGTCCCTCGGGGTCGCGCCAGGGGGTGGCGACCGAATCGCGGGTGATGCCCGGCTCGGGGCCCGTCAGCATCCGCTCCTCCCCGAGCAGGCGGTTGACGAGGGTGGACTTGCCGGCGTTCGGCCGGCCGACCACGGCGAGCCTGAGCGGCCGCTCCCGCCCGGCCTGCGCTTCTGCCTCCTCCGCGTCGTCCTCCGGCGGCGGGCCGAGCAGCTCCGCCACCCGCGCGTGCAGCTCGCCTAAGCCCTCGCCATGCTCGGCCGAGATCGCCACCGGCTCGCCGAGACCGAGCGCATAGGCCTCCGCCACCCCGCCCGCGGCGGCGCGCCCCTCCGCCTTGTTGACCACGACCACGAGGGGGCGGCCCTTGCGGCGCAGCCAGGCGGCGAAGTGTTCGTCGGCCGGGGTGAGCCCGGCGCGGCCGTCGATCACGAACAGGACGAGATCGGCCTGGTCCACCGCCCGCTCGCTGCCTGCGGTCATCCGCCCCGCGATCGTCTCGGGGGGCGCCTCCTCGAGGCCGGCCGTGTCGACCAGGGTGACGTCGCGGCCGCCGACGATCGCCTCCGCCTCCTTCCGGTCGCGCGTCACGCCCGGCTGGTCGTGGACGATCGCGAGACGACGGCGCGCGAGCCGGTTGAACAGGGTGGACTTGCCGACATTCGGCCGCCCGACGATGGCGACGACGGGGCGGGGGCGCTCGGCCACGGGCGTCAGCGCAGCGCGACGATGGTCGCGTCGTCGGCGAGGAGAAGAAGCGTGCCGTCTGCCACCGCGGGCGGCACGGAAACGCCGTCGGGCAGGCGCTGCCGGCCGAGAATCTCGCCCGTGTAGGGCGAGACGGCGATCGCCAGGGCGGAGGAGGAGGCGAGCACCAGCCGATCCCCAACCAGGGCGGGGCCGGTCCAGAGGATCCGGTTGCGGCGTCGGCGCTCGTCCTCGAACCGCGGCAGGGGCGTCACCCAGCGGGCGCGGCCGTCGGTTCGGCTGAGGCAGACGAGCTCCTCTGCGGCGCTGACGAGGAAGATCCAGTCGCCGGCGATCCAGGGGCTCTCGCGTCCGGGCAGGTCGCGTTCCCAGATCCGCCGCCCCGTGCGCATGTCGAGCGCGACCATCGCTCCGGCAGCGCCGATGACGAAGCCGCGCCCGCGATCGATCGCCGGCCGCGCCATCACGGCGGAAAGGTCGGCGATCGAGGGCCGTCCCCTCCCTCCGCCGGTGGTCTCCGACCACACGACGCGCCCGCTGTCGAGCCGCAGAGCGGTGATGTCCCCGTTGCCGAAGCCGGCGAGGACGAAGCCCTGGTCGACCGCGGGGGTCGGCGAGGCAAGAAGCGTCGTCGTCTCCGCCGGGCCGCGGTGGGTCCACACTGTCTCGCCGCTCGCCGCCGCGACGCACACAACCTGCCCCTCGACGCAGAGCACGACGACGCGCTCCCCCGTGGTGGTGACGGCGCCGCGCGAGGGGCTCGGCAGCCTCTCGCGCCAGAGGATCTCACCGGTCGCCGGCGCGAGTGCGAGGAGCTCGCCGTAGCCGGTCGCGGCATAGACGCGGGCGCCGTCGGTCGCGACACCGCCGCCGAGGATCTCGCGCGACGCTCCCTCTGGCCGTGTCGCGACCTGCCAGAGCGAGCGACCCGTTGCGAGGTCGAGGCCAGTGATCCGCGCCTCGGCATCGGCGGCGAAGACCCGGCCATCCATCACCACGGGGGGAGACATCAGCCTGCGCCTGAGCGACGCGCCGCTGCCGATCGAGGAGCGCCAGGCGACGGCGAGCCGGTCGCCCGCCTCGAGATGGCCCATCACGTTGGCCGGGGACCCGCCCGGAACCGGCCAGTCGCTGTTGCGCACAGGCGGCGGCAGGGCGATCTCGACCGACGCCATCGCCTCGTCGGGCTCAAGCGCCAACTCGCCCGGGAGCACGGCGCGACGCTCGCCGGGAAGCGGGGTCTTGGTCGGGCCGAACCAGTCGTCCCAGAGGCTGCAGCCGCCGAGGGCGAGGGGAGAGAGGGAGAGGCCGGTGAGCAGGGCGCGGCGTCGCGGCATGCGCGTCCCCTCAGCTCCCCGAAGCGGCGCCGGTGAGAGCGCCGAGCGTTTCGGCGGCGCGGGCGCGCAACGCCGCCGGGGCGTCCTCGGCCTCGGCGAGCCCGCGCAGGATCGCCACTGCCCGCTCGCGCTGGCCCCGGCGCTCGGCCAGCACGGCCTCGAGCTCGCGCGCCGAGAAGCGGAACGCCCCGTCGGGACGGTCGAGCGGCGCGAGCCGCGCTGACAGAGCGGCAGGGTCGCCGGAATCCGCCTGGTGCAGGACCGACATCAGAGCGGCGAGGTCGCGATAGGGCTGCGGGGTTGCGGCGTCGACGGCGAGCTGGTCCCACATCGCGATCGCGATGTCGCGCTCGCCGGCGCGCGCCCGGGCGGCGGCCTCCTGAAGGCGGGCCAGAAGCCGGTATCCGGTGGGAGCCTGAGCGTGAAGCGCGGCGAACTGAGCGATCGCCGCGGCTGTATCCTGGCTCTCGGCGGCGCGCATCGCGGCGAGATAGCGCGTCGCGGCGGCCGCGGCCTCGCGCGCCTCGTACCATCGCCACCCCTGCCAGCCGGCAGCGCCGAGCACGGCGGCGAGCACCACGGCGGTCGCGGCCCAGCCGTAGCGGTCCCACAGCCGCTTGAGGCGCTCGCGCCTGAGGTCCTCCTCGACCTCGGTGAAGATGTCGGTCACGCTGTTCCTCCGGGCCGCCTGTCCGGCGCGCAGGCCCCCTCGCGCGAGGCTGCGCCCTCTGCGCCCCGCACAGGGCGGCGGACAATAGCCACCGGGCGCTTCGGGCGCAAACCGTGCGCTCGGCCGGGCCTTGACCCTTCCTTAAGCGCCGGCCGCCAGGATCGCCACGCCATGGCTCCGACGCGCGCACGCACGCTCGCCCTGCTCGCTCTCGCGGGCGGGCTTGCCGCGGCTTGCGCCGACTCGCCCGTCCCGCGCGAGTCGCTCGCCGGCGCGCCTTTCTCCCTCTGGCTCGCCGGCACGAACGTGGGAAGCCACGTCGTGTTTCAGCGCAGTGTGTTTGACGCGGTCTATTCCTTCGTCACCGGCAAGGACTGCTCGCTGGTCAACCTCGAGCGTCGCGGCGAGTACTGCCGCAGTGTCGCCGTGGCGTCGCCCGAGCCCTTCTGCGTGCGCACGATCGGCGAGGTCGACTGCTGGACGGTCGCCAACCCCTATGGCCCGCAGCGGCCGGTGACCGACACGCCGGCGAGGCCAGCGTCACGTGAGGCGCTGCGCTGGAGCCTCTCGCCGTTCCGCCCTTCGCCGCCCACCCAGGGCGAGGCGGGCGGCAGCGCGAGTTCCTCGGGCGGCCAGGAGTGAAGCGCGCCGAAGCGTGCCGTCTTCTTGCGCTGGTGCCGGTCCATGCGTCGCAGCACGTCGGCGAGGAAGCGCACGCCGGCGGCGAGATGCGGGCCCTTGTTCAGCATCACGCATTCTGCCCGCTGCGCCATCGCGGCGTCGGTCGCCTCGGCCCGGCTCGGCAGGCCCTCGCGCACCAGGCTGTCGAGCACCTGGGTCGCCCAGACCACCGGAACGCGCGCGGCTTCGGCGATCCAGAGGATCTCCTCCTGGATCTCCGACATGCGCGCGAAGCCGAGCTCGACCGCGAGGTCGCCACGCGCGATCATCACCGCAACCGGCCCGCGGGCCAGCGCCGTGACGATCAGCCGCGGCAGGTTGCGCACGGCGAGCGGGGTCTCGATCTTCAGCACCATCGGCAGAGGCGGGCGGCCCGGGCGCCTGAGCGCGAGCTCGCCCGAGAGCAGCGCGACGTCCTCGGGGCGCTGCACGAAGGAGTAGCCGACGCTGTCGGCGATCTCCGCGACCACGTCGAGGTCGGCGCGGTCCTTCTCCGTCAGTGGTGCCAGGGCGAGGCCGAGCTCGGGCACGTTCACCCCCTTGCCAGGGCGAAGCCGCTCTCCCTTGGCGCGCGCATGGACCACGATGAGGACCGCGCGTCCTGGCGCCGCTGCGGTCACGGCGAGGCCAATCCTGCCGTCGTTGATCCACACCTCAGCACCGGGGGAGAGGGAATCGACCACGGCGGGGTGGGAGAGGGTCGCGATCACCGGGTCGGCTGAATCCGCGCGGGAGAGGTCGCGCACGAGAACGACCCTGTCGCCGCGCCTGAGCCGCACCGGCTCCGCCGCGTGCACGCTGGCGAGGCGGAGTTTCGGGCCGGCTATGTCCATCAGCACCGTGCAGCCGCCAGGCGCCGACTCCTCACGCACCAGCGCCGCCATCGCCCGCCAGGCTTGGGCGTCGTCATGGGCGCAGTTGATTCGGGCGCAGGTCATGCCGGCCTCAATGAGGGAACGGACCAGCGCCCTGTCCTCGGCCGCCTCGGAGGGGAGAGTGACCATGATCCTCGCCCGCGCGCCGATCCGGTCGGGGCCGAAGAAGCGGCGCTGGGCCTGGCGCAGGGCGGCGCCGGAAACCGCGATCTTGCCCGGGCGCCAGCGCCCGGGGCGGGGGGCGCCGACAAGCCGCCCGAGCGTGGCGCAGACCGACTCAAGGCTCGCCATCACATGCCCTTCGAGGCGGCCGAGCGAGGAGAGGCCGAAGGCGGCGAGCGACTCCTGCAGGTCGCTGATGTCGTGGCGTCGAAGCGCGAGATAGCAGGCGAGGTTGTGGGCTGCCGGCAGGGCCCGGGCCGGCAGTCGGGCGCCGCTCCAGCCGGCGAGGATCGCGGCTGCCTCGTCACGCACGGCGGCGCGCAGGGCCTCGATCTCTCGGAACAGCTCGGCTGGGGTGAGGGTCGTCATCGTTGCGGCTATCGGGCTTGCCTGGCCGAATGGGAGGCTGCCTCGATCGCGCGCGCAAGCGCAGGCGCATGACGGCTCGGTCTGGGCGGCGAGCGAGCCGGATACCGGCCGCGGCCGTTCTGCTCTAGGCTCGGCCGGTCTGACGTTGTTCGGAGGATGCGCCATACCATTCCGTTCGATGCCGCGCTGTGCGGAAAAGGAGATCGCCCCCGAGGACAAGCCCTGCCGGCACCTCCCTGCGCGCCTGCCGCTCTGGGGGGATGGCCGCCGGGGGGCGATCGGCATTCTCGGCGGGTCGTTCAACCCTGCCCACGAGGGGCACCGCCATATCGCTCTCGCGGCGCTCAAGCGTCTTGGGCTGCGTGCGGTGTGGCTGATGGTCAGCCCCGGCAATCCGCTGAAACCCACCGATGGCATGGGCGTCTTCGAGGACAGGCTCGCCTCGGCAACGGTGATCGCCGGCGGCCACCCGAGGATCGTGCCGACCGACATCGAAGCGCGCATCGGCACACGCTACACGCGGCAGACGCTTGCGGTGCTTCGGCGTCGCTTCCGGCGCGCCCGGCTTGTCTGGTTGATGGGGGCGGACAACCAGGTGCAGATCCCGCGCTGGCAGGGCTGGAGGCGGATCTTCGGCATGGTTCCGGTGGTGGTATTCCCACGCCCGGGCTGGACACGGGCGGCGCTTTCGGGCCTTGCGACGCGGCGCATGGCGAGGGCGCGCAGGCGAGCGGCCGCGGCGCGCGCCCTGCCGTGGCTCGAGGCGCCGGCCTGGGTGTTCCTGCCGGGACGCGAGCACCCGGCCTCGGCGACGATGATCCGTGCCGCCCGCGCCGCCGCGCGTGGGGAGGGGGCCGACGTGCGTCGGCCGAGGCGTGCGCCGACGCCGAAGCGCGTCACGGACGGTGCCATCACTCGTCCAGGACTCGAGCCCCTGACGCGCCTCGTGGTCGAGAGCCTGGAGTCCGACAAGGCGGAGGACGTCGTGGTGCTCGATCTCACGGGTAAGGCCGCCTTCGCCGACCGGATGGTGGTCGCCTCCGGCCTCGCCAACCGGCAGATCCAGGCGATGGCGGAACACCTCGTCGAGAAGCTCGAGAGGGCCGGGGTTGCCCGGGTGCACACCGAGGGGCTCGGCAGTTCCGACTGGGTGCTGATCGATGCGGGCGACATCGTCGTGCACCTGTTCCGGCCGGAGACGCGAGCGCTCTATGCGCTCGAGAAGATGTGGGGCGTGACGCTGCCCGGGGAGGAGGCGGCGCGCGGCTGACGCGCCCCGCTCAGGCGTGGGCGCGCTCGACGACTCGCCCGTCCTCCATCGCCACCACGCGATCGGCGATGTCGAGGATCCGCGGGTCATGCGTCACGAGCAGGATCGTGCGTCCCTGTTGCTTGGCGAGGTCGCGGAGGAGGTGCATCGTTTCGCCCCCGGTTCGGCCGTCGAGCGCGGCGGTGGGTTCGTCGGCAAGCACGAGGCCGGGGGCGTGCACGAGCGCGCGGGCGATCGCGACCCGTTGGCGCTGCCCGCCCGAGAGGGTGGCGGGATAGGCCTCCGTCTTGTCGGCGAGGCCGACGGAGGCGAGCGCCGCATCCGCCCGAGCGAGCCGTTCCGCTTCGTCGAGGGAGGGATCAAGTTCGAGCGCCATCGCCACGTTCTGCCGCGCGGTGAGAAAGCCGAGCAGGTTGTGGTGCTGGAAGATGAAGCCGATCCGCCTGCGCAACGCCACGCGTTCGGCCTCTGTTGCGCCGGCAAGCTCGGTGCCGAGCACGCGGCAGGAGCCCTCCTGGACGGCCCGAAGCGCGCCGACGAGGGTGAGCAGCGTGGTCTTTCCAGACCCGGACGGGCCGGTGAGAAGCACGATCTCGCCAGGCGCGACGGCGAGGGTGAGGTCCTCGAGCACCGGCTTCGCGAGGCCGCCATCGCCGAAGCGATGCGTCAGGCCGCGGACGTCGATCGCCCAGTCCATCACGCCCTCAGAACATGTCCGCTGGGTTGGCGTCGCGCAGCTTGCGGATCGCGAGCAGGCCGGAGACGACGCACATGCCGAAGACGAGCACGAACACGAGCACGCTCTTCTCGAGATCGAGCGTGAGTGGGATGAAGATCTTCGCGGTCGCGAGCGCGTAGAGCCCCTTCGAGGCAAGCCAGCCCGGAACGTAGCCGGCAATGGCGAGGATCGCGGCCGCCCCCATCACCACGCGGGCGAGATAGAGGTTCGAGTAGCCCATCGCCTTCAGCGTGGCGTACTCGCCGAGGTGGCGCGAGATGTCGCTGAACAGGATCTGGTAGACGATCACGCAGCCGACGACGAGGCCGATCACCACGCCAAGCCCGAAGATGAAGCCGATCGGTGCGACGTCGGCCCAGTAACGTTTCTCGAAAGCGACGAGCTCGGCATGGGTGAGAACCATCACGTCGGGCCCGAGCAGGGTCGCGATCCGCGTCTTAACCTCCGCCGCCTCCGCGCCGGAGGAGAGGAAGATCGCGCCGAGATCGACATGGTCGCGCGTCCGGTTGGGGAACAGCGAGAGGAAGGTGGTGTCGGAGACGATCGCGTGCCCTTCCGCGCCGAAGGTGGGCCCAAGCCGGAACAGCCCGCCGACCTCGACGCGCCGGTTGTTGAGCTCGCCCCAGAGGCGGCCCTCGCGGAGCAGCTCGGGGATCGGCCCGAAGACAGGCTTGCCGCGCTCGTCGAACAGGATCACGTCGCGCTTTCGGATCGCCTCGAGCCCCGCCTCGTCGAGCCCGTCGAAGGCGAGCAGGCCGGAGACGGGGTCGATCCCGAACACGAGCAGGGTGCGCTTGAGCGCCGTCTCGGGGTTCTTCCAGGCGGCATTGCCAACATAGAGGGGCGTGACCCGGGCGACCCCCTCGACGCCGAGCGCCTGCATCAGCCGCGCGCGCGGGAACGCTTGGGTGCGCCAGAGCGCCTCGGTCTGGGTGTTCAGGATGTAGAGATCGGCCGTCATGCCTTCTTGGGGCTTCACCGCGCTGTCGAACAGCGCGTCCATGAAGCCGAGCTGCATGAAGATGAGGAGGCAGGCGAACAGCACGCCGGAGAGGGCGGCGGCGAGACGCGCCGGCTCGTGGCGGAGCTGGCGCCACGCGAGCCGCGCGGGCAGAAGCCAGCGTGCCGCACCGGTCATTGCGCCGCCCCCCTCATCGCGCTCCCCTCACGGCGCGATCCTCACCTGCACCTGCATGTTCGACCGGCGCGCGAGGGCGGCCACACCCTCCGGGTCGAGGGCGAGGCGGACCTCGACCACGCGCGCATCGACCGCCGCCACCGGGTCGGGCGAGACGATCGTGCTTCGCCCCACGGTCCAGCCGATCTCGCGCACCGAAGCCCCATAGGTCCGCGGGTCGCCCGGCACGACGACGGCGGCACGCGCTCCCTGGCGCACGCGCGGCAGGTCGGTCTCGAACACCTCGGCCACGACATCGAGGGCGGAGAGGTCGGCGAGTTCGAGCACACCGTCCTCACCCACCTTCTCGCCGGGGCGGGCGAAGATCTTGAGAATTCGCCCAGAGATCGGCGCGATGAGCTTCGCGGTGTCGCGCTCGGCCCGCGCCTGGGCGACGGCGGCGCGCGCTGCGGCCACCTCTGCCTCGGCGATGGTGACGTCCTCCGGCCGCGGGGCGAGAAGTGTGGCAAGATCGGCCTCGGCGCGGGCGCGCTCGGCCGCGGCCTGGGCGGCGGCGAAACGGGCACGATCCCAGGCGGCTTCGGCTCCGGCGGCGCTGGCAAGCAGGCGACGGGCGCGGTCGGCGTCGCGCCGCGCGCTCTCCTCGGCGGCGGCGGCGGCGGCGACGCGCGCACGCGCGGCGGCGATCTCGGTGTCGCGGCCGGCGGCCAGAAGCTTGGCGCGCCGCGCCTCGGCGAGCGCGAGATTCGCCTCGGCCTGGGCAAGCGCCGCCTCCTTCCTCGGCAGGTCGTCGAAGATGGCAAGGATCGCTCCCTTCTCGACCTCCTCTCCCTCGCTGACGAGCACGTCGAGCACGCGCACCCCTTCCGCCCCGCCCGGGCGCGTGACGCGTCGGATTCGGCTCGCGGGCTCCACCCGGCCCAAGGCCCCCACGCCGGCCGGCGCGTCGGCGCGGGCCGCGGCCGCAGGAGCGGGACGGTCGAGCGCAAGCGGTTCGCCGAACAGGGCAAGGCCGGCGAGCGGCACCGCCACGAGCGCGGCTGCGGCAAGCATGAGCCAGCGCGTCATCGGCCCGCCCCGCCTGTCGACGCCCCCTCGAGTGTCGCGAGCCGCGTAAGCGTCGCCTCGATCGCCTCGGCCTCCGCCTTGGTCGGCCGCCAGAGCGAGAACACTTTGGCGAGGAACAGCCCATCCGCCGCCACCTGGATCGCGAGCGCGTGGCCGGGCGGCAGCCCGTCGGCGGCGAGGATGGCGCGAATGCGCGCATGCTCTTCGCGGATCGGGTCGATCAGCGCCGGGTGATGCGCATGGGCGGCGAGCAGGGCGGCGGCGATGCGGAGGTCGCGCGCTTCGCGCTCGGGCGGCGAATGCAGCGCCCAGGCGATGGTGGCGCGGGCGGCCCTTCCTGGCCCTTCTGGCATGGCCGAGACGATGCCGTCGAAGATCGCGCGCATCTCGGCTGCAAGCCGGTCGACGAGCGCGGTGAGCAGCGCTTCCTTGGAGCGGTAGTGGTGCAGAAGCCCGCCTTTGGAGATGTCGGCGGCGGCGGCGACGGCGTCGAGGGTGAGCGCGCCGACGCCGCGGTCAGCGACGATCTGCTCGGCGGCATCGAGGAGGCGGGTGCGCGTGTCGTCGCGTTCGTTGCGGTGCAGCATGGCGCTCCCATACCATCTGGTCGGTCGGTAGGCAACCGTCCGGACGGTCGGGCAGGTCGGCGCGGTCATGGCTTGCGGAGCGTCGTCGATGCGGCGATGGTCCGCCCGATCCTTCGCAGACGAGCCCCATGACGATCCTGGTCACCGGCGCGGCCGGGTTCATCGGCTTCCACCTCGCCCGCGCCCTGCTCGCCCGCGGCGAGCGCGTGATCGGCGTCGACAACGTGAACGACTACTACGACCCGGCGCTGAAGGAGGCCCGGCTCGCGGTGCTCGAAGCCGAGCTGGGCTTCACCTTCGTCCGCGGCGACCTCGCCGACCATGCCGCGGTGCTCGCGCTTGCCGAGCGCTTTCCCGGCATCGACCGGATCGTCCATCTCGCCGCCCAGGCAGGGGTGCGCTACGCCGAGGTGAACCCGTGGGCCTATGTCGATGCCAACGCGATGGGCCAAGTGGCGATTCTCGAGCTCGCGCGGCGGCTCGGGCGCCTTTCCCACGTGCTCTACGCCTCCTCCTCCTCGGTCTATGGCGGCAACACCAAGCTCCCCTTCTCCGAGACCGACCCGGTGGAGCGCCCCTTTTCTCTCTATGCCGCGACCAAGCGCGGGGCGGAGCTCATAGCCGCGGCCTATGCCCACCTCCACGGCATCCCCTCGACGGGGCTTCGCTTCTTCACCGTCTACGGCCCCTGGGGCCGGCCTGACATGGCCGCCTACCTGTTCGCGAAAGCGATCACCGAGGGACGGCCGATCACCGTCTTCGGCGAGGGCAAGCTCACGCGCGACTTCACCTATATCGACGACATCGTCGCCGGGATCCTCGGCTGCCTGGATGCCGGTCCGGCCGTGGCCGCGCGCCCGGACGAGCCGGGCGGGCCGCCGCACCGCGTCTACAACCTGGGCAATCACCGCTCCGAGCCGCTCTCGCGCTACATCGGCCTGATCGAGGAGGCGCTTGGGCGGCGCGCGATCGTCGAGCACAAGCCGCGGCCGCGCGCCGACGTGCCCGAGACCTATGCCGACATCACCCGGGCGCGCGAGGACTTCGGCTTCGACCCGGCCACACCGATCGACCTCGGCATCCCCAGCTTCATCGCCTGGTTCCGCGCCTGGCACGGGGTGTAGCGGCCAGTCCGGCCGGGTCTCTGGGTTGCGACGCCCCGCCCCCGCCCCATCTCCGCTGCGGCTGGCTTCGCGCCCGCGGCCGTGCTAGGGCGCGGCCCGAGACCGTTGACCCCGCGAGGACCCCGATGCCCGAGAGCCCGATGCCGACCCAAGGCCCTGACTATGTCGTGAAGGACATCTCGCTCGCCGAGTGGGGTCGCAAGGAGATCGCCATCGCCGAGACGGAGATGCCGGGGCTGATGGCGATCCGCGAGGAGTACGGGCCGAAGAAACCGCTCGCCGGGGCGCGAATCGCCGGCTGCCTGCACATGACGATCCAGACCGCGGTGCTGATCGAGACGCTGAAGGCGCTCGGCGCCGATGTGCGCTGGTCCTCCTGCAACATCTTCTCGACCCAGGACCATGCGGCGGCGGCGATCGCCGCGGGCGGCACGCCCGTCTTCGCCGTCAAGGGCGAGACGCTCACCGAGTACTGGGACTATGTGCGGCGAACGCTCGAGTGGCACGACGGCGGCACGCCGAACATGCTGCTCGATGACGGCGGCGACCTCACGCTGTTCGTGCACCAGGGCCTGCGGGCCGAACGCGGCGACCGCGCCTTCCTCGACAGCCCGACCAACGAGGAGGAGGAGGTGTTCTTCGGGCTCATCCGGCGCACGCTCGCCGAGAAGCCCGGCTGGTTCGCGACCCTTGCTGCGAACATCCGCGGCGTTTCGGAGGAGACGACGACGGGCGTGCACCGGCTCTACCAGATGGAGAAGGAGGGGCGTCTCCTCTTCCCCGCCATCAACGTCAATGACAGCGTCACCAAGTCGAAGTTCGACAATCTCTACGGCTGCCGCGAGAGCCTCGTCGATGGCATACGCCGTGGCACCGATGTGATGATGGCAGGCAAGGTGGCGGTGGTCGCCGGCTTCGGCGATGTCGGCAAGGGATCGGCGGCGAGCCTGCGCAACGCTGGCTGCCGCGTGCTCGTGACCGAGATCGACCCGATCTGCGCGCTGCAGGCGGCGATGGAAGGATACGAGGTCGTGACGATGGAGGAGGCCGCGCCGCGCGCCGACATCTTCGTCACCGCCACCGGAAACGTCGATGTCATCACGCTCGACCACATGCGGGCGATGAAACACCGGGCGATCGTCTGCAATATCGGCCACTTCGACAGCGAGATTCAGGTCGCGGCGCTCAGGAACTTCAAGTGGCACAACATCAAGCCGCAGGTTGACGAGATCGAGTTCCCCGACGGCAAGCGGATCATTCTGCTCTCCGAGGGCAGGCTTGTGAATCTCGGCAACGCCACCGGCCACCCGTCCTTCGTGATGTCCTCCTCCTTCTCCAACCAGACGCTCGCGCAGATCGAGCTCTGGACCAACCCGGGAAAGTACGAGCGCAAGGTCTACGTTCTGCCCAAGGCGCTCGACGAGAAGGTGGCGATGCTTCATCTCGCCAAGCTCGGGGCGAAGCTGACGGTTCTGACGCCGAAACAGGCGGCCTATATCGGCGTGCCGCAGTCTGGGCCGTTCAAGCCCGACACCTACCGCTACTGAGCCTCGCGCTGCCGAGGCCGGCTCGCGTGCGGCCATGACCCTGTTCACCGCCTCCGTCGCCCTGTTCGCGACCGCCCTCCTCCTGGGAGGAATGGTGATGTTCGCCGCGGTGGTGGCGCCGGTGGTGTTCCGCGCGCTTGAGCCGGCTCCTGCCGGGCGGTTCCTGAGGCAGTTCTTCCCCCTCTACTACGTCTACGGCGCGGCGCTCGCCGGTGCCGCGGCCTTCGCCTTCGTGCCGCTCGCCTGGGAGGCGGCGGTGGTGATGGCGGTGGTTGCGGCTGGTTTCGTGTTCGCCCGCCAGGGGCTGATGCCGCGGATCAACGCCTATCGCGACGCAGAGCTCGCGGGCGACGAAGGCGCCAAGAAGCCCTTCGCGCGCCTGCATGGTCTCTCGGTCGCCATCAACCTCGCGCAGATGCTGCTTGTCGCGGCGGTTTTGATCACGTTTGCCCTCTGATGCGGCTCGCCCCCGGTGTCACCTTCGCCGTCCCGCTCTACAACAAGGCTCCCTGGATACGCGCGACCCTCGACTCGATCGCCGCCCAGCGCGGCGACTTCGCGCGCGAGATCGTGGTGGTCGACGACGGCTCGACCGATGGCGGGGCGGGGCTTGTGGCGGAATGGGCGAGCGGCCGCGACGATGTCCGTCTCCTGAGGCAGGAGAACGCCGGCTCCGCGGCGGCATCGAATGCCTGCCTTGCCGCCGCGCGATTCTCTGCCGTCAAGTTCGTCGATGCCGACGACCTGCTGCATCCGGACGCAACCGCCGTCCTGCTCGAGGCGCTGCGGCGCGAGCCGACCGCCGTGCTCGCCTTCGCCGATCGGATGACCTTTCCCGACGGCACTCTGCCTCCGATGCCGCCGCGCGCTCCACTCCCGCCGCGTCGAGTCGACGATGCGCTCGCGCGGGTGATCCGCAATTCCCTTTTCAACCCGACCCAGATCCTCGTGCGCACGGAGGTCGCGCGCGCCGTCGGCGGCTGCGATGAACGCGTGCTCTACTCGCAGGAATACGGTCTCTCACTGCGCCTCGCCGCGGCCGGCCCCTTCGTGCATGTTCCCGAGACGCTCGCGTTCCAGCGCGTCGGCATCGACGGCAATCTCTCGGCCGATCAGGGCGGACAGCTCGCGCGTGCGACCCGCGCGCTCGGGCTTTTCCTTGCAGACAAGCCCGACCTGCCGGTCTCCCTGCGACGACTCGCCGCGCGCCGGGCGGCCGGGCGCGCCTGGCTGTGGCGACGGCGGCACCAAGGCGAGACTTTTCTGTCTCCCTGGTCGCTGCGAAGGCTCGCGGCGTGGCTGCCGCCGCGCGACACGGCTGCCTTCGTTCTGGCCTCTGCCGAGGCGATCCAGCCGCCGCAGCGATGACGCCCTCCCCCTACGACCGGCGCTTCTACGACCTCCTTACGGCGACCGCAGACCCCTCCGCAGCGGTCGTGGTGCCGAAGCTTCTCGCTCTCGCTCCTGTCGCCTCAGTCGTCGATGTCGGCTGCGGCACGGGGGGCTGGATCGCCGCCTTCCTCGCAGCGGGAGTCGCTGACACGCTCGGGGTGGACGGGCCTTGGGTGGCTGAGGATCAGCTGCGCATCCCGCCCGCGCATTTCCGCCGCGCCGATCTCAGCCAACCGCTTCACTTCGATCGCCGCTTCGATCTCGCCCTCGCCCTTGAGGTGGCGGAGCATCTGCCGCCCGACCGGGCCGAAGGGTTCGTCGCCGATCTGCTCGCCGCTGCCCCGCTTGTCCTCTTTTCCGCCGCCGTTCCAGGCCAGGGTGGGGAGGGGCATGTGAACGAGCAGTGGCCGGACTGGTGGGCGGACCGCTTCGCCCGCCTCGGTGCCCGCTGCCTGGACCCGTTCCGCCACGCTCTGTGGCGGGACGACCGGGTGGCGTGGTGGTACCGCCAGAACATGCTTCTGTTCGCGACGGATGAGGCGCTGGCGCGCTGGCCCGCTCTTGCCGCCCAGCCTGTGGCACGAGAGCCGCTTGCCCTGATCCATCCAGAGCTCTGGGCCCTCCTCCGGCGCCGCGCCGAACCCGGCTTCGGGCGCTGGCTCAAGGGCTTCGGCCCGGCGCTTCGCCGCAGCCTCGGCCTGCCGCGGGGGCGCTGAGCATGTGCGGTTTCGCAGGCCTCCTCGACCCTCAGCGACGGCAGGGCGAAGCGCTCGCGCTTGCTGTTGCGATGGCTGAGCGGATCTGCCACCGCGGCCCGGACGATGACGGCGCCTGGGCGGATCCGGAAGCCGGGCTCGCCTTCGCCTTCCGGCGGCTTGCCATACTCGACCTCACGCCCGCGGGGCATCAGCCCATGTCCTCTGCGGACGGCCGCTTCGTCATCGTCTTCAACGGCGAGATTTACAACCACCGGGAGCTGCGCCGCGGTCTCGCCATCCCGTGGCGCGGCCGGTCCGACACGGAGGCGCTCGTCGAATCGATCGCTGCCCGCGGCCTTGACGAGACGCTCGCCCGCGCCGACGGCATGTTCGCCTTCGCGCTGTGGGACAGGCGCGACCGCGTGCTGCATCTCGCGCGCGACCGCTTCGGCGAGAAGCCGCTTTACATCGCGCGGCTTGCGGCCGCTCTCGCCTTCGCCTCCGAGGCGAAATGCTTCTCCGCCCTGCCCGCGCTTGACCGCACGCCGGACGAGGAGGCGCTCGCCGGTTTCCTGCGCTTTGGCTATATCCCCGCCCCCCGATCGGCCTGGCGCAGCGTGCGCAAGCTCAGGGCAGGGGAGGTCCTCTCCGTCCCGCTCGACCGCGCCGGTGACCCGCCGGAGCCCAGGCTCTACTGGGACGCCGTTGCGGAGGCGGAACGCGCGGCGGCAGCACCCTTCCGCGGCTCTGCCGACGAGGCGGTGGCGGAGGTCCGCGCACGCCTCCGCGCAGCGGTCGCAAGCCGGCTCGAATCGGACGTACCCTTGGGCGCTTTCCTCTCCGGCGGCATCGACTCCTCGATCGTGGTCGCGGCGATGGCGGCAATCGGCGCGCGGCCGAAAAGCTTCACCATCGCCTTCCCGGGAACCCCCTACGACGAGGCCCCGCATGCCGCAGCGATCGCCCGCGAGCTCGGCACCGACCATCACGTCCTGCCCGTCGCGGAGGCCGAGGCGATCGCCGTCGCGCCAACCCTCGTCGAGACCTATGACGAGCCCTTCGCCGATGCCTCAGCCCTGCCGACGCTTCTGCTTGCGCGTCTGACCCGCTCCCACGTCACGGTCGCGCTTTCGGGCGATGCCGGGGACGAACTCTTCGCAGGCTATCCGCGCCTGCATGCGGCGGCAGCCGTCTGGCGCCGGGCGTCCATCCTTCCCGCTCAACTGCGTCGCCTCGCGCGTGGCCTCGCCCGCGCCGCGCCGCCCGGAAGCTTCACCTGGGGCCGGCTGCTCGCCCAGCTCTCTGCGCGGATGCCGCTCTCGCCTGCCGAAGCGGCACAAGGCACGGTGCAGCGCTGGCCGCCGGAACACCGTCTCGCGACCGCCGCTGCGCCCGGCCTCGGCCTGTCGCCGCAGCCGAAGCTCTCCCCGCTGCGCACGGCGATGCTGCAGGACCTGCGGACCTACCTGCCGGACGATCTGATGGTGAAGGTCGACCGCGCGGCGATGAGCGTCTCGCTCGAGCCGCGCGCGCCGCTGCTTGCGATCGAGTTCGTGCGTTTCTGCTGGTCCCTGCCTGAGGCGCTTCTGACCGACGCAGGCGACGGCTTCACCGGCGCCAAGGCCCTGCTTCGGCGTGCGCTCTCCTTCGACCTTCCACGCACCCTGTTCGAACGACCAAAGCAAGGATTCGAGCCTCCCGTTGGGCTGTGGCTCCGCAGCCCGCTGCGCGGCTGGGCAGAGGCGCTTCTGGCACAGCCTCGGCTCGCTCGTTCCGGCCTGATCGCCCGCCCTGGGCTTATCCGCCGCATCTGGGCCGAACATCTTTCCGGGCGCAGGTCCCACACGCACAGGCTGTGGACGCTTCTGATGCTCCTCGCTTGGGCCGAGCGTGAGGGGATCCACTGAGCGGGTTCCACACGAGTGGAAACCGGCCAACACATACTCTTCGACCGTCTTCACGGACTGAGCTGATTCCAGCCGTGTGCGATCTGCTCTGAGCGGCACCTGCGGCGCGGGCGCTCCTCTCTTCCACGCCCTCCGGCAATGCCCGCGCCGGGGCAGGCGCCAGCCCCGCCCGGGGGGAGAAGCTGCGGATCACGGCCGATCGCTGCGCGTAAGAAACGTAACCGATCTGTCGTGCGCGGGGCGGACGAGCCGGCTATCGTCCTCAACTACCGACTTCGAGCCTCCAGAACAGAGGGACACCATGCCGGGACGCTCAACCTCCGTCGCACTCCTCTTCATCGCCGCCCTGGTCGGCGGCGAGGCCGCGGCAGGGCCGCTCGTCGACCGCCCGATCATCATCGCCCATCGCGGCGCCTCCGGTTACCTGCCCGAGCATACGCTCGAGGCCTACCGGCTCGGCATACGCCAGGGGGCGGATTTCATCGAGCCTGACCTGTTCCTCACGCGCGACGGCAAACTGGTCGCCCTGCACGACGACACGCTGAACGCGACGACGAACATCGAGGCCCTTGCCGCCACGCGGCCTGACTGGTTCGCGCGTGGCCGGGACGTCGGCGGGCGTCGACTCTACTATGTGTTTGACTTCGACTTCGACGAGATCCGTGAGCTCACCGCCCGCTCGCGCGGCACGGCCGGTTACTCGCGGCCCGGCAACGGGTTCTATGACGGAACCGAACCATTCCGGGTGCCGAGCTTCGCCGAGGTGCTCGAGGTCTCCTACGATCATTTCCGCGAGACCGGACAGGTCGTCGGCGTCTATCCCGAGCTGAAGTTCACCTCCGCCCTGCCCCCGGCGGACGGGCTCGCCTATCTGCGCGCCATGGCGGATGCGACGCTTGCCGAACTCGCCGATCCGCGCTGGGGCGGCTTCTTCGACGGCAGCCGCGGGAACGTGTTCATCCAGTCCTTCATCCCCGCCGTGCTTCAGTACGCCAGGGATCTGACGACGCTGCCGCTGATCGCCCTCACCTTCACCCTGCCAAACGGGGCCGGTTTCCCACCCGTTCCCACCTGCCCCACGACCCCGGAAGCGGCGGCCGCGCTTGCCTCCTTCGCGCAAGGGATCGGCGTGAACGCCGCCGCGGCGACCGAGGCCTGCATTGCCGCCGCGCACGAGGCGGGCCTCTTGGTGCACGTCTACACGCTCACCGACCGGGCTGAGGATTATCGCCTGTTCCTCGAGCGCGGCGTCGACGGGATCTTCAGCAACCACCCCGATATCGGTGTCGGCGTGCGCAACGCTCTGTTCCCTGTGCCCGAACCAGCCTCGCTCGCCATCCTCGGCGCCGGGCTGTTCGGACTGCTCGGCGTGTCCTTCGCGCGGCGCGGTTCGGGGGCGGTCACGCGCTGAACTTCACGAGGGGCACCGGCCCTCGGGCATCCGGTCGCGCCACATCGCGCGCGCCATCGCTCACGGGTTCTGCGAGGACCGCTCTCGCCGCCCTACTGCGGGGGAAGAGCGGTTCGAGCCCTTGGCGCGGGCACGCCGCCGCTTCGCCTGATCCTGAGTCGCACAGAACGGTTCAGTGCACGCGAAGGATTTCATTCTTTCGAGTCAAGACCGCGTGTCAGCAATACGTCACCGATATTTCGTCGAGCTGAAAAGCGGCAAGCGGCCGACGTGCCCTATACGAACGCATGACCGCGCGCGAGATGGGCCTCAGACTTGGGGGCCCGCCCTCCCCGGTCATCTTGGGAAAGGGACCTTGGATATGCTGACGAGACGTCATCTGGTCGCCGCGGTCGCTGCCGGTGCGATCGCGGTCTCGATCGGGGCGGCAGACGCTGCGCCGGTCAAGAACGTGATGCTGTTCATCTCCGACGGCGCCTCCTGGGGCACCTGGGACATGGCGTCCTACTGGGCGACGGGGGAGCAGCGCGGCCAAGCCTATCAGAACTTCCCGGTACGGCTCGGCATGACGACCTATCCGCTGAACACCTCGAGCACGCCGACGAACACGGGAACGCCGCAGATCTCCTACGATCCCACGCGGGCATGGGACACGACCCCGAACGCGGGCAGCTTCGGCGGGCGGCCCTCCTTCTTCAACGGCTACGACTACATCAAGCGCAACTATCCCGACTCGGCAGCGGCCGGCACCGCGCTCGCGACCGGCGCCAAGACCTACAACAACGCAATCAACTTCGACGATTACGGGAATCCTCTTCCCTACATCACCCAGGAGGCGAAGGCGCTCGGCCGCGCCACGGGCGTGGTGACGTCGGTGCCGTTCAGCCACGCCACACCGGCCGTGTTCGGGTCGCAGAACATCAGCCGCAACAACTACCATCAGATCGCCGAGCAGATGCTCGCCAACCCTGATCTCGACCTGATCATGGGCGCGGGGCACCCGCTCTACAACTCGAACGGTCAGGCGCGGTCGACACCGAGCGAGACCTACATGACGGTCGACCAGCTCACCCGGCTGCAGTCCGGTGACCCGATCTACAACCGCACCCTCATCACCTCGCTCGACGAGTTCCGGGCGATGGCGGATGGAAGCGTCGTCCCGACCGGGCGGGTTATCGGCCTCGCCGAGGTGGGCGACACGCTTCAGGCGAACCGGAACCGGCCGGTCGATCCGTCCGTCATCTCGGTCGCGAGCGGCAATGCCTCCGGCGTGCCGTTCAACACCAACGTGCCGACCCTGGTGGAGATGACGGCGGGGGCCATCAACTATCTCTCGCGCAACCCTGACGGTTTCTTCCTCATGGTCGAGGGCGGGGCGGTCGACTGGATGGCGCATGCGAACAACACGGCCCGGATCATCGAGGAGCAGGTGGATTTCGACCGATCGGTCGCGTGGGCGATCAACTGGGTCGAGGAATATTCGAACTGGAATGAGACGCTCCTGATCGTTCTCACCGACCATGGCAACGGCATGCCGATGGGCCCTCAGTCCGATCGCATCCCGTTCCAGCCGATCGAGAACCGCGGTCAGGGGAACCTCCCCGGTGTTCTCTGGCACTATGGCACGCACACCAACGAGGTGACTCTGCTTTGGGCCAAAGGTGCGGGTGCGGAGCGGCTGTATGACTTCGTCGTCGGTGTCGACCAAGGCCTCGTTGAGTTCCTTCAGTTCAACGACGGGCGCTACATCGACAACACCGCCATCTACCCGATCATGCGCATGGCGATGATGGGTCAGCCCGTGCCCGAGCCTGCCTCGGTCGCGCTCATGCTGATGGGCCTTGCCGGGCTCGGCGCCGTCGCCCGCCGCGCGCGCCGCGCAACGGCCTGAGAAGGGCCGCAGGTTCAGTGTCCCGTTCGGTCCTCCCTGCGGCACAGCGAGGGCCTGATGTCAGGGGCGGAGTGTGCGTCGGACGCACCATCCGCCCCCTTCCCCTCGGTTCCACCGTCCGCCGAGCCGGATCGGAACGACCCGACGCCGTCCGCCCGGCCTCTCGCTTTCCTTGCGTCGCCGCCCGGTCAGTCGAGCCGCGCGCCCGATCGTCGCACCACCTCGGCCCAGCGCGTCGTCTCGGCAGCGATGAAGGCGCGGAAGGCCTCGGGTGTTGCGCTCATCGGCTCCGCCCCGACCTCCTCGAGCCGGGAGACGAGGCTGCCCCCCGGGCCCGTCATTGCCGCGAGCTCCCGGGCGAGACGCGCCACCACAGGTTCGGGCGTTCCGGCCGGGGCGAACACGCCGAACCAGGCGCCGGTGACGAACTCCGGATAGCCGACCTCGCCGAAGGTCGGCACGCCGGGCACCGCCGGCATCCGCGCCCGCGAGGCGACCGCGAGCGCCCGCACCCCGCCCGAGGCGATCTGCCCTCGTACGCCGGGCACGAGTTCGAACATCGCCTCGATCCGACCGGCCACGAGATCGGTCAGTGCCGGGGCGGAGCCGCGATAAGGAACATGCTCCATCTCGATCCCGGCGATCACCTTGAACAATTCGCCGGCGAGATGAATCGAGGTGCCGTTGCCGGAGCTGCCGAAGCGTATGCGGTTCGGGTTCGCCTTGGCGTAGGCGACGAAGCCGGCGACGTCGGCCACGGGGAGGCCGGTCGTGACCACGAGAATGTTCGGCACCGAAGCCACCGGGGCGATGGGAACGAAATCGGCGACCGGATCATAGGGCAGGCGCGCGAACAGCGCCGCATTGGCCGCATGCGTCCCTTGCGTGCCGAGGAGAAGCGTGTAGCCGTCGGGCGCGGAGCGGGCGACGTGTTCGGCGGCGATGTTGCCCGACGCGCCGGCGCGGTTCTCCACCACCACGCTCTGGCCAAGGGCGGCGGCGAGACGTTCGCCCACGAGCCGCCCGATCACATCAGCCGTTCCGCCTGCGGGGAAGCCGAGCACGAGCCGGATCGGACGTGACGGCCAGCCTTGGCCGAGCGCTCGGGGCGAGGCGAGGCCCGCAACCGCCGCGAGCGCGAGCGCCTGGCGTCGCGGGATCGTCGCATCCATCGAGCGGCCCTCCCTCATGTCGAGGCATGCCGTGGCACGCGATCGTCTCCAGGCCCGCGCCCCGCTGTCAACCGCTGCTGTTCAGCCGCCAGGGCTTCCGCTAAGAGAGCGTTCAAGGGCCGGGAGGCCCAAGGCCGCTGGGAGAGAGGAACGTCACCGATGAAGCGTCGTATCCTGGTCACGCGCGGCGCCGCCGCTGCCGCCGCCACCACAGCGCTCGCCGCCCCGGCGATCGCCCAGAGCGCCCCCGAGATCCGCTGGCGGCTCTCGAGCGCCTTCCCGCGCACCTTCGACACGCTCTTCGGCCCCGCCGAGCTGATCGCGCGCCAGGTCGCCGCGATCACCGACAACCGGTTCCAGATCCGCGTCTTCCCCGCGGGCGAGATCGTTCCCCCCTTCTCGACCCTCGAGGCGGCGCAGAACGGCACCGTCGAGATGACGCACGTGCCGAACTACTACTTCATCGGCAAGGAGCCGGCGCTCGCCTTCGAGACGGCGCTGCCCTGGGGCATGACCTTCCGCCAGCACAATGCCTGGTATTACCACGGCGGCGGGCAGGCGCTCCTGCGCGAGCTGATGCGCGAGTACAACGTCATCTCGTTCCTTGCCGGCAACACCGGCGCGCAGATGGGCGGCTTCTTCCGCAAGGAGCTGCGCACAGTGGCCGATCTGCAGGGGCTGAAGTTCCGGATCGCCGGCCTTGGCGGGCAGATCATGGCCCGGCTCGGGGCGACCCCGCAGCAGCTTGCTCTCGGCGAAGTCTACTCGGCGCTCGAGCGCGGCACGATCGATGCGGCCGAGTTCGTCGGCCCCTACGACGACGAGCGGATCGGTCTGGTACGTGTGGCGCCCTTCTACTACTACCCGGGCTTCTGGGAGGGTGGGGCGGCGCTCTCGCTCAACATCCACCTGCCTGCGTGGGAGTCGCTTCCCGCCTCCTACAAGGCGGCGATCGAGACCGCCTGCGCGATGGCCAACGCCGACATGATGGCGAAGTACGATGCGGTGAACGCCGCCGCGCTGCGACGGCTCGTCGCCCAAGGGGCGCAGCTCCGCGCCTTCCCGCGCGAGATCCTCGCCGAGGCCTGGAAGGCGGCGCACGCGATCTACGACGAGCTCGCGCGAACCAACGCCAAGTTCGCCCGCATCTATGAGAGCTGGAAGGTGTTCCGCGACGAGCAGTTCCTGTGGTTCCGCGTGGCCGAGCTGACCTACCAGAACTTCGCCTTCACCGCGGCCCAGACGGTGCGCTGACGGGCGCGACCCGAGCGGCACTGGCCGGAGCGACGAGGGAAGGGTGGCCTGTTGGCCGCCCTTCTTTCGTTCCAGGTGCTCAGTCGAACCGCAGCGGGATGTCCTCGGCCGCAGGCGGCAGGGGGATGTCGATCGTCACCGTGGCCGGATCGATTCCTGTGCCGCCGGGGATGAAGGCGGTCACGCTCTCGGGCCAGGCGACCACGATCGCAACGAGAACGAGCTGCAACAGAAGGAACGGAATCGCACCGAGATAGATGTCGCGCGTGAGCACCGACGCCGGCGTGACCGAGCGGACGTAGAACAGCGCGAAGCCGAAGGGCGGGTGCATGAAGGCTGTCTGCATGTTCACGCAGACCATCACGCCGAACCAGACGAGATCGATCCCGAGCGCCTTCGCCGTCGGGATCAACAGCGGCAGGATGATAAAGGCGATCTCGAAGAAGTCGAGGAAGAACGCCAACAGGAAGATGAACACGTTGACGAAGATGAGGAAGCCTGTCCGCCCGCCCGGCAGGTCGCTCAACAGGTCCTCGATCCAGTTCCCGCCCTCGACGCCTGCGAACACGAGGCTGAACACGGTGGCGCCGATCAGGATGAACACCACCATGGCGGTGATCTGCATCGTCGTCGCCATGCCCTGCCAGAGCAGGGCGGGGGTCAGACGCCGGTTGGCGGCGGCGAGCAGCATCGCCCCCACCGTGCCCATCGCGCCTGCCTCCGTCGGCGTCGCAAGACCGAGGATGATCGTCCCGAGCACGAGGAACATCAGCCCGAGCGACGGCAGGATCGCGCGCAGGATGGTCCAGGCGAGGCTGCTGCCGCGCAGCGTCCGCGCCTCCTCGGGCAATGGCGGAACCTTGCGCGGCGCCACCACAGCAAGGGCGAGCGTGTAGGCGAGGAACAGGAGCGTCTGCAGGATCGAGGGGCCGATCGCGCCGAGATACATGTCGCCGACCGACCGGCCGAGCACCTGCGCAAGCACGATCAGCACAAGCGAGGGCGGGATCACCTGCGTGATCGTGCCCGAGGCCGCCACCACGCCGGTGGCGTAGCGGGAGTCATAGCCGGTGCGCAGCATCGCCGGCATCGCGATCATCCCCATCGCGAGCACCGAGGCGGCGACGGTGCCGGTGATCGCGCCGAGCAGGGCGCCAACGAGGATCACCGCATAGCCGAGCCCGCCGGGCAGGGCACCGAAGAGCTGGCCCATGCCCTCGAGCAGGTCCTCGGCGAGGCCTGACCGTTCCAGGATCGCACCCATCAGGGTGAAGAAGGGGATGGCGAGCAACAGTTCGTTCGAGAGGATCTCGAACACCCGCGGCGGCAGGCCCTGCAGGAAGGCGGGCTGGAAGAAGCCAAGCTCGATGCCGAGGATCGCGAAGGAAAGGCCGCAGGCGACGAGGCTGAACGCCACCGGAAAGCCGATGATCAGGAACAGAACAAGCCCCGCGAACATCAGCGGCGCCATCAGGTCGTAGGTGAGGAACCCGGCCACCAGTGGGCTCCTTACTGCAGCAGCCGGTTGTAGGTGGTGTCGAGCCGGTAGGCCCCGGCGAGCGCGGCGATACGCTTGGCAAGCTCGGCCAGCCCCTGCAGCGCCACGAGCGCGAAACCGAGCGGCAGCAGGGCTTTCACCGGCCAGCGGTAGAGCCCGCCCGGATTGTTCGAGAACTCGTTGCGGATCCAGCTCTCCCAGAAGAACGGCCAGGAGAGCCAGCCGAGCAGGATCATCCCCGGCAGCAGGAACACCACGAGCCCGAAGAGGTCGATCGCCAGACGCCCGCGTTCGCCGGCGAGCACGTAGAGCAGGTCGACGCGCACATGCGCGCCGCGCTTGAGCGTCTCCGCCGCGCCAAGCAGCGCGATCGCGGCGAAGAGATACCATTGCACCTCGAGCCAGGCATTCGAGGTGAGGCCGAGAGCGTAGCGGCTCGTCGCATTGCCGGCCGAGATCAGAACCGCGAGCAGAACCGCGGCGGTGGCGAGCCTAGCGGAGGCGGCGCTCAGCCGGTCAGCGATCGACGCGAAACGGATGAGCGCGCGCACGCGACTCGCCTCCCCGCGGCAGCCGCCTCAGCCCGTCTCGCGCTCGTAGCGCGCCCTGGTCTCGGCGTCTGGCGGGTAAAGGCCGGGAAGCGGCACGCCCTTCTCCACCTCGCGCATGATCCAGGCCTCGAGCTTCTCCTGCGCCTCGGCCTCGCGTGCCACCGCCTCGAGCAGGGCTTGGGGGATCAGCACCGCGCCGTCGTCGTCTGCGACCACGATGTCGCCTGGGAACACCGCCACCCCGCCGCAGCCGACCGGCTCCTCCCAAGTCACGAAGGTCAGCGAAGCGACCGACGGCGGCGCCACCTCGCCGGCGCACCAGACGGGAAGGGCGGTGGCCCGCACCCCGGCGCCGTCACGCACCGCGCCCTCGGTCACGAGCGCCGCCACCCCTTTCTTCGACATGCGCGCGCAGAGGATGTCGCCGAAGATCCCGGCATCGGTGATGCCCTCAGTGCCGGCCACCACCACGCAGCCCTCCGGCATCGCCTCGATCGCGCCGCGGGTCGAGCGCGGGGAGGACCAGCTCTCGGGCGTGGCGAGGTCCTCGCGCGCGGGGATGAAGCGCAGGGTGAAGGCTGGCCCCACAATGCGGGCCAGGCCGGGGCGAAGCGGCTTCGGCCCGCGCATCCACGTCCGACGCAGACCCTTCTTCAGCAGCACGGTGGTGAGCGTGGCTGTCGTGACATGCGCGAGCGTGTCGCGGATGGCCGGCGTGAGCGTCATGGGCGCTTCCCCCTCAGCGGAACCTCGGGGAGAGGCATCAGCACGTCGCGGCCTGGCTGGCAAGCCACCCCTTGCGCCATCCGGCTCTGGCCCAACGTTCCGGGCATGCCATGGTCGAGACGCACCCTGCCGCTTCTGCTGGTCGCACCGCTGGTCGCGCGCGCCGAGGCAGTGCCCTGGCCGCTGTTGCGCGAAGGCCGCGCGGCCGCGCTGCCCCGTCACGCCCTCGCTCCAGGCGTAGGTGACCCGCCAGGCTTCCGGCTCAGCAACTGCTCGACCCAGAGGACCCTCTCCGACGAGGGCCGGGCGCAGGCGCGGTCTCTCGGCGACCTGTTCCGGGCGAACGGCATCGCTGCTGCGACCGTGTTCTCGAGCGGCTGGTGCCGCTGCCTCGAGACGGCGGAGCTGCTCGCTCTCGGACCCGTGCGACGGGAGCCCGCGCTCGACAGTTTCTTCGCCGATCGCGGCGAGGGCGCGGCACGGACGGCGGCGCTGCGCGCCCTGCTCGCGGCCTCGCACGGCGGCCCGCTCGTGCTTGTCACGCACCAGGTGAACATCACTGCGCTCACCGGCCTCGTACCCGCCTCCGGCGAGGCGGTGGTGGTGCGCACGGGCGGCGACCCTGAGGTGCTCGGCCGGTTCCGCGCCTGACGCGCCCCCGTGACGGGAGGGCAGGCGGCTGCTACCTCGGCTCACGCCGGCTCACGCGCCCGAGGACCAAGCCCGATGGACCTTCCGCCGCTCGTCTCGGCCCTCCTGCTCGGCATCGTCGAGGGGTTGACCGAGTTCATCCCCGTCTCCTCCACCGGGCATCTGATCCTGCTCGTCGACCTGCTCGGCTTCGCCGCCCCGCCGGGGAAGAGCTTCGAGATCGTGATCCAGCTCGGCGCCATCCTCGCCGTGATCCTGATCTACGCCCGCAAGCTCTGGGGCATCGCCGCCCGCCTGCCGCTCGGGGGGGCGGAGGGGCGGATGGCGCGCGCCTATGCCGCGAACGTGCTTCTCGCCTTCGTTCCGGCAATGGTGATCGGGGCGACGCTGTACGACACGATCACGAAACGACTGTTCGACCCGTGGGTGGTCTCGGTCGCGCTGATCGCCGGGGGCGTGGCGATCATCCTGATCGAGCGCTTCCGGCGCATCCCGCGCATCGAGACGGTGGAGCGGATCGGCTGGGGTGCGGCGGTGCTGATCGGCTTCGGCCAGGTGCTCGCGATGGTGCCCGGCACCTCGCGCTCGGGAGCGACCATCATCACCGCCCTCCTCGTCGGCGTCTCCCGCCCCGCGGCGGCGGAGTTCAGCTTCGTGCTCGCGATTCCGACCATGCTCGCCGCGGCGGTGTTCAGCCTCTACAAGAACTGGTCGGTGCTCTCCTTCGAGGGTGCTACGCTGATCGCAACAGGCTTCGCCTCCGCGTTCGTGGTGGCGTTCCTCGTCGTGCGAACGGTGATCGCCGTGATCGGGCGGATCGGCTTCGCGCCCTTCGGCTGGTATCGGATCGCCGTGGGGTCGCTGATGCTCGGGGTACTGTCGTTGCGCTAGCGTGTCACTCGGCGAGCTCCGGGATCGCGCGGAACAGCTCGAGCGCCTCGGGGTTGGCCAGCGCCTCGACATTCTTCACCGGCCGCCCGTGCACCACGTCGCGCACCGCAAGCTCGGTGATCTTGCCCGAGCGCGTGCGGGGGATGTCGGGCACGGCGATGATCTTCGCCGGCACGTGCCGGGGCGAAGCGTTGTCGCGAATCACCCGCCGGATGCGCTCGCGCAAGGCATCGTCGAGCACCTGGCCCTCCTTCAGGCGGACGAACAGGACCACGCGCACGTCGTTCTCCCACTCCTGCCCGATCACCAGAGCCTCCTGGATCTCCGGCAGCGTCTCAACCTGGCGGTAGATCTCGGCGGTGCCGATGCGCACGCCCCCCGGGTTCAGCACGGCATCGGAACGGCCGGTGATGACGAGCCCCGCGACCCCGTCCTCATGCTCGATGATCTCGCACCAGTCGCCATGGTGCCACACGCCTGGGTAACGCTCGAAATAGGCGGCGCGGTAGCGCGCTCCGTCCGGGTCACCCCAGAAACAGACGGGCATCGAGGGGAAGGGCTTGAGGCAGACGAGCTCGCCCTTCCGCCCGCGCACCGGCCGCCCCGCCTCGTCGAACACCTCGACGGCGCAGCCCAAGGCGCGCATTGCGAGCTCGCCGCGGCGCACCGGCCCCTCGGGGTTGCCCAGAGCGAAGCAGCCGACGATGTCGGTGCCGCCCGAGATCGAGGCGAGGAGGAGGTCCTCCTTGATCTCGCGGTAAACGAAATCGAAGCTCTCCGGGATCAGGGGGCTTCCGGTGGAGAGCATGGTGCGGAGGCTCTCGAGCCGGTGGCTCGCACGGGGCTTGAGGCCCGCTTTTGCCACGCTGTCGATATATTTCGCGCTTGTGCCGAAGATCGTCATCCCCTCGCGGTCGGCGAGGTCGAACAGGGCGGAGGCAGAAGGGTAGAACGGGTTGCCGTCGAAGAGCAGAAGCGTCGCCCCGGCCATCAGGGCCGAGACCTGCCAGTTCCACATCATCCACCCGAGCGTGGTGAAGTAGAACAACCGGTCATCGGGCTTGAGGTCGGTGTGCAGGAGGTGTTCGGAGGCGTGCTTGAGCAGCACCCCCCCCGCGCCGTGGACGATGCATTTCGGCTTCCCGGTCGTTCCGGAGGAATAGAGGATGTAGAGCGGGTGGTCGAACGGCAGGCGCTCGAAGGCGAGCGGCGCGCCCCGGTGCGGCTCCGTCCATGCCTCCCAGGTGACGGCCTTGGGCAGCGCGAGGGCTGCGTCGTCGCCGATGAACGGCACGATCACGAGGCGTTCGACCGAGCGGAGGCCCGCCATGATCTCGGCGATCTTCGCCGCGTTCCGGAACAGCTTGCCGCCGTAGCGGTAGCCGTCGGCGGCGATCAGCACGCGCGGCGCGATCTGGCCGAAGCGGTCGAGCACCCCCGAGGGGCCGAAATCGGGGCTTGCCGAGGAGAAGGTGCCACCCGCGGCGTTGGTACCGATGAGGGCGGCGATCCCGTGCGGGATGTTGGGGAGGTAGGCGGCGACGCGATCGCCGAGCCTGAGGCCGTGCGCGCGCAGGGCGGCGGCGACGGCGGCGGTTTCCGCGCGGAGGCGGTCGCGGCTCCAGGCGAGTCGCTGCCCGTCCTCGCCGGTAAAGACGATCGCCTCCTTTTCGCCCGCGTGGCGGAGGATGTTTTCGGCGTAGCTGAGGCGGGCTTCGGGGAAGAAGCGCGCGCCCGGCATGGCCTCGGGGTTCTCGAGCGCCGCGTCGCCCTTGTGGCCGATGATTCGGGCGAAGTCCCACAGCGCGGTCCAGAAGCCGCCGATGTCCTCGACCGACCAGCGCCAGAGGGAGGCGACGTCGGGCACGGCGATGCCGCGCGCGCCGAGCCAGAGCCGGAAGGCGCGGAGATTGGTCGCCGCCGCGCGGACCGGATCGGGCCGCCAGAGGATCTCGCTCATGCCGTTCCTCCCTCGCCTCTTGAGCGGGCTGGAATGTCCTCTTCCGCCCCGGGCGAGGCAAGCGGCAAGGGCCCTTGCCCGGGGGGCAGGGCTTCGCTAGAAGGCCGCGTTCCCGACAGCGGGCGCGCCTGGCGCCCGTGCGCGACGGTTGGGGCCGTAGCTCAGTTGGGAGAGCGCGTGAATGGCATTCACGAGGTCAGGGGTTCGATTCCCCTCGGCTCCACCAGTCGGGATCGGGTGTGAGCCGGGCCTGAGGGTGGCCCCACAGCGGCCCCTCTTCGCGTTTGGCGAGTGCGTCCGCCCGTGAGGTTCAAGGCGGCATTGGGCTGGTTCTCCCGTCAGAGAGACGGTTTCGTTGCGAGTGTGGGCGGGTTCCCGGGCGCCTGAGGCGCGTGGAGCGCGGCCCGAGGTGTGGTCGCGCCTTGCGTGGTGTGCTCGTCACTCGTTGACGATCGGCTTTGCGTCGATAGGGCCGCCACTCGTGGCCCTTGGGCCTTCGCGATTCGAGCCCCTGAAGATCGGGTCTGCTTTGGAAGCCAAGCGGCTGCTCGATCAGCGCGCCGTGCCGGTTTTGACCCCCTGAAGATCGGGTCTGCTTTGGAAGGCGGGCCTACAACGCCGCGCTTGCTGCCGGCACTGAGTTTTGACCCCCTGAAGATCGGGTCTGCTTTGGAAGGGTTGCGATCGAGGCGTGGGTCGCCCGGCATCGCGTTTTGACCCCCTGAAGATCGGGTCTGCTTTGGAAGGATGGTGGCACGTGTGGCCACCACGGAGACGGTTGTGTTTTGACCCCCTGAAGATCGGGTCTGCTTTGGAAGGATGCAGAATATTGCGAAGAAGACGCGGCGGAGTTGTTTTGACCCCCTGAAGATCGGGTCTGCTTTGGAAGCGATACGCTTGATCAGTTTGGCTTCCCAGATAGTTTTGACCCCCTGCAGATCGGGTCTGCTTTGGAAGTTACTGCGCTCATCGCAACCGCCAACAAGGAGGCGTTTTGACCCCCTGAAGATCGGGTCTGCTTTGGAAGCGATGCGGCGGTCGCGGAGCTTACGCCCTACGCGAGTTTTGACCCCCTGAAGATCGGGTCTGCTTTGGAAGCTATGAGACTGACGCGCCTCCTGGCGAGACTGTTTTGACCCCCTGAAGATCGGGTCTGCTTTGGAAGCTGGGGCGCGAGGGGAACCCGATTCACCCGATCTGTTTTGACCCCCTGAAGATCGGGTCTGCTTTGGAAGAGATGAAGGAGGGGTCATGAACGATAATCTCGAGTTTTGACCCCCTGAAGATCGGGTCTGCTTTGGAAGCGCTAAGTATTGCCGTCGTGGGTATAGGTTTCTCAGTTTTGACCCCCTGAAGAACGGGTCTGCTTTGGAAGTCCTGGCCGAAAGGCGAAGGGTAGTGGCGAGCATGTGTTTTGACCCCCTGAAGATCGGGTCTGCTTTGGAAGGCGAAGGAGGCAGCCCACAACAAACAATACGTCGGTTTTGACCCCCTGAAGATCGGGTCTGCTTTGGAAGCCACATCGGCCGGGCTGATGAATGTGATGCCCAGGGTTTTGACCCCCTGAAGATCGGGTCTGCTTTGGAAGCAGGAGCGGCTCTAGGCTGATTGCGTCACGCCGGTTTTGACCCCCTGAAGATCGGGTCTGCTTTGGAAGGGCCGCATCATGGCTTTTCAAACCGTTGATCAGGTTTTGACCCCCTGAAGATCGGGTCTGCTTTGGAAGGCGATGCGTGTGGCGTCGAAAGTCGGCCGCATCATGTTTTGACCCCCTGAAGATCGGGTCTGCTTTGGAAGGGGCGAAGCCGACGTTCTTTTGAATCGGTTCGCCTGTTTTGACCCCCTGAAGATCGGGTCTGCTTTGGAAGGGAACGAAAGGGAACAAGACGATGCGTAAGATGATGTTTTGACCCCCTGAAGATCGGGTCTGCTTTGGAAGCGGATGTGCTGGCGATGACTCTCGATCGTGTGAGTTTTGACCCCCTGAAGATCGGGTCTGCTTTGGAAGACGGAGGCCTGAATGCGCATCCGCCACCTTGTAGAGTTTTGACCCCCTGAAGATCGGGTCTGCTTTGGAAGGGCAGCCGTCGGCCGAGCTGCGCGCCTGCGGCTGGTTTTGACCCCCTGAAGATCGGGTCTGCTTTGGAAGGGCAAGCCGAAGCAGCACATGCTGCATCAGCATCGTTTTGACCCCCTGAAGATCGGGTCTGCTTTGGAAGGGCTTGCCTCGTGTCAAGCCTTGTCTTTGAGGCGTTTTGACCCCCTGAAGATCGGGTCTGCTTTGGAAGATTGAAGGGGTTCGGATGCTGAATCTCACTCCGCACGTTTTGACCCCCTGAAGATCGGGTCTGCTTTGGAAGATGCAGATATTCGGGCTCTTGACCCAGACCTTCCGCGTTTTGACCCCCTGAAGATCGGGTCTGCTTTGGAAGGAAGCGCCGAATGGCGCATGATGCACCCATGCAACGTTTTGACCCCCTGAAGATCGGGTCTGCTTTGGAAGTCCGTGGTGGGAGTCGGCAACACCACGGTTCGTTTTGACCCCCTGAAGATCGGGTCTGCTTTGGAAGGCTGGAAGAGATGGTGCGTGCGCCGGGGGCAGCGTTTTGACCCCCTGAAGATCGGGTCTGCTTTGGAAGGTTCCCGTGGTGGCGCGCCAGTTTGGGGAGGTTACGTTTTGACCCCCTGAAGATCGGGTCTGCTTTGGAAGGAAGCGCAGGAAATGCTTGTGCGGCGACTGGGTTTTGACCCCCTGAAGATCGGGTCTGCTTTGGAAGTCACGAAGCCCGGCGCATGGGGCGCGGGGCAGTAGGTTTTGACCCCCTGAAGATCGGGTCTGCTTTGGAAGCCCTACGCGCTTCAAGATTGTGAAGGGAATCCGATGTTTTGACCCCCTGAAGATCGGGTCTGCTTTGGAAGACTACCGTTTCAAGCGCGCCGCACTCTTGGCGGGTTTTGACCCCCTGAAGATCGGGTCTGCTTTGGAAGAGAGCCTTGAGATGATGCATCGATGCCCCGTTGGGTTTTGACCCCCTGAAGATCGGGTCTGCTTTGGAAGCTCGCACGGTCTGAGGCATGTGATGCCGAGGCCGAGGTTTTGACCCCCTGAAGATCGGGTCTGCTTTGGAAGCACGCGATCGGCGCGAAAGCGAAACAAAAGCAGTTTTGACCCCCTGAAGATCGGGTCTGCTTTGGAAGGGCGCGCGCATTTGGGCAGGTCACGGGCCTGCCCGAGTTTTGACCCCCTGAAGATCGGGTCTGCTTTGGAAGAGAGCCGCGGGTTTCACATCTCGGCTCTCGAGCGCGTTTTGACCCCCTGAAGATCGGGTCTGCTTTGGAAGGCTCCCCCTCGAAAAACCCAACGATGTCAATGAGCTCCACACAATCTTCGCACATCCGAGGCGGGCGCGCAAACCTGTCCTCCAAACCTCTCACACACCAACCCCACCACCGCCCGAACGAAGGGCACCGCCCACACGCGCAAACCCGCGCGACCGCGCCTCCCCAACCACAATCCCCTCCGGCAACCCACACCCGATCGACACCACCTCGGCCGCCTCAGGCACAGGCCAGGCGCGAACGTCATCACGCCGCGGATTGATCAAACAGGACAGGCCAAACCACACCTCCTCAAACTCCGCCTCCGTCCATAACCCAAGAAACAAGGAAAACTGAACCCGCAGCGCACGACGCTCAAGAAACCGCGCCACACGCCGAAGACGCATCCGCGAGCACCGAGCACCGGCGGCCGACAGGCAATGCTGCGGCGGTGTCGCGCGCCGCTACGGCATATCTCGCACGCCCTCGCGTCAGGACCTGACGGGTGCGCGCGGAGTGCCGGCGGCAGTTGCGCCGCGGCCCTCCGAGAGCGTCCATTGGCGAGCCGAACCATCCGAGCTGGGGGGCAGAGCATCCGATCGGCCTCGCGATCATGCGCGTGGGAACGCGGATGTCGCCTTTCACAGCATCTGCGCGGCCGCCCCCGCGGCGGCCGTCGTCGCCACCGCCGCCCAGGCGGGAACCCTCCAGAGAACGAGCGCTGCGAAGCACGCGACCGCGATCGCGAAATCCTCAGGCGTCTTCACGCTCGAGAGGAAGATCGGGTCGTAGAGCGCCGCGAGCAGGATCCCCACCACAGCGGCGTTCACGCCGCGCAGCATGGCTTGGGCGGTGGGCTCTCCCCGAACCCGGTCCCAGAATGGCAGCATCCCGTAGATCAGGAGCAGACCGGGCAGGAAGATCGCCACGAGCGCGATCGCCCCGCCGAGCACCCCGTTCGGGCTCGGGGTCGCGGCGGCGCCGAGGAAAGCGCCGAAGCTGAAGAGCGGGCCCGGCACGGCCTGGGCGACGCCATAGCCGGCGAGGAAGGTATCGGCGCTCATCCAGCGCGGCACGAAACTCGTCTCGAGCAGCGGCAGCACGACATGCCCGCCGCCGAACACGAGCGCCCCGGCGCGGTAGGCCGCCTCGAACAGGGCGAGCGCATGTGGCCCCTCCGAGGCGAAGAGCGGAAGCGAGACGAGCAGCACCCCCGCAAGCACGAGCGACGCCACGCCGGTTCGCCCCGGTACCGCGGGCCGCAGCGTTCCCTCCCTGTGCGTCGCGCCGTCGCGCAGCACGAGAAGCCCAACACAGCCGCCAGCGACGATCACGCCGATCTGCGTCCAGGCGCTCGGCACGACGAGCAGAGCGAGCGTCGCCGCGACCGCGATCGTGCCGCGCGTCCGGTCGGGGCAGAGGCTCCCCGCCATGCTCCAGACGGCCTGCGCCACCACCGCGACCGCCACGAGCTTGAGGCCGTGCACCACGCCCGCGCCCACGCCGCCGGAGGCGAGGTCGACGCCGTGCGCGGCAAGGAGCATCACGATCGCGGACGGCAGGGTGAACCCGAGCCAGGCGGCGAGACCGCCCGCGAGCCCGCGGCGGAGGACGCCGATCGCGAAGCCGGTCTGGCTGCTCGCGGGCCCGGGCAGGAACTGGGCGAGCGCGACGAGGTCGGCATAGGCACGGTCCGTGATCCAGCCGCGGCGGGAGACGAACTCCTCGCGCAGATAGCCGATATGCGCCACAGGGCCCCCGAAGGAGGTCAGGCCGAGGCGGAGGAAGACGCCGAGGATCGCGGCGAAGCCGTCGCGCCGGCCTGGGGATGTGGCATCGGGCACAGCGCTCACGCCGCCCGAGCGTCTTCGAGGATCATGTCGGAGGCTTTCTCGCCGATCATGATCGCCGCGGCGTTGGTGTTGCCCGAGACAAGGCTCGGCATGATCGAGCAATCGACCACGCGCAGGCCGGGCATCGCCTTCACTCGAAGCCGCTCGTCCACCACCGCGCGGGGATCAGGCCCCATCCGGCAGGTGCTTGTGGGGTGATAGACGGTGGAGGCGCGGGCGCGGATATGCGCCATCAGCGCTGCGTCATCGGTCGCCTCCGGACCGGGCTCGACTTCGGCCGCGACATAGGGGCGGAGCGGCGGGGCGTGCAGGATCGCCCGGAGCTTCTTGAGGCCGGCGAGCAGCGTGGCGCGGTCGGTCTCCGTGGAGAGGTAGTTCATGCGGATCTCGGGCGGAGCGGCGGGGTCGCGCGAGGTGATGCGCACGCTGCCGCGGCTTTCGGGGCGGAGCTGGCAGACATGCGCCATGAAGCCCGGGAAGGGGTGAAGCCTGTCGCCCATCCGGTCGGTCGAGAAGGGGATGAAGTGAACCTGCACGTCGGGGGTCGCGAGCCGCGGGTCGGTGCGGAAGAAGGCGCCGGCGTGGCCGGCGGCGATCGCAAGCCACCCGGAGCGGGTCAGCAGCCACTCCAGGCCGAGCCTCACCCGGCCGATCAGGCTCGTCGTCATGTCGTTGAGCGTGATCGGGCGGGTGCAGCGCATCACGCAGCGCGCCTGGAGATGGTCCTGCAGGTCGGTGCCGACGCCGGGGAGGTCCTTCACCACGGGGATACCGAGCGAGGCGAGGAGCTCCCCCGGCCCAAGGCCGGAGCGCTGCAGGATCGCTGGGCTGCCGAAGGCGCCGGCGGAGAGGATCACCTCGCGCCTCGCCCGAACCAGCTGTTCGACGCCGCCGCGGCGGAACACCACGCCCGCGGCGCGGCCGTCCTCGATCAGAACCCGGTCGGTCAGCGCCTCGGTGATGACGGTGAGGTTGCCGCGCCGCCGCGCCGGGTGGAGATAGGCCACCGCCGCAGAGCAGCGTCGGCCGCGGCGTGAGGTCGTCTGGAAATAGCCCACTCCCTCCTGCACCACGCCGTTGAAGTCGCGCGTGCGCGGCAGGCCCTCGTGAACGGCGGAGGCGATGAAGGCCTCCGTCAGTTCGTGCGTGTGCGGGTCTGACACGCTCAGGGGCCCGTCGCCGCCGTGCTGGTCGTCGGCGCCGCGGACATTAGCCTCGGCGCGTCGGAAGTAGGGGAGCACGTCGTCGGCCGACCAGCCGGGGTTGCCGAGCTGGCGCCAGTGGTCGAAGTCCTCCCTCTGGCCGCGGATGTAGACGAGGCCGTTGATCGAGGAGGAGCCGCCCAGGACCTTGCCGCGCGGCTGGTAGACCCGCCTTCCGTTCAGTTCCGCCTCCGGAGCGGTCTCGTACATCCAGTTGACGGTGCCCTTGCGGAACAGTTTCGCGTAGCCGAGGGGGATGTGGATCCAGAGGTCTCGGTCCTCCGGCCCTGCTTCAAGCACGGCGACGCTGTGGCGCCCGTCGGCCGAGAGGCGGTTCGCCAGCACGCAGCCGGCGCTGCCCGCGCCGACGATGACGAAGTCGAAGGTGCCGATGGTCGGTTCCTGGGGGTGCTGCATCCTGCCGCCGTTTCCTCGCCCGTCCCGGGGTTGCCCTTGTTGCCCCACATCACGCCACACGGTCTCGCCGAGGGCCAGGGGGCGTGCTTCGGGGCGATCGCCGGCGGCGTGATCCGACCCGGGCCTTCACCCTCAGGTGGAGGACGCGGGCGTGTCGGAACATCTTACAGTTCGGGTTCACACCCGTGGCGCGCGTCCGCAACGCTCTGGAGCTGCACGGTTTTCTCGTGCAACACGGATATTGCTGCGAAACTTCGCGGCTGGCGGAGAGAGGCCTTCCCGGCGGCGTGGCGACCGGAAAACAACACGCAGCGACACGGAGTAAGGCTCATGAAAAGGACAGTTCTGGCGGGGGTGGCGGCAGCGGGCCTAGAGCAGATCGCATACGGCTGGAAACAGCCGTAGGCGTGAAGATGCTCGCAAGATAAGGCCAGAGCGGTTTCCACTCATCTGGAAACCGCTCTAGCGCTCGCGTCACCGACCGCACAGGCGGCGCCAACGATCGGCACCACCGCCGCCAACAACGACGTCATCGGCCAAGTCAGGGGCTGGTTCGGTGCGCAGTGGTATCTGATCGCAGGCGCGACCACCACGGTCGAGGTGTTTTACATCGGCCGGGAGGCCCGCTGGGACAACACCTTCACGATCGGCGGGTCGACCTACGGGCCTTTCGCGAATACCAGTGGCATCTCGATGCTGTTCGGCGGAACGGAGGCGCCGCAGCAGCTGGCCAACGCGTCGATCAACCCCCGGCTGATCGAATTCTCCTTCACGACGCCGAACGATACCGTCACCAACGGCAGCAACCCGGGCCAGGCGTTCGCTCCGGAGTTCTGGTCGGCGGTCTACACCTGCGACCTCTCGGAGGCGAACCTCGCTACCTCCTGCGCCTGGGGCACGGGCAGCACGGCGAGCAGCGGCAACACACTGATCCTCGCTCTCGATGACGGTGGTGGCGGGCGGGACGACAACCACGATGACCTCGTGATGGTCATCCGAATCTCGAACGGCAGGTTCGAGACTCCCGTTCCCGAGCCCGCCACGCTCGGGCCGCTCGGGGCAGGCCTGATCGGGCTCGGCTTCGTCGCCCGCCGACGCCGCAGGGCCTGACTGTTACAGAGCCGTGTCGGAAAACTTTACACTCTGACGGGGTGACGTTCGGGGCGGTGCCGCAGGGCACCGCCCTTTTCGTTTGCGCTCGCGTCCGATCCCGGCTTGCCGTCGTCGCCCGGGGGGGTAGGAATGGGGCCTCGGCCCCGCCCCCAAAGCCCCTCTGGAGACCACACGCCCCATGAACGGCGCCGAAAGCCTCGTCCACACCCTGCTCGCCTCTGGCGTCGACACCTGCTTCGCCAATCCCGGCACCTCGGAGATGCACTTCGTCGCCGCGCTCGACCGGGTTCCGGGCATGCGCTGCGTGCTCGGCCTGTTCGAGGGGGTGGTGACGGGCGCGGCCGACGGCTACGCCCGGATGGCCGGCAAGCCCGCCGCCACCCTGCTTCACTGCGGGCCCGGCCTCGCCAATGCGGCCGCGAACCTGCACAACGCCCGGCGCGCCCGCTCGCCCATGGTCAACGTGGTGGGTGACCATGCCACCTACCACCGCGCCTGGGATGCACCGCTCACGGCCGATGTCGAGGGGATCGCGCGGCCGTTCAGCGACTGGGTCAGAAGCGGGAGGAGCGCCGCCACCATCGCCGCGGACGGCGCCGCCGCGGTGCAGGCCGCCCGCACCGCCCCGGGCCAGATCGCGACCCTGATCCTTCCCGCCGACACGGCCTGGGGCGAGGCGGACGGCCCTGCCGCGCCGCTGCCGGTGCCGGCGCCCGCTCCCGCCTCGCCGCAGCAGATCGAGGGGGCGGCGCGGCTTCTGCATCGCGACGGCGCGAAGGTTCTGCTCCTGCTCGCCGGAGCGGCGCTCGCGGAGGCGGGCCAGCGCGCCGCGTCCCGGATCGCCGCCGCCACCGGCGCCGGCCTGCGCGCCCAGATGTCGAACGCCCGGGTTGCCCGCGGCCAGGGGCGATACCCGATCGAGCGCGTGCCCTACCCGGTGGACCATGCCCTCGCCGCTCTCGCCCCCTACACCGCCTGCATCCTGGTCGGCGCCAAGCACCCGGTGGCCTTCTTCGCCTATCCGGGCAAGCCGAGCTCGCTGCTTCCCGAGGGCTGCACGGTGCACGTGCTCGCCCGGCCCGACCAGGACGTGGCCGGGGCGCTCGAGGCGCTCGCCGAGGAGGTGGCGCGCGGTGTGGCCCCGCCGCCCGCCAACGCAGGGCCGCGCCCCACGCCGCCCGGAGGGCCGGTGACCTGCGAGGGGATCGCCCGAACCGTCGCAGCCCTGATGCCCGAGGGCGCCATCGTGGTCGACGAAGGCGTGACCACGGGGCGCGGCTTCTTTGCCGAGACCCATGCCGCCCCGCCGCATGACTGGCTCCAGCTCACCGGCGGCTCGATCGGCGAGGGGCTGCCGCTCGCGCTCGGTGCCGCGATCGCCTGCCCCGACCGCAAGGTGATCGGGCTGCAGGCGGACGGCTCTGCCATGTACACGGTGCAGGCGCTGTGGAGTCTTGCGCGCGAGCGCTGCGACGCCACGATCGTCGTGTTCTCGAACCGCAAATACGCGATCTTGCGCCACGAGCTGATGGCCGTCGGCGCCAACCCTGGCCGGACGGCGCTCGACATGCTCGACCTCGGCAACCCCGACATCGGCTGGGTGAAGCTTGCCGAAGGGATGGGGGTGGAGGCGGCGATCGCGCCCGACCTCGACGCGCTCGCTGACCTGATGCGCGCGGCGATGGCGCGCCGAGGCCCGTTCCTGATCGAGCTTCTGGTGCCCTGACGGCCAGGGCGCTGGGGCGCTCTCGGGCCGGACGTCCCGGCCGCAGGCGCAGCAAACCGAGGGCGCTGCGCGGGCGGACGCTCCGCCGCCGCGTCGGCCGGGCGTCAGGCCGTGAAGCCGCGCCCCAAGCCCATACGCGCAAGCAGCTGCTGGTAGGCGACCGACATACGGTCAGCCAGGATGTGCGCCTCGAACGTCAGATCGAGCGGCAGGTCCTCCGGCTTCTGGCGTTCGACGATCGCCTGGTCCTCGGCGAAGATCCGCGCGTTGAAGGCATGCACCGGCTCGACCGGATCGTTCACCCCGAAATTCTTCGCGATCGGCACGAAGAGCCGTGTCTTCCGTGCCGAGACGGGCGAAGCGGCGTTGAGGATGCACAGGCGGTCCTCGCCCGGGAAATGGATGGTCAGAAGAGCGCAGAAGGGCGGGAACACCTGGAAATGGCGAAGCCACAGGAACCCTTCCGGCGTCGGCTTCTCCTGGCCCTTGGGCCAGTTCGGAACGGTCGACCAGTAGTGGCTCTCCACCCCGCGTTCGGTGGGGGTGACCTTGTAGGGAGGAACCACCGGGTTGTCGGGGTCGGCGAAGGTCTCGGCATGCACCCAGGCGAAATGGGCGACGTCGAGGAAGCCCTCGACCTGCCGCCCCGCCGAGCCCGCGATGTCGACGAAGGGCGGGGTGACCCTCTGCCAGGCGGGGTCGTCCCAGGCGGGGAACACGGGAAGCCCCTCCTCGGCCGGGAGGTCGCCGGCAAGCCTCGTCCAGACGAGGCCGAAGCGCTCGACCGCCGGGAAGGTGGCAACACGCATCCGCGGCGGGATCGGCCGGTCGGGATGGGCGGGGATGAGGCGGCAGGCCCCGTCGGGGGCGAAGCGGAAGCCGTGATAGGGGCAGATCACCGTCTCTCCCTCGGTCCAGCCCAGAGAGAGCGGCGTGCCGCGGTGCGGGCAGAGGTCGCGCGCCACTGCAACCTTGCCCTCCGCCGTGCGCCACACGACAAGCGGCACGTCGAGCAGGCGAACCGAAAGCGGCTTTCCCCTGCCTCCGGGAGCCGGGGGCTCCACTGCCTCCGACCAGGCGACGGGGTGCCAGCAGCGGGAAAGAACGTCCCAGTCGGTCTCGGCGAAGGTGAGGTCACGCGGAGGAGGGAGGCTCGTCTCACGTGCGGAGGGCTCGGTCAGCATGGTCTCGGTCGAAGAGCTTCGGGTGGCGTGCCGTTGCCCCAGAACATCGGCGCATGGGAGGGTTGCGCGCAAGGTATCCCACGCCTGAGCCCTGATGCGACGCCGCTCCCCCTCCCTCCTCTCGCTCCTCGCCGCCCTGTGCCTCTCCGACGCGGCGCGGGCGGAGGCGCCGATCCCGCTTCTGGAGCCCCCCCGTCTTCCCGGGCTGACCGACGCGCAGCGGCAGGCCCATGCGCGTTGGCTCGGGCAGAACCTTGCGCGCGCGATCGCCTTCGGGCCGAACGGGACCTACGGCGCGGCGTGGGGCAGGAAGACTCTCGAGGAGGCGAGGGCGGCGGCGCTCGAGGCGTGCCGCCGGCGCACAGGCGGCGCTGCGTGCGCGCTCTACGCGGTCGATCTCGCGATCGTCGCGCCCGGGCGTGAGTGGTCGCCGCCGGTTCGGCCGCCCGAAACGGTCGGGATCGGCCGGGCGATGGCGTGGGAGATCGTCCCCGACCAACGCTATCTCTGGCGTGGCCCGACGGCGGCCCACGGCGCGATCGTGTTCGGCCACGGCCGCGGCCTGCCGGACCAGGACAATCGCGGCCAGCAGCCGCAGCCCTGGGTCCGGCACGTAAACAACGCGGGCTACGACGTGTTCCGGTTCGATCGTCACCCAGGAACCGACGATGAGCGCCGCGCCGCCGCCTGGCTGCGCGAGGGGCTCGGGCAGCTGCGGGCGCTCGGCTATCGAACGATCGTCGTCTCGGGCCAGTCGCGCGGGGGGTGGAACGCGTTGCAGATGCTCTCGGTGCCGGGGCTTGCGGAGGCAGTGATCGCCATCGCCCCTGCCGCCCATGGCTCCTACGTCTCGATGAACCTGCTCGGCCAGCTCGACCAGCTCCGTCGGCTCTCGGCCGAGGCCGCGAACAGGCAGGCCCGCGTCGCCGTCGTGCAGTTCGCCGAAGATCCATTCATGGCCGACAACGCGGCGCGCGCGGCGATCCTTAGGGAGGTGCTCGCGCCGCGCGTCTCCTCCTTGCTCCTGATCGACCGGCCAGAGGGCTTCTCCGGCCACCACGCCGGGGGCACGGGGCAGTTCAGCGAGCGGTTCGGTCCCTGCCTCGTCGCCTTCGTCGCCGCGCCGGTTCCGCCCCGCTCCTGCTGAACGCTAGCGAGCCGGGCTTGCGCGTGCGGCCGCCGCAAGCCCCGCCATGACGCAGGCGGCCGACGCGAAGAGGCCGCGGAAACCGGCAAGAGGGAGGAGAAGCCCGGCCACGGCCGCGCCAATCGCCTGGCCCACGAACAGCGAGAAGGCGAAGGCGGCCATCCCGGTCGCTCGGCTCTCAGGGGCGATCTCCGACCCGCGCGCCTGCAGCACGCCGTGGAAGGAGGCGAGGGAAAGCCCGCCGAAGAAACTCACCGCGCCGAGCCACGGCGTAGGCGGGGCGGCGGCGATCGCGCCGAGCCACAGGACAAGCCCGGCGCCGCCGCCGGTGAGCAGCCCGCGCTCGCCGAAGCGCGCAACGAGCCGCCCCGCGATCCGCGTGTAGAGAAGGGCGCCGAGGCCCGAGGCGCCGAGCACGAGCCCCGCCACCGAATAGGACAGGCCATAGCCCTCGACCAGGAAGGCGCCCAGGAAGGGCGGTGCGGCGAAGGCGACCGCCCCCTCGACCCCGACGAGAAGCAGGAGCCGACGCGCCGCGGGCCGCCTCAAAAGCGCGAGATAGCGCGCGACCGCCGAGCCATGGGCGTGCGGCGGTGGCGGTCCCATGGCCCGGGCGGCGTGCCACAGCGGCACGGCGGCCGCAAGCGCTGCCGCACCCAGAGCCGCGAAGACGGGGCGCCAGCCCACGACGTCGCCGGCGACCCCCGAGAGCGGTGCCGCGGCGAGGTTCGCGAGCACCATACCGGTCATGAACCGCCCGAGCGTCGCCTGCCGCTCGGCATAAGGGGTGGTGTCGCCGATGAGGGCGATCGCGACCGGGATCAGCCCCCCGGCGAAGGCGCCGGCGAGGCAGCGCAGAGCGACCAGGGAGCCGAGCCCAGGTGCTGCGGCGGCAGCGGCGGTCGCGGCACCGTAGAGAGCCATGCAAGCGGCGATCAGCCTGAGCTTGCCGAATCGGTCACCGAGCGGGCCGAGCACGGGCTGGGCGAGGCCGTAGGCGAAGGTGAAGGCGGCGACGGTGGCGGCCGCAGCGGCGACGGTGGCCCCGAAACCGGAGGCGATCGCGGCGAGCAGCGGGTCGGCCACGCGCATGCCGGCGCCGGAGAGGAAGGCGGCGAGGATGAGCACGGACAGCGGCGGCGCGGCGGGGGGCACGGCGCGATCCTCGCCGACCGCGCCCGATCGCGCCAGATGCTTGCCCGGAAGAGCCGGCCGCCCACACCGCTCTCCACCGGCCGGGCGCGCAGCCCACTCGCCCTTCCGCCGTTTCCGTTGCGACTATGCATCGTCACGGTTCTGTCGTTGTCCAAGGAATGGTCGCGGGTAGCGTCACATTGTCCTGCACGGAGGTCCCCGATGCGCCGCACCCTCTTCGCCCTTGCCCTCCTCACCGGCCAGGCCGCCCAGGCCAACGCCCTCGAGATCGTCCCCCTCGACGCTTCAGTGCCGCTCAGCCTCGGGCGCTTCGCCTTCGAGGGCGGCAAGATTCTCGACCTCACGATCGGCATCGGCAGCGCTGCCTTCCGCGGCCCCGCCGACCCCCCCGACGTGATCTGGACCGTCTCCGATCGCGGCCCGAACATCGCCTGTTCCCAGGCAGAGGCGATCACCGGCCTCGCGCGCGACAGGATCTGCGCCGCTGCGCGCAATGGCAGGATCTACCCGCTGCCGCACTACGCCCCCTCGATCTACCGGCTCAGGCTCGACACGGCGACCGGCCTGTTCCACGTGACCGACGTCATCGCGCTGCGGACGCTCGACGGCACGCCGATCGACGGGATGCCGAACCCGCTCACGGTTGCGAGCACCGAAACACCGCTCGACGGCAGGGGACGGACGCTCGCGCAGAACCCCTCGGCGATCGACGCCGAAGGCATCGTCCGGCTCAGCGACGGCAGTTTCTGGATCGGCGAGGAGAACGCGCCCTCGATCCTGCACGTCGCCCCGGATGGGCGGATCCAGCTTAGGATCGTGCCCGAGGGCACGGCCAAGGACTTCGCCGGCGCCGGCTACCCCGTCATCGAGGGCCTGCCGGCGATCATCACCCGCCGGCAGATCAATCGCGGCATCGAGAGCATGGCGGTCAGCCCTGACGAGCGCTTCCTCTACTTCATGCTGCAGAATCCGCTCGCCAACCCCGACGCCGCCGCCTTCCGCGCTGCCAAGAACACGCGGCTTTTCAAGTTCGACCGCGTCGAACTCCGCCCCGTCGGCGAGTTCGTCTACCAGCTCGACGACCCGAGGAGCTTCCGCAACGACCCCTCCGACAACCAGTCCGACCCGCGGATCAGCGAGCTCACCGCGATCGGCGCCGACCGGCTGATCGTGCTCGAGCGGACGGAGGCGACGACCAAGCTCTACGTCGTCGCGCTCGACGGGGCGACCGATATCCTGCGCAGCCGCTGGTCAGACCCGGCGACGCGGCCGAGCCTCGAGCAGACGAACGATCTCGCCTCGATCGGCATCGTTCCGGTGCGGAAGCGGCTCATCTTCGACAGCGCCGACCATCGCGACATCCCGCCCAAGCTCGAGGGCGTCGCTGTCCTGCCCGGCGGCGCGCTTGCGGTGATCAACGACGACGATTTCGGCATCACCGGCGAACGGACACGCGTTCTCGTGCTGCGCGGGCTGGCGCTCGAGTGAGCGGGCGCGCCCCGGCCGGCGGGCTCAGCCGGCGGCGGCGGGGCGCTGCGGCGGATCGCGCGGTCGTTGACGCCGGCTCTCCGTCCTGAGCTGGCCGCAGGCAGCGAGGATGTCGCGACCGCGCGGGCTGCGCACCGGAGCGGCATAGCCCGCGTCGTTGACGATCGCGGCGAAGGCGCGGATTGCCGACGCCGTCGAGGTCTCGTAGGGCGACCCGGGCCAGGGGTTGAAGGGGATCAGGTTCACCTTGGCAGGGATGCCGCGGATCAGGCGCACGAGAGCGCGCGCCTCCGCCGGGCTGTCGTTCACCCCCTTGAGCATCACGTACTCGAAGGTGATTCGACGCGCGTTCGAGGCGCCCGGGTAACGCCGGCAGGCGGCCATCAACTCGGCGATCGGATACTTCCGGTTGAGCGGCACGAGGATGTCGCGAAGCTCGTCGGTCACCGCATGCAGGGAGACAGCGAGGTTGACGCCGAGCTCGGCACCGCAACGGTCCATCATCGGAACGACGCCGGAGGTCGAGAGCGTGATGCGGCGTCGCGAGAGCGCAATCCCCTCCGCGTCCATCGCGATCCGCATCGCCTTCGCGACATTGTCGTAGTTGTAGAGCGGCTCTCCCATGCCCATCAGAACGATGTTGGACAAGAGCCGCGGCGCCTCCCCCTTCGGGCTCGGCCATTCGCCATAGGCGTCGCGCGCGGCCATGAACTGGCCGATGATCTCGGCAGCACCGAGGTTGCGGACGAGGCGTTGCGTGCCGGTGTGGCAGAAGCGGCAAGAGAGGGTGCAGCCGACCTGGCTCGAGAGGCACACCGCACCCCGCGGCTCGTCCGGGTCGGGGATGTAGACGGTCTCGGCCTCCTGGCCGTCGCGGAACCGGAACAGCCACTTGCGCGTTCCGTCTTCCGAGAGGCGATCCGCCACCGCCTCGGGCCGGCCGACCACGAAGGCTTCGGCGAGTCGCGCCTGCATCGGCCGGGAGATCGTGGTCATGCGCGCGAAATCGGTCACGCCCTGGTGGTAGATCCAGTGCCAGAGCTGCCGCGCGCGCAGCCTGGCCGACCGCTCATCCTCGCCGAGCCCGATCAGCAACGCCGCGATCTCCTCGCGCGTGAGGCCGAGAAGGTCGCACCGGCCGTCGGCGAGGACGGGCTCGGGCGGGGCGAACAGAGCCGCCTTGGCGCCGATCCGCTCGGCCTCCGCCGCGGCGAGGGGCGTGTTCACCGACAGGCCTCGGAGATTGCGCGGCGGGCGGCGGTGAAGCCGCGCAGGCTGAAGAGGTCGGTCACCGTGCCGCCGCGCGGGCCGGGCCCCGACAGCCTCAGCGCCCGGCCGCGCTCGAAGGCGGTGACGGCGGCCGAGCGGTCGCGCGCGTAGGCGGCCTCGCCGACGGCGAAGAAAGCGAGCGCCGTGTTGCCGCCCGCGGCCTCGACCGTGCCGGCCGGTTCGGCGTCGGCGGGGTAGGTGTAGCCCGCGCGGACCGCCACCTCGTCACGCGACCGGCCGCGATGGGTGAGCATCAGAACCACCTCGCCGCGGCCCTGCAGGGAGGGGCTCGAGGCGGCGGCGCGGGTGAAAGCGTAGCACACCTTCTGGCCGCGTTCGGTGAGCGTGGCCGCCTCCCAGTCTTCGAACCGGCCGATCAAGGACGGGCCGCCCGAGGCTTGGGCCTGCGGCTGCTGAGCCGGGCGCTGCGGCTGCTGCGCGGACACCGGAAGGGCCGCGACGACCGCCGCGGCGAGGAGCGTGCCGAGAACTCTCATGCAGGCTGACATAGACCCCGCTCGCCCCTGCCTCAAGCCGATCCCTCCTCGCTTTCGCGTAAGAGCGCAGGGACACCGCGCCGGAAGCGCGGCCTGCCGTGGCTGTGGCGTTCGGCTGGCCCCGCAGGGCCGCCGGCCGCGACCGGGCGCTCGGGGAAGCGGCCGTGCACGAGCAGCCGGTCGTACATCACGATCGCTGCGGCGACGGCGAGGTTGATCGCGAACCGCGTCGGGATCCGCACCACGAAGTCGCAGCGTGCGAGCATTTGCCGCGACAGGGAGGCGCGCTCCGGCCCGAACACATAGGCCGCCTGGAGCGGGTGGCGGAACGAGGGCAGCGGGATCGCGCCCTCGACGAGCTCGACGCCCACGAGGCGCGCCCGTTCCGGCAGTGCCATGGCGTCGGCGGAGGCCCAGCGATAGAAGGGAAGGTGCCGCGTTGAGTCGGAGGTGTCGGCGATGCGCGTGGCCGCAAGCCCCGGGCTCTCGCCCACCGTGAACAGGAAGGCGGCGCCGAAGGCATGCGCGGTGCGGAACACCGCCCCGGCATTGCCCGGCTTGCTTACCCCCTCTAGGCCGATGCCGAACCACCCGCGCGACCCTTCCATGCTGCGATGCCGCTCCCTGGACCCAGACCGATCACCGACCCTGTGGACGACGCGGTCGCCGCCCAGTACGAGGCCTATCCCTACCCGGCGCGCGACGCGAGAGACGAGGCGCGTCGGCTCGTCGTCGGCAGCCCTCCTTCCTCGCCGAGATCGACCACTGGGTGTTCGGCGCACGCCGCGACCCCGCTCTGCCGCTCCCCGCGCGCGTCGAGGCGGCGCGTCGGCTCGTGCGCACCCTGCCCGCCACGCATTGGCTCGCCCGGAACCGCCTGATCACCGACCACCTCGACGGCGGGGATGCAGGGCTTGTCGACCTCCTGCTACGCGGGCGCGACCGGCCCGATACCGTGCCCGCCTTCCGGTCGCTGCTTGCCGCCGTCGGGCTTGTGCCGACGGTTCTGGTCGAGCCGGTGCGCTACGACCCGCTGACCTGGCTCACCGACCCGCGGCTGCGCGAACGCGCCGCCGCCCTGCCATAGGCAGAGCGCGAAGCGCTGGCCGAGGCACTCTCGGGGACGATGGCGACGCACATCGCCTATCTCCGCCGTGCGGCCGAGCCCTGGACGCCGCCCGACCCGGAGGACGCCACGCTGATCCCGGTGCTGCGCGACCTCGACGGGCCCGCCTTCGCCGCGTCTCTCAGCCCTGGGCAGAGGATCGCGCTCGATCTCGACGGGGTCCGCGCCCAGATCGCGAGTCCGCCGCTCGGGCCGGCGATCCTTGCGCGGATCGACGGCAGGGCGTCGTTGGGCGCGGTCCTCGAGCCGGTTGCAGCGAAGGCCGGGGCGGAGGGCGCCTGGCGCGACTGGCGCGCTCTCTCTGCCGGGCTCAACGCGGCCAACAAGCTCCTGCTCGCCGTACCGCCGGGCGGCTGAGGCCGGCACCCGCGACGCACGCGCTGGCTCTCAGGCGCAGAGGCGCAGCGGCCGGCTCTGCGCCACGCCCGCCGTCTCGTGCACCATCTCGACCACGATGGCGATGCCCTCCGGCGAAGCCTCCAGCCCTTTGCGGCCGCGGCGCGGCAGGGGGATACGCAGCGCCCGGCAGCGGCGTATCAGCAATGCGGCGATCTGTGTGGCGGTCATCTCCGCCTCCGTTCGCTCAGAGCTGCCAGGGACAGCGAGGAGGAGGCGAAGCGAGAGGGACTGGGGCAGGACGACGAGGTCCCCGATCGCCGCGCCGCGCGGCACGAGGCCGGGGGCGATCTCGACGAGATGCGCCCCCACCGCCTCGCGCAGAGCGGCGAGCCCAAACAGGATCCGCCGGCTTTCCTCGACTGCCATCGCCACCTCCCCGCCTTGCGTCGCCGCCCCAAGGTCGGCGCGAATGCTTGCGCAAGGGTAAAGGCGCGGGCGCCCCCGGGAGAGGATCAGGCAAGCAGCGAGTCGATCGCGCGCGCGAGCGCAACATCGCGCGCCGAGAGCCCGCCGGCGTCATGCGTGGTGAGCGTGATCTCCACCCGGTTCCACACGTTCGACCATTCGGGGTGGTGATTCTGCGCCTCGGCCAGGAGCGCCACGCGCGCCATGAACCCCCAGGCCTCGCTGAAATCCTTGAACCGGAACGAGCGCGTGATCGCGTCCCGCCCTTCGACCATCCGCCAGGTCGGTAGGTCGGTCGCAAGCCGCGCCCGCTCCGCGTCCGTCAGCCGTTCGATCGCCATGTGCTTGCCCTCCTGCTCGCGTCCGCCCATGTGAGGGTGGTGCGCCGCTTCACCACGCCCCCGAGCCTCGAGGAGATCGTCGCTCTCGCCGACGAGGCGCTCGCCTGGGCGGCGGAGCGCCTTCCCGAGCGGCTCGCCGGAATCCTCGATGGCGTGCACATCCTCGTCGAGGAGATGCCCGATGACGAGACGGTGGCGGAGCTCGGGCTCGAGAACCCCTGGGACCTCACCGGCCTCTGGCGCGGCGAGCCGATGACGCAGCGCTCCGTGGCGCACCCGCCGACGACCCCGCCCGCCATCCTGCTCTACCGCCTGCCGATCCTTGCCGAGTGGATCGAGACGGAGGTGTCTCTGCCCGCGCTCGTGCGCAATGTCCTGATCCACGAGATCGCGCATCAGGTCGGCTTCTCCGATGCCGAGATCGAACGCCTGGAGAGGGAGGAGTGAGATGCTCGCCCGAGCGCTCAACGGGCTTGCCCTTGCCGCCGCCGCTGCCGTCGCCTCCGCCTGCACCGTCGTCGGCGTGAGGGAGGGGACGGAGGAGCCGGGCTTCACCGTGCTCGGCCTCGTGAACGGCACGGAGATACGACGCTACGGCCCGCGGCTTGCGGCCGAAGTGACGGTCGTCACACCCGACGAGGTGGCGGCGCGCAACGCCGGGTTCCGGCCGCTCGCGCGCTACATCTTCGGTGCCAACGAGGGGTCGGCGCGGATCGCGATGACGATCCCCGTGGCCCAGGCGCCCGCGCAGGGCGAGAGGATCGCGATGACGGCGCCGGTAGCGCAGAAAGTCGCGCCCGGCGGGGGCTGGACCATCCGCTTCTTCATGCCGTCGGCCTACACGCGCGAGACGCTGCCGAAGCCGAAGGACCCGGAGGTGCGGATCGTCGCCCTCCCTGAGGAAACGGTTGCAGTGCGGCGCTTCCGCGGTGCTCCTGGCGCGGCGGAGGTGGCTGCCGAGAAGGCGCGTCTGATCGAGGCGCTGGCGACCGGCCCCTGGGCGCCCGCGGGCGAGCCGGAGGCGTGGTTCTACGACCCGCCCTGGACCATCCCGGCACTGCGCCGAAACGAGGTGGTGGTTCGGGTCACCCCGCGAGAGCCGTCGCAACCGCCCGCCTGAGCGCGGGCAGGACTTCGGAGCGGAACCAGGGGTTGCGCCGCTCCCACACGAGCGTCCGCCAGGAGGGGTGTGGCAGAGGGAAGTGCCGCGGCAGGTGCTCGGCATATCCCCGCACCGCGTCCTCGAGCCGCGTCTTCGGCCCGAGCACCAGCCGCACCGCATAGCCGCCGACGAGAAGCCTCAGCCGGACGGCGGGAAGAAGCGGGACGATCCTCGGATGCCACAGCGGCGCGCAGCCGGGCCGGGGCGGCGCATCCCCTCCCTTCGGCAGCCGTCCCGGGTAGCAGAGGCCGGTGGGCAGAATCGCCACCCGGGAGGCATCGTAGAACGCCTCCCGGTCGAGCCCGAGCCAGTCCCGGAGCCTCTCTCCCGAGGGGTCATCGAACGGAAGGCCGGAGGCGTGTGCCTTCGTCCCCGGAGCCTGAGAGGTGATGAGAAGCCGTGCGGTCGGGGAGAGCTGGAAGATCGGCTTCGGCCCGAGCGGCAGGTCGGCGCAGGCGGTGCAGGCGCGAAGCCGCGCGATCTCGGACGCGAGCGCCTCAGACATCGGCGAGCAGTCGGTCGACGAAGGCAGGAACGACCACCGTGGCAGGGCCGTGGATCGCCTCGTCGAACAGCCGCACCCCCTCCGACGGCTCGAGATTGAGCTCGACGGTGCGCGCGCGGCCACGCACCTCAGCGACGAAGCCTGCCGCCGGCCAGACCGCCCCCGAGGTGCCGATCGAGAGAAAGAGGCCGCAGGCCGCGAGCTCGGCGGCGATCTCGTCCATCGCGAGCGGCATCTCGCCGAACCACACCACTGCAGGCCGCATCCCCCCCGCGCGCCCGCAGGAGGGGCAGGCGGTCGCGGTCGAAAGGTCATCCAACCACGGGTGCACAGCGCCGCAGGCGGTGCAGCGCGCCTTGGCGAGCTCACCATGCATGTGGATCAGGCGAGGCTGGCCGGCACGCTCGTGCAGGTCATCCACATTCTGGGTCACGACCGTGACGGGTGCGGGCCAGGCGTGGGCGAGCCGCACAAGGGCGTGGTGGGCGGCGTTGGGCGCCACGGAGGGGTCGCGCAGGGCGCGGCGACGGGCGTTGTAGAAGGCGTGCACGCGGTCGGGGTCGCGCGCGAAGGCCTCCGCTGTCGCGACATCCTCGAGCCGCACCTTGGCCCAGATGCCGTCGGCATCGCGGAAGGTGGCAAGCCCGCTCTCGCGGCTGATGCCGGCACCGGTGAGCACGACGATGGGAGGCAGGCGCATGGGCGCAGCATAGCCGATCGCGCTGCGACTGCGGATCAAGTGCAAGTGGCTGATTTGATTGGACTTTTTCGCTCGCCTGTGGTTTGAGGGAGCGGCATGGATCTCGGTCTCGTCTTCCTTGCCGCGCTCGCCACCGCGCTTGCCACCGGGCTCGGCGCGCTGCCCTTCGCCCTCGCCGGCACAGGGAGGATCGGCGCGGGGCGTCTCGCGCTCGGCAATGCCGCGGCGGCGGGGCTGATGCTCGCCGCGACCGGGATGCTCGCCTGGGAAGGAGCGGTGATCGGCCCGGTTGCCGCCGCCCTCGGCGGGCTTGCCGGCCTCGCCTTCATCAAGCTCTCCGACACCATCCTCGCACGCTTCGAGAATCTCGACATCGGGGCTCTGACCGGTTCGGATGCGCGCCGCGCACTCCTGATCGTCGGCGTGATGACGCTGCATTCGGCGGCGGAGGGGATCGGTGTGGGGGTGGCCTTCGGCGACGGCGCGCCGCTCGGGTGGTTCGTCGCCATGGCGATGGCGATCCACAACATCCCCGAGGGGCTTGCGATCAGCCTTGTGCTCGTGCCGCGCGGCGTCTCGTGGCGGGCGGCGGCGTGGTGGAGCGTGTTCTCCTCGCTGCCGCAGCCGCTGCTTGCCGTCCCTGCCTATCTCTCAGTGGTGTGGTTCCGGCCGCTTCTTCCCGCGGGCCTGGGCTTCGCTGCCGGCGCGATGGCCTGGATGGCGTGTGCCGACATGCTGCCCGAAGCGCGGGCCGGGGCGCCGGCGTGGCAGGTGCTCGGCGTGTTGGCGCTCTCGGTCGCTGGCATGCTCGGGCTGTTCGCCCTTCTGCCGGAGGGCTGAGCGCGGCCGCGCCTGCGGCTCAGCCCGGGCTGCGGCGGAAGCGCGCGCCGATCGGCCTGGCATGGCCCGAGGCGAGAAGTGCGCTGCCGAGATCGGCACCATCGACCGCCACGCGCGCGACCACCCGGCCGCCATACTTGTCCTTGCCGATCTCAGTCAGCGTCAGCGACGCACCTTCGGCGAGCCCGGCGACGAAGGCGCGTGCCGCGGCGGCGCGGGCACGCTCCTCCCCGTCCTGCGCACGGAGCTCGGGCGCGTTGACGCCCCTGAGCCGAACCCGCGCCACCACTTCGAGGTCGAGCCAGACGCGGGCGCGGACCAGGAGCGTGTCCCCGTCGATCACGCGCAGGAGCGTGGCGGGAACGGGCCCAGGCAACACCTCCTCGGCGCGCGTCGCGTCGGGGGCGAGGGCGGCGGCGAGGGCGAGGACGGCGCCGAGCGCGGCGTTTCGAAGTCGGAAGGAACGAAACGTGAACGACATGCTCAGACCATAGCGCGCAAATGCTTAACGAAGAGTGACATGCCCCGAGTCGCATGAACGAATCGGGACCGTTCTCGTCATGCCTTGGGCCCACAAGATGCTGTGGGTGACATGGAGTGCCACCCACAAGCATGTTCCCATCGCTGTGCGCCGGACTCGGACGTGCCCGGAAAACGCTGCTGGCCCGGCTGGGTCAGAAGTCCGAGCAGCGGCCGTTCCGCTCCCAGTCGCCGTAGCGCGTCGGCTCGGGCCCGGTCGGGCCGCCGATCTCGCGTGGCAGCTGATCGCGACCCTGGGGTGGTGTCCGCCCCTCCGCCGCGGGGCCGCCGGCGGCTTCGGTCGGGGCAGGGGGCTTGGGGGTGTCGTTCGTCTTCTCCATGCCCAGGAATGTGATGCGCCCCCGGCTCGCGCCAAGCCCGCGCTGCCCTGATATAGAGGTGCCACGCGTCAGTTCCTAAGGGACGGGCCGAATGTCCGGCTATCTCAAGACCGCCATCCTGCTCGCCGCGCTCACCGCCCTGTTTGGCGCCATCGGGCTCGCGCTCGGGGGCGAGCAGGGGATGATCATCGCTCTCCTGTTCGCGGGGGGCATGAACCTCTTCGCCTGGTGGAACAGCGACAAGGTCGTGCTCCGGATGCACAACGCCCGGCCGATCGGTCCTGCCGACGCGCCGCGTCTCTATGCGCTGACGGAGGCGCTCGCGCGTCGTGCCGGCCTGCCCATGCCCGCGCTCTACGTGATCGAGGAGGACCAGCCGAACGCCTTTGCCACCGGCCGAAGCCCCGACAGGGCGGCCGTTGCCGTCAACACCGGGCTGCTCGCGCGCCTCTCCGAGCAGGAGGTGGCGGGGGTCATCGCCCATGAGCTCGCCCATATCCGCAACCGCGACACGCTGATCATGACCGTGACGGCGACGATCGCGGGCGCTATCTCGATGCTCGCCCAGTTCGGCTTCTTCTTCCGCGGCGGCTCCGGCGAGCACCGCCCGAACCCGATCGTGATGCTCGCCCTCCTCGTGCTCGCCCCCCTCGCCGCGGCGATCGTGCAGATGGCGATCAGCCGCTCGCGCGAATACGAGGCGGACCGCGTGGGGGCGATGATCACGGGCGACCCGCGCGGCCTCGCCTCGGCTCTGATGCGCCTGCAGGACTATGCGCGCCGGATCGAGAACCACCATGCCGAGGCCAACCCGGCCACCGCCCATCTCTGGATCGTCAACCCGCTCTCGGGCGCGCGGATGGACAATCTCTTCTCCACCCACCCGGCGACCGAGAACCGCGTGGCCGCGCTCGAGCAGCTCGCCCGCGAATGGGGCGCCGCTCCGCCTCCACCGCCGCCCTTTGCCGGGGCCCGGGCGCGGCGGTCGGGCGGGTCGGTGCCGCGGTCGGGGCGGTGACGCTCACTCCCGAGCGTAAAGCACCAGCGTCAGGCGCTGGCCGCGGCTGTAGTTGAAGCCGCCAATGGTCGCGACCGCGCGCGGCGTGACGCCGAGCCGCTCCGCCTCGGCGAGGAACGCCGCCTGGTAGCGGTCGCGCACGAGCGCAAGCCCGCGCGGGCGGTCGGCGAGATGACGCGCGGCTTCCGCCCCGCCCGAGACGAGGCGGGTGTCGGTTCCGGCAAGGAAGACGAGCGAGGGCTCGTGGAACCCGGCCGTCGCGAAGGGCCGCTCCGAGGGCGGCGGCCGCCCGCCTGTCTCGGCCCAGTGGCGGTCGATCGCGGCGACGACACGCGGAGCGATCCAGAACGCCTCGGCCCGCGGCAGCACGCCCTCGAGCAGAGCCCCCGTCATGACCGTCGAGAGCACGAGCCCCGCGGCGGCGAGGGCGGCGAGGTCGTTGCGCTTCAGTGACGCCCAGCCTGCCCAGGCGAGCAGGGCGGCGGCAGCAAGAGCGATCGGGCTCCCCCAGCTGAAGCCTTCCGCCACCGCCGGCACGGCTATGGCGAGAGCGGCGAGAGCCGCGAGAGCCGCGAACCACAGCACGGCGGTGGCGCGCGCGAGCCACGGCGGCGGCTCGCGCCGGGCCGGGTCGAGGGCCCAGGCGGCGGCGAGCAGAAGCACCGCCGGGAAGGTGACGGAGACGTAGTGGGGAAGCTTGGTCGGCAGAAGCTCGAACACGATCCAGGAGGGCAGGATCCAGGCGGCGAGCACCCGGACCGCCGCGTCGCCCCGCCGCTCCCACACGCCGGGGATGGCTCGAAGCGCGACGAGGCCGAAGGGGAACAGAGTCAGCGAGGCGAGCAGGAGATGATAGCCGGGAGGGCCGCCATGCGCCTCGTCGGCGCCCGTGACCTTCTGGCCGAGATCGCCACGGAGCGCGTCGGCGAAGAAGGCGCCGTCGGTCGCGATCCAGATGAGAACGCCCCAGGGCAGGACGATCGCAAGCCCGAGCGGCAGGCCCCAGGCCGGGCGAAGCGCGGCGAGCCAGTCGCGCGGGCGGCCGGCGCGCCGGTCCGCCACCCAGAGGGAGAGCGCGGCCAATCCCGCGACCATCGGCGCCACGGGGCCCTTGAGCAGCGCCCCCACCCCGAGCGCCGCCCAGAAGCCTGCGGCGCTCGCGGGCGTGACCTCGCGCGGTGCGAGATAGGCGCGCGCGAACAGCCCCATCATCACCGCCACCGTGCCGAGCAGGGCGGCATCGGTCTTGGCGATGTGCGCCTCGACGACCACCACCACCGAGACCGGAAGGGCAAGCGCGGCCAGGAGGGCCGCGCGGTCGCCGATGATCCTCGCCCCGAGCCAGAGAGTCGCGAGCGCCGCCGCGATCACGCCGAGGAGCGAGGGGACGCGGTAGGGCCAGATGGTCGTGGGCGTGGCGAGCCCGAGAGCGGTCGCGGCCGAGACCGAGGCGGCCTGCGCCCAGTGGATCCCCACGGGCTTCTTGTTGCGCGCCACGTCGCCGAAACGGATCGCGACGAAATCCCCTGTCTCGAGCATCTGCTTGGTCGCCTGGGCGAAGCGGCTCTCGTCACGGTCGGACGGCGGTAGGGAAAAGAAGCCGGGAAGGCAGGTGGCTAGACACACCGCGAGCACGACCAGCGCGCGGGGGCGCAGGGCGAGGATCCGGTCGAGCAGGGAGGGGGCGAACGGTGAGGGGAGGGACATGCGGGGCGCCTTCTAGCCCCGATCGCCCGGCCGCGCCATGAATGGGGCATGCTCCCGCCCGCGATGTCGCCGCGCCGCGCTGCGATCATGCTTCTCGAAGCCGTGCTCGGGCGTCGTCGGACGCTCGATGAGGCGCTCGACACCCTCCCGGCGATGGCCGGGCGCGACCGCGCCTTCGCCCACCTGATCGCCGCGACCGTGCTGCGACGCCTCGGCACGCTCGATGCCGTGCTCGAGCCGCATCTGCGGCGCGCCCCGCCCGAGGCCGTGCGCCACGCGCTCAGGGCGGGAGCGGCGCAGCTTCTGTTGCTCGGCACCGGCGCCCATGCCGCCGTGGGCGAGACCGTCGCCGCCGTGCGCGCTCTGCCCAAGGGCGCCCGCTTCGCGGGGCTCGTCAACGCGGTGCTGCGGCGCGTGGCGGAGGCGGGGCCGGCGGCGCTCGAGGGGCTCGATACCCCGCGTCTCGACACGCCGGAGTGGCTTTGGCGGTCGTGGCACGCTGCCTACGGGCCCGAGGGCGCACGCGCGATCGCCTCCGCCCATGCCGCCACACCGCCGCTCGACCTCACCCTGAAGCCGGGCGAGGACCCGGACAGTTGGGCCGCGCGGCTTGGCGCGACGGTGCTGCCGACCGGCTCGCTTCGCCTGGCGCCCGACCATCCCCCGGTGCGTGAGCTTCCAGGCTATGCCGAGGGCGCGTTCTGGGTTCAGGACGCCGCCGCCGCCCTGCCGGCGCGCCTGCTCGCGCCGCGGGCGGGGGAGAGGGTGGCCGATCTCTGCGCCGCTCCGGGCGGCAAGACGGCGCAGCTCGCCGCCGCCGGCGCGCGCGTCACCGCCGTCGAACGCTCGCCCGAGCGTGCCGAGGTGATCGGGGCGAACCTGCGCCGGCTCGGCCTCGCCGCCGAGGTCGTGGTGGCGGACGCCGCCGCCTGGACGCCGTCTGAGCCGTTCGACGCGGTTCTCCTCGACGCTCCCTGCACCGCGACGGGGACGATCCGGCGCCACCCGGACATCCCACGCCTCAAGCGGAGGGACGACGTCGCCGCGCTCGCGCCCGTGCAGGACGGGCTGCTCGCCGCCGCCGTGCGGATGCTCCGACCGGGCGGACGGCTCGTCTATACCGTCTGCAGCCTCGAGCCTGCCGAGGGGGAGGGGGCGGTCGCCCGGGCGCTCGCGGCCGGTCTGCCGCTTGCCCTCTCTCCTTTCGCGCAGGATGAGCTCCCGGGCCTTCCGGAGGCGATCACGGCCCAAGGGTTCCTGCGCACCACGCCGGCGTTCTGGCCCGATCGCGGCGGCATGGACGGGTTCTTCGCCGCACGCGTCACACGAACCGGAGAGTGACGCCTGCCTCCGGTTGACCGGGCCCCTGCCCGGGATAACTCTCGCCTCATGCTGCGGGTGCTCACCGCCTTGGCCCTCCTGTTCGCGCCCGCTCTCGGGCGCGCGGTGGAGAGCGAGCCCGTCTCCTCCCCGCGGGCGACCGTCACGCTCGTCTCCGCCGTCGCCGCCGTCGCCCCCGGTGAGCCCTTCCGGATCGCGCTCCGCCAGCGTCTCGCCGCGGGCTGGCACACCTACTGGTCGAACCCTGGCGATGCCGGAGCGCCGACCGAACTCACCCTCGCCCTTCCGTTGGGCTCGGAAGCGACACCGCTCGCCTTCCCCGCCCCGAAGCGGATCGCCTACGGCCCGCTCGTGAGCTTCGGCTACGAGGGGGAGGTGCTTTTCCCCCTCACCGTCACGCCGCCCGCTTCGCTCCGCCCGGGCGAGCGGTTCGCGGTCGAGGCGAAGGGGGCGTGGCTCGTCTGCGAGACGGTGTGCATTCCAGAGGAGGGGGAGTTCCGGCTCGACCTTCCGGTCGAGGCGCGACCGCGCCCTGCGGCCACGGCGGCGCTCCTGCTCGAAGCCGAGGCCGCCCTGCCGCGGCCCTCGCCCTTCGCCGTGTCGATCGGCTTCGAGGGGCGGAGCGGGGCGCTCAGGCTCGCGGGCGAGGGGATCGCCCCCGGTGCGGTACGGGAGGCGTTCTTCTTCCCCTCTGACTGGGGCGTGCTCGACCATGCCGCGCCGCAGCCGCTTCGCGTCGAGGCGGGCGCGCTCGTGCTCGGGCTTGCGCGCGGCACCGCGCCGCTGCCCGACAGGCTCTCGGGCCTCGTTGCGATCACCGACGCCGCCGGTGTGCGCAGCGCCTATGCCGTCTCGGCTGCGCCGGGGCCGCTGCCCGCGTCGATTCCGGGGTCATCCCCTGGCGCGGGGATGCCTGCGGTCGGGCTCGGGTCGGCGGTTCTGCTCGCCCTTCTGGGCGGTCTGCTGCTGAACCTGATGCCCTGCGTCTTCCCGATCCTCGCGATGAAGGCGATCGGGATCGCGCGCCTCTCCGGCGCGGCGCGGGCCGAGGTTCGGGCCGAGGCGCTGGCCTACACCGCCGGCGTCGTCCTCTCCTTCCTCGCCCTTGGCGGGGCGCTTGTGCTGCTCCGGGCCGCCGGGGTGGCGGCCGGCTGGGGCTTCCAATTCACCTCGCCCGCCGTGGTCGCCGCCTTGGCCTGGCTGATGCTCGCGGTGGGGCTCAATCTCTCGGGCGTCTATGCCGTCTCGCTGCCGGTCGGCCTCGACCAGGGGGCGGTGGCGCGCGGCGGCAGGGCGGGGGCGTTCTTCACCGGGGCGCTCGCCGTGCTCGTTGCCACGCCCTGCACGGCCCCGTTCATGGCGACCGCGATCGGTGCGGCGGCGGTCATGCCGCCTGCCGCGACGCTTGCGGTGTTCGGCGCGCTCAGCCTCGGCATGGCCGCTCCCTCCGCCCTGTTCGCGCTGGCGCCCGGGCTTGCGCGGCGTCTGCCTCGGCCGGGGGCGTGGATGGAGCGTCTGCGCCAGGGGCTTGCGTTCCCGATGTACGCGGCCGCTGCCTGGCTCGTCTGGGTCCTTGCCCAAGGCGCGGGGGCGGATGCCGTGCTGTGGGCTCTCCTCGGCGGCGTGCTCCTCGGGTTCGGCCTCTGGGCGGTGGGCGTGGCGCAGCGGGCAGGGCGCGGCCGGGCTCTCGGTCGTGCCGTCGCGCTCGCTGCCGCTCTCCTGCTCGCCGCCCTCCTGCCCCGGGTCGAATCTTCGCGGCCTGAGACGACGACCGCCGCCCTCACCACCCTCTCCGGCGCCGAGCCCTGGTCGCCCGCCCGGGTGGAGGCGCTGCGCGGCGAAGGGCGACCGGTGTTCGTGAACGTCACCGCTGCCTGGTGCATCTCCTGCAAGGTGAACGAGCGGATCGCTCTCGACACCGAGGCGGTGCGCCGCGCCTTCGCCGCACGCCGCGTCGCCGTGCTGGTGGGCGACTGGACGCGCGGTGACGCGGAGCTGACTGCACTTCTGCGCGCGCACGGGCGCGATGGCGTGCCGCTCTACCTGTTCTATCCGGAGGATGGCGGGCCTGCCGTCGTGCTGCCGCAGCTCTTGACCGAGGGGATCGTGCTCGAGGCGATCGGCGCCCTACCGGGGCCGGTTGCGCGTGCGGCGAGGGTCTCGAGTCTCTGAGCGTCAGTGGGCGCGACAGCAGCGGCCAGCGCCCCGCTCCCGTCGCGCGCGCTGCCTCGGCCGGCGGTCGCGGGCGCCCTCAGATCATCGCGAGCGGCCGCTTGCGCGATGGAGGGGGGAAAGCCTGGTCGATGGTTGTGAGATCCTCCGCCGTGAGAGCGAGCGCGGCGGCGGCGGCGTTCTCGCGCACATGCGCCGCGGTCGCGGCCTTCGGGATCGCGATCACGCCCGGTTGGCGCAGCACCCAGGCGAGCGCGACCTGGGCCGGTGTCGCGCCGTGCCGCTCGGCAACGGTCCGCAGCGCGGCGTTGCGCAGCATCCTCCCGGCCTGGCCGAGCGGCGAATAGGCCATCACCGGAATGCCCCGTGCCGCGCACCAGGGCAGCAGGTCGAACTCGATCCCCCGCGCCTCGGGGTTGTAGAGCACCTGGTCGGTCGCACAGGCGCGCCCTGTCGGGAAGCCGAACAGCTCCTCCAGGTCGTCGGTGTCGAAGTTGGAGACGCCCCAGCGCAGGATCTTGCCCGACTCCCTGAGGTCCTCGAAGCCGGCGACCGTCTCCTCGAGCGGCACCCCGCCGCGCCAGTGCAGGAGGTAGAGGTCGATCCGGTCGGTGCGGAGACGCTTGAGCGAGCGCTCGGCGGCGGCCACCACGCCGCGCCGCGAGGCGTTGTGCGGATAGACCTTGGAGACGATGAAGGCCTCGTCGCGCCGCCCGTCCACCGCCTCGGCCACCACCTCCTCGGCGCCGCCGTCGGCGTACATCTCGGCGGTGTCGATCAGCTTGAGGCCGAGATCGAGCCCGAGCCGGAGCGCATCCGCCTCCGCCCTGCGATCGGCGCCGCGCTCGCCCATGGCCCAGGTGCCCTGCCCAAGCGCGGAAACGCGGGTGCCGTCGGGGAAGCTCACCGTGCGCATGTGTTCCTCCGTCGGATCGCCTATATGCTCGAGCGACCCCTTATCCAGCGGGAAGGACCTCTCGAGCATGCTCGCACGGCTCGTTTTGGCAATGGTCGCCGCACTCTCGGCGGGCGGAGAGGCGCGGGCCCAGGCGCGCGTGGTGACGCCGGCCGTGACCGACGAGCAGGTCGGCTCCTGGCTGCTCACCTGCCGCACCGACCCGATGACCGACCGGAGCGATTGCCTCCTCCGGCACCGGCTCTGGCTCGAGCTTCCGGACCTGCAGCGTGCCTCTGCCTCTGGCGTGGCGTTCGAGATCGTGCTGCGTGACGGGGCGGCGCTGCCGGCGGTCACGGCGCGCGGCCTGTCGCTGTCCGATCCGCAGCGTGGGGCGCTCGCGGTCGGCGGCGCGGCGGAGCTCAGGTTCGACGGCGAGCCGGTGCTCACCCTCTCCTGCAGCCTCGAGGGCAGGGATGCGGTGTGCCTGCCTCTGCCTGAGGTGGCGGAGCGGGCGGCGGCCGAGCTGCCGGAGGCGCGTCGCGTGCTCGTTCGGTTGAAGGCGCCGGCGCGGGCAGTAACCGGTGGCGCCTCGGACGAGGTTCTGGCGCTCGACCTTGCCGACACCCAGCGCGCGATCGCGCTTCTGCGCGAGCGTGCCGCCGGCCAGCCGCCGCGGCCTGCGCCGGGCAGCACCACGGGCAGCTTCCTCGAGCAGCTCGAGCGGATGCTGCGGCGCTGAGGGCGATCGAGGCTGATCGCCCTGAGCCGGCCCGCTCACTCGGCTGGAACCCGGCCGCCCGCACACGGCACAGCAGGGTCAACAACTGCGCAAACCGCGCCAACGCCGTGATCTTCGCGTCGCGTCGACCACGACTGCGCCGGTGCGTCAGCAGCGCCGCGCCTGCCGCTGGATCCTGCCGTGCCCGTTTTTCCGCCTGCCGCCGCCGCGCGCCTCAGCCGCCGCGACGTCGGAGCCGCCTCAGAGCCGGACGCTGGACGTCGCGAAGGCGCTCTCTGCCGTCTTCTGGAAGTTCTCCTCGAGCACCCAGCCCGCCGCAACGGCGAGCGCGACCGCGATCACGGCTGCAACGAGAAAGGCCTTCATTGTCTCACCCTGTAGATGGCGTTCCTCGCCAAGGATTGCGCCAGCGCGGTCGCGGATTCAAGCCGTCAGAGATCGGGGAAACGGGCGAGCAGAGCCTCCGCCTCGGCGAGCTCCTCGGGGGTGTTGGCATTGAAGAAGGGGTCGGCCGGCACGACGGGCCAGTCGGCGAAGGCGATGCCGTGGCGTGCGGTCCAGCGGTCGATCTTGCGCTCACCCTCGATGGTGAGAGCGCGGCGAAGGTCCTCCCGCAGCCCGACCGGCCACAGCCCCACCACCGGGTGCGGCTGCCCCCCCGAGCGCGCACAGGCGAGCGGAACAGCGGCCTCCAGGCGGGCGCGGTGCAGCCCCGCGACCAGGCTGCGCGGCAGGAAGGGGCTGTCGGTCGGCACCGAGACGACCCAGACGATCTCCGGCCGGTTCGCCGCCGCCCAGTCGAGCCCGGCGAGGATGCCGGCGAGCGGGCCGGCGAAGCCCGGCACGCTGTCGGCCACGACCGGGAGGCCGGTTGCGGCGAAGCGGGCCGCATCGCCATTGGCGTTCAGGACGAGGCCGTCGCACTGGGGGGTGAGGCGGGCGATGACGCGGGCGAGAATCGTCGCCCCACCGAGCGGGCGCATCCCCTTGTCGCCGCCGCCCATGCGACGCGCGAGCCCCCCCGCGAGCAGAACTCCCAAGGTTGGGGGAGAGGGGGCAGGGGGCGTGGCGTCAGTCGTCACGCTCCGCCGCCTTGCGACGATGCGCCGCCCGCTCCTCCTCGACCATCGCGGGGTCGAGGTCGAACACGATCCGCTCCTCGCCCGAAAGCGCGATGAAACGCCGCCCGCGCGCCCGGCCAACGAGCGTCAGCCCCGCCTGGCGCGCGAGCTCCACCCCCCAGGCGGTGAAGCCAGAGCGCGAAACGAGGATGGGAATCCCCATCTGTACGGTCTTGATCACCATCTCCGAGGTGAGGCGCCCGGTGGTGTAGAAGATCTTGTTCCCCGGCTCGATGCCGTGGCGGAACATGTAGCCGGCGATCTTGTCCACCGCGTTGTGGCGGCCGACATCCTCCATGTAGACGAGCGGCCGGTCAGCCTCGCAGAGCACGCAGCCGTGGATCGCGCCCGCCTCGAGATAGAGCGAGGGCGTGGTGTTGATCGCATGCGTGAGGCGATAGAGCCACGAGGTGCGCAGCTCGGCCGGGGGAAGTGTGACGCTCTCGAACCGTTCCATTAGGTCACCGAACGCGGTGCCCTGAGCGCAGCCCGAGGTGAGCGTCTTCTTCCTGAGCTTCTCCTCGTAGTCGGTGCGTCGCTCCGTCCGGACGACGACGGTCTCGATCTCTGGGTCGTACTCGACCGCCACCACCCGGTCGTCGCGGCGGAGCATGTTCTGGTTCAGGAGGTAGCCGAGGGCGAGATATTCCGGGTAGTCGCCGATCGTCATCATCGTGACGATCTCCTGCCCGTTCAGGTAGAGCGTCAGCGGCCGTTCGACCGTCACCGACGTCTCGACCCGCGCCCCGGTGTGGTCTATGCCGGCCACGCGTCGGGTCAGCCGCGGGTCGGCCGGGTCGGGCGCGACGAGAAGGTCGCGCGTGTCCGTCTGTGCTGCCATGGCCTGACCATGGGGAGGCGGGGGCTGCCACGCAAGCGGGGTCGGTGCCAAGGGGGAGAGATGGCTGGGCGTCTTGCCGGAAAGGTGGTTCTGGTTACCGGCGGCTCCTCCGGGATCGGCCGGGCGATCGCGCGCCGCTTCGCCGCCGAAGGGGCGGCGATCGCGATCGCCGACGTGACGGAGGCGGTGCGCGAGGGCGGCGAACCCACGCACGCGATCCTCGCCCGGGAAGGGCACGCGGTGCTCTTCCTCCGCACCGACGTCTCCGATGAAGCCTCTGCCGAGGCGGCGGTGGCTGAGACGGTCACCCGCTTCGGCAGGCTCGATGTGCTCGTCAACAACGCCGTTCACAATGTCGGCGGGACGCTGACCGAGACGACGCTCGAGACCTGGAACCGAACCCTCGCGGTCAGCCTCACGGGCGTGTTCCTGATGAGCCGCGCGGCGGTGAGGGTGATGCTCGGCCAGGCGCCGAACGCAGAGGGAGTGCGGGGCAGGATCGTCAACATCTCCTCCCAGCACGGCATGGTGGCGAGCCCCGAGAACATCGCCTATGGCGTGGCCAAGGCGGGCTGCGTCTATATCACCCGCCAGATCGCGGTCGATTACGCCCGCCACGGCATCGTCTGCAACGCGGTCGCTCCGGGCAAGATCCTCACCGGCAAGACCGGCCGGGCGATCGAGCCGCGCTGGATCGACTACAGCCACGCCCGCACGCCCTGGCCCCGCCTCGGCCGGCCGGAGGACGTCGCCTCCGCGGCCCTCTTCCTCGCCTCGGACGAGGCGACCTTCATCACCGGCGAGAACCTGATGGTCGATGGCGGCTGGATGGCCTATTGAGCTGCCCGCCCCTCGCCCCATCTCGGCGTTGATGACAGACCCCTTCGTCCAGCCACGCGAGGCGACCGCCGCGGCCGCGATGGCCGCGATCGCCGAGGAATTCGCCTTCTTCGACGACTGGATGGACCGCTATGGCCTCGTGATCGACTGGGGCCGTGACCTTCCCCCTTTCCCGCCCGAGTGGCGTGACGACGCGCACCGGGTGGAGGGCTGCCAGAGCCAGGTCTGGCTTGCGGCCGACCGGCGCGATGGACGGCTCTATCTCGCCGCTGCCTCGGACGCGGCGATCGTCTCTGGGCTGGTGGCGATGCTGCTCCGGATCTACTCGGGCCGGACGCCGGAGGAGGTTCTTGCTGCCGATGCCGGGGCGTTCCTCAAGGAGCTCGACCTGATCGGCAACCTCTCGGCCAATCGCGGCAATGGCATCGCCGCGATGGTGGGGCGGATTCGCGCACTCGCGGCCGGCGCGGTGGCCGCTGCCTGAAGGCTGAGCGCGGGCCTCCGCGCCGCGGCGCCGGTCGGTTCGGCGGCGCGCCGACGGCCCGGCCGGGCCGGCGCAGGTCAGCCCGGGGGCAGAGCCTCCCGGGTGACGGGGGAGCGCCGCGGCGGCTGCGGCTGAGCCCGGGCGGGGGGAGTGGCGGGGCCGCGCTGGGCGGAGGGCGGGGTGGCGCCGGGAGGGCGGCCCGCGTCGAAGCCGAGGAAGCCGATCTCCGGGTTGGGCGCACCGCCATCACCGCGCCACAGCGGCGCGACCGCCACAATCCCCTGGCCCGAGACGGCCGGCGCGCGGCTCCTCAGCGCCGCCTCGATCGCCTCCTGCTCGGCCCGAAGCTGCCGAAGCCGAAGCTGCTCCTCCGCCGCGCGCGAGGGCCGACGCGCGGCCCGCTCCTCCGGAAGCGGGGTGAGCGGCCGCACACGGCCGAGCGCGAGCAGGTAAAGGGCGATGTCGTTCCGCCCGAGATCGATGGCGAGATCGACCGGGGTGAGGCCGAGCACGTTGCGCGCGCCCACGTCCGCCCCGGCGGCGACGGCGGCGCGCACGTCCTCGAGATCGCCCGCGTTGATCGCCTCGAAGAGCTGCTCGGTCGGCGTGCCGCTGCGCGGCTGGCGCGGCCGTTGCGCCGCCGGTGCTCCCGGCGCCGGCTGGGCCTGGGGCTGCGCCGCGGGGCTGCGCTGCGGCGGCATCTGCGCCGACACGGAAGCAGGGGCCAGCGCGCCGAGCGCGAGCGCGAGGGCGACGGGAAGGGCACAGAACCGGCTCATGCGCCGCTCATACAGCCTCGCGCCTCAGGATGCACGCGCTCAGCGCCCCTCGCGCCGCCAGGCCCAGACGAGCCCGCCGACGATCAGGACGAGCGCCGCCCAGGGGGGCATCAGCGGCAGGTCGGCGATTCCGGTGACGATGTGGTCGCGGTTCCGCCTGAGCCCGATCCAGCCCGACCCGGCGCTGTCCCGCCCCGGCGCGACGGGGCGGAGCTGCGGCACGCCCCCCTCCGCGAGCCAGGTGACCGACCCTCCCGAACGCCTGGCCGCTGCCGCCGCCGGCTCGGCAGTGGCGCGCAGATCGGCGATCTCGATCGGGTTCGCCGCTCCGGCGGCGGCGAAGGCGAAGCGTGTGCCGTCGCTCACTCGCCACACGCCCGGCTCGAGCGCCGGCAGCTCGAGCACCGCGCGGCCCGGGCCGGCTTCGCCCGGTGTGTGGCGGCTCACCGCCCCGGAGGGGCTCGTCACCTCGAGCTGCGGCGGCGCCCCTTCGGCAAGCGAGCGGCGCTCGACGATTAGGCGCTCGCCGTCGATTCGCGCGCGCAGGTCCTCCTCCTCGAGGTCGGGCTCCTTCATCAGCCAGTGCGCGGCACGGCGGAGGATCTCCGCCTGCGGCCCGCCGCCGTCATGGCTCCGCGACCAGAGCCAGATCTGGTCCGACAGCAGAAGCGCGACCCGTCCCTCGCCCACACGGTCGGCGATCAGGAGCGGTTCCCCGGCCGGCCCGCTCATCAGCACCGAGCCGCGCGGCGCGGCGGCATCGATCCGTCGATACCAGCGGCCCCAGGCGGGTTCCGCATCCCCGGCGTTCGCACCCGGCAGGGCGGCGGTGACGGGGTGGCGTGCGCCGAGCTCGGTCACCCGCGCGCGGAATGCGGCCTCAGTGACCCGGCCTGTTGGCGAAGCTGGAAGCACCTGGCCGAGCGGGGTGTTGTAGAGGCTTGCAGGCCCGACGAACTCGGGGCCAACAGAGAGCAGGAGCCCTCCGCCACCGCGCACGTACTCGGCGATGTTGCGCAGATAAACGGGCGGCAGGATGCCGCGATTGGCGAAGCGGTCGAAGATGATCAGGTCGAACTCGCGCAGCTTCACCTGGAACAGCTCGCGCACCGGGAAGGCGATCAGCGCAAGCTCGTTGAGCGGCGTGAGGTCGTCCTTCTCCGGCGGGCGGAGGATGGTGAAGTGCACGAGGTCGACATTCGGGTCGGCCTTGAGCAGGCGGCGCCAGGTGCGCTGGCCGGCATGCGGCTCGCCCGAGACGAGAAGCACGCGCAGCCGGTCGCGCACGCCGTTAATCTGAACCACGGCGCGGTTGTTGAGCAGGCTCACCTCGCCCGGCAGAGGCTCCGCCTCGAGCTCGATCACTGTCTGGCCGGCGCGCTCGATCGGCACGACGATCCGGTGCTCGCGCCCGGTGGCGAGCTGGGCGCGGCGCGGGGCGGCGGCGTCGCGACGCTCGGTGAGCGTGACGGGGGCGCCGCCGCGAGGTACGCCCAGGTCCTCGACCACGACCCGTATCTCGACGCTTCGGCCGACGATCCCGAAGGAGGGGGCTTCGACGACCCGCACCCGCCGGTCGGTCTCGCCGGGGCGGCCGACGAGCAGAAGGTGAAGCGGCGCTCCGCCCGTGGCCGCCGCCACCGCCTCGGCCCCGTCCTCGGGCGGGTCGTGGATTTGCCCGTCCGTGATCGCGATGGTGGCGGCGAGGCGGGCGCGCGGAAGCTCGGCCAGCGCGCGGGAGAGCGCCTCGAACAGGCGTGTGCCCGACCGGCCCGCCTCCGGAACGGTGACAGTGCGGAGCTCGAGCCCGGGGATGCGCCGCGCCTGTTCCTCGATGGCCGCCTTCGCCGCCGCCGCCTCCACCCGGCGCTCGCCGACCCGCATCGAGGCGCTCTCGTCGACGAGCAAGACGGCGATGTCGGCGAGGTTCTCGCGGCTTTCCTGCACGAGCCGCGGGTTGGCGAGGGCGAGCAGCAGCACGGCGAGCACGAAGGCGCGCAGCGGCGCCCCGCGCGCCCGACGCCACAGAGCGAGCCCCACGAGCAGCGCCGCAAGAGCGGCGAGCGCGCCGAACAGCGGCAGCGGCAGAAGCGGCTCGAAGACGACCGCCGTCAGCGCCCGCGCCGTTCCCTCCATCTTCTACTGTCCCAGCCGTTCGAGCAGAACCGGCACGTGCACCTGGTCGCCCTTGTAGTTGCCGGTCAGAGCGTACATCACGAGGTTGAGCCCGAAGCGGTAGGCGAGCAGGCGCTGGCGCGCCCCTCCCGGGACGGTCGCGTAGGGGTGCCGCCCCTGCGAATCGACGGCCCAGGCCGCCGCCCAGTCGTGACCGCCGATGATCACCGGGCTGACGCTGTCGTTCGCCCGGTCCTGGTCACGCTGCACCCAGACCTGCCCGCCCGTGTAGCGTCCCGGGAAATCCGTCAGGAGGTAGAAGGCGCGGGCGAGCACATGGTCGGCCGGCACGGGGATCAGCGCCGGGATGGAGAGGCCGCGAGTCAGGCGCCGGAGCTGCTGTTCCCCGCCCGGGTTCATGCCCTGGCCGGAGCCGCCGTCGCGCGTGTCGAGCAGGATAATGCCGCCCAAGCGCATGAAGTCGTTCAGCGCCGCCACCGCCGCCGCGTCCGGCGTCGGCTGATCGGGCGTCATCGGCCAGTAAAGAAGCGGGAAGAAGGAGAGCTCGTCCTCTCCCGGCCGGACGCCGACCGGTTCGGCGAGATTGGCGGCGGAGCGTCGGTTGACGAAGTCGGTGAGCCCGATGAGCCCGGCGCGCGAAATCTCGTCGACCGACCGCGTGCCGGTGATGACGTAGGCGAGCCGCGTCTCATTCGCCATCGCCATCGGCTGCAGCTGGGCCAGAGCGAGGGAGGGGAAGAGGACGATCAGGGCCGACGCCGCACCCGCCCGCGCGGCGGCGGGAGCTGGGCGGATCAGGCCGCGCAGCCAGAGCGAGATCAGGAGATCGGCGAGAACGAGCAGGGCCGCGAGCCCGAGCAGGAGGGGGCGGAGGTCGCGCTCCGCTGCCTCGCCGTCGAGGCGGCGAACCTCCGCGCCCGACGGCATGGCGCCGAGGGGCCGGAGGGGGCCGACCGATGGTCCGAGATTGAGCGCCACGCGCGCCGCCTCCGGCCCGTAGAACCCCGGCGGATGCCGCGGCGAGGGCACCTCGCGCGCGATCTGGCTCGCCGCAAGCCCGGCGGCGAAGGGGGGAGGGGGCCCGAGCCTGCCGAAGCCGTCGAGCGTCTCGTAGGGGGCGAGAACCGACTCGCCGGGCGCAGCACCGACCCCGGCCGAGAGCTGAACGATCCGCTGCAGCATCTCGACGAACAACCCCGAGAGCGGCAGCGTCGACCACTCCGTGTTGGCGGTGATGTGGAACAGGACGAGCGCGCCGCGGCCGCGGCTTTCACCGGTCACGAGCGGCGTGCCGTCGGCGAGCCGCGCCCAGGTGCGCTCGCCGAGCGCGACCGAGGGCTCGGCGAGCACCTGGCGCGTCACCCGAATCTCGGCCGGAACGGCAAGCCCGAAGAAGGGGGAGGTCTCGGGGAACGGGGCGAGGGTGGCCGGCTGCTGCCAGGAGAGGGCGCCGCCGAGCTGGCGGTCTCCCATCCTGAGGGTGACGGGCAGGAGCGTGTCGGGCCGGGCGGCAAGCCGTGGCCCGGCGAAGCGCACCAGCACGCCGCCCTCCTCGACCCAGCGTGCGAGCAGGCCCCGCTCCGCCTCCGTCAGCGTATCGACGTCGGAGAGAACGATCACGGCGATCTCGCGCCCGAGCAGCTCGCGCACCGTGCCGCGGCGGAGCTCGGTGAAGGGGGAGAGGGCGCGGTCGAGGAAGTAGAGCTCGCCGAGGAGCGGCTGGTCGGCCGTCTCGGCATTGCCGGCGATCAGCCCGACGGGGCGTCGGCGCCAGCGCTCGTCGAGCAGGGCGATGGAGGCGGCGTTGGCGCTCGCTTCGACGACAAGGACGGCGAGGCGGTTGCGCAGTTCCGGGGGAAGCGCGATCGGGATCTCGAGCGCGGCCGCGCCGGCGGGGAGCGTGGCGGTCGCTCGGGCGAGGCTGCGCCCGTCCGCGGTTCGGGCGAGAACGGCGACCTCTCGGTCGGCCGGAAGCGGCACGGCGGAGACCCGGGCGACGATCCGCGCCGGCTCCGAGGCCGGGGCGCCGAGCACCACAGGAAGTGCCCCGGGCGGGGGGAGGAGAACGGTGAGAGGGCCGAGCGCGGCGAGCGCCGCGGCGAACCTCTCCCCCTCCTCGTCGCCGGCATGGGCGAGCCCGTCCGTCACCCACAGGACGGAAAGCCCGCTCACCTGCCGCCCGAGCTGCTCGACGGCGCGCCGCGCCGCGGCACGATCGGGCGCCCAGGGGCGGGGGCGAAGGGCCGCGACACGCTCACGCATCGCCTGGGCGGGCATCGCCGCGGAGGGCCGCGGCGGCTCGCCGCGCTCACCCGGAGCGGTCGTGAGCAGGATCACCTGTCTGCCGGCGCGGTCGGCCCGGTCGAGCGCCGTCTCGACGGCGGCGACGCGCTGCGCCCAGGCCTCGCCCGCGGCCCAGCCGTCATCGACCACGATCAGGATCGGCCCCGCTCCCCCGACCGTGCTGCCGGCGTTGAGAACTGGCCGGGCGAGCCCGACAATGACGCACGCCGCTGCGAGGATCCTGAGCGCGAGCAGCCACCAGGGCGTGCGCGCCGCTGTCTCGTCCCGCCGCGGCAGGTCGAGCAGGAGCCGTACCGCGGGGAAGGCGAGAAGCTTCGGCGCCGGCGGGGTGACGCGCAACAGCCACACGAGCACCGGCAGGGCGAGCAGAGCGGCAAGAAGCCAGGGGTGGGCGAAGCCGATCGCGCCGAGGCTGCCGAGAAGCCCCTCCATCGCGCCTCAGTCCGCCCTGCCCGCCCGGGCGGGCGCGAGCGCGAGATAGAGCGCGAGCAGGGCGCTCTCGGGCGGGGCGTCCGTCAGGTGGGTTCCGAAGCTCCAGCCGGCGGCGGCGGCGATCGCCTTGAGCCCCTCGCGCTGGGCGGCGAGCCGCGCCTGGTAGTCGCCGCGCAGTCCCTCGACGCGGCCGATCAGCGCCGCCCCTTCGCGCTCGAGCCCCTCGAAGCGGATCCGGCCGCGGAAGGGAAGCGCCTCCTCGGCCGGATCGAGCACCTGGAGCATATGCCCGGTGACCGGGATCGCGGCGAGCCGCGCGATCGCCGCCTGGACGTCGGCGAGCGGCGAGAGGAAATCGCCGATCAGGACCACGCGGGCATGGCGCGGCAAAGGTTCCGCCGCGGGAAGGCCGGCGACCGCGCCGGCATCGCCGCGCCGGCCGATCGCTTCGGCAAGCATCTCGATCATCGACCGGCCGGACACCGGGCGCATACCGAGGCCGAACAGGGCCACGCGCTCGGCGCCGCGCAACAAGAGCGAGGCGAGAGCGAGCGCGAGCAGCTCCGCCCGGTCCACCTTCTCCGGCAGGCGGTCGCTCGAGCGCCAGCGCATCGAGGCCGAGGCGTCGCGCCAGATCCAGACGCTCTGCGCCGCTTCCCACTCCGTCTCGCGCACGAAGGTGCGGTCGCTCTTGGCGGATTGGCGCCAGTCGATCCGCTGCACCGGATCACCCGGAAGGAAGGGGCGGAACTGCCAGAAACTGTCGCCTTGGCCGACGCGGCGCCGCCCGTGCACGCCCTGAGCGACCGTCGCGGCAACGCGCTCGGCGGCGACGAGAAGCGGCGGCAGCCGGGCGGAGACCTGTTCGGCATGCTGCGCCCGGGCGACGGCGCGGGCGCCCTCGTGTCGCCTGGCGCGGCCGGCGTCGGGGATCACGCCCCATCTCCCTCCACGCCACGCTGCCCGAGCACCGTCACCCGAGCAATCCCGTCAGCCGGTCGATCACCTCCGAAAGGCGCACGCCGTCCGCCCGGGCGGCAAAGTTGAGCGCCATGCGATGGCGCAGGACGGGATGGGCGAGCGCGACCACGTCGTCGACCGACGGCGCGAGTCGCCCGTCCAGCACGGCGCGGGCGCGGCAGGCGAGCATCAGCGCCTGCGCCGCGCGCGGCCCAGGCCCCCAGGCGAGATGGCGCTTAACCGCCTCGATCGGTGTGGTCTCCGGCCGGCCGGCGCGGACGAGCGTCAGGATCGCCTCGAGCACGCTTTCGCCCACCGGCATGCGGCGTATCACCGCCTGCGCCGCCTGGAGCTCGGCGGCGGACATCGCCTGCTGCGGCCGCTCGACCACCGCCCCGGTGGTGGCGAGAAGCATCGTCCGCTCCGCCTCGAGGGCGGGGTAGCTCACCTCGACCTCGAGCAGGAACCGGTCGAGCTGCGCCTCGGGAAGCGGATAGGTGCCCTCCTGCTCGATCGGGTTCTGGGTGGCGAGCACGTGGAAGGGCTGCGGCAGCTTGTGCACGACGCCGCCGACCGCGACCCGGTTCTCCTGCATCGCCTGCAACAGTGCCGACTGGGTGCGCGGCGAGGCGCGGTTGATCTCGTCCGCCATCAGGAGCTGGCAGAAGATCGGGCCGGGTACGAAGCGGAAGCTGCGGCGCCCGTCGGCGCTCTCGTCGAGCACCTCCGAGCCGATGATATCGGCCGGCATCAGGTCGGGCGTGAACTGCACCCGCTTCTCGGCGAGCCCGAGCACGGTGCCGAGCGTCTCGACGAGCTTGGTCTTGCCGAGGCCTGGCACGCCCACGAGCAGAACATGGCCGCCCGCAAGCAGGGTGATCAGCGTCTGGTCGACGACGTCCTGCTGGCCGAAGATGACGCGGCCGATGCTCTCGCGCACCCGCGCCATCGCCGCGCTCAGCGCCTCCACCTCGGCGATCAGCGCCGCGGGATCGACCGCAACCGTGGCGCCCGCCGCCGCCTCTCCCGCAACCGTCGCTGTCGCCACCGCCACCGCCTCCGACCCTTCATCCCGCCTGGGGATGCTACCTATATATACGCGTCAGAGGAAAGCGGCGGTTGGGGGTCACACGCTCGTGACGGTTGTGGTCGACACGCTCCGGAGACTGGCCCGCGCCGCTGCCGACGGCGAAGGCGGGGCGGCGCGCCCGGGCGGCGGCGCAGCGTTCGCCGAAGCGCTGCCGGCGCGCCGGAGTCTGTCGCTGCGCGATCCGATCCCGGGGCTTGCGCTCACGCCGTCCGCGCCGCGCCGCAGGCCCGTGCAGGTCCTGTGCGGCGATCTCGCGATCCGCATCGCCCGCGACGGCACCTGGTACTACCAGGGCAGCCCGATACGCCGAAAAGAGCTCGTCTGCCTCTTCGCCTCCTGCCTCAAACGCGACGCCGAGGGCTATTGGCTCGAAACCCCGGCCGAGCGCGGCCGGATCGAAGTCGAGGATGTCCCCTTCCTCGCGGTCGAGCTGTTCTGGTCGAAGGGGCCATGCCCCGCCTGCGCCTGCGACAGCGGCGGCCAGGTTTTGACCTTCCGCACCAATGTCGACGAGATGGTCACGGCGGGGAAGGATCACCCGATCCGGGTCGCCCGCGACATCATCACCTGCCAGCCCACCCCCTACCTGATGGTTCGTGACGGGCTCGAGGCGCGGATCGGACGCGCCGTCTACTACGAACTCGTCGCGCTCGCGGTTCCCGAGGTCGTGCATGGCGAGCGCGTGCTCGGGGTGTGGAGCGCGGGCGAGTTCTTCCCGCTCGGCAGCGCCGAGGAATGAGGTGGCGCCGCGAGGGCTCGGCGCGTCGCCCCGGCTGATGCTCGGCGCCGAGGAGCTTGCCGCGCGCCTTGCCGCAGCGGTGGCCCGTCCGCCCGTGCGGGTGGACGACCGGCCGGGCCCTGTCGCCGCCGCGCCGTCCGAGCTGCTGACCCCTGCCGCCGTGCTCGTTCCGGTGGTGGCCCATCCCGAGCCGACGATTCTGCTGACGCTGCGGGGGCGCCAGCTCAAGGCGCATGCCGGCCAGGTGAGCTTCCCGGGCGGCAGGATCGAGGCCGGGGACGCGAGCCCGACGGCGGCGGCGCTGCGCGAGGCGGAGGAGGAGATCGGCCTCGCGCGGGATGCGGTTCGGGTGATCGGCACGCTCGGCGAGCACGTCACCGGCACGGGCTACCACGTCACCCCGGTCGTCGGGCTGGTCCCGCCACCGCTCGCGCTCCGGCCCGACCCGGCGGAGGTGGACGAGGTGTTCGAACTGCCGCTCGCCGTTCTGCTCGAGCCGGAGGCCTTCTCCTGGCGCGAGGAGGTGCTGCTCGGCAGGCGTCGTCGCTTCTGCGTGGTGCGGCACGACCGTCACCTGATCTGGGGCGCGACGGCCTCGATGCTTGGCTCGCTCGCCCATGCGCTCGGCGCGCCTCGGCCCGTTTGAGGAGCGTCGATGCGCGGAGTCCTCCAGGCGGTGATCCCGTTCCTCGCGCCGTTCGTGCTCTACTTCTTCTGGGCTTGGCTTGCGCGGCGCCCCGCTCTGGCCGACCCGCGCTCGGTGCCGTGGATCGTCCTCTGCGCCGCCGGGCTCGCGCTCTCGGCCGGCGCGCTTCTGTGGTTCGCCGAGACCGCGTCGCTTCCCAAGGAGGGCCGCTACGAGCCGGCGCGGATCGAGGGAGGGCGGATTATCGACGGCGGCATGCGCCCTGCGACGCAGTGAGGGGGAGGGGGCCGCGGTGAGCGTCGCGGCGGAGGAGACGACGTTCCGCGTCGCGCCGCCTTCCCTGTTCGCCGAGCCCGGGGTCGCCCGCGTCTTTGCCGCCCTGCCGCGCGCGCGCGCGGTGGGCGGGGTGGTTCGCGATACGCTCGCCGCCCTGCCGCTTGCCGATCTCGACCTCGCGACACCCGACCGGCCCGAGGCGGTGACCGCGACCCTCTCGGCCGCGGGGATCCGAGTGATCCCGACCGGGCTCGACCACGGCACGGTGACGGCGCTCGCCGGCGACCGGCCGATCGAGATCACCACGCTCAGGCGCGATGTCGCGACCGACGGGCGGCACGCGACCGTCGCCTTCACCGAGGATTGGCGCGAGGACGCGGCGCGACGCGATTTCACCATCAACGCGATGTCGATGGAGCCGGACGGGACGGTGCATGACTGGTTCGGCGGCCGCGAGGACCTTGCCGCCGGCCGGGTGCGGTTCGTGGGCGACCCGGCCCGCCGGCTGGCCGAGGACCATCTCCGCGCGCTTCGCTTCTTCCGTTTCCAGGCGCGCTATGGCCGCAGCACTCCGGACGCAGCGACGCTTGCCGCGATCGCCGAGGCCGTGCCCCTGCTCGGGCGCCTCTCCGCCGAACGCGTGTGGAGCGAGCTCAAGCGCATCCTCGCCGCAGCCGACCCCGTCGCCGCCGTCGAGCTCATGGCGCGGACGGGCGTTCTCGCCGCCGTGCTGCCCGAGGCGACCGACCGGAGCGCTCTCGCGGGACTCGTGCGCGCCGGGGCACCGGCCGATCCGCTCCTGCGCCTTGCCGCTCTCGTGCCGGGCGAGACCGGCGCGCTCGCCGCCCGGCTCAAGCTCTCCGGCGCCGAAGCAGCGCGTCTTGCCGCGGCGCACGGGCCCGTTCCCGCCCCGGAGGAGGACGAAGCCGCGCTCCGACGGGCGCTGGCCGACACACCGGCCGCAGCGCTTCTCGACCGGGCCTGGCTTGCCGAGGCCCGTGGTGCGCCGGGGGACTGGGCGTCGCTGCGGGCGCGGCTTGCGGCGTGTCCTGTGCCGTCCTTCCTGCTTTCGGGGGGAGATGTGGTGGCGCTCGGCGTGCCGCCGGGGCCTGCCGTCGGCGAGGCGCTCGCGCGCGTGCGCGCCTGGTGGCTGGCGGGGGGCTGCGTGGCCGATCGGTCCGCCTGCCTTGCGCGGCTTGCCGAGGTGCTGGGGCGGGGCTGATCGGGCGCTGCCGCCGGGCGCGTTTTGCGAATGAGAACGCGTTGCAATTGCAGCGCAGGCAGGGCATCATCGTCCTCGCGCACGGCACAACCACGGACCACGCGATGTATCTCTGCCTCTGCAACGGCCTGACCGAGACGCGCGTAACCCGGGCGCTCGCCGATCTGCGCGATCCGCCGCGCGTCTCCGACGCCTACCGCGCCTGCGGCTGCACCGCCCTCTGCGGCACCTGCGCCGAGGCGATGAAGGAGGTGGTGCGCGCCGAGCGTGCGCGCCGCGCATCGGCCGGCAACGACCCCCTCGGGGCAGACTGAGCACCTCAAGCCGCCGCGCTTCCCCCGAAGAATAGGCTCGGCTCGCCAGGCAAAACCGGCGAGGAGCTCTCGTGTCGGAACCGATCTGTCGCCACTCGGCATCGCGCCCGGAGCGAGAGACCGCTGCCAACGCTGCGGCTTTTCTTCTCCCGCCGCGGGTGCGATGAATGCGGACCAACAGATTTCGCCCTTGAGCAGGAGAACGGAGCCATGAAGGGTGACCCGAAGGTCCTCGAGTATCTCAACACCTCCCTCACCAACGAGCTCACCGCGATCAACCAGTACTTCCTGCACTCGCGGATGCTGAACCACTGGGGGGTGACCAAGCTCGGCGCCTACGAGTATAAGGAAAGCCTCGAGGAGATGCGGCACGCCGACCGGCTGATCGAGCGCATCCTGTTCCTCGAGGGCGTGCCGAACCTGCAACGCCTCAATCAGCTTCTCATCGGCGAGACGGTCGAGGAGATCCTCCGCTGCGACCTCAAGCTCGAGGAAAAGGCGATCGCCGATCTCCGCGACGCGATCGCCCACTGCGAACAGGTGCGTGACTTCCCCTCGCGCGATCTCTTCGCCGAGATCCTGCGCGACGAGGAGCACCACGTCGACTTCGTCGAAACCCAGTTTGACCTGATCGAGCGGATCGGGATCCAGAACTACATCCAGCTCAACAGCGGCGCCGCCAGCGAGAAGGACGACGACTGACGCCGCTGAACCCTGACGCCGACCGGGGGCAGGCGCCACCGCAGGCCCCCGCCCGCCCCTCGCCGGGCGTTGAGGGGGCGAACCCGGCGCCGCTTGCTGCGCTCGCGGCACGGCTGTGGCGCGAGCATGCGCACGTCGAGGCGCCGCGGCTCGTCCGCGTCTTCGCCCTGATGCTCGTCGTCTCGGCAGCGACCGGCCTCTACCCGATCGTGATCGACTGGGCCTACCGGCTGTTCGCGGCGCAGGACGCCCGCGTCGTCACCCTCGTGCCCGCCGCCGCCTTCGCGATCGTCGCCGTGAAGTCAGCCGCCCAGTACGCGCAGACCGTCCTGATGCAGCGGGTCGTGCTAAGCGTCGTGCTGTCGCTGCAGCGGGCGATGTTCGCGGCGCTGCTGCGCGCTGACCTGGCGCGTCTTGCCGCCGAGCCGACGGGCCGGCAGGTGTCGCGCTTCCTCACCGACGCGCAGCTGATCCGCGAGAGCCTCGCCCGTGCGGTCACGGGCGTGGTCGATGCGCTCACGGTCGTCGCGCTTGTCGCCTCGATACTCTGGCTCGACTGGGTGCTGTCGCTGTTCGCCCTGGTCGCCGTTCCAGTTGCGGCCTGGCCGATCGGCGTGATCGGCCGGCGGATGCGCCGCGCTTCGACGGCGCAGCAGGAGCAGGCGGGCGCGTTGACGGCGGTTCTCGCCGAAAGCCTCGGCGGCGCGCGGATGGTGAAGGCCTACGGGCTCGAGGCCTACGAGGCCGGCCGTGCCGACCGGGCGTTCCGCGCCTGGTTCGACTCGCTGATGCGCGTGGTGCGTGCCCGCGCCCGGATCGAGCCGATCCTCGAGACGATGGGCGGGGCGGCGGTCGCGTGCGTGATCGCCTTCGCCGGCTGGCGGATTGCCTCCGGTGCCAGCACGGCGGGCGAGTTCACCGGCTTCGTCGCGGCACTGTTGATCGCGGCGCGGCCGATGCGGGCGCTCGGTACGCTCGCGGTCGTGCTCCAGGAGGGAGCGGCGGCGGCGGCGCGCTGCTTCGCCCTGATCGACGAGGTGCCGGCGGTGCGCGACCCGCCTGGCGCCCGTCCGCTCCCGCCGGGACGTGGGCGGATCGTGTTCGAGAACGTTTCGTTCCGCTATCCAGACGGAACGGTCGCGCTCGACCGCGTCTCCTTCGCCGTCGAGCCGGGCACGACGGTCGCTCTCGTCGGCGCCTCCGGGGCCGGAAAAACCACGGCGCTGAACCTGATCCCCCGCTTCGCCGACCCGACGGAAGGGCGCGTTCTGGTGGACGGGGAGGATGTGCGCGGCCTCGCTCTCGCGAGCCTGCGCGGCGCGATCGCTCTCGTGAGCCAGGAGGTGACGCTGTTCGACGACAGCGTGCGCGCCAACATCGCCTTCGGCCGGCTCGAGGCGAGCGATGCCGAGATCGAGGCGGCGGCGAAGGCGGCCGAGGCGCACGCCTTCATCGCCGCCCTGCCCGAGGGCTACGCCACACGGGTGGGGGATCGCGGCCACACCCTCTCAGGCGGGCAGAGGCAGAGGATCGCGCTCGCCCGGGCGCTGTTGCGCGCGCCGCGGATCCTGCTGCTCGACGAGGCGACGAGCGCGCTCGATTCCGAGACCGAGGCGCGGGTGCAGGCCGCGCTCGCGCGGCTGCGCGAGCGGCGAACCACGGTCGTGATCGCGCATCGTCTCTCCACCGTCCGCTCGGCCGACCGGATCATCGTGCTCGACCAGGGCCGGGTGGTGGAGGAGGGAACGCACGCGGCGCTGCTCGCTGCCGGCGGCGCCTATGCGCGGCTCGTGCAGGCCCAGGCCTTCGCCGAGGATCAGGCCGCGGAGACTATTCCCGCCGCAGGACCAGTTCCGTGAGCAGGGTGCCGAGCCTGCCGGGGCGGAAGGCACGCCGCAGTTCCGCCTCGTCATAGCCCTCCCGCACCCAGTCGAGGAAGCCGATGCCGGTCGCGTCGTGCGCCTCGGCATAGCGAGCGAGAAAGAGGTCGAGGATGCCGGTCTTGCCGGCGGCGACATGGCCGAAGCGCCAGGAGAGCTGGGCGGCCGCCTCCGCCGGCGTCGCACCGCGCAGGAGCAGGAACACCGCCGCCACGAGGCCCGCCCTGTCAGCCCCCGATTTGCAGTGGATCAGCGCCGGATAGGCGATGCTGTCGAAGATCGCGGCAAGGCGAAGGAGACGGTCGCGGTGCGGCGCCCCGCGGCTCTCGAACGGTGCATCGATCAGCGCGAGCCCGAGGCGGGCGCAGGCCTCGCGCGCGAGCACGTCCGACCCGCACCCGGCCCTGCGCCCGCGCAGGTTGATCACGGTCCTGATCCCAGCCCGCGCCTCGGCCGCGAGCTGCCACGGCAGAGGCTGGTTCGAGCGCGCGAGCATGCCGGGCACCACCCAGGCACGGTTTCGCCATGGGATTCGCAGCACCCCGTGATCGACCAGAAGGGCGTTCGCCCAGGCGCGCAGCCGGCCCGAGCGGGTGGAGAGATCGAAGCCGGAAGGCGCCGCTGCCGTCGTGTCGGTCACGCGCCTGAGATGGCAGGAGGCTCGCGCCCGCGCAACGCGCTGCCGCTCCTGCGGCCTCGGGCTGGCGTCGTGGCGGGCCATCAGAAGGCCAAGCCTGCAACCCTCACGCGCATGCCCCTTGCAAAGCACGCGAACGCAGGACCATGCTCGGGGCTCCGAAGCAGGTCGGGGCGGCGGGCGCGGTCCACGCCCCGGCCGGCACGCTCTGGCACGAGGCTGGCATGACCGAGCAGCGTCCCCGGCTTGCCGTCGCCGGCGGCTATCCGGCGAATCTCTCCCCCGCGCGGCTCGTCGAGCTGCTCGGGCTCGGTCAGGCGACGACGCTGCGCGCTCTGCACCAGGCGCTGCGGGACGAGGACCCGGCTGCCTGGGCGGCGGAGCCGCCGGCCGACCCGGTGGCCTTCGCCGAGGCGCTTCTCAAGCTGCTCGCCCGGCCGGGCGGCGCGGCGGCTTATGCCCGCGCCGCGGCACGGGCCGAGGACGAGGCCCTGCCCGGCGCCTTGAGGCTCGACCTGTTCGACGCCGCCCGCGCCGGCCTCCTGCGCGCGTTGAAGAAGGCCGCTCCCGAACGGGCCGCGGCTCTGCTCCGCCGTGCCCAGGCGCCGCTCCCGCCCGCCCTGCCGCTCGTGGAAGCGGGGGTCGGCGCGGCGCTCTGGCCGGAGACGGCGGTGCTCGTCTGGGCCATGGCGACAGGTCCGCGCGGCCTCGCTCCGGAAGCGATCGCGCTGATGGAGGAGAACGAGGGGCTCGCCGAGGCGCTCGCGGGGGTGCGCTGGCGCCCGGCCGGGGCGCTGCCGCTTCCTGAGCCCGAGCCGGCTCTGCAGGAGGTGATGTTCGGCTTTGCCGAAGCCACCGAGCCCCTCCTGCCGCCTTCCCTCGCCAAGCCCCCGCTTCCGGCCGACCCGGTGGCGGTGCGCGTGGCGTCTCTGCCGGAGCGTCTGCGCGCGCCCCTGCCCGAGGAGTGGTCCTCGCGTCTTGCCCGTGCCGAGCCGGCGGCGCGCGCAGCCGTCGAAGCCGCCGCTGCGGAGGCCGAAGCCGCGGCGCTCGCGCAGGACGAGGCCGAGACGGCGCTGCGCGAGGCGGCGCTGCGCGAGGAGCTCGATCACGACGCGCTCGGGCGTCTGCTCGAGGCGGCGAAGGCGTCCGCCGGAGCCTCCTCGCGCGCCGCCGCGGCGCTCGCGCAGGCGGTCGCCGCCGCGATCGCGACGGTGCCGGGCGGCCCCGCTACGGGAACGTCACCTCGGTGATGGTGCAGGTGTTGACGCGCCGACGCTCCGTCGCCGTGCCGTTGTCATAGACGACGCGAACGTCGAACACGCAGGTGCCATCGCGCGGCAGCGTGATGATCATGCTCTGCCCGATGCCGAGCACGTTGCGCCCGAGCCGGTCCGGCCCCCAGTTTTGGTCGGTCGACGGCGAGACATAGACCTCGGTGATGATCCTGCCGGAGCGGTTGACCAGGCGGAAGTCAGGGTTCGGCCCGGGCTGGAGCGGGGCGGCGCCGCTTGGCGCGCGTGCCACGGGCCCTGCGGTGCCGAACACCACCTGGGAGATGTTGCACGTGTTGACTCGCCGCCGTTCCTCGGCAGTGCCGTTCGCATAGACCACGCGGATGTCGAACACGCAGGTGCCGTCGCGCGGCGGGCGGATCGGATACTGCATGCCGCTGTTGAGCACGTTCTGGCCGAGCCGATCCGGGCCCCAGTTCTGCGAGGCCGAGGACGAGACATAGATCTCGGTGATCGTCCGACCCGAGTTGTTGACCACCCAGAAATCGGGGTTCTGCTGCGCCGACACCGCCTGCGTCGCGGCCAGCACGAGCGCCAGGGCAAGGCCTGGGAGGAAGCGCCGAAGCATCGTTCTCTCCGTCTCCGCTGCCGGGGCCTGAGCCCTCCGGACTCCTGGTCAAGGCTACGCCTCCGGCACGGTTCCGCCAAGCATGGGCGATCGTCGAGATACCGGCATGGTAGAGTGATTTGCCCACTGCGAGGGGAGGAACCCGACGTGGCGACCGACGTCCCACCACGCGCGGCCCCGCCGCGGACCGAGCGCGACGTGCTGCTCGCCGCGGCGGAGGCGATTCTCCGCCGTCGCCTCCCGGGCGAGGCGGGTGAGCAGGCGGCTCTGTTCCTCGCACTCTGGGCGAGAGGTGTTCCCGACGATGACCTCGCCGCGCACGCGCCGGAGGACATCGCCGGCGCCGCCCTGTCGCTCCTTGAGCACGCGCGCGTGCGTGCTCCCGGCACCGCCTCGGTTCGGGTTCTGAACCCCCGCCCCGAGGCGGAGGGCTGGCGGTCGCCGCACTCGATCGCCGAGATCGTCACCGACGACATGCCCTTCCTCGTCGACAGCGTGCTCGCCGCCTGCGCCCGCCTCGAGCGTGCGGTGCATCTCGTCATCCACCCGATCGTTCCGGTGCGTCGCGACGCATCAGGCCGGCTCGTCGCCTTCGGCCCAGGCGCGGGGCCGGAGGCGCCGCGCGAGAGCATGATGCAGGTCGAGATCGCGCAGATCGCCGACTCGGCGGGGCTTGCCGCGATGGCCGCGGCGCTCAAACGCGCGATGGCGGATGTCCGCGTCGCGGTGACGGACTGGCCCGAGATGCGCACGCGGCTCGCCGAGACCGAGGCGCTGCTCGAACGCACCGCGGGGGAAGAGGCCGAGGTGGCGCGCGCCTTCCTGCGCTGGATGGCGGAGGACAATTTCGTCCTGCTCGGCTACCGACGCCTCGACATCGGCGAGGACGGTATTCCGCGGCAGCGGCCGGACGCGAATCTGGGCCTGTTGCGCGACCCCTCGCTTGCCGTGTTCGACGTTCTGCGCGACCCGGCCGCCCTCCCCGATGCGGTGCGCGTCTACTTCCGCGAGGCCGGGCCGCTCGCAGTCGCCAAGGCCAACATGCGCTCGACCGTGCACCGGCCGCAGCACTGCGACGTCGCGATCGTGAAACAGTCGCGTCCTGACGGAACGGTCGAGGCGGTGCATCTCTTCCTCGGCCTGTTCGCCTCCTCCGCCTACAACCGCAACCCGCGCTCGATCCCCTATCTGCGCGAGAAGGTCGCCGCCGTGCTCGCCCGCGCCGGCCTCGACCCCGCCACGCATGACGGGCGGCGGCTGACCAACATCCTCGAAACCTATCCCCGCGACGAGCTGTTCCAGGCCTCGGTCGAGGAGCTGCTCGCCGCCGCAAAGGGCATGCTCGCGTTGCAGGAGCGCCAGCGCGTGGCGCTGTTCGTGCGCGCTGATCGGTTCGGGCGCTTCGTCTCGGCGATCGTGTTCGTGCCGCGCGACCGGATGGACACGCGCCTGCGCCAGACGATCGGCGAGCTGATCGCCTCCGCCTATGCCGGGCGGCTCTCGACCAGCTACGTGCAGATCGGCGACAGCCCGCTCGCGCGCGTACACTACATCGTCGCGACCACGCCAGGCGCGGTGCCCGCCGTCGAGGTGCGCGCGCTCGAGCGCGCGCTCGCCGAGGCCGCCCGGTCGTTCCGTGACCGTCTCGTCGAGGCGCTGATCGCCGAGCACGGCGAGGCCGCGGGGCTTACGATGGTCGCGACCTGGGCCGACGCCTTCCCGCCGGGCTACACCCAGTCGCGGACCGCCGCCGAGGCGATGGCAGACATCGCGCTCGCGGAACGGGCGCTTGCGACCGGGCAGCTCGCGCTCTCGCTCGCACACCGAACCGGAGAGCCGCCCGAATCGCTCACCCTGCGAATCGCCCACCCCGGCGGGCCGGTGCCGCTGTCCGACATCCTGCCTCTGATCGAGTGCCTCTCCTTCCGCGCGATCGAAGAGGTGCCGCATCACCTCCGCCCGCGCGGCCTGGGCGCGCGCGACGTGGTTCTGCATGAGTTCCGCCTCGAGACGACCGACCGCGCTGCGCCTACGGCCGAGGCCGTGCCGCTTGCGGCGGAGGCGCTCTCCGCTCTGTGGTCGGGCCGCGCCGAGGCGGACGGGTTCAACCGCCTCGTGCTGCGCGCCGGCATCTCGTGGCGCGAGGCCTGGAGCTTGCGCGCCCTCTATCGCTGGCTGAAGCAGACGGGCTTTCCGTTCAGCCAAAGCGCGGTCGAGGACGCGCTCGCCGCTGAACCGGAGGCGACGCGAACCCTGGTCGAGATGTTCCGCCTCCGCTTCGACCCGGATCTCGAGCGCGACCCTGCCGCCGAAGCGATGCTCGCCCAAGCCTGGGCGCGTCAGCTCGACGCGATCTCCGACCCCGACCGCGACCGCATCCTCTCGCGGCTGATGCAGGTCTTGGGCGCGATCACCCGCACCACGGCCTATGCCGACCCGGACGCCGAGGTGATTGCCTTCAAGCTCGACCCGCGCCGCGCGGGCGAGCTGCCCAAGCCCGTGCCCTACGCCGAGATCTGGGTGCACGGGCCGCGCACCGAGGCGGTGCATCTGCGCGCCGGGCCGGTCGCGCGCGGCGGGATACGCTGGTCCGACCGGCGGGAGGATTTCCGCACCGAAGTGCTTGGGCTGATGAAGGCGCAGACGCTCAAGAACGCCGTGATCGTTCCAACCGGAGCGAAGGGCGGGTTCATCGTCAAACGCCCGCCCGCGCCGACGGGGGATGCGGCGCAGGACCGCGAGGCGCTGCTTGCGGAAGGAATCGCCTGCTACCGCCTGCTCATCGGCGCGATGCTCAGCCTCACCGACAACCGCACCGCGGCAGGACTCGTTCCGCCGCCACGCGTCGTCCGCCACGACGGCGACGATCCCTACATTGTCGCCGCCGCGGACAAGGGCACCGCGACCTTCTCCGACATCGCCAACGCGATCGCTCTCGAGCGCGGCTTCTGGCTCGGCGATGCCTTCGCCTCGGGCGGCTCGAAGGGCTATGACCACAAGGGCCTTGGCGTGACCGCACGCGGTGCCTTCGAGGCGATCGCGCTTCATCTCGCCGAAGTCGGCATCGACTGGCAGCGCGACCCAGTCAGCATCGTCGGCGTCGGCGACATGTCGGGCGACGTGTTCGGCAACGGCATGCTTCTGTCGCGCTCGTTCCGCCTGCGTGCCGCCTTCGACCACCGCCACATCTTCCTCGACCCCGACCCCGACCCGGAGCTCTCCTTCGCCGAGCGCGAGCGCCTGTTCGCGCTGCCGCGCTCATCCTGGGCCGACTACGACCCGGCGAAACTCTCGAGGGGCGGCGGCGTGTTCCCGCGCACGGCGAAGGCGATCACGCTCTCGCCCGAGGCGCGGGCGATGCTCGGGCTCGAAGGCGAGCGCGCCGCGCCGGAGGCAGTGATCCGCGCCATCCTCAGGATGGAGGTGGACCTCCTTTATTTCGGCGGCATCGGCACCTTCATCAAGGCGAGCACGGAGAGCCACGCCGAGGTCGGCGACCGGGCGAACGACGCGATCCGGATCGACGGGCACGAGGTGCGGGCGCGCGTCGTTGGCGAGGGAGCCAATCTCGCCGTTACCCAGGCCGGGCGGGTCGAGGCAGCGCTCTCCGGCGTGCGGCTCGACACCGACAGCCTGCACAACTCTGCGGGCGTGGACACGTCAGACCACGAGGTGAACCTCAAGATCCTGCTCGACGGCCTCGTCCGCGACGGCGAGCTCACCGCCAAGCAGCGCGACCGGCTGTTGCGCGGGGTGACGGAGGACGTGGTTCGTCACGTGCTCGCGACGAATGCGCGCCAGGCGCTCGCGGTCTCGCTCGAGCTCGCGGACGGCGCGTCGGCCGCGCCGGCGCATGCGGCGCTGATCAGGCGGCTCGAGGCGGAGGGGTTCCTTGACCGCGCCGTCTCCGGCCTGCCGGACCGCGCCGCTCTCGCGCAGCGCGCCGGAGGAGGTCTCGTTCGCCCGGAGATCGTCGTGCTGCTCAGCCACGCCAAGCTGTGGCTCACCGACGCCCTGCTCGGCTCCGACCTGCCCGACGACCCCGCCTTCGCCGACGATCTCCTTGGCTATTTCCCGCCCGCGGTGGCGGGCCGCTTCCGGGCGGCTGCGCTCGCGCATCCGCTGCGTCGGGAACTGCTTGCGATGCTGCTTGCGAACGACCTGCTCGACCGGATGGGGCTTGCCGCCTTCTCCCGGCTCGCCGAGGGCGTGCCGGCAGCCGCCGCGGCACGCGCGGCGCTCGTTGCCCGGAACGCGCTCGGCCTGCGCGAGGCCTGGGCCGGCCGCGTCGCGCCGCCGCCGGGCGCGACAGACCGTTACGTCACCGAACTCGCCTGGCGTCGGATGCACGAGGCTGCGGCGGCATGGTTTCTCCGCCGGGTCGGCGGCGCTCCGGCCAGCGGGGTTGCGGAGAGTGTCGCCCGTTTCGCCTCCCCCGTCGCGGCGCTGCGCGCCGTGTGGCCCGACGCACCGGGGGATTCGCTTCTCGAAGCCGCGCTTGCGATGCAGGAGTCTGGCTCGGCGGCGGCGACGGTCGTCGCCGCATGGCGGTGCGCCGGCCGAGCCTTCGGGCTCGACGCTCTCCGCGAGTCGGCCGACGCCGTCGCCGTGGCAGACCCCGGCTCGGGCCGCGCCGTGTCGCTTCTCCTCGCCGAGCTCGGCGAGATGCAGCGGCGGCTTGCGGTTCGGCTGCTCGCGCGCGGCGGCGACGACGCCGCCGACGCGGTGCGCCGAGAGGCAGGCGCCGCCTGGGCGGAGGCCGAGCGCTGCCTCGCCGCCGTCGCTGCCGAGCCGCCGAGCCTCGCGGGGATTCTCGTCGCCGTACACGCCCTGCGCGCCGTGGCGCAGGCGGCATGACGGGGCCGGGCGTCCGCGCCAGGCCCGGGCGGATCGTCGCCTGGTGCGTCTACGACTGGGCCAACAGCGCCTATCCAACCGTGATCGGAACGTTCGTGTTCGCAACCTATTTCACCCAAGGGGTGGCGCCCGACCCGGTGACGGGCGCCTCGCGCTGGGGGGTGGCGATGGCGGTGTCGGGGCTTCTCGTCGGCCTCCTCTCTCCGGTGTTCGGCGCGATCGCCGACCGAACGGGCGGGCAGCGCGCCTGGCTCGCCGGCTTCACCCTGCTCGCGGCCGCCGCCGCGGCGGCGCTGTGGACGGTCGGGCCCGACCCGGCCTTCATGACGCGCGGGCTCGTGCTCGTGGTGCTCGGCACGCTCGCCTTCGAGCTCGGCACAGTGTTCTACAACGCCATGCTGCCGGCGGTGGCGCCGGCGCGTCTGATCGGGCGTGTCTCGGGCTGGGGCTGGGGGCTCGGCTATTTCGGCGGCCTCTCCTGCCTCGTCGCGTGCCTCGTGCTGATCGAGGCCCGCCCGCCCCCCTTCGGCCTCGACACCGTGGAGGCGGGGGCGGTGCGCGCGACCTCGGTTCTGGTGGCACTGTGGTACGCCGGCTTCGCCCTGCCGACCCTGCTTGCCGTTCCCGGAACCCCGCGCACCGGGGTGGGACTGGCCGAGGCCGTGCACCAGGGCCTCGGCGCCATCCTCGCGGTCCTGCCCGAGCTGCGCGGCCAGCCCGCGATCGCGCGGTTCCTGCTCGCGCGCCTGCTCTACGCCGAGGGGCTGAACACGCTGTTCGCCTTCGGCGCGATCTACGCCGCTGGAACCTTCGGCATGGAGACCGAGGAGGTGATCCGGCTCGGCATCGCCATCAACGTCACCGCAGGCCTCGGCGCGGCGCTGTTCGCCTTCGCCGATGATCGGTTCGGCTCGCGCGCCGTGGTTCTGGTCTCGATCCTGTCGCTGATGGCGATCGGCGCGGCGCTGCTCGTGATCACCTCGAAGGCCGCGTTCTGGGCGCTCGCCCTGCCGCTCGGGATCTTCTTCGGCCCTGCCCAGGCGGCGAGCCGGACGCTGATGGGCCGGCTCGCGCCGCGCGACAAGCTCGGCGAATACTACGGGCTGTTCGCGCTGACGGGCAGGGTCGTGTCCTTCGCGGGACCTCTCGTGCTCGCGGCCGCGACCGCCCTGTTCCAGAGCCAGCGCGCCGGGATGGCGACGATCCTCCTCTTCCTCGGCGGCGGGGCGGCGCTGCTTCTTGCGGTACGGGAGCCGCCGCATCGGCGCGATTGAGCGCAGCGAGGCGCAGGGCCGCCGCGCCGAGGACGTCAGCGCCACCGGCCGAGGCGAAGGCGACCGCGAGCGGCTGACCCTGCCCGCCCGCCGGCTCTCAGCCGCCTGCCGCGATGGGAGGGCCTCGGTCGCCCGCGCTCGCCATCCCTCCGGCAGGGCGTATGAAGACGAGCCCGCCGAAGCGCACCGCCTCTCCCCCTTCGGCCTCGGGCGGCGGCGGCGTTCCGGCACGGTGCCAAAACAGCGCGCCACCGGTCGGATCGGGCAGACTGCCGGCGGCGGCCCGGGCGGCGATCCGCCGGCAGGCGGCGATCAGTTCGTCGGGTGCAGGCTCCGCACCGGTCTCCGGCAACAGCCCAGCTGCGGCGAGGGCGGAGGCGAGGTCCGTCCCCCACGCGGCGGGAGCGCGGCGTAAGCGCGCCGCCCGGACGCGGTTCATCACCACCGAGGCGAGCCCCTCGAGGGCACGCACCGGCTCACCCCGTCCGTGCGTCGCGAGCGCCTCGGCGAGCGCGCGCACCGCCGCCTCTGCCCGGGCGTGCGCGACGGCGGGGGCATGCGCCCGGCCCGTTGCCGCACGCCTCATCCGTGGAAGTCCTCTCCCGCCGGATAGCGCGGCCGGCTGCGGGGCGTCACCGCGTCGAGCTTCTCCTCGATCCGCAGGAGCTGGATCGAGAGGCGACGGTCGGTCTCGCGCATCATCTGCATCGGCACGTAGCTGCGCGCCACCTCGAGCTTGAAGGCGGCGAGGTCGTCGCGCAGCCGGCTCGTGCTTTCCGCGTGGCGCTGGTCCATGTGCTCGATCTTCTGCGACAGCTCGCGCTTGATGTCCCACATCAGCTTGAACAGGGCGGCGAGCAGCGGGATCTCGATGACCGAGACCCACCAGTTGAGGTCGAGGCCGGTGACTGGCATGGTCGGGGTGCCTTTCATGCTGGCGTCAGGGTGGCGGGGCGGGGTTGCGCGCTCGGCGCGGAACGCCGATATCGAGGCGCGATGTGGAACGAGCCCTATCTCGAGACGTGCTGCCGGTCGGCTCTGAACCGGCTGAAGGCGGCCGGCCCGATCGGCCGGCCGCCCGGGCTGATGGACGGGCCGTGCCTCGTCCGCCTCGAGCGGATGGGGTTCTGCGCCCGCCGCGGCGACGGGCGGTTCGAGATCACCGAAGCGGGGCTTGCCCGGCACCGCAGCGAGATCCTGAAGATCGCCGAGCCGGTCACGGCGTGAACCCGGTGTCGGCGCCGAAGCTGCCGCCGCGCCAGGCCTGACGCCCGGCCGGGGCCGCGCGCGGCAGCCGCACCGGCTCGGCGAGCAGGCAGCCGGCGACCGCATCGAGCGCATCGTCGTGGCCTCCCTTGGCGCCCGGGCGCCACTCACGCATCTCGGCGGCGAACCGCCCCTCGAGCACGGAGCGGTGCGCCCAGAGGCGGCGGGCGGCAAGCACCGGCTCGAGCGCGCCGAGGATGCGCTCGGACTTCGACCGCGTGCTCGTCCGCTCGGCGACCGCGCAGGGCACGCGCGCCCGCGCCATCTCGGCGCGCAAGAGCCCGGGCAGGAAGCGGCCGATGCCGTTGTTCTCGACCGTCACCGAGGGGAGGTGCAGCTCGCGCGCGATCAGCGCCACCTGGCGGCAGAGCTGGGTCGCGGCGTCCTCTCCGCCCTTTGGGTCGTGGGTGAGGTAGACGACCCGGTGCAGGTAGTGGTTGCCGTCGGCGTCGGTGAAGACGGCGGCGAGAACCGAATGGTCGCCCCGCTCGGGGGCGCCGAAGGCGGGGTCCCAGAAGCAGCTCGCGGAGACGAGCCGGGTCTCGCCGAGCCTCAGCAGCATCCCGCCATTTCCCATCGTCAGCGAGAGCTCGGCGTCGTAGCGGACCATCTGCGCGGGGTCGAGCCGTGCATCCTCGGGCGGCTGCGGCTCAAGTTGCATCTGGGCGGCGAAGGCGCGCGGGCCGACGCGGCGGCGCATCAGCGCGATCCGCTCGGGCGTGAACCGTTCCGGCCAGGCCGAGGCGCCCGCCTCGTCGAGCAGCGGAATCCTGAGGCGATGGAAGCCGGCGAGATAGGGCTCGGCGCCGTCGCGGCCGCGGTCGGCGTAGATGCTGTCCTCGGCATGCGGCGTGCCGATGAACAGCGTGGTGCCGCCCGGGACGAGCACGAACTCGATCTCAGCGAGCCGCGCGCGCAGCTCCTCCCGTTTCGCTGCCGTGTCGGCGGTGTTCGGCACCTCGACGTCGTCGACGATCACGACATCGGCCCGGCTGCCGGTGATGTTGGCGCCGATGCCGCGCGCGAGCATCGAGGGGTCGCGTCCCGCCCCCGGGCGGTGGACGGTGAAGCGATCGGCCGCCCATTCGGTCGGCGCGCGCGGGCGGATGTGGCGGCAGAGCGGATGGCGACGGATGATCTGCCGAACGCTGCGGACCATCTTCGTCGCGAGTGCCGTCTCGGCCGAAAGAACGAGGAGGCGCAGCGTCGGGTCGCAGGCGAGCAGCCACGCGCAGTAGAGGCCGACGACGGTCGACTTCCCCGCGCCGCGGAAGCACGTCAGCAGAAGCCGCGTGTCTCCCTTCTCGCGGCGCAGGTTGAGCCAGCGCGCGATCCGCCGGTGATGCGCCGGCGTGCCCTGATTGTTCAACCGGTTCCAGATCCAGAGGAAATGCGGGAACGGCGTGCGTTCGATCGCGTCAGCCGCGTCCGACCCGGTCGTCATCGTCGCTGTCCTCCTCGCCCGCGAGCGCCTCGCGCGCCTCGGCGATGAGCCGCGCCTCCTCCTCGCTCGCCTCGACAGCCTCCGGCTCCACGCCGACGAGACGCGCGAGCCGCATCAGGAGGTCGAGATGCGCAAGTGCGGCCTTGCAGGCGGCGTGGTGCGCGGCGAAGGCACGCGCGTCGCCCGCCTCCGGCTCGTCGTTCATGAAGGTGCGGTAGCTCTCGATCACGCGCGTCGCCGCCGCCTCGAGCTGGGCGCTGATCAGGGCCCGCAGCGCCTTCACGTCTTGATCACGCGGAGCCGGAGCGTGCCCGAGGGTAGGTCGATGGTGAAGGCGGAGCGGTTCCACGCCATGACCGCGACCGTGTCCGCTGCGAAGACGGTGCCGAAGAAGAGCACGTCGGCGGAGGCGACGCCGAAGCCGACCGTGACATGGTCACCGATCGCGGCGCCGGGCACCGTGACCGTCTGCACGGCGGAGGCATTGGGCACGAGCGCGGGCGGGTCCCAGCTCGTTTCGGCAACGAGCTCCCGCTTGCCGTGCGGCAGGCCGGGCAGGCCGAACAGAAGCGACGGCGCGTGGCGCGGATCGGCAGTCAGCCTCAGCCCGCGCAGCTCCGCGTTCGCCGCGCCGCGAACGACCCCGATCAGCGCCGTCGCGACCAGCGGGGAGAGCCAGATCGCCGGCAGCGCGGTTCCCGTCGCCTCGTTGAGCTCCGCCGCCGACACCCACCAGCCGCGCGCTGCGTCGTAGGTGATCGCCCCGGTCGAGAGCCGGACGAGCACGCCGGCGGCGTCGGTCAGAAGCGCGCCGGACGCATCGAAACAGAACACGACGAGGCGGACCGGATCGCCGTCCAGCGCGAGCGCGAAATTCCGGCAGGCGCCGGTTCGAACCACGAAGCCGAGGCCGCGGCCCGGGCCGAGGGTCACGCCGCGGGGCCCGAGCGTGTAGCCATCAAGGCCCGGGCGTGCGGCGGCGGCGAGTGTGGCCGGTGCGGCGGCGGTGCCGTCGATGCAGGCGAGCTGGTCGAACCCCGTCTGGGTGGCCGACCAGCGGAAGGCCGACGCGCGGAGATTGGCGATCGTCGCGACCGGCCGGCTCAGGGCGAGCGACGGGATGGCTGCCTGGCGTGAGACGACCGCCGCGCCAGCGCGCCCGGCGCCGACGCCGTACTCGACCGCGAGGGGGCCGGGCACGGTCGCCGCGGCGACGTCGTAGAGATGGTCTTCGGCCGAGCCGGTATGGCGGGCGACGATGCTGCCCGGGCCGGAGAGGCGGATGTCGCGCGCCACAAGCGACCGGCCGTCGGTCTCGACGAGGAACGGAATGCCGGCGGCGCTGCCGGCGCCGAGCGCGAAGAAGGGCGAGTCGAACACGAGCCCGCTCGGCGCGCGGTTCGCGCCGGGAGGTGCCGAGACGCGCACGCCGAAGCGCTCGAGCGAGGGGTTGACGCTCGCGGCGACGACGAAACGGCCGCCGACGACCCGCAGGGTGGAGAGCGCGCCCGCACTGTCGCCGCTGCGGAGATCAAGCCCGATCCGGTTGTTGGCGATCCGCCCCAGCGTGAGCGTCGTGCCGGTCGCCGCTGCACTCTCCGCAAGCACCTGCACGCCGATCGTAAAGCCCGAGGCCTCCGCGATCTCGATCGAGCAGTCGCTCGGCGTGCGCAGCAGAACGCCGATGTCGTCCTCGCTCGACCAGTCGGATGGCACGGTGCGGACGACGCGTATGCCCTGCCACAGCCTGCCCTGGACCGCCCCCGGGCCGCCGCTGCCGAGCGTCAGCACGGCCGCCGGCGACGAACCCGCGTAGAGGATCCTGCCCCGCATGACGAGGCCGGCCGCCGCCGCAGGCAGCGCCACGGGGCCGGAGACGAGGAAATCACCCTCCGGGATCAGCACGATCCTGCCGCCGGTCGCGGCGGCAGCGAAGGCAGCCTCGAGCGCCGCGCGATCGTCGGTCAGGCCGTCCCCTGCCGCGCCGAAATCGCGCACCGACAGAGTCTCGGCGAGCTTTTCCGTCACGGGGCGCGGCACCGCGCCGGCGCCGGCCTGCAGGAAGGTGCCGGAGACCTCGCCGCCCCCCGTCGCCGGGTAGAGCGAGAGCACGCCCGCGCTGTCGAAGCCGATCAGCCGGTTCGCCCGCGCCGCGCGCGACGGCAGCACCGGCTCGGGCGCGGTGTCGAAAGGCGCGAAGCGGAGCGCGCGCGCGGCCTCCTCCGCCACCTGCTGCAGCGCCGCCGCCTGGACGTCGAGCTCGTCGTTCAGCACCGCGGCGCGCAGCTCGCCATTTTCCTGGAAGTCGGTCACGCGCCCAAGCGTGAGCAGGCGCCGGAGCGTGACCACGGTGCCCGCCGGAGGGGGCATGTCGAACACGACCGTTCCGCCCCCGGACCGTCCCGCGCCTGTGACGGAGAAGCCCTCGTAGAGCCGCTCCTCGCCCAGATAGACCGCGATGTCCGAGGGCCGGAAGATCGGGAAGGGATAAGTGAAGACCGTGTCCGTTCCGCTCGCGAGATACTGGATCCGCGGGGACGCGGCGCCGATCGTGATGTGGTCGCCCATCGTGGCGCTCTCCTTCCGGGTCGGGTCGCGTCAGTAGCTGAGCAGGCTTCGGATCGACTGGCCGAGGCTCGAGGCCAGCGTCGCGCCCGCGCGCACGAAGGGCAGGAAGCTGCCGCTGTCGTCGAGCAGCGAGCTTCTCCTGGCGGAGAGGCGGAGGCGGAGCTGCGTGGCATCGGCGTCGTCCCGTGCGCGTGCCTCCTGCTCGAGGCCCGAGACGAGCGCCGCCGCCGAGCCTTCGCCGGAGGCGAGCCCGCCGGCGGCGAGGCGTGCGCGGGCGGAGGCGACGGTTCGGGCGAGCGCCTCGCGGCGCTGCCGCTGCGCCTCCTCGGCCTGGGCCTGGAGCTGGGCATTGCGCAGCGCCTGGGCCTGGGCCTGCGCCTGGGCCTGGGCGGCGGCCTGGCGGCTCTGCGCCTGCGCCGCGGCGAGGCCGGCGATGCCGGAGACGAGCGAGGCGAGCGGTGCGATCTGTGCCATCAGTCGTTCACCCTGATCTCTGTGGTGACGGAAAGCAGCGTCAGCGGCAGAGGCGCGTCGCCCTCGATACGCCACAGCGGCCGGCTGGCGTCGCGTCGCCAGCCGATCGCGCGCAGCGTCCTGTCGCCGGTGAAAGGCTGCGGGCCGCGGTCAAGCAGGGCCGTGCCCAGGCGACGGAAGGGCACGGGCCTGAGCCCGGCGCCGAGGTCGACCGAAAGCGCCGCGGTCTCGAGAAGCCGGAACGTCACCGAGACGAGCCGCACGGGGCCCGAGCGCGCGCCGAACTGGGAGGCGAGCTCCGGCGGAAGCGGCTCGATCAGATGCGCAAACCCAAGCCCCGCTTGGGCGTCGCGCGCCGGCGGGTCGAGCGGCACCGCCCCGCCCACGACCACCGCCTCGCCGCGCGGCGCGCCGTCGGCCACCACCTCGACCCTGCGGCCTTCGAGATGGTCGAGCCCCGTGAGGGCGGTGGCCGCGGCGGCGGTGACGCGGCGCACGCCGGCATCGACCGAGAGGGTGGGGTCGAGCCGCTCGAGACGCTGCGTGCCGTCGCGTTCGACGATGAAGTAGACCGCACCCTCGACCTCGGCGACGGAGCGGAACGCGCCATCCGTCTCCTGGCGGGTCCAGGCGGTGACCTGCTCGGCGCGGTAGAGGGTCAGCGTCGCGAGCCAGCCCTCGGCCATGACGATGTGCAAGAGGCGCCCCACCTGGTCGTAGGCCATCGAGACCGGCCGGTCGACGAGATGGCGCGCCACCACCGCGAGGTCGGAGGACTGGTAGGCCTGCTCGACATCGGCGAAGGCGAACTCGTGCACGCTGCGGCCGCTGCGCGAGACGAAGATCGTCGCCCCGTCGACGTCCACCGGCGGCACGAGCCGGTCAACAGGGGACCCGATCCGGGTCTGGCGGTTGAGCTGGATGTTGCCTGGGGTCAGCGGGTCGCCGCTGACCATCCATTCCGCTCCCGAGGTGAACACCTGGAGGTGGCGGCCTGAGAACACGGCGCGGATCGCGTTCACCTGGTCGGAGACGAGAGCGAACTCGATCGCCTCGTCGTCGAGGCCGGTGCCGAGGTCGAAGTTGAAGAGGTCCCCCGTACGGCTGAGCCAGAGCCGGTTCGGCAGGTCGCGCGAGCCGCCGATCACCAGCCGGTCCTGGTGGAAGCAGAGTGTGGCGGGCCAGCCGCGCGCCGGCGAGAACGCCGCCTCGTCCCAGTCCTTGGTCGCCGCCGTGCCCGCGAGCGTCTCGAGCACGGTCGCGGTGGCGACCGTAGGCGAGCTGACGCCGGCGATCCGGACGCGCTTCTTGCCGATCCGGAACTCGGCGCCGGCGTGTTCGGGCACGAAGGTCGGGGCGGAGGCGGTGAGCGTGACCGTGCCCGCGGTGCCGCTTGCGGCGAGCGTCACCTCTTCGTCGCCGAACCGGAAGAAGGGCAGGGCGACGAAGCGCCACGGCGCGAGCGAGAAGGTCTCGCCCGGGCCGCGCGTCAGGCGCTGCGGCGGCTCGTCCGGGTGGGCGATCAGCATCGTGTCGGCGCTCTGGGTCCAGGCGAGCTGCGGCAGCTGCGCCTGCGCCCAGGGGGTTGCGAGCCGGGCGAGTTCCGTCTCGCCGCGGAAGACGATCAGCAACCGGTCGAGGAAGGCGAGGAGATAGGTCTGCTCGGTGTTGAACTCGAAGGCGGCGAGCCTTCCGGGCCCGGGCAGGACGGTGATGTGGCGCAGGCCTGGGCGGCGGCGCACGCCGCCTGTGGGCAGGATGAACACGTTGCGCAGCCGGCGGGCGCCGTTCTCGTAGGCACGCAGGTCGGGGCGTCCGAGCAGCTCGTCGGCAAGCTCGCCGGCGGCGAAGCTCGTCTTGAGGCGGCGGATCGAGGCCATGGTCCGGTCAGCCGCGGGCGGCGATCAGCGAGAAGTCCTGGAAGGCGGGCGGCGTGTCCTGCTGGCTGTCGGTCAGCCGTGCCGCGCGCAGCTCCTCTGCGGCGAGGCGGAACAGGAGCTCGGCGCGCGAGGTGTTCTCGGTCAGCGGGATGCAGAACTCGGCGGCGAGGCGGGCGATCAGCGCGCTGTCGAAGAAGGGTGGGAACGTCGCCTCGGCCGGGCGGAAGATGTAGGTGAGCACGATCTCGGGGGCGTCGGCGTGCAGCCGGTTCTCGGCGATCCGGTAGGCGACGCCGCGCCCCTGGCCGCCGGTTCCGGCCGAGAGGGCGCGCAGGAAATCTGCCGGAAGCTGGAAGGCGTGGGCGAAGTCGGCCGCGGGCGGGGCGGCGAGGCGCGCGAGCTTCAGCTGCGCGGTGGCGAAGCTCCAGGGGAAGGCCGAGAGCAGCGCGTCGCGCACCGAGGGGTAGAGGTTCGCCGCCACCTCGGCTTCGGCGGTGCCGTCGTCGAAGCTCGAGATGGTCGAGGCGCCGATCTTGAGCAGAGCGCGCGAGCAGAGGGCGATCGCCGAGAGCGCCATGGCCGAGTGTCCTTCGGAGAGGGAACCGGAACCGGAGAGTTCCCCCTCCGCCTCGCGGCGGAGGGGGAGGGAGGCTCACGCCTCGCGGCAGCGCAGCCGGACGATGCCGTCCGGGTCGATCAGGGTCGCGCCCTGGCTCATCATGTTGTTGACGAACCAGGCGGCGCGCTCGCCGTGCCAGGTGATGTCGGTCTGCACCTCCGCGCCCACCGCATGGCCGATGGCGGTGCGGTGGTACCAGTAGCAGAAGCGGAGATTGCCCTGGCGGGTGAGCCCGCTGTGCGGGATCCAGAGCGTGCCGAGCCAGCGCTTGGCCTGGGTGCCCTTCCAGGGCAGCTCGTCAGGCCCGACGTAGTCGGCATTGGCGAACTCCTGGATGTTGAGCAGCTCCGACCACTGCTTCCAGCCGACGACGGCGAAGCGCTGCCCGTCATCGGGAACGTCGGCGGCGCCGAGCATCTCGAAGGCGAGCAGGATCTTGGCCTTGGTGAGCCCGTCGTCGTCGGTGGTGCCGGGGGCGGTGCCGGTCGCCTCCCGGGTGGCGCCGTTCATCGCCGCGATGATCAGGTCGTCGGTCTTGCGGCCGAGCGCATAGGCGCCGGCGTTCGCCGTCACCTGCCGCTCGTCGTGGTTGATCTTGAGCTCATCGAGCTTGTCGACCCAGTCGCCGGCGTAATAGTCGGCGAGGAAGCACTCGACCGGCGTGTGGTCGACATTCATCACCGGCACCGCGCCGTGCCGCGCCTTCGTGCCGGCGATTCCCTTGCCGACCTTCTGGAACACGGTGGACGCGCCCTTCACGCCGGTCTTCGACCGCACGGTGGGGCGGAGCTTCGAGCCGAGGCGCTGATAGGCCTCGTGCACCTCCGTCTGGAACTGCTTGACGAAGGACTGTTCGATCGAGGTGGCCACGATCGGGGATCCTCATCCTTGGGGTTGCGTTCTGGGGTCGTGGCGGCGGGCGGGTTGTCCGTTCCCTCGCGCGGGAGGGGGGCCTCGCTCGCGGCCGTGCCCGCGGGCCGCGACGGTTCTGCCGGCGCGGTTGGCCGAAGGCGGAAGGGGTGCGGGGCGAGCCGTGCCGTGGGGCAGAGGACGGCGCGGCTCAAGCCCCGCTCAGGCCCGCGCCGCGTGCGGCCACGGGCCGTGTCGACCTCGCGGCGGCTCAGGCCTCGCCGGGGAAGAGCCGTCGGAACCCCTCCGTCACGCGGGCGACGAAGTCGGGGTCGCGTTTGCGCCAGTAGCGCGGGTCGCGCATCATCTGGCGCAGCTCCTCCTCGGTGACCGTGTCCTCGGCCTCGCTCTTTGCGATCAGTGTCGGCTCGCCCTTCTCCATCATCGCCTTGAGCGCGAGCACGCCCGAGGCGGTGGAGGAGAGGGCCTCGAACACGGCAGGCGGCAGGTTGGCGCGCCCCCAGGCCGAGAGCTGCTTCGCGGCGCGCTGCCAGCGCTCCTCGCCGCCGAAATGCGCCCGCAGCTTGTCGAGCTCGCGCTCGGCCTCGAACATCTGCGCCGCCTCGGCGATCAGGGGCAGGAGCCGCTCGGCGGCGAGGTCGTAGACGAGCTGCACCTGAGCGGGCGTGAACCCCGCCTTGTGCAGCCGCGCGTTGACCTCGGGATCGGAGGTGACGAGCGGGTGGCGCGGCTCGATCCGGTAGGCGTCGGGCGTGTCCGGAACGCCGATGGCGCGGAAGAAGCGGAACCGTTCTTCCTCGTCGGCATCGTCCCCCGGAACGGTGACCATGCGCGAGAGCTTGCGCTCGAGCTCGCGGTAGGACTTGAGCAGCGCTTCGAGGCGGATCTCGCCGGCAGCCTCGTCCCAGAACTTCTCCGGAACGTCCGCCGGCCGGCTGCCCTTCGGCTTCGGTGCGGCGTCGTCCTCGAGCGTGATCTCAAGCAGGTTGTCGGGCATGTCGTGCTCTCCGGTGCAGGGTCGCTTCGGTGTCAGGGGGCGAGGGGGTCGGCGGCGAGCGCCGCCGCTTCGTCGGCGCTGATCACGAGGTCCGCCGGCACGCCGAGCAGCCGGGCGAGCCAGCGTGAGGCGGCGGCGGCGTCGGCGGTGTGCGCGGCGTCGGGCCCGAGAGCCCGCACCACCTCGAGCCACATCAGCACGCCTTGGGCGTCGGCGCGGGCCTGCGCCTGGGCGATCGGGGATCGCATCACGAGCACCGCCGCCTGGCCGTCGAGCGCCACGGGCGGAACGATCCCCCGCCGGCGCAGAACCGCAAGGCAGCGCGCGAGCAGCGGCTGCAGGAGCTCCGCCTGCAGGCGCCCGAAGGTTGCGCCGAGGATGCGCACCATCTCGGCCGAGCGCTCGAGCACCTCGGTCGCCGTCATCCGCGCTCCCTGGACGGGGCCGAGCCGGTCGGCGAGCAGGGCGTGGCGTATGCGCGCGCGCAAATCGTCGAGCACGAGCTGGCTGACGTCGAACCGGCCCGGGGCGGCGAGCGGCGTCAGCCCCGAGGAGCCGACGGCCTTCGGGATGATCGCCCCCGGAACGAGGCGGATATTGGCCGGGTTCAGCACGCCGTCGTCGTCGGCCTGCCAGATCCCGGTCACCGCGATCGAGGCGTTCTTGAGCACGAGCTCCACCACCTTGTTGGCGGTTCGGATGTCGGGCAGCGCCTTCATCACCGGGCTTCGGCCGTAGGTCTCGCCCGGCGCCTTCATCCAGCGGAAAGCGATGAAGGGGGAGGTGGCGAAGCGTCCCTCGGCGAGGACCACCGGCGCCTCGCCGTCGGCGGCGAGGATGGCGGCGTAGTCGTAGCCGCGCGTCGAGGGGATGACGGCCTCGACGACCCGGTGCCGCCGCGGCTCGTCGCCCGGCGCCTCGGCAAGCCCGCGCGGCAGTGCTACGCCGCCGAAACGGCCGAGGATCTCGGCAAGGGTCAGCGACGAGGTTCGGAACACCGTGTCAAGACGGTGCTCGGGGCCTTCCTCGAGCGCCACCTCGGCGAGCGGCACGGCGGCAAAGCGAAGCGCCGAGGGCTCGCCCGGGGCGGCCTCCTCGACGGCGAGGCAGGCGGTGCCGGCGACCACGAGGTCGAGGAAGCACTGGTGCATTTCGACCGTGAAGTTCGAGCGCGCGAGTTCCCCGTGCAGCGCCTCGGCGGCGTGCTCGAGCATCGCCGCCTCCTTCCCAGCCGGGTCGGCCTTGCCGTTCGCCGTGCCGCGTCCGGGGGTGAAGCCGAACCAGCGCGTCCAGGGCGGCGTCAGCTCGGCGAGAAGCGAGGCGGCGAGCTGCTCGGCGGCATCGGCGGCCGTGCCGTCATAGAGGGTGGGCGTGGCGTCGGTGGCGCGGCCGGGAAGGGCGAGGTCGTAGCACTCCTTCCAGGTGGCCTCCCAAGGCCTGCGTCGCGCGAGGGCGCGGCGGTGCCGGGCGAGCAGAGCCTCCGGGTCGAGCCCGGGCGCAGCGCCCGGGGGTCGGCCCTGTCGTGCGGTGGTGCTCATTCGCCGAGCAGCGACTTGCGTTCGACCGCGGGGAGTTTCTCGACCAGAACGCCGCGATAGGAGGTCACGACCGTCCCGGCGAGGCCGCGGCGGCGGCGCTCGAGCGCCTTGAGCCGCGCGGCGCGCGCCGCCTCTTCCGGGTCTTCCTTCGGCGGCGGGGCGACGGGCGGGGGCTCGGGCGGTGGCGGCGGCTTCGGTGCGGAAAACAGGCCACCCATGGGCACTCTCCTCGCGATCGCGGACGGCGGAACGGGCACGCGCGGTGCCGGACCTCCCCGGCCCGGAAAAGGCGACGGCCCGGTGCGAGCGCACCGGGCCGTCAAGTCAGGGAGGGGAGGATGGAGCCTCGAGGCGCACTGCGCCCCTTGGCGGAAGCGGTTCTAGCCCGGGTTCGCCGGACCCGTCAAGGTATTTTTTCCTACAAGCGGCTTTCCGTTCATCTCCCTGCTCAACGTACGGTAGAGGGCGTAGGGGGAGAACAGGAATCGGTGCCGCTTCCCGAGCAGCGCGAGGCAGGCGGTCACGCAGGTCGCGGGCAGGAGCGGCGGGAGCCAGGAGCGCCGCGGCGGGGCGGGCGTGAACGGCCCGAGCACACGGAACCCGGCGCGGCGCCAGAACCCGGGCAGGTCGAAGCTTCGCGGCGCGGCGAGGCGTTGCACGACGAGCCGTCCCGAGAGGGGGTCGACCAGCGTCCAGCCCTCGGCGTCGGCAAGTGCTGCGAAGCAGTGGCGGAAGCCCGGCCGGAACAGCCTCAGCCACGCCATCTCCGCCCGGCCGGCGAAGGCGATCCAGACCTCCTCTGTCGCGCGTCCGCGCGAGCGCGCGCGGCGATCCTCGCCTCTCACGCCACGATCCCCTTGAGGCGGAGCGGCCAGTCCAGCCGGTCAAGCGCCTCGCGCCAGAGGCGCCAGGCGCTCCGGTCGGCCGGGTGGCGCGGGTCGGGCGGCACCTGGCGCTCGCCATACATCTTGAGGATCCGCACGTGAACGAGGTCGATCCGGCGCTGGCGATACAGCCGGTCGAGGCAGCGGACCACGTCATCGGGTTCGCACGGTCGCGGCTTGACTCCGAGGCCGGCGACGATCCGGGCGCCGGCGGCGCGGGCGGACAGCCCGGCCATGGTCCAGAACCAGGCCTCCTCGGCGCTAGCGAAGGGAACGACATCGCTGATGTCGGTCAGCACCGGGGCATGGCGACGATGCGACGCAAGCGACATGGGGCGGTCTCCAGGAGGGCGCGCGCCGGGAGGAGGCGGACACGCCGGGGTTGAGAACAGAACGGGAACATATTCCCTCATGCGCGCCGCAACCGCAAGCGGAAAACGGACGATGTTCCTAATGAAATCGCCGAGAAGTCCTAGGATAGTGTCCCTACCATGCGGCACGAGGATATCTGGCGCGCGATCGACGCGCTCGCCGCCGAGCATGGCCTGACCCCCTCAGGCCTCGCCCGGAAGGCAGGGCTCGACCCCACCACCTTCAACCGCTCGAAGCGGGTCACGGGGGCGGGCAAGCCGCGCTGGCCCTCGACCGAGAGCGTGGCCAAGGTGCTCGATGCCGTCGGCGCTCCGCTCGAGCGCCTGACCGAGCTGATCACCGGCAACCCGGCCGCCCCGCGCCGCGCCGCCGCCGCCGCGCCACGGCGCATCCCGCTGATCGGCCTCGCCCAGGCCGGAGCGGAAGGCTATTTCGACGACGCTGGCTACCCGGTCGGCGGGGCCTGGGACGAGATCGAGCTTCCCGCGATCGCCGACCCGCACGCCTATGCGCTCGAGATCTCGGGCGACTCGATGGAGCCGGTCTACCGTGATGGGGACATCGTCATCGTCTCGCCCGCGGCGCCGACCCGGCGGGGCGATCGCGTCTGCGTCCGCACGACCGACGGCGAGGTCATGGCCAAGGAACTCGTCCGTCGCTCCGCCCGGCGGATCGAGCTCGCCTCGCTGAACCCGGCCTTCCCGGGCCGAAGCTTCGACATCGACGAGATCTCCTGGATCGCCCGGATCATCTGGGCGAGCCAGTAGACCCGTCCGGACCGGCTCACCCGACCGGCGCAGGCTCCGCCCGCCCGCCGCGTGCCAGAGCCGGTACGAGCGGAAGGAGGCGGAGCAGGTCCCGCTCCGCCTTGCACACCATGTAGTGCTCGGCCGGCGGCGTGTCCCCCTCCGTCTCCTCGGCGAGACGATCCGACTCCGTCAGCGGAAAGGCGGTGAGCCCGATGTCACCATAGACGTGGAGGAGGTCCGGCCCGACCCGCCAGAAGGCGGGGTCGACCCCCTCCTGGTCGCACAGATCGCGGAAGCGCCAGATCGCGGAGATCCGATCGTGCTCGTCGCCCGCCGGGTCGCCGAGGCCGAGCCAGATCCCGGGAAGCCTGCGGAAGGCGATCGCCGCCTTGCCGGCCTCGCCGAACACCACCCCGTCCGCCTCGCGCGCCACAGGCGCGGCATGGCCGAGCGCGGCAAGCCGCGCCCGCGTGGCAGGATCAAGCGGGTGGACCTCGATTCGCGCCGGCCGCAACAGACGCCACAGGGCGAACACGAGCAGCGCCACGCCGAGCCCGATCGTGGCGCGCAGCGACCAGGGCGTGTCGGCGGCGAGCACCACCGACAACCAGGTCTCGTCGCTCCGGTCGCGGCGGAGATGGGCGAACAGCGCGAGCGTGATCGCGCACGCCGCGAGCGAGGCCACGGCGGCGAGCCAGCTCGCCGTGAAGGGCTCGCGGACGAGACGTGTGTCGCGATAGAAGCTGCGCCGGAACGGCGCCACGGCTGCGGCGATGCCGACGAGCAGGAGCGGTGCGACAAGCCCGTGCCCCTTTGCCGCCGCCGTCGTCGCCCCGAGCAGAAGCAGCGCGAGCACCATCGCCCAGGCGATCGTGACGCGTCGCCACAGCCCCCAAGCGACCACGAGCAGCCCCGCACCGATCACGCTCGCGGCGAAGTGCGACAGCTGCACGAGCGGCGCGGCCGGCTCGGCGAGCCCGCGCGCGGCGAGCGCCACCGTCGCCTCAACAGGTGGCAGCGAGCCGAGGAAGAGCATCATCAGCCCCGCAAGCGTCACGGCGGCCGCGAGCACGGGCACGACGAAGGGCTCGCCCCAGCGCGAGGCCTGCACAAGCGCCCGCGACACCGCAACGCGTCGGATCAGGACCTCGTTCGCCGCGAACAGCCCGCCCGCGAGGAACAGCGGCAGGATGTGGTAGAGCAGCCGGAAGACGAGCAGGGCGCCGACGATGGTCGCGGCATCGAGATGGGGCGCAAGCCCGACGAGCATCGTGCCGTCGAACACGCCGATCCCGCCCGGCACATGGCTCGCCATCGCCGCGGTGTAGGCGGTGACATAGACCGCGAGGAAGACGAGGAGGGTGAGGCCGGGCGCGTCCGGCAGGAGCACGTAGAAGATCCCCGCCGTCAGCGCGACATCGACGGTCGCGAGCAGAACCTGTGCGGCCGCCATGCGCGGCCCGGGCAGGGGAATGGCGGTTCGGAAGAGAACGATCGGCTCACGGCGGACGAGCCCCACGAGCGCATAGCCGAGCACGAGGCCGAGCATGACGAGGCCGACCGCCGCCATCACCGGTGTCGGCACCCACCCTCCGAAGCCCGGGATGGCGTGCGGCACGGCAAGCAGCACGAGTCCGCCCAAGGTGAGCCCGCCGAGCACGAAGGTGAGGCTCGTGAACGCGACCACACCCGCGATCTGCAACGGTGACATGCCCCAGAGCACATAGAGACGGTAGCGGATCGCTGCGCCCGAGAGCGTGGCGAAGCCGATGTTGTGCGCGAGCGCGTAGGCCGTGAACGAGGCGAAGGCGATCCGGCCATAGGGGAGCGGATGGCCGACGAAGCGCGTCCCCAGCGTGTCGTAGGCGGTCAGAACGAGATAGGCGACCACCGTGAGCGCGAAGGCGAGGAGGATCGACGGCTCAGGTATCGCGTCCATCGCCGCGAGCACGTCGGCGAGCCTGAGCGCGGCGAGCTCGCGCTGCACCACCCAGAGCGCGCCGACGACGAGCGCGACCCCGAGCGCCGCGGGAAGATGGCGCGCAAGCGACCGGACGCGGCTCATCCTCCCTCCGCCACGCGCCGGGGAGCCGCGGCGCTTAGGCAGCGCCCGGGCGGGCGCGGGCCAGCGCGCCGCGGATCAGCGCCACCGTCTCGGCCACGCCGTAGAGCGCCACGAACCCGCCGAAGCGCGGCCCCTCCTCCTGGCCAAGAAGGACCTGGTAGAGAGCGCCGAACCAGTCGCGCAGGCGTTCCTTGGGATAGTGGCGTTTGCCGGCCTCGAACACCGCGTCCTGAAGCGCCGACGCATCCGCGCCGGGCGGCATGGCCGCGAGCAGCTCGGCGAGATCGGCAAGCGCCGCCGCCTCCGTCGCGTCGGGGTCGCGAAACCGTTTCGCCGGCCGGACGAAATCGCGATAGTAAGCGACCGCCCGCTCGACGAGCACGGCGAGCATCGGCATCGCCTCCGGAGAGGCGTCCGGGCGGTAGCGCCGGATGAAGCCCCACATGATCTCCGGCGTTTCGGCGTTCACCACCGAGGCGAGGTTGAGCAGCATCGTGTAGGAGAGCGGGCTTCCACCGTTGTCGGGGATGCGCCCGCCATGGATGTGCCAGGCGGGGTTCGCTGCCACCGCCGGCTCGGTCTCGGTGCGTGCGCGCTCGAGATTGGCGAGATACTCGTCCACCGAACGCGGGATCGCGTCGAAATAGAGGCGCTTCGCGGCGTGCGGCTTGTTGTACATGAACTGGGCGAGGCTCTCGGGCGGGGCATAGGCGAGCCACTCTTCGACCGACAGCCCATTGCCCTTCGATTTCGAGATCTTCTCCCCCTTCTCGTCGAGGAAGAGCTCGTAGGTGAAGCTCTCCGGCGGCTCGGCCCCGAGGATCCGGCAGATCCGCGAGGACAGACGCACGCTGTCGATCAGGTCCTTGCCCGACATCTCGTAGTCCACGCCGAGCGCGAACCAGCGCATCGCCCAGTCGCACTTCCATTGCAGCTTGCAGTGCCCGCCCGTCACCGGTGTCTCGACGAGCCGCCCCGTCTCCTCGTCGCGCCAGACGATCGTTGCGGCATCGAGCTTCCGCTCGAGCACCGGCACCTGCATCACCCGCCCGGTGCGCGGGCAGATCGGCAGAAACGGCGAATAGGTGGCGCGACGCTCTGGGCCGAGTGTGGGCAGGATCACCGCCATCACCTCGTCGTAGCGCTCGAGCACGCGCTTGAGCGCCGCGTCGAACCGGCCGGATCGGTAGTAGGCGGTGGAGGAGGCGAACTCGTACTCGAAGCCGAACTGGTCGAGAAAGGCGCGCAGCCGGGCGTTGTTGTGCTCGCCGAAGCTCGGATGGGTGCCGAAGGGGTCGGGCACGGCGGTAAGCGGGCGGCCGAGATGCTGCGCGAGCATCTCGCGGTTCGGCACGTTGTCGGGCACCTTCCGGAGCCCGTCCATGTCGTCGCTGAAAGCGAGCAGGCGTGTCGGAATGGAGGAGAGCCGGTGGAAGGCGTTGCGCACCATGGTGGTGCGGACAACCTCGCCAAAGGTGCCAATGTGCGGCAGGCCGGAGGGGCCGTAGCCGGTCTCGAACAGCGCCTCCGCCTTCGGGCGCGCGGCGAGACGGTCAGCCACGCGGGCGGCCTCCTCGAAGGGCCAGGCGCGGATGGCGCGCCAGTCATGGGCATGCGGGGCGAAGTGCGTCATCGTCGCAACCTAGGAACGGCCCCGATGGGGGTCAACATGAGCGGTGCGGGCCGGGGCGCCCGGGACGCAGCGTGAGCGGCGCCGCGCCACGGATCGTGCTGCCCGAGGGGCCGGCCGTCGTGGCCTCGTTCGGCCGTGCCGCCGTGCTCTGGCCCGAGGGCGAGATCGAGACGCTGCCTCTCGAGGCGGCGCAGGCGCGGCTTCGGGCCTCCTCCCCGCCGCTTGTGTGCCACGCCCCGGCGACGGCGCGGCGCCTCGGCCTTGCCGCTCTCGCCGCCGCCGACGTGCTCGAGCTCTGGGCCTTTGTCCGCCCTGCCGAGCCAGTGGTGCCGACGCCGCGCGGGCTCGCGGAGACGCTCGGCCTCGCGCCGCCGCGCACGCTCGAGGACGCCGCCGCGTCTCTGCCCGCGATCGCAACCATGCTTCTGCGCCTTGCGGCTGCCGCCCGCGCCGCGCCGGCGAACCGCGATGCACCCGCGCTCGCGGCGCTGATGGGGGCGGCGGGCTGGCCCTGGGCGGCGCCGCTGCTCGCCGCTCTCGGCGCGCCGGACGCGACGGGTGGGACCTCGGCGCTCAGGGTGTGGGAGGCGCTCCCGGAATGGGAGGAGACGGCACGCCCGCCACCGCCCTCGAGCTTTCCCGTCCTGCCGGCCGAGGCGCGGGCGCGCCTCGCCGCCCTGCTCGGCGAAGCGGCCGAGGACCGGCCCGGCCAGAGCGACTTCGCCTCCGCCGCGACAGAGGCCTTCGCCCCACGCGACACCCCAGGCGTGCCGCGCGTCGTGCTGGCCGAAGCCGGAACGGGAACGGGCAAGACAGCTGCCTACATCGCGCCCGCGAGCCTCTGGGCCGAGCGCAACGGCGCCCCCGTGTGGCTCTCCACCTACACCCGAAACCTGCAGCGCCAGATCGACGCCGAATGCGCCCGCCTCTGGCCCGACGAGGCCGAGCGTCGACGCCATGTCGCGATCCGAAAGGGGCGGGAAAACTACCTCTGCCTGCTCAATTTCGAGGAGGCGGTGGCCTCTGCGGGTCGCGGCGCGGCGGCGATGATCGCGCTCGGGCTGATGGCGCGCTGGGTGCGCGCGACCCGGCACGGCGACCTGCAGGGGGGTGACCTGCCGGGCTGGATCCCTGAGCTTCTCGGTCCGAGCCAGACCCTCGCCCTTTCTGACCGGCGCGGCGAGTGCATCCACTCGGCCTGCGCGCACTGGCGCCGCTGTTTCATCGAGCGCGGCATCCGTGCCGCGCGGCACGCGACCCTCGTGGTCGCGAACCACGCGCTCGTGATGGTGCAGGCCGCCTGGGGCGCGCCCGACGCGGGCGGGCTGCCGCTACGCTACGTGTTCGACGAGGGCCATCACCTGTTCGACGCGGCCGACAGCGTGTTCGCCGCTGCTCTCTCCGGCTCCGAGACCGCGGAGCTGCGACGCTGGCTTCGCGGCAACGAGGGCGGGCGCGGGCGCGCCCGGGGCTTGCGCCGCCGCGCCGAAGACCTCGTCGCCGACCATCCCGAGCTTGCGCGCGCGCTCGAGGCCGCGCTCGAGGCCGCACGCGCCTTGCCCGCGCCCGGGTGGCTCGCGCGCCTTGCCGAGCCCCCGCGCCCGGAACTCGCCGGGCTTGCTCCGGGCGAGGACAACCCGGCGGAGGCCTTCCTGCGGCTCGTGCGTCGGCAGGTGCTCGCGCGCCGCACGCGCGACGATCAGGGCGGTGTGATCGAGGCCGAGGTCCTGCCGATGGTCGAGGGGCTCCCCGACGCCGCCCGACGGCTCGAGCGGGCTCTTGGGCGGATCGCGGCGCCGCTCGAGAGGTTGCGCGAAGGCCTCGCCGCACGGCTCGACGACGAGGCGGAGAGCCTTGACAGCGGCGAGCGTCAGAGGATCGAGAGCCTCTGCCGGTCGCTTGCCCGGCGCGCGCTCGACCCGCTCGCCGCCTGGCGCGGCATGCTCAACGCCGTCTCTGCCGGCACCGCCGAGGCCGGCCGTCCCGGGGAACGCTTCGTCGACTGGTTCGAGATCGTCCAGCGCGGCGGGCACGAGGCCGATGTCGGGATGCGCCGGCACTGGGTCGACCCCACCGTTCCCTTCGTCCGCGTCGTCGCCGAACCGGCGCACGGGGTGCTCATCACCTCGGCCACGCTTCGGGACACGGGGGCGGAGACGGAGGAGGGGCGCTGGCAGGCGGCGGAGGAGGCGACGGGTGCGCTGCACCTGCTCGCGCCGCCGCTTCGCGTCGCGGTTCCCTCTCCCTTCGACTATGCCCGGGCGACGCGCGCCTTCGTCGTCACCGATGTGCGGCGCGACGACCCCGACCAGGTGGCCGCCGCCTACCGCTCCCTCTTCCTCGCCTCCGGTGGCGGCGCCCTGGGCCTCTTCACCGCCATCGCCCGGTTGCGCGAGGTGCATCGCCGGATCGCGCCGGCGCTCGAGGCGGCGGGGATCGATCTCCTCGCCCAGCACGTCGATGCCATGGACACGGCCACTCTCGTCGAGGTGTTCCGCGCCGAGGAGGATGCCTGCCTCTTGGGGACGGACGCGCTGCGCGACGGGGTTGATGTTCCGGGCCGGGCGCTGAGGCTGATCGTGTTCGACCGCCTGCCCTGGCCGCGCCCGACCATCCTGCACCGCGCCCGACGCGCCCGGTTCGGCGGCGCGACCCCGTCGGCGATCGACGACAGGATCGCGCGCGCCCGGCTGCGCCAGGCCTTCGGCCGGCTGATCCGGTCGGAGACCGACCGCGGCTGTTTCGTGCTGCTCGACAGCCGCGCCCCGTCGCGGATCCTCTCCGTTCTTCCCGAGGGTGTGACGGTCCGCCGCGTCGGCCTTGCCGAGGCGGTGGCGGAGGTACGGGCCTTTCTCAGCGCGGGTTGACGGCGCCGTACGCCCGGCGCCATGTGCACGCGGCCAAGTGGAGGAGGATCGCCGATGCCGGAGACGGAGACCCTGGAGCCGCTGACGCCGCACGAGGCGCTCGTCTTCGCCATGGTGCTCGTCTCCGCCGCCGACCGGACGATGACCGACCGCGAGCTCAAGACGATCGGCCGGATCGTCACCGCGATGCCGGCCTTCGTCGGCTTCGACCACGGCTCGCTCTCGCAGGTGGCGGAGCGCTGCGTGGCGGTTCTGCAGCGGGCGGACGGGCTCGAGCGTGCCTTCGCCCTGATCAGCGCCGCCCTGACACCGTCGCTGTGCGAAACCGCCTATGCCTTCGCCTGCGACGTCGTGGCGGCGGACGGGCGCGCCTCGCAGGAGGAGCTGCGGGTGCTCGAGCTGATGCGCCACCGGCTCGACATCGAGCGGCTCGTCGCCGCCGCGATCGAACGCGGCGCGCGCGCGCGGCACGCACGCCTCGGCTGACGCGGGCGCTTGCGGCGAGCCCGGAAGCCGGGCGAAGCTCGCGGGCGGAGAGCGGAGGGGAGCGGCGTGGAGAAGAAGGCGCAGATCAACTTCTGGTACGTCCTCGCCGCCCTGATCGCCATGGTGGCGATCCAGGACCTCCTGGTCGCCGTGCGGCAGACCGAGACGATCCCCTATTCTGAATTCAAGAAGCTGGTCGCCGAGGGCAAGGTCGCCGAGGCGACGGTCGGCCCAACCACCATTACCGGGCGATTCCGCGAGCCGGTGGACGGCAAGCCCTTCTTCGTGACGCAGCGCGTGGAGGAGAGCCTTGCGGAGGATCTCGCGCGCGGCAACGTGACCTTCACCGGAGCGATGCCGTCCACCTTCCTCACGACGGTGCTCTCCTGGGTCGTGCCTGCTCTCGTCTTCTTCGGCCTGTGGTGGTTCCTGATCCGGCGCGTCGCCGACCGCGCTGGCCTGGGCGGCATGATGTCGGTCGGCCGCTCGCGGGCGAAGGTCTATGTCGAGCGCAACACCGGCACCACCTTCGCCGACGTCGCCGGCGCCGACGAAGCCAAGACGGAGCTCGAGGAGATCGTCGCCTTCCTCAAGGACCCCGAGACCTACGGCCGGCTCGGGGCGCGCGCGCCCAAAGGCGTTCTGCTGGTCGGGCCGCCCGGCACGGGCAAGACCCTGCTCGCACGCGCCGTGGCCGGAGAGGCAGGGGTGCCCTTCTTCTCGATTTCGGGAAGCGAGTTCGTCGAGATGTTCGTGGGCGTGGGCGCGGCGCGCGTGCGCGATCTCTTCGAACAGGCGCGCAAGGCGGCGCCTTGCATCATCTTCATCGACGAGCTCGACGCCTTGGGCCGCGCCCGCACCGCGGGGATCGTCAGCGGCGGGCATGACGAGAAGGAGCAGACCCTGAACCAGCTCCTCGTCGAGCTCGACGGCTTCGACCCCTCCTCCGGAATCGTCCTCCTCGCCGCCACCAACCGCCCGGAGATCCTCGACCCGGCACTCACCCGCGCTGGCCGCTTCGACCGCCAGGTCACGCTCGACCGGCCCGACCGCAAGGGTCGCGCCGCGATTCTCGCCGTGCATGTGCGCAAGGTGAAGCTTGCGCCGGGGATAGACCTCGATCAGCTCGCAGGCCTCACGCCTGGCTTCACGGGGGCTGATCTCGCAAACCTCGTCAACGAGGCGGCGCTTGCCGCGACTCGCGCCAAGCGCGAGGCGGTGACGATGGAGGATTTCACCACGGCGATCGAGCGGATCGTCGCCGGCATCGAGCGCCGGTCGCGCCTGCTCAACGCTGAGGAGCGCCGTCGCGTCGCCTATCACGAGCTCGGCCACGCTCTCGTTGCGCTCTCGATCCCCGGCGCGGATCCGGTGCACAAGGTCAGCATCATCCCCCGCGGCGTCGGCGCGCTCGGCTACACGCTGCAGCGGCCGACGGAGGATCGCTTCCTGCTCACCGCCTCCGAGCTCAAGGGGCGGATGGCGGTGCTGCTCGGCGGCCGGGCGGCGGAGGAGCTCGTCTTCGGCGAGATCTCGACCGGCGCGCAGGATGATCTGATGCGCGCGACCGAGATCGCCCGCGGCATGGTCACCCGCTACGGCATGGTGGAGGCCCTGGGCGAGGTCGCCTACGAGACCGAGACGAGCCGCTTCCTTGGGCTTCCGGTCGAGGGCGGGGGGCGTCGCTTCTCGGAGGAGACGGCGCGGGAGATCGACCTCGCGGTGAAGGGGCTTGTGGCCGAGGCGCATGCCCGCGCCCGGTCGATCCTCGAGGCGCGGCGTGCGGAGCTTGATTCGCTTGCGGTGACGCTGCTCGAGCGCGAGACGCTCGGGCCGGAGGACCTCCCGAAGCCAGCGCTTGCGGCCGCGGCCTGACCGCTTCGCCGCCCGCTGCGTTCAGCCGCAGCCGAGACAGCCGGAGAAGTGTCGGGCCACCGCCTCCGACCATTCGGGCAGGGCGGCGGCGAAGGCGTCGTCATGCCGCAGTCCGGCGCGGAACCGTGCCAGAAGCTCCGCCTGGAGCGCCGCGTGGTCGATGCCCGTGAGCCTGCCGTCGCGCACCACCGTCCGGCCGGCGACGATGAGCTCGCGGATGTGCCGCGCCGAGGCGCGCGCGAGCACCGGGTCGAGCGGGTCAAGCGCCGGCCAGAGCGACTCCTCATCCAGTGCCGACCAGTCGAGCAGGAGGAGGTCAGCCGGCGCGCCTGCCGTGATCGTTCCGCCCTCGTCACTTCCGGTGACCGATCGACGCCCGTGGCGCAGCGCCGCCGCGAGCGCGGCGCGGCGATCGACCGCCTCGTCGAACCCCCAGCCGCGATGCAACGCCCAGAAGAGGCGAAGCTCCCTGAGCGCGTCATCGTCCTCGTCGAAGGCGAGGCCGTCGATCCCCATCGCCACCCGGCAGCCGCGGCGCAGCATCTCGGCAACCGGCGCGATGCCGGAACGGAGTCCGAGATTGGACGAGGTGTTGACGGCGATGGTCGCGCCCGACGCCGCGATCCGCTCGAGCTCGTCCGGCCGCGCCCAGGTGCAGTGCGCGAGCGTCAGCCGCGGCGAGAGCAGCCCGAGCCGGTCGAGATGCGCAACGATCCCTCCCTCGCCCGGATAGGCGTGGTCGGCCCAGGCGCGCTGGTAGCGCGTCTCGAGCAGATGCATGTGCACCCGGCGCCCGGTCCGCTCGGAGGCCTCGGCGACGGCGGCGAGCAGGGCGTCGGAGCACCATTGCGGGCCAGATGGGCCGTACTGCGGATCGACCAGCGGCCCGGCGATCCGGTCCGCGACCGCATCGGCAAGCGCCACCTGCTCGGCGGCAGGGAGCGGCGGTTTCGCAAGCCGCCGGGCGATCGCCTCTGCCGAGGCGGGAGAGAGAGAGGCGAGGAGCGGCGCATGGTCGCCATAGACGAGCGGGTTTCGGTCGCGCATCGCCACCGCAAAGCCGATCCGGATGCCGATGTCGCGCGCGGCGCTGGCGACCAACGCCGCTTCCTCGGGCAGGGGCATCGGCCCGTTCACCCGCGTGTAGTGCACCATCACCGCCCCCGCACCGCCGAGAGCGCTCCGGCCGAGCGAGGCGGCAGCGGCGAGATATGGGTCGACCGGGGGCAGAAGCGCGAGGTGGTGCAGCCACGTCTCGAGCGGGCGGAAGGCGGCGCCGAACGCGCTCGACCGGATCGGGCGCGCATGGTCATGCGCGTTCACGAGAGCGGGCAGGACGAGGAGCGGCTCCGCGTCCTCGGCCGGCCCGACCTCTTTGATCCGCCCCTCCGCGAGCGTCAGCGCGACATCGCGGCGCGTCGTCCATGGATCGGCGACATGCGCCGCCGCGATCCGCCGCGGCGCGGCGGCGAGGCTCACGCGCGCGGCGGCGTCAGCGTGCGCTCGGAGGCCGGCGGGAGGAAGGCGCGGCTGAACACCTCCGACGGTGCCGGCGTGCGCGAGAGACCGAACACCTCGACGGTCTGCGCGATCGCGCGGCCAAGGCGGGCATCGTCGAGATCGCCCGCGCCGAGCCGCACCGCCTCTGGTGTCGCGATCACCGTCCGCCAGGCGTATTCGATCCGCTGCCGCTCGACCGCCTCGTTGATGGTGGGCTCGATCCGCGCCATGAGGCGAACACCCTCGGTTGGGTCGCGGCCGACCTCGAGCATCGCGCGGTTGATCGCGCGCACAAGCCCGCGCACGGCCTCGGGGTTCTCGCGGGCGAGCTTCTGGCTCACCATCACGCCGTTCGAGTAGGCCTCGATGCCGTGGTCGGCGAACACGAACCAGCGGAAGTCGCGGTCGGGGTTCTGGCGCATCCCGACGAGGTTCATGTAGCTCGTCAGCGTGAACACGAGCGAGCCCTCGACCTGGCCCTGGATCAGCATCTGCTCCTGCAGGTTCGGCGCCATGTTGAGGATCTCGTTCTTCGTCGGGTCGATGCCGTTGAGCCTCGCGAACAGCGGATAGGTGCGGGTGGCGGCCGAGCCCGCCGGCCCGCCGAGCTTGCGGCCCGCGAGGTCGGCGACGGTGCGGATCGGCCCGTCCGCCTTGACGACGATCGCGAACGGTGCGGTGTTGTAGATCTGGTAGACCATCAGCGGCTGCTCGCCCGGCCGCGCGGCCGCCTGCTGGATGATCGCGCCCATGTCGCCGAAGCTCGCGTCATAGGCGCCGCCCATGATGCGGGTGATGGTGTTGGCCGAGCCGTCGCCCTGGTCGATCGTCACGTTCAGCCCGGCCTCGCGGAACCAGCCCTTCTCGCGCGCGAGGAAGTACCACGCGTGGACGCCCTGGAAGCGCCAGTCGAGCGTGAAGCGAATGTTGGTGAGCGTCTGGGCGATCGCGGGCGCCGCGAGCGGGGCGGAGGCGGCGGCGAGCGAGGCGCCGAGCAGGGCACGACGGGACAGCGTCATCCTGGTCTCCCTTCAATGGAGGTTCGTGTCAGCCGAGCGAGGCGGGAAGGCGCCTCGTCTCGAGGGGTGGACGGAAGCGTCGGTCGAACACCTCGGCGATGGCGGGGCTTCGCGGCAGGCCGAAGCCCTCGCGCAGCGTCTCGATCGAGCGGGCGAGGCGGGCGAGCACGGCACGGCGTGTGAGATGCGTCATCGGTCGGCCCCCCGGCTTCAGGTCGTGACGGTAAGCTCGGCCTTGCGGTGCGCCCAGCCGGTCAGGCGCCGCTCGATCGCCGAGAAGATCAGGTAGAGTGACACCCCGAGCCCCGCGAGAATGAACAGCCCCGCGAAGACGAGCGGCACGTTGAAGCTCGAGGAGGCGATCATCATCATGTTGCCGATGCCGCGGTTGGAGGCGACCGTCTCCGCGACCACCGAGCCGACGAAGGCGAGCGTGATCGCGACCTTGAGCGAGGCGAAGAAATAGGGGGCAGCCCGCGGCAGGCCGACGTTCCAGAGGATGTCCAGCTTCGAGGCCTTGAGCGTCCGCATCACGTCCTCGAGCTCGGGCTCGACGGTCGCAATCCCGGTCGCGACGTTCACCACGATCGGGAAGATGCAGATGATCATCGCCGTCAGCACGGCCGGAACCGTTCCGGCACCGAACCACAGCACGAAGATCGGCACCACCGCGACCTTGGGGATCGAGGAGATGCCGACGAGCAGCGGATAGGCCGTCTCGAAGGCAAGCCTCGAGGAGCCGATCAGCACGCCGAGCACGACGCCCACGAGGACGCCCCAGCCGAAGCCGACGAGGGTGGTGTAGAGGGTCTGGTAGGTGTGCGGCCAGAGCGCGGGCCAGCGGTCGATCAGCGTGGCGAGGATTTGCGTCGGCCGCGGCAGGACGATGTCACTGACGCCAAAGCCGAGGCAGGCGACCTCCCAGGCGGCGAACACGCCGAGGATCAGCGCCGTCGAGGGCGCCCGGGCGCGCAGCGTGGCAAGGAAACGGCCCATCCCGCCCTCCCTCACAGCGTCGCCGCCGTGCGGAGGCCGATGATGAGTTCGCGCAGCCGTTGCGTCAGCGCCACGAACTCCGGCTGATAGACGAGCTCCATCGTGCGCGGCCGGTCGAAGGTGACCGCGCAGTCCTCGAGGATCCGGCCGGGGCGGGCGCTCATGACGCAGATCCGGTTGGCGAGATAGCCCGCCTCGCGCAGGTCATGGGTGACGAGCAGGACGGTGGTGCGCTTCGTCATCCAGAGGTCCTGCATCGTCGCCCACAGCTCTTCGCGCTTGAACTGGTCGAGCGCGCCGAAGGGCTCGTCGAGCAGGAGAAGGTCGGGCTCGTGGATCAGGGCGCGGCAGAGATTGGTCCTCTGCATCATTCCGCCCGAGAGCTGCCAGGGATATTTGTCGCCGAAGCCGGCAAGCCCGACCTGGGCGAGCAGGGCCTCCGCCCGGTCGCGATACTCGCCGCGCTTCTTGCGGTGCCACGACGCCCGGAAGGGCTGCACGATCTTCAGCGGCAGCATCACGTTCTGCCGAACCGTGAGCCAGGGCAGAAGCGTGGGGTTCTGGTAGGCCATGCCGATCCTGACCTCGTTCGCCCCGATCTCGCGCCCGGCGACGAGCACGTTTCCCGAGGAGGGCGAGAGGAGGCCCGAGACGAGGCGGAGGATCGTGCTCTTGCCGCAGCCCGAGGGGCCGACGAGGGCGAGGAAATCGCCCGGCATGATGCTGAGGCGGGTCTCGGCGAGGGCGGCGACCGCCGCCGCGCCGCGCCCGTAGGTGACGGAGACACGGTCGAGCGTGATAAGCGGCTCGCGGCGGGCCGTCGCCGAGGCGGGCGGCGGAGCGGCGAGCACGGGTGTCGCGGCCGTCATGCGGCGCCGCGGAGAGAGGCGGTGAGGGCGCGGATCGCGAGCGCCTCGTTGCGCGGCGCCGGCGTCGGCATGCGCTGGATCTCGGTCACCTGGCGGCCCCAGCCGGCGGTCTCAGCGACGAGGCGCCGGTCACGCTGCACGAAACGGCCGCGCACCAGGGTGTGGATGGGAACGCCCGTCACCTCCCGCCCCTCGAACGGCGTGACCTTGCCGCGGCTGTGCAGGGAGGCGGCGCGGATCGTCTCCCGACGCCGCGGGTCGACGACGGCGATGTCGGCATGCGCGCCCGGGGCGATCCTCCCCTTCACCGGCCACAGACCGAAGGCGCACGCCGGCGCCTCGGCCGAGAGCCGCACATAGTCCTCGATCGTGAGCCTCCCCTCGGCCACCGCCGTGAGCATCAGCGGCATCTGCGTCTCGAGGCCCGGGAAGCCGCAATCGGCACGCCAGATGACGGCCTGGGCCTTCTCCTCCGGGGTGTGCGGCGCATGGTCGGTCGCGATCATGTCGATCGCGCCGTTGCGAAGAGCGTGCCAGAGAGCGGCGCTGTCGGAGGCCTCCCGCACCGGCGGGTTCACCCGGATCACGCTGCCGAGCCGGGCGTAGTCGGTGCTGTTGAGGAACAGGTAGCAGGGGCAGGTCTCACCCGTGATGTCGACTCCGCGCGCCTTCGCCTCGGCGAGCGGTCGAAGCTCCGCTGCCGAGGAAATGTGCAGGATGTGGATCCGGGCGCCCGTCCATTCGGCAAGGGCGGCGGCGCGCCCGACCGCCTCGACCGCGACGATGGCAGGCCGCGACAACAGATGGTCGAGCGGGGCGTTTCGCCCGGCGGCGGCGAGACGCTCCTGCCGCCGCGCCATGATCGTCGCCTCCTCGGCGTGCAGGCTGATCCGGAGCCCGTGCCGGGAAATGATCTCGAAGCCCTCGAGCATCGCCCCGGTGGAGGGCGAGGGCAGGTTGCCGAAGGTGTTGCCCATGAAGCACTTGAAGGCGTTTGCCCCGGCGGCGATCAGCCCCTCGAGCTCGTCGAGATTGTCCTCGGCAAAGAGGCCGTAGAGGCCGAAATCGACATGGCTCTTGCGTGCCGCCTCCTGCTTGGCGCGCAGCTCCGCGGCGCTGCGCGTCGGCGGGTTGGTATTCGGCATCTCGAACACCGTCGTCGTGCCGCCCATCGCCGCCGCCGCCGAGCCGGTCTGCCAGTCCTCTTTGTGGGTGTAGCCGGGCTCGCGGAAATGCACGTGCACGTCGATCGCCCCCGGCAGGACGAGCTTGCCGCTGACGTCGAGCCGCTCCCGCGCGGGCGGCATCGCCTGCGGGTGGCCGACCGCGACGATCACCCCGTCCTTGATCGCGACATCCGCTGACGTGCTCGCCGCGCCGGAGACGACCGTTCCGCCTGCGAGAACGAGATCGGCCGCGAACGCCTCCCCCATGGTCATTCCTCCCCTTCAGAGCATCGCCCAGCCGCCATCGACCGGGAGGTCGACGCCGGTGATCTGCCGCGCCGCCTTCTCGGAGGCGAGGAATAGGCAGGCATGGGCGACATCGGTGTCGGTCGAGATACGCCTCAACGCATAGTCGGCGGCGTGGCGTTCCGCCGCCTCCGCCTCGGAGATGCCGAGGCGGGCGGCCATCTCGCGGCAGACCTTCTCGCGGAAGCGCGGCCCGTCCACCATCCCCGGAGCGACGGTGTTGACGGCGATGCCATACTGGCCGACCTCGAGCGCGAAGCTCTTGGAGATCCCCCTGAGCCCCCACTTGCTCGCGGAATAGGCCATCCGCCCCGCCCGGCCGCGCATGCCGAACGTGCCGCCGACATTGACGATCCGCCCCGACCGGGCGGCGATCATCGCCGGAAGAACCGCGCGCATCGTGTTGAACACGCCGCGCATGTTGAGGTGGATGATCTCGTCGAACTCGGCCTCGGTCGTCTCCACCCCGGTCTTGCCGATCGGCCCCGACCCGCCGGCGACGTTGACCAGGATGTCGATCGCCCCGTAAGCCGCGAGCGCTGCGCGCGCCGCCGCCTGAGCCGCTGCGCCGTCGGTGACGTCGCACGGTGTCACGATCGCCTCCCCGCCCGCCGACCGCACCTCCTCGGCGAGCGGCATGATCGCGGCCGTGTCGCGGCCCCAGAGAGCGAGGCGACAGCCTTCGGCGGCGAAGGCGCGGGTGATCGCGGCCCCCATCCCCTTCGCCGGGCCGGTGATGACGGCAACCTTGCCGGCGAGCCCGAGGTCCATCGCCCTCAGCCCACGACGCGCGTGGGGCGCGCCGAGAGCGGCGGCAGGAAGTCACGCCGGAACACCTCCGCGAAGCCGGGCTTGCGCGGCAGGCCCTGCGCCTCGGCGAGGATCTCGATGCCCCGAACGAACCGCTGCTCGACCACGTCGCCGAGCCCGATCGTGCCGATCTCGGGGTGGTTCATCTCGTCGCGCACGGTGGCGTCGAGCCGCGCCCGCTCTACCGCCACGTTCAGGAGCGGCTCGCGCCGGGCGACGGCGGCGACGGCGGCGTCGGGCTCGCGCAGCATATCGGCAAGCCCGCGGGTGAGAGCGCCAAGGAAGCCGCGCACGGCCTCGGGCATGTCGCGGGCGAGCGCGCGCGAGACCACGATGCAGTTGGAGTAGAGGTCCATCCCGTAGTCGCCATAGGCGATGAAGCGATAGGCGGTGTCGGCGTCGGTGCCGATCAACCGCGCGCTGAAGCGGATCGTGTTGATGAAGCCGAACACGCCGTCCACCTGGCCGCGGTTGAGCATCTGCTCGCGAAGCTGCGGCTGCATGTTCACGACCGTCACCTTCGCGGCGTCGATCCCGGCGAGCCGGGCGAAGGCAGGGAAGAGGCGGAGCGCGCCGTCATTGGCGGGTCCGCCGAGCGTCCTGCCCTCGAGGTCCTTCGGCGTGCGGATCGGCCCATCCGCGCGCACGGCGATGCAGAAGGGCGGGCGGTTGTAGAGCATCATCACGCCGACCGGCGCCTCGGCCGGACGGGTGGCGGCGAGAGCGATCGCGGCGTTGATGTCGCCGAAGCCGATGTCGTAGGCGCCGGTTGCGACCTTCGTCACCGCCGCGGCCGAGCCCTCGCCCTGGTCGATCGCGACCTCGAGCCCCGCCTCGCGGAAATAGCCGCGATCCTCGGCGAGGAAGAACATGCCCTGCGGCCCCTGGTAGCGCCAGTTGAGGATGAGCTTGAGGCGGGTGCGCGCGCCCGCGCGCGACGGCGCGAAGATGGCCGGTGCTGCGAGCGTGGCGGCCGCTGCGGCAACGAGGTGGCGACGCTTCATCGGGCATCCCCTCCGGATCGGTGGACGATGCCGTGGCGTCTGGCGTTCTCTCCGCGGCGGGTTCTAGCCCCGAGCGGCGATGTCGAGAAGTGGCTTTCCGAGGCGCTCCGCCGGGGGCCAGCCGCACCCGTCGCCGAACGCCCGCGCTTTGGCGTTAAGGCGTGCGCCGCGCGGGAGAGCCGAGCGCACCGCCTCAGCGCTGCGGCCGGCGCTGGCCCTGGCCCTGGGGCATCTGCGTCACCTGCCAGCCCTCCGGCACTTGGAACAGCGAGGCGGGCTGGGAGTCGAGGGAGAGGGCGGTCGCCTGCATCGTGCCGCGGCGTTCTCCCTGCTGGAAATCGGCCCTGAGGAGAATGCCGTCATCGGTGACGCATACCGTGCCGCGCTCCACGCCGGCCTGCATGGCGCGATAGGTGGTGCAGCGGTGCCCCGCCACGGTCGCTGTGCCGGTCCGCGTCAGCGTCATGTCATCGGGGACGTTCAGCATGTTCTGCTGTCCGGGTCCGACGTTGCCAGGCAGTTCCATCGCCATCCGGTTCTGCGCGTTCAGCATCAGCATGCGGTTGCCCGGAATGTCATGGATCATCGCCATCCCGCCTTCGGCTGTCTCGACGCGCTGGCGCCGGCTCGCGGCCGAGTAGAACACCCGAATCTCGGCCGCCTTGCCCTCGCTCTCCATGCGATAGGTGGCGGCATAGTCGCGGCTCGGCTGCCGCGGCTGTGCCTCCGCCGCGGGCGGCAGAAGCACGGCGGCAAGGGCAACGCTGCGGATGAGGCGGCGCATCGACAGGCTCCCTCGGCAGCTCCACGGCGCGAGCTTGGCGCCCGCGCCACAACCTCGTCAACGCGCCGCTTTCAGGCGCGCAATCTCTGCGCGAAGCTCCTCCGCGCTGATCTCGGCGCGGAACACGGCCGGCAGGTCGATCGCCTCGGCGAGCAGGCGGCGGTACTCGAGCCGCGACACCTCGATCGCGCCGAAGCGGGCGAGATGGTCGGTCACGAACTGCGTATCGAGCAGGGCGAAGCCGCCGAGGCGAAGCCGGACGACGAGATGGACGAGCGCCACCTTCGAGGCGTCGCGCACCCGGCTGAACATGCTTTCGCCGAAAAAGGCGCCGCCGAGCGCCACGCCGTAGAGACCCCCGACGAGCTTCCCCCCCTGCCAGCACTCGACCGAGTGCGCGTAGCCCATCGCGTGCAGCGCGCCGAACAGGCGCTCGATGTCGGCGTTGATCCAGGTCTCCGGACGGTCTTCGGAGGGCTCGGCGCAGCCCTTCAGGACGGCGTCGAAGGCGGTGTCGCAGCGCACCTCAAAGGCGCCCGAGAGCACGGTTCGGGCGAGCCGCCGCGGCAGGTGGAAGGCGTCGAGCGGCTGGATGCCGCGCCGGTCGGGGTCGAGCCAGTAGAGCCTGTTGGCGTCGCGGCGCTCGGCCATCGGGAACAGCCCTGCGCGATAGGCGCGCAGAACGAGCTCGGGCGTGACGACGGTCTCGCCCGAGCCGCGCCGGACCATGTCAGCGCCCGCGCCGCAATCCGCCGCCCGACCGCGTCATGCTGCGGTGCGCGCGACGAAGCGCTCGAGCCAGTGGATCGTGTAGTCGCCGGCGATGAAGTCGGGGTCGTTCACGATCCGGCGGTGCAGAGGCAGCGTCGTGGAGATGCCGTCGATCACGAACTCGTCGAGGGCGCGGCGAAGACGCGCGAGCGCCTGGGCGCGCGTCGCGCCATGCACCACGAGTTTGGCGACCAGGCTGTCGTAGTAGGGCGGCACGGTGTAGCCGGAGTAGAGCGCCGAATCGACGCGCACGCCCAGGCCCCCCGGAGCGTGGTAGGTGACCACCCGCCCAGGCGTGGGCAGGAAGGTGTCGGGGTCCTCGGCGGTGATTCGGCACTCGATCGCGTGACCGTGGAAGCGCACCTCCTCCTGGGTGTAGCCGAGGCGCTGGCCGGCGGCGATCCGCACCTGCTCGCGCACGAGGTCGATGCCGCAGACCATCTCGGTGACGGGATGTTCCACCTGCAGCCGCGTGTTCATCTCGATGAAGGCGAATTGCCCATCCTGCCACAGGAACTCGAGCGTGCCGGCGTTGCGGTAGCCGATCTCCTTAAGCGCCCGCGTCACCCGCTCGCCGAGCGCGTCGCGCGAGGCGGCATCGAGCACCGGGCTTCCCGCCTCCTCGACGAGCTTCTGGTGCCGGCGTTGCAGCGAGCAGTCGCGCTCGCCGAAATGCACCACGTTGCCGTGGTTGTCGGCGAGCACCTGGAGCTCGATGTGGCGCGGCCGGTCAAGATACTTCTCCATGTAGACCGCGTCGTTGCCGAAGGCGGCCTTCGCTTCCGCCCGCGCCACCCTGTAGGCCTCGGCGACCTCCTCCGGCCGGCGGGCGACCTTCATGCCGCGACCGCCGCCGCCGGCTGCGGCCTTGATCAGGACGGGGAAGCCGATCCGCCGCGCCACCGCTTCCGCCTCCTCGAGCGAAGCAAGCTCGCCCTCCGAGCCCGGCACGAGCGGCACGCCGAGCCGCGCCATCGTCCGCTTCGCCTCGATCTTGTCGCCCATCATGCGGATATGCGCCGGCGACGGCCCGATGAAGACGAAGCCGTGCGCCTCGACGATCTCGGCGAACTCGGCGTTCTCCGCGAGGAACCCGTAGCCCGGGTGGATCGCATCCGCGCCCGTGATGGCCGCGGCCGAGAGGATCGCCGGGATGTTGAGGTAGCTCTCGCTCGCCGGCGGCGGCCCGATGCAGACGCTTTCGTCGGCAAGCCGCACATGCATGGCGTTGGCATCGGCGGTGGAATGAACCGCGACCGTGCGCACGCCCATCTCCTGGCAGGCGCGGTGGATCCTGAGCGCGATCTCGCCGCGGTTGGCGATCAGCACCTTCTCGAACATCCGCGCCCCGCCGCCCGGCTCACTCGATCAGCATCAGAACCTCGCCGTACTCGACCGGCGCCCCCGACTCGACGAGGATCCGCGTCACGGTGCCCGACCGTGGCGATTTGATCTGGTTGAAGGTCTTCATCGCTTCGATCAGGAGCAGGGTCTGGCCGGCGGCGACACGGTCACCAGGTTTGACGAATGGGGGCGCGTTCGGTTCGGGCGAGAGATAGACCACGCCGACCATGGGCGAGGTGACGGCGCCGGGGTGGGAGGCGTCGATCTCCTGGGCGGGGGATGCCTGGGCGGGGGCGGCGGGCGGGGCCGCCTGGGGCTGCGGCGTCGGCGCGGCGATCACCGCCGCCGCAGCGGGGCGGCTCACGCGAATACGGCTCTCGGCTTCGGCGATCTCGATCTCGGCAAGCCCCGTCTCTTCGAGCAAGGCGGCGAGGCGCCGGATCGCCTCCTCATCGATGGTGAGTCGCGTCATCGTCTCGTCCACCCCTTCAGGCGCCGCCGCGGATCAGCTGAGCCATCGCCTCGAGCGCGAGGAGATAGCCAGCGGGCCCGAGCCCGGCGATGATCCCCGTCGCCGCCTTGCCCGTGATCGAGGTCTGACGGAACGGCTCGCGGCGGTGGATGTTGGTCAGGTGCACCTCGATCACTGGCAGCTCGGCGGCGAGCAGGGCATCGAGCAGGGCAACCGAGGTATGGGTGTAGCCGGCCGGGTTGATCACGATCCCCCGGGCGCGGCCGCGGCAGGCCTGCACCCAGCCGATCAGCTCGCCCTCGTGGTTCGATTGCCGAAACTCGACCGCAAGCCCGAGCGCCGACGCCTTCGCCCCGACCATCGCCTCGAGCTCGGCGAGCGTGGTGCGGCCGTAGAGCTCCGGCTGCCGCTGGCCGAGTAGGTTCAGGTTGGGGCCGTTCAGCACGGCGACGATGGGGTGGGGGCTGGTCACCGCGGGTCCCGTGGCGCGTCGTCGGGCGGGCACCTAGCACGCGCCCGGCGCGACCCGCAATGCGCGCCGGCTTGCCGAGAGGGCGTGGGCGATCCCACATGAAGCGCATGGACGCCCCCGCCACGCCTTCGCTCTCGATCACCGTCAACGGCGAGGCGCGACGCTTCCCCGCTCCGCTCACGGTCGCGGGGCTGATCGACGCGCTCGGCCTGCCCGCCGGCAAGGTGGCGGTCGAGCGCAACCTCGAGATCGTGCCGCGCTCGGCGCACGCCTCCACCGCGCTCGCGGACGGAGACCGGGTCGAGATCGTCCACTTCATCGGCGGCGGCGAGGCATCGCCTGCCGAGGAGGACGCTTGGGAGGTCGCCGGCCGGCGCTTCCGCTCGCGCCTGCTCGTCGGCACGGGGCGCTACCGGAGCCTCGAGGAGACGGCCGCTGCGATCGCCGCCTCTGGGGCGGAGATCGTGACTGTCGCGGTACGGCGGGTGAACCTTTCCGATCCCTCGGCGCCGATGCTGCAGGACTACGTCCCGCCCGACCGCTACACCTATCTTCCCAACACGGCCGGCTGCCACACCGCCGAGGAGGCGGTGCGCACGCTTCGGCTCGCCCGCGAGGCCGGCGGGTGGGACCTTGTGAAGCTCGAGGTGCTCGGCCCGCCGCCGCACCTTTACCCCGACATGGCGGAGACCCTGCGCGCGGCCGAGGTGCTGATCCGCGACGGGTTCAAGGTGATGGTCTACTGCGCCGATGATCCGGTCGCGGCCAAGCGTCTCGAGGAGATGGGGTGTGTCGCGATCATGCCGCTCGGCGCGCCGATCGGCTCTGGCCTCGGGATCCAGAACCGGGTGACCATCCGCCTGATCGTCGAGCAGGCGAAGGTGCCGGTGCTGGTCGATGCCGGGGTGGGCACCGCCTCGGACGCGGCGATCGCGATGGAGCTCGGCTGTGATGCGGTTCTGCTCAACAGCGCGATCGCGCATGCGAAGGACCCGATTCGCATGGCGCGGGCGATGAAGGCCGCGGTCGAGGCCGGGCGTCTCGCCTATCTCGCCGGGCGGATGCCGCGCAAACTCTACGCCGACCCCTCGAGCCCGCTCTCCGGACTGATCTGAGCCGGCCTCGCCCCGTTCAGGCGGAGCCTTCGCCGCCTCCGTCAACCCCCTGGCAGGCCGGAGAAATTCGCGCATCCGGCATGCATCTCCGGCGGAGCATTTTTCACTTGGTCCAGGGGGGGCGTGGGTATATATCGCGCCTCAGACGCAGCAACGCACGTGCCTCTGGCCCCTCGGGGTTTACGCAACGACGTCAAGCGTTCTGGCAGCCGACCGGGGTTCGTCCTCGGGGACGCTGGTTCGTTCGACCGTTCGTCAACCTGGAGGCGTCGCTTCTCGCAGGCGCCTCCGCTGGAGTGGAAGGGGAGGGCCCGTGCGATGACCCCCAAGATCGCGCGCTTTCTCGAGGACGTTCGTCCCGCCACGCCGTGCCTCGTGCTCGACGTTGACCGGGTGGAGGAGAACTACCGCGCTCTCGCCGCGGCGCTTCCGCTCGCGCGGATCTACTACGCGGTGAAGGCCAATCCGGCTGCGCCGATCCTCACCCGCCTGGTCGGCCTCGGCTCCGCCTTCGATGCCGCCTCGTGGGAGGAGATCGCGATGTGCCTCGAGGCCGGCGCAGACCCGGCCGACATCTCCTTCGGCAACACCGTCAAGAAGGAGAGCGCGATCGTCCGCGCCTATGACGCCGGCGTGCGCCTGTTCGCCTTCGACTCCGAGGGCGAGCTTGAGAAGCTCGCTCGCTCGGCGCCCGGGGCGAAGGTCTATTGCCGCCTGCTCGTCGAGAACGCAGGCGCGGACTGGCCGCTGTCGCGAAAGTTCGGCTGCTCCGTCGAGACGGCGCGCGAGCTGATGCTGCGCGCGAAGGAGGTCGGGCTCGACCCCTACGGTCTCTCCTTCCATGTCGGCTCGCAGCAGCGCGACTCGGTCGCCTACGAGGCGGCGATCGCCAAGGTCGGCATGCTGTTCACCGACCTCTCCGAGCGCGGCGTGACCCTGCGCATGGTCAATCTCGGCGGCGGCTTCCCGGTTCGCTACACCTCGGAGGTTCCGGGGATCGACCATTTCGCCCAGGCGATCATGGGCGCGATGACGAAGGCCTTCGGCAACGCCATCCCCGAGATGATCGTCGAGCCGGGGCGGTTCATCGTTGGCGATGCGGGTGTGGTGTCGTCCGAAGTGGTGCTCGTCTCGCGCAAGGCGAAGGACGATCCGGTGCGCTGGGTCTATCTCGACATCGGCCGGTTCGGCGGCCTTGCCGAGACCGAGGGCGAGAGCATCAAGTATCGGCTCCGCACCCCGCATGATGGCGGCCGTACGGGACCGGTGGCGATCGCTGGGCCGACCTGCGACGGCGCCGACATCCTCTACGAGCGGGCCAACTATCGCCTGCCGCTTGCGCTGAAGTCGGGTGACCGGGTCGATCTGCTTTCAGCCGGGGCCTATGTGACGACATACGCCGCGCAGGGCTTCAACGGCTTCCAGCCGCTCGCCGAGCACTATATTTAACCATCGGCGCGGCCGCGCCGCTCCGCCCGACCAACGAGCGGCACCGGCCGACGTTTTCTTGCCGTTTCCGCTGAGGCTGCGCGCTCTGAGCTCGTGCAGGCCGGCTCAGGATAAAGAAAGGGGGGCGTAGGCCCCCCTCTCCGTTCGGCGCGCGTCGGCGCCTCAGCTCAGTTGATCACCTGGCCGAAGAGCTGGCGATACATCAGGCGGTAGATGTCGGTATTGTCCATCGTTCCGGTGATGTGCTCGGCGTTGGCGCCGATGCCGCGCACGAGGATGCCGCCCGCGACATCGTCCCAGGACGCCCAGGAGATGGCGAAGGGGTGGCGCACGCCGTTTCGGTCCGGCGCGGACAGGAACGGCACGCCGCCGGTGCCGGTCTGGCCGTCGATGGGGGCGCCGTTGCGGTCACGCTCCGGCAGGGGCCTGCCCTCGACCACCACGTTGTTGCCGCGGCGCGGGCCGATCACCTGAAGCCCGCCCGCGTCGCTGTCGGCGGTCGTCAGCAGCAGCGTGTTCGGGTTGCGCGCGACGAAGTTCATGAACACGCCGATCGCGTCATCGGCGCGCGCGCCGGCCTCGAGAGAGCCGCGGGCGTTGTTGCGGTTGCCGAAATTGTCCGTCCCCTCCTCCTCGGCGATCAGCAGGAACCCGTTCGGGTTGCGCGAGAGGATCCGCAGCGCCGCCTCGCCCATCTCGGCGATGGTCGGCGCCGTCTCGACATAGAGCGGCAGGTTGCGCTGCGCGAGCGTCTCCTTCGTCTCGTCATTGAAGGTGTGGTCGTGGGCGAAGATGCCCCAGAGTTTCGTCGTCGTCTCCGGAACCGCCTTGAGCTCCTCGCGCGTGAAGACGACCGTATAGCCCTTGCGGCGCAGTTCCTCGATCAGGTTACGCCCGTCCTTGCGCGCGCCCGGGCCGAAGCGGCCCTGCGTGCCCTCGGGCAGATACCAGCGCTCGCCGCCCGCCATGTGAACGTCGACACCGCTCTCGACCACGAGGCGGGTGATCTCCTCGAGGCTGTTGCGGCGCTCGGTGGAGGCGACGAAGGCCGCCGTTCCCGGCTCGTAGGCAGCGCCCGACTGGACGAGGCCGACCGCCTTGCCGCGCCGCATCGCCTCATGCGCGATCGAGCCCTCGAAGCCGGATGCCGAGCGGATACGCTGCGCCCCGTCCTGCCCGAAGCTGTCAGCCTGTACCTTCACGCCATAGGCGTGCACTGTCGCCCCGCCGTGGCTCGTGCCGGTGAGCCCGTCCTTCATGTGGCCGAGATAGACGGCGATGTGGGGCAGGCGGTCCCAGTTGAGCCGCCCATCAGGCCCGACCTTGTGGAACCGCACCGCGCCCCAGTGGTTCACGCCGAACCCGTCCGGATGGAAGAAGATGACGCTGCCACCCTGGCCAGCGGCCGGCGCTGTCTGGGCCCCGGCGACGCCTGGCGCGGCGAGCGCGAGCGAGCCGGCAATGCCGGCGAGCAATAGGGCACGTCGGATCATGAGGTCCTCTCCTCTCCGTGTCTCGGCGGTGGGGAGGCGCCTCCACCCCTCCCGAAATGATCTGGGAGGGTTTCGGTTGCGGCGCAATGAAGTTGCGAAACCGATACGTGAGTGGACGCCTCAGCGTTCCGCGCGTGCGCGCGCGATCGCGGCCCGCAGAGCCTCGGCGCTGACCGCTCCGGGGATGATCTCCTCCCCCACCACATAGGCAGGTGTGCCCTGTACGCCGAGCGCCTGGGCAAGGCGCAGATTGGCCTCGATCCGGCGGGCCACGCCCGGGTCGGCCATGTCGCGGCGCAGCCGCTCGGCATCGAGCCTAAGCTCGGCGGCAATGCGCAGGATTTCCGCCTCGGTCGGCTCGCCGCGAAACCGCATCAGCGCATCATGCATCTCGGCGTAGCGTCCCTGCCGCTGGGCCGCGAGCGCGGCGCGCGCGGCGGTGACCGAGGCCGGGCCGAGGATCGGGATGTCGACGAAAACCACCCGAAGCTCCCGATCGGCGCGCAGGAGCTCGGTGATCACGGGGTGCATGCGCTTGCAGTGGGGGCAGCGATAGTCGAGGAACTCGACCACCGTTGCGGTCGGCCGTGTCGCGCCTTTGGCCGGAAGGCTCGGGTCATTGACGAGAGCGTCTCGGTTGGCGGCGATCCTCGCCTCGAGGGCCTCGCGCTCTCGGGCGGCATCCCGTGCCTGCAGCGCCGCGATCGCGTCCTCGAGGATCGAAGGGTCGGAGCGCAGCGCCTCGCGCAGGATCTCGACGATCGCAGCACGCTGTTCGGGGGTGAAGCCCTCGGCGGCGGCCATCCCGGGAACGAGGCAACCCGCGATCAGCGCAGCGAGCACACGCAGTCTCAGCCGTCTCAGCCTCTTCGTCATCGCCTCTCCTGCCGTCGCCTCTCTTCGCGTTCGATCTGCGCGGCGTTGGCGAGGTCCTGCGCGCGGAGCTTCGCCGGCCCCGGGGGAAGCAGGCGCTCGGCCCGCGCCGCCATCTGCCGCTGTGTCAGAAGGTCACCCGAAAGTGCCGCTTCTTCGGCGAGCGCGAGCGCCGCAAGCCCCTCCTCGCCGAGGCGCCCGCGCGCCATGCCGAGCGTGTTCCACGCCATCCCCAGCGAGCGGTCAAGCCGAAGCGCGGCCTCGGCCTCGGCGGCCGCGGCGCGCAGGCTGCCCGGATCGTCGACGGCGAGCAGAGCGCGTGCGAGGCCCGCCCGCACCAGCGCCTCAGAGGGGGCGAGCCGCACTGCCTCGCGATAGGCGACAGTCGCCTCGCGCGCCCGCCCCGCTCCCTCGAGCAGGAATTGCCCCTTGAGCTCGTGCAGCCAGGGCGAAGAGGGGGTGGCGGCGATCAGCCGGTCGAGCTCGGCCACCGCCTCGTCGATCCGGCCGGAGCGGAAGGTCTGGATTGCCCGGGCGTAGCGCGCCGAGGGGGAGGTGTCGGTCTGCGGATAGACGCGCTGGATCGCCACCCCGCCCTCGAGGAAGCCGAAGAGCTTGGCGCGCACCATCGCGAAACGCTCCTCGATCTCGCGTGGCAGCGCCCCGTCACCGCCGCGTCGCTCGATCTGGCCGCGCAGGAACTCGATCCTGTCGCGCGTCAGAGGGTGGGTGCGCAGATAGGGGTCCTGCCGGTCGGAGAGCATCAGCTCCTGGCCCTGCAGCCGCTCCATCAGCTGCAACAGGCCCTCGACCGGCCAGTTGAGCCGGTTCAGCAGGGTCACCGCCGTGAGGTCGGCGGCATTCTCCTGGGTGCGCGTGAAACTGAAGAGCTCCCGCAGCGCCATCGACTGGCCGGCGATCGCCCCGCCCGCCACCGCCTCGCCCTGGCGTGTGGCGACCCCTGCGGCGGCGCCGATCAGGGCCGCCACCAGGGCGCGGATCTGGGCGTTGCGGATCTCCTCCGGCAGGCGCGCGATGTGCCCGCCCACGACATGCCCGGTCTCGTGCGCGAGCACGCCCGCGATCTCGGCGGCCGAGGTCGCCTGCATGATCAAGCCGGTGTTGATGAACATCCGGTTGCCGGTGGTGACGAAGGCGTTTATCGAGCGGTCCCTGATGATGGTGACCTGCACGAAGCCGCGGCTCAGCCCTGCCGCGCCGAACAGGGGGCCGTAGATGGAACGCAGCAGGTTCTCCGTCTCGGCGTCCCGGATCAGGATAACGCTGCCGCGCTGCGCCCAGGCGCCGGCGGGGAGCAGGGCGGCAAGAAGGACGGCTGCGGCGGCCGCCCGCGTCACGGCGCGCCCGATCCCGGCGAGGCATCTCATGAGGCCAGTATAGTGCGGGTGCGGCGCAACGCCCTCATCGCGGTCCTGTGTGCTCTCGCCGCCTCAGGCTGCGGCGGCTCGGTCGAGCAGGCGCTGTTCGGCACCGGGCGGCCGGCCGAGGGCCAAGTGGGGTTCGTGCGGGGCTTCCTCGGCGGTGTCGCGGCGGACGAACCCCGGGCCGTGCTCGCCGGCCGCGACATCCTCTCCGCCGGCGGCAATGCGGTCGATGCCGCCGTCGCCGTGGGCTTCATGCTCGGGGTGACGCTCCCCTCGCGCGCCTCGCTCGCGGGCGGCGGGGTGTGCCTTGCCTTCGACCCGCGGCGGAACGAGACCCTGAGCATCGAGTTCCTGCCCGGTGCCCCTGGCACCATCCTGCCCGGAACCGACCGCCCCGCCGCCCTGCCCGGAACGCCGCGCGGCCTGTTCGCCCTGCATGCGCGTCTCGGCCGCCTTCCCTTCGAGCGCGTGGTCGCGCCGGCCGAGCAGGCGGCGCGGTTCGGCACGCCCGCCTCGCGCGCGCTCGCCTCCGACCTCGCCGCCGTGTGGGCCCCGCTTTCGGCCGACCCGCAGCTCCGCTCGGTCTTCGGCGGCCCGGGCGGGGCGGCACCCCTGCGCGAGGGAGAAGAGATCGTGCAGCCGGAGCTCGCCAACCTGATCGGCGTGATCCGGCGTCAGGGGATCGGCGAGTTCTACCAGGGGGCGCTCGCCCGGCGCTTCGTGGAGGCGACCGCGGCGGCAGGCGGCGCCGTCACGCTCGAGGCGCTGCGCGGCACGCTGCCGCGCGCCGGCCGTGCGGCGTCCGTCCCGCTCGGGTCCGACCGGGTCGAGGTCGCGGCGGTGGGCGGTTCGGCCGGCGCGGCGGTGATGCTGCGCGAGCTTCGCGCGCGTAAGTCCCCGGCGGAGGCGGAGCAGGCGGCGCTCGACGCCGCCGCCGCCGTTCGGGCTGGCACCCCCCCCGAGGTTCTGCTCGCGGGGGCGGCCCCGGCGGGCGGCGCGCTTCCCGCCGTGCTCGGCGCGACCACCGGCTTCGCCGTGCTCGATCGCGACGGTCAGGCCGTCGTCTGTGCCATGACGATGAACAACCTCTTCGGCACCGGGCGGATGGCGCCGACCTTCGGCCTGATCCTCGCTGCCGCTCCGGGCGTCGGGGCGGTGCCCCCGGCCCTGCCCTCGCTCCTGATGGTGACGAACGAGAATCTCCGCGCCTTCCGGCTCGCCGCCGTGGCCTCGGGCGGGGCGTCGGCTCCGGTCGCGCTTGGCGCTGTCGCCGCCCGCGCTCTGGCGGGGGAGGCGGCGCCCGCAGCCCTCGCCGCGCGACGGAGCTTCCGCGGTGCGGAGGACAGGACGAGCCGGGTGAACCTGATCCACTGCACGCGCTATCTGCCGGGCAGCAACGCCTCCTGCTCCTGGGCGGCCGACCCGCGTGGCCACGGCCTCGCCCTCGGGGCGGACTGAGCGCGTCGCGATGCCGCTCAAGGTCGGGCGCGCGGCGGAGACGCCGCCCTTCCTCGTGATGGACGTGATCGCCGCGGCCAATGCACGGGCAGCGGCGCTCGCTCCGGGCGACCCGCGGGTGATCCGCATGGAGGTGGGGCAGCCCTCCACCGGCGCGCCAAAGGGCGCGGTCGAGGCGGCGATCGCGGCGATGCGGGAGGGAGGAACGCTCGGCTACACCGAGGCCTTCGGCCTCTCCCCGTTGCGCGAGCGGATCGCCCGTCTGTATACCGAGCGCTACGGTGTGACGGTCGAGCCGCGTCGGATCGCCGTCACGGTCGGCGCCTCCGGAGCCTTCCCGCTCGCCTTCCTCGCCGCCTTCGACCGGGGCGACCGGGTGGCGCTCGCAAGCCCCTTCTACCCCCCGTATGTGAACATCCTCACCGCTCTCGGCCTCGAGCCGGTGATCCTCGAGGCGGGCCCCGAGAGCCGGTTCCAGCCGACGGTTGCGATGCTCGAGCGTCTCGACCCACCACCCGAGGGTCTGATCGTCGCAAGCCCCTGCAACCCGGCAGGGACGATGCTGCATCACGACGAGCTCGCCGCTCTTGCCGCCTGGTGCGAGGCCGCGGGCGTGCGGCTTATTTCGGACGAGATCTACCACGGCCTCACCTATGGGGTGGCGGCGACCACGGCGGCCGGGCTCTCCAGCTCGGCCATCGTCATCAACAGCTTCTCGAAATACTGGTCGATGACCGGCTGGCGCGTCGGCTGGATGGTTCTGCCCGAGGACCTGATCCGCCCCGTCGAGCGGCTCGCGCAGAACCTGTTCATCTCGCCTCCCGGGATTGGCCAGGTCGCAGCCCTCGCGGCGATGGACTGCACGGAGGAGCTCGAGGCCCATGTCGCGCGCTATGCGGCGAACCGCGCGCTCCTGCTTGAGGCGCTGCCGAAGGCGGGGCTCGACCGGCTCGCCCCGGCCGAGGGCGCGTTCTACCTCTATGCCGAGATCGGCCACCTCGCGAACGACAGCGCGGCCTTCTGCGCGCGCATGCTCGACGAGATCGGGGTGGCCGCAACACCTGGGCTGGATTTCGACCGCGCCCGCGGCGCGCGCACCGTGCGCTTCAGCTTCTGCGGTGCGACCGAGGACATGGCAAAGGCAGCGGAGCGTCTTGGGCGCTGGCTCACGCCGTAGCGCCGCGCGGTTGCCGACGCGTCAGGCGAGCGCGAACAGAAGCGCCTTCAGGTAGGCGCTCTCCGGCAGCATCGGGTGCACCGGGTGGTCGGGTCCCGCCCCGCCGCTCCAGAGAAGCCGCGCCTCGCGACGCGCGCGCCACAGCCCCTGGGCGACTGCCTCGGCGAAGGCCCCCGGCTCGATGTGGTGCGAGCACGAGGCGAGGAAGAGGATCCCCCCGCGCGAGACGAGCGAGGCGGCGAGTCGGGCGAGCTTCTGGTAGGCGCGCAAGGCGGCGGGGACGTCCTTGCGCGCCTTGGCGAAGGCGGGGGGGTCGGCCACCACGATGTCGAACCGACGTCCCTCGGCGGCGCGCCGGGCCATACCCTCCATCGCGTCCTCGCGGACGCAGCTGACCCGGTCGGCGAGGCCGTGCGCGCGCGCCGTCGCGGCCGCAAGCGCGAGCGCAGGCTCGGAGCGGTCGAGCAGTGTCACCGCGCTCGCGCCGGCGCGCGCGGCGGCAAGCCCGAAGCCGCCCGTGTGGCAGAAGGCATCGAGCACGGTCGCGCCGGGGGCGAGGGCGGCGACCCGGGCGCGATTCTCCCTCTGGTCGTGGAACCAGCCGGTCTTCTGCCCGGCGAGCAGATCGACCGCAAAGGCGAGCCCTCCCTCCTCAACCCGGGCCGTCGCGTCCGTCCCGTGCAACAGCCGCGTGTGCTGGTCGAGTCCCTCGAGGGCGCGGACGGGGGAGTCGTTGCGCGCCACGATTACCCGAGGAGCGAATAGGTCGGCGAGGGCGGAGACGATCATCGGCGTCGCGCTCTCCATGCCGGCGGTGTTGGCCTGCAGAGCGAAGGCATCGCCATAGCGGTCGATGACGAGGCCGGGAAGCCCGTCGGCTTCGGCATGCACGAGCCGGTGGTGCAGCCCAAGGCCGAGGCGCGCGCGCAAGGCCGCGGCGTCCTCGAGCCGGCGTCGGATCAGGGCCTCGTCGAAGCGCGCGCCCGGGTCGCGGTCGAGCAGCCGTGCCGCGATCAGGCTGCGGGGATTGAAATGCCACACGCCATGCTTGACGCCGTCATCGCCCTCGAGCCGCACCACCGACCCCGCCGGCAGCGCTTTCGCCGCCGGGGTCATGGCGATCTCGTTCGAGAAGGCCCACGGGTGGCCGGCCTTCACCCGCCTGTCCCGGCCAGGCAGGAGACGGATCAGCGGCAGGGTCATGGGGCGCTCCGGACACGTGACGGCGGGGCGGCACCGACTCGCTGGTGCGGCCGCCGCCCGCGAGCCTGCCCCGAGGCCAGCCCTCGCGGAAGGGGCTCAGCGCGCTTGGCGGAGCAGCCCCACGAGCCGCTCGGCTTCGGCCAGCACGGGCCCGATCGGCAGGATGAGCACGACCGGGGTCTCGCGCGGCGGCGCAGCGGTCGCGCCCGCGCGAAGCGAGAGGAGTTCGCTCGCCGAGGGGTTCACCGCCGCCGTCACCAGCCCGACGAGAGCGCCGGAGGCGTCGGTTACCGGGCCACCCGAGAAGCCGAACGCCACCGGCAGGCGCGCGAATAGGGCGGGCCCCCAGGCCTCGTTCCAGGGCCGGGAGACGATGCTGCCATGCACCCGGTCGCCCGAGGGCCCGCGTGCCGAGACGGCCGCGCCGGCGCCCGGCGTGGCCGCGATCGCAGGGTTGGGGCCAAGCGGCTCCGCGGCCACGAGGACGGCGATGTCGAGCCGGCCGCTCACGCCGGCGATCGTTGCCGGCATGATCCGCCCGCCGAGCGAGAGCGCCACCTCTGCTCCACGACGCTCAGCGAGGTCGATCACATGCCGGTTGGTCAGGACGTAGCGGCCGCCGATCGGCGTCGCCGAGCCGAGAAGCCGCGCCGTTGCCGCCTCGACGACCGCGAGAGGGTCGGGAGAGGTTGCCCGTGCCGGGGCCCCGGGCAGGCATGCAATGGCGAGCCATGTCAAGAGAGCAAGCGAGCGGCATGCGACGTGTGTCATGCCGCGATACTGATCGTGGACGATTAACTACCGGTGTCGTGCGTCACCGCCATGGCGTGCAAAATCTGCCCGAGCCGCATTCTGCCGACCCGGCGGTTTCTGCCTACATCCAAAGCAGGCGTCGCAGGCTCATCCCGGCGTCGCCGACCGCCCAGGCGAGCCACGTCGTCTCGCCGACCTCGACCCGCGCCACCCCCTCGGCGCCCGGCCGGAGCGGGGTGTCGCCGTGGCCTTCGGGAAGCAGCGCGATGGCGCGGAACACGTTCCGCCCCTGCACGACCTCGGCCATCGGGCGGACACGCTCGATGGTGATGGGGACGCGCGCTGCCGGATCGGCGGCCGGGGAGAGCCAGCCTCTCTGCCCCGGCCGGACGAGATGCGCCCGCGCCTCGGGCAGCAGGAGCTCGGCCCTGAGATCGTCCGGGGCGGCGATCTCGAACAGGGTCTGGCCCCGTGCGAGCGCTTGGCCGAGGCTGCGGCGCAGGTCGCCCGCGAGCACGGCCCCCGAGGCCGGGGCGCGGATCTGGGCGAGAGCGAGGCGATGCTCGAGGAGCGCGCGCTGCGCCTCGCTCCGGCGTGCCGAGAGCTCGGCGATCATCTCCTGTGCCGGCTGCCCGGCCGCGCGCGCGATCGCCGCCTCGCGCCGGTCGTTCGCCGCCCGCGCCCGCACCGCGGCGAGCTCGAGCTCGAGCTCCCGGGTCGAGAGCCGCGCCAGCACCTCTCCTTCGGAGACGAGGTCTCCCGGCCGGACCGAGGAGGCCTCGAGCACGCCGTCGAACGGCGCCGTCACCACGTGCACGACCGAGGGCTGGGCGACGAAGCTCGCGACCACCTCGTCGGGGCGCGGCGTGACGGCGGCAAGCCCGACCAGAAGCGTGAGCGCGGCCACCGGCCAAAGTCTCGCCAGATGCCGCGCGCGGCGCCGTCGCGCCGCTGAGTTGCGTGTGCCGTCGCCGAGCAGCGCGAGCGCGGGCCGCAACAGCGCCGCCGTTGCTTCGGCCGATGCCGTAGGAGAGTCGCGCCAAAGCACGAGAGCGCAGGCACCAGCGGCACGGTCTGGCACGACGAGGCAGCCGGGTGAGGCAAGGACCTTGGGGAAGGCGCGGGCGGCGGCGGAGGTTCCTGACGCGTCGGGCAGGGCGAGCGTCTCGCCCCGGTCGAGCGCCTCCTCCATCGCGAGAGCGAGCGCCCGGACAAGCTCGGTGCGCGGGTTGACGGCGGGCTGGTCGGAGAGGGCGAGGGCGGCGACGCGACCGCCGCGCACCAGCCCGAGCGCGAGCCGCGTGCCGGAGGGAAGGAGCGCGGCGAGACGCGCCGCCGCGGCGGCGAGGCCAGCCTCCTCGTCCCCCGCCGAGCGCTTGGCGCGCGCGGCTTCGGCTGCCGCCGCTGCCGGCACGAGAGCCGACGAGGCAGCGGCCAATCCCGAAGCTTCGGCGAAGGCGGAGAGCAGCGCGAGACGCTCGCGCGTGAGCGCGCGATCGACCGGCGAGGCGCAGGGGGCGAGAACCACGAGCGCGCTCGCCCCGTCGAGCGGCGCCGCCATCAGCCACGCCCTCGCTCCTGCCTCGCGCGCGACCACGGCACGTGTTTCCAACGCCGCGCGCGCTGCCTGCGCCCAGCCCTCGGGCAACGTCCCTGCCTCGGCCGGGGCGAGCACGGAGAGGCCGGAAGCGGTTGCGCCGATCACCGCTCCCGCCTCCGCCAGGGTAAGGTCGCGCGCGAAGGCGAGCACGAGGCCCGGCCAGTCCGGAGCGAGGCGACGGTCGCGCAGCTCGGCGAGGCGTCGCGCGAGCGCGTCCCCCCCTGGTGTCGCAGTGCCCGGCGCGTTCATCGGCCGAGCGCTCCGAGATCGAGCGCCGCCTCCATCCCGGCGGGCAGGGCGAGATCGGGGTTCGCGATCGTGAACACCGCCCGGAACCGGCCCGAGGCGGCATCCAGAACAGGGTCGACCGAGCGGAGCACCGCCTCGACCGGGCGGTCGACCGGAGCGGCGAGGTCGAGCGTGTAGGTGCCCCCCAACCTGAGCCTCGGCCAGACGCTGGCGGGAAGGAACAGGACCGCCTCGAGCACGGAGAGGTCTGCCACTGTCACCAGCCGGTCGGCGCGGCTGACCGTCGCGCCGGCGACCACGTCAAGGCGCGTGACGATGCCGTCGAAAGGTGCGCGAACGAGGAGCTGTTCCGCGGCGGCGCGCTCGACATCGAGGCGCCGCGCCTCAAGCCTGCGCTTCTCCTCCGCACTCTCCACACCGGCGCGGGCAAGCTCGACGCGCGCGCGCGCCTGGCGCACCTCCCATTCGCCGGCGGCACCCCGTCCGGCTGCCGCGGCGGTGCGCTCGAGCACGGCAGAGGCCTCCGCGAGCGTCACCCGCGCCTGGCGGAGCTCCGCCTCGTTCGCTGCAGCCGCTTCGGCGAGCGCGATCCGCGCCTGCTGGAGCGCGTCGTCGAGGGCGAGCAGGAGATCGCCCTTCCTGACCCTCTCGCCTTCCGCGACGGCGACGTGACGGACCACGCCGTCTACCTGCGGGGCGAGGGCGGCGAGTGCCTGCGGCCGCGTCGGCCCGCGGACGATCTCCTGCGCCTGGGCGGGCAGGGAGAGCAGAACGAGGAGGAGAGCAAGCGCCCTCATGCGCCAAGACGCTGCTGGAACAGGCGCCGCGCCGCGTGCCACGCCTGCTGCGCAAGCGGGGAGGGAGGCAGCGGGATGCGCGCCTCGACGCGCACGCCATGCATCAGGGCGAGGGACGCCTCGGGCGGGTCGGGGCGTAGGCGCAGCTCGAACACCCGCTCGGCCGTGCGCAGCCCCTCCTCCCCCGGCCGGAGAGCGAAGGGACCGCCATTCGGCGCCGCAAGGGCCGGGGAGGGAAGCTCGTCGCGCGCGGCAGGACGCGCGCTCTCGGCCCGGGCGGTGAAGAGCGGCCGGGCCTCGCCCCGGCGCCGCACCGGGATCGCGCGATCGGGCGCCTGCGCGAGCGAGTCGAACACCTCCGGTCCCTGCGCCTGGTCGAGAACGAGGCGGATCACCATCGGCCCCTCACCGACGAGGGCGCCGAGCGGCCGCTGCTCGTCGCGCCTGACCCAGGCTCCACGGAGGCGTTCCGCCCGAAGCGGCTGCCACGCAGCACCCGGCGGTGCCGCGACGATCCACGACGCCATCTCGGCCGCGAGCGTCGCGTCCTGCACCGCGACCGAGGCCAAGCGTTCCTCGGCCGCATCGATCCGCTCAGGGGTCGCGGCACGGGCGCGCCGCGCCTCGATCGCGAGCGCCTCCGCCTCGAGCGCGAGCTGCTCGCGAAGCCTGCGCGTCTCGGCATTGTCGAGCGCAAGCACGATGCCCCCGCCCGCCCCGGCCGGGGCGACGAAGACGAGCTGGCCATCGGCGCGGGGAAAGACGAGCGAGACGGACTCGTTCCAGGCGATGCCGTGGGCGACCGTCCAGTTCGGGACGGGAACGAGCGCGGCGGCCGCGGCGGTCGCGGCGAGGGAGGCGGCGGCGAGGGTGGCGCGCACCGGCCGCTGCGGACCGATTCGGAGCAAGGCGCGCGCACCTGCGACCATCGGCAGCACGAGATAGAGGATCGCGACAACCGCCGCCACCAGGGCGGCGAGCGTCCAGTGCACCCGCGCCGCAAGCCAGAACACGCCCGCGAAGATCACGAAGCGCCAGGCGAGCGAGGCGAGACCGTAGGCCGCAAGCGGCCAATCCCTGGGCTGCGGCCGTGCCGCACCCGTCACGAGCCCGAGGAAGCGGAGCTGCGCCGCCACCGCCCGCGCCTGGAGGTTCGGGATGCCCGCGAGATCGGCGAGCACGTAGTAGCCGTCGAGCCGCACGAGCGGGTTGGCATTGAAGAGCAGGGAGGAGACGGAGGCGATCACCACGAGCTCGGCAAGCCGGTCGCGCAGCGCGCCTTCGGCAAGGAAGGCGGCGAGGCTCGCGGCCGCGGCGGCGACGGTCAGGTCCATCCAGATTCCGGCGAGCCCGACGGCGGCGCGGCGCCAGCGGTCGGCCACGAACCAGATGCCGCTGACATCCACGTAAGGGGCGGGCAGAAGGAACATGAAGGCGAGGCCGAAGGGGAAGCTCTCGATCCCGTGCCCCTCGGCCGCGGCCATCCGCCGTGCGGCGGCGGCATGACCGCACTCGTGCAAAAGCTTGCTGCCGACGAACAGGAGGTACCAGGTGGTGAGGTCGCCGAGCGAGGGGTCGGCCATGCGAGCGATCTGGGAGGCGACCACCTCGCCGCGCCCTGCCCAGAGCAGCGCCGCAACAAGCATCAGGGCCGACGCGGCGATTGCCCCGGCGCGCGTGTAGGGCCAAGCGAGAAGCCCGCCCGCGCGGACGATCACTGGGCCGAGATCGCCCAGCTGCACGCGCGTGATCAGGGCGCTTCGCAGCATCGCAAGGCCCGCGGGGGCTTCAGGCGGCGGTGGCAGCCGAGCGCCCGGGACCACAATCACTCCGGCGGCGGCAAGCCCCGTAAGCCCTTCGCGAAGCGCGGCGTCGTCAGGCTCTCCCGGCCCGGGCGGCGGCAGGGACGCGATCGCCTCCGCGACAGTGGTCCGCCCGTCGAGACGGCACAGCAACGCCCAGCCGCGCGGCGTGGTCCGCAGGTAGCGCCCGGTGGCCGGGTTGAACAGCACCCAAGACGGCGCGCCGCCGAGCACGACCCGTCGCGCGACGATGCCGGGCGACAGCACCGGCCGCGCCGCCTCGATCGGCGTCCTGCCGGGCCTTCCCCTCACGCTGTCCGGTTCCCCCGGCTAGAAGCGGAAATCCACCGTCCGTCCGTCCTGGCCCGTGCACCGGCCCGAGCCGCCGCCGTCGAAGCCGCGTGCCGGGTTCAAGAGGCGAAAGGCGCAGGCGAGGGTGGTCGTGCCGTCGGTGATCTCGCCTGCGAGCTCGGTGTCGGTCACGAACGGCGTCGGCGCGGTGCCGCCGGCGGCGAGCGGCACGAGCACCGGACGCTCGGCGCGCGCGAGGCGACCGGTGAGAAGCTGCCCGTCGGCGCCGACGAGCTCCATCCGGTGGCCGGCGCCATCGGCTGTCATGCGGGCGGTGGCCACACGGGGGGCCTGGCCGGCGCGCAGACTGTCGGCTCCGTCGAGAAGCACTGGCCGGTTCGCCGGGCCGGCGCAGGCGGCAAGCAGGGCGAGGGTGAGGGCTGCAAGGATCGGTCGTGTCATGGTGTCCGTCCGTTCCGTGGAGCAGGTTGCGGCGAGCGGCCTTCTGCCGCGGAGCTGCGCTGCAGGACGTAGCTCGGCCCGCGGGCAGCGTCGTCGATCTTGCGCACGTCGAGGTTCTCGAGGCTCGTGAAGGTGCCCTGGACGCGGGCGAGCACGAGGAAGGCGAGGGTGAACCCGACCTGGGCGGCGGCCACGCGCTCCTCGGCTTCGGCGAGCCGCTCCTGCGCCTGCAAGAGAAGGTCGAGCGCGGTCGCGCCGGCAAGTCCGCTGCCGACCCCCTGTCGGAAGCGCTCGGTCTGGATGTTCACCTCCGTCTGTGCCGCGCGCATCGCGAGGGCCCGCGCCGCCACCTCCCGGAAGGCGACATTGTACTCGTTCAGCGTCACCTCGCTTTCGGCGACGATGGTGGCGAGCGTCGCCCGGCCCTGGCTCTCCACCTGCCGCGTCTCGAGCCGGCGCCGTTCGAGCCGCGCGGCGAGGTCGTCAGACTGAAGCGGCACCTCAAGGCGCAGTCCGATGGTGCCGCCCGGACGCTGGAGATTGTTGTAGCGGTCGAACGCCTCGCCGAACTGGTAGCGGCCGAGCCCGCGGCCGCCCTGCGTTCCCTCGAGCACTATATCAAGCCGCGGCAGCGCCTCCACCTGCGCCTGGCCCTCGCGCAGCACAGCGGCGCGATGCTGCAGGTAGAGCTGGTGAACCTCAGGGCGGAGCGCGATCGCCCGCTCGAGCACGGTGGCAAGCCCGATCGGCTCGTAGCGGTCGAGCGGCGTATCGGAGGGCATGAGTTCGGTGATGCCCTGCTGACCGAAGCGCGGATCGTTGACGAGGCCGCGTAGCCTCACCTCGGCGTTACGCACGCCCGCGCGTGCCCGTAGCACCTCCGCCTCCCGCGTGGCCAGCGCGGTACGGGCGCGGTTGAGCAGCAGCCCATCGGCATCGATCCCCCGACGTGCCTCAAGCTGGGCGACAATCGGACGTACCTGCGCGACCAGGCGCTCCTTCACGAGCAGGGTCACGCGCGCGAGATGGAGCGTCCAGTAGGCGCGGGCGACCTCGAGCAGGTGGTTCTCCGCCTGGCGGCGGAACTCGCTCTGCGCCACCCGCGCATCGACCCGCGCCACCTCGTGGATCGAGCGCACATAAGCTGTGCCTGAGTCGCGCAACAGCGGCTGGACGATGGTGATGAAGCTTTGCGCGACCGTCTGCCGCTGCGGGACGAAGTCGACCGAGTTCGTCGAGAAGTTCAGGAAGCGCTGGCCCATCGTGACTTCGCCGCCGGTGATCAGGCGCTGGCGCAGGCCGAACTCGGTCGCCACTTCGTTGCGCAGAAGGCGCTCGGAGCCGAGCGTGTTGGCGAGGCTCCGGGTCGGGTCGTTCACCTGGCCGATGCGGCCTTCTGCGAAGCCGCGCGGCACGTAGCGGCCGGCCACCTCCGCCTCCTGCAGATCGCGGATGGCGGGGAGGTCGCCGAACACGCGCAGCTGCGCCGAATAGAGGATGGCGCTGTCGTACATATAGGCGAGGCTGACCGGGATCGCCCGCCCGCCCGGCTCGATCGGGCGCACAACCGCCTGCTGCCACCAGGGGCGGAGGCTTCGCACCGCAGCCTGCTCGGCCGCGGTCGGCGTCGGAAGCGGCGGCGGGCGCACCCCGGCACGCTCGAGCTCCTCCCTGAGATCGTTTCGATATCGAGCGGTGATCTGGTCGACATTGGCGATCGCGTTGTCGAACCGGTCCGAGAACCAGCCCTGGGCGTGGGCCTGTGCGGGCAACGCGGCGGCGAGCAGGATCGGCAACAGGCGAAGCATGGTCATTGTGCGCGCGGGGCTCCGACTCAAGTGCATGCGCGAGTATGCATCAGTTGAGGCGGCCGCTGGGCACCGTGGAGTTGGCGAGGAACTCCATCGCGAACTTGTTCAGAGCGAGGCCGAAGGGGCGGCTCACGCCCGGCATCGCGGTCGCAAGCGCCGCGATGCCACCCGGGCTCGCCTCGCCGAGCGCATCGACTGGGCCGGTCGCGAATGTGGAGGAGCCGCCGGTGCCCGCGAAGTAGAGGCGGGTGTTGTCGGCCCCGTCTGCTTCGGCGTCGAGCCGGGTCGCAAGCCCCTGCTGGGGGGTGAGCGACAGGGCGGCGGCGGCGGCGGTGGTGGACGGGGGCGGCGGCTCCCGCGTAACCGAGGGCAGATCGGCATTGACGTTCCGGATCGGCCCGCCCGCCACCGGCATCGAGGCGCGCAGCGTCTCAGTGTTCTCCTTCGGCGCCGGTGCGGTCTCGAGGCCCGGCATCGCGACGAGCCAGTTGCCGCCGAGATCGGCATGACGCGTCTCCTGCGCGACGATCGCTCCGGTGGCGTCACGCACCACGAAGCTGATCGCCGCTCCAGGCGTTGCCGTTCCGGAATAGACAGGCGGCGGAGCGGAGCGGGGAGGCGGCGTCGCCTCCGACAGGAACCGCTCAAGCGCATCGAGCCCGCCGAACAGGGGACCGCCGAGAAAAAAGCTGTTGAGGACCACCGCGGCCGTGTCGCTGCCGGCGAAGGGGCGGACGAAACCTGCCGGGCCGCCCGGAGCCGAGGCGGCGTCGAACCCGCCCGTGTTCTGCACCACGCCTTGCGGCGGTGACGCCACCGGGATCGCCTGGAACGTCACGACCATGCTCTGGCCGAGCGGCAGAACGGGCGCGGTGACGCGCACCGCCGTGTCGCCCGCTCCGTTGCCGCTCTCGATCGTGCCGAAGCTCGTCGTGACGCTGCCCGAAACCAGCGCGAGGGAGGTGCCGGCGAGCGTGTCGCCGAGCGCAACACCGTAAGCCGGCGCTGTCGAGCCGGGGCCATGCGCAAGCACGAGCGTGTAGGTGACCGGCTCGCCGAGGAGAGCGAAGGGGCGGTCGGCCGACTTTTCGATCGTGAGCAGGGGGGCGACCACCTCAGCACCGGCAGAGGCGCCCGCGACAAGGGTCCCGCCGGGGTTGCCCGGGGCGGTCGGCGCCGTCACGGTCAGCGCGGCGTCGTTCGCAAGCAGCGTGCCTGACTGGTTCGATGGCACATCCGCCACCCGCGCCGTGATCTCGATCGTGATCGTGTCGTCGCTCGGATCGTTGTTGCCGGCAGCGACGATCGTGCCGAGATCGAAACTCACGCTCTGGCCCGCGATCACCCCAGGTGTTCCGACGAGCCCCGGTGGCAGCCCGGCGCCGACGGCGGTGATCACGGCCGTCTCGGGAACGAGGCCGAGGGGAAGCGTATCCGTGATGACGACGCGCTGCGTTCCCTCGCCGAGGGTCGCGACGATCCGATAGGTCGCGACCTCGCCGATCGCGAGGTCGGGCCGGTCCGGGTCGAAGAGATCGGAGCCCGTCTCGGGAAGCGAGGTGGCGACGATCGTCTTCTCGAGCGCGATCGGGAAGGCGCCGACCAAGGTCGCGCTCGCACTGTCGCCGCCGGGGCGGCCGATCGGCCCGGGAGACGATGCGTAGCTGACGGTCGCGTTGTTGGTGACGATCTGTCCGGGCTCGATCGACTCGCCGAACCGCGCCTGGAATGTCACGATCACGGCAGGATCGGTCGGCAGGAGCACGGGGATGTCGATTCGGATCGTGTCGCCGATCACCGTCGCCGTGCCGAGGGTGGTCGCGAGGCTTCCGGGCTCGACCACGAGCGGGAAGGGGAGCGTGTCGGTCACGACGATGTCGAAGGCAGGGCCACTTCCCGAAGGCGTGATCGTGACCGTGAAGGTGAAGAGATCGCCCGCATCGCCCGCAGGCCGGTCGACCGTCTTGCCGATCGCGAGCGCGGGCTCGACGACCAGCACGGCGACGCGATCCTCCTCCCGCCCCGTCTCGCCGCGGATCGCGTAATCGAGGCGCGCGTCGTTGGCGAGGATCGCGCCATCCCTCACCGCGGGGATGTCCGCCACCTCGGCGACGATCCGCACCGTCACCTGGTCCTCGGCGCCGATGGCGGGGCCGGAGGCGTTCACCACGGTGCCGAACTCGAAGCGCACCGCCTGACCGGCGATCGTGCCCGAGTCGCCCGGCGCGAGCGCACCCCCCGTGATCCCGGAGCCGACCGAGACGACCGTCGCCGCGAGCGGCACGAGCCCGGGCGGAAGGAGATCGGAGATCACGAGATCGCCGACCGTCCCCTGCGGCAAGGTGGCGACGAGCTCGTAGGTGATCCGTTCCCCGACCGTGACGGAATCAGCTGCCGTCTCGGCGATCGAGGTCGAGACGATCGTCTTGGCGAAGCCGGGCGCGAGCGGCACGGCGGCGGTGTCGGTGACCGACCCCGGCTGGCCGCCGGGCCCTGGGCTCGTGTCGAACGCGGCCGTCGCGGTGTTCAGCACGGTGGCGCCCGTGGGCGCTGTGGCCGCCACCCGGGCCGCGAAGGTGACCGTCACGACCTCCCCGACCGCGAGCTCATCGACCGAGACCGCGACGCTTGTGTCACCCGGATCATTTCCCGTAACCACCGTTCCGGCCGATGTGGTGACCGTCCCGGGCACGAGCGAGAGCGCCTCATCCGCAAGCGTGTCGGCGATCACGAGGTCGTAGGCCGGAGCGGTCGAGCCGGGGGCGTGCCGAAGCGTCAGCGTGTAGGTGATCGTCTCGCCGGGCCGCGCAAAGCCGCCCGGATCGCTCTTCTCGAGCACGAGCGCGGGCGCGACCACATCGGCCACGACCCGCGCGGTGTCGATCTCCGTTCCGCCAGGGCGGCCGGGATCGGTCGGCGAGGAAACGGTCGCCGTGCCCGCATTGGCGAGCACGGTTCCCGGCAGGGTCGAGGGGGTGTCGGCGACGCGCGCGACGATCTCAACCGCCACCGTTCCGTCGCCCGGGTCGTTGTTGCCGCTGTTGACCACAACGCCGAAATCGAAGCGCACCTCCTGGCCAGAGACCGTCGGCACGACGCCCGCAAGAGCGGGCGGCAGGCCGGAGCCGACCGAGACAACGCGCCCCTCCTCGAACACGAGGCCCTCGGGGAGCGTGTCGGTGATCACGAGGCGCTGCGTGCCTTCCGAAAGGGTCGCGGTCAGACGGTAGGTCACCGTGCCGCCGATCGCGAGGTCAGGATTTTCGGGGTCGAACGCGCCGCTGCCGAGCTCGGGGCTCGTCGCAACGATCGCCTTCGTCAGCGTCACCGGCATCAGCACCGTGACGGTCGCGGTCGTTGCGCCCGCGACGCTGCGAACGTCCTCGCCCGCGAGCGCCGGCGGCGCGCTAAGCGCAGCGAATCGCGCATCGTTGACGAGCGCCTCACCCGGCTCGACCGTGTCGTCGAGCCGCGCGCGATAGGTGACGACGACCCGGGTGTCGTCGGTGGGCGTCAGCGACGTGTCGGTGGGAAGCAACGGGTCGTCGCCGAGCGCGATCCGGATCGTCGTGTCGCCAGGTGTGTTGCCGGTCATGACCGTGCCGCGATCGGCCGTCACGCTTCCGGCAGCGAGCGTCATCCCGGCCGGCAGAAGGTCTGAGAGCACGAGGTCGTAGGCCGGGGCCGTCGATCCCAAAACGTTCACCACCGTGAGCCGGTACTCGATCTCGTCCCCGGCATCGCCCGTCGGCACCGAGGGCTCCTTGAAAATCCGGAGGGTCGGCTCGACCACGTCGACGACGGCCCGGTCGGTCCGCACGATCCGAACCGACGGATCGGATGGCGCGCCGACCTGCACCTCGCCGTCGTTGCGCAGCGCGCGCCCGGCGACATTGTCGGGGATGTCGGTGACGCGCGCGCGGATGACCACCGCCACCTGGTCACGCGAATCGGTGACGTTGTCGCCCGGGTTCACCACGGTGCCGAAGTCGAAGGTGACGGTGTTGTCAGCGACCGTGCCGGCATCGCCGACCGAGAGAGCGCTTCCCGAGATGTTGGCCCCGATCGCGTCGACTCGCGCCTCGAGCACGCGGAGATTGGCAAGCGCGGGCGAGCCTGCGCCGGGGAGAAGGTCGCGCAGGACGAGCGTCTGCGTGCCTTCGGCGAGGGTGGCGACGATCCGGTAGGTGATGGTCTCACCGATCGCGACATCCGGCGCGAGCGGATCGAAGAACGCGAAGCCCGTCTCGGCGAGGGAGGTAACGACGACCGCCTTCGAAATCGAGGGCTCCATCGCCACGACGATCCGCGCCGTGTCGGAGGCGGCGTAGTCGCGCTGGAATGAGGGGGCGGACCGGTAGGCGACGTCGACTCGGTTGTCGATCGCCTGCTGCGGCGCGACACTGTCGCGCAGAACGGCATCGAAGCGTATGGTGACGGGGCTCGCGCCGGGCAGAAGCGTCGGCAGGTCGACCACGACGGTCGCGTCGCCGGCTCCATTGCCGGTCACAATCGTTCCGGCCGTGGTCGTCACCGTGCCCGGCACGAGCGCCATGTCGGGCGGAAGGAGATCGGTCAGTCGCACGCCGTAGGCCGGGCCGGTCATCCCCGGCGCTGGCGCGACGACGACGGTGTAGGTGGTGCGGTCGCCCGCATCGCCGCTCGTTCGGCTCGAGGACTTGTCGATCACGAGCTCAGGCTCGACCACGTCGAGCGCAGCCGTAGCCGGTGCCTGCGGCACCATGTCAAGGAAGCTCTGCGCGGTGTTGACGAGCACGCGGCCCGAGACGTTGGCGGGGTCGTTCACCACGCGCCCCGTGACGAGCACGACGATCTGGTCGTTCTCGTCGACCACGTTGTCGGACGCGTTGGTCACCGTTCCGAAGGCGATCGAAAGCCGGTCCGGCCTGCCGTCCCCGTTGCTGTCGACCACCGTCGCGGTCTCGGTGCCAGGGACGAAGCTGAGATTGGTCGTCGCCCGCAGCGGCAGGATCTCGTAGCTTAGATACTCCATCACGCCGGGGCCGGCGGGCATCTGGTCGACGAGGCTAAGCAGGATGTTGGTCGCCTCCGGCAGGGTGAGGACGAGCCGGAACACCACCGTCTCGCCGATCGCGACGTCCGGCCTGCCCGGCGCGAACTGGCTCGTTCCCGTCTCGGGAAGCGAGGTCGCGAACACCTCCTTCTCAAGCGCGGGCACGCCGATTCGCACCCTCTCGGCATCCGCCCCTCTGACCACCACCTCGCCTGCGCGGAGGCCGGGATACGTGTCGCCCTGGAAACTTGCGACGTTGTCCACTCGCGACCCGGCGATGACCGACTCGTCGATCCGCGCCTGGTAGGTCACGGTCAGCGTCTCGCCAGCGACCAGCCGATCGATGCCAATCCGGATCGTCGCGTCACCCGAGCCATTGCCCTCAAGAATCGTCGCCGGCACGCCTGAGACCGCCACCGTTCCCGGCACAAGGATCAGATCCGGGTCCTCTAACAGGTCGGACAGGACGAGGTCATAGGCCGGACCGGCGAAGGCGACGTTCAGGTTCCGCAAGCGAACCGTGTAGGTGACGATGTCGCCACCGTCTGCCTCGAGACGGTCCGCCACCTTCTCGATCGAAAGACGCGGAACCACCGTCTCGACCCTCGCCTGCGCGCTGATGGTCCGATCGGTGCCCTCGGAGCGATAGACGAGCTCGCCGCGATTGGTCAGCACCGCACCCGCCGGCGCGCCAAGGTCGCCGCGAAGCCGCGCCGTGACCTCAAACACGATCGTGTCGTTTGCGTTCGACACGCCGTCGGGGCGGTTGAACACGTCCCCGAGCGTGAAGGTGACGGTGTCGTTGAACGGATCGGCGTTTCGGTTGCTCAACGCACCGGCGGCTCCAACCACCGCCCCGGGAGCGGTGAGGTTGGCGCCGACCGAGACGATCGAGGCCGAGCGCACCTCGAGGGGGGGGAGCGTATTCGGCAGAAGGTCAACCAGCCGCGCGTTCAGGGTCGTGCCCTCTGCGAACCGAGCGGTGAGCCGGAAGGTCACCTCCTCGCCATAGGCGAGATCCTGAAGCGACGGGTTGCCCTGGCTCGTTCCGGTGTCGGCGAGGCTCGTGGAGAACACGGTCTTGGAGAGCGTCGGTCCCGCGATCCGAACAGTCGCGGTGCTCTGGTCCTCGTGGACGCGCTGGCCCGGAACGTTCCCCGGGGCGCTGTCACCTTGCGCGATCGCGGTGTTGAGCACCGTGCTGCCGCTTTCGACCGTGTCGCTGATCCTTCCCCGGTAGGTCACGGAGAGCGTCTCGCCCGGCTTCAGGTCGGGGAGGAAGACGCGAATGCTCTGATCGGTCTGGCCGTTGCCGAGCAGGATCGAGGCGCGCGCGGCAGCCGTGCCGCCGAGCGTGACCGAGCCTCCGACGAGGCTGAGATCGGGGTCGTCGAAGAGGTCGCGGATGGTGAGGTCGAACACCGGCGCCGCTGCGGGACCGACCGGATTGGTGACGAGGAGCGTGTAGGTGATGAGGTCGCCGCCGTCGGCAGTGGTCCGGTTCGCCGTCTTGGTGAGCTCGAGGCTTGGCTCGGCGATCGTCACGCTCTCCGTGTCGGCGATGCTGCGCGTCACCCCTGCCGCGTCAGTGAAGGTGGCTGAGGCGGTGTTGACCAGAACGTCACCGCGGCTGTTCTGCGGCACATCAAGCACGGCGGCGCGCACCTCGAACACGATCCGGTCGCGCGCATCGACCACGTTGTCGGCGAGGTTGATCGTATCGCCGAGCGGGAGGGTGATCGGCCCGGTCTGCGGCACGCCGACCGGCGGGGCGGAGCCGGTGAAGGAGATGGTCGAGCCGAGGGAGACCAGCGTCCAGTCGCGCAAGGTGAGCACGCCGGGTGTGGTCGGCAGGATGTCGGCGAGCACGAGGTCGCGGGTGAGCCCCTCGCGCAGCGACAGCGTGACGCGGAAGAGAGCCTCCTCGCCGATCAGAACGAAGGGGTCGGCGCTTTCGGGAAGCGAGGTCGAGACCAGAACCTTCTCGATGATCGGGTCGCCGGTGACAACAGTCGCGTGGTCGAAACGGTCAGCAGGCAACAGGTTCACCGCGAAGTCATCGCCGCCTTCGACAGCGGCGTAGCGTGCGATCTCGGCGGTGTTGGTGAGCACGAGCCCGGTCGCCTGAGCGGCATCGGCCACGCGCAGGTCGTAGGTGATGAGCGCGAGGTTGCGGCCGGTCGGTGCCGTCGGCGGGGAACCGGGTTCGCCCTCGGTAGTGAAGCGTGCGAGTGCGCCGCCCGGGTCGGTCGGGTCGAGATCGGTGGGGTCGAGGAGTTCGATGCCGCCACCCGGATCGAACAGCCCGCCGCCGCGCAGAACGAACGGGATCGCGACACCGTCGCCGCGCGTGACGGTGAGGTTCAGCCCGCCCGGAGGGATCTCGAAGCCCGCAGACAGCGTGTCGCGGATCAGGATGTCGTGCGCGCCGCGGATGCCGCGGCCGGTGTTCTCGACCACAATCGCGAAGCGCACGAGATCGCCCGCATCGACACCTGCGAGGTCGCTGTCGATCGGGACCTCCGCGAGCATCGCCGAGGTGATCGTTCCGGAGAAGGGTGCACCCGCGCTGCCCGGCGGGGCGAAGGGCACGGGACCTGTGGCCGCCGGGTCGAAGGAGAGAGGGAAGACGCTCTGCCCCGTCGCGACGCCGATCACCCCCTTTGTGACGTTCAGCGCCGGCTGCGTGAGCACGAGCTGGGCGATGGCGTTGCCCGTCGCCACTGCACCGGCCGTGTTGGCCTCGCGCGAGGTGACGAGATTGGTCAGGAACAAGTTGTCACCGAAGGGGCGGCCCTCGACCGGCAGGCGGAACAGGATGTCGACCTTCAGCGTCTGCGGCACCTCCATGTGGAAACTGCCGAAGTCGAAGGTGACGCTGTTCGACGCGGGATCGAGCACGAGCGTCGGCGCGCCGGCGTAGCCGACGGGGTTTGCGAGGTCGAAGGTCTCATCCGGGTGCCACCAGGCGGTTCCCGGGGGCGGCAGGGTGGCGGGATTGGTTCCGTCGTCGCGGAGGTCGAGGAAGGTGAGGGGGCCGAAATCGCCCACGACGCGAAAGATCGGCAGCGGCAGGAAGTCGGTGAGGGTGAAGTCGTTCGCCGAGCCGGTCGGCAGGGTGTATTGGAGCCGGAACGTGATCGTGTCGGTGTTCGTGACAGGTGGGGTGGGTGATGCCGGGCGCTCGCCGTTGACGAGGTAGATGCTCTTCGCAAGGCCGAAGCCGCGCGCAAGCGCGGTCCCGGCTGCGCCGGCGTCGGTCACCGTGCCGCCGCTTCCCGGGATCGTCCCGGCGATCTCGGCGGTGTTGCCGAGCCTGTCTCCCTGGAGCAGCGGGCGGCCATCGGCGTAGTAGCGCGCGACCGTGCTGTCGAAGGTCACCGCAAGCGTGGTCGGCCCTGCGGGCGCGCCGACGCGGCCGCCCGAGAGCTCGGGGTCGAGGCCGCGGAAAGCGAGCTCGTCTGCGATTCGAAACGACACCGAGGTCGTTCCATCCGCATTCCCGATGATCGTGACGTTCGAGGGGTCGAAGGCGCCGGAATGGATCACCACGCCGCCTTCGCGCACGACCAGCGACGGGCTTGTCGGGTCGACGCTCTGGCCGTCCGACAGCGTGTCGGAGAGCACGAGGTCGGCGAAGGAGAAGTAGTCGCTGACCTGGGCCGAAAGCGTCCAGCGCAGCGTGTCGAACGGCTCGGGCGCCCCGCCGCCCACCACCGACACGCTTTTCTGCACCGCAAGCGCGCGGGCGATGAACACGTTTTCCGGGCCGGGCGGATCGACCGTGACGGTGGCGATGGGGTCGCGCGGATCGAGCGGCGTCCAGGTCGCGGTTGCGGAAAGCTCGTTCGCGAGCGGCCGCGGCGCGCCTGTGGCCGGGTCGAGCACGGGTGTGCCCGGAGCGCCTGGTTCGAGGAACTCGCCGACATGGAACGTGACGCGGACCGTCACGTCCGGCCCGGGCGCGCCGAGCACAGGGTCAGCGAAGCGAACGATCAGGTCGTTCGTATCCGGATCGAAATCGATGCTTCCCGCCGGGCCGGAGGTGATGGTCGCACCCGTGACGACGATGCCGTCCGGGAGCCGGTCGGTCAGCACGAGATCGGTGAGCGTCTGGCCGGCGGCGATGTCGAGTGAGAGCGTGTAGGCGCGCGGGAAGTTCGGGCCGGTGGCCGTCTCCCCGTCCGGTCCATCAAAGGACTTCGAGAGGCTGAGCAGGGTCGGGGTAAGTGTTGTGCTTGCCACAGGACCGAGCAGAGGCGGGTCGGCGGCCGGGTTGTTCAGCGCATCGCGCCCCAAAGCGAACCCGGCAACGGCGGTGATCGGCAGGGCGACGCCCGCATCCGCCAAGCTCGACACCTCGAGCCGAACGCTGATCTGCTGCGCCGTCTGGTCGGGCGTGAAGGAACCGAAGGGAAGCTGGAGCACGACGAGCTCGTCGCCCGGGCCGAGCCCGTAATCGGCCGCGCGCACGACGCGGAGCTCTCCGGTCGCGTCACGCGCGAAGGGGTGCACCGCCTCGCCATTGACGTCGAACTCGAGAACGGTCGCGGCAACCGGGCTGCCGAGATAGGTCGCGGAGAGGAAACGGATCCCGTCGTTCTCGAACGGCGCGTCGCTTCCCGGGCCCGCGCCGTCGGCGCCGTTCTTCGGCAGAACGAGGTCGATATAGGGCGCGTAGCCGACGTCGCTTCCGGGCGAGGCATCGGGCTGGTTGTCGAAGGTCAACGTGAGCGTGGCGGTGCCGCCGAGCGTCACCTCCGCCGGGCCGCTGATCGCGACCACCGGCTGGGCGGCGAGCATGATGCGCTCCTCAAGCACCTCGAAGGCCGGAACGGTGCAGGGAGGTCTGCTGAACGGCCACCAGCGCATGCCGAGAAACAAGCCGCGGGCCCTGCGTGACGCAACAGATTTTTTTACGACTTCTTAAGGATTGCGTGAGGTCGCGACCGGGGAAGCAGGCGGAGACCCGTGCGGGCGGCGCGCGTCACCTCCCTCGACGTTTCGGCTGCCGCGGAGGCGCTTTTCCCGGCGCATGCCATCGGCGTCATCGCCCGAGGCACCGCGATGGGGAGTGCAGGGGACGCGCCCCGGTGGCGTGCGGCACGCCGGCTCGGCCAGGCTGGCACTGCGCGGCGGGAGGAAGGAAGCGGGGGCCAAGACAGGCTCACCGCGAGCATCCCCACGCGAGGCCGATCGGCTCTGGTAGCGGCGGACGGATTTGAACCGCCGACCAAGGGATTATGATTCCCCTGCTCTACCGCTGAGCTACGCCGCCACCAGGGCGCGGGGGATAGACCCGAGGCCGCTTCGGTGTCAATCGGAAGCGGCGGCTTGGCTCCTCGATGGCGGCCCTGCCGCGCTCGGGGGTGTCGTTCCGCCATCCAGGCCGGCCGGGCGTCCGTTCGCGAACGCGGCCGCGCCCGCCCCCCGTCGGCGGTTGCCCATCGCCCGCGACTGCGTCGCGCGCCGGCGCCCGCGGTCCGCACACGCTCAGCTTCAGCCTGCCCGGCTCTTGAGGAAGGCGATCACGTCCTCCACCTGCGCCGGGTTCCGCAGGCCCGGGAAGGCCATGCTTCCGCGCGGCACCACCGCCTTCGGATTGGCGAGATAGGCGCGGAGGTTGTCCTCGGTCCAGACCAAGCCCTGCTCGCCGAGCTCCCGCATGTTGGCAGAATAGCGGAAGGTCCCGATCGAGGCGGCGCGCCGCCCGACCACACCGTGCAGATTGGGGCCGACGCCGTTTCGGCCGTCGTTCTCGATCACGTGGCAGGCGCGGCACTGGTTGAACACGCGCTGGCCGGACTCCGGGTCTCCTTCGGCGTGCAGCGGCGTGGTTGCGACGAGGGCGAGCAGGGCCGCAAGCAGGGGCAAGGAGCGCGTCATCCTGGCTTCTCCGGACGTGGACGGAAGCGCGATTCTGCTCCCGTCCACCTCTCCGCGAGCAGGCCGGCGCGTGACGTCTCCGCCACGCTCCTCGCGCCGTCGCGATCAGCGCCTTGCCGCTCAGGCGGCGCGCACCAGCACCTGGCGCTTGCGGCCGAGCGAGAGCCGCGCCGCTCCGTCCTCGGTCAGTGCGGCCGGGCCGATCACCGCCGCCTCGTCCGTCACCGGCGCGTCGTTGAGCCGCACGCCGCCGCCGCGGATCTGACGCCGCGCCTCGGCGTTGGAGGCGAGGCCGAAGGCGCGCGCGACCAGGGCGAAGGCTGCGATTCCGTCGGCGAGCTCGGGCACCACGACCACGGGAAGGCCTGCGGTGCTCTCGCCCGCGGCTGCCTTCGCCGCTGCCTCGGCCGCCGCGCGGCCGTGCAGGAGCGCGGTCGCCTCCGTCGCGAGCGTGATCTTCGCCGCGTTCAGCTCCGCTCCCTCGAGACGCTCGAGCCGGGCGATCTCCGCGATCGGCACCTCGGTGAACAGGCGGAGGAAGCGGCCCACGTCGGGGTCCTCGGTGTTACGCCAGAACTGCCAGTAGCCGAACGGGGAGAGGCGGTCGGCGTTCAGCCACACCGCGCCTTGGGCGGTCTTTCCCATCTTCTGCCCCGAGGCGGTGGTCAGAAGCGGCACGGTCAACCCGAACGCTTCGGCGCCGTCGGTGCGGCGAATCAGGTCCGCCCCCATGACGATGTTGCCCCACTGGTCCGACCCGCCCATCTGAACGACAACACCGTGCCGCCGGAAAAGCTCGCGGAAATCGTAGGCCTGAAGGATCATGTAGTTGAACTCGAGGAACGTCAGCGAGTGCTCGCGCTCGAGACGCTGCCGCACGCTGTCGAGCGTCAGCATGCGGTTGACCGAGACATGCACGCCGACGTCGCGCAGGAGCGGGATGTAGCGGAGCTCGTCGAGCCAGGTGGCGTTGTCGACCTCGATCGCCCCGGCAGGGCCGCCGCCGAAGTCAAGGAACTTCTCGAACGCGCCGCGTATGCCGCGCTTGTTCGCCTCGATCTGCTCATCCGTCAGAAGCGGGCGGCTCTCGTCGCGGAAGGACGGGTCGCCGATCCGGGTGGTGCCGCCGCCGATCAGAACCACCGGGCGGTTGCCGGTCTTCTGCCAGAGCCTGAGCAGCATGATCGAGATCAGGTGCCCGACATGCAGGCTGTCGGCGGTGCAGTCATAGCCGACATAGGCCGCGAGCGGGCCGGCGGCGAGGCGCGCGTCGAGCCCGGCAAGGTCGGTGCACTGGTGCACGTAGCCGCGCTCCGAGGCGATGCGCAGGAAGTCCGATCGCAGCGCGTCTGTGCTCATGGCGTGTCGGGGCGTGTCTTGCGGAACGGGGCGATCGCCTAGCACAGTCCCGCCATGGCGGCAAAACCGCATGCGGCCGGACGCGACCCATTCGGCTGGCATCTCGGCATGATGAGCGGCACCTCGCTCGACGGGGTGGATGCCGCCTTGGTCGAGACGGACGGGGAGCGCCTCGGCCGGCTCGGCGCCTCTCTCACTGTTCCGCTTCCGTCAGGCCTGCGGCGGCGCTTGCGCGCCTTGATGGAGAGGGCCGAGACGCTCGCGGCCGACGCCCCCGAGCTCGTTTCGGCGGAAGCCGAGCTCACCGTGCTTCATGCCGAGGCGGCGAAGGCGGTGATCGCGCGTGCGGGGGTCGCGGCCGGAGAGGTGCGCGCCATCGGCTTCCACGGCCAGACGCTGCTGCACCGGCCGAAGGCGCGGCGAACCTGGCAGATCGGCGATGCGCGGGCGCTCGCCGCCGCGACCGGCCTCCCGGTGGTGCACGACTTCCGCTCTGCCGATGTCGCGGCGGGAGGGGAGGGCGCGCCGCTCGTGCCGCTGTTCCACGCCGCTCTCCTCTGCCAAGCGGAGCGGCCGATCGCCGTTCTCAACCTCGGCGGGGTTGGGAACGTCACCTTCCTCGGCCTGGGCGGCGAGCTCCTCGCTTTCGACACCGGCCCAGGGAATGCCCTGCTCGATGACTGGACGCTCCGGCACACGGGCCACGCCTATGATTCGGGCGGACGTCTTGCCGCCTCCGGCCGCGCCGACGAGGCCGTGCTCGAACGCCTTCTCGCCCACCCGTATTTCGCCCGGACGCCGCCGAAGTCGCTTGACCGGCTCGATTTCCGCGAGGCCGCCGGGCAGGCGGGGCTCGATCGCCTCGCGCCAGCCGATGGTGCGGCGACGCTCGCCGCCTTCACCGCGCGCGCCGTGGCGGCCGCCCTGCCGCACCTGCCTTCTCCGCCGCGGCGCTGGGTCGTCTGCGGTGGCGGGCGCCACAACCGGGCGATCCTGCGCTGCCTCGTCGAGGCCCTCGGGGCGCCAGTCAGCACCGCCGAGGACGAGGGCTGGGACGGGGATGCGATCGAGGCGCAGGCCTTCGCCTTCCTCGCTGCGCGAAGCCTGCGCGGCCTGCCGCTCAGCCTGCCCGGGACGACGGGCGTGCCGCGGCCAATGCCTGGGGGGCGGGTCGTCCTGCCCCACACCGCCTGACGCCTCCGCGCCGGTTCGCGGCGGGGGCGTCCCTCGCGAGGCCTGCCGGCGCCCCATCGAGCGCGCGAAGGAGGCCGACGCCCCGCGCTGCCGCCGCCGCGTGCCGGCTCAGTCCGCGGCGAGCTTGAGACGCTCGTCGCGGCCGAGAGCGAGGGTCAAGTGCTCCTCCGCCGCCTCCGCGAGACGGTCACAGTGGTCGACGAAGAAATGGTCGCAGTCCTCGAAGACCCGGTAGTCGATCCGGATCCCCTTCTGCGAGTTCAGCTTCGCCACGAGCTTGGCGACCGCGGGCTCGGGCACGATCTCGTCGCGCCCGCCCTGCACGATCAGGCCCGACTGCGGGCAGGGGGCGAGGAAGCCGAAGTCGAGGTGGTTCGCCGGCGGCGTGACCGAGATGAAGCCGCGCACCTCGGGCCGGCGCATCAGGAGCTGCATGCCGAGCCAGGCGCCCCACTGGTAGCCCGCCACCCAGACCGGACCGGAGTTCGGGTTGATCGCCTGCATCCAGTCGAGCGCGCCCGCGGCATCGGCAAGCTCCCCCACGCCGCCGTCATACCGCCCCTGGCTCTTGCCCACGCCACGCAGGTTCACGCGCATGACGGAGAAGCCAAGGCGCTGGAACACACCGTAGAGCGTGTAGACGACGCGGTTGTTCATCGTGCCGCCATGCAGCGGATGCGGATGCAGGACGAGCGCGATCGGCGCCCCGGGCTGCTTGGCATGATGATACCGCGCCTCCAGCCGGCCATCCGGCCCCTGGAACATTACCTCAGGCATGCTTCTCTTCGGCCCCCTATCCAGTGCGGCGCCCAGGCGGGCGCCGGGTGCGGCCCAGCGCGCTCCGCACGCTCGGGGAGGGACGGTGCCGGGCAGCCATGGTTGACTGCCCCAGTCGGACTCCCTAGCCTCCCCCTCGCATGCGGGGCGCGCACCTCCGCAAGATAAGATATGGATCCCCCCGCGACGGCTGACGGCTCGCGAGGAAGCCGGGACTATAGTGAGCGACGCGCGCGAATGACACAGAAAACGTGACGACGATGTTGCGGACCTGGGTTGAGGGAATCGATGCGATCATGGCCCGCGACCCGGCGGCCAGGTCCCGGCTCGAGGTCCTGCTCTGCTACCCCGGTCTGCACGCGGTGGCGATGCACCGTCTCGCGCACCGGTTGTGGAGGTGGCGGCTCCGCCTTCCTGCCCGGTTGCTCTCCCACATCGCGCGGATGCTTACGGGGATCGAGATCCACCCTGGCGCGCGGATCGGTCGGCGGCTCGTGATCGACCATGGCGACGGTGTGGTGATCGGCGAGACAGCGGAGCTCGGCGATGACATCCTGATCTACCACCAGGTCACCCTCGGCGGCACCTCGCTCGTTGCCGGCAAGCGCCACCCCACCATCGGCAACGGGGTCATCCTCGGCGCCGGAGCGAAAGTGCTCGGGCCGATCCTGGTCGGCGATGGCGCGCGCGTCGGCGCCAATGCGGTGGTGGTGTCCGACGTCCCTGCCGGGGCGACCGTCGTCGGCATCCCTGCCCGTCCGGTCGAGCGGCGGCCCGCCGGGGCTGACCTTTTGCCCTACGGCACGCCCTGCGACGAGACGCTCGACCCTGCCCTGCGCAGCATTGAGCAGCTGCGGGCCGAGATCGCCGGCCTTTCGGCGAGGCTCGCCGCCCTCGAGGCCGGGCAGCGCGGGGCGCGCGCGCCCGCTCCGTCTGGCGAGAGCGGTTAGCGGGCGAGGGCGGCATGCGGCTTTCGACTCGCGGTCGCTATGCCGTGATGGCGATGGTCGATCTCGCGGCGCAGACGGCGGCGCATGGCACGGCGAAGCCCGTGGCGCTCTCCGAGATCGCTGAACGCCAGGGCATCTCGCTTTCCTATCTCGAACAGCTGTTCGGCAAGCTCCGGCGCGCCGGTCTCGTTCTCTCCGCTCGCGGCCCGGGCGGGGGCTATCGTCTCGCCTTCCCCGCCACGGAGACGCGGATCGCCGATGTCATCCTCGCCGTCGACGAGCCGATCAAGGCCACACGCTGCGAGATGGGCAGCCCCAAGGGCTGCCTCGGTGACCGCTCGCGCTGCCTCACCCACGACTTGTGGGAGGAGCTCGGCAACCAGATCCACATGTTCCTCGCCTCCGTGACGCTCGACGACGTGGTGCGCCGCCGCGTGCTCGGCCGCGCCGGAGCGCTGCACGCGCGCCTCAACGGCGTGATCGACGTCCCAATCGCCGAGCTCGAGCCGACGGCGCCACAGCCGCGCCGACCCGCCCGCTGAGCCGCAGCATGCGCCGCGTCTATCTCGACGCCAATGCCACCGAGCCGCTCCGCCCCGAGGCGCGGGCGGCCGTGCTTGCCGCCCTCGAACTCTCCGGCAACCCCTCCTCGGTGCACGCGGAAGGGCGCGCCGCGCGACGCTGCCTCGAGGAGTCGCGCGAGCGGCTCGCCGCGACGCTCGGCGTTCGGCCCGAGGCGATCGTCTTCACCTCGGGCGGAACGGAGGCGAATGCGCTCGCCGTCGCCGGGCTCGCCGCGTCGGGCCGGCGCGTTCTCGTCTCGGCCACGGAGCATGACTGCGTCCGCCGCGCCGTCGCCGGAGCCGAGACGGTGCCGGTTGACGGCAACGGAGTGGTGAGCCTCGAGGCGCTCGGGGAACGCCTTGCCGACGATCCGCGCCCGGCTCTCGTCTGCCTGATGCTCGCCAACAACGAGACCGGGACCGTGCAGCCGATAACGGAGGTGGCGGCCCTGTGCCGGCGTTTCGGCGCTCTCCTGCACATCGATGCCGTGCAGGCGCCCGGGCGTCTGCCGCTCGCCGAGGCGGTGGCCGCTGCCGACACGCTCGCTCTGTCCGGCCACAAGGCGGGCGGGCCGAAGGGGGCGGGGGCTCTCGTGGTGCAGAGAACGGCAACGCCCGCGGCTCTTCTCCGAGGCGGCGGGCAGGAGCGCGGGCTTCGCGCCGGGACCGAGCCGCTGCCGGCGATCGCGGGCCTCGCCGCAGCGGTCGAGGCGGCGGAGGCTTGGTGCCGCGCGGGTGGCGCGGAGCGTCTTGCCGCGCTCAAGGCGCGACTTGCCGATGGGCTTGCGGCCAGGGTTCCGGCGGCGCGCCTCCTCTGCGCCACTGTTCCCACCCTGCCCAACACGCTCGCCCTCGCCCTGCCCGGTGTCGCCGCAACGACCCAGGTGATGGCGCTTGATCTCGCCGGGGTGGCGGTCTCCGCTGGTGCCGCCTGCTCCTCCGGCAAGGTCGCGGAAAGCCACGTTCTCGCCGCGATGGGGCTCGGGCCGCTCGCCGGCCAGACGATTCGCGTCTCGCTTCCCTGGACCGCGACCGAGGCGGATGTCGACGCCTTCCTCGACGCCTATGCCGCGATGGCGGGGCGGCTTGCGCGGCATGCCGCCTGACCCGATCTCACCGCCATGAACGCTCTGCCGCCGCGAAACCGGCCGGTCTATCTCGACAACCAGGCGACCACGCCGTGCGACCCGCGCGTGCTCGAGGCGATGCTGCCGTGGTTCACCGAGCGCTTCGGCAACCCGCACAGCGCTGAGCACCTCATGGGCCGGGAGGCGGAGGAGGCGGTGGAGGCGGCCCGCGCCCACGTCGCGGCGCTGATCGGCGCCGAGCCGCGCGAGATCATCCTCACCTCCGGGGCGACCGAGAGCAACAACCTCGCGATCAAGGGCGCGGCCCGGTTCGCGGCGTCGCAGGGCAGCCCACGCCGGCGGATCGTGACGGTGGCGACCGAGCACAAATGCGTGCTCGCGACGGTGGCCGACCTCGCGTCGGAAGGGTTCGAGCCGGTGGTGCTGCCGGTCGGGCCTGATGGGCTTCTCGACCCCGACATGCTTGCCGAGGCCGTCGACGAGAGCACCCTGCTTGTTTCGGTGATGGCGGTGAACAACGAGATCGGCGTGATCCAGGACCTCGCCGCTCTCGCGAAGATGGCCAAGGCTCGCGGCGCTCTCTTCCACACCGATGCCGCGCAAGGGGCGGGCAAGATCCCGCTCGATGTCGGCGCTCTGGGGGTCGACCTTCTCTCGATCAGCGGCCACAAGCTCTACGGGCCGAAAGGGGTTGGCGCGCTCTATGTGCGGCGACGCCCGCGTGTCCGGCTCGCCCCGCTCTTTTCGGGCGGCGGGCAGGAGAGAGGCTTGCGCTCGGGCACCCTGCCTGCCCCGCTCGTCATCGGCCTCGGCGAGGCCTGCCGGATCGCCGCCGCCGAGATGGCAGAGGAGTCGCTCCGCCTCGCCCGGCTCAGGGACAGGCTGTGGGATGGCCTCGCCCGCGCGATCCCGGGAATCGCGCTCAACGGCAGCGCCGCGGCGCGTATCCCAGGCAACCTGAACCTCACCTTCCCGGCCGCCTCCGCCGCCGCTCTGATAGAGGCTTGCCCCGAGCTCTGCGTCTCCACAGGCTCCGCCTGCTCTTCCGCCGAGGTCGAGCCCTCCTATGTTCTCACCGCGCTCGGGCTCTCGGCTGAGGCCGCCTCCCGCACGCTTCGGATCGGGCTCGGGCGCTTTACCTCCGAGGCGGAAGTGGACTATGCGGTTGCCGCGCTCGCCGCCGCGCACCGGAGCGCCGCTGCCGCGGCCGGGTGAACTCGAGGGTTTCCTGACCATGCCGAAGATGACGTTCATCGAGCGCGACGGGACGCGCCGCGAGGTCGATGCCCCGCTCGGGCTCTCGGTTCTCGAGATCGCCCATCGCCACGGGGTGGACATCGAGGGCGCCTGCGAGGGCTCGCTCGCCTGCTCGACCTGCCACGTGATCGTCGATCCGAAGTGGTATGACCTGTTGCAGCCGCCGACGGAGGACGAGGAGGACATGCTCGACCTCGCCTTCGGCCTCGAGGAGACCTCGCGCCTCGGCTGCCAGATCGTGATGACCGAGGAGCTCGACGGCCTCGTCGTCAGGCTGCCGAAGGCAACGCGCAACGCCCAGAAGGGCTGAGGCGGTGGCTGCGGACGCGATCGCGGCGCCGGGAACGCTGTTCGCGCGGCTTCGCGACGCGGCGCGCCCCTCCTGGGAAGCGTATGTCTCCCACCCCTTCGTCCGCGGGCTGACCGATGGCTCGCTGCCCGAAGCTGCGTTCCGGCGGTATCTGACGCAGGACTATCTGTTCTTGATCCATTTCGCGCGCGCCTATGCGCTCGCGGTGGTCAAGCACGCCAAGCTCGACGACATGCGCAGCGCCGCCGCCACGCTTGATGCGCTGCTCAACCACGAGATGCGCCTGCACGTGGAGTTCTGCGCCGCCTGGGGCCTCACGGAGGCGGAGATGGAGCGCGAGCCCGAGGCCGAGGAGACGATGGCCTACACGCGCTACGTCCTCGAGCGCGGGCTTGCCGGCGATGTGCTTGACCTCGAGGTGGCGCTCGCGCCGTGCGTGATCGGCTATGCCGAGATCGGGGCGCGGATGACGGCCGACCCGGCGCTTAAGCGCGAGGGCAACCGCTACGACGCCTGGCGGGCGATGTACGCGGGCGAGGAGTTCCAGGCGGTGGCCGCGGAGGCCATCGCGCGTCTTGACCGGCTCGGTGCGGCGCGCGGGGCGGAGGCGCGGTTTGCGGGGCTTGCGCGCACCTTCGAGGAGGCCTGCCGCCTCGAGGCGCGGTTCTGGCAGATGGGTCTCGACGCGGCGAGGTAGGTCAGGGCTCGCCGCTCGGGTCACTGGCGGGCGTCGAGCAGGTTGCGGGCGCGGGCGAGAGTGCGCTCGGCGATCGCCAGGTCGGCGGGCGCGTCGAGGCTTCGGAACACCGCGAGCGCGCCCTCGTGGGCGCTGACGGCGTCGCGCAGGGCAGCGTCAGCCTGCCGACACCACTGATCCGGGCGTGAGCGAGCGCCCCCATCGCCTTGACGCCGCCCGACCGACGCGTCACCTCACCGCCATGCGTGTCGTCGTCGCCATGTCGGGCGGGGTCGACTCCTCTGTGGTCGCGGCGCTGATGGCCGAGGCCGGGCACGAGGTGATCGGCATCACGCTCCAGCTCTACGACCACGGCGCCGCCGTGGGGCGGAGGGGAGCCTGCTGCGCCGGGCAGGACATCCATGACGCCCGCCGCGTGGCCGACCGGCTCGGCATCCCGCACTACGTTCTCGACCGGGAGGCCCTGTTCCGCGCGGCGGTGATCGAGGATTTCGCCGACAGCTACGCCCGCGGCGAGACGCCGATCCCCTGCGTGCGCTGCAACCAGCGCCTCAAGTTCGACGACCTTCTCGGGGTTGCGCGCGATCTCGGGGCGGAGGCCCTCGCGACCGGACACTACGCCCGCATCGTCGCGTCGGCGGACGGGCCTGCGCTCGCGGTCGCGTCCGACGCCGCGCGTGACCAGTCCTACTTCCTCTTCGCCACGCGTCGCGAGGACCTCCCCTTCCTCCGCTTCCCGCTCGGGGAGATGACGAAGGCCGAGGTTCGCGCCCACGCCGCGCGGCTCTCCCTTCCGGTGGCCGAGAAGCCGGACAGCCAGGACATCTGCTTTGTCCCGTCCGGCTCCTACGCCGATCTCGTCGCGCGGCTTCGCCCCGAGGCCGCCGCGCCGGGGGAGATCGTGACCGAGGACGGGCGCGTGCTCGGCACCCATCGCGGCATCGCGCGCTACACGGTCGGCCAAGCGAAGGGGCTCGGCCAGGCGAGCCGTGACGGGGGCGAGCGCATGCATGTGCTGAGGGTCGAGGCCGGCACGCGCCGCGTCGTCGTCGGGCCGCGCGCGTCGCTCGGGCGGCGCACCCTCAGCGCTGGGGAGGTGAACTGGCTGATCCCGCCGCCCGCGGCGCCGATACGCTGCCTTGCCAAGCTGCGCGGCCGCGAGGCGCCGTCGCCGGCGACCGTGGCGTGGGACGGCACGGTCGCCGAGGTGACGATGGACGCCCCGGCGACCGTCGCCCCAGGCCAGGCGGCCGTGTTCTACGCCGGCGGGCGGGTGCTCGGCGGCGGCTTCATTCGCGCCGCCTGAACCGCCTCACGCCGCACGGACTTCCCGCAGGAACCCGTCCACCGCTTGGCTGAGCGCGCGGGTCTGGGCATTCAGGCCCTCGGCGGCCTCGCGCACCGTTGCGCTGCCTTCGGCGGCGGCGGCGGCGTTGCCGTTCACCTCGGCGATCTGCGCCGAAACCCGGCCCGTGCCGTTCGCCGCCTGCTGCACCGAGCGGGCGATCTCCGCCGTCGCCGCGCCCTGCGCCTCCACCGCAGCGGCGATCGAGGAGGCGAGCGAGGAGATCTCGTCGATCCTCCCGGCGATGCCGCGGATCGCCTCGACCGCGCCGGTCGTCGCCGCCTGCATCGCGGTGATCTGCGCGGCGATCTCCTCGGTCGCCTTCGCCGTCTGGCCGGCGAGGTTCTTCACCTCCGAGGCGACCACGGCGAAGCCCTTGCCTGCCTCGCCCGCGCGCGCCGCCTCGATGGTGGCGTTGAGAGCGAGCAGGTTGGTCTGCCCGGCGATGTCGCCGATCAGCCGCACCACATCGCCGATCCGCGCGGCCGCGGCCGAGAGCTCGTCGACCGAGGCATTGGTGCGCTCCGCCTCGCGCACGGCGGCGGCGGCGACCGAGGCGGCTTGCGCAACCTGGCGCGAGATCTCGCCGATCGAGGCGGAGAGCTCCTCCGCTGCCGCAGCGGCGCCATTGACGCTGCCTGCCGCGTCGCCTGCCGCCGCGGCGACCTCGCTCGAGAGCGCGACGTTCTGCCGCGCCTTTTCGGCGATGGCGGTTGCCGTCCGCTCGAGCGTGGCGACCGCCTCCGCCATCTGCCGCGCCATTGCGAGCACCTGCGTCTCGAACGTCTCGGCAAGGCGTAGCCGTGCCTCGCGGCGCTCGGCGGCGGCGCGGGCGCGCTCGGCCTCGGCTTCGGCGCGCGCCGCTGCGGCGGAGGCCGCCTCGGCCTGGAGCGTGGCGACGGCGCGGGCGAGCTCGCCCACCTGGTCGCGCCGCGCCTGCCCCGGCACGGCGGCGCCGAAATCGCCCTCCGCCACCTTGCGTGTGGCGACCGCAAGGTGGCGCACCGGCCCGAGCGATCCGCGCACCGCGGCAGCGACGAGCAGTCCAGAGACCAGGAGAGCGATGGCGGCGACGAGGAGCCCCTCCTTGATCTTCGCTTCGACCGCGCGGGCGATCTGGTCCACCGGCACGCCGACGAACCAGAGGCCGATCTGCCGGCCGGAGGCGTCGCGGATCGGCTCGTAGATTGTCAGATGGTCGCGCCCGAGGATCTCGTTCCGGCCGTGATAGGTTTCGCCGCGCCTGATCGAGGCGTCATAGGCCGGCCCAGGCGCGAGCCGCGTGCCCGTGCCCCGCGACCCGTCAGGTCGGGTGACGTTGGTGGCGATCCCAAGATCGCCGAGGAAGAGGGTTGCGACCCCGCCGGTGACCTCTTTCACGGCATCGACGATGTCGTTGCGGCCATTGAGCGGCTGGCCGCCGACGAGCAGACGATCCCCCTCCACCGTGAAGCCCTCGCCCAGGCGGCTGACCTCGCGCTTCAGCGCGCGCAGGTTCGCCTGTAGGCTTGCCTGGGCCTGCTCGAAGGCCCAGGTCTCGAAGCTGCGCACCGACCACGTCGTGATCGCCGCGGCCATGAGCGCCGTCGCGATGAGGCCGGTTGTGACGACGCGTGCCGTGAGCCCGAACCGGGACCCACAGGCGGCGAGAGTGGACCGTATGGTCTCGAGAATTGCCATGGGCGAGAGGCCCTGCTGGTGGGACGCGTTTTCGCCCGAGCATGCTCCTGACCGGCTAATCGCCGGTTAAGCGCCGATCACCCTCCGCCTTGCCTGCTGTCGTTTGTCCCGGGGGGTGACTGCGGGGGACCCTGCTGCCCGCCTTCGAAGATGCCGAACAGGCCGCGCAGGAAGCCCGGCGTGAGCGCCGCGAGCGGGTTGACCGTCGCCTCCGGGTCATCGAGCGGCCCGCGCACCCGGTAGCTCGCGGCGAACACGCCCCCGCCCTGTTCCGGCGAGAACAACCGGCCGATCACCGGGATCCGGCCGAGCAGCGAATTGAACACATAGGCCGGAACGATCGTTCCCTCGAGGTCGATCCGCCCATTCGCGCGGTCGATCGTCCCCTGCGCGGTGACGCCGAGCGAGGCGCTGATCGCGCGCGCATCGCGGAGTTCCAGGCGACGATCGTCCCAGGTGAAGGAGGCGACGGCTCGGGTGAACGACACGCCGGGGCCGCGGGCGAGATCGAGAACGCCGTAGAGCGTCATCGCCTGCAGAACGCGCGCCGCGGCCGGCGCCTCGCGCAAGCGGAAGTCCAAAAGCTCCGCCTCGCCGGTCAGCGGATGTCCGGGCTGCGTGTCGTCGAATATGCCGCGGATCGTGAGCGTCCCGCCCGCCATTGTGGTGAGCACGTCGAGCGCGTTGAGAACGGCCCCGGCATCGTCTGCCGTGAGGGTGAACGATCGTCTGCCCGGGCCTTCGGGAGCGATCGCAAGCCGCATCGTGCCGCGTTGCCCGGCGAGAGCCGAGGCCTCGGCGCGCGCGATCACGCCGCGGGCCAGAGCGCCCCTGCCGCGCACCTCGCGCAGCTCATGGCCTGGGCGGAAGACGAGGCGATCGATCGCGGCATCGACCACGAGGGTCGGCTGCGCCCGTCCCGGATCGCGCGTCTGGTCCGCCTCCCGGCTGCGGCGGGAGAGGTCGATCACGGGGGCACGCAGCGTCACCGCATAGTCGCCCCCCGGGCGCTCCGGCAGCAGCACGCTGCCCGAGAGGCGGGACTCGCTGAGCCTTGCCTCCGTGACCTCGATCCGTTCGAGCCGACCGTCACGGCCGAGACGGAAACGAGCCCGGCCGAAGATGTCGCCCGCCTCGAGGCGCACGAGGTCGGCGCCTGTCAGCCTGCCACCCGGCCCCAGCGCAAGACGCGCCTCCGCCGTGCCGGGATGACCGGGCGGCTTCTCGACTCCAAGCTCCGGAACGGCGAGGCGCGCGCGCGCAAGGTCGGCCCTCACCGTCGCCGCGCCCTGCCCGTTCCGTCTGAGCTCGAGCGTCGCCTCGGCGCCGATGGGGCCGGTGAGATAGGGCGCGAGGTCGAGATCGAACAGGGCGGCAAGCCCCTCCTGCGGCGACGCCTTGGCGGTGTAACGCTCGACCACCTGGGTGGGCGGGCCAGAGCGGAAATCCATCTCCCCCGTCACCTCGGCCTGGATCGGGCCGAAGACCCCCGTTCCCGCAAGCCGCAACCCGGTGCGGCTCGCGGTGAGCTCGGCGCGCCCCCGCTCGAGATCCCGCCCCGCGAGCAAGGCGGGAACGCGGAGGTCGCGCGCCCGGGCGCTGACGGCGACGTCGATCTCGTCGAGCGTGAGCGCATCGAGCAGCGGGAAGGCGAGAGAGAGAGAGAGCTCGCCCCGGCCCGTGATGCCTGGCGGCGGCGCGCCGCGGCGGCTGAACAGGTCGAGCTTCGGATGCGCGATCAGAGCGAGCGCCTCCTCGACGGCGCTCTCGATCCGAAGCGTCACCTCCGCCCGGTTCGGCCTCCGGTCGAGGTCGAACAGCCGCACGCGCCCCTCCGGCACGGTGATGCCGCCGAGCCTGCCCCCTTTCGTCGCGATGTCGATCTCGGCGAGGCTTGCGAAGGTCACCACCGCCGCCACGCCCTCGACGGGCGGCATCGGCCGGAGATAGTGCACCGTGAGGTTCTCGCCCCGAACCGTTCCGGAGATACGCTCCGGAATCAACTCGTCGCGGGATGGTGGGATGATCGCCCGCAGCCTGATGTCGAGCTCTCTCGCAAGCCCGGTGGTGATGTTCGCGGCGATCCAGCGCCGCTCGTTCATCGCCACCCCTTCCGGCCAGAGCTTCGGCAGGTCGGCGAAGGACAGGGCGTCGAGGCGGATGCGCGCCTCGGCGATCCAGTCTCCGTCCGCGTCGGGAATGGCGGCACCCGAGAGGGTGAGAGTCGGCGAGGGGCCAGCCGTTCCGGGCAGGACGAGGGTGAAGGAATCGAGCGTGATTCCAGAAGGGTCGTAGCGGGCGCTCAGGCGCGCCGAGGTGAGGGGAAGCGGCGAGCCGCCGGGCAGAACCACGCCCCCCGCCCCGAGCTCGGCGCGGAGCTCGGCAGAGGCGAGCGTGCCGTCCGAAGCGCGGCGCGCCCGTAGGGTCGCAACCGCCGGCGCCTCGACCGCGGCGAGAGCGGAAAGAGCCGGCAGGGCGGCGGCGAGCTCGGCCGGCCGGGCCGCCTCGAGGGCAATCTCGCCCTCGATCGCCCCATCCGGCCCGATCTCCGCCGCGAGGCGCACGGGCAGGCGCGCCGCGTCTGCCGAGGCGACACCGCTCGCCTCGAGGACGATCGCCGTGCCGCGGGCGACCGGGCGCCTCTGCAGCGACAGGGTCGCGTCCGGAATGGTCCAGCGCGCTCCGAGCTGGCGGTCATCGACCGTCACCTCTGCCGCTGTCACGACGAGGCGACGCAGTTCGGCGAAGCGTGGCGTGGTTCCGGCAGGGGCGGGAGCCAGCCCGAACTCGGCGAGCAGGCGGTGATCGTTCGCTGCCCCCGGCCCGCGTTCCGGCGCGGGCGCCTCGCCACCGCCGAGGTCGAGGGACAGCGCGCCGTCCTCGCCGCGCAGTACCGCGATCCTGAGCCCGCGCAGCCGGACGGCGCGCGGCTCGAACCGGCCGAGCAGAAGCGAGCGCAGGCCGAGCGACACCTCGCCCTCGGGTAGCACCACCGCCTCGGCCCCGGCCGAATCGAGCACGCGGACGTCGGCGAGCCGGATGTCGAGCGGGCGATCGATTCCTCCGCCGAACCCCTCCCAGGCGAGCGCCGCGCTGCCGATCGAGACGCGCACACCGCCGTCGCCGCGATTGACGTAGTCCTCCATCGCGCGCGCGAGCTGGTCGAGCGGCAACGGCCCCTGGGCGAGCCGCCAGGCGAGCGCGCCGATCCCGGCTGCCGCCGCGACCGCGAGCATCAGGACGAGGCCGAGAAGGCGCCGGAGCGCCCGGCCGCTCGCACGGATCATCCGGGCCGCCCGCCCGTCTTGACCGCGCGCGCGCGCGGCGGCGAGGCTCTTTGGTGATGACGCTCGAGACGCCGCCAAGGCCGCACGACGCCGACGCCGCGCGTCACTGGCACGAGCGCTGGGCGGCGGCCTGGGCGGAGCGGCGGGCCGAGGACCCCGGCATCGGCCCCGACCCGGCGGGCGGGGCGGCCGAGCGCGCCCTGCTCGACGCGCTGTTCGGCAACAGCCCGCATCTCGCGGAGCTTGCGGTGCGCGAGCAGGCAACCATGGCGTCGATCCTCGCCGAGGGGCCGGATCGCCCCTTCGCTCGCGTCCTCGCCGAGCTTGCTGCCGAGGCGAGGCCGGAGGCACCGCGGGCCGAGCTCGCCGCCGCGCTCCGGCGCGCCAAGCGCCGCGGGGCGCTCGTGATCGCCGCCGCCGACATCGCCGGCACCTGGGACGTCGACCGGGTGACCGCCGCCCTCTCCGATCTCGCCGACGCCACGCTTTCGGCCGCGGTGCGTCACCTGCTCGCGGGCGCCGGGCCCTCCCTCCGCCTCCGCCACCGCGACGACCCCGCGCGCGGCAGCGGGCTGATCGTGCTCGGCATGGGCAAGCTCGGGGCACGGGAGCTGAACTACTCGAGCGATGTCGACCTCGTGATCCTGTTCGACCCGGAGCAAGCCTATCACGGCGATGATCCGACGGCATTCTTCGTCAGGCTCGCGCGCGACCTCGTTCGGCTGATGGAGGAGCGCAACGCCGACGGCTACGTGTTCCGCACCGACCTCAGGCTTCGCCCCGACCCGGGCGCGACACCGCTCGCCGTCTCGGTCGAAGCGGCGCACAGCTACTATTCGAGCCTCGGCCAGAACTGGGAACGCGCGGCGATGATCAAGGCGCGGCCAGTGGCGGGCGACCTCGCCGCCGGCAACGCCTTCCTCGCCGAGCTCCGCCCCTTCGTCTGGCGCAAGCATCTCGACTTCGCGGCGATCCAGGACATCCACGCGATCAAGCGGCAGATCCAGGCGCATCGCGGCGGGGCGGAGATCGCGGTGGCCGGCCACAACCTTAAGCTCGGCCGCGGCGGAATCCGCGAGATCGAGTTCTTCGCCCAAGTGCAGCAGCTCATCTGGGGCGGGCGGGACCCGAGGCTGCGGGCGCCGCGCACCAAGGACGCGCTGGCCGCGCTTGCGCGCGCAGGTCTCGTCGCCCCCGAGACCGAGGCGGCGCTCGCCCGCGCCTACGACTTCCTCCGCCGAATCGAGCACCGGCTGCAGATGCAGAACGACCGGCAGACCCACACCTTGCCCGAGGACGCCGATGCTCTCGCCGCTCTTGCCACCTTCGCAGGCTTTCCGGATTCCGGCTCCTTCGCAGCGGCTCTGACCGCCGAGCTCTCGCGCGTCGAGACGGCCTATGCCGCCCTGTTCGAGGAGGCGCCGGATCTCGCCGGGCCCGGCACCCTCGTTTTCACCGGTGTGGCCGACGACCCGGGCACGCTCGCGACCCTCTCGGGCATGGGCTTCGCCAACCCGGCCTCGGTCGCCGCCGCTGTGCGGGCCTGGCACCACGGCCGGCCGCGGGCGACCCGAAGCGAGCGGGCGCGCGAGCTTCTGACGGAGCTGATGCCGGCGCTGCTTGCCGCGCTCGCCCGCCAGCAGGACCCGGATGCCGCCTTCGCGCGGTTCGATTCCTTCCTCAACCGGCTTCCCGCCGGCGTGCAGATCCTCTCGTTACTGCAGCGCAACCCTGCCCTGCTCGACAAGGTGGCGGCGGTGTTCGGCGCCGCCCCGCTGCTCGCCGACCACCTCGCCACCCATCCGGCGGCGATCGAGGGGTTGCTCACCGGCGAAGCCCCGGCGCTCGACACCGGGCTCGACGCCGCACTCGCCGATTGCCGCTATCTCGAGGAGGCGATGGATGCGGTCCGTCGCGTCGTGCATGAACGCGCCTTCCTGATCGGCGCAGCGACGCTCGACGGCTCGCTCGATGCCGACGCCGCCGGCCGCGCCCGCGCCGACCTCGCCGATGCCGCTCTCGCCGCGCTCCTGCCGCGCGTGGCCGAGGATTTCGCGAAGCGCCACGGGCGGGTCGCGCGCGGGGCGATGGCCGTGGTCGCGCTCGGCAAGCTGGGGGGGCGCGAGATGATGGCTTCCTCCGATCTCGACATCATCCTGATCTACGACCACGCACCTGGCGCCGAGGCCGCCAAGGGCGGGCAGGGGCGGGCGCTGACGCCGCCCGAATACTTCACGCGTCTCGCCTCCGCCTTCGTCGCCGCGATCACCGCTCCCTCGGGCGCGGGCAAGCTGTTCGACATCGACATGCGGCTCAGGCCCTCTGGCAACAAGGGGCCGATCGCTGTCCGGCTCGACGCCTTTGCCCGCTACCACGCGGAGGAGGCCTGGACCTGGGAGGCGATGGCGCTCGCGCGCGCGCGCGTCGTCGCGGGCCCCGCGCCGCTCGCGCGGCGGATCAGCGCCGCGATCCGCACCGCGCTGACGCGCCCGCGCGACCCGGCGAAGCTGCGGGCGGATGCGGCCGCCCTGCGCGGGCGGATCGCCCGCGAACTTCCCCCCTTCGGACCGCTCGACGTCAAGTATCGCGACGGGGGCTTGCTTGAGCTCGAGTTCGTCGCGCAGGTGCTCCAGCTCGCGCATGCCCACGCCACCCCTTCGGTGCTTGCGACCGGAACAGCAGAGGCGCTCGACCGCCTCGCCGCGGCGGGGATCCTTGCGGAAGAGGAACACGCTGCGCTCAGGCGCGCCTCGTTCCTCTACCGAACGGTCCAGGGCCTGTTGCGGCTCACCGTCGGCAAGCCGCGCAGCGCCGCCGACCTGCCCGAGCCCGTTGCGGCGGCGATCGCGCATGCGGCCAGGGCCGTTGATCTAGCCGATGTCTGCGCCCAGATCAGCGATTGCGCCGCGAAGGTGCGCGAGGCGTTCCTCCGCCATGTCGGGACGCCGGGCAGCTCGTAGCGGCAGGCGAACGAAGACGGAGGGGGACGATCATGGCGAAGAGCGCCAAGACAGCCGCGCCGGCGAAGCCCGCGGCCAAGGCCAAGCCCGCGGCAAAGGCCGCCAAGACCGCCGCCAAGGCGAAGCCCGCGGCGAAGGCCGCGAAGGCGGTGGCGGCGACGAAGCCAACGACGAAGGCCAAGGCCGCAACGAAGCCGGCTAAGACGACGGCGGCCGGCACAGCGGCGAAGAAGGCCACTGTCCCGAAGCCGGCCGCGACAGCGCCCGTGCCGGACCTTGCCGTCGGGGACCCCGCCCCGGCCTTCTCTCTGCCCGCCACCGGCGGCCGCACGGCCTCGACCGAGGCGCTGAAGGGCAAGCCCTTTGTGGTCTATTTCTACCCCAAGGCCGACACGCCCGGCTGCACGACGGAGGCCTGCGGCTTCAACGAGGCGCTGGCGCAATTCAAGGGCCTCGGCATCGACGTGATCGGCATCTCGAAGGACTCGCTGCCGGCGCTCGAGAAGTTCGCAGCGAAGTACAATCTCGCCTTCCCGCTGGCCTCCGACCCCGACAACGCGGTCGCCCAGGCCTACGGCGCCTGGGGCGAGAAGGTGTTCATGGGCCGACGGTCGGTCGGGCTGATCCGCTCGACCTTCCTGATCGACAAGGACGGCAAGGTGGCCAAGGCCTGGAAGAAGGTGAAGGTCGAGGGGCACGCGGCGGAGGTGCTCGCGGCGGCGAAGGCGCTCGGCTGACGGCAGCGTCGGCGCCGGTCCGCCCCTCCCGCGCTTGGCCGCGCGGTCGCGGTTGGCGAACAGCCCGGCGCCGCCCCATCCAAGGCTCGACCTCTGGCGGGTCACCGGTCCGTCACGCCGCATCGGCTTCACGGGCCTCTCGCGGCGATCAGTGCTCCACGAGGACGGGCGCCGTAATCCCAAAGCGGCGTGTGCTCGTTCCCGAGCCTCTCCCTGCGGTCAGCGCTCGGCCAGGGCCGAGGCCTCGGAACGCGTGGACTTCACCCGTTGCGCGAGCGCAGCGGCGAGGAACTCGTCGAGGTCGCCATCGAGCACGGCCTCGGGCGTGCCCTTCTCCACGCCGGTGCGCAGGTCTTTCACCATCTGGTAGGGCTGGAGCACGTAGGAGCGTATCTGGTGCCCCCAGCCGATCTCGGTCTTGACCGGGGCGGCCGCCTGCGCCGCCTGCTCGCGCTTCTGCAGTTCGAGCTCGTAGAGCCGGGCCCGGAGCATGTCGAGGGCGATCGCCCGGTTCTGGTGCTGGCTCCGCTCCTGGCTGCTCTCGACCACGATCCCGGTGGGCAGGTGCTTGATCCGCACCTTGCTCTCCACCTTGTTCACGTTCTGCCCGCCCGCGCCCGAGGAGCGCATCGTGTCGATCTCGAGATCGGCTGGGTTGATCTCGATCGCGATCGTGTCGTCCACGACGGGCGAGACGCCGACCGAGGCGAAGGAGGTCTGCCGGCGGGCATTCGCGTCGAAGGGGCTGATGCGCACGAGCCGGTGCACCCCGCTCTCGGTCTTGAGCCAGCCATAGGCGTTCGGGCCGCTGATCCTGAGCGTGGTCGACTTGATCCCGGCCTGCTCGCCGTCGGACCGCTCGATCACGTCCACCTTGTAGCCGTGCGCCTGGGCCCAGCGGCTGTACATGCGGGCGAGCATCTCCGCCCAGTCCTGCGCATCGACGCCGCCCGCGCCGGCGTTGATCTCGACGAAGCAGTCATTGCCGTCGGCCTCGCCCGAAAGCAGGCTCTCGATCTCGCGGCGCTTCGCCTCCTCGGCGAGGCGGCGCAGATCGGCTTCTGCCGCGGCGGCCGTCTCCTCGTCGGCTTCGGCCTCGGCGAGCTCGATGAGCTCGAGCGCATCGGCAACCTCCCGCTCGAGCCTCTGCACGCCCTCGACGGCGGCGGCGAGGCGGGTGCGCTCGCGCATCAACTTCCGCGCCGCCTCGGGATCGTTCCAGAGCGCGGGATCCTCGGCGCGGGCGTTCAGCTCCTCGAGGCGGCGGACGGCTTGATCCCAGTCAAAGATGCCTCCTCAGCAGACCCACCGAGGCGGCGATCTGCTCGGAGAGCGCGGCGATCTCGGCGCGCATGGCGTGACGGTCTCCGGACGGTTCGGGTGGGGGCGCTCAGTACAGCCCGCCGAGGCCGGCGTCCAGCGCCGCCGCCGGGCGACGCGACGGTAGGGCGGGCCCCTCGGCCTCCGCCGGTCCGGCGCCAACGCCCGCGAGTACGCCGGAGGCAGCCCCTGCGGCTCCGGGTTCGGTGCCGGGCTTGAACGCCTCGATGAGCGTGTTGCGGTCGCCGGGGCCGGCCGGCTCGCCGGTCTCCGCGTTGATACGCACCAGCCTAAGCCCGGGCGGGATGCGGAAGGGCAGGGCCGGGCGTCCCGCAAGCGCCTCGCGCATGAAGGCGGCGAAGATCGGCGCCGCGACGAGCCCCCCTGTCTCGTTGTTGCCGAGCGGGCGCGGCTCGTCGAACCCGACCCAGACGGCGGTGACGAGGTCGGGCGTGAAGCCGACGAACCAGGCGTCGAGGAAGTCATTGGTGGTTCCGGTCTTGCCGGCAGCGGGACGGTCGATCGCTGCCCGGCCGCCGGTGCCGCGCTGGATCACGCCCTGCAGCATCGACACCATCTGGTAGGCCGAAGCAGGGTCGGTCGCCTGCGGGCGGTTGTCCGGTGCCTCCGGCGGGGTGGCCGAGGGGGACTCCTCACTGCAGCGGTCGCAGACGCGCGCGTCGGCCCGGAACAGCACCCGGCCGTTCCGGTCCTGCACCGTGTCGATCAGGGTCGGCGTCACCGCCCGGCCGCCATTGGCGAAGGTGGCGTAGGCCGCCGCCATCCGCAGAACCGTCGTCTCCCCGGCCCCGAGTGCCATCGCATAGGTGCGCGGCATGTTCGGCATCACGCCGGTGCGGGCGGCGACCGAAGCGACATTCTCGAGCCCGACGAGCTCGGCGAGCCGGATGGTCATCAGGTTCTTCGACTTCTCCATGCCGACGCGCATCGGCGTCGGCCCGCCGAACTCGCCGGCGTTGTAGTTTGTCGGCCGCCAGCGCCCCAGGCCCGGCCCCATGTCCACCACGAACGGGGCGTCGAGGATGCGCTGCACCGGCGAGAGGTTCTGCTCGAGCGCGGCGAGATAGACGAAAGGCTTGAAGCTCGAGCCCGGCTGACGGTTCGCCTGCGTGACGCGGTTGAACCAGGAGCGTTCGAAGCTCCAGCCGCCCGAAAGCGCGAGCACCCGGCCGGTGTTAGGGTCGAGAGCGACGAGAGCGCCTTCGATCTCGGGGATCTGCCTGAGCGCGAGCCGCTCGGGCAGGGGCGGGCGGGCGGGGCGGCCGCGCTGCGCCGGAAGCGGCGGCTCGGCAGGCAGGACCTCGACCAGCACGACGTCGCCGACCGCGAGCACATCGGCCGGGCGGCGCGGGGCGGGGCCGAGCCGCTGCTCGGGCAGCGCACGGCGCGCCCAGGCGAGTTCGGAGAATGGCAGCGGCAGGACGCGCGGCTGCGCCGGCACACCCGGGCGAGGGCCGCGCTCGAGCAGGCCGAGCCGCGCTTCCTCGGCGCCGAGCTCGAGCACCACGGCGGTGTGCCAGGCCGCGAGCGCCCCGGCCGGCCGGGGCAGAGCGGCGAGAGCCTCCATCCAGCCCGTGCGCAGCTCCGCGGGCGACAGCTCGATCCGTGCGATGGGGCCGCGCCAGCCGCCGCGGCGCCGGTCCCACGCCATCAGCCCCTCGCGCAACGCCCGGTCGGCCGCGGCCTGCATGGCCGGATCAAGGCTCGTGCGCACGGTGAGCCCGCCTTGGGTGGTCGCTTCCGCACCGAACCGGTCGATCAGCTGCCGGCGCACTTCTTCGGCGAAATACTCGGCCTGGACTCGTTCGGCGAAGCGTCCCGGGCGGACGACGATCGGCTCCGCCTTGGCTGCAGCCGCCGCTTCGGCCGTCAGCGCGCCGTCCTCGGCCATCCTGTCAAGCACCCAGTCGCGCCTGCCCTTGGCTGCTTCCGGAAAGCGGAAGGGGTTGTAGTTGTTCGGCGCCTTCGGCAGGGCGGCGAGGAAGGCGACCTCGGCGGGGGTGAGCTCATCGAGCGCCTTGCCGAAATAGGTCATGGCCGCCGCGGCGACGCCGTAGGCACCCTGGCCGAGGAAGATCTCGTTCAAGTAGAGCTCGAGGATGCGCTCCTTCGAGAGCGCCTGCTCGATCCGGATCGCGAGGATCGCCTCGCGCAGCTTGCGCTCGAGCGTCACCTCGTTGCCGAGCAGCATGTTCTTCGCCACCTGCTGGGTGATCGTCGAGGCGCCGACGGGGCGCCGGCCCTGGCCCATCTGCTGCAGGTTGGTGACGGCGGCGCGCAGGATGGCGAGCGGATCGATCCCGGGGTGGCTCCAGAAATTCTGGTCCTCGGCGGAGATGAAGGCGTCCTGCACGAGCTTCGGGATGGCGACGATCGGCACGAACACACGCCGCTCGGTGGCGAGCTCGGCGAGCAGGCGCGAATCGCCCGCATAGACCCGGCTCATCACCGGCGGCTCGTAGTCGGCGAGGCGCTCATGGTCCGGAAGGTCACGGGCGAAATGCTGCCACGCCGCGACGGCACCGAGGCCCCCGAGCACGACAAGCACCATCGCGAGCCCAACGAGCCCGTAGACGAGCCGGACGATCACGCCGCGCCGGCGCCGTCTCGGCCGCGCGGGCTTCGCCCCGGTCGGCCCGGACTGGTCGCCCAGCACCTCTTCGGGCGGCCCCGACGCGCGACGGGCGGCAGGGCGGCGGTTGGCAAGCGGTTCGTCAGCGCGCATCGATTCCGAATACCATGTCGGGGGCGGCACCGGCACGGGCAAGAGACGCAGGACGTGCCACAAGACCGTGCGGGGAAGAGCCGCGCGGAACCGGGCTCTACCACTGGGTGAATTCTCCTAGCCGGCAGCCTGCAACGCCCCGGTCTCCGCGCACCAGGCCTCGATCGCCCGGGCCATCGCGGCGGCGACGACGCGCCGGTGGTCGGGCCGGCGCAAGAGCGCCTCGTCCTCGCGGTTCGACAGGAACCCCATCTCGACGAGCACGGAGGGGATGTCGGGCGCCTTGAGCACGATAAAGCCGGCGAAGCGATGGCTGTTGGGCAGCATCGTCACGTCCTTGGCAAGGCTTGACACCGTGATCCGCGCCATGCGCGCGGCACCGTTCAGCGTGTCGCGGCGGACGAGCGCGATCAGGATCCGCGCCGCCTCCGGCGTGACGCCCTCGAAGGTGGGGCCTGCGAACCGGTCGGCGCGGTTCTCGTTCCGAGCGATCCGCTCCGCGAGCGGGTCCGAGGCTTGCTCGGCGAGGGTGTAGACGGAGGCGCCGCGCACGTTCCGGTCATCGAGCGCATCGGCATGGAGGGAGAGGAAGAGATCGGCCCCGGCGGCTCGGGCGGCGCGCACCCGTTCGGTCAGAGGCACGAACACGTCGCGGGTGCGCGTCATCGCCACCCGAACGCGCCCGCCCTGCTCGAGCAGGCGCCGCGTTTCGAGGGCGGCGGCGAGCGTGATGTGCTTCTCCTGGGTTCGGGCGACCCGGCCAATCGCGCCCGGGTCGCGCCCGCCATGGCCCGGGTCGAGCATCACGAGCGGCTTGCGAGCGACCCGCGCCGGCTGGGCGGGCGCTTCAGCGTCCGCCGCCGGGCGCGCCGCGGCGCTGCTCGCCGTCTGGCGCAGGAACACGCTCTCCGGCGCGGGCGAGAGCGTGATCTCGAGGGCACGCCCCGACGACGCCTCGACCACCTCGGCCCGATCGACCGAGACCGGGCGCGCGAGATCGAGCACCACCCGGGTCACCCCGGGACGGTTCAGCCTCACGCGCACCCCGCGCACGAGGCCCGCGCCGGATGGCGGTTCGCCGCCCGACCAGGCGAGACCGGGCAGATCGATCACGACCCTCGGCGGATTGCCGAGGGTGAACAGGCTGAATGCCGGCGAGGCAGTGGTGGCGAGCGAGAAGCGCGTCACCGCTCCCTCATGCGCGACCGAGGCGCCGGTGGCGGCGGCGGCATGGACTGCGCGCGACGCGAGCACGCTCACGGGCAGCGCCAGGGGTGCGCGAAGCCCCGCCATGACCACGAGGCGGCGCCCGAGACCGAGCGTCATGCCTTCTCCCAGCGGAGGTGAACCGGTTCGGGGGAACAGGATATCAAGTTCTTCCGTGGGTTGCCACGTCTCGCTGAGGTGTCGCGGGAAGTCACGCGGGCCTTGTGATCAGGGCTCGCATGCGCCATTGTGCCTCACCCGCGCGGAGACCTGCCGCGCCGCCCCGCTCGGGCGTTCGGCCGGCGCTGTGGCCAGCGGGTGCCGCGCCTGGCGTGTCCTGCGGCTCGCGCAGGGGCGCCGCGTTCCGCCGGCACCGTCGAAGGTCGCCCCATCCGCTGGGCAGTCGCCACCGGGTGCACGCCGCGCCCGACGGAACGGAACGATGACCGGACGCTTCCTGCGCCCTGACCCGCTTCCGCCCACCGCCGCCCGTGCCGGTGGCCCCCGTCCATCCCCTTGCCGCCACGGCTCGGCACCGGCCACGCGCCCGAGTGCCGCCCTGGCGCGGAGACCGAGTGTCCATGACCAAGCGCATGCTGATCGACGCCACCCACCCCGAGGAGACGCGCGTTGTCGTTCTTGACGGCAATCGCCTCGAGGAGTTCGACGTCGAGACCTCAACCAAGCGAACCCTCAAGGGCAACATCTACCTCGCCCGCGTGGTGAGGGTCGAGCCGAGCCTCCAGGCCGCGTTCGTCGAGTTCGGCGGAAACCGCCACGGTTTCCTCGCCTTCGGCGAGATCCACCCCGACTATTACCAGATCCCGGTCGCCGACCGGCAACGCCTGCTCGCTCTCGCCGAACAGGAGGCGGCCGAAGAGGAGGAGGACGGGGGGGAGCTGGCGCCCGCGGAGGCAGCCTCGCAAGCAGGCGCTGCGGCGGCGGAGGGGTCGCCGCAGGAAGAGCCGCCCGGTGGTTCGTCGCCTGCACCGGAGTCGCCGGTGGCAGCATCGGAGGCCTCGGCCTCTGCCGCCAAGGACACCGCGCCCACGCCCCCTCCCTTCGAGGCGCCCGAACCGCCTCGGCCGGCCGAGGCGGCCGTCGTGCCCGATCTTCCCCCCGCGCCCGCGTCCACGCCGGAGGACGGGACCGAATCCACCCCCACACCGCGGCCGCCGAGCGCGCAGCCGGTGCGGATCGAGGGCGAGACCATCTCCGCCGAGCCCGACCGGATCGCGATCCCGCCAGCGCCGCAGGCCGACCCGCTCGCGACCGCCGAGCAAGCCCGCGACGACGGGCCGGGGGAGGACTCCCCTGCCGCGCCCGACGAGTCGGAAGAGGTGCGCGGCCGCGGCGAGGTGGCCGAGGTGGCAGCGGAGCCGGCCGTGCCGGAGACCATCGGCGGCGGCGACGGCGCCGAAGAGGAGCGGCCGCGGCGGATCAACCCACGCTTCCTCCGCAACTACAAGATCCAGGAGGTGATCAAGCGCCGGCAGATCCTGCTCGTGCAGGTGGTGAAGGAGGAGCGTGGAAACAAAGGGGCAGCGCTGACCACCTATCTCTCGCTCGCCGGCCGCTACTGCGTCCTGATGCCGAACACGCCGCACGGCGGCGGGATCAGCCGCAAGATCTCCTCCGCGGCCGACCGCAAGCGCCTGCGCGAGATCATGGCCGAGCTCGACCTACCGAAGGGCATGGGCCTGATCGTCCGCACCGCCGGGGCGAACCGCCCCAAGGCTGAGATCAAGCGCGACTGCGAATATCTCCTCCGGCTGTGGGACAGCATCCGCGAAAAGACGCTCGCCTCCGTCGCCCCGGCCCTGATCTACGAGGAGGCGAACCTCATCAAGCGCGCGATCCGCGACCTCTACTCGCGCGACATCGACGAGATCCTGGTGGACGGCGAGGAGGCCTACCGCGCCGCCAAGGACTTCATGCGCATGCTGATCCCGTCGCATGCGAAGAAGGTGCAGCTCTACCGCGACGGCGGCGTGCCCCTGTTCGCGCGCGCCGGCGTCGAGGCGCAGCTCGATGCGATGCACTCGCCGCGCGTCGAGCTCCGATCGGGCGGCTCGATCGTGATCAACCAGACCGAGGCGCTGGTCGCGATCGACGTCAATTCGGGCCGATCGACGCGCGAGCGCAACATCGAGGAGACCGCGCTCAAGACCAATCTCGAGGCGGCGGACGAGATCGCCCGCCAGCTCCGCCTGCGCGACCTCGCGGGGCTGATCGTGATCGACTTCATCGACATGGAGACGAGCCGCAACAACGCCGCCGTCGAGCGGCGCCTGAAGGAGGCGCTGAAGCACGATCGCGCGCGGATCCAGGTCGGCCGGATCAGCCATTTCGGCCTGCTCGAGATGAGCCGCCAGCGCCTCCGCCCGAGCCTGACCGAGACCGCTTTCGTCACCTGCCCGCACTGCGGCGGCACCGGCCTCGTCCGCTCGACCGAGAGCGCGGCGGTTCAGGTCCTGCGCGCGATCGAAGACGAGGCGGCGCGGCGCCGGGCGGGCGAGATCGTCGTCCGCTGCGCCGGTTCGGTCGCGCTCTACCTGCTCAACATGAAGCGCCAGCGCCTCGCCGAGCTCGAGGCGGCGTTCTCGATGCGGATCCTGTTCGCCGCTGACGACACGCTCATTCCCCCCGCGCACAGGATCGAGCGAACCAAGCCCCCCGTGATCGTCGCTCCACCCGCGGCCCCCGCCCCCCTGCCGCCACCGCCGCCGGCCGAGGACGACGAGGAGGAGGCGGCGGCCGAGGCGGAGGTCGAGGAGAGCGTCGAGGAGACCGCTCAGGAAGGGGAGCGCGAGGCGCAGCCTGACCGTCCACAGCCCTCCACAGGCGACGGCGAACGGCGCCGCCGCCGCCGCCGCCGCAGGCGCGGCAGGCGCGAGGAGGGCTCGGCCGCCGCTCCTGCAACGGTGCCGCCCGGGATCGGCGACCAGCCCGGGCTCGCGGTGAGCGAGCCTGCCGAGGCCATGAGCGCCGAGGCCGAGGCGGAGGACGAGGGGGCCGCCGCAGGGCCGCCACGAGGGGCTTCTGAGAGTGAGGAGGCGGCGCGGACGCGCCGCCGCCGCGGGCGACGCGGCGGCCGACGCCGTCGCCGCGAGGACGAGGCGGGCGCGGGGCGCGCCGAGCCGGCCGCCCCGCCTGTGATGTTCCAGGGCGCGACACCGGCCAACCCCTTCGGCGACACGGCGCTCGACCTCTTCGAGGCGATCGAACGCGAGCTGACCGCGACCGACACGCCGCCTGCCGCGACCCTCGAGGTCGCGGCTGAGCCTGTCGTCGCCGCATCGGGTGATGGCCCGCCTGCCGCCGCTGCTCCGTCACCGCCCGCCGCCGCCCTGCCGGAGCGGCCCGTGGTCGAGCCGGTGCACGACGCCCCGCAGCCCGCCGCGCCGGCGTCGGCGCCTGAGCCGAAAGCGCCGATCGCCTCGATGGAGATCAAGCCGATCGTCGTCGACGAGGCGCCGCCCGACGTCCCGCGCAAGCGCGGCTGGTGGCGTCGCTAGAGCAGATCGCATACGGCTGGAAACAGCCGTAGGCGTGAAGATGCTCGCAAGATGAGGCCAGAGCGGTTTCCACTCATCTGGAAACCGCTCTAGCCCGGCCGGCACGGAGCGTGGGCGAGGTCTGCCGTCGGCAGCACCTCGCCCGGGAGTGTTTCCCCGAGAGGGTGAGGGATCGCGCCCGTCGTCGGTCGTGTTCGGGAATGCCGCGGCTGGCGGGGCCGGGCACGACAGCGCGCAGCCGCATTTGGAGCGGCGCCCCCCCGGGGGCGGGGCGGAAGCTCGGCCCGCCGGCAGCGCCGCCGGCGCGCGCGTCCCGCACGGCCGCAGCACGCCCTCGCATCCGCCCGGCCGGGAGGTCGTCGGCATCGGCTGACCGCTCCGCGCCGACAGACGCGGCTCAGCCGAGCGCCTTGACCATCGTCGAGCCGAGCGCGGCGGGGCTGTCCGCGACCAGGATGCCCGCCTCGCGCATTGCCGCCATCTTGTAGGCGGCGGTGTCCTTGCCGCCCGAGATCACCGCGCCCGCATGCCCCATGCGCCGCCCGGGCGGAGCGGTGGCCCCGGCGATGAAGCCGACCACGGGCTTCTTCCGCTTCTCGCGGGCGAGGAACTCCGCCGCCTCGACCTCGGACTGGCCGCCGATCTCGCCGATCATGATGATCGCCTGGGTCTCGTCATCGGCGAGGAACAGCTCAAGCACCTCGATGAAGTCGAGACCCTTCACCGGGTCCCCGCCGATGCCCACACAGGTGCTCTGGCCCAGGCCCGCGGCGGTGGTCTGCGCCACCGCTTCATAGGTCAGGGTGCCGGACTTCGAGACGATGCCGATCCTGCCGCGCCGGTGGATGTGGCCCGGCATGATACCGATCTTGCAGGCATCGGGGGTGATGATCCCGGGGCAGTTCGGCCCGATCAGTTTCGACTTCGAGCCGGTGAGAGCGCGCTTGACCTTCACCATCTCGAGCACCGGAATCCCTTCCGTGATGCAGACGATCAGCGGCATCTCGGCGTCGATCGCCTCGAGGATGGCATCCGCCGCGAAGGCGGGGGGAACGTAGATCGCGGTCGCCGTCGCCCCGGTCTTCGCCTTTGCCTCGGCGACGGTGTCGAACACCGGAAGGTCGAGATGCGTCGTGCCGCCCTTTCCTGGCGTGACGCCGCCGACCACTTTCGTCCCGTAGGCGATCGCCTGCTCGCTGTGGAACGTGCCTTGGGCGCCGGTGAAGCCCTGGGTAATCACCCGGGTGGTGGCGTCGACAAGAATGGCCATCTCAGGCGGCCTCCTTCACGGCCTGGACCACCTTGGCGGCGGCGTCGGCGAGGTTGTCGGCGGAGACGATCGGAAGCCCCGAGGCGGCGAGGATCTTCTTGCCGAGCTCGACATTCGTCCCCTCGAGCCTGACGACGAGCGGAACCGACAGCGACACCTCGCGCGCGGCGGCCACCACGCCTTCGGCGATCACGTCGCAGCGCATGATGCCGCCGAAGATGTTGACGAGGATTCCCTCGACCTTGGGGTCGGAGAGGATGATCTTGAACGCGGCCGTGACGCGCTCCTTCGTCGCGCCGCCGCCAACGTCGAGGAAATTGGCCGGTTCGCCGCCGTAGAGCTTGATGATGTCCATCGTCGCCATCGCAAGCCCGGCACCGTTGACCATGCAGCCGATGTTGCCGTCGAGAGCGACGTAGTTGAGGTCGTACTTCGCCGCCTCGATCTCCTTCGGGTCCATCTCGCTCTCGTCACGGAGAGCGGCGATCTCGAGGTGGCGGAACAGGGCGTTGTCGTCGAAGCTCACCTTGGCGTCGAGCGCCACCACATCGCCCGACGACGTGACGACGAGCGGATTGATCTCGACGATCGCGCAGTCGAGCTCGACGAAGGCGCGGTAGAGCGAGAGCACGAAGCCGGTGAAGGCGCGCACCTCGCTCCCCGACAGCCCAAGGCCGAAGGCGAGGGTGCGGCCGTGGAAGGGCTGCACGCCCGTCGCCGGGTCGACATGAACGCGGAGGATACGCTCGGGGTGGCGTGCGGCGACCTCCTCGATCTCCACCCCGCCCTCGGTCGAGGCCATGATCGCCACGCGGCCGACCGAGCGATCGACAAGCAGGCCGAGATAGAGCTCGCGGGCGATGTCGCAGCCGCTCTCGACATAGACGCGCTGCACCTTCCGCCCTGCGGGCCCGGTTTGGGCCGTCACCAGCACCTTGCCGATCATCGCCTCGGCGGCCGCCCGAGCCTCCGCCGGCGAGCGCGCGATCCGAACCCCGCCCTTTCCGGAGGCGTCGTCGAGGAAGCGGCCCTTGCCGCGGCCGCCGGCATGGATCTGCGCCTTGACCACGGTGACGGGTGAGGCGAGCGAGGCGGCGATCCGCTCCGCCTCCTCCGGGCTCCAGGCCACACCGCCCTTGAGCACGGCCACGCCGTATTTCGCGAGCAGCTCCTTGGCCTGGTACTCGTGGATGTTCATCGCAGGGTCTCCATTGCGGAGAGGGAGTGTTCGGGACGCGGCACGGGGGTACGCGGACGTGGGGCCGGGCCCGGCGCGGCGTTCAGCCGACGAGAGCGCGCGCGGCCTCGATCAGCTCTCGCACCGCCGCGCAGCTCCGCGCGAAGGCGGCGCGCTCGGCATCGTCGAGGGCGATCTCGACGATCCGCTCGACCCCGCCCGAGCCGATCACCACCGGCACGCCGACATAGAGGTCGCTCACACCGTACTGGCCCGTGAGCCAAGCGGCGCAGGGAAGCACGCGCTTTTTGTCGCGCAGGTAGCTCTCGGCCATCGCGATCGCCGCTGCCGCCGGTGCGTAATAGGCCGAGCCCTTCTCGAGCAGTTTCACGATCTCGCCGCCGCCGCTCCTGGTGCGCTCGACGATCGCGTCGATCCTCGCTTGGGTGGTCCAGCCCATCTTCACGAGATCGGGCAGGGGGATTCCTGCGACGGTGGAGTAGCGCACGAGCGGCACCATCGTGTCGCCATGTCCGCCGAGCACGAAGGCCGTGACATCCTCGACCGAGACGCCGAACTCGTGCGCGAGGAAGAGGCGGAAGCGGGCGCTGTCGAGCACGCCGGCCATGCCGACGACCTTCTCGGGCGGCAGGCCGGACTTCTCGCGGAACACCCACACCATCGCATCGAGCGGGTTGGTGATGACGATCACGAACGCCTCCGGGCAGTGTGCCTTGACGGCCTCGGCCACGGTGGCGATCACGCCCGCGTTTTTTGACACGAGGTCGTCTCGGCTCATGCCCGGCTGGCGCGGGAAGCCGGCGGTGATGATCACCACCTCCGCGCCCTTGATCGCGGCGTAGTCGGCCCCGCCGGTCATCATCGCGTCGAACCCGTCCACGGGGCCCGACTGCATGATGTCGAGCGCCTTGCCGGCGGCGACGCCGCCGAACACGTCGACGAGAACGACGTCGCCGAGCTCCTTGAGGCCGATCAGGTGGGCGAGCGTGCCGCCAATATTGCCGGCGCCGATCAGCGCGATCTTCGGTCGGGCCATGGGTGTGCCTTGCGTCCTTGCTTGCCGACGTGATGTCGCGGCGCGGGCCTGGAGGGGCGCGCCGGCCGCCCTGCCTCGGGCGGGGCGTGGTTGACCTAGCCGGTTTGATGCGTTGCGGCAAGGCGGCGGGCCGCGCTGCTCAGCCTCCCCTCAGCGCCGTCGGCCGCCCTCGCTTCGGAACTGGCGCACGCTCGCGGCCGCGTCGTCGAGCCGTGCCTGGGCGCGACGCTCCGCCGCTCTCGCCGCGTCCGCGGCACGACGCGCCGCGATGATCTCGACCGCCCGCTCGGCGGCGCGCGCCTCGGCAAGCGCCTCGCGCTGCCGCTCCGCCGCGCGCGCCGCCGCCGCCGCCTTCGCCGCTGCGGCGCGTGCCTCGGCGACCCCACGCGGCAGCCAGGCCGCGTAGGCCGCCGGGTCGCCCGCCTCTGCCTCCGCCATCAGCGCCCGCTCCGCCGCGACGGCCTCGGCGGCGACGCGCTCCTCGACGCGAAGTGCCTCGGCGAGTGCGCGACGCGCCTCCGTGACCGCGAGGCGGCGCAGCCGCGCAAGCGTTGCGAGCGCGTCACGTGCCATGGCTGTCCAGGATGGCGGCGAGAGCGGCAAAGGCCGCCTCGGGCGTGTCGGTCTCGTCCTTTCCTTGCGCGAGCAGGGCCTCGATTCGAGGAGCGAGCCGCACCGCCTCGTCCACCTCTGGGTCCGAGCCCGGCCGGTAGGCGCCGAGACGGACCATGTCGGCCATCTCGCTGTGCAGGGCGAGCAGGCGGCGTGCGCGCGCAAGCAGCGCCTTCTGTTCGGGAGCGAGGAGTCCGTCTGCCGCACGCGAGAGGCTGCGCAGCACGTTCACCGCCGGGAAGCGCCCGGCTTCGGCGATCCTGCGTTCGAGCACGACATGGCCGTCGAGAATGCCGCGCGCAGCATCGGCTACCGGCTCGTCATGGTCCTCGCCCTCGACGAGGACGGTGAAGAGGGCGGTGATCGCGCCGCCGCGGCCCTCGAGCCCGGGACCGGCGCGCTCGAGCAGGCGCGGAAGCTCGGCGAACACCGAGGGCGGGTAGCCGCGCGTGGCCGGCGGTTCGCCAGCGGAGAGGCCGATCTCGCGCAACGCCAGGCAGAACCGCGTGACGCTGTCCATCATCAGGAGCACGTTCAGCCCCTCGTCGCGGAAATGCTCGGCGACCGCGAGCGCCGCGTGCGCCGCCTCGCGGCGCAACAGCGGCGCGGCATCGGAGGTGGCGACGACGACCACCGATCGCGCGAGCCCCGCCTCGCCGAGATCGTCCTCGATGAACTCGCGCACCTCTCGGCCGCGTTCGCCGACAAGTGCGATCACCGCGACGTCGCAGGCGGCCTGGCGCGCGAGCATCGCCATCAGCGTGGACTTGCCCACCCCAGAGCCTGCGAAGAGGCCGAGCCGCTGCCCCTGCCGGCAGCCGGTGAAGAGGTCGAGCGCGCGCACACCAAGCGGCAGGCGCGGCCCGAGCCGCGCCCGCGCGGTGGCGGGAGGCGGGGCGGCACGCACCAGGCGCGGCGCCGGCCCGGGAGGGAGGGGCCCACGCCCGTCGAGCGGGTTGCCGAGCGGATCGATCACGCGCCCGAGCCAGGCGTGCGAGACGGCGAAGCGCGCCTCGCCGCCGATGCGCGCGGGCATCCCTGGGCCGAGCCCGGCGAGATCGCCAAGCGCCATGGCCTGGGCGCGGCCCGAGCGGAAGCCGATCACCTCGAGCATCACCTCGCGGCCGTCGCGCGCCGTGGCGACCAGACGATCGCCGACCGAGAGGAACCCCGTCACCCCTTCGACCTCGACGGCAAGACCGGTGACGGAGGCGAGCCGACCTGTCAGCTGGAGTTGGGGGAGAGAACGGAAGGCGGTTGCGGCGGCGGCGAGACGCTCGGCGAGCGGCAGCGGAGGATCCTTCGTCGCGGCGAGGGCGGGCTGCATGCGGGCGCTCCCGTCTGTCCTGCCCATGTGTGTGGGGCGTGGGCGGTTAACGCGCGGTGAAGGCATGCGCGTGTCTGCACGCCCGAGAGCGCCTCACGGATGTGCATGAGCTCTGACGGATGCGTGAGTCGGAAAACCTTACATGCGGCGGGAGCGTCGTCGTCTTCGCCCAGGCGGCCCGCGGGCCGCCCCCTGCCGAAGGGCGAGAGAGAGGTGGCGCAGAGCTGGTTCTGCCTCTACCGGCGGACATGTCTTGAAACTCCCGTGCAATCTCATGAAATGAGACGGTGCGTTGTCGGGAATCTTTACATCCTCTGCGCATGATCCAAGATTTCCAAGCGACCACAAGGGCTTGGCTTTTGGTATGGGCCGTGCATGACCCGTCAACACAGGGCGCGCGTGTGCGGGCCGATGTTCAGGAGAGATGGTATGAAGGGCATGAGGACGTTCCTGCTGGCGACAGCCTCGGTCGCGATCGTCGGGGTCGGCGCGGCTGACGCGTCGCCATTGACCATCAACAGCAGTGTCGGCGGCGCCCCGAACGTCGCCGGGGTGACCCGCGACAACTTCGACTGGATGACGCCGGGCTCCGGAACGCCCCAAGGCCCCTCGCCGCAGAGCGGCATTACCGTCAACCTCTTGCCCAACGCGCTCGTCGTCACGGGGTCCATGAGTGGGCAATACGCCGCCCCGTTCCTCTCTGGCGGCAATGGCATCGGCTTCGGCAACCCGATCGGCACCGCCAACCAGCCGAATGGCCCCGACACGACCCCTTACATAACGTCGGGCTCGTTCGGGGCGGTGGTCGGCGCGGCAGCCGAGATTGTGCTTCCGGGGAGCGGGGGATACACATATTTCGGCCTGCTCTGGGGCTCGGTCGATACCTACAACACGCTGAGCTTCTACAATGGCACGACGCTGATCGGCTCGATCACCGGTTCGGACGTGATCGCGAGCCCGATCGGTGATCAGGGCGTGAATGGGACTGTCTACGTCAACATCACCTCGACGGTTCCCTTCACCCGCGTGGTGGCGACCTCGAGCCAGTTCGCCTTCGAGTTCGACAACATCGCATTCGCCAGGGACAATCCGTTCAACGTCCCCGCTCCGGCGGCACTCGGGGTGTTCGGCGTGGCCCTGCTCGGCCTCGCCTGGGCGACGCGCCGCCGCCGCACGGCCTGACGCTTCGCCTCACAGCATTCGACAGGGGGCGGCCCACCGCGGCCGCCCCTTCTTGTTCATCCCCGCACCGGCCTCGGGCGCCCGGCCGCGTCGAGCGCGACGAAGGTGAAGGTCGCGACCGTCACGCGCTCATGCGCCTCTGCCTCGCGCGGCCGCCGCCAGAGACTGACCCGGTAGCGAAGCGAGGTCCGGCCGATGCCAAGAAGCTCGGCCCAGACCGACACCTCGTCCCCCACCTTCACCGGGCGATGGAACGACAGCGCATCGACCGCCACGGTCGCGACCCTGCCACGCGCCTCGCGCGCGGCCGCGATTCCGCCACCGAGATCCATCTGCGCGAGCACCCAACCGCCGAAGATGTCTCCGGCGGGGTTCGTGTCACCCGGCATCGCGAGCGTGCGCAGAGCCGGTTCGCCTGCGGGCGGTGTTTCGGGAATCTCCGGTCCGGCCATCGTCGTTCCCTTCAGGTGAGGTGCGGCAGGGCGAGATAGTCCTCGCTCTGCATCTCCATCAGCCGGCTCGCGGTGCGCTGGAACATGGCCGCGTTCTCGCCGCGTTCGTAGAGCCGGTCGGGGATGTCGTCGGCGGAGGCGACAAGCTTCACCCGGTGCTCGTAGAGCGCATCGATCAGCGTGATGAACCGGCGCGCGCGGTCGAAGTTCTCCGGCGAGAGGCGGGGGATCCGGTCGAGCACGAGAGCGTTGAGGTGGGTCGCGAGAGCGAGATAGTCCGCCGGGCCGAGGGCGGCGCCGCAGAGCGTCTCGAAATCCGCCCGGGCGACGTGGTTGAGCGCGAGCGGCAGGGTGACGCGTCGGCCCAGCACCTCGAGCGTCATCGGCCGAGCGACCCCTTCGCCCGCGAGCGCGGCGAAGGCGGTGGAAAGCGCAGCCTCCGCCCGCTCGTCGGCCGGCGACCACCAGGTGCGCATGCCGATCAGTCGGTCGCGCCGGTAGTCGCGGCCGCCGTCGAGAACGATCACCTCGAGCCGTTCCTTCAGCAGCGCGATGAAGGGGAGGAACCGGTCACGCTGCAGCCCGTCCTTGTAGAGCTCGTCCGGCACCGTGTTGGAGGTCGCGACCACCACAACGCCGCGGGCGAACAGGGCCTCGAACAGTCGCCCGAGGATCATCGCATCGGCGATGTCGTGCACCTGGAACTCGTCGAAGCAGAGGAGCAGCGCCCGGGCCGCAACCTGGTCGGCGAGGACCGGGATCGGGTCGGCCCCGCTCGCCTTCTGGCGGAACAGGTGCAGGAAGGCGTGCACCTCCTGCATGAAGGCGTGGAAATGAACCCGGCGCTTGCGCGCCACCGGAGCGGAGGCGAAGAAGAGATCCATCAGCATCGACTTGCCGCGGCCGACGGACCCGACGAGGTAGAGCCCCTGCGGGGCGTCCATCCCGTCCTCGCGCACGCGTCGCTGCCGCGCCGCACGGCCGCGGCCGAAGCCGAAGCGGCTTCGGAACGCCTCGAGCACCCCGCCCTGCCGCGGCGAAGGCGAATATCCCGCGAGTGCACGCCACAGGCCCTGAAGCCGCTCGGCGGCGAATTCCTGAGCCGGATCGGGCAGAAGTTCGCCGCGGGCGATGCGCGCGCGCCAGGCAGGCAGCGGCCCCTCGGCGATGGTGGTCTCTGCGGTCGCGTCCATCCGCTCCGCGCCTTAGCCGAACCGCGGAGGCGCGGCAACGCAGCGCGCGCGCCCAAGGCACATGGCGCGCGCTCGGCGGCGTTCCGTGGACGACGGCGCGGCGGCTGCGAGCCGACGGTCAGACCGCCGCGGTCGGCGTCAGGCGCCGGCGGCGCATGCGGCGCGGAACACGGCGGCATAGGCGCCGGCGCGGCGCGACCAGGAGAGGTCGGCGCGCATACCGGCGCGCTGCATCCCGGCCCAGGCCTCGCCGTCGGCGAACAGCTCCGCCGCGCGGAGAATGGCGGCGCCGAGAGCCGAAGCCGTAACGGGGAAGAACTGGATCCCTGTAGCCACGCCCGCCTCGAGCGCGGCGGCGTTGGCGTCGATCACCGTGTCGGCGAGCCCCCCGACGCGCGACACGACCGGAACGCAGCCGTAGCGCAGCCCGTAGAGCTGGGTGAGGCCGCAGGGCTCGAAGCGCGAGGGAACGAGCACCGCATCGGCGCCGCCAAACATCAGATGCGACAGTGCCTCATCGAAGCCGATGCGCACGCCGACACGGCCGGGATGCGACGCCGCGGCGGCGAGGAACGCGCCCTCGAGCGCGGCATCGCCGGTGCCGAGCAGGGCAAGCCTCCCGCCCGCGCCGAGCAGGAGAGGCAGCGCCTCGGCGATCAGGTCGATCCCCTTCTGCCAGGTGAGGCGGCTGACCACGGCGAACAGCGGCCCCGGGCCGGGGCCGAGGCCGAAGGCCGCCTCGACGGCGGCGCGGTTGTGCGCGCGCAAGCTTAGCGTTCCGATGTCGTAGCGTCGTGGCAGCGCGGCATCCGTCTCGGGGGACCACACCTCTATGTCGATGCCGTTGACGATCCCCGTGATCCGATCCTTCCGCGCCCGGATCAGACCATCAAGCCCCATACCCCCCTCCGGTGTCGCGATCTCGCGCGCGTAGGTCGGGCTCACGGTGATGATCCGGTCGGCGTAGTGGAGCCCCGCCTTCAGGAACCCCACACCGCCGTAATACTCGACGCCGTCGACCGCGAAGGCCTCCGCCGGAAGGCCGAGGGCGGGGAAGAGCTCCGCCCCGAACTGGCCCTGGAAGGCGAGATTGTGCACCGAGAGAACGGAGGGAACGCGCGGGCCCGGGGCGAAGGCGAGATAGGCCGGGGCGAGCCCCGCCTGCCAGTCATGCGCGTGCAGAAGGTCGAACCGCGGCAGAGCCGTCCGGCCCGTCGCGATGGCGGCTGCGACGCGTGCGAGCGCGGCGAAGCGGAGCGCGTTGTCCGGCCAATCCGCCCCGTCAGGGCGCCGGTAGGGGTCGCCCGGCCGGTCGAACAGCGCCGGCGCGTCGAAGGTGACGAGATCGAGCGCCCCGGCGCGCCCTGCGACGAGCCGTCCTTCCGGAACCGACCCGATCTCGCAGGCCTCGGCGAGCGCTGCCCGCACGGCAGGATAGCCGGGCAGGAGCGTCGTCACCGCCACGCCATGCGCGGCGAGCGCCGCGGGAAGAGCACCGACCACGTCGGCGAGCCCTCCCGTCTTGACGAGCGGGAAGCACTCGGAGGCGACGGCGAGCACCCGCACCGCTGCTCACCCGGCGAGCCGGTCGATCATCGCCTGCGTGATCAGGCACACGCCCTTCTCGGTGCGGCGGAAGCGCGTCGCGTCGAGCTCTGGGTCCTCGCCGACGACAAGGCCCTCTGGGATGGTGACGCCGCGGTCGACCACCACCTTCTTCAGCCGCGCGTGCCGGCCGATCGTCACGTCGGGGAGGATCACGCTCTCCTCGATCCGCGAATACGAGCGTGCGTGCACGCCGGTGAACAGGAGCGACCGGCGCACCGAGGCGCCGGAGACGATGCAGTTGCCCGAGACGAGCGAGGAGATCGCCTCGCCGCGTCGCCCCGCCTCGTCATGCACGAACTTCGCCGGCGGCGTGATCTCGGCATGCGTCCAGATCGGCCAGGAACGGTCATAGAGGTCGAGCTGCGGCACCACCGCGGTGAGGTCGATGTTCGCCTCCCAGTAGGCGTCGACCGTTCCGACGTCGCGCCAGTAGGCGACGCGCTCCTCCGCCGAGCGGACGCAGGAGCGCTCGAACCGGTGCGCGATCGCCTTCCCGTTGCGCACGATGTAGGGAATGATGTCGCCGCCAAAATCGTGTCCCGACTGCGGGTCGGCCGCGTCGCGGCGGAGCTGGTCGAACAGGAACGACACCTCGAACACGTAGATTCCCATCGAGGCGAGCGCGACCTCGGGCCGGCCCGGCAGCCCGGGCGGGTCTTTCGGCTTCTCGAGGAACTCGACGATCCGGTCGTCGGCATCGACCTGCATCACCCCGAAGCTGCGCGCCGCCTGCCTCGGCACCTCGATCACGCCGACCGTCACGTCGGCCCGGCGTTCGACGTGGTCGCGCAGCATCGGCTCGTAGTCCATCTTGTAGATGTGGTCGCCCGCGAGGATCACGAGATAGCGCGGGCCGTAGCTCTCGATGATGTCGATGTTCTGGTAGACGGCATCGGCCGTGCCCGCGTACCAGCGCTCGTCGCCGCCGCGCTGCGAGGCGGGCAGGATGTCGAAGCTCTCGTTCCGCTCGGGGCGGAAGAAGCTCCAGCCGCGCTGCAGGTGGCGGATCAGGCTGTGTGCCTTGTACTGCGTGGCGACCCCGATGCGCCTGATCCCCGAATTCAGCGCGTTGGAGAGGGCGAAGTCGATGATGCGCGTCTTGCCGCCGAAGAAGACGGCGGGCTTGGCGCGACGGTCGGTCAGCTCCATCAGCCGGCTGCCGCGGCCGCCCGCGAGCACATAGGCCATGGCCTCGCGCGCCAGCGGGCCCGACCAGTCGCGCGTTCCTGTCATCGAGGCCCCTCCCGCAGCTTCCCGGTCTTGCCGCGATCATTAGCCGAAGCGGCCTGCCGGTGTCCAAGCACGCGGCCGGGCGTGTGCCGCCGCGGTCTCAGCCTACGGCGCGGGCCTTGAACTCGGCGATGAGGGAGGCGATCCGTGCGGGGTCTGACTGCTCCATCACCGCGCGCGCGAAGCGGGCGCAATCGTCGATCGCGACCGACCGCACCGCCTGCTTCACCCGCGGCACCGCGCCCGAGGTCATCGACAGCGAGCGTATGCCGAGGCCGAGGAGGAGCGGCGTCAGCCGCGGGTCGCCCGCGATCTCGCCGCAGACGGAGACCGGCATGCGCATCCTGAGCGCGGCTTCGGTCGCGAACTGCATCAGCCTCAAGACGGCCGGGTGGAGCGGGTCGTAGAGGTGGCTCGCCCCGGTCTCGGCGCGATCGACCGCGAGGGTGTACATCGCGAGGTCGTTCGTTCCGATCGCGAAGAAGTCCGCTTCGAGCGCGAGGCTGTCGGCGGCGAGCGCCGCCCCCGGCGTCTCGATCATGATGCCGAGCGGCGGCAGCGGATCGGGCAGATCAAGGCCGCGGCGGCGGAGCCGCCGTGCGACGCGGTCGTAGAGGTCGCGCGCCTCGCGCACTTCAGCGGGCGTGGTCACCATCGGCAACAGCACCCGCACCGGACCGCGCAAAGCAGCGCGCAGGATGGCGGCGAGCTGCGTCTCGAACAGGTCGGTCTCCTTGAGCAGGAGCCTGATCCCGCGCACGCCGAGGGCGGGATTGTCACCGCCCGCGCCGGGAACGAGGCCGCGCGACACAAGGCTCTCGATCTGCTTCTCGCCGCCCCAGTCGAGCACACGGATCGTCACCGGGTCGCCCTGCATCGCGTCGACCACCTGGGCGTAGGCCTCGGCCTGGACGTCCTCGTCGGGCACGTCGTCGCGGTTCATGAACAGGAACTCGGTGCGCAACAGACCGATCCCGACGGCGCCCGACTGGGCGATCATCGGCAGCTCCATGGGCAGCTCGAGATTGGCCTGGAGCTCCACGGTCTCGCCGTCCTTCGTCACCGCCGGCAGGCGCCGGAGCTTGGCGAGGCGCTGCTTCTCGCGCGCGTAGGCCGCGAGCGCGCGACGGGCCGCGGCGAGGGTGGCCGGGGTGGGGTTCAGCGTCACGGTTCCGGCTGTGCCGTCCACCACAACGGTGGTTCCGGGGGTGGCGTGTTCCATCAGCCCGGCGACGCCGAGCACAGCCGGCAGACCGAGGGCGCGCAGCATGATCGCGGTGTGGCCCTCGAGCCCGCCTTCTTCGGCGGCGACACCGGCGAGCCGCGCCGGCTCGAGCAGCGCCGCATCCGATGGCGTCAGGAGCTCGGCGGCGAGCACCGATCCGTCCGGTAGGGTGGCGTAGTTCCGCCACGGCGTGGCGGTGAGGTTGCGCAGGAGCCTGCGGCCGATCTCGCGCACCTCGTCGGCGCGGCGCTGGCGTGCGGCGCGGTCGTCGCTGCCGGAGGAGGCCATCGCCTCGGCCAGAGCCTCGGCCTCGTCCGCCACCGCCGCCTCGGCATTGATCCGCTTCTCCGCGATCGCGCGCCGGATGCCGCGGATCAGGCGGCTGTTGCCGAGCATCTGCGCATAGGCGTCGAGCAGCGGCTCGAGCTCGCGGTTGGCGTCCTCGGGCAGGATCGAGAGCCGGGCGCGAAGCTTCGCGAGCTGCTTGCGCGAGGCCGCGACGGCGGCGTCGAAGCGCTCGATCTCCCAGGCCACCTGGTGGTCGAAGAGCTCGCGCCGCTCGATCCGTGGCGTGCTCTCGGTCGCGGTGGCGAGCCGGCCGATGCCGATGCCCGGAGAGACGGCGAGCCCGTGCAGGACGCGCTCCGCGGCGGACGGCCCGCGCCGGGGCTCGCGCGCGGGGGGCTGGCCGTCGCCGCCGCTTTTGCGGGAGGGCCGCGTATCAGTCCTCATGGAAGCCGGCCTCGATGAGGCCGGCGAGCGCGTCGAGCGCCTCGCGCGCGTCCCAGCCCTCGGCCTCGAGGATGACGGGGCAGCCCTGCCCCGCGCCGAGCATCATCAGGCCCATGATCGAGCGGCCGGAGACGGCCATGCCGTTCTTGCGCACCGTGATGCAGGCCGAGAAGGTCTCGGCGAGCTTGACAAACTTCGCCGCGGCGCGGGCGTGCAGGCCGCGCTGATTGCGGATCACGAGCTCGCGCACCAGAGGCGGCGGCGCGTTCGGGTCCCTCTCAGCCGGGAACGGGTCGGCCGGATCGCTCGGGCCCTCCTTGGGCCAGTCCTCGCCGATCGATTCCTCTGGGTTCATCGCGGGTGCTCGTCGGAGAGAAGGCGCGAGGCGGCGCCGATGTATTTCCGCCCCGCATCCTGGGCGCAGGCGACCGCCGTGCGCAGCGGCTCGGTGGCGCGGACGGCGGCAAGCTTGACGAGCATCGGCAGGTTCACGCCCGCAAGCACTTCGACGTTTCTGCCGTTCATCGCCGAGATCGCGAGGTTCGACGGCGTGCCGCCGAACATGTCGGTGAGCAGGACCACGCCGTCGCCGGTATCCACCTGGGCGATGCCGCGGAGGATATCGGCGCGCCGGCTCTCCATGTCGTCGTCGGGGCCGATGCAGACCGTCGCCACGCCGGGCTGCGGGCCGACCACATGCTCCATCGCGAGCCTGAGCTCCTCGGCGAGCCGGCCGTGTGTGACGAGCACGAGCCCGATCATGACGCCGCGCCCGAGCCTTGCCTCGGCGCCGACGCAGCGAGACTGAGGTGGGTGGTCATGGACCGTTGGTCACCTGTGCCGCCGTGCCGCCATCGGCTCTCGCGGTGTCCGGCGCCGTCCGGATGTCCCGGTGGGCGACGGAGACACGCCAGCCCCGCTCCCTGAGATCGGAGCCGAGCCTGTCGGCAACCATCACGGAACGGTGTCGGCCGCCCGTGCAGCCGATCGCGATGGTCAGATACTTCTTCCCCTCCCGGACATAGCGGGGCAAGAGCGGAAAAAGGAGGCCGGTCATGCGCCCGTAGAATGCGGCAAAATCCGGGTCGCCGGCAACGTAGTCGGCGACCGAGGGATGGAGGCCGGTCAGCGGCTTCAGCTGCGCCTGGTAGTAGGGGTTCCTCAGGAATCGCACGTCAAACACGAGGTCAGCCTCCCGCGGCAACCCCCGCGCGAAGGAAAAGCTCACGACGCCGATCCAGAGCGTGGAGTCGTCCGGCCGCGCGAAGCGCGCCTCCACCTGGGCACGCAGGTCAGGCAGCGGCATCTCGGAGGTGTCGAGCACCACGTCGGCGATCGCCTCGAGCGGGGCGAACAGCGCCCGTTCGCGCTGCACGCCCTCGAGCACGCCGCCCTGCTCCGCCATCGGGTGGCGCCTGCGGGTTTCGGTGTAGCGCCGCAGAAGCGTCTCCTCATCCGCTGTCAGGAACACGACGGTCAGGTCGAGCCCCTCGTCCGCGCGCGCTCGCTCGACCAGCGCCGCGGCGGCGGCGGCGTCGAGCCGGCCGCGCCGGGAGTCGAGGCCGATCGCAAGCGGCGTGGTGCGGTCCGCCGCGGCGAGCAGGGTCTCGATCACCGCAAGCGGCGGGGTGTCGATCGTCTCCCAGCCGAGATCCTCGAGCACCCGAAGCACCGAGGACCGGCCCGCTCCGGAGAGGCCGGTGATGAGCGCTACGGTCCGCCGCCGGAGCTCTTCCGTCACGGCGAGACCGCGGGCGTGACGCCGAGCGCGCCGCAGCGGCTCGCGGCGCGGCCCTCGAGCACGTCGAGCGCGAGCCGGATCCGGGCCACCGCCGACGGCGCCTCCGGGTCGATCATGATGGTCGGAACCGAGTGCCCGGCGAGCACGCTCTCTGCCGGCTCCGGCAGGCGCTCCTGCGACGCGCGCGGGGTGAGCGTGACGGCAAGGCGGAGGCGTGCGCGCGACACCGTGTCGCCAAGCCTCAGGATGCCGATGCCGCGCACCTCGATCAGTCCGGCGAGCGCGGCCGGGGCGGAGGCGAAGGCGCCCTCGGGCGTGGTCTCGATGTCCACGCGGTCGTCGGCGACGAGACGGAACCCGGACTCGATCAACCTCAGCGCGAGGTCGGACTTGCCGCTGCCCGGGGGGCCGAGCAGCAGCACGCCGGCCGGCCCGTCCGCCCTGTCGCGCGCGCAGCATGTCGCGTGGATCTGCATCGTCGCCAGCCACTACCGCCCGAGCCGAGGGGCGGCTGTCAAGCGCGGCCTCCGCCGCGTTCCGCGCTCCTGCCTTGGGCGAGCGCTCACGCCGCCGGCAGCCTGACCACGAAGCGCGCGCCCAAGACCCGACCGTCCGCGCCGCGCCTGTTCTCGGCGGTGATCGTGCCGCGCAGCGCCTCGATGATCTGGCGCGAGATCGACAGCCCGAGCCCAGAGTGGCTGCCGAATTTCTCGCCGCGCGGCCGCTCCGAGTAGAAGCGCTCGAACACGTGCTCGAGACGCGCCTCCGGAATGCCGGGGCCCTCATCCTCGACCGCGATCTCAACGATGCCCCCCCCCTGCCGGCCGATCAGCCGGATGATGCCGTTCGGCGGGCTGAAGCTCACGGCGTTGGCGATCAGGTTCCGCAGAACCTGCACGAGCCTGCCCTCGACCGCGCGCACGGTCAGCCCCTCTGAAGGCGCGTCGACCACGATCCGTGGTTCGCCCTCGCCGCGCGTCGCCTCGTGCAGCTCGGCGAGCGTGGCGAGGATCGGGCCGAGATCGACCGGCTCGGTCGGGGTGCGCGACAGCTCTGCATCCACCCGGCTCGCGTCGGAGATGTCGCTGATCAGCCGATCGAGGCGCTGCACATCCTCGGAGATGATGGACAGCAGTCGCTGCTGCCGTTCCGGGTCGTCGAGCCGGCGCAGAGTCTCGATCGCGCTGCGGATCGAGGTCAGCGGATTCTTGATCTCGTGCGCGACGTCCGCGGCGAAGCGCTCGATCGCGTCCATCCTCGCCCAGAGCGCGGTGGCGCTCTCGTCGAGCGCGTCGGCGAGCTCGCCGATCTCGTCGCGTCGGGCGACGAGGTCGCGCGGCACGCTGCGAGATCGGCCGCGGCCCTCGCGCATGCGCTCGGCGGCCCGGGCGAGGCGGCGCACCGGGCGGGCGATCGTCGCAGCGAGATAGACCGACATGCCGACCGTGACGACAAGGGCCAGAGCGACGGTTGCGAGGATCGTCATCCGCACCTGGAACAGGGCCGCGTCCACCTCGTGCGCCTCGCGCGTCAGCACGATCGCGCCGACCGTGCGCCGGTTCCGGCTGACTGGCACGGCGACGGAGATGACGAGGCGCCCGTCGGCGGTGCGGCGGAGCACCGGCGGCGCGTCGCCCTCGGCGATCCTCGGGAAGGCGGTGGCGAGGTCGGGCATCCAGTCGGCGCCGTCGGGGATGGTCGGGTAGGCCGAGCCGCGCACGAGCAGGGCCACCGCAGCGTCATGCGCTTGTTTGGCGAGCCTGCCGAGCAGGCCGCGCGGCGGCTGCGGCGCCGGCAAGGGCTCGGTGACGACGGTGCCACCCGGGCCGGGAAGGACGCGGCTGTCGGCGATCAACACGCCGCCGGGGCCGAAGAGCCGCGCCTGCGCCTCCGGGGTTGGCTCGACGATACGACGCAACAGCGGCCGGGCGAGATCGGCGTTGATCGAGGGCGCCTCGGGGTTCTCGACCGTGGTGGCGCTCTCGCCGATCGCCCCGGCGTAGATCTGCGCCTGGATCCGAAGCCCCGATACGGCCGCATCGACGAGACCCCGCTCGTAGTCGCCGAGATAGAGAAGCGCCGCCGCAAGCAGCGCCACCGGCAGGGCGTTGACGAGCAGGATGCGGCGCAAAAGCGGCGAGGCGAGACTGCGCGCGCCGTGCGTGCGCGACGGCCGCGACCGGCGCGTCGGCGGCGGCCTCGTCGCCTCGGCCGCCTGCAGCGCGGTATCCGGCATGCCGCGCCGCGCCCGCGCCCGCCGTCACTCCTCCTTGAACCGGTAGCCGATCCCGTAGAGCGTCTCGATCTGCGCAAATCCGGGGTCCACGGCGCGGAACTTCTTGCGGATCCGCTTCACGTGGCTGTCGATCGTCCGGTCGTCGACGTAGATGTTCTCGCCATAGGCGGCATCGATCAGCTGGTCGCGGCTCTTGACGATCCCGGGCCGGGCGGCGAGCGCCTTCACGAGCAGGAACTCGGTGACGGTGAGCTGCACGTTGGCCCCCTTCCAGAGGCAGAGATGGCGGTTCTCGTCGAGCGTCAGGCTGCCGCGGGTGAGCACGCCCGAGGCAGGCGTGCCCGATCCCTCACCGCGCGCCACCTCGTTGCGCCGCAAGAGGGCGCGGATCCGCTCGATCACGAGACGCTGGCTGAAGGGCTTGGTGATGTAGTCGTCGGCGCCGAGCCGCAAGCCCATCAGCTCGTCGACCTCCTCGTCCTTCGAGGTGAGGAAGATCACCGGCAGGGCCGACTGCTTGCGCAGCCGTTGCAACAGTTCGAGCCCGTCCATGCGCGGCATCTTGATGTCGAGCACCGCGAGATCGACCGGTCTGGCGGTGATGCCGTGCAGCGCGCTCTCCCCGTCGGTGTAGGTTCGCACCTGGAACCCCTCCGCCTCGAGCGTCATCTGCAACGAGGTGAGGATGTTGCGGTCGTCGTCGACGAGGGCGATGGTGTGCGGCATGGAGACTCCTCCGCGGGGGCTGCCCGCCCCCTGCTCGGGGGAGAGTATGGCGGAACTCGCGGAGGGCGGGAACGCATGGCTCTGGATGAGGAGGCAAGGGCGGCGCTCGCACGGTCGCGCGAGGCGGCGCCGTGGGAGGCGCGGCGTCTGATCCGCGCCGCGTCGGAGGCGGCGCTTGCGACGCGCGCGGGCGACCAGCCCTACGCGAGCCTCGTCACTCCGGCCACGGCCCCCGATCTCTCGCCGCTCTTGTGGCTCTCGGCGCTCTCGCCGCACACACGCCACCTCGCCGAGGAGCCGCGCTGCGCTCTCCTGATCACAGGTCCGGCGCCAAGCCCGAACCCGCAGACCCGGCCGCGGGTGACGCTCACCGGCATCGCCGCGAGGGTGCCGGAGGCAGAGCGCGCCGCGCTCAAGGCGCGCTGGCTCGCGCGGCACCCCTATGCGGCGCTCTATGCCGACCTGCCCGATTTCTCGCTCTGGCGCATGGAGATCACGGAGGCGCAGTTCGTCGGCGGCTTCGCCATGGCGCATCGGCTGGCTGCCTCGGCGCTTCGGCCGGACCCGGACGCCGTGCAACGAATCGCCGAGGCGGAGGCCGAGATCGTCGCGCATGTGAACCAGGACCACCCGGACGCCTGCGCGGCGATTGCCTGCGGCCTGTTGGGCGGAGCGGGGGAGGGCTGGCGTCTCGTCGCGGTCGACGTGGACGGGTGCGATTTCGCGCGCGGCGAGGAGGTGCGGCGCCTCGCCTTCGAGGCCCCTGTCGGCGACGCCGACGGCGTGCGGCGCGCCCTGATCCTCGCCGCCCGCGCCGGGCGCGAGGCGCTCGGGCGGTAGCGCGCGGGCGTCGCCGCTCCGGGGGTTGCGGGGGCGGCGGACCGGCGTCTAGGTTGATGCATCAGAAGCGGCGCGCAAGCGCGCGTCGGCGGAGCGGCGGCAACGCCGTCCGGGAGGGGGAGGAAGCGCGTGAAGCTGGGCGAAGCGATCGCCGAGAT